>DAOUME010000009.1:0-241896 GCA_034411995.1 Anaerolineae bacterium | reverse complement strand
CTTCTTCGGCCTCTTTGATCAGGGCTCTGTACTGGTCCAGGCTGCTGATGCGGGCCCGGCTGCGGAACTCTTCCGAAGGGGGGAAGAGCCTCTTCTCATCCAGCAACGAAGTGATCGTGTCTTCTTTGTCTGCCATCCTTATGTCCTCCTTCAGGGCTGTGGCAGTGCCCAAGCTGAGCGCTGAGTAGATCAGTCAAGGCAAGTATTGCAGGGTATGCGAGTGGGCGGGATGGCGGAGATGACCAGACCGCGGCGAGCAAGATCCGTGCGCCATTTGCTGGTGCGAGATCGCTCGTCCATACAGTTCATGCCCCCGTCGCAGCCAACTCGGCAAGATGGGATCTAGCTGGTCTCCCATATGGGCAGGACGGTCCTGCCGTTCGCTTCGTTGAGCACTTCCGCGAGGCCCAGGTACACTGCGCTGAACCCACAGAAGATGCCTTCGTAACCGGTCAAGGTGCCAATGGCTTGGTTGCCCGTCAACTCCCTGGCCGTCAAGAGGAAGAACAGTATCGCCAGACTCAGGAAGACAGTCTGGAGTACGCGGTTCGCCTTCAGGGTCCCAAAGAACATGACCAGGGTGAACAAGCCCCAGATGAAAAAGTATGCTGCCAGCGACGCAGCTGTAGGGCCGGCGGTGCCGAGGCTGGTGCCAGGCAGGAGGAGCAGGACCACGAGAGACCACCAGAAGAGGCCGTAAGAGGTGAAGGCCACGGTGCCAAAGGTGTTGCCTTTCCTGAACTCCATCGCGCCCACCACGATTTGAGCGATGCCTCCATAGGCGAATCCCATAGCCAGGATCATGCTGTCGAGCGGGTAGAACCCGGCATTGTGCAGATTCAGCAATACGGTTGTCATGCCGAAAGCCAGGAGACCGAGAGGTGCTGGGTTTGCCAACTTGTCACTCATGTTTCCCCCGTATTCTCATCGATGACTGTGATTTCCTTGCCTACGCAGCAAGGGGAGCAGTCCGTTCTCTCTCGTCAGTCGATGGACTACTCCCCCGTGTTAGCAGTTATGGTGTCCACTGACCGGGCTGTGATCGCGGCAGAAAACGGTGGGAGAGGACAGATAGGGCTGCCGGCCACGGATCGATGAGCTCATGACGTAGCATCCTGCCGTGTCCCACAGCCTATCGCTGGTAGTAGTCGGCGACTGGACCGGTCCACTACCCTTCTCCAAGTCCCCGGCGAAGTACAGGCTTCCGGCTCTCCTGCGGCGCCTGTGCGGCCTGCGACCCGAGGAGTGAATCAACCGCGCTTTGCCATTCCGACGGTAGAAAGCGACGCACCTCCTTCCCAGATCCTCTCTCATGGCGCGTTGACCATGAGCGCGATGTCAAGGGCTTCGGCCCATGACGAGCGATAGGCCAGGCAGCGACGCGCACGGCAAGCTGTCGGGCCTGGCATCTTTTCCGCGTTCAACTCGGCGTCAGCCTGGCCTGGGGGCGTCGGATCGAGGCAGGCCAAATCGTCGTGCCAACTCACGGGAGATGCCACGGAGTACTCGGGCGCGCCGCATTTCAGTCACACCGCTCGCCGGGTGTAGTCTACCACAATGCGTACTGCCTTTGAAGGGGTAAACTGCCCGTTCTGCACCTGGGATAAAGGCGTATCACGATCCTACACCTGTAGGCATTTATGCGGAGGCAGACCGCTGGGGAGGTGCGCAATTATGCCTACTGACCCGGGAGCCGGTCGGCTCGTCAGCGACAAATGCTGGATGTTTGTCCGCAGGCGAAGTACAATAGAAGCGGAGCAGGAAGAGGGGATCAGGTTTGTACCGGGCAGTTCTGGACGGCGTTGCCTCACGTCACATTACTGCATCCAGCCTGGTGTGCCGTGGGTAGACATGATGAGAAGACACATCGACCGCGTGCTAGGCTTTCGTCTGCAGACCTCTCTGGTGATACTCTTCTCGCTGATCGCGCTGGTCACCGTCGGCGCGACCGCGCTGGTGACCTCCAAGCTGATCGGTGACTATCTCTCGGATGCCCAGGACAGTCGGGTTAACCGGGATATGCAGCTAGCGGAGGCGTTCTACGAGATCAAGCTGGAGAAGATCACCGGGACCGCTCGCAGGTTGGCTTCCAGCGAGTCGGTGGTGAGGGCGTTGCCGGCCGCCTCTTCCGGCGATCCTGAAGCCATGCGACAGTTGGAGGAGCCGGTAGAGAACGAGATAGAGTCGCAGAGCCTGGTGGCGAGTCACTTCATCGTACTGGTGGATGCGGAAGGCAAATCCGTTCTCGGCCGAACCTCGCGCTCCGCAGGCCTGGCCACGCCGACGGCCTCTGGTGATTGGTCGGCTCTCCCCATAGTATCCGCGGTGCTGGACAGGGGCACCATACTCGCAGCCACCGAGGTGATTCCCAGTGGCTTGCTGGCCTTGCTTGGTCTAGCGGAACAAGCCGCGATCACGATAGTCGATACGCCCAAGGCAGCCCCGGAGCCTTTTGACCCGCGCGAGGGGACTGCGGGCTTGACCCTCACCACCGTGGCCCCTGTGCTGTCACGCGATGGCGAAGTGCTGGGAGCCGTGATGGTAGGGCATCTGTTCAACAACGACTTCACGATCGTGGACAGGATCAAGGAGGTGGCTGGGGTAGACACCGTGACCATCTTCTTCGGTGATCTGAGGGTGTCCACGAACGTTCTGGATCTGGAGGGCAAGCGGGCGGTTGGGACGCGGGTCTCACAGCAGGTCCGTGACGCGCTTCTGATAGAAGGGGTGGGGTTCACTGGTCCAGCGTATGTCGTGAACGAGAATTTCATCACCCGCTATGAGCCGTTGCGCGACCACGAGGGCCGGGTGGTGGGCATCCTGTACGTTGGAGCTCGCCAGGCGTCTTTTCAGAGACTGGTGAACGAGTTCGACGCGCGGATCCTGATGATCGCGCTAGGCTCGACGCTCCTGGCGGTGATGATCGCCGTGCCCATCTCGCGCTCTATCACCAAGCCAGTGGAGACTCTGGCGGAGGCCAACGAGAAGGTGGCTCTCGGTGATCGGACGGTAACCGTGCCAGTACAGGGCACCGGGGAACTGGCTATCCTGGCCAGGTCCTTCAACAGCATGGTGGAGACGCTGCGGTCCACGGAGCAGCAACTGATCCAGTCGGAGAAGCTGGCCTCCGTGGGCCAGTTGGCCGCCGGCGTCGCCCACGAGATCAACAACCCGCTGGGTACGATCCTGCTCTTCTCGGACATCATGCGCAAGGAGCTCCCGGATGACGACCCTCGGCGTGATGACGCCAAGATGATCATCGAAGAGGCCACCCGGTGCAAGACCATCGTCTCCGACCTGCTCAACTTCGCCCGGCAGAACGAGGTCTTGGCCCAAAACACCGACGTCAACGCTCTGATCACCGAGGCAGTCCAGGAGACTGGTGTTCAGCCCATGTTCGACCACGTGGAGGTCGTGACCAGCCTGGATCCCGCGCTGCCCACTATCCAGGCGGACCCCGCTCAGTTGAGGGAGGTCGTCGTCAACATCATGACCAATGCAGCCGAAGCGATGGAGGATGGAGGCTCGCTGACCATCACCACCGAGAGTGCGCAGGACGAGATGATCCAGATCGTCTTTCGGGATACCGGTTGTGGGATCCCGGAAGAGAACCTGAGCAAGATCTTCACTCCTTTTTTCACCACCAAGCCCATTGGCAAGGGGACGGGATTGGGGTTGGCCATCGTCTATGGCATCATCAAGATGCATCGGGGACAGATCTATGTGGAGAGCGAGGTGGGGGTCGGTAGCACCTTCACCATCACGCTACCTGTGACGCTTCCGATCGCGCCTGGTGGAGCAGAGGCCTCGGCAGGCGTACAGCAGGTGACTGAAGCCAACCCGGGATGATGTGGCGAGCGCCAAGGAGGGCATCTGGTGGGAGAAGACGCAGGCATTCTGGTTGTCGATGACGAACGAGGCATACGAGAGGGGTGTCGGCGCGCGCTGGTGCCACTGGGCTACACGGTGGACGTGGCCGATACCGCTGCCACAGGACTGCGCATGTTGCGCGAGGGCTCCTACGATCTGGTCTTGCTGGACTTGATGATGCCCGGCATGAGCGGTATGGAAGCGCTGGGCCGCTTCCGCGAGATCGACCCGGACATCGTGGTCATTATCATCACCGGGTACGCCACTGTCGAAGCAGCGGTCAAGACCATCAAGCAAGGCGCCTACGACTTTATCTCCAAACCCTTTACCGCCGATGATCTGATCCTGGTGGTCAACCATGGTTTGGAGCACCGGCGCCTCTCACTGGAAAACAAGCGCCTGACGGGCATCGAGGAGGAGGCCGAGGGACTGGCCAGGGCGAAGGCGGAGCTGGAGAAGCTAGATGCGATGAAGAGTCGCTTCATGCTCACAGTGGCCCATGAGTTGAGAGCGCCCGTCGCCGCCATCCAGGGCTATCTGGGACTCATCCTGGACGGCTACGCTGCCGACGACGAACAGGAAATGCTGGAGAACGCCCACAGGAGGTGTGGGGAACTCCTGGACATGATCAGCGATCTCCTCTTGCTAGCCCACATGAAGGAAAAGGCCGCAGGTGTGAAGAAGACGACTGTGTCGGTGGCTCGGGTTCTGGAGGAGGTTACAGGTTTGCTGCGGGCAGAGGCGGAGCGCAAGGGCCTGACCCTGAAGACAGAGTTCTCCGGTCAGCCTGAGATGTTGGCCGATGAGGAGCATCTGAGGCAGTTGTGGACCAACCTCATTTCCAACAGCATCAAATACACGCCTCGTGGTGGGCGCGTGGTGGCCTCAGTGGACCAGAAGGATGGTCGGGTAATCGGCGTGGTCTCCGACACGGGCGTGGGTATCGCTGCGGACGACCTGCCCCGGATCTTCGATGAGTTCTATCGCACGAAGCAGGCCAAGAGCATCGAGGAGCACGGCACCGGTCTCGGCCTGTCCATCGTCAAGCAGATTGTTGAATCCTACGGGGGCACGATCGACGTGGAATCTCACCTGGGCGAAGGCACGACCTTCACCTTCACGCTGCCACGGGTTGCGGAGGCTGGAGAAGAGGCCCTGGAAGGGGGCAGAGTGGTGGGGAATCGAAACGAGGGATAACGTGCCCCTACCTCGGGGTGACGGAGCCACCCCCGTCGCGAACAGGGCAGCGCCTTTCACGACGAGGGCGCTGGTGCAGGAGACGAAAAGGGACCAGAGGATTGATTCTGGTCCCTTGCTTGTCAGCGGTACGGGCAGATGGGCGTCAGCGGCTGGACCGCTTCTCGCTGTCCATCTGGTCTGCCTTCTGAGCCTCGTAGATCTCCCTGGCCTTGTCCGCGCCGTAGTACCACAGAGCATGGTGCTCCTGAGCGTAAGTGGCAGAAGTGACGCCAAAGCGCATGCTTACCAGCCCGGCCCACATCAGGGGATGCAGGACGGCCAGATAGAAGTGGACGATGAACATACACACAGTGACGATCATGGCGACGTCGTGCGCCAGCACCATCGTCTGGAAGAGCCCTATGGGCAGGATGCCCTTGCCGAACCACATGAGCAGGCCAGTGACGGCGAAGACCACGCTCCCCAGGATGATGACGACGGCGTTCAGCTTCTCGCCGGTGTTGAACCTATCCTGCGGGGCCATGGCCTCGTGTCGCGCGAACATGTAGTAGGGTATCATGCCCTTGACCCATTCGATGTCGTAGCGGCTGACCTTGAACACAGACTTCAGGCTCATCCATGCTCGCCTTGGCTCCAGTATGACGTAGATCAAGGGCAGCGCCCCATAGGCAATAGCCGAGGCTCGGTGCAGCATACGGATGAGCTGACCCCCGTCTCCGCGAGCCAACGGGCGCAGGAAGGGGAAGAACAGGATCATCCCGGTCATGGCGAGGGCGAGGAAGGTGACTGTGTGTCCCCAGTGGAAGACCCGCTCCATCGCCGAGTACTTGGGGATCCATCTGACTCTGATGACTCCTCCTTCGCCGGCCTCTTCTACTCTGCGCACCCTGTCGCCTATCATTCCACTTCCTCCATCTTGATGTTGCGCCGCGCGACGAAGTAGAAGCCCATTACGGCGAGGGCAGCGGCACCGAAGGCCAGAGTGCCGAGCGGCTGCACTATGTCTTGCCATACGTTGGCCACGACTGGATACTGAGGGTTCTCCGGGAGCCCGTACGCGGATGGTCTCTCTCTGAGTACATACATTCTACCGAGGCCTCCCATCTCGTGCTCGCCGTACAGATTGGCGTTGGGAAACCCTGCCTGCGTGAGCTCCTCTACGCGAGCCTTGCCTAGGGACACCATCTCTTCGCGGTCACCGAATTTGAACGCTCCCGAGGGACAAGTCTTGACACAGGCCGGCAGCGTGTCATTGGTCACCCGGTCCTGGCAGAAGTTGCACTTGAAGGCCTTTCCCTCGCCTGAGAGCACATCGGCGTCCAGGCGGGGTATGCCGAAGGGACAGAACTGAGTGCAATACCCGCATCCGTTGCACAAGTCGCGTTCAAGGGTAACGATACCCAGAGTGGGGTGCTGTTTCAGCGCACCGGTGGGGCAGACCTCCACACAGGCTGGGTTCCCACAGTGGAGGCAACCCTGTGTCAAGAAGAGCCATTGCACATCATCGCCCTGGACCAGTTCCGTGTACTTGACCCGGGTCCAGGTGGCGGCGGAGAGGTCAGGAGGGTTCTCATAGGTCCCTCGCTGGACGGTCGCCTCAGCCGGGAGGTCGTTCCACTGTTTGCAGGCGACCTGACAACCACGACAGCCCACGCATATCGACTCATCGATCAACATAGCGACTCTGGACATGTATACTACTCCCTCTTCTTCGTGATTCGGTTCGACTACTTCGTAGAAAATGCGCCTTTCCTGAAGGGTACGTGGGTCTTTGACTCTCTATGCTACCTGGCGGTCTTGACGAGCACAAATCCCCAGGCCAAACCGCGCCGATGTAGACGCCAGGCTTGGCGACAGACGATGGCCAAGCCTGGTCTAGCTTGTGTCAAGGTCACCGCAACGTTGACCTATCCCGTAACCCTTCTCGTTCACCACTTGCAGCCAGCCTGATCTCCTTTACGGTAGCGCTGGAACTCCGACCGGCACGCCCTGCGGCACTCCAGCCAGCGTTTCGCGCACACTGTTCAGAAGTTGATCTGGCCGAACGGGCTTGCTCAGCCAAGCGCTGACGGCCACGTGCTCGTCGCTGGGGAACAACTCCTGGCTCTTCACGCCCGTCAGCGAGGTGACCATGATCACCGGGATGTCCCTCAAGCCGGGGTCCCTCTGCATGGCATTGCTCACGTCCAGGCCGTCGGTGATGTAATCCATCATAATGTCGAGCAGCACCAAGTCAGGCTTGGCGGGACCTGTCCGCATGACTTTCAGCGCCTCAGCACCGCTGGAGGCGCTATGGGTCTCGTATCCATGATTCTTCAGGATCCGGTCCGTGATCTTCACGAAGTCGGGATCATCGTCAACGATCAGTATTCTGGCTGCTCGGTCAACCTGACCGGGCAGGATAGCGCTCCTCCTCTGCAGTTGGGACCGGACCATGGCGTAGATCAATAGCCCCACTAGCAGAAGGAGTACGCCCGCGATCTCGATAGTCAACATATCCTGTACCTCCTCTGTGGTGTGTTCTTGAGCCTGGTTCAGCGTTCGGCTTTCGCCTTGACCGTCTCCGCTGCGTGCTCTGCTAGCCTATCGAGCTCGGCCTTCTTCTCGGCAGTCTGCAGGCTTCTACGTTCCAGTTGGGTCACAACCATGACGTAGACCACGAAGGCGAAGAGCAGGCCGAATATGGCGATGAGCTCCAGTGACAACATGACACTTACCTCCTTTTGGATCCTTATCGGATCCGTTCTTCCACTTGCAGCATCACGGCTTGCCGTGACGGCGACTACTGGGTTTCCCCTGCGGGCCTCGGCGCACCTTCCTCAGCCCGCTGTTGTGCCTTGGTCTCCCTTCTGGCCAGCTCAGTCCTGACCATGGCGAGGACCAGGAAAGCAAACAAGGCGCCCAGCACTCCGATTATCTCAAGAGACAACATGTTCGTTACCTCCTTCATTCACCGCTTGTCTTCCACCCTCACTGTATCACAACGTTGGCTGGCTTTGAAGAGAAAAAGCACCCGTTCTGCACCCCCGAGAAAGGCGCAACGCATCGGGCTGTCGATGGGCGTTTACGCGCGCGCATCCGCCTCGGGGCGTAGGTACTTCCGCGCGCCATGCGCTAAGCATATATGCCCACGCTGGCGGAGACGCGCGGTATCGACGAGCTCTGGGCGCTGCGACATCATGGTCAGCGCTCAGCGGTCCCCTTTGAGCGAGGAGCAGCGCAGCGTTTCTGATTTCCAACCTGGGGTACTCACCGCGGAGGAGGCTGGACAGATGCTCACGCAGGTCACTGGAGAGGAAGTGGGCAGAGTACGGGCACTGGGCTTGACAGATATGCTATTGTTCTATATAATTGGAACATACACCCCTGCAGAGTAGCGCTCGCTGGTGGGCAGCCCTATGAGTGGATCGCCAACCCCGACCGATGGGACCATCAGACTCCTGCGGTTGATCGGCATCGATCCAGACGCAGCCCTGCCGCTCTCTGCGCAACTACAGCAGCAAATCACCTGGCTCATCGCCAGCGGTGAGGTACAAGAGGGCGACAAGCTGCCGCCGATGCGCGAACTGGCCAAGCACCTGGGCATCAACATGCACACGGTTCGCACCGCCTACCAGAGACTCGAAGCGGATGGGCTGGTTACTTCTCGTCGAGGCGTGGGGACGTCGGTGGTTGGGCATGATCCGAGGCGACTTGCGCAGCGGGTGCCTGATCTGCCGTCGTTCACTACAGGCGTGCTGATCCCCGGACTCAATCCGTTCTACGTGCCATTCCTTCGGGGGGTCCAGGCGGCCGCCCGGGATGCGCGGCAGCTCCTCTTCATCTGTGAATTCCACGACCTTCCCCGACTGGCGACGAGATACATAAACCAGCTCAGCGCCAAAGGGGTCGATGGTCTGATCCTCACGTCGACCCGAACAGTGCTGGGGGCGAGAGGTGCTGAACTCCAGGGGTTGCCCCCCATCGTCTACGTCGACGAGCCAGATGCGCCCGAGCACGTTGTCCTCCTCGACTCAGAGGGGGCCGGATACCGAGCTACGACCCATCTGCTGGAGCACGGCCACAGGCGGATTGGCCTGATCAGCGGCCCTCTCTCGTGGCGAAACCTGAACGAGTGCTACCTGGGGTACCAGCGTGCCTTGAGCTCGAGCGGCCTGGATGTGGATTCTGGGCTCGTCGTCGAGGTGCCAGCCTTCACCGTAGACTGGGGCTATCGGGCTGCGCAACAACTGTTGGACATGGCTGCGGCGCCTTCGGGGATCTTCGGCGCCGCAGATGTCTTGGCCATCGGGGCTATGCAAGCCATCCAGGCGCGGGGCAAGACCATTCCGGAGGACGTGGCTGTCGTGGGCTACAACGATATCGAGCTCGCCGCATTGGTGCAGCCGCCTCTGACGACGGTATCGGCGCCAGCCTACGAAATGGGCATGCAGGCGATGACCATGCTTCTACAGCTCCGTAGCGGGCGGTCGGTAGAACTCAAGCGAATCATGCTGGATACGGAACTGGTTGTCCGGGGCAGTTGTGGTTGCAGGCGAACCCCCACCAGGTAAAGGAGGTGTGACATGAGTCACTGCGAGATCTAGCGGGTGCGTGTCCGGGCCGGCCGACGCTAGAGAGTGAGGAAGGAGGAGCTCAGAATGAAGACGGCGTTTCTCGTACTGATGGTTGTCCTGGTCACGGTGTTTGGCTGCGCACCTGGAGGCGCTCCCGCGCCTACGGAGGTCGCGCCGACTAGCACGTCGACATTCGTGCAACCGACACCCAGCTACTCAGTGGAGGTTACCGAGGACATCGAGTACCTGACTTTGCTGGAACCGGACGCGCCCGTTGAGATGCTCGATGTGTACGCGCCGACTGAGCCGGGGCCCTGGCCGGTTGTGGTGCTCATGCACGCATGGTTCCAATCCAAGGATACCGTGGCGTACTCATCCCTCGCCGAAGAGCTCGCTGGGCGGGGCCTGGTGGTCTTCGTCCCGCAAAGGCGTTCGCCGTGTTTGATGCTTAGCGAGTGCACTGAGGACAACGGCAGGGACTTGCGCGAGGTCCACGAGTCGTGGGCCTGCGCGGTCCGCTTTGCCCGGGAGAGGGCCGCGGATTACGGGGGCGAGCCAGGGTGGATCACGGTGTTTGGGCATGACAGTTCAGGATTGGAGACGGCGTTGATGGGGGACAACCTGCAGCAGGTGTGGGACGAGTTCGCCTCCAACAGGGGAGGTCCGCCGTCGCAGACGGAGTGCCTGGCGGGGAAGGACTCTGCCCATGTGGACGCATACGTCGGCTACAGTGGGGACTACGACTTCTACGAGAGGCTTAGTGAATCAGACCCCGACCTTTGGAAAGTGAGCAGTTTCTTCGGCGTCATCGGCAGTGGTCCGAGCCTTCCGGTTCATCTCGTCTTTGGGGAGATGGCCAACCCAGCCTGGGTCGAGAAGGCCGAGGAGTACCACCAGGTCCTGGTGGACGCCGGGTATGATGCTGCACTGACGCTGCTGCCTGAGGGGCGTTCGGAAATCCCGTGGTCTGGTCCTGACCGCGAGGAGCTGATCCAGTTGATACTGGAGGTGGCGCGCGGCTGATCCGAGAGTCGAGTCGCGTTAGCCATCTGTGGCCTGGGGGGGCGCACCTGGGACAGGGGAATGGTAGCCAGGGGAGCAGCCATCGAGCGAATGGTTGTGCTTGCCTGTAAGTCAAGTGGAGCATGCCTGGCTGTGTGGGGGCTGCCGTCTTGACATGCGCGCTGCAGATGTCAGGCACCGCAGGTCAACTGGTTGCGTTACGGGGGGTGTGGGCTAGCTCATACGGGCCAGCAGGTCATCGAGGGCGGCTCCCAGTTCCGCCCTATACTCCAGAAGCCAGTCGCTTGCAGTACCCGTGAGGTAGAAAACGAACCACTCTTCTAGCATGAGCATCGCGTCGTCTGACAGCCTGACGGAGTGTGGTTTCATCCAACCCCTTGGCACAACGTGCGCGCGGTCAAACCTGACGAAGCCCTCGATCATGCGCAGTCGGTTATCTTCAGGGAGATAGAACAGCTCGCGATATGCGAGGGCGCGGACGCGCAGCCGGAACTCGTCACGGTCCTCTTCGTGGAACGAGAACATCGGGAGCACCAAGTAGACCGACTCACGGACATCTCCTGAGCGATAGCACCACTGTTCGGGGGCCGACGAGAAGAGGATGGATGGTCTCAGCTTGGCCTTCAGAGCCAGGTGCTCCTCGCGGCTTTCGAGCGGCGGCGACCTCAGCGGGGGATGGTCGAAAGGCGGGGGATGCAGATCGGGTTGGCTTGCTTCTATCATCTCCCATCCCTCGACGTCGCCAGCCCACGGGTCAGGGCCTACAGGTCGAACCAGTTTCAGGTCGCGCTCAAGGTATAGCGAAGGAACCCAGTGTATCTCTCCTCGTTGGTACGCAGCCTCCGCTTGAGGGGTGGAGACTTCATAGTAGTCACCGATCAGATCGTTCATCGAAGCCGTTGTGCTTACGTAGATCTGCTGTCCTTGAGCCGCAGCTGTCTTGGCAAGCCACTCTTCTCCTGCTCATCTCGCCTTGCCATGGCTTCGCGATACGCGGCATCCCCACTGATGGGCCAGGCATGGAGGGCTGCCCTCGTGTTCTCCAATCTCTGTAGGTGCCGCTGGTGCTCCGTTGCCAGCGCTTGCCTGTACCGCTCTAATCTCTTGGGTGGGATCTCCAGGCCTATGCCTGCGAGGCCGGTCGGCTGCGAGATGCGTTCGAAGTCCAATGCCTCGCGGAACTGAGTTTCCTCCATGGGTGCGGTTTGGAAATACACGTGGTTCAGGAGATCATTCAAGCTCTCGTAGGCCCAACGGTGAATGACTTCGTCGATCATCATCTTTGTGCCGGTATTTACTGTTCTCGGAAGCTCTGACTCGCCGCCGCCTCGATAGACGAACGCCGAGTGCCCATCGGGGGTGAGTACTTCTTCCTTCTCAAGCTTGTAGCCGAGGGTCTTGATCGCCCGGTCGATCTCGAAGGCATAGGGACCGTACCTGTAGGCGACCCACCGAACACCGGTCAGCAGTTGTCGATGCGTTCGGTAGTAAGCTATGTCGATGAGGTAGAGCAGCTTGACGATCCTAATCTTGCTGACCTCTGCCCCCACGTTGTGGAGTTGATCGACGATATAGTGGATCAGTAGACCTAGCGTTCTGTCCGACATTTCACCTCAAGTATAACTTCTAGATACACGTTGTCAAGCCCGTCTGGGCACAGAGAATGGCATGTAAGCATGCTGGTTTCTTGGCACTGCGTGTGCGACGCGTCTCTTACGCTCAGCGGGTGTGTCGTGGTACCTGGGACAGCAGCGGATGTTGGTCGTGGCAAGGCCAACGTTCCCGCCGTGGCTGCGAGCGCGCACGGCTGAAGTAATGGGCGCTGCAATGCGGGTCTACCGCGATGAGTTCTTCGACGGGCGTGCGGAGCGCTTCCGCCACCACAGCACGCCTCCGGGCAGGCTGGAGATGATGATGATGGCCTGCATGAGGAGGGAGATGGCCAGGGATTTCTGCTCCGGGACGCCCACCAGGTTGAAGAAGAAGACGTAGGCGCTTTGATTCAGTCCGATGCCGCCCACAGAGATCGGTATCAGGAGCACGAACGTAATCAGAGGCGTGAAGAGGAAGATGTGCAGCAGCGAGATACCTCCCCCCAGAGAGAGAGAGATGAGGTAGTTGACCACGCTGCCGATGCTCAGCACCAGGATGGAGATGCAGAAGCCCACCGCCAGCGCGCCGTAACCGCGCCTGTAGGCGGAGAGCGCACTGGAGAGCCGTTCGTATAGTGGGGCCAGGCGCAACAGCAACGAGGTGCGGAAAAGGCGGCCGATGAGTCGGCGCAGGCGACCGCTGAGCATGAGGGCAAAGACCCCACACAGTGCCAGAAGGGCTATCGCGGCCATAACCGCCACCTCCCACAGGGCCGCCTGCCCTGCCGTGTACACTACGAGGAGGGACATGACCACGGCCACGAAGACGAAGGCGATGAGGCCCAACATCCTGTCCACGACCACGGAGATCGCCGTCTCCGCAGGAAGCAGGGTGTGACGGGCCAGGTCGTAACCCCGCACCAGGTCACCCCCCACGTTCGTGGGAAGGAAGTTGCCGAAGAAGAGGCCCACGAAGGTGAAGGATAGGAGGTCTGTCAGAGGTACTTCGATCCGCTGCGCCCGGAGCAGGATCTGCCACTTGAGAGAGCCGAGAGCGATGGCTCCGAAGTATAGCACCAGGGCGACGAGGAGATATAGATAATTGGTCGAGGCAGAACGTAGCGCCTCGACCACCTCATCTACCCCCACGCGACTCACCAGATACGCGATCAACCCCAGGCTGACCACGACCTTGAGGGTGGTGATCACCTTGTCTCGCAAACTACTTCTCCGGTGACGCCTTCAGGGATTTCTCGGTCTCCTGCACCCTGGCCTGGTCCAACTCTTTGGTGGTCCAGGCCATGTCCCAGACTACCTGCTTATCGCCTCTGATATAGTAGTCGTAGCTTCCCAGGATGCGGGAGTACAGCTCAATGGCGGCCAGCGCAGTGAGGACGTACAGCAAGCGGGTGGTGTGACTGATCGCCCGCCAGACCTCGGTCAAGGCGAGACGCGCAACCCGCGCGTTGTCCAGACTGGAGACGCGGTAGCCATATTTCCGCTTGAGGTGCAGGTGACCGGCGTAGTTCCGGCGCCGCTGGCGCACGAAGTCGCCCAGGGTCTCGGGCCCCATGTTGTAGACCATCGCCTCCGGCGCGTACCGGACTTGCAGGCCACGGTTGATCATCAGCGCCTCGACGAAGGCCTCGTCCATGGCTACGTCGGGAGGGATCTGGTCGAAGACCTTGCGAAAGGCGATCATCTCGCCCAGACGAGGGATCTCCAGACACAACGAGTGCTCCAGGGTAAGCCGCAGATGGGAGAGATACCCGACGACCTGGTCGGGGACGTTGACCGGGACCTTGTGCGCCCCGGTCATGCCCACCTGGGGGTCCCGGAACATCTTGACCAGGTTCTCCACCGTCTCCTCGCCGGGCAGCGTATCGCCACTTTCCAGGACGCAGATGTCTTCTCGAGCGTGTTGGAGAAAGAGGTTGACAGCCGAGACCTTGCCTTCGCGCTGCTCCTGAACGAGCAGCTTGATGCTAGGCTCCCTGGCTACGAACTCGCGCACTATGTCGCAGGTGCTGTCGGTGCAGCCGCTGGCCACGACGATGATCTCCGTGACCTCCGCTTCTTCGAGGTGCTGGTTCAGCATCGCCTCCAGGAGGCGGCCGATGTTCGCCTCTTCGTTGTGGGCGGTGATACCCACACTGCACCTTATCCGGTCAGCGTTGCTCACTGTGGCCTCTCACGGAGTGGCAGCTAACGAGGTTGCTGTCAGGATCAGCGGTTCGATTGTAAGGGTAGGCGTGGAGCTTTTCAAGGCTGAGCTTCAACCACTGGCCACGGTCCTCCAAGCCATGCGGAGGGTCCGAGGCAGTTCCAGCCAGGTCCGCTTACGGAGCAGGGTGCGCAGCACACGGTGCGGACGCAGGTAGAAACGGCGGTAGGCCTCACGCCACTCTCGTTCCACCAGCTCCGCGGGCATCTCATCTGTCTCGAACTGGGCCTTGTTCTCGAAGAAGGCAAACTCGTGCCAATCGTGCACCAGGAGCCTTCCGCGTTCGAGAACCTGGTCGTACATCTGGGTGCCGGGGAAGGGCGTGGCCATGGAAAAGTTGGCCACGACGGGATCCAGTTCGCAGGCAAAGCGGATGGTGTCTTCCATGGTCTCTTTCGTTTCGCCGGGCAACCCGATGATGAAGAAGCCGATGGTCTCCATGCCCACCGCCTTCGCCGCCTTGAAGGCCGCACGTACGTGCTCGAGCGTGAGCTGCTTGTGGATCACCGTGTCCAGGATCTGCTGGTTTCCGCTCTCCACTCCGAAGGCGGTGCGGATGCATCCCGCCTCGCGCATTCTTCCCAGGAGTTCCTCGTCGGCGAGATTGGCACGGATGCCGTTGATCATGATCCAGGGGACGTGGTTGAGACCCTGGGCGATAATCAGGTCGCAGATTTCGAGTGCCCGCTTCCGGTCGATGTTGAAAGAGTCGTCGAGAACGCCTATCTCGGCCGCGCCCAGCTCCTCCACCAGCCATCGCCACTCGGAGACCACGCTCTCGGGAGAGCGAGCACGCCAGCCGCGGGGGAGGATCTGAGAGCAGTAGTTGCAGCGATAGGGGCAGCCTCTGGAGCTCAGCATGGGGTAGCTGGGTCCATCGACGTCGTCGAGCGTGGGTTGCAGGTTGGAGTAGCTCTCCATCTTGAACAGATGGTAAGCGGGAAAGGGGATCGAATCCACGTCCTCTATGACGGGCCGATCGGGGTTGTGGACGACCTCCCCCTGGTCCTGATAGGTGACGCCTGCCAGGCCAGCCGGTGATGCTCCCCTCTCCAGACGATCGCACAGCTCTGCCCAGGTGACCTCTCCTTCACCCCGCACGACGAGGTCCACTTCGGGCCTCTCCACCGACTCGGCGGGCAGGACCGTGGGGTGAGGGCCTCCCAGGACGACCTGGGCATCCGTCAGTCGCTTGAGCTCACGCGCGACCCGCCAGGCGCTCTCGATCTGGACAGTAGTGGCGGTAATACCGACTACGTGAGGGCCAAAACCGTCAATTGCCTGCGGCAAGGGCACGTCTTCCACCTGCATGTCCAGAACGCGGACCTCGTCGCCCCTTTGCTCGGACACGGCTGCAAGATAAGCCAGCCCCAGTGAAGGGCTGCTCCGTACGTCGATGGGCAGGTTGACTTTGGGGTCGACAAGCAGGATTCTCAACAGACTCTCCTCGCCCTGCGTCTGGGGCGCACGACTTCATTATATCAAAACGGCGCCCAAACTGGTACCCCTCACGGATGGTGAAACACCGGCCCTGGTCCGCCGGGAGGTGCAGGCTCAGTGAGAGCTGACCCTGGACGCTGTCCAGCGCAGCGCACTGTCCAGCGGTACGGTGATCAGAGGCAGGAAGGTGGTGACGAAGGCCGCCATGCCCAGTTGAAGCAGGGACGAGACTTGCGCGAAGCCCGCCAGGGGATGAGGAAGGTGCCAGGTGACCTGCAGCCCATCGAGCACGTAGGCTATGGCCAGGGGGAGTGCGAGCAGGAAGGCCAGGAGCAGAGCGAAGCTGTAGTTCAACTGGGCTATCTCTATGGGGCGCCTCCTCTTCTGATGCCGGACCAGCCAGATGAGGACGCAGATTGCTGTTACGAGGGCCGTAACCGTGCGCAGAAGGACATCGGTGGCGAAGGTCCACCACTGTCCAATGGTGCTCAGGGAGTACACCTGTCCTTCCCAGAAGAAGAGCAAGTTGTAGACGAGGACGGTAGTGGCGGCGCTGAGGAAGAGAACCGCGGTGGTCTTGGTCCAGCGGCGCCAGAGAAGGTAAGCGACGCCGGCCACGGCCAGGGCGGCGATGGGCAGTCTCTGCCGCTGCTCGCCGGCGATGCGCTGACTTCGACCTTTGACCATTTCCGCTGTGGATCCCCGTACTGCGAACTCGGCCAAGGCGCGGGCGCTCTCGTAGTTCCTCACCAGGAGAGAACTGTAGGCCACCTCCGCGTCGCCCCTGGCGGCCTCGGTGTCAGGTTGCAGGCCGATGCTCTCCAGGTACAGGTCACTCAGCTCCACCCTCTGTTGGGACCAGGAGACCCACTTCTCGGTACTTTCTGCCTCGTCGGTGACCAGGGCGTCGAAGAGGATCTCTCCCTGTGCGGCGCTGGGAATGGCCAGCCCTAGCAGCGCGGCGACCGTAGGTGCCACATCTGACTGGCTCACCCTGTCGTGGGTGCCAGGCGACACGCGGGCGCCCACCATCACCAGTGGTGTGGTGACCACTTCTCGCTCCGCTCCGCCATGGCCACCATGGGCCAGGTAACCGTGGTCGGAGGTGACAACGAGCACATTCCGCGTCAGGCTCATGGCCTGCGCTATCTCCTCCAGGCGAGCATCCGCTCTCTGCACCGCAGCCCGGTACTGGTCGCTATCGGGGCCATGAGTACGTGCAGCCTCGTCTACCTGACTGAGGTGGATGAGGAGGAGATTGGGTGGCACGTTGCCCATCAGTTCCAGGGCTGACTGTACGACTCGCTGGTCGGCCTCGGCATCAGTAGACGCGACGAAGAAATGGCGATCCACCACCTGCTCGGGGATCATTCTCTCCCACCACTGGAAGCCAGCGATGGCGGTCATCAGGTTGGCCCGCTTGGCCTCGGTGAAGAGATCATCCACGGTGAGGAAGGTCAGTTGCTCATCGGGGACATCCAGCAGATGGGCATCGCTGATCTCCGGTCCTGCCCCACTGATCAGGGTGGTCCAGGCGCTTTGGGAGTACGAAGGGTAGTAACCCATACAAGGGCTATCCAGCCCTTGTTCTCGCAGCGTATTGAGGTAGGGCATCTCCAGGGAAGCGTCGTAGGTCAGGCCTCCGATCAGGACCAGGACCACTTGCTGCACCAGGGGACTGGTGGGTTCTCCCAGGCTGGGCTGTCCTACGAGAACGGAGCGGTAGCCTTGGACGGAGTCTCTGATGAGGACCAACCACAGATTGGACCCCCAGACGATGGTTATCAGGAGGGCGAGCCTGATCAGCAGTCCGGCCAATCTTCTCAAGCTGATGCGCATGGTACTCTCTTTCTCCCCCTCCGTCGCAAATGGGGTAGCCGGTCCGTCTCTCTTCCGGTATAATACTCGCCGGGAAGGAAGAGTGCGGTGAGGATCAAGTCCTTCGACGTGCTGCTGTTCTTCGCGCTGGCGCTGGCCAGAGTGCGGATCGACACTCTGGCTGATCGCCTGGTGGCACAGAGAAGGGTCGAGCTGATCCAGCGCATCCCCCTGGTGGGGTCACTGCTTCCGCAGAAGAGCCTCGACCTGCTCCAACACTGGATGACCGATCCCATCAGCTTGCTCCTGATCAGCACTGCCTTCGGCCTGTTGCTTCTCTACCTGTTCTTCGATCTGTGGCACGGTATCAGCGAGCAGGGGCGCCACAGAGCCAAGCTGGCGCTGGTGTTCTGCATGGTCTTCACCACCGTAGTCTCCCTCTCGACGTTCTCCGTTCTCCTGCGCCACGTCACCGGTCCCGCGAGCTTCTGCCACGATGGTGGCGTCATTCAGACCGAGGAGGCGATCAAGTACGTCCTGGCGGGGAAGAACCCCTACGTGGAGGACTACGTAGACACACCGATGGCCGAATGGGGCCTGGATTACCGAACCGCCCTGTATCACTACCCCTATCTACCCTGGACCTTTCTCTCCTCCGCGCCAGTCCAGCTCCTGAGCGAAACGCTCCTGGGTTGGTACGATCAGAGATTCGTCTATCTGACGCTGTTCGTGGCACTGCTCTTCGTCGCGGCGTCTCTGGTGCCGGAGGGAGACGAACGGCTCTGCCTGGTCATGGTGCTGGGGCTGAACCCCATCATGGGCAACGACATCATCTTCGGGCAGAACGACGTCTTCACGCTGGCCTGGATCGTCTTCTCCGTCTACCTGCTGAAGCGTGGCAGGGACTCGTGGTCGATGCTGATGCTCGGCCTGGCCTGCGCCAGCAAGCCCACCGCCTGGTTCCTGGTGCCTTTCTACCTGCTCTATCTGATACGCCGGGATGGGCTCTCCCCTCGCCGTGAGATCAGGGCACTTGGCGTCTACCTGGTGCGCAAGGCGTTCCCTCTGCTCATCGTTCTCGCCGTGCTGGTCCTTCCCTTCGCGCTCTGGAATCCCAACGCCATGCTCGACGACGTATGGCGGTGGAGCAGCGGTACCGCAGCGGTGCCGTACCAGATCACCGGTTGGGGCCTGGCGAACTTCGTGCTGGCCCTGGGCCTGGTGGAATCGCGCCTCGACTACTTCCCCTTCTGGATACCCGAGTTGCTGGTGTGCCTGCCTCTCTTCCTGTACCTGCTGCGGCGACAGTGGAAGCACAACTCCCTGGCTTCCATGCTCTACCACTACGCCTTCCTGGGACTGGCTTTCTTCTATACCTCTCGATTCATGAATGAGAACTACCTGGGATACTTGTTGGCGGTGATGGCCATGGCCGTTTTCGTGGATTCCTCGCCCTCCACTGAACCGGTGCCGTCGCCAATCTAACCCCATCCCGCGGTCAGCGGCTGAGTTCGGCAACCGTCACTCCCTCTCCCCCTTCTTCGGGCAAGCCCGGCCGATAGGACGACACCAGGGGATGCCTGTGCAGTTGCTCGCGCACTAGCTGGCGCAGCGTGCCGGTACCCTTGCCGTGGATGATACGCACCTCGGGCAGATGGGCCAGAAAGGCTTGGTCCAGGTACTTGTCCAACTCCATGATGGCCTCCTCGGCCCGCATACCTCGCAAGTGGAGGGCCAGGGGAGGCGGTGCCAGCGGCCAGGTGGCCACGTAAGCGTCCTCTGACGCGGCCTCGGGTTCCCCTTGTACCAGGTCGAGGTCGTCCAGTTTGGCCTTGACCCGGAACTTGCCGACGCCTATCTCCACCTCTTCCTCATCGAGGAGGGCGGTGATCTGCCCCCGCTGCCGGAGGTCCTCTACCCACACCGACTGTCCGATGCGAACCTTCTCTTTGTCGATAGGGTAGAGTCTGGGAGGCGGCTCCGGGGGCTGTATTCCCTCTTCGACTTCCCTTGTCTTGGCCTTCGCTTCAGATAACCGCTGCGGGGTGCTCTGGGGTCTGAGGGACTTGGAGATGGACTGGAGTTCCTTCTTTACGGCGGTCAACTCCATCCTGGCTTGCTGGCGGGCGCGGTTGAGTATGGTCCGGCGTTCCTCCTCGACTCCAGCCAACTCTGCTTCCAGTTCGCTCTTCATGCGCTGCGCCTCAGAGCGGGCTTCCTCAGCATCCTTGAGGGCGGCGACGGCCTCGTCGCGGGCTTTCTTGATATCCGTGAGCAGGCTCTCGACCTCGAGGTCTCCGGGCGCCAGAGATTTCTCGGCCTGGGCTACGATCTTCTTGGCCAGCCCGAGGCGGGAAGCGATGGCCAGGGCCTTGCTTTGTCCCGGCAGGCCGATGCTCAGCCTGTAGGTGGGCGCCAGGGTCCGGGCGTCGAACTCGACTGAGGCGTTCTGTACGCCGGGAGTGGAGTGGGCCTGCACCTTCAGGTCTGAGTAGTGGGTGGCGATGAGGGTGGTGATGCGCCGTCTGTGCAGGTGGGCCAGGATGGCCCTGGCCAGGGCCGAACCCTCCACGGGATCTGTGCCAGCTCCCAGTTCGTCCAGCAGCACCAGCGACTTTCGATAGGCTCGGCTCAGGATGTCTACCACTCGGGTCATGTGTGAGGAGAAGGTGGAGAGACTCTGCTCTATGCTCTGCTCCTCGCCTATGTCGGCGTAGATGCCCTTGAACACCGACAGAGCCGAGCCGTCGTTGGCGGGTATGTGCAGTCCAGCCTGGGCCATGAGCGCCAGCAGCCCTACCGTTTTCAGGCAGACGGTCTTCCCGCCGGTGTTGGGGCCGGTGATGACCAGGATGAAGTAATCATCGCTGATGTGCACGTCTATGGGCACCACCTTGGACGCCGACAGGAGGGGGTGTCGAGCCTGTATCAGTCGCAGCGTGGAGCCGGGGTGGGGGTGACCACGTTTGGACTTCGTTCGCTCCTTGCTCTCGGTTCGGAAGGGAATCAGCTCTGGCTCGATGCCCCGTAAACTCAGGCTGTACTTCGCTTTGGCGAAGGCCAGGTCCAGGGAGGCCAGAGCTCTCAGGGTCGAGGCAATGGACTCTTCCTCCTGCGCGACCCGGGCGGTAAGTCGCCTGAGGACGCGCTCGATTTCCCTTTCCTCGTCTACCTGCAATTGTCGCCAGTGGTTGTTGAGCTCCAGGGTGGCCAGAGGCTCGATGAACAGAGTAGCGCCGCTGGCCGATTGATCGTGAACGACTCCTGGGATGCGGCCTTTGAAGTCGGCCTTGATGGGGATCACGTAGCGGCCATGGCGCTCGGTGATGATCTTCTCTTGAAGGAAGCGGCTGTTGGCAGGGGAGGACACGATCCTCTCCAGCCTGTCCACCAGATCTTCGTGGACCTCGGCCACCCGCTGGCGGATCCGAGCCAGATCAGGGCTGGCCCCGTCGACGACCTCTGCGCGTTCGTTGATGGCCTGGGAGATATCCCCTGGCAAGTCCGAGAAGGCCTCGATCCTCTCGGCATGGGCTGACATGATGGGAAAGCTGGAGTCCAGGGGAGCGATAGAGCGCCGCAGGGACCGCGCCGCGAGGAGGGTGGTGCGCACGTCGAGCAGCTCGCCGGGCGTGAGGGTCGATTGGACGCGAGCCTTCTTGAGCAAAGGGCGAAGGTTTGTCACCCCTCCCATGGTCAGCGTGGGCTTGATGTCCAGAAGGTGTCTGGCCTCGCTGGTCTCCTGCTGCCGGCGTCTGGCCACGTCGTCTCGGGTCGAGGGGCGCAACTTGAGCGCCAGCTCGTGACCTAACGAGAAGGAGCTGTGTTCGGCCAACTGGCTCAGAATCTTGTGATATTCCAGGACTTGCCAGGACTTGTCGTTCATGTCTCTCAACAAAGCAACCCCGCTGGCGGCGGCCAACGGGGGAGAGTGTTTCTCAGGCCTGCGACAGGGTCACATGAAGGTGAGAAACCTGGGTTTGCCTTTGGGCAGCAGCGCACCCACGACCGTGACCAGGGCCACTAGCAGGTTGTACAGCGCTGGCGCCAGGGTGGAGGATCGCATCCCCCGCAAGAGCAGCAGGCGCACAGTCCCCCCGATGGGCCAGGAGAGCGTGACCAGGTATTTCAGAATGAGGATGCCAATACTGATCTGGAGACACGCGGTGACGATCGCTACCAGTGCCCCCGCAATCTGGTCCAGCAAACCGATGGTCAGGAGATGAGTCTCCGGCACGGCTTTCCTCTGCGCGATTTCCAGCGCGGTAACGAGAACTATCAGCGAGAGCAGGAAGGCCGCAGTCTCCCGCGTCGCCGCGGCGGTATCCGGGTACGTGAAGGCAAACCAGGCTGCCAGGGGCAGGTGAAGATATGTGGCCAGGATGATGCCACAGGCCACGGCGCCGAGGCTCAAAGCCTGGCGAATGAGACCCTGGAAGTAGCCCCCGGCCAGGGCGGCCACGAAGAGCAGGGCCAGCACCACGTCAAACCAGTTCATGGATTATCCCAAGGAAACGCGCATCCAGTCTTCTTCAGGAAGTATATCACGACGTTATGTGACTGTCAACGCGGTGGGCGGACGCGCGGGCATGGAAGGAGCGCCCCCCGGCTCTGTACTGTTGCCTGTGAGGGTGTACCCTGGCCAGCGTTTCGCTTTCTTGGTCGTACTTCAGTGTGTGAAGACGCAGGTGAGGGTACTTGACATGGTGAAGGAAATGAGGTATACTGGACACTGAATACGGTATACCCTCTCACAAGGTCTGGCCATTGGTGTGGAGAATCCCAGATCCCGATGACTGTGGCGGCGAGCGGTGGCTGAACGCGTAGAGTGGTCAGGGGGAGAGTGGAACGATGCCTGCGAGAGCCTTGCTGGAGAAGATAGAAAAGCCGCCCTCTGTGGACGACACGGCCTATCTCCAGATCAAGCAAGCGATCATAGACTGTGTCCTGGCTCCTGGGGAGTCCCTGGTCGAGACGCGGCTGGCAGAGGAGCTGGGCGTGAGCAGGACTCCTATCCGGAGAGCCATCGCCAGGTTGGAGCAAGAGGGGTTCGTGACGGCCGACGTCTCCAAGGGCTACAACGTGGCGGAGATCTCCTTGCGCGACCTGGAGGAGATGTACCAACTCCGGGAGATCCTGGAGTGTCATCTGATCCGCGAGACGGCTGAGCGGTTCACGCGGGACGAGTTGGACGCGCTGGAGATCGAACTTAAGGCTGCCGACCAAGCCATGGAGAGGGACGACTACCCCGCGTTTCTTGCTGCCAACAGGGGGTTCCACCACGCCTTTGACCGCAAGTTTGGCAATCAGCGCATTTCAGAAGTGCTGGCCAACCTCGACGAGCACGTATATCGGGCCATCATGTGGGGGTTGCGCGGTCGGGGGAGCAGGACGGGCATCCAGCTCGGCTACGGTGACCACAGTCTGATCCTTGAAGCCCTAAGAGAAGGGGATGTCGAATCCGCCGTCTCTGTGATGAGGGAGCACCTTAGATACGGTCCCCATTTCGCCGCGAAGCCGTCTGTTGGGTAATCCTGTGCCCAGGGGCTGTGGTCTTGCATGGAGCCACCGTTGGCTCACTAGGTGGGTAGCTGGCCCCGGCCGGTTAAGTAGGGCCAGAGAGAAGTGGAAGGAGGTGGTGGAAAGAGCGAAGGTCTATCCGTGAGTCCCCGATCTTAGGAGTACTGTGGCTCAGTTGCCATAGAAGGGAGCAACAAAGATGAAACGCGATCAAATGATTATCGTCGTGGGTTTGGTGATCCTGGTCGTACTGCTGGTGGCGGTCTACGCCCAGCGCTTTGTCGGCTGAGCGTCGGGCAACCTCGTTACGTCGACTGGTCAGCATGGACACGGAGAAAGGATGGCCGGGCATGAACTCCGGTGATCCGATCATTCGGACCAAGGGTCTGTGTTTCAAACCCCTGGGGGCAGATCAAGACGTCGTCAGGGATGTGAATCTGGAACTGTGGAAAGGTGACTTCGCTCTCCTCCTGGGACCTTCAGGCTGTGGAAAGAGCTTGCTGACCCTGTGCCTCAATGGCCTGATCCCCCATCTCAACCAGGGTGAGATGAGGGGCGTGGTGGAGGTGGCCGGTAAGGACACCACAACCCACGAGGTTCACGAATTCTCGCCCATCATCGGCATGGTCTTCCAGAACCCCGATGACCAGATCCTGTCGCTGAGGGTGGTGGACGAGGTGGCCTTTGGCGTGGAGAACCAGGGCCTGTCGCACGATGAGATCGTACAGCGGGTCGACCAGTTCATGCAGGTTATGGAGATCTCTCACCTCAAGGACAGGCTGACCTTCGCTATCTCCGGCGGTCAGAAGCAGAGGGTCTCCATCGCCAGCAATCTGGTCATGCTCCAAGAGGTGCTGATCCTGGATGACCCCACGACAGACCTGGATCCGGTGGGCAAGGCGGAGATCGTGAGCACCCTGGGGCGCCTCCAGCGAGAGATGGGCAAGACGTTGCTGGTTATCGAACACGACCTCACCGATCTCATCGAATTGGCCAACCGGGTCATCATCATGGAGGGTGGGCGGGTGGTCCACGACGGACGGCCCAACGAGGTCTTCTCGC
This sequence comes from Anaerolineae bacterium, assembly GCA_034411995.1. GTDB lineage: Bacteria > Chloroflexota > Anaerolineae > UBA7937 > B3-Chlor > JAUVXJ01. The sequence continues at coordinate 217,591 of DAOUME010000009.1, read as the reverse complement.
GGTCCTACGATGATGCGGTGAGGCTGGGGGTGAACCTGCCGCAGCACGTGGAGATGGCACACGCTCTTTCGCAGGCTGGAGTACCCTTGCAGGCGTTACCCGTGGTCAAGGAAGAGGCCTTCGCCATATTCCAGGAGTTTGTGGAGGCCCATCCCGGCCTGCTGGCCGAGCCCCAGCGTCCGGGGGCCTCCGGTGGCGAGCCGGTGGTCAGCGTACGCGATCTCGAGTTCTCCTACGACCCGGGTACGCCGATCCTGCGCAAGCTCAGCTTCGATATCCGGCAGGGGGACTTTGTGGCCATCATCGGGGCCAACGGTTCTGGCAAGAGCACACTGGTCAACAACTTAGTCGGGCTTCTGCGTCCGGATGGAGGGCAGATAACTATTGATGGCCGCGACATCAGGGAGACGAAGGTCTCTGACCTGGTCTCGGACCTCGGCTACGTGTTCCAGAACCCAGACCATCAGCTTTTTGCGAACACCGTGGAGGACGAACTCCGCTTCAGCCTCAGGTTGCGGGGTCTCTCGGACGAGGAGGTGGAGCACCGGGTCACTGATGCCCTGGGCGTGGTGGGGCTGGAGGCCGCGCGGAGCAGGCATCCCTTCTCCCTCAGTCGTGGCCAGAGGCAGAATCTGGCCGTGGCGACGGCGCTGATCCACAATCCCAAGCTGATCCTGCTCGACGAGCCGACCACTGGTCAGGATCGCAGAAACCTCTCCGGGCTGCTGGGCATGTTGTCCGAGCTGAACCAGCAGGGCAACACCACCATCATGATCACCCACGACATGGACATTGTGGCCGCCTACGCGACCAGGGTGATCGTCATGGCCGACGGTCGAATCATCTTCGACGGACATCCCCGGGATGTGTTCTACGACCGTTTCGAGGACCTGGCCAGCCTCAACCTCCGGCCTCCCACCATTGTCGATTTCTGCCGTCGCCTGGAAGACAAGGGCTGTCCGCGCTTTCTTATCGTTGATGAGCTGGTGCAGTGCTTAGAAGGAGGTGGAACCAGGGCAGGTAGTGAGTGATCTCAGATCGACGTGCGAAGTGGCCGTTGGTGGGAGGATGTCTCCCCCATAGAACAGAGAGGAGTAGAGAGGAGAGAGGACAATGACTGCTAGGGCTTCCCAAAAGGTCTTCCAGAGATTCACAGCGGTTGATCTCGTGACAGTTGCGGTGTTCGCGGCTCTCTACAGAGCCATGTGGTATGTCTGGAACATCTTCAGTTTTGCCTTCCCGTTCAATCAGGTGATAAACACCTTTTTCGGGGTCCTGTGCACGATAGCTGCACTGGTGATCGTGAGAAAGGTCGGCACAGCCACGCTGTTCCAGATCGCGGCCATGCTCATCAATGTGCTTGTGCAGGGAGAGGTGTTCTCCGTGGCCCTGTGGGGTTGCACGACAGGCCTCCTTGCTGATATCTACTGCTACCTGGTACTCACATCAGGCACGGATCCGTTCGTCTCCCTGCGGCACATGAGCATCGCTGGGGCGCTGACCGCGTTCATGTACAACTTCAACCTGTGGATCGTGATGATGACCTTCCTGTACAAGGTATCGATGCCCACCCAAATCGTGGCCACGGTGTTCGTCTTGGGCACGATCACCGGGATCATCGGCGGAGTGGTTGGTTATTTCCTGGGCGACAGGATCAAGGGGTTGATTGGCTGACGGCTGAAGCGAAGAAGACGGCGCTGCAGCGCCCCGCTCAGGTAGAGCTGAACTTCAAGCGCCAGGACGTGCGACCCGGAGGGGCCGAGCATGAAACCGGGTCGCACGTCGCTCTTGCGGAAGCAGGTAGAGTGCTCTCGCGGCCGAGTCTGGCCTGTGTGGCCAGAGCGTACACCGCGTGCGGGGAGCACCAAACAAGCGCAGAGTCCACTCTACTGCTGTGCCGCGTTTGCGGGCAGTCCACGTGAGGAGGCAGCATGGCCAAGATCAATGTGATCAACTTCATGTCCAACGTAGAGCGCGAATCGTGGGTGCATCGTCTGGACCCGCGCACGAAGATCATGCTGCTTCTCTTCTTCACCACTGTGCCGCTAATGTTCACCGACTGGCGCTTCAGCTTGTTCTTCATCATCTTGACCGTGCCGCTTTGGCTCACGGCGAATATCGATTATCGGCCCATGATCGCCCCCTTCATGGGAGCGGGTTTCTTCCTGTTGATAGTCTTCTTCTTCAATGCGGTGAGAGGATCTTCCGAACTGACCAACCCTGATCCGCACAATGCTTACACCTGGTATCTTCAACTGGGGCCGCTGGTGGCCACCAGCCACAATGTTGCCCAAGGGTTCTATATGGCCATGAGGCTGGTAACCTCCTTCACCATTGGCCTTCTCGTGATCTCGACCACCGATCCCACCTACCTGGCCAAGGGGTTGAAGAAGCTGAAGGTGCCGACCTCTATCGTGTTCATGGTCCTGGCAGGGTTGCGTTTCATCCCCATCATCATGGAGCAACTGTTCAATATCCTGGACGCCCAGACTATACGTGGCGTGAGCAACTCGCGCATCGAACGCACCAGGCTGCTCATCCTGCCTCTGTTTATCACCTCCCTGCGCCGGGTCAGGGCGCTGGGTCTGGCTACGGAGGCCAAGGGCTTTGGGGCCAGCCGCTGGAATGAGTTCTACGAGAAATTGCGGCTGGGCCGGATGGACAAGCTCATTCTGGTGGCCCTGCTGGTTTTGGCGGTGGCTTCGCTGGTCATCCTTGCCCTGGGTATTGGACACGGTGCGACCTTCGACATGGCTTGAGGCCGCTGTTGGGAGAGACCAACCGGGAGGATCGCTCTCTCAGGGGTAAAGCGGAACGCGGGTACCAGCCGGTTTTCGGTTGGTTTCGTCCGACAGGCGGCGCGGCTTGCGGCCTGGCACGCCTCCCGGATGGCTGCAATACATTGCCGGCAGTGTTGCTGACTGTGGAATGGATTCTTAGTCACAGAAGGAGTGGGGTTATGTCAGGAGATTCGCCGAGGTTGGCCGTTCTGGGGACGGGCAATTCAGGCCATGCGTTTGCGGCCGATATCGCCCTCAAGGGGTTCTCAGTAAACCTGGCCGACGTGCCGCAATTCAAAGCCAATCTGGATGCCGTCGCCGAGAAGGGGGGTATCGAAATCAAAGGCGTGGTCAGCCAGGGTTTCGCCAAGCTGAATCTGGTCACCACCGATCTGGAGAAGGCCATCAGAGGCGTGGACATCATTATTCTCGGAGCACCGGCCAACGCCCACGAACCGTACAGCCGGGCTCTGGCTCCCTACCTGGCGGACGACCAGTTCGTCGTCTTTATCTCCAACTTCGGAGCGCTCCGCTTCCACCACTGGATGAAGGAGCTGGGTGTCAAGGCCAACGCTGTGCCTGTGGAGACCCAGTCACTGATCTACGCGACCAGGTCTGCCCAGCCGGGCAGCGTAGAGGTCTTTGGCATCAAGAGCGAACTGGGAACCGCTGCTCTTCCGGCTAGGCGAACTGCTGAGTTTGTGGAGAAGATGTCTGTCATCTTCCCGCAGTGGCACGTGGCAGAAAACGTGTTGTATACGAGCTTCAACAACATGAACCCCATCGTGCATCCACCCATGACCATCCTCAACACAGGCCGGATTGAGTCCACCCTGGGCAAAGGGTGGAATCTCTACGGCGACGGGGCCACCCAGTCGGTGGCCCAGGTGATGGAAGCCGTGGATGGGGAGAGGATGTCCCTGGCTGCTCTTTGTGGGGTGAGCAGTGTTTCTCTCAAAGACTCTTTCACCACTATGTACAAACACCTGGGCATCCAAGAAGACGCCCTATCCGAGGTGCTGCGGAATAGCCCGATTCACGCCAATCCAGCGCTGCCAGGCACCCCTCCCTCGATGCGAACGAGGTACGTGACCGAAGACGTCCCCTTCGGGTTAGTGCCATGGTCATCCATGGGGCACAAGTGGGGAGTGCCTACGCCCACCTGTGATGCTCTCATTCAGATAGCATCGGTCATCGAAGGCGTGAACTACTTCGAACAGGGGGTCAGCGTGGAAGATATGGGGATTGAGGGTCTCAGTCCGGGGCAGTTGCGGGAACTGGTCGAATAGGGCAGCCTCAACGCCCGAGAGAAGACGCCGGACTCAGCCTCCCGGAGCTTCCAAGCCCCGGGAGGTTTCGTTTATCAGAACCGGACCCGCCAGCACTCTATCACTGGGCGCTGCTGGCTGGCTTATAGCGAGGGAGAGGCGGTCACCGGTTGTGGGGTCGTAGAGTCCCACGGCCAGGCTGTATGAGCCTGGGGAGATGTCGGGCGGCAGGGCGAGACCATGGTTGTCCGCGATCTCTTCGCCGGGTGGCCACGAGGAGGTGGGTCGCGAGCCACCCACAGGTTGGCCATCGTGCTGCGCCCAGACCCTCTCCTTCTCATCCACGAGGTGGACGAAGACGGCGTAGTCGTTCTCCGTTTGCTGGAGCAAGTGCCACGACAGGCTCACGTGGAGCACGTCTCCGGGTGCCAACGGGCCAGATTCGAAGGCGCAGCCGTTCAACTCGATGCTCTCAGCGAAGGTCGCCTCCAGCGGGTGCTCCTCCAGCGCCCTCGAGGGTGTGGAATACGCCTTCACCCGGGCTTCGTCCAGCCACACCCCGCTGACGGAGAAGGAGTTGTGGTTCAGCCAGTCCTCCACGGCGGGGTTGGCCCGCCGGTCATCCTCCGAGCCGGTGTAGACGACGTATAGTGTCTGGTGGCGCTGAGCCACCCGGCTCAGCACAGTGGGCAGCTCAGCGTTGGCCTCCAGCAGATACAGCCCGTGCCTGCCCACAAGGAAACCGTACAGTTGCTGGTACAAGCTCTGGTCGGTGAAGATCACCGCTCCGGGTGGTTGTGTCCGCAGATAGTCTGTGGTCTCGCGGTACGGACTTTCCTCAAGTCGCTCGGACGAATAGTCTCTCACGGCGAGGGCGCCGACAGGGAGGCCCGCCGCGAGGGTCAGAAGTGCAAACGAGGTGAGGGCCAGCCCCGATGTTCTCTTGATCTTGGCTGAGGGAAAGAGGACCAGCCCGAACTCTACGCTGACCAGGACCAGTAGCACCGTGCGGAGTAAGACGGCGATGATGAAGAGCCAGGGGTGGTTGGCCAGCAGGACCATGGATACCGGGAACTCGAGCACGTTGGCGCCCATGAGCAGCAGGGAATAGACCACGCCCCGCAGGTCCGGCAGCAGCAAGACGATGAAGGGCAGCAGGTTGACGATCCACTGGGGACTGTAGCCCTTGGAGAAGATCAGAAAGAGGGAGATGGAGAGGCCACAGAAGGCCACCACCTTCCCGTTGTCCCCCCAGTCGATGCGTCGAGTGTAGAGGACGAGGTAGATCGCCACGAAGGCCGCGACCACCAGGCTGTAGGGGAAAGTCGACTGGTGGAAGGAGATGGCGATGTTGGCGGGATCGAAGCGGATCTCGAGGGGGGTGGTCTCACCGCCGGAGTAGTAGCCGTCGAGGAGTGCCCATACGGTCTCCCAGGGCCCGGTGCTGCTCTGGTACAGGAAAGGGGTGAGCAGAAACGTGGTATGGTTAGGGATGAAGGGAAGAGCGATGAGCAGAACCACGCACACCGCCACGGCGGCGTAGATCACCTTCTGTGGCACCCTGGGGAAGACCCTCAGGGCCACCGGAGCGATGAAGGCGGGAACCAGCTTGACCATGAGCCCCATCCCCGCGGCCACGCCGCCCCACACGGGTCTCCTGGCCAGAATCATGTATACGCCCAGGAGCAGGAAGAACAGGGCGAAGTTCTCGAACCAGAAGAGCAGGGTCATCAGCGGGAAGAAGAGGCCGGCGTAGAGCCAGGCGCATCTCACGGCCCCCTCTCGGCCCCTCAGCCTGAGAGCTATGGCGTAAATGAGGGAGAAGTTGCCGATCTCGAAGAGGAGGAAGGTTGAGCCCAGGAGTAGATCGTACCAGAGCCGCGGATCCCTCCAGAGAGGAAGGAACATGCTGACGCGGTAGACGATCACGGATAGCCAGGGGAAGAGGGGAGGATACTCCATCCAGTAGTGCAGGATGGGGTAGTAGCCCCAATCGGACAACTGGACGAAGTTGGCGCCAGGCACGTAGTAGCCGGACCAGTCCAGGATGTACCCGCCAGGCTCGAAGAGCAGCAGGGTCATGAAGCGGAAGGAGGAGAAGAGAAGGGCGAGGAGGAAGAAGTCGCGGTGTTCTTCGTAGCCTACTCTCACCCTGGCGACGAGTCTGCCAAACATCTCGGTACGGATGCTCTCCAGGCCCCGCCTGCGCCTACGATGGGCGTAGCAAGGGACTGGTCTTCGCGTCCTGGCTCTGGATCAGGGCTTTCCACTGTCCTTTCTGGACCACCTCGTCCTTCTGGTTGACGAGGGACACGTCGAAGGTGACGAGGCCCATGCCGAGCCGGGGCATGGCCTTCTTGTTGGCGACCTGGATGGTGAGGTGGATGGTGTCGCCGATGAAGATAGGCCCGGTGAACTTCCAGGTGATTTCCCGGAGGGCCACGGCCGTGCCTTCGATGAAACCGAGGCGGGTGCCAAGTCCAGAGGCGATGGACAGGCCCAGGAGGCCGTGGGCGACGCGCTGGCCGAACAATGTATCCTTGCAGAACTCGACGTTGGTGTGAATCTGGGTGTAGTCGCCCGTCAAACCTGCGTAAAGCTGAATATCTGTCTCTGTCACGGTGCGGCCTGGAGTCAGCAACTCGACTCCTTCTTCAAACTCCTCGAAGTACAGCCCTCGAGGTCTGTCTTGCGACATCGCAGTTCCTTCGCTCATCCGACCCTCCTTGTGCGATCGCTTTCAGCTCAGATATTCGAGCAGCCGTCTCACACCCACGGGGATGAGATCCCCGGCAGCGCCGCTGCCCACCACGTCCATACCCACCAGATACAGGTCAGGAATGGGGCTCTGAGGGTCCAGGCGCTGACCGCCCACCTGCCCCAGGGTCTGCCCGGTCTCGGCCCCCGTCCACGTCCCCGTGAAGAACATGGGCACCGTCACCTCCACGGTATCCTCCAGCAGGGGGAACAGGGCCCGCAGGTCTCCCATAGCCAGCTCCAGCTCGTGAGTTCTGTCGTTGGAGAGGAGAGGAAAGAAGACGTCGACCATGTGTCTGTCCGGCGGAGCGACGCTGGGATCGAGGAAGGTCGGGGCAAAGATGCCGGCCACGCGATCGGTCCCTGGGGTCATGAGCATGGGTGCCTCAGTGAGTAACGGTTCCGTAGTCCCCAGGATGAGGGCGGCGCAGTCCACCGGCTCCAGTTGACGGGCCCGGGCAACGTAGTCGGAGGGGAGGTTTCCCGAGCCCACCAGCTTGACGAACCTCCCGATTCCGCCGTTGTGGATCACCGTCCCCGCCCGGATAGAATCGCCGTTCTTCAGTGCGATACCCCACGCCCTGCCCTCTCTGACCAGTACCTGGCTGACCTCCGTACCAGTAAACACCTGACCACCGTGAGAGGTGACGACGCGTTCGAGGGCCGTGACTACCGAGCGCACGCCGCCGATGGTACAGGCGAAATCCAGTCCAGCACGTGCGGTGTCTCTGGTAACGACGATGAATTCACTGGCTGGGAAGCGGTCGATGTCCACCCCGGAGGCGGTGACGGCGATGGCGTTGACTGCCTCTATGAGCTCCCTGTTGCCTACGTGCTCCTCAACGTATTCACGGGTGGTGGCGTCCTCGAGGTCCAGCTTCCTGCCTTTGACGAGGGCACGGACGTAGGCGCGCCAGTCCTCACGCCTGAGCATGGCTTGGAGCGACGGGAACTCCCTGCCGTCTTTGAAGCGTACGTTGAACTGTTGAGACCAGCCCTGGTCGCGGAGGCTGACGTACTCTGCCTCCGCCTCCATCTCCTGGAGGAACTCGCCGATGTTGGACCTGGGCCCGAGGGAGGTCCAGGCGCCGGTGGTGACGGAATAGCCGTGGTAGTCGAGTTCGGTATAGCGGCCGCCCACGAAGGAGAGTTTCTCGAACACGGCCACGCTGCGCCCCCGCCTGGCCAGGGCTGCTGCTGTCATGAGCCCACCGATGCCGGAGCCGACGATGACCACGTCGTAGCTGCTCTCGTAATCGAGTTGAGGTTGTCTCCGGGGGGCGTCGGAGAGGATCGCGTCGTTGGGGCAGACGCTGGCGCAGATACCGCACCGGGTGCACTTCTCGCTATCTATGGAGGCCCAACCGTCGGAGGATATGGCCTCCGTTGGACAGCTCAGGAGGCAGTATCCGCAGCCGGTGCATCTCTCTCGGTCTATTTGCATCGCTTGCCCCTCTCGATCAATGCGGTGGGAATTATAACTTGGCGAGGGTATCGTGTCAACAGGGCGACGTGTCTCGCATGTGGTGAGGGCCGCATGGTCTTGTCATCGCCGGACGGATCGCGACGTCTCTGCGCGGTTGGCTAGGCGGAGTGGTTCGCACCGGGGGCCTAGGCCCTTCATCTGCGAGTCGCAGTGCACAGAGCGAACTTTGCGCAACGTGCTGGTGAGGAAGGAACGAAGGCGGTGCCGGCGCGGGCCCGCGGGGTTTGCCCGGTCGCTCTACGGCGCGGCCTTGCCGGGCATCATGTTCTCTGGTATCTGCACAGCGACCACTTCGCCACGGGCGCAGACCTCTCCGCCGGCCAACAACGTCTCCCCGACCACCACTTTGCGCCCCTTGATCTCCTTCACCGTTGCTCGGACCTGGAGAGGCACTCCCATGGGGGTCGGGCGCAGGAAGTCCACGTGCAATGAGGCGGTCACGTACCGCAGGGGCGGCTCCGTATCCATGGGGCGCCCCTGGGCACGATAGGCCGCCGCCGCTGCCGTGCCGGTGCCATGGCAGTCGATGAGCGAGGCGATCAAACCGCCGTAGACGTAGCCAGGAATCGCGGTGTGATAGGGCTTGGGGTGGAAGGTACAGACTGTCTCGTCGCCATCCCAGTAGGTCTTGATCTGGAGTCCATGCTCGTTCAGACGTCCGCAACCATAACAGTGACTGAGGTCGTCTGGATAGTAGTCCTGAACGGCTTTCTCGTCCACGTGTTCATGCCTCCCTCGGGCAAGAGATCGTCCTAGATGAAAGGACGGACCGCTTTGTCCAACAGGTAAGCTGCCGAGAGCAGCAGACCGGTCAGCAGATGCAGGAAGACCGTGGCGGCGTTGGCCGGCACCAGCTTCAGGTATTCGTCGTAGTTGGCCCGCGCCACGGCGATAGCTCTGAGGGCCACGGGAAGCGTAGCCAGGGCGATCAGGGTGAAGGGCGAGGTGATCCTCAGGACAACAGCCAGGACGATGACCACGTAGGTGGCGACCAAGAGGCCCAGATACCCGAGGGCGGCTTTCTTCCTGCCCAGCCTCACCACCAGGTGGTCCTTGCCCACGGCGCCATCCGCGGGGGCGTCCTGGAACTCGTTGATGTAGAGCACGCCAGCGATGAGCAAGCCGACGGGGATGGAGGCCACCACGGGCTCCCAGGCCAGCTGTCCGGTCTGCACGAAGTAGGAGCCCAGGGTCATCAGCAGTCCGAAGTTCAACCCGATGAAGAACTCGCCAATCCCTCTACTGACCAGATTGAACGGCGGGGCGGTGTAGAAGAAGCCGGAGAAGATACCGACGAGTCCCAGCACGATGATCAGCGGACCTCTGACGTAGGCCAGATACAAACCCACGACACAGGCCAGGGCGAAGGCAGCCAAAGCGCCGCTGATCACCTCCCGGGGTGTGAGGAGTCCGTTCTGGATCATTCTGCTGCCGCCAGTGAAGGGGCGCACGAACTGGACGTTGACGTTGTCTGTGCCGCTTCGGTGGTCGAAATAGTCGTTGGCCACGTTGGTTCCGGTATGCAGTAGCAGACCTCCCAAGAGGGTGAGCGCGAAGTTGCCTACGTGTAGAGTGCCTGTTCGAGCCCAGGCGATCATGGCACCCAGCAGGATAGGCACTATCGTCGCCGTGAAGAAGGGCGCTCGAACCTCCGCGAGCCAGACCTTCACCTTGTCGGGTTGAGCAGTGTTCACGTCGTTGGCCATGAAACCTCCTCTTCATATAGCACTTCGCGTCCCAGACCGGCCCTCTCCGCCGGTCCGACGATGCCCTTCTCCTCCAGCGCATCCATCAGGCGGGCCGCCCTCACATATCCGATCCGCAGGCGGCGCTGGAGGAGGGTGGTCGAGGCGCGTTTCTCTCGCTTCACCAGGCCGATGGCTTCATCCAGGAGTTGGTCGTCTTCCTCGACCTCCTCCTCGACTGCCGCAGCAGCCTGCGGCCAGAGTTCTTGCTGGATCAGCTCCTCGGGCTTCGCTGGTCGAGGCACATCCAACCCTTTCCAGAAGCGAACCAGCCGCTCGATCTCCCGATCGGATACGAAGCAGCCCTGGAGCCGTACCGGACTGGAGGCATCGGCGGCCACATAGAGCATATCGCCTCTGCCCAGCAGTTTCTCTGCTCCGCCCGCGTCGATGATGACGCGGGAATCCGCCTGGGAGGTCACAGCGAAGGAGATGCGGGCGGGGAAGTTGGCCTTGATCAGCCCGGTGACCACGTCGACCGAGGGACGCTGGGTGGCGACGATGAGGTGGATCCCCGTGGCCCGGGACATCTGGGCCAGACGGCAGAGGGAACGCTCCACCTCGTCAGGGGCAGCCATCATCAGGTCCGCCAGTTCATCCAGGACGACCACGATGTAGGGCAGGGGCTTGCCTCGCCGGGCAGACAGCTCCTCGTTGAAGTGGTCGAGGTTACGCGCCGCAGCAGCGGAGAAGAGCCTGTAGCGGCGGTCCATCTCCCGGAGGACCCAGCGCAAGGTGCCGACCACTCGTTCGACCTCCACCACCACCGGCGATAGAAGGTGGGGGATACTGTTGAAGTGGACCAACTCCACCATCTTGGGGTCTATCATCAACAGCCTCAGATCCTCAGGTGTGTTGCGCAAGAGTAGGCAGGTGACGATGGAGTTGATACATACGCTCTTGCCGGATCCCGTGGCGCCAGCGATGAGCAGATGGGGCATCCTGGCCAGATCGGCTGCCACGGGGTGACCCGAGACGTCCTGTCCCAGGGCCACCTGGAGTCTGGAGCTCGTCTGGTCGAAAGCGTTGGACTCCATGATGCGCCGCAGCGGAACGAGGGAGGCCTCGTCGTTGGGAACCTCAATGCCGATCATGGAGCGGCCTGGTACGGGGGCCTCGATGCGTATGGGGGCAGCGGCCAGGGCCAGCGAGAGGTCCTTGGCCAGCGCGCCGATCTTGCTCACCTTGACCTTTGCCCTCGAGGGGCGACCGTCGGGACCCTTCCGCTCCACGTATCCAGGTTTCAGGCCGAACTGAGTGACGGTGGGACCCTGGTTGACTTCCACTACCTTTCCGGGGACGCCGAAGCTGAGCAGGGTTTCCTCGATGATGCGTACCTTGCGCCGAATTTCGGCATCACTGGCCTCCTGGGGCACGTTTCGTTCCAGGACGTCTTTCACGGTGGGTAGCTGCCACTCCCTCCGGCTCGGCGTTGCCGGAGAGACGGATCGACGGTCTTCCTGGGCGCCCCGGGCCTGGTCTGGAGAGGTCTGGAAGGGCTGGGCCAGCCTGTCTCTCAGGTGGGAGAGCATGCCCGGGCCGGTGATCTGCGACCGGCGGCGTCGGACCGTGGGAGCGTGCGTTCTCCAGAAGTTCGTCGCTGCGGTGGCTCCTCGCCTGAGCTGGGTGCCTATTCGAGAGAGGGAGATGCCGGAAAGGAGGATGAGGCCCACGACGGCCCCGGCGGCCACTGCCACGCAGGCTCCAATGGTGCCGGCGCTGGCTATCAAGGCCTGGCTGAGCAACCATCCCGCGTAGCCGCCGCCTCCCCCTTGAGCCGCGAGTTGTCTTGGATCTTGAGGAAAGGAGAGCAGGTGAGCGCCGGCCAGGTAGACGGCAAACAAAAGGATCGCAGCGAGGGGCCTTCGCCATTGGAGGCTGGACTTCTTCTTCGTGCTCTGCAGAAGCATCCAGAACCCCAAGATGCCGGCGGCGAGGGGAATGAGGTAGAGTCCCGAGCCGAAGGAGCGCCGCAGCAGGGTGAAAAGACCTTCGGTGACGGGGTCCCGCGTGAAGGAGACAAGGCTCAACCCGGTGAGCGCAGCCAGGCCCAGTAGCGTGAAGGCCGCTATCTTGAGTTTCGGTATGCCTGCTGCTTTGCGCGCTGTACGTCTGTTGCCCACTGGTCTAGAACAGGCTCAATTGCTCTGCGTCTTCTGGGAGTTCCACTTCTGCGATGCTGTCCGCCTGAGCCAGGAGTTGGGGGATCTTGAGCATGTCTTCCTTCACCACCTGGCGCCACTTCGGCTGGTGCAACGCGGCAGCGGGATGATACATGGGATAGTAGATGATACCCCCTATCCTGCGGGGCTGGCCGTGAATCTGAGAGATCCTGGCACCCGGAAAGTAACGTTCCATGGAGAAGCGGCCCAGGGTGACGATCATCTGAGGGGAGATGATCTCGATCTGTTTGTCCAGGAAGGGCTTGCAGGCCTCGATCTCCTCGGGCAGGGGATCGCGGTTGCCTGGGGGCCGGCACTTGATCACGTTGCAGATGTAGACGTCCTCTCTGGTCAAGCCGATGTCTTCCAGGAGCTCTTCCAGGAAGTGTCCTGCCGCCCCCACGAAGGGACGGCCCTGCTGATCCTCGTGAAAGCCGGGACCTTCTCCGATGAACACCAATCGGGCTGTCTCAGGACCTTCGCCGGGCACCGGGTTCTTGCGCGACTGGAACAGGATACACCTTTGGCACTTCGCTATCTCTTCGTGGAGCTCGGTCAGTTGGGACACGGATGCGCCTCCTCAAGAAACGAGAGTCCGTGGCTGTGGTCGTCCATCAACGTAGTGAGGTGGTCGGCGACTCATCCTCTCGATGCTCCGTGATTGTAGCACATCGACGGTGGTTTGGCTAAAGGGAAGCCCGGGGTGCTGGGACGCCCGGGCGCCGCAAACCCGACAACACAACCGTATCGCCGTATGATGAGTCGTCAGACGGCGTTGCATTCACGACTACACAGGTCCTTGTGTTGGCCATGAATGGGTGATATACTTATACACGAGAGCCTGTTTCCAGGTATCTTGCACGGTTATCGTCACGTGAAACACCGTCTCGGAAGTGCGTGATAGGGAGGTTTTGCCCCCAGTATCGACCAGGGAGAAGTGTTGTGGATCTATCACAGCAGAGAAAGGGGCACGGGGGTGAGACTGGGCGTTGAGCGCCGGGACCAGCTAGTAGACGACCTTGCGCGGCGACTGGACGGCTGGAGGCTGACCACTCCGGCCATTGCGTTCCTCGAGACTCACCAGCCCCTCAGTTTTTTCGCGAGCCAAAGCCTTCTCGCTCTCCAGCCGCTCTTGATGCTGTTCCTGGGTGACGTCTCCGTTGGAGAGTATGCCGCACTGCTCGAGGACCCGAGCAGTGTGCAGCGCGTGATCTGTCGCCTGGAGGAGTTGCGTCGGCGAGGGATTCCTCCAGACTAGGTCGCTTCCAGAATGGGGGGACATTGGGTTTTCTCGCAGAGGTTTTCGGCAATCTGGGCATCGGTCAGCAGCACGCACTGATGTTCGCGCTGCTCCTGCCTTTTTTCCCTCTCCTTCTCCTTCTCAACCGGAGGATCAGGGAAAGGGGAAAGCCGCCGCTCCGTCCCATCCCCGGCTACGAGGATTTGGAGGCGTACCTGGGCGAAGCGACGGAGAGTGGGCGAGCAGTACACGTATCCATGGGAACGGGTGGCATAGGTACCGGTGTCACGGCGGAATCACTGGCCGGGCTCACCGTCCTGGAGCACGTGGCCAGGCACGCTGCGGCCACTGGCCTCAAGACGGTGGCCACGGTCTCCGACCCGTCGCTTCTGCCGGTAGCCCAGGATGTGATGAGGGAGGCCTGTGCAGCCCAGGGGTACCCCGAGGAGTACGATCCGGCGTGCGTGCGTTTCATCTCCTCGGACAAGGTGGCTTACGCCGCCGGGGTGATGGACATCCTGGGCCACGACAAGGTGTCCTGCAACATCTTGGTCGGCAGCTTCGGCGATGAATTCCTGCTGATGAGCGAGGTGGGTGCTCGAAACGCGCTGAACCAGGTGGCGGGAACTACCTCTCCGCAGATTCTGCCGTTCGTCTATGCGTCCACGGATCGTGCCCTGATAGGTGAGGAGATCTTCGCAGCGGGCGCGTACCTGCTGGGCAAGACCGCCCACGTGGCCAGCCTTGCCGCTCAGGACTGGCTGAGGACGGCGATCATCTTGACCATCTTGGTTGGCGTCTTGGCCAGAAGTCTGGCCTGACACCTCGTCCGATTGTCCAAACACGTCCAGGGACCAGAGGGAAGGTGTCCACATGAGGAGACTGGGCCGCGCGGTGGCGGTGGGGCTTAGACGATCGCTCCCTATGGCCATGGCCATGGCCATAGGGGCGCTCATGCTGGTCGATTTCTTCTTTGACGAGAGGCATATCAACGCCCTGGGCGGGTTCTTCCTGGAGTCCACCGTTATTGTAGTGGCCTTCGCTCTCCTGCTGGGCTTGCTCAACGTACTGGTGGTCCATCTGAGGCGGATCATCAGACGGGAGGGGAGTTGGTTCTACAGCATCGCGTTGGTGGCCATGGCGCTGGTAGTGATGGTTGCTGGCCTGCCGGGGCCTGACAGTTCAGCGGTGGTCTGGATCTTCGACCACATCCAGTTTCCCCTGCAAGCGGCCACTTTCTCCCTCCTGGCGTTCTTCGTGGCCACGGCTGCATATCGCGGACTCAGGATGCGCAGCCCGGAGGCGGTGGCTTTTGTGTTGACGGCAGTCGTGGTGCTCATTGGTCAGGTTCCCGTGGGGAGGTATCTGGGCGACTTTGTGCCAGCGCTAAAGGACTGGATTTTGAACGTGCCCAGTACCGCCGGGGTGCGCGGAATCATCATTGGCGTGGCCCTGGGGACCATCGCCACAGGAGTACGTGTACTGACGGGCTTCGATCGTCCCTATGGCGGCGAGGGGGGCGGTACGTAGTGATGGAATGTCCTGAGTGCGGGGCAGCCAACAAGCCGGACAGCAGGTTCTGCGGTGAGTGTGGGCAGCCCTTGGGGACACCCAAGGGGACAACGTGCCCCATGTGCGACACACCCCATCCGCCTGGCATCACGGTGTGCACGGTGTGCGGCGCCCCTCTGATTCCGCCTGGTGTCTCACCAAGCGAGGTGCCTCTCGAACCGCTGAAGCGTGGGGAAGAGGGTGCCGCTGAAGCGGAGGGTGAAGGCGTCACGGCGATGGGTGGCCCTGCCGAAGATGAGGTCGCTGAGGAGACGGCGCCTCCCTGGCTCAAGAAGGTGGAGGAACTCGCTGTCGAAGGCGGCGCCGAGCCCGAGGAGGGGGAGGAGATCGAGCGGGGGGAGCTCCCGGAATGGCTCGAGGTGCCGGCCGACTTCGACGAGATGTTGAGTGAGGCAGCGCGGGCTGCAGACCAAGAGGGGGTGGCTCGAGCGGAGATCCCTTCGTGGCTGGAGGCCCTTCGGCCGGAGGAAGAGGCGGAGGTTGAAGAACCGGCGGAAGCAGGTGCGTCCGCTGATGTGACCGGCCTGCTGAAGGGCATCAGGGGGACTCTGGGCATCGAGCCTAGCCTGGCTATTCCCCGGCGCGCCGTCCCGGCGGAAGCCGTTGTTCCCTCCCAGGATGCGTACGAGCGGGCTGAGCTCTTCAGCGCCGTGGCCAGAGAACCGGCCCGGCCGGGCGTGACTGTCGCTCCGCGGCGACGTGCAGAGCAACTCGTTGCGTCCACGGTACGATGGATGACGTACCTGATCGTTGCCGCTGCCGTCCTGGTGCCCATATTGCTGGGCAGCAGATGGTCCGAGGAAAACATGAGCGTTGGTGGCTCCACGACAGCGATGTACCAAGCCATCGAGGGGTTGCCACCAGGCGCAGTGGTGCTGGTTTCGCAGGACTACGACCCCGGTGCGGCGGGAGAGATGCTCCCCCAGGCCAGAGCGGTCCTGCACCATCTCCTGGAGCGTGGGGTGCGGGTGATCAACGTCAGCCTTACGCCCGAGGGCGCGCGCCTCTCCCAGCAGGTCCGCGACGCGGTGGCTGACGAGTACGGCTACGGCACGGGAGAGGGGTACCAGGTCGTGCTGGGGTACGTCGTGGGCGTGGAGGCTGGACCACGTTCGGTTATCGAAGGGTTGTTGACAGGCGGTTGGACTGATCTGGTCGATGACGTCGAGGACATCGCTCTGATCGTGGAGTTCGCCGGTACACCTGATTACTTGCGGATGTGGTTGGAGCAGGTGCAGGGCCCTTACGGGATACCAATGGTTGCAGGGGTAAGCGCGACGGCTGACCCCTTCGCCAGGCCGTACTATCGAAACGAGGCGAATCGCCAGCTCCTGGGCTTGATGACCGGATTAGTGGGGGCGGCGGAATACGAGAAACTGAGTGGAGAGTCTGGGCCGGCGCTGGCGAGCATGGACTCGCAATCGGTGGTACACATCGCCATCATACTATTGATCCTGGCGGGCAACGCGGCCTACTTCAGCGGCAGGCTGGCAGGGAGATGGGCCCGGTGAGCGAAGTCTTTGCGGTGTGGATAGCGGCCATCTTGACTTTGATGGTGTACAGCTACCTGTTGGCAGACAACCCGCTCTACCGGCTGGCTCAGCACCTGTTCGTCGGGTCGTCTGTGGGGTACGCCGTCGTCGTCGTCGTTCATCAAGTGCTGCGTCCATGGTTATTAAGGCCTCTCCTGGACGATGCCACGGCCAACTGGCCATACTTCCTCCCGCTGCTCTTGGGGCTGCTGTTGCTGACGAAGGCCCGCGGATCGGTGGCCTGGGTGGGCAACAGCTCGGTCGCTTTCTTGTTCGGCGTCGGCGCGGCTCTGGCCATAGGAGGGGCGCTCGTTGGCTCGTTCCTGCCCCAGATTCAGGCTTCGTGGGTGTCGGTCTCGCCGGGGACGGCGGGAGGTGCTGAGGTAGCGGTGAACAATATCCTGCTGACCGTGGGCACCATCGGCACTCTCTCCTACTTCTATTTCACGATGGGCGTGCGAAAGGGCCCGGGGACCGGGTTCCTGAGGTTCGGATCAACCATCGGTCGTTGGGTGCTGCTCATCACTCTCGGGGCCATCTACGGCAATCGGGTCATGGCCTACGTCTCTCTGTTGATCGAGCGGGTCTACTTCCTGCTGGGAGATTGGCTGGGCTTGGTGGGGCGGTAGATCGACCCTTCGCGACGGAAGCCCGGGTTCTGGTATGCGGTGAGGGCGTGGACTGGATGGAAGAGGCACTGGATATCGAGTCGATCCTGGTCGCCGACTGTGGCAGCATAGCCACACGGGTGGCCTTGATCGATCTGGTCGCTGGTGAATTCCGGGTGGTGGCGACCGGAGAGACGGCGACGACCGTCGAGGTACCATGGTCGAGGATCTCCATAGGGGTGCGCGAGGCCATTCGCCAGGTTGAGCGCTTCACTGGTCGAGTTCTGCTTTCTGGCCAGGAGCAACTGATCGTTCCCGAGAGGGAGGAAGGCAGCGGGGTAGATGCTTTCGTGGCCACCGTCGATGCAGCCGCTCCGCTGGGGGTGGCCGTGGTGGGACTGATTAGCCGTTACAGTGTAGACAGCCTGCTGAAGGCCACAGAGGGCTCCTATGTGGTCGTCCAGAATGTGGTGGCCAGTGATGACGGGACCAGCGATAGCGGTGGGGAGAGCACCATGCTAGCCATGCTGAGGGACACCTTGCGCCGTCGCCCTGACGCTATCCTGCTGGGGGGAGGCATAGAGGGCGGGGCGGTGGAGCCTGTCCTGGAAGCGGCTATGGATGTCGCTGCTGCACTTGCGGCCTCAGAGGAGGGAGGCCGGGAACACGTGATCTTCGCGGGCAACCGGGAGGCACGTACTGACATAGTCAGGATCCTGGGTGATTCAACAAACCTGCACGTGGCGGACAACGTTCGTCCTACTCTAGCAGAGGAGGACTTGGGAGCTGCTCAGGAGGAGTTGCGCAGCCTGTATCGAGAGACGAAGATGGGTCGGGTGCCAGGTTTCGGCGAGCTCAAGTCCTGGACTTCGGCACCTATCATGGCCACCGCCGAGGGTCTCGAGGTGGTGTTGAGGTACCTGTCTCGCGCCTACCAGTTGGACACGCTGGCGGTAGACGTAGGCGGTTCCACAACGCATGTAGCTGGGGTGATAGGCGGTCGCCTGGGTTCCACGGTCAATGCCCGGCTGGGCGTGGGCTATGGCATACGTAATGTTCTGGATAAGGTGGGCATAGACCGCATACTGCGGTGGCTGCCCTTCGAGATGGATGTGGACCAGGCCCGCAACGAGATACTCAATAAGTCGCTCAGGCCCATGACCGTGCCCGAGACCGTGGAGGGGTTGCTTCTCGAGCAGGCGGCCGCACGTGAAGCGATCTCGCTGGCGCTGGACAAGGCGAGGGGCCGGTGGCTGGGCAGCGGGGTGGGTCTGGTCGAGGAGCACGTACCTCCAGTGGACTTGATCGTGGGTAGGGGAGGAGTGCTCTCCCAGGCGCCTGTCCGAGGTCAGGCTGCCTCGATCTTGCTCGATGCGATCCAGCCTACAGGAATATGTGCTCTGGCGTTGGACCAGGCCTCACTCTTGCCTCAACTCGGGGCTCTGGCTTCGCTCCACCCCTTGGCAGCGGCTCAGGTACTGGCGCGGGATGGCATCCTCAAGCTTGGTACTGTGATCTCCTTGACGGGCAGCGGCCAGGAAGGTGCTGTAGCCCTGAAGCTCAAGATAGACTATGATGATGGCCAGTCTCTCAGGGTCGAGGTGCCCTTCGGGGCCGTGGAGGTCATCCCTTTGATGGAAGGCAAGCGGGCTGTGGTGGAGATGCGCCCCAGTTCGCAGTTCGATGTTGGTCTAGGAAAGAAGGGGAAGGGGGCGACTACCGAACTGGACGGGGGGGCGCTGGGAATCATCGTCGACGCCAGGGGCAGGCCTCTTTCCCTGCCTGGGGACGAGGAGAAGCGCCGGGCGAAGATCCAGGAGTGGATGGGCGAGCTGGGTATATAGAGGAACGGGCCATGCCGTATCATCCCTTTGTTACCCGCGTAGTGCCGAGCATCGTGATGCGGCGAGAGCGGATGTTGCCTTTCCGGGGAGAGGTGCAGGTCGGCACCGGTTCCCGGGTGCATCCGAGAGACGTCATTGCGCGGACGGTCGTGCCAGGAGAGATGCGCCTGTTGAACGTGGCGAAGGCCCTGGCGCTGGAGAGCAACGATTTGTCTCCCTACATGCGGGTAGCCATGGGTGATCGGGTGGAAGAAGGGGACGTGCTGGCCGCTGGAAGCGGAGCCTCGCGTTTGTTCGGGCGCAGCTACCGTACTCCTGTGGGCGGTGTCGTGGCCGCCATCTCCAACGGGCGTGTGCTCATAAGGGGGGTGCGCAGCACGCTGGAGCTCCAGGCGCACTACAGGGGCTCGGTGATCAATGTCATGTCAGGTCGGGGCTGTATCCTCGAGGTGAAGGGTGCGTTGATCCAGGGAATCTGGGGCTCAGACAGGGAAGGCTTCGGTGTTCTCAGAGTGATGGTAGACGATCCCTACGGTTCCATCGACCCGGAGGACATAGACATGAGTTGTCGGGGCACTGTGTTGGCGGGGGCCTCGTGCGTCAGCGCTGAAACTCTGGATCGAGCCCAGGAAGTCGGCGTGGAAGGCATAGTGGTGGGCGGTCTGGACTCACGGCTCGTGGGCTTGGTGCAGTCTATGCCCTTCCCGGTGATCGTCACGGAGGGAATGGGCGAGTTTGCGATCTCACAGCCGGTCTTCGACTTGTTGAAGGCGTACGAGGGGCAAGAGGCCTCGGTACGGGGGACGACAGAAGGGCGAGGGGGAGCGGCGCGGCCGGAAGTCGTGGTCTACGCTTCGTACGCTGGCGGGGATGCCGAACTCGAATCCCGTCCTGAGTTCCTCCTGGAGAGTGGTTCGCAGGTGAGGATCGTGCGCGGTTCCTGCATGGGCAAGACGGGCACGGTCACGGGTTTCGCTGCGCATTCCATGACGCTGCCCGCCGGCACCACAGGCCGGGCGGTCGAGGTGCGGCTGCGGAGCGGTGAGAGTTTCTTCGTACCACAAGCCAATGTCGAGTTGTTTGGATAGCGGACGCGGGCGGTCCGCCCTCACTGGCCGAGGAACAGGCCAACTGGTGTGTAGCTCACCCGGGGTCTGAGGTGTGACCGGCTGGGACATAGTTGGTGATGATGGAGCACCACTCGTCTGCCAGAAGGGAGGGAGAAGATGGCGAATCCCAGTGGAGGACAGAGCAGGCTTTTCCTTATCGTGGTCTTGGGCTTGGTTGGTTTGCTGATGGTTGGCCTGCTATCGATTGCAGGCCTGGTTGTATACACCAGGTTCCTGGCCCCCACGCCGTCAGCCACGGTGGTAGCCCAGGTGACGCCCAGTCCTGAGATCACCGCGGCACCGACAGGGACTAGCCCCGCCGTGGTGGGCACAGCAACGCCGCAGACGCAGGCGGCGACACCCACCCGGGTGATACAGGAGGGTTCACCGGCGCCCGAAGGAGCGACCGCTACGGCCACCCGGACACCCACCGCCGAGGGAGGCGAGATGGCCCCCACAGGGTTCGGGCCCATGGAGGCCTTCGTGGGGGGCGTGGTGTTGGTTCTGGTCATCCTGGTGGTCCGCAGGCTGAGGCTAAGCTCCGGCACATCATAGGTCATCTCCAGGCTGGGCGACCAGGCTGACCTGGTTGCCCGCCCGTGGTGGAGGAAATGGTGCCGCTGGGCTGGCCAGCCAGCCTGCGAGCGCAGAGCTTCATCGTCTCGGTGCGAGTCCGTCCATAGATTGACATACTTTGGAGCACGGGCTATAATATGAGCGCCCTCTCGCAGTTGGCCAGGGGGCCAGGCGCCGGGTCCAACGGCAGGCCGGAGCAGTCTCAGAGGGGCCGTAGGAGAGCGATGAGAGCGCTGCGGGTAGTGTGGGATCCTCGATCTACTGCTGGTCTTCCGTCAGGTTTCACCAGTGCGCGGGGCACAGACGTGGAAAGCCTCGGCGAAACCATCCCGTCTCAGCGCCTGATCCACCATCAGCGTCATGCCCTCCCATCCCCTGGTCCAGTCTCGTGGCCCTCGTGGGACACAGCGCCGAGGTCGCGGCTGTCTGCATCCGGCGCTGACCATGCCGAAGTCACGCCGGCTCTAAGAGTAGCGCTGCCTATCCGTCCAGTCAGAGTGATCTGCTTCGACTGCTGGGCGTGTCGCCGCTCCATGGCAGTGAGAGATCGCGTGATGCTACGGGTGCGGGAAAGACAAAGGCCTGCGGGTAGTGATGCTGTGCTTAGCTTTTGATGGGGAACACCTTTGTGGTAGACCTCGGCTGGACAACGAAGCGAGGCAGGTTTGGACTTGGTCAGTCGGCAGAGCGCCCTGGGCGGGCATCATCCCGGCGACGCCGGGAGTAGGAAGAGTCGATAGGAAAGGAGTACCGCACCAAATGGGTCTCGTGGAAGGCAAGAACGCTATCGTGACAGGTGGAAGCTTGGGCATCGGGACGGCGATCTCACTGGATCTGGCAAGAGAGGGGGCCAACGTGGCGCTTACCTATCGCAGCCATCCAGAAGAGGCCAAGGAGGTTGCCCGCCAGATAGAGGAAATGGGCCGGAAGTCGATGGCCTATCAGATAGACGTCTCAGACTTCACTGCTGCGCAGGAGATGGTCACCAAAGTAGTGGAGCAGTTTGGCGGCCTGGACATCCTGGTCTGCAACGCAGGTATGAACTGGGATGGCGTCATCTGGAAGATGACAGAAGAGCAATGGGATAGAGTCCTGGCCGTGAACCTCAAAGGGTACTTCAACTTCGCGCGGGCCGCGACGCCCATCTTCAGAGAACAACAATCGGGAAAGATCGTCAATATCACCTCGATCAACGGGCTGCGCGGGAAGTTCGGCCAGACCAACTACTCGGCTTCCAAGGCGGGCATCATCGGGCTGACCAAGGCCATGGCCAAGGAGTTGGGCAGGTACAGCGTCAATGTCAACGCTGTTGGCCCCGGGCTGATAGAGACCGAGATGCTGCGTCAGAACCCTGCTCGAGAGAAAGTGGAAGAGATGGCGCTGGGCGAGATAGTGCTCGGCAGGCTGGGGCAGCCGGAGGAGGTAGCCTGGGTGGTCACCTTCCTGTGCAGCGAGAAGGCTCGCCACATCACCGGCGAGGTGATCACCGTCGACGGCGGGCAGTACATATAGCGGGGGCAGCATGACCAGCGAGTACCAGAATATCCTTTTCGAGCACCATGATGGGGTAGCGAAGATCACGCTCGACCATCCCCCAGTGAACATCATGGACATCCCCACCATGAGGGAGATGAACCACGCGCTGGAGAGCTTGCAGGACGACAAGGAGAGCAGAGTACTCCTGTTCGGTGCCACGGGCAAGGCGTTCTGTGCTGGCGTGGATGTAAAGGACCACACGGTGGACAAGGTGGGTGAGATGGTGGAGGTATTCCATCGCATCTTCCGGCTGATGTGGTCCCTGGAGATCCCCATCGTCGCGGCGGTGAAGGGCGCTGCTCTGGGTGGAGGGTGTGAGTTAGTTACCTTTTGCGACATGGTGATCGCCTCTGAGAAGGCCACCTTCGGGCAGCCGGAGGTGCAGGTAGGGGTCTATCCCCCCGTGGCTGCGGTCGTATTCCCGCGCTTGATGCCTCACATGAAGGCCATGGAGTTGCTGCTCACGGGCGCCGTTATCGACGCACAAGAAGCGGAGCGGTTGGGGATCGTGAACAGAGTGGTGCCGGTCGACTCTTTCGAGGACGAGGTGTCGAGCTTCGTGGGCCAGCTTGCAGGCCTGAGTGGCGTTGTGCTGAGATTGACCAAACGTGCTGCCACCCAAGGTGAGACTCTGAGCTTCGAGCAGGCTTTGAAGCTCTCAGAGGATCTATATCTGAACCAGTTGATGAAGACCCACGACGCTACCGAAGGGCTACAGGCTTTTGTGGAGAAGAGAAAGCCCGTCTGGAAGGACGAGTAGCCTTTCATGGGGCGCTCGGGAGCGGAGACACCGTCAGAGGGTTTCGTGACCTCGCTGTGCAGGAAAGCGGGGCGGCTGCTCTTGCAGAGGTGGGGAGGTAGCCTCCAGGTCGCGCAGAAGGGCGCCGTGGACCTCGTCACTGACGTGGATCTGGCCCTGGAGGAATTGATCAGGGAGACTATCGCCCGCCGGTATCCACAGCACGCCATCCTCAGTGAAGAGATGGAGCAGGGCGAGCCCTCTCCACAAGGTGACTACCTGTGGTTGGTGGACCCCCTGGATGGCACCACGAATTTCGTCCACGGTCATCCTGTGTTCTGCATTTCGGTGGGGTTGTTGCACAGAGGGGAGTGTCTCCTGGGCTGCGTGTATGATCCGCTCCGTGACGAGCTCTTCTACGCTGTCCGTGGTGAGGGGGCTACCCTCAATGGGAATCGGATCGCGGTCTCCAGCACGGACGTCTTGATCTCCTCGCTGCTGTCCACGGGCTTTCCCTACGAGCGGGCCACGATCGTCGAAAGCAACGTCACTCAGTTGGGCAAGCTGATCGACAGGATACAGGGAGTGCGGCGCAGCGGATCGCTGGCGCTGGACCTGGCCTACGTAGCTGCGGGGAGGCTTGACGGGCACTGGGAGTTTCACGTCAAGCCCTGGGATACGGCCGCTGGCGGCTTGCTGGTCAAGGAGGCGGGTGGTCGCCTCTCGGGCGTGGAGGTCGAGCAGTGGACCCCTTTCCTGAGTGACATCGTGGCCACCAATGGGCGGATCCACGAGGACTTGCTGGCCGTGCTGAGACAGGATGGTTGAAAGGGATCCTGGGCACTTGTGACCAGGGGCTGGCGATGTACGTCGAAACGAAACAGGTAGAGGAGCTGGAAGCGAAGCTGGGCAAGCCTCAGGTCTTGCGTCTGGAGCACGATATAGGGGACGTGGAGATGGCCTTTGTGAGGGCTACCCAGAAGCATGGTCGTGCTCACGACGTAACTCTGTTCATCTTCAACGGTGACCGCCTGGCCCTGATCAGAAAACCCATGTTTCGACCGCCAGTCTATCGGGCGCCCAGCGGGGGTCTCAACCCTGGAGAGCCGTTCGAGGAAGGAGCACGGCGCGAGGCCCTCGAGGAGACCGGACTGGAGATCGAACTGGAGAGGTACTTGCTGAGGGTGCACGTGCGCTTCACCAGTGAGGGGGATCACCTGGACTGGACCAGTCACGTCTTGCAGGCCAGGGTGGTCGGCGGACGGCTGGAGGCTCAAGACAAGTCGGAAATAGCGGAGACGATCTACGGCACTATCGAGGAGCTGCAGGGACCGATCCGGGATGCTCTTCTGGAGAATGGGCGTCGACTCCTGGCTTATCGGGTGGCACTCACTGACGCAGCGGTCGCCATCCTGCTGGACAAGGCTGAGTAGGGGCAACTGGGGAGGGGGTTGGCCCCTCTTCTTTTTGAGAGAACAGAAGGACACCTTAGAGCATTCGAGCAGAGAAGGAGGTATGTACAGTGGAGATCAAGAAAGTGGGAGTCGTAGGTGCTGGAATCATGGGCGCAGGCATCGTACAGGTCTGTGCCCAGTCCGGTTACGAGGTGGTGGTCTCCGAGATCAACGACGAACTACTGCAGAAGGGCATAGCGACGGTCGACAAGTTCCTGGGGAGAGCCGTAGAGAAGGAGAGGATCACTGCCGCCCAGAAGGATGAGATCATGGGCCGCATCCAGGGCACTACAGATCCCAAGGAGTTCAAGGATTGCGACCTGGTCGTGGAGGCGATCATCGAGAACCTCGAACTGAAGAAGCAGCTCTTCAAGCGACTGGACGAGATCTGTCCTCCCCACGCGCTCCTGACCAGCAACACATCGTCCATGACCATCACCGAGATGGCTGCGGCCACCGGCCGCATGGACAAAGTGGCCGGGCTGCATTTCTTCAACCCCGTGCCTGTGATGCGGCTGGTGGAAATCGTCACCACCATCGTGACCAGCGAAGAGACGCTGAAGGCGCTCAGGGAGTTCTCTGAGTCTCTGGGCAAGACGGTGGTCACGGCCAAGGACACGCCGGGCTTCATCGTGAATCGGTTGCTGATACCCTACTTGCTGCACGCCATACGTCTGTACGAGTCTGGCCTGGCGAGCATCGAGGATATCGACACGGCGATCGAACTGGGTCTGAATCACCCGATGGGGCCTTTCCGGCTGCTGGACATCCTCGGCAACGACACGACCTTGTTCATCGCGGACAATATGTTCAACGAGTTCAAGGATGAGACCTACGCCGCCCCCGTCTTGCTGAGGCGGATGGTTGCGGCGGGCATTCTGGGCCGGAAATCGGGCCGGGGCTTCTACGGTGGGTACAAGTGACCCCCGGCCGCACAGCCTGCCGTCGACGTGGCGGCGATCGCCGGAGAGAAGTTGCCCTGACAGCGTAGCTCCGGCCTGGGTTTAGCACTGAAAGGAACGTAGTCTGCTGGCTACATCTGACTAGGCTTGTCTGAGGAGGTGTAGTATATGGCCTACAAGAATCTCCTGATAGATCACGAAGACAACGTCGCGGTGCTGATTGTCAATCGCCCTGAGAAGTACAACGCCCTCAACGACGAGGTGGTGGCCGAGCTGAGCGCTGCTATGGACGAGCTGGCAGCAGACGATGGGGTACGCGCTGTCGTCATCACCGGCGCAGGAGACAAAGCCTTCGTCTCCGGTGCAGACATCGGGATGTTGCAGGACTTGAAGGGGCCCCACGAGGCGGTCGCCAACTCGCGGCGCGGGCAAGCGATGACGCTGAAAGTGGAGAACCTGCGGAAGCCGGTCATCGCGGCCATCAACGGCTACGCGCTGGGAGGAGGGCTGGAACTGGCCATGGCTTGCGATATCCGCCTGGCCTCGGAGACAGCCAGGCTAGGACAGCCGGAGATCAACCTGGGGATCAGCCCTGGCTACGGAGGCACGCAACGGTTATCGCGCCTGGTGGGCAAAGGTATGGCGAAGTTGATGATCTTCACCGGGGACATGATAGACGCTCAGGAAGCGCTGCGCGTAGGGCTGGTGCAGAAAGTGGTCCCGCAGGCAGAGCTGCTGGACGAGGCCAAGGGTGTGGCCGCGAAGCTGGCGGCGAAACCCCCTCTCACCCTGAATGCGTGCAAGGAGGCGATCAACCTGGGATTGGAGGTGGATCTGGAGAGGGGGCTCGCCACAGAGTCCCTGGAGTTCGGCACCCTCTCGGCGACGGAGGATTATCACGAGGGCACGTCGGCTTTCCTGGAGAAGAGGAAGCCGGTGTTCAAGGGAAAATAGGGCACAGCTAGCGGATCGAGCTTGACACTCGGAGGTAAGTATGTTATAATGCACGTATGGCGTCCATGGAGCGCCATATATTGTCTCTGACATACTTCGCACCGAACCGGGTGCGGGTTGGGCACCCCCTTGATATCGGGACATGACCTTCAGTCCGCCCTCACGGACTCAATCAGAAGAGCATAGAAAGGGAAAGGAGAGAAGCAATGGCACTGGAGTGGCTACCCAGGGAATCTGAGATCAAGGACCACGCGCTGTGGGGGGATGAGCATTTCGGGTCTATGGACAACCCCCCATGTGTGGTCTATGACAAGAGACCGATAGTCGATCCCCAAGGCAACCCCGTAGAGGGGGTCTACGGGGCGTGGATCTGGCTCAATAATCCTGGCCAGTACAACTCTTATACGACCGAGATGGTGAAGGGCGTGATCTCTGGCATGACCAACGCCTCCGCGGATAGGAGTGTGGTGGCAGTGGTCTTCACCGGTGTGGGCGACAGGGCTTTCTGCACCGGAGGCAACACCAAGGAGTACGCGGAGTACTACAGTGGCCGACCCACCGAATACGCTCTCTATATGGATCTCTTCAACGGGATGGTAGACTCTATCCTGGACTGCAAGAAGCCAGTTATCTGCCGAGCGAACGGAATGAGGGTGGCCGGCGGTCAGGAGATTGGCGGCGCCTGCGACCTCTGCATTTCTTCGGACCTGGCGGTTTACGGCCAGGCTGGCCCTCGGCACGGCTCCGCTCCTGTGGGCGGTTCCTCGGACTTCTTGCCCTGGTACCTGGGCATAGAGGATGCCATGTGGAACTGCATCTCCTGTGAGCTGTGGAGCGCCTACAAGATGTTCCGCAAAGGCTACCTGAGCAAGGTGGTTCCCGTGCTGAAAGGCGAGGACGGCAACTGGATCAGGAATCCTCAAGTTATCACCGAAGAGTACGTGCAGGATGGGGCCATCGTCTACGGTGAGTTCAAGACCGGCGAGACAGCCCAGGCTGCCCGCGCTCTCGTCAAGAGCACACCCACCGATTTCGAACTCCTGGACAGGGAAGTGAACAACATGCTCTGGACCTTCACCAACCTGTTCCCGAACTGCCTTCAGATGTCCATCGACTCCGTCAGGGCGAAGAAGAAGTTCTTCTGGGACCAGGGCAAGTTGTACTATCGCCACTGGCTGGCAGCGAACATGTCCAGCGAGGCCTTCTTGGGCTTCCATGCCTTCAATACCAAGAAGATCACCGGCAAGGACACCATCGATTTCATCAAGTATCGCCGGCTGATCGACGAAGCTCGCCTGGTGAATGATGAGTTCATGGCTGAGGTCCTGGCCAAGCCTCTGGAGCAGTAGAACACGCCATACAGGGCATGACTGGATCCCAAGCCGGGTGCAACTGAGCAGGCGGCCTCAGTTCGACCGGAGGTGGCAGCAGCGTTGGGGGGTTCACACCCCCTCGTGGGGTGTGAACTACCCTCGTTTGTCTGACCAGTTGGCCAGCAGCGGGTGAGGATAGGCCGACCGCAGGGGGCCCTGGGGGGATGGCCATGACGGCAACCGAAGCGCAGCACGACTTGGCGTGTGATCGCGGGTTCGGTCTGCGAAGTCCTCCTCTTGCTTGGAGATGCCCATCCACGTGGCTAGAGGTGCAGATGCTGCCCGGCAATACTTGACGGCATGCGCACGCTGTGCTATAATGGCGTCCCGTCCGGGACGGGGGAGGACGCGGACTCACGCGAAGGAGGCTCGGGATGGCGACCTGGTTGAACATCGGTGAGATCATGAGGGTCAACGCCGACAAGTTCGGCGACAAGATGGCCGTGAAGGGGCTGGCGGTCAAGGACGGGTTCAACGAGCTGTCCTTCCGGCAGTACGATGAGAAGAGTTGCCGGCTGGCCAACGCCTGGCTGGACAGTGGCCTCAAGAAGGGCGACCGGGTCTCGGTGTTGCTGTACAACGTGGTGGAGTACATGGAGATCTACCTGGCGGCCGCCAAAGCGGGCCTGGTCGTGGTCCCCATCAACTTCCGTTGGGTAGGGCCTGAGATCGAGTTTGTGGTCAACAACTCCGAGTCCAGGGCCTTCATCTGCAGCGAGGAGTTTCTCGACGAAGTCAAGCCCGTAAGAGAGAGTTTCGAGCGCGTCGATGCGGACAAGTTCATCTTCATAGGGGAGGAGAGCAAGACGCCGAGCGGGTACTCGAACTACGAGAAGCTCGTAGCCGAGGCCTCGGCTGAGCAACCGGACGTGGAGGTGGCGCCGGCAGATACCTGGATCCATCTCTACACGTCGGGAACCACGGGCCGTCCCAAGGGCGTGATCAGGTCGCACGAGTCGTACACTGCGTTCTATCTGATCAACGAGGTCGAGCACAGCTTCACTTCCGACGATGTGGGGATGATCGTCATGCCGCTGTGCCACGTCAACTCCACGTTCTACTCGTTCGTCTTCACCTACGTTGGCGGCGGGGTATACGTCCACAGAGCGACCCAGTACGACCCCGAGGAGCTTCTGCAGATCATCGAGCGGGAGGGGGTGAGCTTCACCTCACTGGTGCCCACCCATTACATCATGATGCTCAACCTGCCGGAGGACGTGAGGACGAAATACAATCGCGATTCCATTCGGCAGTTGCTGATCTCCTCGGCCCCGGCTCGAAAAGAGACGAAGCTGGGCATTATGGAGATGTTCCCCAACGCCCGGCTCTTCGAGGCCTACGGCTCTACAGAGGCCGGGCTGGTGACTCTGCTCAGGCCACGCGATCAGTTGACCAAGCTGGGGTCCATCGGCAGGGAATGCGTGGGGACAGACAAGCTCAAGCTCCTCGACGAGAATGGCAACCCGGTACCCCCAGGCGAAGTGGGCGAGTTGTACTCTCGCGGGCCCATGATGTTCGACGAATACTGGAGGATGCCGGAGAAGACGGCGAGCTCCTTCCGGGGTGAGTATTTCACCGCTGGCGACATGGCGAAGATGGATGAGGAAGGCTACTACTACATCGTGGATCGTAAGGACAATATGATCATCACGGGCGGTGAGAAGGTCTATCCGTCCGACGTGGAATCGGTGGTGGCTTCCTATCCTGCGGTCCTGGACGTGGCGGTGATCGGTGTCCCTGATGACAAATGGGGTGAGGCGGTCAAGGCCGTCGTGGTTCCCAAGGATCCGAACATCCCACCTACTGAGAGTGAGATCATAGAGTTCACTCGCGGAAAGCTGGCCGGCTACCGGCGGCCGAAGAGCGTGGACGTGATCAAACCTGAGGAGATGCCGAGGACAGCCACTGGCAAGATCCTGCACCGTGTGTTGAGGGAGAGGTACTTAGAGCAGAAGAAGTAGACGACGGTGGCGGATACCGCTCTGGACTGGCTGGGCATCGTTCCCGATGGTACCGTGACGGTCGCGTGACTCTCAAGGGGGCCATGCGCTTCCAGGGGACGCTCCAGGGAGGAGTGAGCGCGGGCATGCAGTGCAGTTTGGATGGCATGGTGTCCATCGTCACCGGTAGTGGGAGAGGCATCGGCAAGGCCATTGCCCTGGGTTTCGCCCGCGCAGGGTGCAGCGTGGTCGTGGCCAGCCGCACTGCGGCCCAGATAGAAACAGTGGCTGCACAGATAGAGGACGGCGGCGGCCGGGCACGGGCGGTGGTGGCGGACCTCGTTTCTGGTGAACAGATCGAGCATCTGGTCCAGGCCGCGGTTGACGAGTTCGGCAGGGTGGACGTCCTGGTCAACAACGCTGCCACCAGCTACCTGGCGCCTCTGTTGGACCTCAAGGAGGAGATCTGGGATAGAGTATTCGACGTCAACTGCAAAGGCACATTCCTGTTGAGTCGCGCGGCAGCCAGGAGGATGATCGAACAGGGCGGTGGGAAGATCATCAACGTGACCACCGTGGGGGCCGAGCGAGGCGGCGTGGGCGTGGGCGTCTACCAAACCAGCAAGGCAGCCCTGAAGATGTTGACGATGTGCATGGCTGCCGAGTGGGCTCCCTACAACATCAACGTCAATGCGGTGGGACCTGGATTGACCCGGACAGAATTCAGCAGACCGATCTGGGGCAACGAGGTTCGCGCCGGGAGGTACTTGAGCGCCGTCCCCCAAGGTCGGGTGGCTGAGCCCGACGAGATCGTGGGGGCGGTTTTGTTTTTGGCTTCGGACGCCGCTCGATTCATCACCGGCCAGTCCATCTATGTGGACGGCGGCTTTCTGGCCACGTGAGGGCTGGGCAGGTATCAGGAGGCGTGGAAGTGGACTACATCCGCAGACTACAAGATATCGTGGGCGAGGAGCATGTGAGGACCGACCCTGTGGAGTTGATGTCCTACTCGCGCGACATGTCGGTCCACGTGGGTGTCCCCGAGGTCATCGTCTTTGCCTTCAATACCGATCAGGTGTCCCAGATCATGACGCTGGCCAACGAGGAGAAGGTGTTCGTCACGCCGAGGGGCTCCGGCACGAGCGTCACCGGGGCTGCCCTGGCGCCCAAGGGTGGCATCGTCCTGGATCTCTCGCAGATGAAGAGGATCAAGGAGATCAACCGGGTGGATGGGTACGTGGTCGTCGAGCCCGGTGTAATTCTGAACAGCCTCAACGCGGCACTGGCCCCCACTCACTTCTATCCCCCCGATCCCAGCAGTGGTCCGCTGGCCTCCATTGGCGGCACCGTGGCCACGAACGCCAGCGGGGAGCGAGCGGTCAAGTACGGCGGCACCAAAGACTGGATCATGGGGTTGGAGGTGGTCCTGGCCAATGGCCGCGTACTGAGAACGGGCACTACCGTGCCCAAGAGCTCCTCTGGCTTCGATTTGACTCATCTGTTCGTTGGCTCCGAGGGCACGCTGGGGGTAGTGACCGAGATCACGGCTAAGATCCAGCCGAAGCCTGAGTACGTGGCGTTCGTCACCGTCAGATTCAAGTCCCTGGAAGATGCGGGCAACGCGGTGACGGAGATCCTGACGCAGGGTATACTTCTGTCCAAGTGCGAGGTCCTGGATAGGGTGTCGCTGGGTGTGGTCAAGGAGGTCATGGGCCTGGAGATCCCGGACGACGTGGGATGTATGCTGTTCATGGAGCTCGATGGGCAGAGAGTCATCGTTCAGGAGCAGGTGGAGCGGATAGACGAGATCGCCAGCCGGCACGGTCAGATGGGGATGCAGTGGACGGACGATGCTCAGGAAATGGCCAAGATCTGGGCGGCGCGGTCGGGTCTCACGGCCGCCCTGGGCAAGGTCGTGCGTGGAGAGCGACTCATTCCCATCGTAGAAGACTTCGGCGTTCGGGCCAGCAGAATACCTGACGTCATCAAAGAGGTCCAGAGGGTCGGGAAGGAGCATGGCGCACGCATCGCCAGCTTCGGCCACGTGGGAGATGGCAATATCCATGCTGCGATCATGGGGGATCCCCGCAAGCCTGAGCATTGGAAAAGGGTCAGAGCGATCGCCCAGGATTTCATGGAGGTGACTCTGGCGCTGGAAGGAACCCTCACCGCTGAGCACGGTACCGGCATGGCCAAGTCGCCCTTCATGGTCCGGGAGCTGGGCGCCGGACAGGAGGTGATGAGGGCCATCAAGAAGGCCCTGGATCCCAATGGCATCTTGAATCCCGGCAAGATGGGGCTGGACGACGAGGTCAAGGACATCTACGACCATTTCGCGTTCGAGGCGCTGGTGGAGAGACCGGAGACCGTGCAGAGCTTCGGCGGGCCCACGGACAGCGAGATCATGGCGTGCATCCAGTGCGGCTTCTGTCGTTTGGGCTGTCCCGTCTTCGCAGAGACGGCGCTGGAATCCAGGAACGCCAGAGGCCACGTGATCTTGGCGTACAACCTGATGACCGGGGCTGTGGAGCCCTCACAGGAGGTGGCCGCGAGCTTCTACCAGTGCACTACGTGTCTGAACTGTAACGCGGTATGTCCCGCGAGTGTGGACGTGGCCGGCATCGTTCGTGGCGCGCGACAGCGGCTGGTAGTGGCTGGCTATCTACCGCAGATCTTCGCACCCATGCTGGAGAGCCTGAAAGAGCAGGGGAACCCCTTCGGTGAGCTTGCCAACAAGAGGACAGAGACCTATCCCTCTGGTTACGGCGGGCGAACCAGCACCACGGGAGAGGCGGACGTCCTGCTGTATCTGGGTTGCACCGGCTCTTATCAAGATCTCTACATCGTGCCCAGTATGATGGCGTTCATGGACAAGCTTGGCGTGAGCTACGCTGTCCTGGGGGATAAGGAAAACTGCTGTGGTTACGTTGCCTACCTGGTGGGCGCGGAGGGCGATTTCCAGGAGTGCGTAGATAGAAACGTGGCCTCCTTCTCGAAGTTGAGCCCCAAGCTCATCGTCACCACGTGCGCCGGGTGCCACAGGACCCTGGGGAATCTCTATCCCCAGCACTCGGACTTCGACGTGGAGGTGCTGCACGCCGTGGAGTACATGGACCGACTGGTCTCCGACGGCACCCTAGAGTTCGGCGGCGAGTTCCCGGCGAAGGTCATCTACCACGATCCGTGCGACATCGGCAGGCACATGGGCATCTACGAGCCACCCCGAAATGTGCTCAAGGCTATCCCAGGCTTGGAGTTGATGGAGTTCAGCCAGAATCGTGCTCTGGCCAAGTGCTGCGGCGGCGGCGGAGGGCTGAAGGGGTACGATGGGGAGTTGAGCTCGATACTGGCCGAGAAGCGAGTGGCAGAGGCGATGGACCTGGGGGCCGAAGTGATCGTGTCGGCGTGCCCCACCTGCAAGAGCAACCTCAAGCTGGCCGCTGCCAAGCTCCAGAGAGAGCGGCGGCAGCGGATGAAGGTCATGGACATCACCGAGGTGGTAGCAGAGGCGCTATGACAGTTGCGGCAAGAGGAGATAATGTCTGAGAGGAAATTGCTGCGTAGGCCGATCAAGGCGGCGACACAGCTAGGCGAAGTGATGCGGGACTACTTCTACAGGATGGACCGCATCTCCAAAGGGGACGAGGAGGGGAAGATCGCGTGGTGCACGAGCACCGGACCGGCGGAGCTGCTGCACGCCTTCGGCTTCGAGGTTCACTACCCGGAGAACCACGGGGCCATGTTAGGCACCAAGA
Source organism: Anaerolineae bacterium (assembly GCA_034411995.1). Lineage (GTDB taxonomy): Bacteria > Chloroflexota > Anaerolineae > UBA7937 > B3-Chlor > JAUVXJ01. Next base: position 184,259 of record DAOUME010000009.1, on the reverse strand, counting down.
GGCTGGCCATGGATCTGATACCGTTGGCCAATGCCATTGGCTACTCCCCTGACATCTGTTCATACCTCACCAGCGACGTGGGAGCGTACTTGAAGGGCGAGACTCCCCTGTCGCAGGTCTATCCGGGGATCGAGAGCGTGCCCAGGCCGGACGTGCTGGCCTACAACACTCAGCAATGTCGTGATGTGCGAGAGTGGTTCGAGTACTACGGCAGGGAGTTCAACGTTCCCGTCGTGGGCATCAATTCCCCCCGAGGTATGAACGAAGTCGACTCCTCTCAGGTCAGCGATGTGGTCCAGCAGATGAAAGGGCTCATACCCAGGCTGGAAGAGGTCAGCGGCCAGAGGTTCGACATCGACCGTTTCGCGGAGTCGATGCGCCTCTCCCGAGAGTGCAGCGAGCTGTGGGGTCACGTCCTGGGACTGGCCAAGAGCGTACCGGCGCCGTGGACCTTCTTCGACGGCTGTATCCACATGGGCCCGGCCGTGTGCTTGAGGGCTACTCAGGCGCCCGTCGATTACTACAACCTGCTCAAAGAGGAGTTGGAGGCGCGGGTGGAGGACGGCGTTGCTGCTGTGGAGAACGAGCGGTTCCGCATCTACTGGGAGGGAATGCCCATCTGGGGCAAGCTGCGTGCCCTATCGGAGCAGTTCTCCGAGCTGGGTGCCTGCGTGGTGGTGTCCACCTACTGCAATAGCTGGATCTTCAGTGCCTTCGACGAGGCTCGGCCCTTCGAGAGTATGGCGCAGGCCTATACGGAGATCTTCATCAATCGTAGCGAGCCAGCAAAGCAGGCGTACATCGAGCGGATGGTCGAGGAGTACCAGGTCGACGGGATCATCTTCCACGATGCCAAGACCTGTGCCAGCAACTCGAACTCCCGGTATGGTATGCCCCAGAGGTTGGAGGAGAAGCTGGGGATTCCCACCCTGGTCATTGACGCCGATCTGAATGACCTGCGCATGTATTCCGAGGAGACCACTAGGACCAACATCGAGGCCTTCGTCGAACAACTAGAGGAAAGTGACTAGGCTTGGCTAGAGAGGGGACGAATCTGAAGGCGAGATACTTCGCTGGCCTGGATTGCGGGACGACGACCACCAAGGCCGTGATCATAGGTGAAGAGAGAACGATCCTGGGCAGTCACGTGTGCCGGACTGGGGCCCGGCTTCTCGAATCCGCGGAGGTGGCGTTCGAGGAGGCACTGAAGGTTGCAGGGTTGGACCGAGGCGACGTGGGGTTCGTCGTCGCTACCGGCTTCGGACGACGGAGCATCTCCTTTGCCCAGGAGACCAAGACGGAGATCACTTGCCACGCCAGGGGCTGTCACTTCTACCGCTCGGAGGCGATCACGGTGATCGACATCGGTGGTCAGGATAACAAGGTGGTCAAGCTGGATGCCTCGGGCAGAAAGACCAGCTTCAAGATGAACCGCAAGTGTGCGGCCGGCACCGGGGCTTTCCTGGAAGAAATGGCCTACAAGCTGGACATCCCGGTGAGCGAACTGGAGGGGTTGGCGAGGAAGTCGACCCAGGGGACGGAGTTGGGCAGCTTCTGTACGGTGTTCACGGCCACGGAAGTCCTGGATAGAATCCGCGGCGGTGAGAGGCTGGAAGACATCGTCAGGGGGTTGTTCAATTCTGTGGCCAAGCGTATCTTGGAGATGGAGAGGTTGACCGGTCGCGTGATGATGAGCGGCGGCGTGGTGGCGCACAACCCCATCGTGGCAGAGATCGTCGGCGAACGGGCCAATGTGGAGGTGGAGATCGCGCCGCACCCCCAGGAGATGGGGGCCTTCGGGGCGGCGATCTTGGCGATGGAATCAGCGGCTGCCAGAGCCGGAGAAGCAAGCCGACAATCAGTAGCGGGGAGGCAGAGAGGTAATGACGACTGTGCCCAAAGAGATCAAGACCTGGCAGATGGTGCAACCCACTGTGAGAGACAGAGAGACCGGGGAGGTTACGCCTGGCAAGCTAGAGGAGACCAGCATTCCGGTCCCGGAATTGAAGTCGGGCGAGGTACTGGTGGAGATCGCCGGGTGCGGGGTTTGTCACACGGACCTGGGGTATTTCTACGACGGCGTTCCGACGGTAACCAAGCCACCACTGACGTTGGGCCACGAGATCAGCGGGGTGGTGGTGGCCGGGGAAGAGACGTGGATGGGCAAGGAAGTGATCATCCCAGCGGTGATGCCTTGCCGGAACTGCCCGATCTGCGACATGGGTCGTGGCAACAGGTGTCTGGCGCAGAAGATGCCCGGCAACAGCCTGGACATCTACGGTGGCTTTTCGAGCCACATTCCGGTACCGGCCCAGGATCTGTGTCCCGTCGAGGATCGGAAAGGGATGCCCTTGGAGTGGCTGGCGGCAGTCGCCGACGCGGTGACGAGCCCCTACCAGGCGGCGGTACGCGCAGAGGTGCAGAAAGGCGACAGGTGCATCATCCTGGGCGTGACTGGGGGTCTGGGGGTGTTCATGTCGCAGATCTTGAACGCCATGGGTGCGGACGTCGTGGTGGGTATCGCACGCCACCCGGACAAGCTCCAGCGGGCGCTGCAGTACGGGGCAGACTACGTCATCAACTCCACCGACAAGAGCGTCAAGGACATCCGCAACGAGTTCCGTGACCTGTGCAAGGAGCACGGGTTGCCCTCCAACTGGGGTTGGAAGGTCTTCGAGATGACCGGGGCCAGGCCCGCTCAGGAGATCGCCTTGGCTCTGCTGGGGTTCGTGGGCAAGCTGGTGTGGGTCGGTTTCGGTACCAACGTCAACGAATACTCGCTGTCCAGGCTCATGGCGTTCGATGCCGAGATCATCGGCACCTGGGGCTGCCTGCCGGAGTACTACCCCACGGTATTGCAGATGGTGCTGGATGGTCGGGTGAAGCTGGAGCCCTTCGTGGAGACGCGCCCTATGAGCCAGATCGAGGACGTGTTCCAGGAAGCGCACAGCACGACGCTGATGAAGAGGATCGTTCTGACGCCTGATTTCTAGTCCTGCCGGGTACAGAGGGCGTGTCACAGACCGGAGAAGCCCCTCGTTCCGGTGGTCTCAGCGGTTGCAGGAGGGCTGCCTGAATGGCCAGGCGGCTGCTGGGACGAACGGTGGTGTTGGGGATGGGGTCACGTGAGCTGGTGGAAAGGAGGTGATGGAGAAAGTAGGGGTCGACCGCGTAGCCTTTCGTGCAACGGGCTGGCAAGAGGAGTCGAGTTCCTCAACGCAATAGAGGAGGAAAAAAGTGAAGAGGAAAGCCTTTGCTGCAGTGACAGTGGTTGTGCTGATGGCGCTTCTCGTGGCGGGCTGTGCGGCGCCTTCGCCGGCGCCTGAGCCCACTACACCGCCACCGCCTCCTCCAGAGGCGACACCGACCGAAGCGCCGCCGCCAGAGCCTCAGGTCGGCACCACTTACAAGATCGGTTTTGGACCCGATGTCACCGGTGGAGGATCCAATCTGGGGGAGCCTCAACGGAACTGGGCCGAGATCATGATCGAGCGCCTGCAGGAGTCCGGCGGGATCGTGGGCCCGGATGGGGTAGTCCACGAGGTGGAGATCATCGTCGGTGACACGGAGAGCAACCCTGATGTCGCAGCTAGCCTGGCACGGAGGTATGTAGACGAGGACGAGGTGGTGGCCCTGATCATGGGCAGCGTCACGCCCATCAGTCTGGCCATCGCCGAGGTTGCCACGGAGGCCGAGGTGCCGTACATCTCCATGGCCTCGTCGCTGGCGATCATCTCCGACCCCGACACAGGTGAGATGCGTCCCTGGGTGTTCAAGGTGGCACAGAGCAATGGCGACGTGGCCGAGTGGCAGGTGGAGCGGCTCGAGGAGATGGGGGTCAGCTCGGTGTGCTACATGTACGAGAACACCGGCTACGGCAAGGATTGCTACAACAACTCGTCAGCGATGCTCACAGATGCCGGGTTCGAGAATGTGTTCGAGGGCAGCTTTGAACGCACGGACACTGAGTTCCCACAGGTGCCTGGGATCGAGGCCGCGGGTTGTGACGTGGTGATCATCGGTGCCATCCCGCCTGGCGCGGCCAACGCTCACGTAGCGATCCGGACGGCGCTGCCGGACATCCCGATCATCCACGGGCATGGCGTGTGCACGACGGATTTCATCACTGCCGGTGGCGACGCCGTGGAGGGTGCGGAGATGCCGTGCAGTGCGGTGATCATCGCGGAGGACATAGCCGCTGACCATCCTGCGAAGGACATCTGGATGGACTTCAAGGATGCCTACGAGGCGTACACCGGTCAGCCGGTCAGCACCTTCGGTGGTCACGCCTACGATGCTCTGTACTGGGTCATCGACGCGTTGGAGACTCTTCCCGAAGGTTTGAGCCTGGCGGAGCAGCGGGCGGCCGTTCGCGACTACATCGAGAACGACATCAAGGACTGGCCTGGCACCGCCGGCATCTTCAACCTCGCGCCTGACGACCACTACGGGTTGGACTATACGTCTTTTACCTGGTTCAAGGTAGACGGCCAGATGTTTGTCCCCTTCCCGCAAGAGGAGTGGTAGACAGACGGTCAAGGTCGGGGACTGAGGTTACGGCCTCAGTCCCCCCCTTTGCCATGGCGGAGGGGGCGAGCATGCACAAGTACCTGGGCACCAAGTCTGCAAGGCGAGGTGCGAGTGTGGCTGCCATGGTATTGCTGGTAGCCTTTGTTCTAATCCTCGCCCGTCAGAACGGGTATGGACTCAAGGCCTTTGCCCAGTGGACGATAGATGGCATTCGAGGGGGAAGCATCTACGCACTCGTTGGCTTGGGGTTCGTAGTCATCCACAGCGTGACCGGCATCATCAATTTCGCGCAAGGAGAGTTCGTCATGCTGGGGGCCATGCTCTCGGCCAGCATCTACGAGCTGGATCTTCCACTTCCTCCAGCTCTCAAGCTGGTGGTGGCCATCGTTTGCTCGGTGTTGATCGTCACCATCGTGGGGATTTTGTTGGAGAGGGGAGCGATCTACCCGGCTCGCGGGGCCAACGTAGTGACCCTGATCATCATTACCATCGGGGCCACCATCGCCATCAGAGCGGCGGCGCTGATCATCTGGGGGACGCGAGCGAGGATCGTGCCCTTCTTCACGAACCAAGAGCAGCTTGACGTCATACTCCGCCCCTTCGGGCTCACACTGGGGGTGCAGAGTCTGTGGATTTGGGGAACTGTGGCGCTGGTGCTCTGCGCACTGCTGTTCTTCTTCGAGAGAACCATCATGGGAAAAGCGCTGCGAGCTTGTGCGGTCAACAGGCGTGCCGCGGAGTTGATGGGCATCAACCCCAGTCGAATGTCTTTGCTGGCCTTCGGGATGGCGGCTGCGCTGGGGGCGATCGGTGGGGTCGTGTTTGGACCGGTGATCAGGCCGCAGTACGACATGGGGCTGGTGTTTGGTCTCAAGGGGTTCGTGGCCGCCATCATGGCCGGCATGATCAGCCCTCTGGGCGCCGTTCTGGGGGGGCTGATCACGGGTGTGGCAGAGAACATCGGGGCGGGCGTCACGCAGCTATACGGGTACAAGGACGGAATCGCTTTCATCATCCTGATCTTGATCCTGCTCTTCAGACCTCAAGGTCTTATCGGTGGCGGGGAACGAGGCGTTGAGCAGTCCTAGGGGGTGCGCGCGTGTCTGAGAAAGGAGCTGGAGCCAGGTACGCCAACGTCATCGGGATCGCAGCCTTCGCCGCTATCATCGTCGTCTTCGGGTTGGTGGAAACGCTACAGCCCTTCGGCTTCCGGTTCAGGGATTTGACCGGCGGCACGGTGACCTTCGACACGCTGATCCGTATCGGCATCTTGACCATCGTGGTGGTCGGCCTCAATCTGTTGATGGGCTATGCCGGTCAGATCTCGCTGGGCCAGGCGGCTTTCTACGGCATGGGGGCCTATGTGTCGGCCATCATGTCTACCCTGGCCTCACGACATGACGTACTACCGGGGATTTCAGACACGTGGTGGTGGCCCTGGCTGGCCATACTGGTCGCCATGCTGGTGACGGGGGTGTTTGCCTATGCCATAGGAAGGCCGATCCTGAGGCTGAGAGGCAACTACCTGGCCATGGCTACCCTGGGGTTGGGTGTGGTGATGTATACCATCTTCCGGGAGGGAGGGGAGATTACCGGCGGGCATGACGGGCTGGCGGGAATCCCCCGGCTCCGCATCGGGGAGAGCTTCGCGTTCTGGCCGGTGGAACGGTACTACTGGCTGGTCTGGGCTGCGGCGCTGGCGGTGATCATCATCGGCCTGAATGTGATCAACTCGCGAGTGGGGCGAGGTCTGCGCGCCATCCACACCAGCGAGTTGGCGGCCAACACCATGGGGGTAGATACCGACAAGTACCGGGTCCAGGTGCTGGTGCTCAGCGCGATGATGGCCAGCCTGGCAGGCAGCCTGTACGCGCACTTCCAGGCCATCGTGGCCCCAGGGCCCTTTGGGTTCGTGGCCTCTGTGGAGCTGGTGTGTATGTCTGCCGTGGGGAGCATGGCCAGCGTGTGGGGCGCGGCACTGGGAGTGAGTTTCTTCTTCGTGATCAAGGAGGTTCTGCGGGCCAGGATGCACCAGTTGCTTCGCGGGGCTGGCGGAGAACACGAGCTCATCGCCTACGGCATCATACTCATACTGGTGATGATCTTCGTGCCCGAGGGGCTGACCTTTGGGGGTGTCACGGCTCTGGGCAGGGTGCGCAACCTCGTGTCTCTGCGAAGGGGCGATGGGCAGGGGAGAAAGCCACAGGTGGGGCAGGCAGGCTGAAGCGGCCCATGGTCTTGTTCCGTGGTGGGACAGGCGGCCCGGCCACCTGGCTTCGTCGTATCACTCATAGGGCAGAAGCATGACTCGAAGGCCGTATGCACTTTCTGGGGAGCGTTCATCCGCGAGGAGGAGACGTGGCTGAGGCGACGATCCTGGAGGTGGAGAATCTGAGAAAGGATTTCGGCGGCCTGCTCGCGGTGAACGACGTATCGTTCGAGGTGGAGGAAGGCAGCATTCTCTCCATCATCGGCCCCAACGGGGCCGGCAAGACGACGATCTTCAACCTGATCTCTGGCGTGCTGCCCATCACGGGGGGCGAAATCAGGTTCGAGGGCCAGCTTCTCAATGAGCTGAAGCCTCACGTGGTCGCTGGCCTCGGCCTGTCGCGAACTTTTCAGAACCTGCAGGTCTTCACCAACATGAGTGTCCTGGAAAACGTGATGGTGGGACGGCACCCCAGGAGTGGGTACGGCATGATCAGCGCGGCTCTCCGGTTGCCGGGAGGCAGGCGCGAGGAAAGCGAGATCAGAGAGCAAGCCATGGAGCGTCTGGTTTTCGTGGGTTTGGAGCCCTTCGCCCAATGGAATGCTAGTAGCCTGCCCTTTGGACAGCAACGACTGCTGGAGATCGCGCGCGCTCTGGCCACGGAACCTAAGCTGCTGATGCTGGATGAGCCGGGGGCGGGCCTGAACATGACGGAGAAAGTCGAGCTCGATAGGCTGGTGCGGCGGATCCGCGATCAGGGCATCTCCATCCTGCTCGTGGAGCACGACATGAGCTTCGTCATGGGCATCGCTGACTGGATCATCGTCCTCGATTATGGAGAGAAGATAGCAGAGGGTACTCCCGAAGAGGTGCAGAGCGATCCCAAAGTCATCGCCGCCTATCTGGGCACGGAAGGGATCTAGCCCTCGCTTGGGGAGAGACAGAGAATGCTGCTGGAAGTGAGAAACGTCGACACCTACTACGGCAACATCCATGCTTTGAGGGGTGTCTCGCTGGAGGTCGATCGGGGAGAGATCGTCACCGTCATCGGGGCCAACGGTGCAGGCAAGACCACCTTACTGAACACCATCTCGGGGGTGCTGCACGCGGGCAGTGGCGAGCTTCTCCTGGACGGTCAGCGGATCACCAGGCTCTCTCCCGACAAAGTCGTGCGCCTGGGCATAAGCCAGGTGCCTGAGAGACGACAGGTCTTTTCTACACTGAATGTCATGGACAACTTGCTGCTGGGGGCCTACCTCCGGCACAGGAGGGATCCGCGGGAGGAGATCCAGAAAGACCTGGATTTCGTATTCAACCTGTTCCCGGTGTTGAAGGAACGGCAGAGGCAGACGGGCGGTACCCTGTCGGGCGGCGAGCAGCAGATGCTCGCCCTGGGGCGAGGGCTGATGGCCAAGCCGAAGATACTGCTGCTGGACGAGCCGTCTCTGGGCCTGGCTCCTCTCCTGGTCAGGGAGATCTTCAGAGTTGCCGGGGAGCTCCGAGACCATGGGACCACGATCCTGTTGGTGGAGCAGAACGCGAGAGCCGCGCTCAAGCTCGCCGACCGGGGCTACGTGATGGAGACGGGGAGGGTGGTCCTCGAGGGTCGGTCTGAGGACCTGCTGGCTGACGAACGGGTGCAAGAGGCGTACCTGGGAGGATCGGCAGGCCAGCATGCCTAGAGAGATCACCGAGGGAGGTCTGGGCGACAGAAGGTCGTTGCTGCGGTGTATGGACCCCCTTGAGACGGAGATAGGACCTGGTTTTGACCTTGGCGCTATAGACTGAGATGGGGCGTATGGCAGGCCGGTGGGTGTGGAGCGTGGGGTGCACGCTCGGAAGGTGTGCACACGATCCCGAGCAAAAACGTGGTCTTGGTCAGAGGGAATACGGAGGGATGTGGTGAAAGCTCTGCTATCAGGAAACGAGGCTGTAGCTCGTGGAGCGTATGAAAGTGGCGTGGTGTTCGCCAGCGCGTATCCCGGCACTCCCAGCACCGAGATCCTGGAGAACGTGGCCAAGTACGACGAGATCTACGCGGAGTGGAGCCCCAACGAGAAGGTAGCCCTGGACGTGGCCATCGGAGCAGCCTACGCTGGAAAGCGGGCCCTGGCGGCCATGAAGCATGTGGGCCTCAACGTGGCTGCTGAAGCACTGTTCTACTCATCCTATACGGGCATCAACGGCGCGCTGGTGATCGTCACCGGTGACGACCCGGGCATGCACAGCTCCCAGAACGAGCAGGATAACCGCTACTATGCCAAGTTTGCCAAGGTGCCCATGCTCGAGCCGACCGATAGCCAGGAATCGAAGGAGTTCGTGGGCCTGGGGTTGGAGATCAGCGAGCGGTTCGACACCCCTGTCCTGCTGCGGATGACCACGCGGATCTGCCATTCCATGTCCGTCGTCGAGCTGGGAGAGAGGATGGCCGTCGGTTCTGAACCGCTGGCCTACGAGCATAACCCCCAGAAGTATGCCATGCTGCCTGCCTTCGCGAGGCTTCGGCATCCGGTCATCGAGCAGAGGCTGAAGGACCTGGCGGAGTACTCCGAGTCCTTTTCGTACAACAAGATCGAGTGGGGGGACAAGTCTCTGGGGGTGCTGGCCAATGGAGTCTCATACCAGTATGCACGAGAGGTGTTTCCAGAAGCGTCCTTCCTGAAGATGGGCATGAGCTGGCCTATGCCAGAGGGGTTGATTCGCAAGTTCGCTTCCAAGGTGGACAGGTTGGTCGTCGTGGAGGAACTGGAGCCCTTCATCGAAGAGCACCTGAAGATGATGGGGATCGAGGTAGCCGCGGGCAAGGAGTACTTCCCCATCCTGGGGGAGTTCAATCCCCGGATAGTGCGGGAGGCAGCCTACGAGGCGGGGTTAGTAAGCGAGCCGACGGACGTGTGGAAGGTGGACGTGGGAGAGTTGCCGCCGCGCCCTCCCGTGATGTGTGCGGGATGCCCTCACAGGCCGGTGTACTACATGTTGAAGAAGCATGGGCTCGTGGTCAATGGAGACATCGGCTGTTACGCGCTGGCCGCGCTGGCCCCCCTGGCCACCATCGACACCATCGGTTGTATGGGGGCCAGCATCGGCGTCGCGCATGGGATGAACAAGGCGGGCTTTGAAGGCAGGGCGGTGGCCACCATCGGTGATTCGACGTTCTGGCATTCGGGCATGCCGCCTCTGCTGAACGTGATCTACAACAAGAGCAACACGGTGACCGTCATCGTAGACAACCTGACCACGGCCATGACGGGGCACCAGAACCACCCCAGCACGGGACGAACGCTGAAGGGTGAGGAGACTACTCGAGGGGATTTCGAGGCGCTGGCGCGGGCCATGGGGTACGAAGAAGTGCGAACGGTTGACCCCCTGGACTTGAAGGGGTTGGAGGAGGCGCTCACGGCCTCTCTGGAGTCGGACAAGCCGGCGGTGTTGATCGCGCGCTCGCCATGCGTCTTCCTGTACAAGGAACGGCCTGGGCTCCACGAGGTTGATCTCGAACGGTGCAACGCTTGCGGCCGTTGCTTCGAGATCGGTTGTCCGGCCATCATGAGGAGCGACGAGGTCGTCGAGAAGACGGGGAAGGCCAAGGCCGAGATCAACACCATACTGTGCTTCGGCTGCGCGGTGTGCGAGCAGGTATGCGCCCGCAAGGCTATTCACATGGTGGAGGGGCAGTAGCGTGAAGACGACGAATTTCGCACTGGTTGGCGTGGGTGGTCAAGGCGTGCTATTGGCGTCCGACATTCTGGCAGAGGTGGGAGTGCAGGCCGGCCTGGACGTGAAGAAATCGGAAGTCCACGGGATGGCCCAGAGAGGCGGGAGCGTGCTGAGCCAGATCATCTGGGGAGACAAGGTGTATGCGCCTCTTCAGGGCAAGGGCGACGTGGACTACCTGGTGTCCTTCGAGCTGCTGGAAACGCTGCGCTGGCTGGAGTTTCTGAAGCCGACGGGAATCGCCATCGTCAATGAGCAGAGGTTGCCCCCGTTAGCCGTCAGTTCGGGGGGGATGGAGTACCCGGCCCAGGAGACGATAGAGAAGGCCCTGGGCCAGGCCACGAAGGAGTACTACATCGTCCCGGCCCTGGCCAAGGCTCAAGAGCTGGGCACGGAAAGGGCCACGAACGTAGTGCTGATGGGGGCCCTGTCAAGACACCTGATTCTTCCAGAGAAGCATTGGCTAGACGTCATCGAGAAACGCGTCCCCAAGAAGTACGTGGAGCTGAATCGTAGGGCCTTCACCGCAGGGCGACAACTGTGATTCCGTCTGGCAGGAGGCCAAGCCAACGGCACGGGTATCGGAGATGGAGCCTGCATGGCGGCTGCCGTGCAGGGCTCGTGGCGCTCACATAGGAGAGAGACATGGCCAAGCGAAAGTACGCGATCTGGAACGAGAAAGCGGAGACGATGCCGCGCGACGAACTCCGGAAGCTCCAGTTAGAGCGCATGAAGCGAAGCGTGCGCCATGTCTATGATCACGTGACCTACTACAAGGAACACTGCGACGAGGTCGGCGTGAAGCCAGAGGACCTTCAGTCGCTGGATGATCTGGCCAGGTTCCCCTTCACTACCAAACAAGACTTGCGGAACAACTACCCCTTCGGGTCCTTCGCGGTACCGTTGAGCGAAGTTGCCGAGATCCACGCGACGAGCGGGACCACAGGCAAGATGACGGTCACCGGTTACACTAGGAACGACTTGAAGGTGTGGTCGGAGGTCATTGCCCGGGTCTACACACTGGCGGGGACCACCAAGGGGGACGTCATCCACAACTGCCTGGGATACGGCCTCTTCACAGGTGGCTTCGGCTTTCACCATGGCGGTATCGAGGTGGGCGCCACCGTGGTTCCTGTGTCTGCAGGGCAGACCAAACGGCAAGTGATGATCCTGCGGGACTTTGGCTGCACGGTGCTCGTGGCCACCCCCTCGTACAGCATCGTGCTGGCTGAGGCCGTCGCGCAGGCAGGGCTGGATCCCAAGAAAGACCTCAAGCTGCGCAGTGCGCTACTGGGTGCTGAGCCGTGGAGCGAAGAGATGCGCGCCCAGATCGAGGAGGGGCTGGATCTGGAAGCCTTCGACAGTTTTGGTCTGGCTGAGGTGATTGGCCCGGGGGTCGCCCTGGAGTGCTCACAGCACGACGGGATGCACATTGCAGAGGACCATTTCTATCCGGAGATCATCGATCCCGAGACGGGCGAGGTTCAGCCGTATGGCACGGAAGGGGAGTTGGTGTTTACCACCCTGACCAAGGAAGCCTTCCCACTGATCAGATATCGGACTCGTGATCGCACCGTGTTGAACGCCGAGAAGTGCGCTTGCGGACGAACGATGGTGCGCATGGGCAAGGTGTTGGGACGGACCGACGACATGCTCATCATCCGTGGTGTGAACGTCTTCCCGTCCCAGATAGAGCACGTGCTGCTGAGCTTCAGCGAGCTGGCGCCTCAATACGTGATCTATGTGGACCGGCCCAAGGACCTGGATGTGCTGACGGTGGAGGTAGAGGCGACCAAGGAGCTGTATCAGCAGGGTGCGGCTGCGTTGCGGCAGTTGGAAGAGAAGATCAAGAGAGCGCTGAGCGAGACGCTGTACGTGTCTGCCGGCGTCAAAGTGAGAGAGCCCCTGACCATCGAGCGGAGCGAGGGCAAGGCTAAGCGCATCGTCGACCGGAGGAAGCTATAGCCTGAGGACGTCATGGCCGGGTTGATCTGACGCTGGCGCGGACGCGCTGGGGTGCAGGCTACCGACTTCTGGCTGGTGGGTACCTTGCACCCGGGTTTTGTCTATCCTGCCTCCGAGTCCCTCTTGCATGTGGAGGGCGGGGGCTGGCAATACAGATCAAGAAACTAGTTGCTGAAAGGAGCAATAGGACCATGAATTTCTATGGCAAGGATATAGTCGTCCTTGATGGAGCTCGCACCCCGCTGGCCCACTACGGCGGATCGTTGAAGGACGTCCATCCGACCGACATGTCGGTACACGTGGCCAAGGCAGCCATGCAGCGATCGGGGGTCGAGCCGGACTGGATAGACCACGTTGTGTGGGGCAATGCCTCGCAGGCTACGGGGGATGCCCAGTACCTGTCGCGACACATCGCTCTGAAGTCGGGATGCCCTCTGCCGGTGCCCGCGTTGAACCTGGGCCGCATCTGTGGGTCCGGGCTGGAGGCTATCGTCACTGCGGCCCGCATGCTCATCGTGGATGACGAGTACAAGTTCGTCCTGGCAGGCGGCGTGGAAGCGATGGACCAGATGCCCTTTGTGATCGTGAACGCGCGCGATGGTCTGCGGTACGGCAAAGGTGTCATTGAGCACTGGGTGGATGAGAACTTCATAGACACCTACAACGGTCTGCGGATGGCGCTGACAGCGGAGAACCTGGCGGAAATGTACAACATCTCTCGCCAGGAGCAGGACGAGTACGCCTGTCGTAGCCACATGCTGGCGGCGGCGGCGCGCGACAGGGGTCGTCTGGCCCAGGAGATCGTGCCCATAGAAGTCCCCGCCGGCAGGAGAGGTGAGACCAAGCTCTTCGAGCACGACGAGAGGATCCGTGACGATACTACCGTGGAGAAGCTCTCCAAGCTGAAACCGGCGTTCAAGGCGGACGGCACGGTGACTGCGGGCAATGCGTGTCCCATCACAGACGGGGCCGCCGCAGTGGTGGTGACCACCATGGAGGTAGCCAAGGAGCGGGGCTTGAAGCCTCTGGCCAGGTTGGTGTCCTATGGGGCCATGGGCTGCAACCCCGACATCATGGGCATCGGCCCTGTGCCGGCCACGAAACAGGCTCTCCAGCGGGCGGGGCTAAGCCTGGGAGAGATGGACATCATCGAGCTAAACGAAGCTTTCGCAGCTCAATACCTGGCCTGCGAAAAAGAGCTGGGCAGCAATCGGGACATCGCCAACGTCAACGGTGGGGCCATCGCCCTGGGCCACCCCACAGCCTGCACCGGCGTGCGCATATCTCTCACTGCGATGTACGAGTTGAGGGAGCGAAACGAGAAGTATGGCCTGGCCACGATGTGCATCGGTGGCGGGCAGGGCATGGCGGGGATCTTCGAGAACCTGACTTAGCCGCCCGTTGCTGGCTGCCTGAGACGGGTGGCCTCATCCCTGAGGTGTTCGGATGGACGATATCGTCATCGTTGATGGCGCGCGTACGGCATTTGGCGTGCTCAATGGTGGGCTCAAGGGGGTCACGGCCACCGAGCTGGGGAAGGTGGCTGCTGCGGAGGCGCTGAGACGCTCGGGCGTCGATGCTCAGGCCATCGATCACGTGATCTTCGGCAACGTCGTCCAGACCTGCAAGGATGCTCCGTATCTGGCGCGCCACATAGGGATGGCCGTGGGAGTCCCCATCGAGGTCCCAGGGCTGATCGTGAACCGGCTGTGCGCTTCGGGCCTGGAGGCCATGGTCGTCGGTGCTCAGCAACTCCTGCTGGGGGATTCGACGGTGGTGCTGACAGGTGGGACCGAGAACATGACGCAATGCCCCCACCTGATCCGTGGTGCCAGGGATGGCTTTCGGCTCGGCAACGTGGAGGTAGAGGACTACGTTCTCGTGGCCCTCACCGATCAGTGGAACGGGCTGATTATGGGGCTCACGGCAGAGAACCTGGCGGAGAGGTACGACATCTCACGCCAGGAGCAGGATGAGTTCGCCTACCGCAGCCACGCCCTGGCGGCCGAGGCCCGGGAGAACGGACGGTTCGCTGAAGAGATCGTCGGCGTAGAGACGAGAGACCGCAAGGGCAGGATCACCGTGGTGGACCGCGACGAGCATATTCGCGCTGGTGCCACGGTGGAGAGCCTGGGGCAGTTGCCACCGGCGTTCAAGAAAGACGGCACGGTGACCGCCGGCAACTCCTGCGGCATCAATGACGGGGCAGCGGCCGTGGTGATGACCACCGCCAAGAGGGCCAGGGATATGGGTCTCAGGCCACTAGGACGACTGGTGTCGTGGGCCAGCGTGGGCGTCGATCCGGACCTCATGGGTATCGGTCCTGTGGAGGCCACCCGAAAGGCTGTCCAGCGGGCTGGCGTGGAGCTGGCAGACATGGCGCTGATAGAGCTGAACGAAGCCTTTGCCGCCCAGTATCTCGCTTGCGAGAGGGAACTGGGCCTCGACCGGGACAAGGTGAACGTCAACGGCGGGGCGATCGCCCTGGGGCATCCGGTGGGGGCGAGCGGAGCCAGGGTCACACTTACGCTGCTCTACGAACTCCGGAAGCGGGGGTTGAGGTACGGGTTGTCCACCCTGTGCGTAGGAGGCGGGATGGGCATAGCCGCTGTCCTCGAATGTTTGCAGTCTTAGGCCACATCTGGTAAATATGTGGCAGTCCGAAGACGGACTCTTGCCAATTTGACATAGATCGTGTATAATGGGAGTAGGCTGGTCGTTTTTGGTCGGCTCTCTTTGGAGGAGAAACTGGTATGGTCAAGAAGAGCGTCAGCGACAAGCAGAAGGCAGAGAGCCGGATAGGCGAGGTAAGGTGCCTGAACTGCTTCCACAGGTACAAGGTCCCGCCCAAGGCGGACAGGTTCGTGTGCCCTGAGTGTGGCTGGGAGTGGCGGGTGTCTTGGGTGAATCCTAAACTGGCCAAGGTCAGGGGTCCGATGTGGGACAAGATGAAATCCTAGATACGGTCTCTCGGTGCGAGAGGTCTGCTCAAGGGCCACGAGCTCCCGGTTGACCAAGAAGGAGGTAAACCAAGGGATGTCTCTCAATCGCAAACTCGCTACCATCGATCTCTCCACAGGGGAGGTTGAGATCAAGCCCATACCCATCGAGTTGAGGAAGAAGTTCATCGGCGGTCGAGGCCTGGACATGTATCTGCTGTACAACCACACAGAGCCAGGCATCGACGCGCTGGGTCCCGACAACGTCGCACTGATCAGCGCCGGGCTCCTGAGCGCGACCCTGTCGTCCGCGTCCGCGCGCACTCACGTGGCTGCCAAGTCGCCCTTGACCGGCGCTGTGGGCAGCACCAACATGGGCGGGTTCTTCGCGCCGGAGATGACCTGGGCCGGGTTCCACCATCTGATGCTGAAGGGTCAGGCGGAGGAACCGGTGTACATCTGGGTGAACGACGGGAAGATCGAGATCAGGGATGCGTCGCATCTCTGGGGTCTGAGCACGCGGGATACCCAGAATGCTCTGCAAGAGGAGTTGGGTCCCGAGGTGCAGGTGCTCTGTATTGGCCCTGCCGGGGAGAATCTGGTCAGGTACGCCAACGTGATGAATGGGATGAAGAACGCTGGCGGCCGGAGCGGCATGGGCGCGGTGCTGGGCTCGAAGAAGGTGAAGGCGGTCGTCGCTCGGGGCACTATGGATGTGGAGATCCGGCACCCCCAGGAGGCCCTGGAGTACGATTACGAGGTCATCAAGCACATCAGCGGCACCAAGTTTGCCCAGATCATGGGCAAGTACGGTACCATGTTCATCCAGAGCGTGACCAATTCCACAGGGCTGGTAAGGACTCAGAACTTCCAGTACAACCAGCTTCTTGACGCCGAGCCCATCGAGTGCGAGCACATCGAGGAGTACACCTTCGGCACGGTGGGCTGCTTTGGTTGCATCATCCACTGCCGGCACCGGTATCTGGTGGACGGCATCTACGACGAAGGCCCCGAATACACCGCGCAGGGCGCGTTCGGATGGGAGGTGGGGTGCAACAACTTCGAGACCGTCCTCAGGGGCAACCATTTGGTGAATCACTGGGGACTCGACATCCTGGAGACGGGCAGCATGATGGCCTGGGCCATGGAGCTGTACGAGAAGGGCATCCTCACCGACGAAGACACCGGCGGCCTCAAGCTGGAGTGGGGTAACGACGAGGTCGTTCTGGAGCTCATCAGGCAGATCGCGTTCCGTGAAGGCATAGGTGACATCCTGGCCGAGGGGCCAAAGCGAGCTGCGGCCAAGATCGGCAAGGACTCTCTGAAGTACAACATCCAGGTCAAAGGCATGAGTAACCTGCACTCCGACGAGAGGCCGACGCCTGCCCTGGCCCTCGGTATCGCTACGGGGACCAGAGGGTCGGATCACTTGCGGAGCCGCCCGGCGATAGACCTGTATCACCTGCCGGTGCCGGTGCTGGAAAAGGTGTACAACAACCCGGTGGAATACAAGGGCAGTTACACTTCGGATTACCGGGATTACGAGGGTAAACCCTGGCAGGTCATCTGGCAAGAGATGATGTACATGGCCATCGACTGCGTCGGTGTGTGCAAGTATCACTGCACGTTCCTGAGCCCAAACCTGATGAAGTTCGAGCACATCTCCAAGTTCCTGCATTACAACGTGGGGCTTGAGCTGTCGCCTCGCGAGGTGTGGGAGGTGGCCGAGCGGTGCTACAACATCGAGAGGATGTTCAACATTAGGGAGGGCTTCAGCAGGAAGGACGACTGGCTGTCGGACCGGTACTTCGACGAGCCCACCAAGAGGGGGCTGGAGATCGTCCGCGGACGTACCCTCGACCGCGACAAGTTCAATGGCATGCTGGACGAGTATTACGAGCTACACGGGTGGGACGAGAGCGGCGTCCCGACCCAGGAGACGCTGGAGAGGCTCGGGCTGGAGAATGAGCCGTCCCATCTGCTATAGGGGAGGATATCGACTATGCAAAAAGTGATTCTGGTGGATCAGGACAAGTGCACCGGTTGTCGACTGTGCGAGATGGTCTGCTCCGTCAAGCACGAGGGAGTGAGCAACCCCAGCAGGGCCAGAATCAATATCATCAAATGGTTCATGGAAGGCTACCACATGCCCATGATCTGCCAGCAGTGTATGGATGCGCCTTGCGTTGCCGTTTGTCCCAAGAATGCGCTGTCCAGAGACGAAGAGCTAGGCAGAGTCACCCTGGACTACGATCTGTGCATCGGCTGCAAGATGTGCGTCACGGCCTGCCCCTTCGGTGGGATGGGCATCGACACCAAGGCCAGTAAGGTTATCAAATGCGATTTGTGTGACGGTGACCCACAGTGCGTCAGGTTCTGTTTTCCGGGGGCGCTGGAGTTCGTGGACGCTAACGCCGCAAACCTGAGGAAGAAGAGAGAGGCTGCGAGCAAACTGGCTGAGTTGATGAGCAAGGTCGTTGCCGCCTAGTTCAAGGGCGCGGGGCTGAAATCCAGTTGAGGGCATGCTTGAGGTCGTGTTCCGCTGGCAGGGTATGCCCTCGTCTGACGTGAAGGGGCCTTTTCTGGAGGGCAGAGGTTGAGCAACGGATCGGTTGTGGTCATCGGTGGCGGCATTTCGGGTATCCAGGCCTCCATCGACCTGGCCAACATGGGCTTCCAGGTCTATCTGGTGGAACAGAGCTCAAGCATCGGTGGCAGGATGGCACAGCTAGACAAGACCTTCCCTACCAACGATTGCTCGATGTGTATCCTGGCACCGAAGATGATAGAGTGCGCCGGCCACGAGAACGTACACCTCTTGACCTACTCTGAGCTGGTGGGGGTTGACGGCGAAGCTGGCGATTTCAGAGTCACGGTGCGCAAGAAGCCACGCTACGTGGACGTGAGCAAGTGCACGGGCTGCGGCGAGTGCACGGAGAAGTGCCCCCGCCGGGTCCCTGACGAGTTCAACGCGGGCTTGGGGAAACGAAAGGCCATCTACCTGCCCTTTCCCCAGGCGGTCCCTCGCAAGATGACCATTGATGCCGAGGCCTGTCTGTATCTATCCAAGGGGCGCTGTCGCGTCTGCCAGGAAACCTGCCAGGCGGGGGCGATAGACTTCGAGCAACAGGAAGAGGTAGTCGAACTGGCTGTGGGCGCTATAGTTCTGGCTACGGGTTTCGACCCCTTCGATCCTCGATCGTTGAAGGAGTACGGCTACGGCGAGATCGAGAACGTGATCACCGGTCTGGAGTACGAGAGGTTGATTTGTGCGTCAGGCCCGACGGGTGGACGTCTCGAGCGGCCTTCCGACGGCCAGGTGCCTGACGTCATCGCTTTTATCCAGTGCGTCGGGTCCAGGGACGTCAATTACCAGCGGTATTGCTCCAGCGTCTGCTGCATGCACGCCACCAAGGAGGCCATTCTGGCCAACGAGCATTACCCGGACTTGAAGTCCTTCATCTTCTACACGGACATGCGGGCGGTAGGCAAGCAGTTCCAGGAGTACGTGAGCAGGGCCAGGGAAGAGTACGGCGTCTGCTACCTCAGGAGCCGCCCAGGCAAGATTACCGTCAATAGTGAGACCGGCGATCCCCTGGTGTGGTACGACGAGACGGTCTACAGCGAAGCGGGCGATCCCCAGCGCAGGGTGACCAGCATGGAGGTAGATCTGGCAGTCCTGTGTCAGGCGCTCGTACCTCATAGCGTTCACGAAGAGATGGCCAGCAAGATGGGCCTGGAACTGGACGAGAGCGGCTTCGTGGCCATCGAGAATCGACTGGTGCGCCCGGTGGACACCTCAGTTCCTGGGGTTTTCGCGTGTGGATTCTGCCAGGCTCCCCAGGATATCCCCGATTCCGTCGTCCAGGCCTCGGCGGCGGCTGCCAGGGTGGCCGAGGTACTGAGTCCTGGGAGTAGAGAGCTGGAACATGCCTAAGACCAGGGTCGGGGTCTTCGTCTGCCACTGTGGCAATAACATTGGGGGCGTGGTGCGGGTTCCCGAAGTGGTGGAGTACGCCCGGGCCCTGCCCAACGTGGTGCACGCTGAGGATAACCTCTACACGTGCTCCGAGGAGGGGTTGTCGGCGATCAAGGCCCAGGTCGAGCAGCAGGGTCTCAATCGCGTGGTGGTGGCTTCCTGCACGCCGCGCACCCACGAGCCACTATTCAGGGGTGCGTGCGAGGAAGCCGGGCTCAACAGGTATCTTTTCGAGTTCGTGAACATCAGGGAACACTGCTCCTGGGTGCACATGCACGATCCGGTGATGGCGACGGAGAAGGCCAAGGAGTTGGTGAAGATGGGCGTGGCCAAGGCCTGTCTTCTCGAGTCGCAGGAGGAGTTCGAGAGCGATGTGTTCCCCGCAGCTCTGGTCATTGGCGGTGGTATCGGGGGCATGTCGGCCGCTCTGCGTTTGGCCAATCAGGGCATCCCGGTGCACCTGGTGGAGCGCGAACAGGAGCTGGGGGGACTGATCCGGGGGGTGCAGACGCTGTTTCCCACTGAGCAGAACACGGATGACTTGCTCCAACCACTGATCGAGCAGGTGGAGAGCCATCCTCAGATCAGCGTGTACCTGGGTGCTGAGGTGGAGAAGACCACCGGGTTCATCGGAGATTTCGAGGTGTCGGTGAGGGTCAACGGCGAAGGCGACAAGCTCAAGGTGGGCACGATCATCGTGGCCACGGGGGCAGAGGAGTTGAAGCCCGAGGGTCTCTACAGGTACTCAGAGTGGCCGAATGTGGTGACACAGCTCGAGTTCGAGGAGAGGTTCAAGTCCGGCACCGATCTGCCGCGCAGTGTGGTCATCATCAACTGCGTCGGCGCGCGCATTCCCCACAGGACCTATTGCGGGCGCTTCTGTTGCACGACAGCCATCAAGAACGCCATCTGGATCAAGGAACAGGATCCGGAGACGAGCGTCTACGTGCTCCATCGCGACGTGATGGCCTATGGCGTGGACATTGAGGAGTTCTACCGCCGGGCCATGGAGCTGGGCGTGAGATTCGTGCGTTACGACGTGGAGAGTCCGCCGCAGGTCCTGGGAAAAGGGCGTGCGGAGGCCGTCAAGGTGCAGCACCAGTTGATGGGCAGGGAGGTGGTCTTGCCCGCCGATCTGGTGGTGTTGACGACGCCGCTGGTCGCGCGAGACGACAACGAGCGGCTCTCCAAGATGCTCAAAGTGCCGTTAGGCAGCGAGGGCTTCTTCCTAGAGGCGCATCTGAAGCTGCGCCCGATAGAGTTTTCTACCGATGGCATCTACGTGTGTGGATCAGCCAGATACCCAAGCAATATCCCGGAGAGCGTGTCGCAGGCGTACGCAGCGGCGGCGAAAGCGTCGATACCCATTCGCGAAGGACAGGTTCGGGTGGAGGCGATCACCGCGGTCTGTGATGAGCGAGCGTGCAGCGCCTGCGGCAACTGTGTGGAGGTCTGTCCGTTTGGCGCCGTGGAATTGCAGGAGGGCAGATGGGGCAGGGCGGCCCACGTCAATCCCGCGCAGTGCAAGGGGTGCGGCTGCTGCGTGGCGGCCTGTCCGAGCGGGGCGATGCAGCAGAAGGGTTTCAATGACCGGCAGTTGGTGAGCATGATCGACGCCCTGGCTGAGGAGATAGCAAGTGGCGGTGCGTGATACCGAGAGAGCCGGCAACGGCTTCGAGCCCAAGATTCTGGTATTCGCATGCAACTGGTGCTCCTATGCGGGTGCGGATCTGGCCGGGGTGTCTCGCCTGCAGATGCCTCCGAACTGCCGCGTGATCCGCGTGATGTGCTCCGCACGGGTGAGGCCGGAGTTCGTGATCAAGGCGCTTTCCCAGGGGCTCGACGGTGTGCTGGTCCTCGGTTGTCACCCCGGAGAGTGTCATTACTCGGAGGGCAACTATTTCACGAGGCGGAGAGGCCTGCTGCTGCAAAAGCTGCTACAATACGTGGGCCTGGAACCGGAAAGGTTCCAGGTCAGGTGGGTTTCGGCGTCGGAGGGGGCCAAGTTCGCCGAGACCATCGGGCAAGTGACGGACCAGATCAGGGCTCTGGGCCCCAACCAGCCTCAAAGCGGTGTGCAACCAAGGGAGCCAGGAGATAGCTGATGGAGGACAAGCTCCGAGAGATAGTCAGAAAGCTGCTTTCCGATGGGGATATACAGTACTTCATCGGTTACTGTCAGGGTTCCGAGCCATTTAGGGTCGTGCCTTGCTTCGTGACGGAGGAGACCGAAGTCGATAAGCTGGTCTGGGGGCCTCTCTGCCTCCAGAACCTGAGCAAGTACGTACTCCGGGCCAGGGACCTGGAGGGGAAGGTTGGTGTCCTGGTCAAGGGGTGTGATGCGCGAGCCCTGGTCGAACTGGTCAAGCAGCATCAACTGGAGCGTGGTGATTTCGTGGCGGTAGGAGTGGCTTGTGAAGGACAGGTCGATCCGCGCAAGCTGGAACGGGAGTTGGGTGTTCCGCTGGAGCAGATAGGCGGCGTCGAGGATGCGGGCGACGAGTTCGTGGTTCGGGTTGGGGACGAGACCCGGAAGGTGGCCAAGGAGGAGGTGCTGCGAGACAAGTGCTTTTTCTGCAAACATCCTCCTGCTTTCGACTGCGACTACACTGTGGGCGAACCCCACCCCTTCACCATCGAGAGCGACAGGAGTGAGTTCGCCGAGGTGGAGGAGCTAGAAGAGCTCCCTCTGGAGGAGAGAAGGGCCTTCTGGCGGAAGCAGTTCGAGCGCTGCATCCGGTGCAACGCCTGCCGCGAAGCCTGCTATGCCTGCTATTGTACGGAGTGTCTGTTCGACCGAAACGTTCCCCGGTGGCTCGATAGGCCCGCGCTGCTGGCAGAGAATGAGATCTATCACCTGATCAGGGCTGTGCACCTGGCCGGCAGATGTATAGATTGCGGAGAGTGCGAGCGGGTGTGCCCCGTGGGCATCCCCTTGAGCCGCCTGTACAAGAAAGTGCAGAAGGACGTCGCCGAGTTGTTCGACTACGAGGCGGGAATGGATCTCGAAACGGTACCTCCGCTGGTCAACTTCGACTTGGATGACCAGGATCCGTTTTTGTAGGAGGGCAAAGTGCAGAAGAAGAAGATCACCAAGGCCGACCTGACACGCTGGCTCGACCGGATTGCCGAGAAGTACGAACTCATCGGGCCCACGGAAGACGAGGACATGGTCCTGTTTCGGACCGTGAAGTCAGGTGCGGAGCTGACTCTCGACTATGCCAACTCGCTCATTCCGCCGAAGAGCTTGTTCTTCCCGCAGGTGGAGGGACTCTTCTCCTTTCGGAAGAGAGGGAAGGAGATAGAGTTGAAGGAGGCGGGGCCTCTGGAGAAGGACAGAGTGGTAGTGGGCATTCGGAAGTGCGATGTGGAGAGCCTCTCTCTTCTGGACAGGGTGTTTCTCGATGATGTGGAGGATGCCCTGTACAAAGAAAGGCGGGAGAGGACCGCGCTCATCGCTCTGGCTTGCCCGACACCCCCGCGAGCGAGCTGCTTCTGTACCAGCTTCGGCATCGATCCCCTGTCTCCTGAAGGGAGCGATGTCCTGCTGACGGACATAGGCGAGGTCTACCTGGTGGACGTGGTGACGGAGAAGGGGGAGCAGTTGGTGGCGCTGGCAGAGGACCTCTTCTCAGAGGTGACGGAGAAAGAGGCGCGGGACGTGCAACCACCACCGGTGGAGATGCCCGAACTGGACCTCAGCGAGCTTCGAGAGAAGCTGGAGACTATGTGGGAGGACGGCTACTGGGAAAAGCTGAGCCTGCCGTGTTTGGGCTGCGGCATTTGCACCTACGTCTGCCCCACCTGCCATTGCTTCGACATTGCGGACGTGGGCTCGGCGTGGGACGGCGTGCGGTACAGGTGCTGGGACTCGTGCATGTACAACGACTTCGCTCTCATGACCAGCGGAGTCAACCCACGCCCGACCAGGCGAGAGAGGATCAGAAACCGGTATTTCCACAAGTTCAGCGCTTTTCCCTCCAGGTATGGCACGAACTACGCCTGTGTAGGCTGTGCGCGGTGTCTGGTGCATTGTCCAGGTGGGGTAGAAATCACGGAGGTCATCAAGGATATCCTGGCCAAGGAGGGCGTAAGTGAAGGATAATATCTATCTCCCTTCGATTGCCACTGTGAAAGAGATCCGACCTGAGACGCCGGATATCAGCACCTTCGTGGTTACCTTCGACGATCCGAAAGTGGGGGAGTCCTTCGCCTATCGTCCTGGTCAGTTTGCGGAGCTGTCCATCTTCGGTGTGGGAGAGTGTCCCATCGGCATTGCGTCGTCACCCACGTTGGCAGGCTTGCTGGAGTTCTGCGTGCGAGCTGTCGGTACGGTAACGAACGCCATCCACGATCTGGAGGTAGGGGACAAGTTGGGGGTGAGAGGACCTCTGGGCAACTCCTGGCCCACTGAGGAGATCGAGGGAAAGGACTTGCTCTTCATCGGCGGTGGTATCGGCCTGCCGCCGCTGCGCTCGCTGATCCGATACGTGCTCGATAGCAGGGATCGATATGGAGCGGTGCAGATCATCTACGGGGCGCGCAGCCCGCAGGATCTGGTGTACAAGGGAGAGTTGAAGGAGTGGGACGAGCGCCCTGACGTGGATTTTCACGTCACGGTGGACAGAGGCGATGAGACGTGGGACGGGCCCGTGGGCTTCGTGCCGTCGTTTCTGAAGGAGATCGACCCCGCGCCGAAGAACAAAGTGGCCTTCACCTGTGGCCCACCGATCATGATCAAGCTGGTGGTGGATGCTCTGGAGGAGATGGGGTATGCCGACGCCAACATCATCACCACGCTGGAGATGAAGATGAAGTGCGGCGTCGGCAAGTGTGGCCGGTGCAACATAGGCGACAAGTACATCTGCCGGGACGGCCCGGTTTTCACTTTCGAGCAACTGAGGAACATACCCGGCGCTCTCGAAGTCTAGCCGAGGAAGTGCGCTGCATGATGGACACCTCTGTCGACGAGTTGATGCGGGAGACCAGGGTCATACTCTGTGTCGAGTGTGGCAAGTGTGCCTCCGCGTGTCCCATGACGGAGATCTTCGAGGACTTCTCCTACGAGGTGTCGCCACGTGGTATCGTGGAGAAGGCGCTTCTGGGGTTCGACCTGCTGACGGACGTGGGGATCTGGTTCTGTTTGACCTGCGACGTATGTACCGCCCTCTGCCCGGCAGGGGTAGCGTTCCGGGATTTCGTCCAGGGTGTGCGCTCCCTGGCCATAGACAGGGGCGTGACAGAGCATGGCCTGTTCTGCGAGCGATGTGGAAACTTCGTCGTCCCCAAACACACCGCGGAGTACATCGAGGCTAGGATGAAGGGCGAGAACGGTGCCGGGGAGTACCTGCGCTTCTGTCCCTCGTGCCGGCGGTATGAGGTCGGCGAGAAGCTGAAGGCGATGAGTCCGGGAAGGAGAGTAGTGGGGGCGTGAAAGTTGAGCTACGCCTGATGGCCTTGCCCGCCCTGGTCAGGGCGCTCGGAGGCAAGAGAATCGAGGTCGATTTCCCCGGTCACACCGTGGCAGACCTGGTGGAACATCTGGTGGAGCGGTACGGCCGCCCTGCGAAGGAGGCGCTTCTCGACGAGGAGGGCAATCTGGACAGCATTATTCAGGTCCTGATCAACGAGGAGCAGTGGGTTGTGCACGACGATCTCGACGTGCCCCTCAAGGATGGAGACACCGTGATCTTCATGCTGCTCGTGGTGGGAGGATAGCTGGGCAGGAGAGGTTCGTCGGCGCAGGGACCAGGACCGCCAGCGAAGGGGCGGTCTTTGCGTTTGGGGGGTATTTGACTTGTCTTCATAAATGTGGTATATTAGCGCATTAGAGGAGTACCTGCTACGCTCACTTCCCTGTCACCAAACCCAGGGCGCTAGGAGGATGCCAATCAGTCCAGTTTTTGGTATGCCACAACGAGGTGAAAGACATTAGAAAGACTCAACGCATCAACCAGGCGATTAGGGCCAAAGAGGTGCGCCTAATTGGGGACAAGGGCGAACAACTGGGCATATTCCCGATCGGGGAGGCCTTGGAGATCGCCCGGGGGCACAATCTGGACTTGGTCGAGGTTGCCCCCCAAGCCGATCCGCCTGTCTGTCGCTTGCTGGACTTCGGCAAGTACAGCTACGAGAGATCAAGAAAAGCCCGGGAGGCGAAGAAATCGCAGAAGCCTGTCGAGGTCAAGGAGATACGCCTGCGGCCCAAGACGGGTGACCACGACATAAAATTCAAGGTCGATCGCATGCGTGGCTTCTTGGGGGAGGGTTTCAAGGTCAAGGTACGTGTGCTGTTTCGAGGTCGGGAGATCACGCACCCTGAGATAGCACAGGAGATGTTGAGCAGGATCGCCACTGGTCTGAGTGACGTGAGCGTCGTGGAATACCATCCCCGTATGGAGGGCAGGAGCATGTTCATGATCTTGGCTCCGGCCGGAAAGAAGAAGAAATAGGGGAAACCAGGTAGCCGACGGCAAGTGAGGAGACTTGAGACGGGCGCTGCTGGCGCCCGTCTGTACGCTGAGAAGAGCAGTTACAGGTTTGAACCTGGAGGGCGAGATGCCCAAGATGAAGACCCACAAGACCACTGCCAAGAGGTTCAAGAGGACGGCTTCGGGCAAGATTCTGAGAATCAAGATCGGCAGGAGCCATCTGCGTCGTAGGAAACCAAGTCGCGTCTTGCGTTCGTTCGATAAGACCATCGAGGTCTCGAGCCGCGGAAGCGTGAAGCGGGTGAAGAGGTTGCTGCCCTATCTGGGAAAGGAAGGCTAGCCTCGCCGAGGTCTAGGCACCGGTTAGCAAGGAGTGTGGTGAGTTGACAAGGGTAAAGGGAGGACCAAGGGCCCGCAGACGCCATAACAGAGTGCTGAAGCTGACCAAGGGACAGCGGGGGACCAAGCACGCTCTCTACAGGAGGGCGCACGAGGCCATGCTCAAGTCCCTGACTTATTCCTATCGGGATCGGCGTCGGCGGAAGCGGGACTTCCGGCGGCTGTGGATAACTCGTATTAACGCGGCTGCACGACAGCACGGCGTCCCCTATAGCCGTTTCATGGCTGGCCTGAAGGAGGCTGGGGTCGAGTTGGACCGTAAGGTACTGGCCGATCTGGCCGTCAGGGATACCGAGGCTTTCGCTCACCTGGTCGAGGTGGCGAAAGCGGCACAGTGATCACCAGCAAGACCAATCGTAGGGTCAGGTACGTGCGCTCTCTCTACCGCAGGTCTGTCCGCCACCGGGAGAGGCGGTTCGTGGTCGAGGGCGTACGGTTAATCGAGGAGATGCTTCAGGCGGGCCTAGAGCCCGCCTTATTCTTTTACACGGAAGATGGCACCGAGGGCGCCCGGGCGAGGGCGCTGGTGGAAGCTCTCATCTCCTCAAGGGCTGAGATAGAAGCGGTGAGCGCAGACGTGATGCGCTTCATGGCAGACACCAGGACTCCTCAGGGTGTCCTGGCGGTGGTTGGTTTCCCAGAGGTCTCGTCTGCGGTCTCCAGTTTCAGCCTGGTATTGGACGGGGTGCGGGACCCTGGCAACCTGGGGACGATCCTGCGCACGGCGGAAGCTGCGGGGGTCGATTTGGTCGTGGCGGTGCGCGGTACGGTCGACGTCTTCAGCCCCAAAGTGGTCCGGGGCGGTATGGGCGCGCACTTCCGCCTGGATGTGCTGTGGGACCGCGACTGGGAGGAGGTAGAGAGGTCCCTGGAGGGAAAACAGACCTTGCTGGCCGATCCCAGGACAGGGACCCCCTACTACCAGATAGACTGGACCGTGCCTACGGTCCTCGTGGTGGGTGGCGAAGCCCGTGGCGCTGGCAGGAAAGCTCGGGGTCTGGCGACCCAGCGGGTGACCATTCCCATGAAGGGCAGGGTCGAGTCACTGAACGTGGCTGTGGCCACCAGCGTTTTGCTCTTCGAGGCGGCTCGCCAGAGAATGGAGGCCGGTGGAGCAGTTGAGGAGGGAGACTGAGGGGAGGGCGACGAGCCTGCCTCGACGGCGAAGGAGGGGCTGGTCACGCTCTTGCGGACAGGGGTCGAGTCTGGATGACGGCAGCGGGGGCAGCCATAGCCCCCATGCTGCTTGTTCCCACGGTGATGGCTTGCCTGGACGACAGGATGGAGCTAAGATTTCGAGCAGAGGTCTCCCCACAACCCCCGGCGGAGGTGGGGAGGCTGTTTGTGTCTGGAGCCGGAGACAGAGCGAACGGAGGTCTTGCGATACGCTGAAGTGAAGGGAGTTGACTACCTGAAGGAGACGTGGCACGCGACGGCCAAGCGTGCGGCCCGGCTGTTGGACCGATGGCAGCCGCCAGAGCGAACGGTGCTGTTGGTTACGGCCCTGATCGTGGGCGTGGGGACTGGATTGGGAGCGACCGCATTCACGATATTGATCCAGTCCACTACCAGCTTCGCTTTCGGAGGTGGGGGGAAGGCCCTGGGGTTCCTGGGGCGCTACTATGTCATTCTCGTACCTGCAGTGGGTGGGCTCATAGCTGGTCCGATGATCACCTT
The DNA here is from genome assembly GCA_034411995.1 of Anaerolineae bacterium. Lineage (GTDB taxonomy): Bacteria > Chloroflexota > Anaerolineae > UBA7937 > B3-Chlor > JAUVXJ01. The sequence continues at coordinate 156,416 of DAOUME010000009.1, read as the reverse complement.
CATCGCTCGTGAAGCCAAGGGACATGGCGTGCCTGAGGTGATGGAGGCGGTGGCGTTGCGGGGTGGGCGGATCCGGCCGGTCGTGGGTCTGGTGAAGGCGGTGGCTTCTTCTGTCTGCATTGGCACCGGCGGCTCGGCGGGACGAGAGGGACCTATGGTGCAGATCGGTTCGTCCTGGGGCTCGATGGTGGGGCAGTGGCTCCATTTCTCCGACGAGCGGATCCGCAACCTGGTGGCCTGCGGGGCCGCCGGCGGTATCGCTGCCACCTTCAATGCCCCCATAGCGGGAGCCATTTTCTCCCTGGAGGTGATCCTCCAGGAGTTTAGCGTTGGTTACTTCAGCACCGTGGTCATATCGTCAGTGACGGCGAACGTCATCAGCCGGTGGCTCCTGGGCGATGCGCCCGCCTTTGTGGTCCCGTCCTATTCCATGGCCAGTGTGTGGGAGCTGAGCCTCTATACTGTACTGGGGGTACTGGCTGCCCTCGTGGCTGCCTCCTTCATCGTACTGCTGTACAAGGCAGAGGATCTCTTCGACGCCTGGCCGTTTCCGGAGTACCTGAAGCCGGCGGCGGGTGGCCTAGCGCTGGGGGTGCTGGGCCTCTATCTTCCCCAGGTGTTGGGCGTGGGGTATCAGCCCATCGGCGACACGCTCCTCAATCCGACCAATCTAGGGCTCCTGGCGGTCCTGGCGGTGGCCAAGCTGATGGCCACTTCGATCACCCTGGGTTCGGGCAATTCGGGAGGGATCTTTGCCCCGGCCCTCTTCATGGGCGCCATGGTGGGCGGGGCCTTCGGTCTCGTGGTCCACAGCGTCTTTCCCGCTATCACCGCTACGGGCGGCGCCTACGCGCTGGTGGGCATGGCCGCCGTCTTCGCCGGTGCCGCTCGCGCACCAATCACCGCGGTGCTCATCGTTTTCGAGATGAGCAACGATTACCGGATCATTCTGCCCTTGATGCTGTGCACGGTGGTGAGCACCCTGCTCGCAGAGCAGTGGACTAGTGAGTCCATCTACACTCTCAAGCTGGTGCGTCGAGGCATCCGACTGGCACAGGGTCGAGACATCGACGTGATGCAGGGGGTCTTTGTGAAAGAGGCGATGACGCCGGTCGCGGACCTGGATGTGGTATCCTCGACCATGAGCCTCGAGGATCTGGCGGAGGCCTTCGACCGCACTCGACATCACGGCTTTCCGGTCGTGGACGAGAAAGGGGACCTCTACGGGGTGGTGACTCACAGAGATCTGGAGGAGGCGATGCACCGTGGGGACATCGAAGGTCTGACTGTGGGAGATATCGCGGCGTCTCCGCCCGTCACTGTCTGTCCGGACGAGCCGCTATGGGTGGCTCTGAAGAGGCTGGGCGTTCGCGACTTAGGAAGACTGCCCGTCGTGGACAGCAACAGCCCTCGCCGGCTGCTGGGGATGCTACATCGACACGATATCATCCGGGCGTACAACCTGGCTATTCTACGTCGGCTAGACGCCCAGCAGCGAGCAGAGCGACTGAAGTTGGGCAAGCTTGGTGGCACTCAGTTCGTGGAGCTCGAGATTGGCCTCAAGTCGCCGGTTTTGGGCCGGAAGCTGCGGGAGATGCACCTGCCGGATACCTGCATAGTGGTGTCGGTGCAGCGGGGTCGGAAGGTCATCATCCCCCATGGCGACACCGTCCTGGGAGCAGGGGACAAGGTAGTGGCGTTTGCGACCGAGGAGTGCGCTGGTCAGCTTCGAAGCATCTTCGACCCTGTGCTTGAGGAAGGGACCGGTCCGTCAAGCTAGGGGTGCTCGGGGACAGTTGACGGTATGAGATCTGCGGCACGTGCACGCGGCCGGGGCGACAGCGGGCAAGGCCTGATCGAGTACGCGCTCGTCCTGGTTCTGATAGCACTGCTGGTGCTGGGCTCGCTGGGCCTGATAGGCACGCTGATCAGCGACGCGCTGGCCATGGTATCAGAGGTGCTGGGCAGCGAGTGCCGGTCTGGTCTCCAGATGGTTTATGCGAATCAGCAGTTCAGTGTCGGGGAAGCGCAGGCGGGGGAGATCTCCCTTCAATGGCCCGCGAGCGGACGTATCAGCCAGCGTGCGTGGACGTGCCACCATGCGATAGACGTGGCTGCACCCATGGGCGTGCCGGTGTATGCGGCCGCTGCGGGCGAAGTGGTGGTGGCTGGCGAGACCGAATACCGTGGCTACGGGCGGATGGTCGTGATCCGGCATGCGAATGGTTATCAGACGCTGTACGGGCACCTGAGCGCATGGTACGTTCATGCCGGTGAGCACGTGGCCAGCGGTGAGATGATCGGACGAATGGGGAGCACCGGTCGTTCCACCGGATCCCATCTGCACTTCGAGGTGAGTCGCGGAAGCTGGCTGCTGGATCCCTTGGAACTGTTGCCGTGAGGAGTCGGCCAGGGGCCATGCCGCTTTCCACGGGGAGGCGGTCGACGGGGCAGGTCAACTACCCACGATGAGGTCGTGGATCGCCCGCAGCTCCTCCTCGGAGTAGAAGTAGATGACCAGCCGGCCTCCCTTGCTGCCGCGGGAGAGGCTGACCTTGGTGCCCAGGGCCTGGCGAAAGTCATCCTCGAGGGCCCTCAGCTCCGGCGGCATCTCGGCCGGTCTGGTTTTGTGTTTTGGCTCCTCGGCCACGCGGCGAACTAACTGCTCGGTCTGCCGGACGCTCAGTGCCCCCTTGAGCACGGCCTTGAGCACCCCCAATTGGTCGTTCTGCGATGGCAGGCGCAGCATGGCTCGGGCGTGTCCCTCGCTGATCTCTCCCTGAAGGAGTGCTTCCTTCACCTCTGTGGGGAGCTTGAGCAGGCGCAGGGTGTTGGTCACCGTGACGCGGTTCTTTCCTACCTTGTCGGCGACCTGCTGCTGAGTCAGGCCGAACTCGTCCACGAGTTGTTGGTAGGCTGACGCGGTCTCCAGGGGGTTCAGGTCTTCTCTTTGCAGGTTTTCGACCAGAGCTAGCTCCAGCATTTGCTGGGGGCTGACGTCACGGACCACCACGGGCACGACGTCCAGCCCGGCCAGCTTGGCCGCGCGCCAACGCCGCTCCCCGACCAGGAGCTGGTATCCCCCCTCTGTCTCTGTGACCACGAGGGGCTGGACCAGGCCCTGTTCGCGAATGGAGGAAGCCAGCTCCTGAAGGCTCTCGGGGTCGAGGGCCTGACGGGGCTGCCTTGGGTTGGGCACGATGCTCTCTACCTCGATCTCCTTCACACCGGGAGCGGAGGGGATCAGGGCCTCCAACCCCTTGCCCAGGCCGCGTCTCTCTCCGGGCATCAGCTACCTCCTGTCTGGTCTGCTCTTAGCAGGAACTCTGTGGCCAGCGCCTCGTAAGCCAGCGCGCCACTGGATTTTGGGGCGTAGTTGAGGATGGTCTCTCCATAGCTGGGAGCCTCACTAAGGCGGACGTTGCGTGGAATGATGGTAGAGAATACCTTCCCTGCGAAATACTTGCGCACCTCGTTTACCACCTGCTGGGCGATCTTAGTGCGCACATCGTACATGGTCATGATCAGTCCAGCGATCTTCAAGCGGGGATTGAGGTCGCTGCGCACGAGATTGATGGTATGGACCAGTTGTCCCAACCCTTCCAGGGAGAGGTACTCGCACTGCACCGGGATGATGACACCCTCGGTGGCTGTCAGGGCGTTGACGGTCAGGATGCCCAGGCTGGGGGGCGAGTCGATGAAGATGTAGTCGTACTGCTCGTCCAGCGCGGCCAGGGCTTTGCTCAGCAGGTGAGCTCTGTTGGGCATACGTATCAACTCCACCGTGGCCCCGGCCAGGGCCGGCGCAGAGGGTGCCAACTCCAGTCGGGCACTCTCGATGGGCAGAATGATCTGGCTGAGAGGTACCTGCTGGATGAGGGCCTCGTAGATGGAGAGGCGAAGTTGGTTCTTGTCCACACCCAGGCTGCTGGTGGCGTTGGCCTGGGGATCGATGTCCACCAGAAGCAGTCTCTTGCCCTTGGTAGCCAGATATGCCGCCAGATTGATGGCGGTAGTGGTTTTGCCGACCCCTCCTTTTTGGTTAGCGAACGCATAGGTCTGCGTCATGGTGCGTCGCTCAGGGCTGCCTCTATCTCCCCGCGTTGGGGCACCGAGGCGAGTCCTGCTCTTTCTACGGATAGCGAGGCCGCAACGTTGGCAAAACGAGCAGCTTCGTGTGGATCCTCGGTTTCTTCGAGCCTGACCAGGAAGGCGGCCGCAAACACGTCACCGGCTCCGGTGGGATCGAGCACCCGGGTCTTGCGGGGGCCCAGATGGATGGTCTGGCCCCGGTGGTAGAGGGTGGCGCCTTCCGCTCCCTCGGTCACCACGGAGACGCCGGGAAGCCCCAGTTGCGACCTCAATGGGCCGGCTTCACCTGCCAGGTCATCCTCGCTGACGATTAGTGCGTCCACGTGTGGCAGGAACTGGCCAGCTCGTGCCCAATGGCGAGGCGACACGCGACCCTGATCGTCCCAACTTCTAAGATAGCCCTGCGGAGTGAGGCCCACCAGTGAGGACGGGAAGAACTCGATCAAGCCTTCCTCGAACTCACCGACTATGGGGCCCAGATGGACGATCGGTACCCGTCTCCACGCCGACGGGATGCTATGCTCACGGATGCGTTCGGCTACGGCCTCTATGCGCTGGTGCCTCCGTTCGGCCTGGTAGACGTTGGCAAAGGTGGTGGTGACCGGCGATGGGATACAAACCAGGTCAACCCCGCCCAGCAGACGCCCCAGCTCCAGGTCGGGACCCGCGCTGGTGACCACCGCCGGGTTCCTGCCCAGGTTTCTGGCGGTGAGTGCGGAATAGGCCGCTGTGCCGCCCAGCCGGTAGCCGTCCCCGGTCAGGTCTTTGGCCACGTGGCCGATGACCAGGAAATCGGGTCGTCCCACGCGTTTTCCTCTGGAACTGGTCGGCTCACCCGGTCAGTCACTCCAGCGTCGCTGTCTGTCTGCTATCGGCTCTCTCGATCACCGCGGCGATGAAGCCGGCGAAGAGAGGGTGTGGCCTGTTGGGACGAGACTTGAACTCAGGGTGGAATTGGCTAGCCACCATCCAGGGATGATCCTCTAGCTCCAGTATCTCCACCAGATCGCCCCCGTCGAGGAGGCCGCTAGGCTTCAGGCCATGGGCGGCGAGAGTTTCCCGATACCGGTTGTTGAACTCAAAGCGATGGCGATGGCGCTCGTGGACCAGTTCCTGACCATAGGCCCGGCCTGCGCGGCTTCCGGGCACGAGACGACAAGGGTACGTGCCCAGCCGCATGGTGCCGCCCTTGTCGAACACTTGCCTCTGTTCTGGCAAGAGGTCGATGACCGGATGGGGTGTCTGCGCGTCGAACTCGGTGCTGTTGGCCCCCTCCAGTCCGGCGACCCGACGTGCGAATTCGATGACCATCACCTGCAACCCCAGGCACAAGCCGAGGTAGGGAGTTCTGCTCTCTCGGGCGTGGCGAGCCGCAACGATCTTGCCTTCTATGCCCCTGTAGCCAAAGCCGCCGGGGATAACAACGCCGTCGACGTCAGCCAGCAACTCCTCGTGGCCCTCCTGGAGAAGCTCGGATTCCACCCACTTGATGTCTATACCTACGTTATGATGGGCACCGGCGTGGTAGAGGGCCTCTCGGACGCTCATGTAGGCGTCCACCAGTTCCACGTACTTGCCCACCAGGGCCACCGAGACCCGACGCTGAGGGTGCTTGATCCGCTCTACAACGGAGCGCCATTCACGGAGGTTCGTCTGGGCGCCTGGCAGAGCGAACCTGTCCAGGATCAGGTCGCCCAGGCCGGCCTGTTCCATGATCAGGGGAACTTCATACATCGTAGGGGCGCTCACCAGAGGGATCACCGCCGATTCATCGACGTCGCAGAATAGCGACACCTTGGCCCGCACGCCATCGGAAAGAGAATCATCGGCGCGCAAGAGGATGAAATCGGGCTGGATGCCCATGCCCCTCAGCTCCTTTACGCTGTGCTGGGTGGGTTTGGTCTTCAGTTCACCGGTTACGCCCAGGCGAGGCAGAAGGGTCACGTGGCCGTAGAGGACGTTCTGGCGCCCCACGTCGCTGCGCATCTGGCGCAGGGCCTCGATGAAGGGCAGGCCCTCGATGTCGCCCACAGTGCCCCCCACTTCCACGATCACCACCTGGGCTTCGCTTTCCTGGGCGATCTGATGGACGCGCCGTTTTATCTCATCGGTGATGTGCGGGATGATCTGGACGGTGCTGCCCAAATAGTCGCCGCGACGTTCGCTGGCGATGACTGCAGAGTAGACCTGGCCTGTGGTCACGTTGCTGGAGGCGGTAAGATTCTGGTCTATGAAGCGCTCGTAGTGGCCCAGGTCGAGATCGGTCTCCGACCCATCTTCAGTGACGAAGACTTCGCCGTGCTGGTAGGGCGACATGGTTCCCGCATCCACGTTGAGGTAGGGGTCCAGTTTCTGGATAGAGACGGAGACACCTCGGTTCTTGAGGATGCGGGCGATGGACGCCGCCGCAACGCCCTTGCCCACGGATGAGACGACGCCGCCGGTGCAGAAAATGAACCTGGTCACTATCCCCATCCTCCCCTGGCCAGGGTCAGCTTATGTCTGTCTCCCCTGGCCGCCACCGAGGAAATTATACCATCGCTGGGGGGTCATCGCAATCAAGTGTTGGGCATTCGCCCCTCTTTGTGCTAGGATTGAATCGCCCCATAGGAGAGGTGGTTGGTGTGGCGAGAGAGGTTGCCCCAGTCGAGGTACGGTTCAGTCGGGAACTGAGTGCCGCGCGTGCTGTGTCGCGCAGCCTGGCTATTCTCATAGCTGTGGCCGTGTTCACCTTGCAGGGCTCGGCGATGACCGCGGCTGGTCCGAGTGCGGCGGTATCCTACCTACTGGCAGGCGTCTTTGTCTCCCTTACGCTTCTCTGCTACGTCGAGTTGCTGACGTGCGGTGGTCGCGAGGGTGGTGCATACGTCCTGCTTCGTGAGGTCGCCCGGGGACCGCTGGCGTTCCTCACGGCCTGGGCCATTCTGCTGGGTGGTTTGCTCCTCTGCGCGCTCCTGGCTCTCGGTTTCGCCGCCTGCGCCAGCGAGCTGGTCGAATCTCTGTCCGGGCACGTCTTGCCCGAGACGGTGGTTGCGCTGCTGCTGATAGCGGCGATGTCGGTCTACAACGTTCTGGGCGGACGGAGCCATAGGGGGGCTCGGGACGTAGTGACGTGGCTGACCGTGGCTGTTCTTCTGCTCCTCTGTCTTCTCTGTCTGCCTCACGTTCGAACCATCCACTGCCAGCCCTTCGCGCCACATGGATATCTGGGCATCCAGACAGGTCTGTCGCTCCTCTTGATCGGTTTCCTGGCTTTCGAATCGGTAACTCTGAGCGTAGCGGAGATCCCTCAGCCCAGACGCAGTATTCCGCTGTCCTTCCTCGCCGTGGCGGGGCTGGCGACTCTGTTCTTCGTGGTCGTTACCCTCGTGGCCGGGGGTGCACTTGGCAGCGACCTGCTGGAGCAGTCCCGGTTGCCGGTGGCCGCGATGGCCGAGATATGCCTGGGTCGTTACGACGTGCTGATTCTCTTGCTCCCCGTGATCTTCGTTCCGCTGGCTCTGAACTCGACGTTGCTGCTGGTGGTACGCCAGGCGCAGGGGATCGAGGAAGATGGCCTGTTGCCAGAGCTGCTCAAACGCCGGGCGGCGCGTTTTGGGACGCCGTACGCCCTCCTGGGGCTGGTTGGCGGTCTGGCGGCGCTCCTCAGCCTGGCGGGGGACATGGGACTCGTCGCACGGGTGGGGGGCTGCTGTGCGCTGTTCGTGATGAGCATGATCGCCGTGGGGGACATTGTTCAGTTGCGCCGCGCAGGAGAAGAGGGGGCGGCGGGCTTCCGATTGCCGGTTCCTCCGCTGTTGCCGGCCCTGGCCCTGGTGGTCAACGTGTTTCTGCTGCCGATCATGGGCAGCACGGCGCTGCTGGCGGGCGCGGTCTGGCTCGGAGCCGGGCTGGTGGTGTATGTGGCCTACGCCAGAGGGCGGTACATTGCCAGCCAGGAAGGGGTGGTAGTCTTCAGAGCGAAGGGGCCAGAGCTGGAATCGAGGTACCGAGTGCTGGTGCCCCTGGGTCCTGGAGAGAGGCAGTCCCAACTGATCAAACTGGCCGTCGCTCTGGCCGGCGACGGCGAAGGCGGTGAGGTGATCCCTTTGAGAGTGGTGACCCTTCCCGCCCAGGTGCCACTGCACGAGGGCGCGCGGATGGCGGAAGGGGTGGAGTCGGTATTCAGTTGGTCCCTGGGCGCCGAGGACACGGGATCCGTGACGCTCACCCCCCTGACCAGGGTTGCGCGGACCGTATCTCAGGGGATCATCGACACCGCGGTGGAGGCGAAGTGCGATTTGATCCTGCTGAGTTGGGAAGGTTACAGCGAGGCCAAGGGTCGGATTGTGGGCCCAACTGTGGGCCCGGTGGTGGAGAATGCACCGTGCGACGTCGTTCTGGTGAAGGGCGACACGCTGGTCACTGTGAGCAGCATCCTGCTTCCGACCAGCGGCGGGCCTCACGCCTCCATCGCCGCTCGCCTGGCCCTGAGACTGGCCAGGCTGAAGCGAGCGCAGGTCACGGTTCTGTACGTCTGTCGTGAGCCGGTGACGGCAGCCGACCGAGAGCACGGTATGCAGATGATCGCCCGGACGATGCGCGGCCTGGACACCGATGACCTGGTCCAGACCAAGATCATCACGGCACCGGGGATCGTCGGCGGGATTCTGACGGAGGCGCAAGATTACGACCTCCTGCTCCTCGGCGCCTCAGATGAAGGCCTCTTCGACAGAGTGTTGTTCGGGACGATACCAGAGCGGATAGCCAGGAAGTCTCCGGTGCCGGTGATGATCGCCAGGGAGCGAGCCCCGCTGCCTCAGTTCTGGCTCAGACGGGTGTGGAACGCGATATACCGGCTCATGCCCACCCTGGAGGCTGAGGAGAGATCGACGGTCTACCGCGAGATAAGGGAAGGGGCGCGGACGGGCATCGACTTCTTCGTGATGATCACCCTGGCTGCGATCATTGCCACTCTGGGGTTGCTCCTCGACAGCGCGGCGGTCATCATCGGGGGGATGCTGGTGGCTCCGCTGATGAGCCCGATCATCGGCATCGCCCTGTCCATTGCGTTGGGAAACGTGCGCCTCCTGCGCGATGCTGCCGAATCGGCGATCAAAGGCGTGTTCCTGGCGGTAGTGGTCGGTCTCCTGGTGGCCTCCATAAGCCCCTTGAGTGCGGTGACCGGGGAGATTCTGGCGCGCACCAGGCCCAACTTGCTGGATTTGGTGGTGGCGTTGGCCTCAGGCGCAGCAGGAGCCTACGCGATGTCCCGCAAGGGGGTCTCGGCAGCCTTGCCAGGTGTAGCCATCGCTGCGGCCCTGGTGCCTCCCCTGGGGGTTGTGGGCACCGGGTTGGCGATCAGGAGGGCGGACGTGGCGGCAGGTGGGTTGCTGCTGTTCACGACCAACCTGGTGGCGATCACCCTGGCGGGAGCCGTGGTCTTTCTGTTCCTGGGTTTCCGTCCCGCGAGAGGCGTCAAGGAACGGGAGATCCAGGTCCGCCGCGCCCTGGTCATCGCCGTCGTGCTCCTCTTCGTGGTCTCCTTGCCTCTGGCTCTCATCTTTGGCAGGACGGTTCAAACCAGCCAGCAACGAGAGGTCATCGATCGCGTGCTGAACGAGGAGGTGGATCAGTTGGAGCACGTCACCCTGGTCGGTTTCGAGCTGGACTATCAGGGCGACACCATTGCCCTGACGGTCACGGTCTACGCTGCCCAGGAGATCGACGAGTCGACGGTCCAACATCTGGCTGAGGTCGTCACGCAGGGCGTTGGCCAGCCCGTGACGCTACAACTGATAGCCATCCCGGTCTCCAAGATCGTGGCACCGTAGCTGCACTGGGGAGGTGGGTGGTCTGAGGAGAAGAGTGCTGGCTCTCTAGCACCAAGAACCAGGCGCCCGCGCATACGGCGGGCGCCTCGTGTGTCGCCACGTATTGAGCTCGGAGAGGAGCTACAGCTCTCTCCTCCAGATAGAGATGAAGTCTTCTTCGCGGAAGGCTATCTGGACCAGCTCCCAGCCGCGTCCACCCTGCTCGTTGAGGATGTGGACGATGGCCTCCACGTAAGAGTTGGGGGCATCGTCGAAGAAGCACTGCCCCTCAATGTCGCAATAGACGACTCGGGGTCCGGCTGGATCGGGAGGGTGCCCGAGCTCCTCGCGGACCTTCAGCACCTCTTCCACCGGGTGAGTGGTGATCCGATACTCCCAACGATCCATGGCCCGCCTCCCGAATCGCTACTCTGGCTCCTGATCGAGGCCCAGCATCCCCGAGAAAGCCTTGAAGAACTCGATGGGCACAGGGAAGATGATGGTGGAGTTCTTCTCCACCGCTATCTCGGTCAGGGTTTGTAGATAGCGCAACTGGATAGCGGCAGGCTGCTGAGCTATGGTGCCGGCAGCGTCCCTCAGGTTCTGGGCTGCCGCGAACTCGCCCTCGGCGTGGATGATCTTGGCCCGCTTCTCGCGCTCGGCCTCGGCCTGCTTGGCCATGGCTCGCTTCATGGTCTCGGGCAGCTCCACATCCTTGACTTCGACGATGCTCACCTTGATGCCCCAGGGCTCGGTTTGCTCGTCGATGATCTGCTGGAGCCTCTGATTGATGCTCTCGCGGTGGGTGAGCAGCTCATCCAAAGACGATTGACCCAGGACACTGCGCAGAGTGGTTTGAGCGATTTGCCAGGTCGCTTTGCGGAAGTCTTCTACCTGCACGATGGCGTTGGAGGGATCCACGACGCGGAAAAAGGCCACCGCGTTCACCTTGACGGTGACGTTGTCCTTGGTGATCGCCTCCTGAGAGGGGATTTCCAGGGTGACCACCCTGAGGTCCACCTTCACCATCCGGTCCACGATGGGGATGATGAAGAACAGGCCGGGTCCCCTGGCCCCCACGAGACGTCCCAGACGGAAGATCACCCCTCGCTCGTACTCTTGCACGATCTTGATAGCCGAGCTCAGCAGTCCCATCAAGAGGATGACGACGATCAGGGCGCTGAAGCCCAGTCCAGTCAGCAGATCCAGTATTTGTCCCACAGCTCTTGCCTCCTTTTGTTTATGGGCATGAGTCTCCGCTCATCCCCGAGCGGATTCTCCGGCCACTCTTCGCACGTGCAGCTTGAAGCCATCGACCTCCAGGACCTCCACTTGCTCCCCCCTGGATACCCTTCCTTCGCTGGTCACCGCCTGCCACAGCTCACCCTTGAGGAACACAGTACCAACAGGGTCCAGATCTGAGCGGGCAACTGCCAGTTGGCCAACGAGCCCCTCTATGCCGGTGATCGGTCTGCGCTGGTGCGCTCCGAAGACCTTGGCGATGACGAAGGCGAAGAAGATGCCCGTGGTGAGTCCCACAGACACCACCAGAGTCAGGGAGACCTGGGCGAAGGGAGAGCTGAAGAGGATCATAGAGCCCAGAATGAAGGATGAGACACCCAAGACGGTGAGGATGCCGTGAGTGGGGGCCTTCACGTCGGCGATGAGCAAGATGAAAGCCAGGGCCACGAAGATCAGCCCGGTCCAGTTGACGGAGAGCACGCCCAAAGAGAAGAGCGCCAGGACCAGACAGATGGCGCCCAGGACGCCCGATATATAGCCGCCTGGCTGGGACAACTCGAAGATGATGGCGTTCATGCCCAGGGTCAGGAGCAAGAAGGCGATGTTGGGGTCGGTAATGGTGTGCAGAAAGCCCTCAATGGCGTTCATGGGCAGCAGGTTGATCCTTGCTCCCTGGGTCTCGAGGGTCACCGTCTGGCCGTTGACCACCACCTCCCGCCCGTCCAGCTCCGACACCAGCGTCGCCAGGTCCTTGGCCACCAGGTCCACCACGCCCTGTTGGAGGGCCTCCGCCTCGGTGATGGATGAGCTCTCGCGGACGGTCGACTCGGCCCAGGCGACGGCCTCGGGGCCCCGGGGATCGGCCAGCCCCTTGATCAGGGCTACCGCGTCGTTGACCGCTTTGGTCGTCGCTGCCTCGGACATCTCTTGCCCTGACATGTCTACCGGGTGGGCGGCCCCGATACGGGTGCCGGGGGCCATAGCGGCCAGGTGCGCGGCCAGGGTGACGAAGGTGCCGGCAGAGGCGGCCTTGGCTCCGGTGGGCTGAACGTAGACCACGATGGGCACGGCGGCGGCCTTCATACTCTGCACTATCTCCTCAGTCACCTGGACTGAGCCACCCGGCGTGTCGAGCTCTATGATCAGACAGGCAGAGCCGTCGTTCTCCGCCGTGGTGATGCCGCGGTCGATGTAGCTGGCCACGATGGGGGTGATGGCGCCCACGACGGTGAGGACATCAACTTGCGAGGCGCTCTGAGCCTCCGTGGCGGGCGCGAAGGAAAGAGCCACCAGGAGGACGAGGCCAAGTTGCCAGAGGAACGCCTTGGTTCGACGGATATCCATGCTAGTACCCTGCAGGGCGATCAGGTAGGAACGAGGGCTACGAGAGGGCACTGCCTACAATTCTATTATAGTCTATGAAGAGCGGAGATTCAAGGGATAGGCGGGAGATCGTGGAGACGTACGACACGACGAAGGAGCCGCTGGTGTTCGAGCAAAGGGTGGCGCTGGGGGGAGGTGAGTTGGTCCTGTGTTGGGCGAGGTTTCACGAGGGCGGGGGAGACAGGCAAGGACACGTTGTTGGTCTGTCGTGTGCATGTATGGCCTGCGAGGGGTCAGGGCGTGCTGGGTTCGTCTGGCGTAGCGTTGGCTCGTCCAGCGATGTCACGGAGCAGGAGTGCCGGGTACTGCTCGTCATCGGTGAAGTAGATGTGGCGACGGTGGAATTCGTCGCGCGACTGCAGCCCGGTCTGGTTGCGCAGCTTCTCAAAGTCTGTCTGCGATATGATATAGGAGTGAAGGCCTACATCGTCGCGACCCGCCCGGTCGTTTAGCTGCGCTTCGTATTCCTTGATCGTTTGGCGGAACAGGATTCTCGGATTGGCGTCGAGGTCTCCTGCGGTGATTAGGCCGTGGGGATCCATAAAGACGATATCTTGCCCAGCGGGCCGCTTCACCCAAAGGATGAAGTCGGGGAAGTATCGCTCGCCGTCGACTAAGAACCCGACGCCGCGGCCGCGGGCCTGGTTGCGCAGAAGAAACAGCCTGAGGTCGCGGTCTTCCAGCAACGCCTCCGTTTCCGGCGAGCCAAGGCAGTCACGTAGCTGCTTCACAAAATCGCGCTCGCCGGGATTGAGACCCGGCGGTGTGTACTTCACCACCGGGTCGGCACCTTGGTCCTCCAGGAGCAGGGGAAGGTATAGGTGGCGGTCGAAGTAGACCCTGGGGGGAAGACCTTCGTCGTTGTCGTAGAGGGCCGGATCTGGGAGCATGTCGCGCAAGGTTTGTAGGAAGTCTCTGGCTGACCGCTTAACGCGAGCCTCGTAGGCACGGATGAGGTTTTCGTCGTCTCGGTCCAATAACTGATAGGCCATCTGGTCCTGCTCCCACCGACGATGGGCTTGGACGTAAGAGCGCTCGACGTACTTGCGCAGGATCATCACGGCGATCTCCTCCAGGCGCCGCACGCCCGAGAAGGATTCTATCTCCAACGTAGATGACGGGCATCGGAGGTCGTAGTGCTTGGTCTCCAGGATACGGCGCAAAACCTCTGGCTTGATGAGAAGGTTCCGATACCCGCGATCAGAACGGAATCGCCACGTCTCCCGGTAGAGTCGGTTCCAGTCAAACAGAGCAAGGATCTCTGTCGGCAACCATCGGCGGTCATGACCGTCCCACGTTTCTGGCCTCTCGGCTATTAGCCCTTCTGACACCAGCGACTCTGCCTTGGGCATCAGGTCGACCGCTGGAAGACAGGAGTCGTCCACTTCCAGTGCAAGATGTACTGCCTCCTCGAAAGATGTCTCGACCCGGGGGCGGATGACCAGCAGCCCCTTGCCTTGAAAGTGGGCGCTCAGTTTCGTGGATATGACAAGTGCCTCTCGATCGTCGACGTCAATGCCTTCGTCCCTGAGGTAATCCCGGAACTGGGCCATGTACTTGGCGCGGACTCCAAAGATGTTGAGGGTCTCAAGCAGTGGCAGATTGTCGGGGTGGCGACCGTCCAGTCTTGTGGAGCGTTTGAGGGAGCGCCCTTTGCCCAAGAGTCGAACGCCGCTTCCGAATAGCTGGATGATCTGCGGCCCCTCACCGCGGCCGATGTTCATTAGGCCCATGCTGGAGACGCGCCAGGAGTCCCACCCTTCGATGAACTTCTTGGCGCCGATCAGGACATTGATAGGGGAATCCTGCTGGTTAATGGCTCGGAAAAGCGAATCGCTGAACTGCTCTTCTTCGAGCGCGATCTCCGGCATCCTCTCTTCAGCCAGCTTGAGGAAGTTCGCCGCGTCGCCGATGTTGATGAGCCCGAAGAAGCGGTCAGCGGCGCCCGCTCGCAGCGCTATCTCGCCCTCGGCGGACCGGAGGTCGACCAAGTGCAGGGTTGAAGAGGCCGGTACGTGAAAGATACGCCGTAGCATGTCGCTATAGATTGCCTGTCCATCCGGACTAGGAACGCGCAACGTGGCAAAAGCGTCGGGGAGCAGAGGCCTGCCGTCCCCGTCTTCGAGGCCGGCTTCGCCGCAGAGGATAGACTCGATGGCCTCGGGGACCCAATCGCGCTCGTTCCGAAGCACACGGTGAAGGAAAAGCACCTGCTCTTGTACGTCGGAGAGACTCTGATGGTCGGCGGTGGCGAGCTTCGACCAGGTCTTGCCGGCGGTCACAGTGTGGCCGACGAAGACCAGCAACGGGGGCTCCACATTATATTCATCGTGGAACGTGGGGCGGTTGGTAGCGTAGCAGCGAACCTGCTCATAGAAACTGAGCAGATTGGCCAGCAGGTAGAGGTCGATCAACTCGGGGGGAAGCTCCTGCTCTAGGTTGAGAATGCGATAATCCTTACCGTAGCCATCGTCGTAGAAGCGGGGATACGAATAGTCAAGCAGGATGGCCTTGCCGTACTCTTGCTCGATTTCGGTGCCTGCGCCGCCGACACCCTGGCCGAAGGTGGCGCTGTACTCGAAGGTGAAACCATGCTGCCCGAGAGCCGCCCGGCGGTTCCGCCAGGCATGGGCTTCGCTGCCGGCCCCCTTGTGACCCTCATCGACAAAGACCAGATTCTGGCCCTCCAAGTGGGCGACGTCGACGCTCTTGCCGCGGCCCGCCTTCTCCTCGACCAGCTTGGTGATCTCGATGACTTTGACGGCGCGGGGATCGGCGCTGAAGAGATCGCTTGTCGTAGCGTCGAACCGGACACAGGGGATGCCGCTCTTTCCCATCTCGTCCACGTGCTGCTTGGAGAGGCCCTCGTTGGGCGTGACGAGCAGAATGTTCTCGGACGCGTCGGGCCTGTAGTGCAGGTACTGGTTAGTAGTTGAGGTGCATAAGCAGCGTCTTCCCGCTGCCGGTGGCCATCCAGAAGGCTAGTTTGTTCAGATCGTCCGAGGAAAAGGTAGGGAAATCGATGCGCCCCTTTTGTGCATGATTGTGTTCCAGCACGAACGCGTTCAGGTCCGCGAGGAAGGCATGCGGCTCACGGGTGGCTCGGTCCAAATAGTGCTCCGTCATCAGGGCGGCCAGGACCTGGAAGTACTTGAGCACAATTGGCTTTGACCGCCGTCGGTTAAGCACCTCGGTGTGACGCCGCACGTTGACGTCGTAGGTCAGCAGTGTCTGCGCGTCGATCGACCGCACACGCCCTTGAAGCACGCCGTACACATAGCTGCGCCCTTCGGCGTTGTATCCTTCCCGCGTTGCCTCCAGTACGCTGTAGAAGTCACGCACGGATCGGGGGCCGTGGACGTCCTCGACCCCGAAAACGTGGCGGATGTAGGCGGCTAGGGCAAGCCTGGCATTGAAGCGCTGCAGGGCACTAGACGCCACTGGCAGGTTCCTCCATACGCTGGCGGAACGCGATCTCCAGCGGCTCTGCCTTGCTTATGAAGCTCGGGCCATTGACGTATACCCGATCCACCTCCTCCCTGAGCAGTTCTGTGTTGGCCCAGGCCGCCTCTTCCTCGAGGTCAAGGGCCTGGCTGTCGCGCCAGACGGTGACGATCTTTTCGACCCCTTGCTCCGTGCGTACCTCCCCGCGCGTGACCACATACCGACGCCCCTGGTGGTGGCGCTGCTCCAACTTGCGAACGTTCAGGCCAATGAGGTAGTGGAACGTTTCTACCAGATCCACAACGGTATCTCGGGGGCCTCGGTGGTCACCATGGACCCTAAGCGTATATTGGAAGGGCTTTGCAAAGGCCTCTGGCGTCAGCAGGCTGGGGCTGTCGCGGGTCTCAAAATCGAGCATGTAGGAGAGCACATAATCGTCGGTTTGCTGGTACAGCAGTTCGCGCTGGCTTCCCTCGGGCCGACTCACGCGGATGTTGTTAAGGCAGTCTTCATAGGACTCAAGGCGCTGGTATTTGAACATGTGGCTTATGCCGTCATGATTCTGGGGCGCTCCATCCTTCCAACTCGCTGAGAAGGCGAGCTTCTGGATGCGCGGCCTGAGCACGGTGTCGAAGTAGTCGGCCATCTCGACCAAGATGTACTTGCGCGCCTCATCATTCTCTCTATTGAGCTCCATCACAGCGTGGGCGGTCGTGCCTGAGCCCGCGAAGAAATCCATTACCAGGCTGTCTCTTGTTGAGCCGATTTCTACACACTTCCTGATAAGGTCCACCGCCTTCGGAAAGTCAATTGTGTGATGGCCCATGATGTCTCGCAGAACTTCTTTGCCGCGTTCATTGTTGATTGACTTGTCAAGCCAAACCGACTTGACCATTGTTGTAGCAACGTTGCCTGATTCGTCGTTCAAGTAGTCCTTTCTGAATATCGTCCAGCCTCCAGTTGATACCTGTCGACCTGCAACTATGTCGTAGTTGTCAGCAACTTTCTGTGGCCCCCAAGTCCAGCAGTCATCCTCCCCGCGGGAGTTTCGGGGATAGACTTCCACGGTGAACGTTTCGCTCTCTGTCAAGGAGACTTGCCCAGTGTCAGGGTTCACGTATATCGGAAAGAACAGGTTAGGCCTGTTTTGCCGGTTGAAAACTGGATTCCTGTTTCTGAGACCCAGCTCTCTATATCGACCTCGTTCGTCCTCCTTGTTGTATTCGGTAAGCATCCGGTCTACTTTTGGCACTTCGGAAACGGAGTTGGGCAGTGTCTCCTTCACGAACGCAGCCACGTACTCATGTGTCTTGGCAACGTATTTATCCAGCGTGCGACCACGCGGGTTTGTCCTGGCTATCAGTAGAGCGGCGGAGTTGCCCTCTCCATACAATCCTCTAAGCAAGTTGTCAAGTCTGTGGACTTCATTGTCGTCAATACTGATGAATACAACTCCGTCTTGTCTCAGGAGATCTCGGCACAGTCGGAGCCGATCTCTCATCATGGCCAGCCAAGACGAGTGTCTGTAGTTGTCTTTGTAGAGGAACTCGTCGTTACCTGTATTGTACGGAGGGTCGATGTAGACACACTTCAACTCGCCCGCATACTTCGTCAGCAGCAGGTTGAGCGCCTGGAAGTTCTCGCCGTGGATGAGCACGCCGTCGATAGCTCTATCCAGGTCGTCAAAGGTCTCCAGGAGTCGCGCCTTGAAATCGTCGTCGAAAAAGGCAGTGTCGAGCATCACATGAGGATTGTCTCGGAGAAAGGCGGCGTCGAACTGGGCTTTCTGCAGTGGGTTCTGTTCCCACGCACCCATGCTGTAGAGCCGCCGCCATTCCTGCAGCTGCGCTTTGTTCTCCAGAATCTCAGTATAGAATCCCTCGCCCACGCGGTCCAGCGTGACGCAGTAGTCCGTCTGCACAACGAACTTCTTCTTCTCAAAGAGCCGCTTTTGATAGTTCTCAATCTGGGCCAGGATAGCGATGATCCGCTCCGCGACCTGCTTCACGACTCGCGCCCGCGCGATCAGGTGGGCGGACAACTCGCCCGCCTTATCAGCGAGCACGTCATCCAATCGAAGGACCTGCGTCTTCAGGTATGCGTGCAGCTCGCGCCGCAAGAAGCTGCCTAGATCCTTGTGGACAAAGTAGTCCATGGTGTTGCTGGCGGTGTATCGATTGAGGTGCTGGCCCAGGATGGAAGAACGCCTGCCTTCGGGCACGACGGAGAGGTAGGGTTTCACATCAGCCTCATCCAGAGCCTGCAGGATCTCGATCTCCAGCACCTCACATAGCAGTCTGCGATCGAGTTCTTTTCGGCGGTCACTCTTGGGCTGTCGGGCGTTGTAGATGCTGACCAATCTCGCCTCTTCGTCATCGGGAACTGGCCTGTACTCGAAGAAGATGGTCAGGCTCTTGGTGTCCTGGTGGAACTCGAGCGGCGTTCTGTCGCGAAGCACAAAATACCTCTTGTCGCTCTTGACGTTGTCCTGCCCGACCTCAGCGCGCTCCAGTCGGAACAGGATGGTGTAGTCGCGGGCGGTGAAGCGGTAGTCGGTGAAGTGCTCTGACGTCTTCACATAGTACTGGTCGCGGTTCGCCCAGTGAAGCAGCACCTCCTCCCCGTTGTATGGAACGGCGAACTTGGGTTCTTTGGAGGACCAGCGGCGCTCAGTCAAGAAGTCGCCATTATCATAGTACCGAGAAAAGAACGTATAGAGGTCGTTGAAAACATGTGCCTCCGTCTGCTCCGCCACCTCCAGGCTCTGAAGCTGCTCCTGGAGGCTCAGGTAGTCCCTAACCACCGTCAAGCCTGCGATGTCTTGGCGTACCTCTCCCTGCTCGTCGAAGCCCTCTGGGCCGATGTCCTCTCGCTTCCGGTCCAGTTTGGCCTCCAGTTCCTGGCGCTCCACTGAGCGGAACTGGGCAAGTGCCTCCTGGACCGCATCAAGTAGGTCGTTTTCGATGAACCGTTCGATCTCGTCGCGCTTCTGGTTCATGATGCGGTAGATGCCGAAGTCCAGGTCCGCGGAGTCAAACTGGAACAACTCGCGCAGGAGAGACTGGAGCTTCTCTCGGTTTTGGGCCTTCCTGTCCTTTGGTGTCATTTTTTCACTCCAGGCCGGGCTCGGGACCGCTAGCCACGTGAGATCGCCGAGGTCGGGGATCAGGAACGCAAAACGCCCGTCGCCGGTGCCTTTGGCGTGCGGCGACTCGCTGCAATTGTACCACACGTGGTGTAGAGCTGCACGCGGCGGGGAAGGCTTGTCTTCTATGGGCCCCAGGAGGCGCCGAAATCGATGGCTGGATGGTCGGTCAGGGGGAGCAGAAGAAGTCCGTCGGGGCGCACGATCTCGCGGGCAATAGCCAGGCCGAGACCAGTCCCCCTGACGCCCTTGCCCTTGCTTACCGTCACGCCGAAGCGCCGGAGTAATGTCGTATGGCAACTCGCCAGAAGAGGCGTGACGCCACGAGCAGGGCCACGGCCAACGCCAACGCACCCAGGAGGGTCTGCCCGCTCAAGCGCCCCGTCAAGGCTTCGGCAGGCACGGTAGTGGCAAAGGCCACCGGCACGAGGAAGGTGAGCCCAAAACGCAGCCATCCCGGGTAGAGGCTTATCGGCCAGCGGCCGGCCTCGTACATGCTCTGGAAGATCATCAGGACATTCTCCACACGCACGAACCAGAAGGAAGTGGTAGCGAGGATCAGCCAGAAGCTATAGACGATCGCTCCACCCGCGAGTAGCATCACGGCGAAAGCCCCCGCTTGCCACGCCCCCACGCTCTCTCCCATCCGCAGGAGGGCCACGGTCAGCACGCCGAATCCCAGAGCGATATCGAACACCTCCCAGATTTCCACTCCCTGGACGCTGACCAGGAGCTGTGCGTCCTCCGGCTTGGTGAGGGTGAAGTCGAGCGTGCCCTCGTGTACGGACTCGATCAAGCGCTCCATACTGGGCTGAACTATCAGGCGGATCACCCCGCCGACGAGGAGGTAGACACCCACCAGGGCAATGACCTCGTCTGGTCGCCAGCCGCCCAGCGTGTCTGTGTACGAAAAGACCACCGCCAGCCCCCCCAGCGCCGTGCCCAACTCCAGGAGCGACTGGAACAGTCGCACGAGAAAGTTGACGCGATAGGCGAGCTCGCTCATCACGCCGACGCGGAAGAAGACCCCCAGCAGGCGGATGGTGGTCATGTGCCCACCGCCGAATACACCCGCAGACCCGCGCGCCAGACGAAACGGACCAATACCAGGCTCAGGGTGAGCCAAACGGCTAACACCGCGAGTCCCCTGCATGCCTCCGTGGGCGTCAGCCTTCCCAGCAACAACTCCACCGGAAAGCCGATCGTCCAGTAGAAGGGCAGAATCGTCGCCGCTACCTGGATCGGATGGGGCAGCAACGAGAGCGGTGCGATCTGCCCGGAGAGGAACAGTACCGCGACGAAGTACATCTGATTGATGGCACTCACCCGGGTCGTCCAAAACGCCGCCAGGGCCAGCGTCCATTCCAGGAGGAAGCGCAGAAGAAAGGCGAGCATCAGCGCAGGAAGTGAGGCCACGACCGCCCAGGGAACGAAAAAGAACGTAGGTTTGAAAAGAAGCGCCAAACCGACCGCCGTGAGCAGCATGCCCGGCAGGGTGATCAGCTTGGAGGAAACATTGTCGGCGATGTCTGAGTGAATGGGGTGCACCGGCCGCAGCAGAGCGAAGGAGAGCGCGCCCTGCCGGACGCGGTACTCGTACTCGTACATGATCCAGGTGTAGGTCACATGATTGACCAGCATCAGCAGGATGAAATAGGCGGCGAAGTCGCCCGTCGTGAATCCGCCCACGCTGCTGCCCGTCGAGACGGAAACGACCGACCATACGATGAGGTAGATGAGCGGCTCCAGCACATGCCCGATCAGCCAGATAACCAGCGCCGCACGGTATTGAACCTGTGAGGCGAGCGTGGTCTTGAACTGCTGGACGTAGAGGTCGATCAGCCCGTTCACACGACCTCCTGCTCGAACACTCGCTCGATCACCTCTTCTATCGGCGGGTCTTCGACCGTCAGATCGATCACTGACAGATCGGCCAACAGCCGCCCGGTGACCCGAGCTGCCTCGGCTTTGGGAACGCGCAGAGTCACGTATCCATCCTCACAAGACACGACCTCGCCGTACGAGTGCAAGTCGTTCAGGCAACCTCTCAACTGCACGGCGATGGTCTTGTGCGACGTGAAGTGCTGCACCAGGGCGGAGAGGTCGCCATCGAACAACAGCCTGCCATGATGGATGACGATGACGCGGCGGCACAACGCCTCGACGTCGGCCATGTAGTGGCTGGTCAGCAGGACCGTCGCTTCGTAACGGCGGTTGTACTCCGCGATGAACGCCCGCAGTCGTCGCTGCATGGTTACGTCAAGACCGATCGTGGGCTCATCCAGCAAGACCACTTGGGGTCGATGCAGGAGCGCCGCGGCCACCTCGCATTTCATTCTTTCGCCCAGGGAGAGATTACGCACTGGCTTGCGAAGCAGTGGCCCGATTTCGAGGAGCTCCGTCAACTCGTCCAGAGTGCGCCGAAAGTCGGCGGCGGGGATGCGGTAGATGGCCCGGTTGAGCTCGAACGAGTCCAGCGCGGGGATATCCCAGACGAGCTGATTGCGCTGTCCCATGACCAGCGTGATCTGCCTCAGGAAGGCCCGCTCGCGTTTCCAAGGGACATGGCCGAGCACGGTCAATTCGCCCGCCGTGGGGTGCAACAAGCCGGACACCATCTTGAGCGTCGTCGTCTTGCCGGCGCCGTTGGGTCCGAGAAAGCCCACGATCTCGCCGGGGGCAAGATCGAACGAGATGCCATCCACGGCAGGGATCGTCTGCGTGTGTCTGTACGCCAGGCTTCGCAGCGCGGCCACCGCGCCGGCTTCGCGCTCGCTGACGACGTAGGTCTTGCGGAGATCGCGCACATAGATGACGGGTCGCGTCATGGTTGATTCGCCCAGCGTTGACGAGGAGGGTGTGGAAGAAGCATATACAAACGCTCCTCCAGGTTTCTGACGTCAGGGGGGGTGCCCCGGGGTCGCCTCACCAGCAGGCCCTTAGGGGCGACCCGCCGGGTCGCCCCTACCTTTCCCACGGCCTCGACAAGGAGCATGGCAGCCATTCTCTCCGCTCAGTTATCTCCTGGCAATCCTAGCACAGATTGACGGCCCCAACAATTACATTTAGGTGATAATGCGGTCGTCTTGAGACAGGCGTTGAAAAGCCACAGTCGGGTTCAAACGGGGATTGGTGACGCCGTGGGGAACTGCGTCCGTGCTATCGCTTCAGGGGTTGGCCGGCGCGTACGTGGGCAGGGTGATGGTGAATCTGGTGCCCAGGCCCACCAAGCTTTCGGCCCTGATCTTGCCGCCGTGGGCCTGGACGATCTCGCGGGCGATGGCCAGGCCGAGACCGGCGCCCCTGCTGCCCTTGCCCCGCGACCTATCGCCGCGATAGAAGCGCTCGAAGATGCGGGAGAGGTCTTCTGGAGGGATGCCCTCACCCGTGTCGGAGACGGCGATTTCGGCCAGCGAGGCGGGCGGTTCGCCACGCTTGACCGTATCCACGGCTACAGGCCTGGCGGTGAGCGTGACTCGCCCACCGGACGGGGTGTGTTTGAGGGCGTTGTCCAGGAGGTTGTTGACCACCTGCGCCAGCCGGTCTCGATCCCCGGCGACCACCAGCTCGCCCTCGGAGTGCACCTCCAATCGCACGTCCCCCTGTCGGGCCCGGAGAGCCATCTTCTCCGCACATTCCCTCAGCAGAGAGGGTATGGCCACGGGCTGGCGAGCCATCACCACCTGTCCCGCCTCGATCCGCGCCAGGTCGAGGAGGTCGTTCACCAGGCGAGTCATCCGATCAGCTTCCTCGTGTATCACTTGAGCGGCGCGGAGGCGCGAGTCCTCGCTGGCGGCCGTGCCATCTAGGATGGCTTGAGAGAACCCTTGAATGGAGGTGAGAGGGGTCTTCAGATCGTGGGAGACGTTGGCCACGAAATCCCGCTGGGCCTGTCGTGACGCTTCGACCTCGCGGGCCATGGCGTTGAAACTGGTGGCCAGGCGACGGATTTCCTCGGGCGACGTGATCTCCAGTTGCTCGTCATAGTTGCCTCGCGCAATCTCCTCCGTGGCGGTAGTGATTCGCCTCAGAGGTTTGGCGATGGAGCGGGCGATGAGGAAAGCGACGCCAGCGGATACCAGCAGAGCTACTAGGCCGGTGGCCAGAACACCGAGGGAGATGTCGGCGAGCAGAGAGGCCAGCATCCGGCGCGGCTGAGAGAGCAGCACCACGTACCACGCGTCTGCTTCGACCTCTGGCTGGGCGAGGAGACGGACGGTGGTGGGTAGGGCCACGTAGTAGAACAGACCCTCGCGAGTTCTCAGGGTCCCCTGGGCGTACGGCCGGAGTAAAGCGCTGCGATCGACCGGCTGAAGGGAGATGTCGAGCTCACGCCCCACCCAGCCTTCCTCTGTGCTGGCCAGGACCGCGCCTTCACCATTGACGATCAGGATCGAGCTGCCGCCAGTGCCGCCTCGCTGTTCCAGCGTGTCCATGATGCGCGCTGGGGTGAGGCCCTGCCCGCGCAGGCTGATCACCCTGAGCGCGATGGGCAACCCCTGCTCTGCCAGGCGAAGGTAGGTGAGGCGGGAAACCTGGGGTACGAGCAGGGCGGCCAGCACGCTCCCCGTGACCGCGAGGCAGGTGACGATGATCAACACGTAAGAGCCGATGAGGCGCGAACGCAGGGTGGTGAACATGCTGTCTAGACCACCAGTTTGTAACCTACGCCGCGCACCGTCTCGATCTCCACCTCACCCCCCGTCAGCTTCTTGCGCAGGTGGGCGATGTGCACGTCCACCGTGCGTGTCTCACCGTAGAAATCGTATCCCCACACCAGATCGAGCAACTGCTCGCGGGTGAGGACCTGACCACGGTGCTGAGCCAGCGTGAGGAGCAGATCGAACTCCTTGGTGCGGAGCTGGAGCGCCTGGGTGCCTAGTGTGGCCTCGCGGCCGGCGGGATCGATGGTCAGATCGCCAAGATGAAGCGCTGCGCCAGGCTGGACGCTCCGTTCGTACCGTCGCAGAATGGCCCGCACTCGCGCGACCAGCTCACGGGGGTTGAAGGGCTTGGTCAGATAGTCGTCTGCCCCCAGTTCGAGGCCCACGATCTTGTCCACGTCGTCGCTGCGCGCCGTGAGCATGATGATGGGCACGTCGGACTCTTCTCTCGTGCGACGGCAGACATCCCAGCCATCGATTTCCGGCAGCATCAGGTCCAGCACGATCACTGCTGGTTTCAAGTCGTCTATCTTGCGCAAGGCTTCGGCCCCATCGAGGGCTTGTTCTACGTTGAAGCCCTCCTGCTCCAGATACATCCTTGCCAAGTCGATGATGTGCTGCTCGTCGTCGACGACCAGAACTGTGCGCTTTGCCATCGCTAATCCGCCTCGTATTCTGGAGAGAGGTCCGACCTGTTGATACTCAGTCCGCCAGGATTATAGTCAGGCCCAGAGGAGAGGTCAATGGTCGGTGGCACCCCCCATCCCGTTCTTCCCACCCTCCGCCTGGGCCTCTTGCGGCAACAGAGTGGGGAGTGGTACGATGTCCCTCGGTTAGGCGACTCGTGGTGGTGAGCAGAGCGCGGGAGCGGAGGGTGTTTATGTGCGCGGTGAGAGGGGTCACGCTGTGCGCGCTGCTGTGCGTGCTGGCCGTGGCCTGTGGAACCTCGGCATCGACCAGCCCCGAACTGGTCTACACCGTGGGTGGATGCCAAGAGGAGCAAGAGACGTCGCGGGCAGCCGCCGGTGACGGGCTTCAGATCGTAGTTCGAGGAGAGGCCATCCACGTGGGCCACAGGCTGTCGTACGTTTGCTGCGCTGAGCTCTCACTGAGCATGGAGCAAGACGGGAACACGATCAGAGTCGTGGAGCGGAACGTGGGGGAGATGTGCAGGTGCGTCTGTGAGTACGATGTGGAGGCAGACATAAACGGGCTGGGTCCAGGCCTGTACCAGGTGGAGGTCTGAGGAGTCGAATACGAGGACGTGCATACGCCGGAGCTGCTGGGGCAGGCTACCGTACGACTGTGACGGAGGAGGAGATGGTGAAGCTCACCGAGGTTGCCGAGGTAACGATCACGATCCTGGTGGACAACTATGCCAATACTCTACTGGCGTCGCGTCCTGGCATCGAGAGGTACGCAAACGTCAAGGAGCCGTTGCTGGCGGAGCACGGATTGTCTGCGCACCTCCAACTGGGGGCGGCGGGTCCAGCGATATTGCTGGATGCGGGGTTCACGGCGGTGGCTTTGCCCCACAATCTCTCTCGGTTGGGCATCGACCCCAGGGCCGTGGATCAGGTGGTGATCAGTCACGGCCACCCGGATCACACGGGCGCCCTGGAGCTGTTCCTGCGGATGACCCGGAAGCGGACGCCGGTAGTGGTGCACCCCGATGCCTTCCTGGAGCGGTGGCGTCTGCTCTCTGACGGCACCAGGGACGGTCCGTATCAGCAGGACCGCCAGTCCTGGGAGGAGGCGGGCGCGGAGATCGTGAGCCTGGCAGAGCCTTACGAACTGGCTCCTGGTTGTGTGGCTACAGGGCCTGTCCCCCGACAGACCGACTTCGAGAAGGGGCCGAGCAACGCCCTCTGCCGCAAGGGGAGCGAGCTGGTGAGGGACGCCATACTGGATGACCAGTCGATGGTGATCAACGTGAAGGGAAAGGGCCTGGTGGTGGTCTCCGGCTGCGTCCACGCTGGGATTGTCAATACGGTTCTGTATGCCAGGGAGATCAGTGGCGTGGACAGGGTATGGGCTGTGCTGGGGGGCTTCCATCTCCAGGGGACTGAGGAGCACGTGGTGAGCCGCACTATCGGAGAGCTGAAGGCGCTGGGCCCGCACTTGGTCATGCCCTGCCACTGCACTGGCTTCGAGGCCACGAGCCGGTTCGCGGCGGAGATGCCCGAGCAGTTTGTGTTGGGCGCCGTGGGGACAACCTTGAGGATTTGACCATCAGGGCCAGGTGACCTCGCCGGACCCCTTGTTTACAGAGTGGAGTAATGCGCAGTCCCGAGGGGAGGATAGATGGGCGCTTGTGTCCGAAGAGCATCAGGAGGCACGTGGTAGCCGAGATCGTTCCATGGCCTTCGGGCGAAGTAGCGAAGAGACTTGTGGGATTCTTCCCCGCTCAATCGTGTCAGAATCAGAGGTAGGCTTGGGCGTAATGGTCAGTCGGGCCGCCCTGGGGCCAAGCAGCCAGACGTGGACGAGCTGGGGGAAATCGCTGATGGGTGGTGACCGCGCAGCGGCCAAGAGCACTTCGACGACTGGAGGAGCCAAAGATGAGCTCACAGAGGGGCGAGTCCACTGCTGTGCCAGCGCCTGAAATCCTGGAGCAGATAGTGGCGCACATCTACCAGGTGGGGATCTTCCGCGCGGCGGTCGAGCTGCAAGTTTGGGCGCAGGTGGCGGCCGGGGAAGACAGTGCCGAGGCCATCGCCGCAGCACGCCATTGGGATCCTCTCGCCACGCGGCTGCTGCTCGACGACCTCTGCACCATGAAGCTGCTGGCGAGGGATGGGCAGCGGTACCATCTGGTCCCGGAGGCTGAGTGCTACCTTCTGCCCGACAAGGCCACGTACATGGGCGAATACATGCTGTGGAGCTACGGTTGGGAAGGCAACGGCCAGTTGGAGGAGGCGATCCGGACCGGGAAGCGCCCCCTTGGAGATAGCGCTACAAGCGCCGAGTTGATCGATATCTGGATGGGCATGTATGCTCGCCATTTGGCCTCGCCAGAGACGTACCTCCGCCACTGGGATACGATGTGGCAGGAGCTAGGAATCGAACCGCGCGCTGGGCTGCAAGTTCTGGACGTGGCCTGTGGGCCTGTCCCCAGGTCCTTTGCCCTCGCCCAGGCCCACCCTGGTGTCCGTGTCACCTTGCTCGATTGGGAACAGATGTTGACGACAGCGAGCAAGTTAGCGGCCGCCCTGAACATTCAGAGCCAGGTTAAGCTGCTTCCGGGCGACTTGTGGAGCGTGCCTTACCCACCCGATCGTTATGACGTGATCTACCTGGGAAACATCGTGCATTTCTTCAGCCCTGAGCAGAACACACTCCTCTTTCGCAAAGTACGAGAGGCACTGCTCGAAAGGGGAACGCTAGTGGTCAATGCTATGCGACGCGAGAACCCCGATCCAGGCGACCCTGGGCTGTGGTACTTCGCTGTCTCTGAAGGCGGGTCGCCCTATGACTTCCACGAGTACAAGGACATGCTCGAGCGCGCCGGGTTCAGCGACGTCGTGGACGTGAGCAGGCAGCCCATCAAGGCAACCAAACGCTCATAGGGTGCCGTGCCGGCGAGGGCGGGCGCGGCCTGACCACTGGCGGCAGCGGGCCTTGTGATCGGAACCTTAAACTTCGGGCGAAGTTCAGCCCACGTGCTTGACAAGGGTCCTGTCTTGCTATATACTGGCAGGAAACGTGTACAGAGTAGGTTCAAGTACCGTGGCTAGAAGTCCTGAGAGTCGTGTCGTCAGCCTGTCCAGCTTGCTCCTGGTGCTTATTATTGGCGAGGAGCCATAACCCGTTGGGCAGGTGAAGTTCTCACCGCAAGTTAGAGCAAACCAGAGCCGCCCAACGGGGCGGCTCTTCTGTTATGGGTTCCGCACCGCTGTGTGCCATAGAGGTTCGTAAGGGCTTACCCGGATGATCGGAGATCTGAAGATAACAAGGCACAGCACACTATTGGAGTGGAGGGTTCTTGCCAGCAGCCCCCAGTTGCTAGGCCTAGTCATTATTGTCGGGATCATTCTCCTGCTTAGCAGGAGCGGCTGACGGCTGGGACGGCAAGGATGAACTCGGATTAGACAGCGAGCATAGAGAGAGACAAACAGAAGCCACCCAGCCGGGCGGCTTCTGCTTTTTCTATACACGAAGTAGTGCAAGACAGGGACGAAGGACGGGCAATGAGACTCAAGGGGGCACAGATCGTCTGGGAGATGCTGCAGCGGGAGGGCGTGGAGGTCGTCTTTGGCCTGCCGGGAGGCGCAATCATCGACACCTACCACTGTCTTCAGGAGTACAACATCCGCCACGTCCTCGTCCGCCACGAGCAAGGGGCTGCCCACGCCGCCGACGGGTATGCGCGGGCGTCTGGACGCGTGGGAGTGGCCATGGCGACTTCCGGACCCGGGGCCACCAATCTGGTGACCGGCATCGCCACGGCGATGATGGACTCTTCCCCCATAGTGTGCATCACGGGCCAGACAGCCACCCACCTGATTGGAACCGACGCGTTCCAGGAAGCGGATGTGACGGGCATCACTCTGCCCATCACCAAGCACAACTACCTGGTGACCGAAGTAGGTGACCTGGCCGACATCATGCACGAGGCCTTCTACATCGCCCGCAGTGGAAGACCTGGCCCTGTGCTGATCGATCTCCCCAAGGATATCCAACAGGCTGAGACCGATTTCTCGCCCCCCGAGGGTGAGGTTCACTTGCCGGGGTATCAGCCCCTGCACCGCCTCGAAAGGGAGCAGATACTCCGGGCCGCCGAACTGATCAACAGTGCGGAGCGCCCGGTGATCCTCGCTGGCCACGGGGTGTTGATGTCGGAGACGGCGCATCTGGTGAAGGAACTGGCCGAGAGAATGGAGGCCGTGGTCGCCGTGACCTTGCTGGGGAAGGGCGCCTTTCCGTATGCGCACCCCTTGTTCCTGGGGATGATGGGCATGCACGGGGCGGCCTGCGCGAACCAGGCGATACAGGAGGCGGACCTCCTCCTGGCCCTGGGGATGAGGTTCGACGACCGGGTTACCGGGAGGCCCGAGCAGTACGCTCCGAAGGCCCGCAAGGTCCACGTCGATGCGGACGCGGCGGAGCTGAACAAGATCGTGCCGACCGACGTGGCGATCCTGGGAGACCTGCGCCACGTGCTCGGAGAGCTGCTCGCTGCGGTTCGGCCCGCAAGCCACGAGCGGTGGCTGGAGCAGGTTGGCGTCTGGCGGCGGCAGGGCAGGGCGAGGGACATCCTGGCAGGGCCGCAGAACGGGCGCCTGGTGGCGCCACGCGTAATCGACTCGCTGCGGAAGGAGACAGAGGGAGGCGCCATCGTGGTGGCGGACGTCGGACAACATCAGATGTGGACCGCCATCTATTACGAGCTGGAGTGCCCGAACGCGCTGATCACCTCAGGGGGGCTGGGAACCATGGGCTTCGCGCTCCCAGCGGCCATCGGAGCGCAAATCGCCCAGCCGGGCAAGGAGGTGTGGGCCATCGTCGGTGACGGCGGTTTTCAGATGACGTTGCAGGAGTTGGGTACGCTGATCCAGGAAGGGTTGCCGGTGAAGATCGCATTGGTAAACAACAGCTATCTGGGCATGGTCCGCCAGTGGCAGGAGATGTTCTACGATGGACGGTACGAATCGACCTACCTGATCAACCCGGATTTCGTTCGACTGGCGGAGGCGTATGGTATCCCAGCGAGGCGGGTGACGAATCCGGGCGACGTCTCCGCCGCTATTGCCGCAGCCCGAAGGGAACCAGGGCCCGCGCTCATCGAGTTCGAGGTGGCGCGAGAAGGTGAGGATGGTAACGTGTATCCCATCGTGCCGCCGGGCGCGGCCCTGCACGAGATGATACTCCAGCCAGAACCCCACGTTCAACTGGCAGGCACTCTGGAGGAGTCAACATGAGTCGCACCCTCATCGCCCTGGTCGAAGACAAGCCGGGAGTGCTGGCCCGTGTGGCGGGTCTTTTGCGAAGGCGGGCCTTCAACATCGAGAGTCTCACCGTGGGTCGGACTCAGGAACCGGGCATCTCGCGTATGACCATCGTGCTGGACAGCGATCAGGCGAGTGCACGGAAGGTAGCTCAGCACCTGGACAAGCTCATCAACGTGGTAGGCGTGGAGGACGTCACCGATCACCCTCTCGTGGCGCGGAACCTGACTCTGATCAAGGTGCGGGTTGGTGGTGGGTCGCGCGCGGAAGTGATGCAGATCGTGGACACCTTCCGGGCCAGAGTGGTGGATGTGGGCCTGGATTCGCTGATGATCGAAGCCACGGGAACTGAAGACAAGGTGGAAGGACTCGTTCAGGTCCTCGAACCCTTCGGGATTGTGGAGATGGTCCGAGGTGGGCGAGTGGCCATGGTGCGCGGTGGTCAGCCGCAGTAAGAAGCAAGGAGAGAGTCAATGACGAAGATCGATTTTGGTGGAACGGTGGAAGACGTGGTGACTCGAGAGGAGTTTCCCCTGAAGATGGCCCGAGAGGTCCTCAAAGATGAAGTCGTGGCCGTCCTCGGCTACGGAGTGCAGGGGCCGGCTCAGGCCCTGGACATGAGGGACAACGGCATCCAGGTCATCGTGGGCGGATCACCTGAGCGTAAGCGCTCGTGGGAGAAAGCCCTGCGAGATGGATGGGAGCCGGGCAAGACGCTTTTCTCCTTCGAGGAGGCGGTGGACAAGGGCACGATCATCCAGTATCTGGTCTCCGATGCGGCCCAGGTGCTGTTGTGGCCCACGGTCCTGGCTCACCTCAAGGAGGGAGATGCGCTCTACTTCTCTCACGGCTTCTCGGTTGTGTACGCCGACCAGACGGGAGTGGTGCCGCCCGACTTCGTGGACGTGATCATGGTGGCCCCCAAGGGCTCTGGCACCAGCGTAAGGGCCAATTTCCTGGCGGGCACCGGTATCAATGGCAGCTACGCGGTGTATCAGGACTATACCGGGGGGGCCCGGGAGCGGACCCTCGCCTTGGGGATAGCGATTGGCTCCGGCTATCTCTTCCCCACCACCTTCGAGAATGAGGTGCACAGCGATCTCACCGGGGAAAGAGGTGTGCTGATGGGTGCCCTCGCTGGTGTGATGGAGGCGCAGTACGACGTGCTCCGCCGCCACGGGCATAGCCCCAGCGAGGCCTTCAACGAAACGGTGGAGGAGTTGACGCAAAGCCTGATCAGACTGGTCGCCGAGAACGGCATGGACTGGATGTACGCCAATACCAGCGCCACGGCCCAGCGAGGGGCTCTCGATTGGAGACACAGATTCAGGGAGACCGTGGCTCCGGTCTTCGAGGAGCTCTACGGCAGCGTGGTCTCTGGCGAGGAGACGCGAATCGTGCTCGAAGCCAACAGCTCCCCTACCTACAGAGAGAAGCTGGAGGAGGAGTTGCGCGAAATGCGAGAGTCTGAGATGTGGCGTGCGGGGGCTCAGGTGCGGGCCCTGCGACCGTGACGATGGTCCGCTGTGGTTGCTGGGAAGGACGCTAGCCGGTATGGATGAAAGTGACATTAGGGCCAGGGAGTCTGTGGTTGTCCTGGACACGACGCTCCGGGATGGAGAGCAATCGCCGGGAGCTGCCCTCAGCGTGGAGGAGAAGGTGCAGGTTGCTCGCGCTCTGGAGGAGATGGGCGTGGACGTGATAGAGGCTGGTTTTCCCATCTCTTCTCCTGGGGACTTCAAGGCGGTTCAGCGTGTATCGGAGGAGGTGAAGGGTTGTGCGATCTGCGCCCTGACGCGAGCTAACCAGGAGGACATTGACGCGGCAGCGGAGGCGCTAAAGGGCGCGGCGAGGCCGCGCATCCATACGGGGTTGGGTATCTCCGACGTGCACATCTACAGCAAGTTGCGCACCACCCGGGAACAGGCCCTGACGTGGGGGGTGGATGCGGTGAGGTACGCCAAGAGGTTCGTAGAGGACGTGCAGTACTTCACCGAGGATGCAGGACGGGCGGATCGGGGCTACCTGTACCAGGTGCTGGAGGCGGTCATCGACGCTGGAGCCACTGTGGTCAATATCCCCGACACGACGGGCTACACGACCCCCGGGGAGTTTGGCTCCTTGATCAGGGGCATTCTGGAGAACGTGGGCAACATCCATCGGGCGGTAATCTCCGTGCACTGCCACAACGACCTGGGCCTGGCGACGGCCAACACGCTGGCAGGGGTGGTGAATGGAGCGCGCCAGGTGGAGGTCACCGTGAACGGCATTGGCGAGCGAGCCGGTAACTCCTCTCTGGAGGAGGTGGTGATGGCTCTGAGGACGCGCCGCGATTTCTTCAACTCGGACACTAGAATCGAAACTCGCCGCTTGTATCCGGTGAGTCGCCTGGTCAGTCAGTTGACCGGCATCCGCGTGCAGCCCAACAAAGCGATCGTAGGGACGAACGCCTTTGCCCATTCTTCCGGCATACACCAGGACGGAGTGCTGAAGGAGCGCTCCACGTATGAGATCATCAACCCTCGCGACGTGGGCGCGCCCGAGTCCGCCATCATCCTGTCGGCTCGCTCCGGACGGCACGGACTGCGATATCGGCTGGAGGAGCTGGGCTACTTCCTGGACGATGAACAGTTCCAGAAGGTGTACGGGCGGTTTCTGGAGGTGGCTGACAAGAAGAAGGCCGTGGACACGCGAGACCTGGAGGCTATCGTGGCGGACGAGGCTCGGGTGTTCTTCGAGGAGACGTACCGCCTCGAACACGTGCAGGTGAGCTGTGGAAATCGTAGCATACCCACGGCCACCGTCGGCATTCGGGGCCCGGATGGCAAGATCCTCTACGATGCTGATCACGGCACCGGGCCGGTGGACGCCGTGTACCGGGCCATCAACCGGGTCATCGGCGAGAAGAACGAACTCGTCGAATTCTCCGTCCAGGCGGCCACGGAGGGGATCGACGCCGTGGGGCGGGTGACGATCCGTATCCAAGCCGACGAGCCGGTCAACGGGACGGACAAGACGGTGTACAGCGGCCATGGAGCGGATACCGACATCGTGGTGGCCAGTGCCAAGGCCTACACGGTGGCGCTCAACCGTCTCATCGCTGCCCGCCAGGAGGCACGGGAGTGGAGAGACGCCGGAGGCAGCAATCAGGATTCGTGTTTTATGTGCAAGACGAGAAGGAGGTCAAGTCAAATGGAATCTCGAGAGAATACGCAGAGCACGGGTGAGCAGACGGCCCGCGCACGGGCCCAGCGAGTGCTGGCCAACAGTGGAGCGGGTGGAGAGCGGTTCGCCGAACCCCGGGGATGGGCGCTCAAGTGGGACGGCGCCGCTCTGCCGGAGGACAAGGATGTAGAGGATGGTGGGTTCCCCTCGAGGGGCGGGCGCACGGGCTGAGCCATGCCACATACACTTGCGGAGAAGATCATCGCCGAGCACGTGCGGGACGATGGGCGAGCCCAGCCTGGACGTGAAGGGCGGGAGGTGTGGCCAGGAGATCTGGTAGAGGTCGCGGTGGATGTCGTGCTGGCCAACGACATCACGGCCCCGATAGCCATCCACGAGTTCGCGAAACTCGGTGTGGACCGCGTTTTCGATCCTGGTCGGGTGGTGCTGGTAGCAGATCACTTCGTCCCCAACAAAGATATCAAGTCCGCCGAGCAGTGTCGTGTTGTGCGCGAATTTGCCCGAGCCCAGGGCCTGACCCACTACTACGATGCGGGCCGGATGGGCATCGAACACGTGTTGCTGCCCGAGCAGGGGCTGGTGGTGGCCGGGGACGTGGTGGTGGGCGCAGATTCGCACACCTGTACCTATGGGGCGGTGGCAGCCTTCGCCACCGGGATGGGTTCCACTGACGTCGCCGTAACCATGGCCACGGGCCAGACCTGGCTAAGGGTCCCGGAAACGGTGCTCATCGTCTACTACGGTGAGCTGCAGCCGTGGGTTGGGGGGAAGGATCTGATCCTGTACACCATAGGCCAGATTGGCGTCAGTGGTGGTCTGTACAAGTCCCTCGAATTCAGCGGGCCTGCTCTGGCAGGGCTCTCCATGGCCGGACGGTTCACCATGGCCAACATGGCGATCGAGGCGGGCGCCAAGGCGGGGCTTTTCGCAGCGGACGAGGTAACCCGCGTCTATCTGGATGGCCGGGCGGCGCGGCCGTACGTGCTGCACGAAGCCGACCCCAACGCAGCCTACGCCCAGGTGTTGGAGATCGACGTGGGGCTGATCGAGCCCCAAGTGGCTTTTCCTTTCTCGCCAGCGAACGCCCGGCCGGTAAGCGAAGCAGGCGGCGAGCGCATTGATCAGGTGGTGATCGGCTCCTGCACCAATGGGCGTCTGGATGATCTGAGGGTCGCCGCTCAGTTGTGGAAAGGACGGCGGGTGCATCCCGACGTGAGGTGCATCGTGATCCCCGGTAGCCAGCGAGTCTACGTCCAAGCGCTGCGGGAAGGTCTCCTCGAGGTCTTCATCGAGGCTGGCGCGGCGGTGAGCACCCCGACGTGTGGTCCGTGCCTCGGAGGTCACATGGGCGTACTAGCGGCCGGGGAGCGAGCTGTGAGCACGACCAACCGCAATTTCCGGGGGAGGATGGGGCATCCGGAGAGCGAAGTGTACCTGGCTGGACCGGCCGTAGCGGCCGCGTCGGCGCTGATGGGGCGTATCGCGGGACCAGAGGAGGTGTTAGGATAGACAATGTGGGGCAACGTGTGGAGATTCGGGGACGACGTCGATACCGACGTCATCATTCCGGCGCGGTACCTCAACGTGTCGACGCCGGGCGAGCTGGCACGCTATTGTATGGAGGGCGTATCTCCCGGGTTTGCCAGCCGTGTGGTGGCGGGCGACGTGATCGTGGCGGGGGAGAATTTCGGCTGCGGCTCCTCGAGGGAGCACGCCCCGCTGG
Organism: Anaerolineae bacterium; assembly: GCA_034411995.1. Classification (GTDB taxonomy): domain Bacteria; phylum Chloroflexota; class Anaerolineae; order UBA7937; family B3-Chlor; genus JAUVXJ01. The sequence goes on along the minus strand of DAOUME010000009.1, from coordinate 121,797 downwards.
CGATCAAGGCCTCAGGCGTGGCCTGCGTCATCGCCAGGAGTTTCGCGCGCATCTTCTACCGCAACGCCATCAATACGGGCCTGCCCATCCTGGAGTGCCCGGAAGCGGTAGAAGAAACCGAACAAGGCGACCAACTGCGGGTGGATCTTGAAGCCGGCAGGATCACCAACTTGCGCTCGGGTCGGAGCTTTCGCACTTCACCATTCCCTCCGTTCATCCTGAGGATCATCGAGGCTGGAGGGCTGATTCCCTACACTGTTCGGCGCCGCGGACAGGGTGATGAGGACTAGCACTGAGGTGGGAGAGCAGACTGGCGATTGATGAGTGAGGATCGTGGGCGGGAAGGAACGATCACCGATACGAATCTATGATACGACGTGTCGCGATGGGACGCAGGGCGAGGGGATCTCCTTGTCCGTCGACGACAAGTTGAAGATCACTAGGCTCCTGGATGAACTGGGAGTGCACTACGTTGAGGGAGGCTGGCCGGGCTCCAATCCCAAAGATGCGGAGTACTTCGATCGTGTGCGGGCGCTGCGGCTAGACGGTATCCGCGTCGCTGCCTTTGGCAGCACGTGTCGCGTGGGTGCCAGCCCCGAGGAGGATCCTAACATCCAGGCCCTCCTGAACGCGGGAACCCCAGTGGTGACTGTCGTGGGCAAGAGCTCGGTGCTCCATGTGCGGAGGGTGCTGCGTACGACTCCCGAGGAGAACCTGCGCATGATTCGCCAGAGTCTTGCCTTTCTCAAGGCACACGGCCGCGAGGTGATCTTTGACGCTGAGCATTTCTTTGACGGGTACAGGGCGGAGCCGAAGTACGCCGAGAGCACGCTTCTCGTTGCGGTCGGTGCTGGTGCAGATACTGTAGTACTCTGCGACACCAACGGGGGCTCAATGCCCTGGGAAATCGAGGCGGTCACGGGCGATATCCATCGGTTGCTTCCTGAGGTCCATCTGGGTATCCACGCGCATAACGATGGCGGAGTGGCGGCCGCTAACAGTCTGGCAGCCGTCCGGGCTGGGGTCACACAGGTGCAGGGGACCATCAATGGATATGGCGAGAGGTGTGGGAATGCAGATCTCTGCACGCTGATCGCCGGGTTGGAACTGAAGATGGGAATGGCTGCTCTGCCTCCCGGACGATTGCCGCAGTTGACCCGCGTGGCCCGCACCGTAGCTGCGATCACAAACCAGCATCTTGGCAGGCAGGCCCCCTACGTCGGCGGGAGCGCCTTCACCCACAAGGCGGGGATGCACGTGGCCGCCATGCGTCGCGATTCTGAAAGCTACCAGCATCTGGACCCTGCTCTGGTGGGCAACCGCGCGCGCGTTGTCGTCTCCGAACTGTCGGGTCGGGGAAACCTGCAGAGCAAAGCCGAGGAGTTGGGCATAGATGACTTGGACCACAGTGAGCTGCCGGAGGTGGTGCAGAGAGTGAAGGAACTGGAACACCAGGGTTTCAGTTTCGAGGGAGCCGAGGCCTCTGTGGAGATGCTCCTCCAGCGAGCCAGGGCGGAGTATCGTCCCCCGTTTGAGATGCTCGATTTCATGGTCATCGCCGAGCAACGAAGGGGACAGGGGGTCTTCGCACAGGCGATGATCAAGGTCCGCATTGGAGACGAGGTCTTCCATTCCGCGGCGGAGGGTAACGGGCCCGTGAACGCCCTGGACCGGGCCCTGCGCAAGGCGTTGATGCCCGTGTATCCTCACCTAGAAGGCTTCGATCTGGCGGATTACAAGGTGCAGATCCTTAATGGCGAGCATGGAACTGGCGCAACGACGCGGGTGATGGTCGATATGCAGAACGCGACTCGTCGCTGGACTACAGTTGGAGCTTCCACCAACATCATCGAGGCCAGTTGGATTGCGTTGGCGGATGCGGTGGAGTACGGACTCTCCACCAATAGAGCAGAGCAGGGGTAGAGGAGAATCCATGGAAGCGAGGATCGCGGTTCTACCTGGAGACGGCATCGGAGCAGAGGTAGTCACCGAGGGCGTGAAGATCCTCGGGAAGGTCGCGAAGACTTACGAGCACACGTTTGGCTTCGAAGAGGGGTTGATCGGCGGCTGCGCGATAGACGCGACGGGCTCTGCGCTGCCAGGGTCAACGGTGGATACCTGCCGCGAGGCTGATGGCGTACTATTGGGGGCGGTGGGTGGCCCTCGCTGGTCAGACCCGCTGGCAGAGGTGCGTCCCGAGCAGGGACTCCTGGACCTGCGCCAGACCTTGGGGCTCTATGCCAATCTGCGGCCGGTGCGTTTGTACGAGCCCCTGGTGGACGCGTCGCCCCTGCGACCGGAGCGGTTGGCTGGTGTAGACCTGGTCGTAGTGCGGGAACTGACGGGGGGCATCTACTTTGGGCCGCGTCTGGAGGCGCGGGACAACGGTGGGACGGCATACGACACGATGATCTACACGCCAGAGGAGGTGCGTCGCGTGGCTCACGTGGCCTGCCGGCTGGCGCAGAAGCGGAGACGGAAGGTGACCTCAGTCGATAAGGCCAACGTGCTGGCGTCGTCGCGTCTGTGGCGGAGCGTCGTCGCCGAGGTGGCGGTGGAGTATCCGGACGTCACGCTGGAGAATATGCTGGTCGACGCCGCGGCCATGCACCTGCTGCGCAGCCCTAGAGACTTCGACGTGCTGGTAACGGCCAACATGTTTGGAGACATCCTGACTGACGAAGCCTCTATGCTGACCGGCTCGATGGGGATGTTACCCTCCGCCTGGCTGGGGGAGGGTCGCGGAGGTGTGTACGAGCCGATTCATGGGAGCGCCCCCGACATAGCGGGCCAGGGGATCGCGAACCCCATCGCTGCCATCCTCAGCGCCGCGATGTTGCTTCACTACTCCCTGGGCCTGGAGGAGGAGGCGCTAGCTGTCGAGAGGGCGGTGGAGACTGTGCTTGACGAAGGGTATCGCACGCTGGACATACGCGTGGATGGCACGGAACTCGTAGGCTCTCAGGAGATGGGAGACTTGATCGCTGAGAAGATAGAGCAGACGTAGTCTGTCAGGATTGACGGTGGGAGCCTGTCGAAAACCATGGTGGTCGTACAGGCCGACTGTCCGGGAAGGAGCAGGGACGGGTGCGCAGTGACGCGATAAGACGAGGTGCAGAGCGGGCTCCGCACAGGAGCCTTTTGTATGCCACCGGATTGACGCCGGAGGAACTGGATCGCCCCCTGATCGGCGTGGTGAACTCCCACAACGACCTTGTGCCGGGGCACGTCCATCTGGATAGGGTGGGGCAGGCAGCAAGGGCCGGCGTGCGTATGGCCGGTGGGACACCGCTGGAGTTCAGCACCATAGCCGTGTGTGACGGCATCGCCATGGGGCACGCGGGGATGCGCTATTCGCTGCCCAGCCGAGAGTTGATCGCCGATTCTGTGGAGGCCATGGTCTCGGCTCATGCTCTGGACGGCCTGATCCTCGTGCCCAACTGTGACAAGGTGGTGCCCGGAATGCTAATGGCTGCTGCCCGCTTGGACGTTCCGGCCATCTTCGTGAGCGGAGGACCGATGCTGGCTGGCCGCTTTCGGGGAAGCAATGTGGATGTGAACACCGTCTTCGAGGCGGTCGGCAGATACGCGGCAGGGCGCATGAGCGGGGAGGACCTGGAGGAGCTCGAGCTGAGCGCCTGCCCGGGGTGCGGATCGTGCGCCGGCTTGTTCACCGCCAACAGCATGAACTGTCTCACCGAAGCCCTGGGCATGGCGCTGCCTGGCAACGGCACCATCCCGGCGGTTGCGGCAGCTCGTCTGCGATTGGCCAAGCGTGTGGGGATGCAGATCATGCTCCTGGTGCGCGAGGAGATTCAACCCCGCCAGATTCTGACGGAGGAGGCGTTCGAGAACGCCATCGCCGTGGACATGGCCATAGGTGGGTCGACCAACACTGTCTTGCACCTGCCGGCCATCGCCCACGAAGTGGGCCAACAGTTGTCGTTAGAGGTCTTCGACACGATCAGCAGCCGAACGCCGTACCTGGTCAAGCTGCGCCCTTCGGGGGCGGACCACATGGAGGACCTGGACGAGGCTGGGGGTGTGTCAGCCGTCATGGGGGAGCTCCTGGGTCAGAATCTGCTGCACGGGCGGGCGATGACGGTGACGGGTCAGACGGTGGCCGAGAATCTTAAGGGGGTGCGACGGCGCTCCGAGATCATCCGCCCGGTGGCCAATGCGCACCGACCGGATGGCGGAATCGCCATCTTGTGGGGAAACCTGGCTCCTGATGGAGCGGTGGTGAAGGTAGCAGCCGTGGCGCCCGAAATGATGCACCACCACGGGCCGGCTCGCGTTTTCGACGGCGAAGAGCAGGCGCTGGAGGCGATTCTGGGGGGGAAAACCCGGGCCGGCGACGTGGTCGTGATTCGCTACGAGGGGCCGAGAGGAGGACCGGGCATGCGGGAGATGTTGATGCCCACGTCTGCGCTGGCTGGACTGGGCCTGGACGACAAGGTGGCGCTGCTGACGGATGGGCGGTTCTCTGGCGCTACCCGGGGCTCGGCGGTGGGTCACATTTCGCCGGAGGCGGCCCGCGGCGGGACCATCGCCCTCGTGCAGGATGGTGATGAGATCGAGTTGGACATACCCCACAGGCGGTTGGCGGTCCTGATCCCCGAATCTGAGTTGAAGCAGAGGCGGAAGAGATGGACGCCGCCCGAGCCCAAGGTCACGAAGGGGTACCTGGCACGCTATGCGGCTATGGTTTCCTCGGCCAACGAGGGGGCGATCCTGGAAAGAGGACGGCAGGCGACATAGCTAGCTGCTCGGCCCCTACTTCAGGCCCATCTCTGCCCCTCGTTCGGCGACCACTTTCAGGCACGCGTCCACGGCGTCGGGCGCATAGAGAGTGCCTCTGTTTTGGGAGATTTCGTGCAGAGCTTCAGCCAGGGGGAGGGCCGGCCGGTAGGGGCGATGCGAGGCCATGGCCTCCACGACGTCGGCCACCGCCAGAATCCTGGCCTCTGGGAGGGTTTCCTCACAGGTCAAGCCTTGTGGGTATCCTGAGCCGTCGACCCTCTCGTGATGCTGGAGCACGATCTGGGCTACTGGCCAGGGGAACTCTATGGACTTGAGGATGTCGTAACCTGCCTGGGGGTGAGTCTTGACCAGGCTCCATTCCGTCTCCGTCAGGCGGGCGGGTTTGCTGAGTATCTCTGCGGGGATGTGTATCTTGCCCACATCGTGGATGAGTCCAGCCATGTAGACTCCGCGGGTCTGTTGTTCCCCAAGGTCCATGGTCGTGGCGATCAAGGTCGCCAAGTCGGCCACCCGCTTCTGGTGTCCGGCGGTGTAGGGGTCCCTCATCTCTGCCGCTGCCGCCAGGGCGTATACCGTTTCCTCCAGCGTCGTTTGCAGTCGCTCGAGGCTCCGCTGTAGTTCCTTTTCCGTCCATCTGCGGGCTGTAATGTCTCGCGCGATGCACTCCACTCCGACGGGCTGGCCCTCCCTGGTCACCAGACGCCTGCTCACTTCCAACCAGATCGGCTCTCCATCCTTGCTGCGGGTCAGGAGTTCCTGGGGGCCGGTTCTCGAGGCTACCCCCTCCTGGGCGCCGGCCTCGTAGAAAGACAGAGGCAGGTATTCAGGGTCCACGATCTGGCCGATGTTCAACCTGAGCAGCTCCTCGTGCGTGTAGCCGAAGAGTCGTGTTGCCGCCGGGTTGATGGAGACGAGATTGCCCTCCAAATCGTGGGCGTAGATAATCTCGCTGGCGTTCTCGACGAGCTCTCTGTACCTCTCCTCGGACTCCCGGAGCGCTCTCTCCGCTCTATGTTTCTCCACTGCCCTGCGGATGGTCAGCAGCAGTTGCTCTACGTCGTAAGGCTTGCGTATGTAGCTGTAGGCACCGAGGTTGACGGCCTCGATGGCCGATGACTCTGAAGCATGTCCAGTGAGGACGATGCACTCCGTGCCCGGCGAGCGGCGCTTGATTTCGTCAAGGACTTCGAGACCGTCGACGTCCGGCAAACGCAGGTCGATGACTGCGACCAGGGGGCTGTGAGTCTCCAGTTGTTGAAGTGCCTTCCCGCCTGTACTGACGATGACTGGAGTGTATCCCTTGATCTTGAGGATGTCGGAGAGGGTCTTGCTGAGCGTTATGTCATCATCGACTATCAAGATGGTAGGCTGGTCGTCCATCGGATCCGACACCTCCCCCCTGGGCTGTCCGCCAGGCTCTGCATGGACTGGAACAGACTCGTCAGCATCGACTGTGGCACCATGAAAGCGGGGCTCGGTCCACGAGGGTCGATGATCGCGTTCCAAACCATAGGCCCCCAAGGGCAAGGGGGCTCCTTGGTGTGGAGGGAATAGCGATCCTCGTGCACTGTGAGCAGGGTCCTCTGCTGACCCACTTGTGCAGGCCTCGGGACGAAGAGCAATTAGGGGGGTATCGCGACAGATGGGCTCAGTGAGCCCGGCCGCGGATTCGGAGTTATTCTGCGGAGTTTCCCCCGGATGTCCTGTGGCTGGCAGGACATCGGATGGGGGCGCAGCCACCAATACGACGCCGCCCAGGATCGAGAACTGTGTGATTCGTGTCTTGCGGATGTGCTACATGAGCATATACAACACGCGGAAAAGGGTAGGGGAGGGTGACGTACACGGCTGTCCCCCCGCTCACCCTCTCCCTACCTTTCCCAGCAAGGGGAACACAGAGGAAACGATCCACGCCTTGACGCGGGTGGGAATCCGGCCTCCCCTTGGACTCCGGTCCTGTCTTTAGCAGGTTTCGTTGCCTCCTGCCCCCTTGGCTCGGCGCGGGCAGTCTGAGCCAGCTACAGAACTCGCTGAATGGTTGGCATGAGTTCTGCGATCATCGATTTCTTGATCAGGTAGGCGCTGGCACCGCTGGCCAGCGCCGCATCCCTGTACTCCTGGAGGTCGTACACGCTGAGCACGATGACTCTGGCCTGCGGTAACGCCTCACAGAGACATCGCGTGACAGAAACGCCACTCATGCCGGGCAGCCCTACGTCCATGAGGATTAGATCGGGCTGGAGTTCGGTGGCACTGAGCAGCGCCTCCTGTCCGGTGGCCGCCTCGCCAACCACACGGATGTGGGGCATGGTGGCGAGGAATTGCCCCAGTTGCCAGCGGAATCGATCATCGTCATCCACGACCAGTACTCTGATCAGATTCAAGAAGGCTCACCCTCTCGGCTGCCAGGTCAAATGTGACCTCATCTGTGCCTTTTCTATGATACAGGGTCGGGGCGGGTTTTCATATCGGGGGACCCCTGATTTTGCGCCGGAAAGACCACTATTCTTGGCAAAGCCTCTGGGGGATTGGGGAATCGAATGGCTCGGGAGTCAGGTGTCGGGCGCAGAGCTTACGCTTTCCTCACGCGCCGGTACGAGATGGGGACGAGCTTACCCTGGGCTGGCGCCGTGCCGTCGAACAGCGTGCTCGCCCAGGGTTCGTGGAGGTGAGAGAGAGGATGCTGAGGCATGCGGCACGAGGATCGACGTGGCGGAGGGCCTGCATCGGCGGTGGGCTGCGCCTGGAGCATGATGGAGACACAGGTATGGGGACAGTTGTGTGCGGGCGGCCGAAGACTACTCGTCCAGAGTCACGACGCCCTTGCGGATCGCATATCGAGTCAACTCTGCGGTGCTGTGCAAGCCCAGCTTCTCCATCAGGTGGGCCCTGTGAGTCTCTGCTGTCTTGATGCTGATGTGAAGTTGCTCGGCGATCTCGCGTGTGGAGTACGCTTCGGCTATCAGTTGCAGTACCTCCCTCTCCCGGTCGGTGAGCCTTTCAAGGCTGTCCCCCCGAGCGGTCGCTTCGGCGCGTTGAACGTAGTCCTCCAAGACCTTCTTGGAGATGGAAGGACTGAGAAAGGCTTGTCCCCGATGCACCGCCTGGATGGCCGAGATCAACTCCGCCGGTGCCGCTTGCTTGACCAGGTAGCCCGAAGCGCCAGCACGGAGGATCTGCAGTATGTATTCCTCGCCAGTGTGTACGGTGAGGATGAGCACCTGCACGTCGGAGAAGCGCTTCTTGATCTGGCGGGTGGCCTCCAGGCCGTTGAGGCCAGGCATGCCGATGTCCATGACTACCACGTCGGGGCGCAGCTCGTCGACTTTCTCGATGGCTTCCCTCCCGTTCTCAGCCTCTCCCACAACCCGGATGTCAGCCTCAGATTCCAGGAGGGAGCGGAGCCCCTTTCGAACGATGGTGTGATCCTCGACGAGGAGGACTGTTGTCTGACTCACGATCCTTGCCTCTATGAGCCGGACGCACACTGGTCGCGGTGTGCGCCCTCATCTGTTTTCTGGTGCCACCGAGGCCGGCACGGGCCGGCTGCCGCCCGCGGCGCAGCGCGCGGCGTGTCAGGGCTCCCGAGCGAGGGGTATCTTCACGATCAATCGGGTACCTGACTCTGGTCGAGACTCGACGCGAATGCTCCCGCCCTGGGAGGACACTCTCTCTCGTATCCCCAGCAAGCCGACTCCCCGCTGGGGGCTACCCGGCACTGCGGGTTGCTCGGCATCGAAGCCTACTCCGTTGTCCTCCACCACAGCCGTGATCGTGTCCTGTGTGCGCTCCAGGCGTATGTGCACCCTGCTGGCCTGGGCATGACGAGCGACGTTAGTCAATGCTTCTTGGCATACGCGATAAAGCACCGTTTCCATGGCGGGGCTGAGACGGTCGTCGAGGCCCATAGTCTCCAGTTGGACGTGCACGCCGCCTCTTTCCGCGTAGCCGTTGATGTACCACCGCAGCGCGGGCAGGAGGCCGAGGTCGTCCAGCAGAGATGGGCGCAACTCCAACGAGAGATCCCTGATCTGATCCAGAGTCTGGTCCACCAGCTCACTGGTCTCGGTCAACCTCTCCATGACCAGCGGGTCCCGACCGGGCAGGAGCGCTGTCTCGATGATGGCCAGATTGATGCTCATCGCAGTCAGGGTCTGCCCAAGCTCATCGTGGAGTTCCCGCGAGATCCTCTTGCGCTCCTCCTCCTGGGCGTTTATGAGCTGGGCCGAGAGTTCCCGTAGATCGCTCCGATGTTCTCTCACCGTCGCCAGCAGGCGCGCGTTCTCCATGGAGATGGCGACCTGGTTGGCGAAGAGCGTGGTCAGACGGATGTCTCTCTGGCGAAACCGCCGGCGGGAATCGAGGATCTCCAGATAGAGGACACCCAGGAGGTTATTTCCTCGCCTGAGAGGCACGTTCAACATGCTGGATTGCCTGGCAGTATCGGCCTGGTCTGACGTGCCCTGCCGGGCCAGATAATCTGTCACCACCAGAGGCTTCGAGCTCTGAGCCGCGCGTCCCCATGCCCCTTCCCCCATCTTGACCCTGGCACCGATTCGATCTCTGTCGGGCCCGACGGCGGCGGCCAGTTCGAGGTCGTCCCGGCTCTCATCGTAGAGGAGGAATCCGCCCCTGTCTACTTCGAGGAGTTCCAGGGCTCGCCTGACGACGGCTGTGAGGAGATCCGGGAAGTCGAGTCTGCCAACCAGGTCCAGGGAAGCCTCATAGAGGGCTTCCAGTTCTCTCGCTCTGCTTGCGGTCTCCTCGTAGAGACGCGCGTTCTCAATGGCCGCGGCTGCCTGATTGGCCAGGAGGGTGAGCAGGCGCAGATCGTGCTCATCCCAGGCTCTGGGTTTGTCCGTCTCGCAGACGGTGATCACCCCGATGATCTCATCTCCCCACTTTAGTGGAGCCGAGACGACAGCGGTCATGGAATCGCCATAGTGCCAGTCGGTTCTTCTTTCCCACGCGAGGTAGTCCGTGATGACGTCGGCGTGGCCCGACTGAAAGACCTTGCCCGCGAGTCCTTCGCCTGGGGCCAGCCTGGTCCCCAATGGACTCCCGAGAGAGCCGTAGTCCGCAACCAGCTCGAGCTCCTGATCCTCTCGATGGTACAGCCAGATCTTTCCCGCTTGCGTTCGGAGCAGATTGACGGCCCGCTGAAGGATGGAGTGCAGCAGCCGGGGAAGCTCGAGTTGGCCCACAATCTCCAGAGAGGTCTCGTAGAGGGCAGTCATCTGCTCGAGCCTGCGTTCCTGCTCCTCGGTGTGCCGCCGGATCTCGTCTTGCGCTCGCTTCCGCTCGGAGATGTCACGGGCGATGACCAACTCCGCCGGCCTTCCCTCGTAGGCGATGACGCCGGCGCTCAGTTCGACAGGCACCCTGTGGCCGTCTTTGTGGACCAGCCCGGCTTCATAAGTGATGGGTTGTTCCTCTCCCTCAAGGCGTCGCTGGCGATGGCTATCCACAGAGGGCAGATCGTCAGGCCAGATATGTGGGCGGTAAGGCGTGTTGAGCAGCTCCTCCTCAAGGTAGCCAGACATGGTGGTCCAGGCGGGGTTGACATACTTCACCACGAGGTCCTGGAGGATGGCAAGGCCATCGTTGGCTCTCTCGACAAGATTACGGTACTTCTCCTCGCTCTCTCGGAGGGCATCCTCTGCCTGCTTGTGCTCGGTCACGTCACGCCCGAGGGCGATGGAGCCGAGAGGATTCCCTGCCTGGTCGAGCAGACTCCTCGCTTGCCAGGAGATGATCCGGGGCTCACCGTCCTTACGCCTGATCGTTGTGTCCAGACTCTCCATGTCGTCATGGTGGTCGACGGCGCCATTTACGCAGGCGATGATCGTGCCACGATACTCCTCGTCGGGATAGAGCCACTCCCATATCTTGTCGTGACCCACGACTTCTTCCCGAGAGTAGCCGCTGATCCTTTCGGCTGCTTTGTTCCAGATGACCACGTTGGCATTCTCGTCGATGACATCCAGCCACACATTGGCGTTGTCGATGATGCTCTGTTGGAACTGGCTCAGCGTGTCGATCTCCTGCTGTGCCTGCTTGAGCTCGGTGATGTCCGTGAACACCGCCACAGCACCGGCGAACTCGCCGTCCTCGAACCTGGGGCTGCCGCTGACGATGGTGGTGAATCGCGTTCCATCCTGGCGTAGCTGCTCTGCTTCGTAGCTGTCGCTCCGCCCGGTCTGTCGTCGCGTCATGGCTGCCTGCACGATATAGTGCTGATCGGGGGGTACGATTTCTGTCCAGTGTTTACCTATCCACTGGTCCTCGCCGTACCCCCACATGACTACGGCCGACGGGTTCACGAAGGTGATGCGGCCATCCGCATCGATGACGATGATGCCCTCGACCGTGCTCTGCACGATGCTCTCGTTGAAGTCCCGCAACCGCTGGAGTTCCCCTTGGGCTTCCTCCCTCTCGGTAACGTCCTCCAGAACGACGGACAGGCCCGCAAGCCTTCCGTCTTTCAGCGCCGGAGACGAGCGGGCCCGGAGGGTGATCTGCTGGTTTCTGCCGTTGGTGATGGTGAACTCCAGCGGGCCGCAGACTCCATCCCGCATACGACGCTGGAGCTTCTGCAACGGAGATGATGCCTGCAACCCTAGCCGGGGAAGCAGTTCGGTCACGTTTCTTCCCACGACTTGATCCCGCACAAGTCCCGACATCTCCAGTGCCCTGGCATTGACCTCCACGATGTTACCCTCCCCGTCCAGGAGGGCGATCCCTTCGCTGGCATCTTCCACGGCCAGCCGGAACTTCTCCTCTGATTCCCTCAAGGCGCGGTGGGCCAGGGCCTTCTCGACCGCCCTGCGGACGGCGAGCACCAGTTGCTCGGCGTCGACTGGCTTCAACCAGTAACCTTGGGCGCCGAGATTGACCGCCTCTATGGCGGATTGCTCCGAGGCGTGGCCGGTGAGCACAATACATTCAGTCTCAGGTGAGAGCTTCCTCATCTCCCTCAGGATCTCAAGGCCGGAGACGTCTTGAAGAACGAGATCGATGATGGCTGCGGCGGGCATCTCCGTCTCGATCAGCTTCAGCGCCTCTCGACCCGCAGTTGCCGCAAAAGGAGAGAACCCCTCGACAGCGAGGATGTCTGAGATCGTTCGTGTGAATTCCGGATCATCGTCCACAATGAGCACGCGCGCCTTGTCAGTCACCGCCGGCTCCGTTTTGTCGCTCAGCACTATGTGGAATGGCGACAGAGGAGAATGGGCGCACCGGGTGGCGATGGGTTATTCGGGCCCTGCCTTGCCAGTTGCGCGTCAGCAGGTAGTGCTCCAAGAGCTTCGCTCCAGTGAGAACTCTGTCTCCTTTGCCGCACAGGCCATCCTTCATAGTATAACGCCAAGGATGACCATGGGGAACGGGCACCTCAATCGAGACTGCCTGACGTGGGGCAACTCAGCCTTGATCCTCGGCGACCGGCAGGATCAAGGTGAATGTACTGCCTCTCTCCTCCTGACTGTCTACCTCTATTCTTCCACCGTTTGCCTCTACCAGCATCTTGGATACCGCCAGACCGAGGCCTACACCGCGAGACTTGGTGCTGAAGAGAGGCTCGAACAGCTTGGCCATGTTCTCCTCAGCGATGCCTACACCGGTGTCTCTTACGGAGAGATACACCTCATCGTTGCTGGCCGTGGCCTCGATGGTGAGGTTCCCACCCTGGGGCATGGCCTGATAGGCGTTGGTGACCAGATTCTCCAGCGCCTGTCCGATTTGCTGCGGATCGACAATCACAGGCGGCAGGTCGGCAGGCAGCAGCGAGAAGGTCTCCACGTTCTCGGGCGGGGCACAGCTCTCCCACAAGGGGGCGACCAATTGAGAGACTGTGGTGACCCGTCTGTCCGCAGAGGTCACGCGCGAGAAATCCAGCAGGTCTGAGACGATCTTGCCTGCGTTGTGTACCTGGCTGGACATGAGCTCCAGGTACTCTTTGGTAATCTCATCGGCATCGGCGAGAGTCGTCTGGAGAAAGTAGACGGCATTGGTGAGGGTAGCCAGGGGGTTCCGGAGTTCGTGGCTTACCCCTGCGGCGAGCTGACCCAGGATGGTCAGCCGCTCATTCCTCAGTAGCTTCTCCTGGGCGTCTCGGAGCTCTTGGGTACGTTCATCGACCATCTCTTCCAGATGCTCAGAGTACTCCCTCAGGGCTTCTTCTGTGCGTTTGAGTGGGGTAATGTCGATGGCCAGGTCGAGTACCAGAGGAGTGCCGTCGACGCTGGTGTACGGGTACTGATAGACCTGGTACACACGATCCTCGGTGGGAGAGGCCCATTCTGCTGTCTGGGGCTCTCCTGTGTCGAAGACGCGAAACGTCAGGCACTCGTCGCACGGGTTCTGACGACCGTGAAGGACCTCATAGCATGGCCTTCCATCGGGGTCACCGTAGAACCTGCGGAAGGGGCGATTGGCGAAGGGGATGGAGTAATCTGCGCCCTGGAGATAGACGAGGGCTGGCAGCGCATCGAGGATGGCGTAGAATCTGTGGCTCTGTCTCTCCAGGGTCGACTCTGCTTCCTGGCGCTGGGCGTCAGCTTCCTCTGATCGGGCCAGGCGTCGCTGTAGTTCTGTCAACTCTTGAATCAACTGAGCCTTGGTCTTTCGCTGGTCGTGCATGCCAGTGGTCTCCATCCGGCAAATCCGAGAACGGCTGGGTGCGGCGGTGTGCCGTTCTGGTGGTGTGATTCTAGCACATTTCGCGGAGCGATACAGGTGGGGGATGTGCTCATGCCCCAGGGTTTGCCAGTCCCAACACTGGTATGAAACGCCGCGCGCGAGGATGAAACAGTGGCGGCAGGACCTGGCCACCGGACACGTGATCGCCAGTGGGCCAGGCTTCGGGCGACGGAGGACGGCGGCGCTACGCAGGTCAGGGCGCCTGAGGGTCGTCCTCCTGCAAGCGTGAGCCATGGCAGCCGACGGTGTGGGCCTGGCTCAAAGCCAGGCCGAGGTCCGAGGCTTTTTCGGCGACCACCTTCAGACAGGCGTCCACAGCGTGCGGTTCGTAGAGAGTGGCCCTCTTGGCCCGAATCTCCTCCAGGGCCTCTGTCAGCGTATGGGCCGGGCGGTAAGGCCGGTGTGAGGACATGGCCTCCACCACGTCGGCGACAGCCAGGATCCTGGCCTCGAGCACGATACTCTCACCGAAAAGGCCGCGAGGATACCCCGAACCATCCAGACGTTCGTGGTGCTGGAGGACGATCTGGGCTACTGGCCAGGGAAACTCTATGCCGTTGAGGATGTCGTACCCCATCTGAGGGTGGACCTCGATCAGATTCCATTCCACTTCTGTAAGCGGAGTGGGCTTGCTGAGGATTTCGGCCGGTATCTGGATCTTTCCGATATCGTGGACCAGGCCGGCCATGTACACGCCGCGCGCCTGGTCTGTGGGGAGGCCCATCTCCCTGGCTACCGCGTAGGCCAGATTGGCCACGCGACGCTGATGGCCCGCCGTATAGAGGTCCCTCATCTCCACGGTCGCGGCCAGGGCATACACGGTCTGCTCCAGCGTCCTTTGCAGGTGATCTACGCTCTGTTGGAGGGCTTCCTCCGCACGCTTGCGCTCCGCCAGTTCTCGCTGGGCGTCCTGGTAGAGCGTGGCGTTGTGGATGGCCAGCGCAACTTCGTGGGCGACGGTCTCCAACGTGGCGACGTCAGCGTCGCTAAAGACACCGACCGTGTTGCTGTCCGCCAGCAAGACCCCTATCGTCTGGCCGTCCAACTGGATGGGCACATCCAGTTCTGCTGCGACCTCGATGGATTCCAGACGAAGGAATCTAGGTTCCTTGCTGACATCGTTCGCCAGCAGGGTCTTGCCTGTCTGCGCTACCCAGCCCACCATACCTTCCGTGATGTGCTGGGTGTGGCCCAGCGGCATGAGTCTCTCTTGAGGTCCGGCCACGACGTCCAGGACCACCTGCTCATCCTGTACGGAGAATAGAGCTACGTTCTGATACCCGAGTTCCTCCTGGACGGCCTCTACCACAGCCTGGTATAGCTGATTCAGATCCAGGATAGGGGCGATTCTCTGTCCGATGCGGTTGACCAGGGCCAGTTGCCTGGCGCGCTGCTTGATCTCCTCCTGCGAACGCTTGCGCTCGGTGATGTCCTCTCCTGAGCTGAGGATGCCCGTGACGTTGCCCTGCGAATCCGTGAGCACGCTGTTGTGCCAGGCGATCACTCGTTCCTCGCCGCTGCTGGTCAGAACGGGGTTCTCGAAGTATTCTGCCTGCTCGATCTGGCCAGCCACCAACTGGTTGAAGATGGCCTTCACGCCATTCCTCAGTCCTTCCGGGATGAAGCTGTCAAACCAGTTCTTGCCGATGATCTCGGTTTCTTCGCACCCCAAGATCTCACAGCCCTTCCGATTGACGAGCGTTACTCTGTGATCGGTGTCAATCGCCAGGAGCATGACCCCTGCGACATCGAGGTACCCTTGTGCCCTGTCTCTCTCCCCGGCCAGGGCCTCCTCCGCGCGCCGGCGCTCGATGGCGTGGCGCATGGACCGCAGCAGCAGCGGACCGTCCACACGACCCTTGACCAGGTAGTCCTGGGCTCCTTGGGCTACCGCCTGGTAGCCCAGCTCCTCGTCGTCAAGGCCGGTGATCACGATCACAGGTGCGCTAGGAGTCTCGCCCAGAACCTTGAACAGGGTGTCCAGGCCCTGGCTCTCAGGGAGGCCCAGATCCAGGAGCAGGACGTCGGGTGGCGCGTCATGGAGGCGCTGCAAACCGGCAGAGAGGCGGTCGGCGCACTCCAGGGCCACGCGGGTGCTGGTCACCTCGGAGAGGTATTCCCGAAGCAGGCGTGCGTCCAGGGGGTTGTCTTCGATGAGCAGGGCGCTGATAGCTCGGCCGGTCATAGGCCTCCGTTGGGTGGCAGCTTCACGATCTCCAGCCAGAAGTCCTCGATGGACTTCACGACTTGCATGAACTGATCCAGGTCCAGCGGCTTGGTGATGTAGCAATTGGCGTACGCGTCGTAGCTCCGCAAGATATCCTGTTCGTCAGCAGAGATAGTGAGGATGACCACCGGGACACGCCTCAGGTCTTCGTCGCTCTTGACTTCGGCCAGGACCTGGCGCCCATCCTTCCTGGGCAGGTTGAGGTCCAGCAGCACGACATCAGGTCGAGGTGCGTTGGAGTATTCTCCCTGCCGGCGCAGGAACTCCATGGCCTCTACGCCGTCCTTGACCCAGTGCAGCTTGTTTCTCACCTTGGCTTCCTTGAGGGCCTCTATGGCCAGTCGCGCGTCTCCGGGGTTGTCCTCCACCAGGAGGATCTCGATGGGATGACCGACTCTACTGTTCATGTTTTATTACCTCTCTATCTGGAATGGTGAAGTAAAACGTTGCGCCTGCTCCGAGTTCCGATTCCACCCAGATGCGTCCCCCGTGTCGCTCCACGATACGCTTGCAGAGGGCCAGTCCGATGCCGGTGCCAGAGTATCTATGCGGAGGGTGGAGTCTCTGGAAGATCACGAAGATGCGGTCGTGGTATTGAGGGTCGATGCCGATACCGTTGTCCCTGACGGAGAACAGCCATTCACCGTCTCGGCGTTCGGCGCCCACGTGGATCTTTGGCGAAGTCTCGGTGCGGAACTTGATGGAGTTTGCCAGCAGGTTCTGCAACACCTGTAGCAACTGAGCCTCGTCCACCACGACGGTGGGGAGCGGACCGTGGGTGATGGTTGCTCCGCTCTCTTCTCTAGCCGCTGCCAGGTTGGCTAGCGCCTGGTCGAGCACTCGTTCGGTGTCCGTGGCCTCAAATGGGCTCCCCCGGGCACCCACCCTGGAGTAAGCCAGCAAGTCGTTGATCAGGCGCTGCATACGCTCGGCGCCGTCTACAGCGTAGGAGATGAATTCGTGAGCATCCTGGTCAAGCTGGTCCTGGTAACGTTGTGCCAAGAGCTGCGTGTAGCTGGAGACCATACGCAGAGGCTCCTGCAAGTCGTGAGAGGCGACGTAGGCGAACTGCTCCAGCTCTTTGTTGGAGCGCTCCAGGTCCGCCATGGTTCTCCTCAACCGGTCCTCGGCTTCCCTGCGCGCTGTGATGTCTTCAACGGAACCCTCGTAGTAGAGGGTGTTTCCAGCTTCGTCACGGACCGCCCTGGCGCTCTCCCGAAGGAAGAGGGTGGTGCCGTCACTTTTCGTCCAGGCCGACTCCAGACCGACGATCTGCCCTTCGCCTTCAATAGCCTGTCTGAAGGCCGAGCGGGGATAGTCCGGCTCATACCCAGTCGCTTCCAGGTTGCGCCTGGCCAGTTCGTCGAAGGAGGAATATCCCAGCATGTGCACCAGGGCCGGGTTGGCCATGAGGATGCGACCGTCAGGAGTGGTTCGATAGAGACCGATCATAGCGTTTTCGTAAATGTGTCTGAAGCGGTCTTCCGACTCTCGCAGGGCCTCCTCTACGCGCCTGTGCTCGACTATCTGCGCCTCCAGCTCCTGGTTCGTCCTCTCCAGTTCGGCACTGCGCTCTTCTACCAACTCCTCGAGGTGCTCCCGGTGTCGCTGTAGGTCCTCTTCGGCCTGCCTGTGCTCGGTGACATCGGTGCAGGTGCCCATCCACTCCCGGAGAGTGCCGTCTTCCTCGAAGATAGGCACGCCCCTCACCTGGAGAAGGCGGTACTCTCCGTCCGCTCTCCTGGCCCGGAACTCGGAAGAGTAGAGCCCTTTGCGTCCGATGGCTTCCTTCCAGAGCTGCGCGGTCTTCTCTCTGTCCTCTGGATGGATGGCCTCCAGCCAGCCCGAGCCGATGATCTCGTCCCTGGTCTGGCCAGTGAATTCTCTCCAGGTGGGGATGTCTTCCACGACCTCGCCGTGGGCGTCGGTGGTCCATACCACCTGGGCAGTGGCCTGCACCAGCGCGCGGTGCCGCTCTTCGCTTCTGCGCAGCTCGGCTTCGGCCTCCTTGCGCTGGGTCAGGTCGCGAAGGACGACGACCCTCAATGCGCGGCCTCGCTGCTCCAGATTCTTGCCGAGAACCTCCACGGGAAAGCGGCTGCCGTCTTTTCTCAACATCAGCACCTCGTACGGCTTCTCGGAGCCGGAGGCGATCTTGTGAGCCATGTAGTCACGATATTCCGGAGCTACCAGATCGAGCCAGTTGTGGACGAGCTCGGGGACCTCGTATCCGACCATGGAGGCCAGCGCCTGGTTGACCTCGATGAGCCTGCCGCCCGCGTGGATGGCGATGCCCTCGGCAGCGGACTCGGAGAAACGCCGATAACGCTCCTCGCTCTCCTGGAGATCCTGCTGCGCTCGAGCGTGCATCAGTGCGCCCCCGATCTGTGAGGCTATGGTCTCGAGGGCCAGTCTGACCGACGGAGGGACCTGTTCCAGGGAGCGAGAAGCGGCGTTGAGACAGGCGATGGACTTGCCCTTGTAAAAGACGGGGACACTGGCCAGGCAGCGCAAACCCTCGTTGCGGTAGTAATCCTGCGGAAAGTCCAGCAACTGTTGGTAAGAGGCGTATAGAGGCTGGCCTTCCCTCACTCTGCGTGCATTCTCGGAGTCTGCCTGGTGGTGGGAGACGATAGGCACCGGACCCTGCGATAGGCCCTTCTCCAGCGCCAGGTTCAGATCTCCAGTGGCTTCGTCAACAAGGTAGACGGCACCTCCGTCCATCCCGGAGGCATCGAGGGCGGCGTCGAGGCACAGTCGTAGCGTCTCTTCGAGAGGAGGGCCAGCACTGAGGGCCACACCAAGGTCGCGCTCGATGGTCAGGAGTTTCTCCTCGTGTCTGGGCTCCGTCACCTCCCGGCGGACGACCCCCACGGCAGAGATATTGCCGTCCGTGTCGCGGATAGGGGATAGGACCGACTCGGTGTGGACCAGGCTCTGCCCTGCCCCTGTGGTGTCCTGGACCTGCATGGTCTCGCCGGTCTCCATGACTTGCTGGACCCTTTGCGTCCAGAGCTGTACGAGATCGTGGGGGTAGACCAGCCCCTCGCGCATGCTCTTCCCGATGACCCTGTCACTGGAGGTGCCGGCGTGATCCAGGGCCGCTCGGTTGGCATAGACGCATTTGTGTTCACTATCCCAGACGACGATGGGGTCGCGAACGCACTCCAGCAGGGCACGGAAGTGGGCTTCACCGAGAGTAGTGGGCATCTTCCTGGCTTCGTCCATGCTCAGACTCGTGCCTCCCTCCGCTGTACAACCCCTGCCCCAGCGCAGGTCACGGTGTTCTCGGTCGCAAGAGCGACCGGTCCCCGGATCATCGACTCGCAGACGACCTAGTCATCCGCACACCTGAGGACCGGCGCTTCCCTGTGTTGTAGAAGATAGTGGGTGCCCAGCGCCTCGACCGTCAGGGCCAACGCTGCGACGCTGAGCAGTCCAGCGCCCCCGGGCGATCTCAGCCCAAGCATCTTATCCTGAGCGGGTAACACCTCGAGCGCGTGTCAGCAATCCTAGCACAATGTGCGGTGCCTGGCAACCACTTCGCCCAACAATTCGGCACATGGTGACCACGAGTTCTCAAGGAAGGGGATTCGAAGTGGTGGTTTTGGTGCGGACAACCGGTCTTCTGGTCGTGACGCGCGCTAGAACCTGCGCGTCCTAAGGGGTGTGTGAGGAGCAAATCCAGGATGGTCTGGCGCGCAGGAAAGTGCCGGTGGGGGCGAGGTTCTCTTGAGGGCAGCGATCCTCCCGTCGTTTCAGGTGCGGGCAGTTGCCGGAGGGAATGACTTTGGTCCAGCGGAGAGACGGTCTGGTGACGGAGGTGAGGGCTGGGTCAAAGCAATCCAGCTTCGTCGAGAATGGCCCTCAACTCTTCTCTTTCTGCTGCGCCCAGGTCCAGAAGCGGTGAACGAACTGGCCCCCCATAGTAGCCCAGCAGGTCCAGCGCCGCCTTGAGACCAGGAATGCCGTAGACAGAGGTGACTGCCGCGTTGACGGGCAGCATCCGTCTCTGTAATTCGGCAGCCTCGCTCCACTGCCCCGTATCGTACAGGCGCTGGATGTTGATCGATTCCTCTGGAGCCACGTTGGCCAGGGCGAGAACGCCGCCCACGGCGCCGAGACTCAACCCGGCGAAGAAGAAACCGCCTGTGCCGGCCAGGACCTGGAAACCTGGGGAGGCCAGCCGCACGATGTCGGCGAGTTTGGCGATGTTGCCACTGCTGTCCTTGACCCCCATGATGTTCGGGTGACGTGAGGCCTGGGCGATGGTGACGGCGTCCACGTCCAGGTGGGTGAACTTGGGGACGTTGTAGACCATCACGGGCACGGGTGAGCTATCAGCGACCGATCGGTAGTGGTGGAGCAGACTGTCGCGGGTCATCCTGGCGGAGTAGTAGTGAGGAGTGACCAGAAGGACGGCGTCGGCACCGGCGTCCGCCGCTCTCTTGGTCAAAGCGATGGTCTGCGCGGTGGATTCGCAGCCGGCACCGGCAATCATGAGCTTGCTGGAAGGAATGGCCGCGCGGGCTGTCTCCCAGACCCTGATCTTCTCCTCCTCAGCGAGGTACACGGCCTCCCCATTGGAGCCGAGGACCACGTATCCTGCCAGGTCGTACTGGTTCCACCGCTGGAGGTTCTCCGCCAGGGCTTGGTGAGCAACCTCGCCCCGCGCATGGAAGGGCGTCGGTATCGGTGGAAACACCCCTTTCAAGGAGACTTCTGATGGGGTCATGTTCCTAAAGGCCTCCAGTCCCTCATGGGAAGATCTTGGCGGGATTGAGGATGTGGTGGGGATCGAATACGTCTCTGATGCGCCTCATCAAGTCTATCTGGGCCTGATCCAGCGCCAGGGGAAGGTACTCACGGCGGGCGGCGCCGACCCCGTGCTCGGCGGTGATCGTGCCACCCAGAGACATGGTCAGGTGGTAGATCTCTTCGCGGGCGGAGCGGACCAGGTCCGGCCACCGCGCATCGGGGATGTCGTCCTGGAGCACGTTGACGTGTACGTTGCCATCACCCGCGTGCCCGAAACAGACGATGCGGGCCGAGTGGCGTGTGGCCGTATCCTTGATGCCCTTGAGCAGGGAAGGGAGACTGGCCCGGGGCACGACCACATCCTCCATATGGTTCATGGGGCTCTCGTTATTGAGGGCATCGATGATCAAACGGCGAGCTTGCCAGAGCCGGTCCCGGGTACGCTGTTCCCTGGCTACCAAGACGTCGCGGGCACCGTGGCTGAGGCACAACTGACCGACCAGTTCCATGTCCGCGTCCACGGCATTCTGGCGGTTGCCGTCGAGCTGAATGAGCAGGTGCGCTTCGGCATCGTCGTGGGGTAACTCCTTCTGGAGGAGCCGCTCTACGGCCAGGATGCTGTCGCGCTCCATGAACTCGATGGTGGTGGGCACGATGCGATGAGCGATGATATCGGACACCGTATCGGCGGCGGCTTGGAACTCGTCGTAGGGGACCAGCAAGTCCACCTGGACCTTGGGGAGGGGAAGCAAGCGCAGGACGATTTTGGTCACCACTGCCAGCGTGCCCTCGGAGCCGATCAGCAGTTGAATGAGACTGTAGCCGGTGACGTTCTTGACGAGTTTGCCTCCGCACTCGATGATCTCACCTGAGGGTAACACCGCCTCCAGGCCGCACACGTAGTCTTTCGTCACTCCGTACTTGACGGCCCGGGGTCCGCCAGCTCCCTCGGCGACGTTGCCCCCCATGGTGCAGGAATCCAGGCTCGCCGGATCTGGCGGGTAGAACAATCCCCGGTCTTCAACGGCGCGATGGAGATCACCAGTGATGACACCGGGCTCGACGGTGGCCATGAGGTTCTCTTCGTCGATCTCCAGGATGCGGTTCATCTTCTCCAGCGAGAGGACGACACCGCCGCAGACGGGCACGGCACCACCACTGAGACCGTATCCAGCCCCACGGGGCGTGACGGGGACCCTGGCGCGTTGAGCGAGTTTGAGTATGGCAGCCACTTGCTCTGCCGATGTGGCACGAACGACGACCTCAGGCTGGGCCCTGAATCCTGCCACCTCGTCGTGGGTGTATGGTTCCATGTCCTCGGGATCGACGAGGACGCTGCCTTCCCCTACGATTGCGCGGAGATGGTCAAGGAGTTGTCCGTCCACCCGGTTGTAGATCTCGCTGGGCATTGGTGGTGGACTATTCTATCAGCGTGGACTCTGCGGCGGCGAGGCCAACACCGGGGTCGAACCCGTATCCAGCCTGGGCCAGAGCCTTCTCCAGGGCACCCACAGTCGCCAGGATGTCGGACTCGGTCACCACACCCATGTGCCCGATGCGGAAGTACAGGTCTCTGATCTCCGGGTGGAGGCCACCGGCGACGATGACCCCTGCCTCATTGATGTGGCCCAGCAGGGTTTTGTCCACACCCTCCGGATAGAAGGGCGCGGTGAGGGTGTTGGCTGCCACTTCCGGCCTCACCGGCACCTGTTTCATGCCCAGCGCATCGATAGCTGCCTTGAAGGCCCGGCTCAGGCGACGATGGCGCAAGAAGCGGGCGTCCATGCCCTCCTCCAGGATCTGACCCAGGCTGACGTTGAGCGCCCAGATGAGGTTGACCGCGGGGGTACCGAAGTAGCTGGGACGCCGGGCCTCATAGGCTTCCATGATGGGCAGCCAGTTGGTCCAGTCGGCATAGTAGTTGCCCACGGGTGCCCGGCGTTCGGCGAAGGCGTCCATCGCTCGCGGGCCAGCGACCAGCAAGGCGAGACCAGGAGGCACGCCGACGGCCTTCTGGGAGGCGGTGAAGGCCACATCCACTCCCCATTCTTCCTGGCGCAACTCCTCTCCCGCGACCGAGCACACGCCATCCAGTATGGTCAGCGCACCATACTCCAGGCCCAGAGCGCCCAGGGCCCGGGCGTCCGTAACCACAGCGGTGGAGGTGTCCACGTGGGTGAAGGCCATTACTTTGTAACCGCGTTCTCCAAGGGCGGCCCCCACGGCGTCGAGGGACGGCGCGTCGCCGACGGCTGGAGCGCGGACGTGGCTGACGGTCGCGCCATACCTCTCCAGGATGTCTCCCATGCGGTCGGAGAAGTAGCCGGTGTTCACCACCAGGGCCCTGTCGCCAGGTTCCACCAGGTTGGCGGTCGCGAGGTCCATGGCCAGGGTGCCCGAGCCGGCGATCACGAAGGGCTGGCCATGAGGACAGAGGAACACCTCGCGAAGTCTCTCCAGGGCCTGACCGAAGACCTCGATGAAGTTGGGTGCGACGTGACTGGTGGTGGGCATGCCCATGGCCCGCATCACCTCCGGCATGAACTCTATCGGGCCGGGGATCATGAGCAGCTTTCTGTCTTTCACTGCTGGATTCTCCTGTTCTTGGCATATTGGGGGAAATCGACCGCGTTGCCAAGCATGGCCGATCAGCGGGTACTCTCACACGGTGCCAGTATACTCGGCAGGGTGGGGGGATGTCAAGACATCGACGAATACCACCCTTGTGAAGGTTCCAAACCTTCGCAAGGGTTCACAGGCCGGGGCGGAGTAGGCCGACACTTGTTTTCGCCCCCTGCAGCGCCGGGTGGGGGAAGACACAGAGGGAGCGCACAAGCTGCGGTCACCCGTTGACAACTCAGGGTAGATTCCCCGCCCAAACAGAAAAGGGCCATCCCACAAGGGGACAGCCCTTTCGTAGCTACGTCGTACCAGGCCTACTCTCTCGCCCTCCAGCGCAAGGTAGCGTATCCTGCTAGACCAGCGAGCCCGCTGCCGAGGAGCAGAATCGTTCCCGGTTCGGGAACGAACTCTTCCTCGACGATATCGAGAGCGCCCCATGCAATGCCGAAACAACCGCCTTCCCCCGGCCCCTCTGCCACAGCACTGACCAGGTCGTTGCCGGTTGCGAGTACAGAGAACGTGGAGACAGTCCAGGTGTCGCTTGGCCCACTCACGAGATCGCCCAGGTAGGCGCCGTTGAAATAGACGGCGTCTTCCTCCGGTATCCCTATGTCGATGGTGTCCTCGTCGACATCCCAGGCAGCGATCATGAGCTTCGCCGGCCCTCCAGGCGAGCTAATACGGAACTCGATAGGGTGTACGGAGTCTTCTGCCCAGACGCACTGGTTGACCCCGGTTCCGAGACCCATGTCATGGTCGGGACTACCTGAAAGCGCATTGTCCTCGTTGTCAATATCGGTGTAGTATGTCCCTGCGGGTACAGCAGGCATCGTGCCCACATTCCAACCGTTGCTGGGCCTTACATCCTGCGCCAGGGCCACCCCGCCTGCCAGCAGCAGCGCCAAGCTGACACCCAACAATACGCCTCGTAGCCAGTGCTTCTTCATCGCCTCTCGCTCCTTCTCTCCTACAATGAGTCCAATCCTATTGCTCGCACTATAGCACAGTTCTGAATCCCTGTCAACCCCTAGGAGACAGCCTTGAAGTGGATCGCTGGTGCCTCCCCCTGATGCTGCAATCCCGTCGAGGTCCTGCTGGGAGAGTGAGACACTGCGCAAGGCTTCTGGTACATCCTCCTCCTCAACAGGGGGGCCTCTTGATGTTGCGTGGAACGTGCCTTGCGCTGCCTTCATTTTAGTGGTAGAATAGGCTGTCTGCGCTCCCCTACTCTGTCAACCTGCTGACACACGTTGCCTCGTCTTGGGCAAAGGGGACGGGCTTGGGATTGGCATCAGGCGGACTGTTGGGCGGGTGTTTATTGCGGACCAGAAATGGGCAACAGTCCCTTCGAGCCAATCCTGTGAATACGTCGGAATCATCCTGGAATCAATGGCTAGGTTTTGCGCTGATGAAGCGAGGAGAATCATGTCCTGGGTGCCCGCTTTCAAGATAGGCTTGTGGAATGCCTGGCTGCTTATGCTGTACCTTCCACTACACCCGCTGATCATGATACTGGTTGACAAAGCTGTGGGTACCGGTCAGTTCATGAAGAAGATGGCGGATGTGCCATACGACAAGAAGGAGAAGAGGGCCTTCATGACGGCTATGGTACTCATGCTTTTGCTCGTTCTCTACTCGATCTTCCTTCCGCTGAAGTTGGGCACGGTGTGGTTCTATGTAGGTCTGGCTATCTATCTGGTGGGCCTGGCGATGCTTTTGACAGCTATCGTGAACGCTGCTACTACTCCCTTGGGTCGACCCTTTGTAGCAGGCATGTATCGCTACTCAAGGCATCCCATGTTGCTCTCTATGTTCACAACCTGGGTGGGGGTGAGCGTAGCCTCGGCTTCCTGGCTCTTCTTGTTGCTTTCGGTTGTAGTCATCGGCCTGGAGGCCTTCCAGGCGCTTGCTGAAGAACGGGGCTGCCTCGAACTATATGGGGACGAATATCGGCATTACCTGAAAGTCACGCCCAGATGGATCGGCATGCCCAAATCAATGTGAGTGCGTCTTGTGGTCCGACACCGATGGGCCTGACCTCAACCTCCAGCGGGGCCAGACGGAAGCGTACCGATGAAGATCAGAGTCTCACTCCGCGTGCAGTTTGCCAGGTGTCCCGCGCCAGCGTTAGGTGTCTCTCAGCTGTAGGCTAGATGGTGCGCTTGCCCGAGAGGGAGAGGTTCTCTGGTCCCGCCCAGCGTCCAATCACCACGGCGGCGAGGATGACGAAGGCGCTGAGCACTGGCGAGCGCTCGAGCCCATCGCCTACTGTGCGTCCAGCACGTGGTTGATGGCCTCGATCACCAACTCCGGCTGATCGAACTGGATGTAGTGCGTGCTCTCCTCGGCGACTACCACCTCTCCCTGCGGGGACAGAGCCGCCAGCTCAGCCTGCGCCTGGTGCCACGCTGCCTGGACCTGATCGATCTCTTTCGACGTCAGAGCGAAGGAATCAGGAATCTCCAATTCGTCGGCATAAAGGACCACCAGAGGAATGTCGCCGAGGGTGGTGATGTTCATGGCGCGGACCTGGTCGAAGTTGTCCACGATGGAAGCGTACTGCTCACTGACCGTGGCAAAGTACGCCGGATGGGAGAGGAGGACCGCGACGTAGGTCTCTCTGGTGCTCGGCGGCAGGGACGGCACGGTCTCGATAGGGTATTCGTCAGGATACATGGCCAGGAACCCGATGGAGTTCAACAGCCGTGGCACCACGAGTATCCCGATCATCTGGTTCCAGAGACGTTGCTCTGCGTCGGTGAAGGCCTTAGGGTACCGCGATCGCTGTTCCTCGTGGGGAGCATCGACCAGGACCATGCCCGACACTTCGTGGGGATACTGAGCAGCATAGGCCCTCACGTACAGGCCGCCCATGGAGTGCCCCACCAGCACGTAAGGGCCTTCGATTCCGGCCCCGGCGACCAGGGCGTGCAACTCATCCACGATATTTGGGACGGTGCGCGCGTGCGGTCCGCGTTCGCTCCAGCCGAGCCCCGCCCGATCATAGGCACAGACGCGTACAGATTGGGCGACCTCAGGCTGCACCAGGTCCCAGATGGGGGAGAAGTCCCCCAGGCCAGCGTCCAGGATCACGGTGGGACTGCCGCTGCCCTGGCAGTAGATGTGCAAACGGTAGCCTCCTATATCCACCATCTCCCCCGGTGGTGGGTATTCCGCCCTCAGTTCCGCCTGCGCCCTGGACCCTCTGATCCAGATCAGGCCGACGAGGCAGAGCAGCAGCGCCACCACGATGCCAGCGGCCATGCCCAACCACTTCAGACAGCCGCGTTTCCGGCTCGACTTCCTGGAACGGTCAGACATGCCGAATCTCCGTCACTCAGATCCCCAGAGCAGGGGCCCGACGCCCCGCAATTGCTGCTGGGGGCAGGACAGCGCACCGCGGAACAGCAAGCGTCAATTCCAGTGACTGTGGGGCTATGCTTGATGAAAGAATAGTATCTCGATTGTGGTTCCAAGGCGAGAACGGAGTTGTAGGCCTAAGCATCCCCCGAGGAGAAGAGCTTCGTGGTCTCGTCCTGCACCAGCACCCAGATGGAGTAGGCGCCTATGGCGGTCCCGATGGACACATTGGCAAGGTCCAGGATGGAGAGCACGAGGACCAGGTACCCGGCCCAGGGTTGGTGCCCAAGCAGCCCGATACCGCCGACGATGCCGGGAACCGAGAGCAGGAGGAGCCACATGCTGATCGCCGTGCCCACGAAGAAGGTGATGGGAATGACGATATCCTGCCCTCCGGAGATCAGCCCCCCGACGAGTCCGCCGCCCACGATGAGCATGAAGGTGGCCATGGCGGCCAGTATGCCAAAGGCGTTATATCCGATCTGCAAGGCGCCCACGAAGGTGACGTGTCTTTCCATCTTTCTACCCTCCTTTCGAAGTTCAGCTCTCGGCCAGTTCCGCGGTCGACACCCGCCACGGCGTGGGCAGAAGCCCCGGAAGGTGACGCGTGAAAGCCCCTGACACCGGGACTCCAGACAAGAGTTGGTCGGGTACCGGGTCCCCGCTGGCGAATGCTCTCAAGCTTCCGCCGGGATCATCAGCCAGCAGACAAGGTAGGGGAGGAAGCCGGGCAAGCCGCCCGGCAGGAGCAGTATGACCCAGATGACCCTCACCAGAGTGACGTCCAGGTCAAAATAGTTGGCGAAGCCTTGAGCCACGCCAGCTATCTTCCTTCCCTCTTTGGGTCTCACGAGTTTCTTCATCGCTCAACCTCGTGTCGAAAGTCTGATTAGGGTGTGAAGAGCCACTACTTGTGGGTCTCTCTCACGATCCTGGAAGCCAGCGCGAGTACGAGGATGGCGGTGGCGCCAACCAGGAAGGTGGCGGCCAGCCCCAGAAGGGTTAGAACGTGGGCCAGAGTTTCTGTCATTCTATCCTCCACTGCGACATGGTGGCCGGGGCCCTCCATCCAGCAATTCCAGCGGCAGGCAGCAGACGTGCACGAGCGCTGGAGCTCTGGTGCATGGAGGATCTTGCCCACTCAAAGCTAGAATCCAAATGGACTGCAGTAGTTGGCAAAGCAGACCAAGACCAGTGCTGCCAGAGTCAGCAACCCGGTATGAGGTTCAGCACGGGGTAGCCGTACCACCACTGTGGCCGGGCCAGGTGCATGAAGGCGGCCAGAACGAGGATGCCCACGATCAGCAGTACCATGCTGGTGATGGCCATGGTTCTGGAAGGCTGTCGGCCTTCTCGGGAGAAGGCCATGGCCAGGGAAATGCCCATCCCCGCCCCGATGGCCATGCCTATGGGCAGGCTGTCCAGGGCGAGGCCTACTCCAAAGCCCAACGATATCCCGATGACGAAACCCAGAGCCATCTTGGCGTTGCCGTCTTGGTCGTTGTCTTGCGCTTGTGATCCCTGATTCAAGTCCAGTCCTCCGTCGCTCGGCCTTCGGTACTGTTGGTGGTGCCGGTTGAGGTCTTGCTCTGCTCGTCCCGTTCTCGTGGCACGTTCACGGTGATTCCGTATCTTCGCGGCGTCAGCTCCGTGTCAACCTCCCCATGTGTCCTCAAGGCTATACCCAGTATACAGGGAGGTTAGACGGGGCACATCATCCATCCGGGGAGTTTGGAGACTGGCCAGGTGGCCAATCTTGCCGCTGGCCTGATGACCAGTCACTTGGGCCGGCGCCCTGACAGCAGTTGGCCCGAAGCGTGCGCCCACTGCTCTATACGTACTGGAGGACGCTATCGGGGTATCTTAGCTTCAGCGCACGGTAGCCTATGCAGAGGGGCACCATCACGACTAGGCCCAGGTACCAGGTGAGATACCCCGCCGCCAGGTTGCCTGTGAGGGGCGGTATGGAGGATAAGGACTTGTACAACTGGAGGTGAACGATGTAGAAGAAGAGGGGGGTCTGGCCGAAGAGGGTCACCAGTCTGAAGAAGCGCCACAAGCGCCCGGAGCTCAGCGTCTCCTTCAGGCGACTGTGGACGGCGAGGGCCAGCGACATGCCGCCCAGGGTCCAGGTCAAGAAGGCCAGGCTGGGTGGGTACTTGGACATCAGGAAGAAGTCCCGCCAGTCCCCGCCCTGATAGGGGACCAGATTGCCATAGCTCCCCCCCGCCAGGCGCACCGGCAGCCAGGCCGCCAGCAGGACGGCCCCCAGCGCCAGGAAGAACCTCGTGGTTCTCTCCGGCCTCTCGCCTAGCCAGCGGCCACAGGCGCAACCCAGGCCCATCACCCCCAGCCACGGCAGGATGGGATAGTACACGGTAATCCACCCCTGGTCGCTGGGCTGGAGCAGGATCTCCAGCAGGGGCTGGTCGCCGCCCGGGAGAAGAGGGAAGGCGCTGAGCAGCATGGGCATTACCAGCAGCAGTAGGAGGGAGCCACCGGCCAGGACCGGCAAGGGCAGGCGGCGGGCGAAGGCCAGGATCGCCATCCCCGACCCGATACAGGCCAGTACGTCCAAGTTGGTCAGGGCGCTGCCGCTGCTCGGGCCAAAGCCCCAGATGAAATTGACGATGGTCAGTTGCAGGACGATGATGAGCAGCCCCCGGGTGACCAGCTTGCGGGTGATCTGGCCCTCGCTGAGCCCTCTGGACCGGCGAGACAGGGCATAGAGGGCGATGCTGAGCCCTGCCAGAAAGCTGAAGGTGGGGGCGCAATAGTGGGTGACGAAGCGGGTCAGGTAGTGCAGGGTATCGGGCATAGGATCGGGACGCCGGCCCTGGAAGAGTTCGGCGGAGATGTGGTAGTAGGTGAAGAGCATGGCGTGGTCCAGGGCCATGAAGATCATCACCCACCTACGCACAGCGTCGATGGCGAAGAGCCGTTTCTTCACGGTACGCTCTCCTCCCGAAGTCGCGGGTTCCTCGAGGCTGAATCATACAAATTCAGGCGGATGGCTGTCTCCCCTTCCCAATTGGGCGGCACCAGGTACCCAGGCCTGCGGGGGAGGGGCTGAGTCCGCATGGCCCAGCGACGCTAGTGTACCACGGTTAGCGCTACGAAGGCGACCATCCAGGCAGAGAGCGGAGCGCCGAAGCGCCGAGCGAATGAGGAGGACAAGGTTTCATGCTATGACCATGGTATCGCCGATTGCTGTCTCAATCATAGGGATGGGTGCCGATGTCTGGAGAGCCAGGCGGGCAGCAGCGAACTTGTCCCCCGGAGATCCTCTGTCAGCCAGGGGTCGCTTCGCCAGGCTGCGACCTCTGCTCGTCGCTTGATGCCCAGGAGATGCTTCCGCGTCATCAAGAAGCATCCAGGGTCGGAGAGATGGAAGAGCAGGGCCAGGAGCGGGCTGGTCAGACGCGTACGTACGCGCAAGACCAGGCGGGTGTGACTCTCGTCGAGTTCGGACAACTGCCAGACCCAGGTGCAGTCCGTTCCCGGCTCTTTGATGTGCAAAAGCAGAAAGCGTTTCGCCTCCAGGGCCTTCACAGGCCAGCCCGGCCCGGAGCCCATAGGGATCACAGCACCAACTGCCAGGCGCTGGAACTCGGGGACGATGCGCTCAGCACTGGGCCCATCGAGGATGCCGCACAAGCGATCGATCCAGTCGTAGGCGTATAGCCCTCCCCGTCGATATCCCATCTGTGCCAGCCACGGCCACACGTCTTCGGCCTGGGCGCTGATGGTCACGGAGCGGGTGGCGACGACGTGTGTTGGGTCGCGAATCACCGCGTCTCCAGGCATGGAAGCCTCGATCTCGGTTCGAGTGGCGCCCCAGCTCAGAAACCGCGGCCTGAGGGCGAACCAGTACAGGGCGGCGCCGGCGGCCACGCCTGCTACGACTAAGACGAACAAGGCATTC
Organism: Anaerolineae bacterium; assembly: GCA_034411995.1. Classification (GTDB taxonomy): domain Bacteria; phylum Chloroflexota; class Anaerolineae; order UBA7937; family B3-Chlor; genus JAUVXJ01. The sequence continues at coordinate 91,441 of DAOUME010000009.1, read as the reverse complement.
TCCACTGCGCGCCTCCTCTTACCTGCTCTTCCCCGGCCCCCTGACGGTAGGGGAAGCGGTCTCTCCCATGCGGAGAGCCGCCGGGGGAGGGCAATCCGGTCATGTTCTCCACGTCTCGGCACCGCCCCCGAACCCCGTCCCGGTGCCAGTCGGCTGGAGAGACGTGACTTGGTTGCCCCCTCCCCGGCTTCCTCCGCACAAAGGGAGGACGAAGATGAAGGGATCCTTCAGGTCTGATCCCGCAGTCTGTAACCCCAGCGCTCATCACCCCGGGAAGGGAGATGAACGGCGAACTGGCACCTTTCATCTCCCCTGGTGAGCGAGCTCAAGATCTCAACCTGCCCACGCTCCAGCAGACGGCCACCTGAGCCAGCTATTGACCGCAAGGTGCCAGTCACTCGGTCAATGGCCATCCGTAGACCTCGGCGATACTGAGCAGGATTTCGAGACGGATGAGACCCTCGCCGCTACTGGAATTGGTCATGATCACCACGCCCTGCCCTCTCTCGGGGCAGGCCCAGAGCAGGGAGGTGGAACCCCAGGTGGCACCAGTGTGCTGGAAAGCCAAGTCCCCATCCTCGCCGGCCAGATGGAATCCCAGACCACAAGAATCGCCAACAGGCTCGTCGGGAGTCCCTATCTGCGGCGTGAGCATCTTGGTGACCATCGCCCGTGAGAGGATCTGGTCGGACTGTCCCTGGTAGGCCCGCATGATCTCGATGGCGAAGCGCGCGAGATCGGAGGGCGTCGTCCATAGGCTGCCAGCCGCGAGAAGAGGGAAATGAAGCCGTTGTCCCTCGAAGGGCTGACCCCGCACGTCGTGCTCGGTTGCCGCCCGGGCACGGAGCTCCTCCGGCAGCGGTTGCTCGTAGGTGCTACCGGTCATGCCCAGTGGTTGCAGGATCGTTTCCCTCATGAAGTCGGGGTAGGGCTGCTGGGTCGCGTCCACGACGAGCAGCTCCACGATGGCGTAGTCAGAGTTGGCGTATCGATACTCGGTGCCTGGAATGCTGATGACGCCAGTGGCGCCATCCACGTCTACCCCGGGCTCTGCATCCAGCAACTGCTGGATGGTGGTCGTGGGGGCCTCTCCGGCCGGTGTCGTGTACGTGGGGATAGGGTCATCGATGGAACGGTTGGTGAAGCCGTCCGCCAGACCTGCACTATGGCTCAGCAAGCGGCGGAGCGTGACCTTCTCCGTTGTGGTGTACTGGTTGTCTGGCACCTGCCACGAGACCAGCCTGTCGTTCACATTCTCGTCGAGATCCAGCAGGCCGCTCTCCACCAGCGTCAGGACTGCCGCAGCGGAGACGGACTTGGCGATGGAAGCGGCGTGGAAAAGCGTATCTACAGTAACGGGCTCGTCTCCGCCGGCTGCGAGCACTCCATAGCCCTGGGCCCACTCGATTTCCCAATTATCGATGACAGCGATGCTGACGCCTGGCACCTGGTAGTAGGCCATTCGTTCGGCCAGCGTTCTGGTTTCCTCCCACTGCGGTTGAAGGTTGGCGTCGAAGGGCACCAGCCCGTGCTCGACCCTCTGGATCCTATCATCGACGCTGTCGCTATCCCGTAGAAGGGTTGCGGTAGCCGGAGGTGCCAGTGGGGGCGCGGAGGGGTCCCCACAGCCGCTCAACAGGATGGCCGTCGCCAGGAGCGGGGGAAGGACTTTCCTGCCCATCTTATCCCCTCGACTCGAGGCTCGAAGCCGGCTTGGGGGGTTCCTCTTCCGTGAGGGACAGCCCTGGGTCTGGATAGTGTAGTGCTACACTATTGAGGCTCAATAAGAAGGATCCCTTGTGGCGTGTATCTGTCATAACCAGTGAAGCGAACACGTTGGGGCCGCTGAATAGCCACGGTCTTAGAACAGTGTGTACTCAGCGTCCCTGATTATCTGTTCGCTCGTCCCATCTCCGTATTCGAGGACGAGACTGGCGATCTCAATGGCCCCACCCTTGGGGTAGACCCAGTCCCGATGCTCAACAAGATCAGGAGCGCTGAAGTCGTCGACACCCACTGTCCCCCCGATGTGTTCACTGAGTCCATGGGCCCAGTGCATACCCATCACCTTCTCGTCCTCCAGCACGTTCCCGGTGACCACCGCCTTGTCGTTGCAGCCCAGGCCTAGCTCAGCGAGGTTGCGGCGTGCCTCGTCGAGGGCCAGGTACTGGCGCGCCTCGTCGGCCTGGGGGCCTTCGCCGATCACCTCCACGATGCGGTTCTGCTCCACTCTGCCCACCACCAGTTCGTCGCCGAGCATCAGGGGAATGAAACCCTCGGTCTTGCTCGGGTCGTTCTCCAGTTCCCCCTCGTAGGGAGCGACGTAGGCCTCTCCGCTGGGCAGGTTGATGACGCGGGCGTCCGCGCCGCCGGCGCGGAGTTGTCCATCATCGGCGTGTGGCTGGCGATGTCGAAGATCGAAGTACATCTCGTGCCCGGTGGAGAACTGCACCCTGGCGCCCACCGCCCGATCGAGCTTCTCCTGGAGGAGATGGGCCTTGCGAGCCACCTCTGCATAATCGGCTGCCAGGGCTGACTGCTCCATGCTCCTGGTCGCCCCAGGCATGCTGGCGACCCTCAAGTTGGGGAACCTCTGTGTGTACTCCGCCAGCGGGGCGGTGGCAGAGAACTCCGTGAGGGCCACGACGATGTTCGTATCGGCGAGGATACTCTCGAAGAGCACCTCCTGGCCATCGATCGTGCCTGCGTCGGGCAGGGGTGCATTAGGGGCACCGGTGGCCGAGTAGGTGAGCAGGGGATGTACGGTGAACCCAAGTTGACTGCCCAGTTGCTCGAAGGCCTGGCGCCACTCTTCGGCCATCTCGCGTCGCGCCGACCATTCCCCGTAGTCGTCTAAACTTCCGTGAGGCAGGTCGACCATGACCAGCACCGCCTCGCCCGGCTGAGGGTCGAAGACGTCGACGATCAGCTTCTCCAGGTCGAAGGGTGGCGAGGACGGAGCTGGAGACGCCGTCGGCGGCGCCGTGGTCTGCGTGGGCGGGGCCCCTGGCACGGCGCACGCAGCCAGTGCCATAAGGACAGGCAGGGCGACTATGATGGTGGACATCTTGACCTTCATCAACTTCTCCTCGCTGCTTGCGCAGACCGGGGCCCAGCCCACGGACAGGCGCAGGAGCTGCAAGCAAGGCCCGCTAGCTCTCCTTGGAGAGGGTCTTCCTGATCGCCTTGATCTCCGTCAGAATCGCCATGAGCATTTCGCCAGAAACCCCTGCGGGCTCAGGTTCCACACCGGCAGCGGTCGGGGGCATGGCTCCGCGGAAGCGCCGCAGTTCGCGGACCACCAGCTCGTAGACCTCCTGGACGTTGGTCAGGCCCACCAGCTTCTCCTCGGCGCCCGACTGGCCGCTCATGCCGGCGGTCTGGATGTGCAGAGAGCCGAGCCCGAAGAACCAGCGATCCAGGATGTCCCGCCTGACCACGACGTTGGTCACCGTGCGGTAGGGGACGTGTTTGACGGAGTGGGTGATGATGCCCACGTCGACGATTACCTCGTCGTCCTGAACCTCATAGCTCAAGCTAGCGTAGTAAGGGCCTGCCAGGATGAGGGCCGCTATCCAGACCACCGCCTCAGCAAGGGCGAACAGTCCGAAAACGATCGTGGCGTCCGGGTCTGGGATCAGGATCCCGATGCCCATCGTTCCGCCAATGGCAAGCACGCCCGCCACGGCGATGCCTATGAGTACCTTGATCAGATATCGGGGACTGGGTTTGAAGCTTCTCGTGGTCATCTACCGGATCCTCTCCACAGCCATGCTAGTTCCACTTACTCCTCCTTGGTGAGCCTGTCCGTGCCGTTGTCTTGGGAGGTCATATTCCTCCGGGCGCAACTGATGATGGCTGAAAGCAACTTATCCGGGGGTTCTCCCTTGCTGACGAAGGCGTCGACACCCGTATCTATCGCCTCTCGCCGCGCAGACACGTGCCCGCTGAGAGCGATGATCTTGACACTGGGGCAGTACCTTCGCAGGGCGGTTAGGAGGTCACGCGGCGCCATTCCGGGCAACTCCCAGTCGAGCAGAACGAGGTCGGGGCAGTTGCTCTCCGCCTGCGCCATCAGATCCTGCGCGTCGGTGCTTTCAGCGACGACTTCGACGCCGCTCTGACGTTCCAGCAGGGCTCGGAGGGCAAACCGCACTTTGGGGCGGTTGTCTGCCAGCATGATGCGCATTCAGGTCACCTTTGCCTGGAGTGTCGAGGGTTGTCTGTAGCTCCAGTATACGGCAGGGCTTGCTGGTAGACATCAGCCAGGTGGAGGATTTGTGGATTGGCCAGATGGCCAGTCTTCCGCACCGCTGTGGGTAGAGCAGCGATGCTGATCGTGCCCGGGCACGATGGGGTTCCACGAAGATACCGTTCAGGGAGCCCCAGGTTTGCGGAGGGACGAGCGGTCTGTTGGATGGTCTGCGGTTGAGGCCCGGTGGGTGGGGTGGGGAACTCAGAGCCACGCCGACGCCACCCCGGTAAAACTCAGGGAGCGGACCGCAGAGCAGCGTGCACTCTGGAGATCGGAGTCGCGAAGACAGGCGACGGTGACTCTTCTCAGTCGAGGAGCCTGTGCTGGAGGGCCAGCGCGATCGCCTCTGCTCGATTGGAGGCGCCCAGCTTGGACAGGATGTTGCTGACGTGGGCCTTGGCCGTAGAGCGACTGACAATCAGACGCTCAGCGATCTGAGGGTTAGTGAGCCCTTCTACCATGAGGGCGAGGACCTGGCGCTCGCGCCGAGTGAGGTCGTGGCCCAGTCCTGTCGGCCGGGCGGCGGCTTCGATCAGGGCCCGGGCCGCCTCTGGCGCCAGAGTCGACCTGCCGGCGTGGGCGGCACGGATGGCCTCGGCCAATTCGTCGGCCGAGACGTTCTTCAGGAGGTAGCTGATGGCTCCGGCCCGAAGAGCGTCTTGCACCAACTCCTTGTCCTCGAAGCTCGTCAGGGCAATGATCTGCACTTGAGGACAGCGCTCCCGGATCTCCCGAGCGGCCTCTGCCCCGCTCATCTCCGGCATGACGAGATCCATGAGTATCACGTGCGGTTGGGTTTGATCGCAGACCACCAGGGCTTCCTTCCCGTTACTGGCTTCACCCACCAATTGCAGGTCTCGCTGCGCCATCAGGAAGGCTCTGAGGCCTCTGCGGACCATGTCGTGGTCGTCGACGATCATGACTCTGATGGGAGTTGTGGCACTCATCGAGTTCTCCTCTCCTGATACAATGATGGAACGTCAACGGGCGACAGCGTTGGCCCCCCTCGTACAGTATAGTATAACGAGTCCCGTCAGTCATTCTTTGTCAGTCCGGTAGCCATTGGTGGCCATGGAATGCATGTTTGTGAACAACGGTCTGCGGCAGAGAGCGAACGGCTCTACCCAGAGAGCGTGACTCTTCGAAGGAGGCTATGCTCGCCACGTTGAGGAGGCCGCGGGACTTTGGGTTTTGCAGAGCAGAAGAGTGTCCCTCCTTGATCCCGGGTCACGCTTCCGCAGGCCAGAGCACGAACACCTCCGTTCCCACGCCTGGCTCGCTCTGGACACGCAACGTGGCCCCGATGGCCTCGGCCCGCTCGCGGATGATGCCGAGGCCCAGGCGGTCGGGAGAAACCTGACCGGGGTCGAACCCGGAGCCATTGTCCGTCACTGTCAGTTCCACGACGCTTGCGCGCTTGGCCTCTACTCCCTCTGCGGAACCGGTGCACCGCAGCCTGACCTGGGCATGAGTGGCGCGGGCATGCTTGACCACGTTGTTCAGAGCCTCCTGGGCGATGCGATACAGGGCTACATGGACGTCCGGCGGCAGTTCATGCTCTTCCCCCTCGATGACGACCTGGATAGCGAGTCCAGAGCGGCCGCTGGCGGCCTCACATAGCTGGCGCAGGAGTTCGTCGAGGCTGGACTCCACGAGGGCGGCCGGGCGCAGCTCGAGCAGCAGTGTTCGCATCTCAGCCAGCGCCCCTCTGGTGAGGTGCCTGAGCTCCTCCAGGAGCTTTCGGCCTTCGGCCTCATCACTCTCCCACACCGTGGGCACGACTTCTCCGATCAGGCTCGCCGAGAAGAGAGTCTGCGTGACCGCGTCGTGCAAATCTCGAGCCAGGCGGCTTCGCTCCTCCAGTGCGGCTGCCTGCTGGGCCTGCTCGTAGAGGCGTGCGTTCTCGATGGCGATGGCTGCTTGATGGGCGACGGACTTCAGCAGCGCCAGATCGCTCTGATCGAGGCCGTTGGTCTGGTCGCTCTGTACGTCCAGGACGCCGACCACACCGGAAGCGGTCTTCAGCGGAACGGCCACTTCGGATCTGATCTCCTCAGAGCCTGGTATCGGGAGATAGCGGGAATCCTCGGTGACATCGGGGACCAGGAGCGGTTCACCGCTGGAGGCGACCCAGGCGGTGATCCCCTTTCCTCCGACCTGGAGACGGGAAGCTTCGAACTCAGGATCGTCCCAGTGGGCGCCGACACCGGCCTTCATGACCAGTTCGTCATTGTCAACCAGGCCGATGGCTGTGTGGTAGTATCCCAGGGAGGTCTTGACCAGTCGAACGATCTGCTGTAGGAGCTCGTCGACCGTGAGGATCGACGTGATGCTGGCTCCTACCTCGCTGATCACTCGGAACTGCTCCGCTCTTCGCTGTTCGGCGTCGAAGAGGCGCGCCTCCTCGAGGGCGATGGCTGTCAGGTTGGCCAAGGATTGAAGCACGATGAGGTCGCTTTCGTCGAAGGCGTTCAACTGGTCGCTCTGAACGTCGAGGACGCCGATCACCCGCGATTTTGCCATCAGCGGCACGGCCAGTTCGGATCGAGTCTCGGTGGAGTCGGCCAGCCGAAGGAACCGAGGATCTCGGTTGACGTCTGGGGCCAGGAGCGGCTCGCCGGTTTGTGCCACCCAGCCTGAGATCCCCACACCCAAGGGCAGTCTGGGAGGATGAAACTCCGGATCGGTCCAGCGAGGCCCGGTCCCGGCCTTGACGACCAGCTCGTCGCCCTCGATGAGACCGATGGCGACGAGGTAGTATCCCAGGACCTGGTTCACGAGACGAACGGTCTCACGTAGTAGCTCGTCTACCTCCAACAGGGAGGTGATGTGTGCCCCTATCTCGGAGAGAACGCGGAACTGCTCGGCACGCCGCTGCTGGCTCTCGAAGAGGGTCGCGTTCTCGATCGCTACCGCGATCTGGTCGGCGATGTGCGATAGGAGGTCGACGTCCTGTTCCGAGAATCGCTTTGCTGTACGCGTCATGGCGAACAGAGAGCCCCAGATTCTGATCCTGGAAGCGAGGGGAACGATGGCTACTGAGCGGAAGCCGCTTTCCGTCACCACCGAGCGCGTCAGCCGGGGATCCGAGGAGAGGTCCGGCACGACCAGTGGCTCGCCCGTCTGCACTACGCGGCCGGAGAAACCCTCCCCCACTTTCAGGTTGTCGATGGCGGCAACGAAGTCTGGGTCAACGCCCTTGTAGGACGCGATGGTGAGGAGCCCTTCGCCGGGCGCGCTCTTCCCTTGTTGCACCAGGTATACTCCGCCGGCCTCGACCGCCATTACCTCCAGGGTCTTGTCCAGCGCATCGTCCAGGACCTCTTGAAGGTCCAGAGTGCTGCTCACGACCTCAGCGATGGAGTTGAGGGCAGCGAGTTCTTTCGTCCGGTCGGCTACTCTTCGCTCCAGGTCTTGGTAGGAGTTCCTGAGCGCCTCGGCCATGAGGTTGAACTGCTGGCCGAGTGCTCGTACCTCATCGCCGGATCCGGCGGTTATGGTGTAGTCGAAATCTCCTCCAGCGATGCGCTGGGCCCCCTGCGTCAGGTCGCGTATGGGTCGCAGCGCTCGACCGATGGAGAGGAAGACGAGCACGCCAGAGCTCAAGCCGGCGATGATGAGCACACCTATCAGGAGGTTGCTATACCTCCTGATGGGACGGACGATATCGTCCCATCGTTGCCGGGTGACGAGTGCCCAGCTCATGTCGGGCACCGGGGCAAAGCCACAGATCACGGCGTCTCCCGCTTGATCCTCGACCAGCAGGGACCCGCTCTCGCGACTGATCGCTCGCGCCACGGGAGCCCAGTTCAGCAGAGAACCACCCAGCTGAGAGGTGTCTTCGTAGTAGACCACGCGGCCATTTCCGTCTACAATGTAGGTCTGTCTGCTCTGGCCTGGAGATATCTGGAGAAGGTCGGCGCACGTTTGCGAGAAGGTTGAGGAGCGAAGGGTCTGTAGGCCCGCCAGCACGCCCCGGAACTTCCCATCTGCGTCGGTGACGGGCACAGCCAGGGAGATCATCGCTTCCCCGGTCAGGGAGTCGGTGTAGACGTCTGAGACACTGGGCTGGAGTGTGAGGCGCACCTGGTCGAACTGGGGGGGCAAGGGATAATCTGTCCCTCGTCTCCTGGGGAAGGGACGCGTGGACCAGAGCGCCACGTTTTCCTGGTCGAAGATGGCTACTCCGGCGTCAAAGCGCTCGAACTCCTCCGGTGCTATCGCCATCGCCTCTATCAGCCGATTGACATCCATCGACTGAATGTCTCGCTGAAGGGCATAGTCCTGGAGAAGCTCTACGTACCCGTGCAAACCCTCGGCGAGGCGGGCCGCCTGCAACCTGGCGAACTCGGCGTCTCGCTGCTGGACCACGTCCTGGGCCACCCGCTCGTAGGCGTAGAGGGCTATCGTGGCCACGGCCAGCAGGCCGAGGACTGTGGGAACAAGGACATATAGCAGTGTCTTCGCTCTCAGACTGCTCCTGAAGAGCATCGGCTCCGGTTCCCTATGATAGGGACGTCCCCTGGATCCCGTCAGCAGTGCCGGGTAGAGCCGTCATCGTGCGCGGGCGACCAGGCGGTCTATACTTCTCGCGGCGTGCAAGGCAGCCTCTGGCCTGGCAGCCTCACGGGCCTTCTGTCGCATGCGAAGGAGGCTCTCGGTCCCGTTTCGCGCGAGGTCTTGGAGAGCTACCACCAATTGCTCGGGGGTGGGGGTCACCGCGGCGGCGCCAGTCCCTGCAACCCATGCGGCGTTCCCTTCCTCTTGTCCCCTCAGAGCGCCACTGATGAGCATGGGCAACCCGCAGCTGAGCGCCTCGCTGATCGTACTGGGCCCTGCCTTGGTGATAAGCAGGTCAGCCGAGTGCATCAGGTCGGCCATGTTGTCAACGAAACCGAGGATGCGGGTGGGTACCTCCCAGGATGTCGATTCGAGCTTGCGCCTGAGAGTACCATTCCTGCCGGCGACGATGACGAGTTGGACATCGAGTTCCGCCTGTGCTGCCGCTCTGGCAAAGGGGTAGACGTTGCCCATGCCGTCGCCGCCCCCTGCGAGCAGCACGGTGAGGCAATCCTGCCGGAGACCGAGTTCTTCTCTCAGCTCGGCTTTGCCCCTCACGGCCTTCACAAACTCCAGGGCCACTGGCATGCCGACAATGTGCACCTTGTCCGCGTCGAAGCCGGCGTTTAGCGCTTCGCGGTATGCCTGCTCGGTAGGCACCAGGCACAGGTCCACCTCCGGGCAGAGCCACCAATGATGGATGCTGATGGGGTCGGTGACCACGGTGATGAGCGGCATCGTCCAGCGCAGGCGCTGGCGCAGCCAGGCCGGAATGTGATTGGCCCACGGGTGTGTGGAAACGATGATATCGGGCGTGGTGGCCTGTACCAGGCCAGCCAGCCTCCTGGAGGCCAGGGGGGAGACAGCCTTCAGGAGAAGAGGGGAACGGAGTCGCCCGTTGGTCATGTGCCAGAGAAGACCCCACGACCGTGGGAGCCGGTCGACGACGGGGCCATACAAACGGCCGGCAGCGCTCAGAGGAAACAGGAAGCCATCGGCCATGACATCGGCGAGATGACAACGGTATTGGTTTGGGAACAGGTTTTCGAGCGCACCGACGATGGCATCAGCCACACTGCGGTGACCGCCGCCAGAGTCGCACATCAGGACGAGGACGCTCTTGGTCATGGCAGAGCTATCTCGGGTGTTCCGCTTCGAGGCCTTCCTGGGAGCGCGCACGAAGGCCGTAGCCTTCTCTGGAGAAGAGCAGGTAGCCCCAGGCGATGGGCACCAGGCGCATGGCTCGCATGAGGACCACGAAAGCCAGCGCTTGGCTGCTGGCAACGCCAAGGACTCCGAGGGTGGTGACGGACAGTAGCTCCAGCATTCCCATGTTCCAGGGAGGGTTCGGTATGGAAGCCGCAAGGGCGATGACTACCACCGGGAAGACGTACGAACTCAATCCGAGCGAGATCAGGGCAGCCTGGCCCAGGAAGTAGAAGCTCACGGCCAGGAGCAGCCACATGGGCACCGTAAGGAAGAGGGCCAGGAGTGAGCGTCTCCACTCCCGCATGGCTTGCACGCCTACTGTAAAACGCTGGAGCATGCCCACGAGCCGCTGGGCCAGTCTCTCCGAGAGCTTGTGGGCGATCACGCCCAGCATCTTCGTGGCCCAGTCTCCTCGAGACAGTAGCAGCGCAGCGATCAGGCCACCGAGAACCAGGACCAGCAGACTGGCCTGGGCCACGGTCTGGACCAGAGGAGGCAGTGGGATGATCCACAGGATGGCAAACAGGAACAAGCAGAGCACCAGGATATCCCACATCTTCTCCACGAAGATCGTGCCCAAAGTTGCGCTCTTGCTCCAGCTTCCCTTCTGACCCAAGACGATGGAGCGGAGTACTTCGCCACTGCTGGCCCCAATGATCTGGTTGCCGAAGTACCCGACGAGGGTCGCGGAGAACAGCGTAGGGAAGGGAACACGTCTGTCGGAAGGAAAGAGAAACGCCCAACGCAGGGCCTTGATCACGAAGAAAGCCACCTGAGCGACTAGGGCTGGTAGGAGGTAGACATAGTCGGCCGCGGCCAGGGTATCCACCATCTGCCGCAGATCGACCCTCACCAGGACCAGGGCGAGCAGGAGCAAGCCTATGGCGGTACCGATGAAGAGCCGCGTTCTGGTGCTCAAACGAGGGTCCTCCTAGCCGACATAGCCCAGACCGCGCAAGCGTTCTCTGATTTCCTCCTCGTCCTCGAGGGAGTAATGGTCCTCACCCGTCGGACGGCCGGACAGTTCTTCGCTGTACTTCATCTCGACGGAACGAAGGTAGTCAGGAGCAAAGGCCTCGGTGAGCACGCGCCCGTCCATGTCTGTGGGGATGGGCGTCCCCATGGCATAGAGTATGGTGGGAGCAAGGTCAGTGATGCTGGCTCCATCGAGCGCAACGCCTGGGCTGATTCCCTCCCCTGCGAGGATCACCATGCCATTGGGACGGTGATGACCAGACATGCCGATGATGGGCTCCACCACGTGGGACCCGCCGAAGTCGGCGTGACCAAAGGCCATGTACTCCCAGTTCCTGGACTGCAGCACCAGATCAGGGGCCTGCTCCACGAGGGGGCCAGAGTAGATGTCCTCCCGGCGGTAGATCTTCTCCACCACGGGCAGCCCGGTACGAGGGTCGCGTATCTCCAGGGCGCGAGCGGCTATCTCCTCTTTGAGATCCTCGTACTCCTTTCCTGGCTGGACAATCCCCTGCGGCCGTTTGCCTGCCAGGTTGACGTAGATTTGCCCGAAGCTTCCTACGGCGAAAGCCCTGGTGCGGGACCAGTCTACATCGTCGAAGGAGAGAAACAGCCTCTTGATGAGGCCGCCGCCTCTCTGGAAGCGGAAGCGCCGCCGGAGGAAGCCCAGTCGCAGCGCCTTGGCCAGGTGAAACACCCCCAAAGGGGTGAAGCCCAGCCTGAACAGGCCGTACTTGACACGAGTCATCGGTCGCTTCTTGAGCCTCAGCCATCCCATCTCTCGCAGCCAGTTGTTGACCAGGAAGAAGCTATGGACAGGGCCAAAGCCGTGATCTGACATGATAACGATCAGGTCCTCCGGCCGGGCCTTGTCCACCAGGCGGCCCACAGCCTGGTCGAGCTGTCGATGAAAGTCGACCACCAGGTCCCGGTAGGCGTCGGCCTTCTGCGGGTCGTGGAGGAGGTGGGTCTCGTCCATGAGACTCCAGGTCTCGTGCTGGAGCATGTCATTGCTCCAGAAGAGAAGGAAGAAGAAGTCCCACTCTTTGTGGTCCAGGAGGTATTGCGCTCCCTCCAGCCTTCGCTGGACATCCGTCACCATGTCGGCGATGAACCTGTCCGTGTACTTGGTAGACCGATACCTCTCGTCAGGAAGCAAGGGAAACCCGCCCATGGCCTCCTGCAGTTCATCCCTCAGGGAAGGGGGGTAGGTATAGTCTTCACTGGAACTGGGGGTGAGGAAGTCGCTGACCATGTAGCCATTCACCTCTTCGGGGGGATAGGTGACGGGCATGCCCACTATCCCCACCTTGCGCCCTTGCTCGCTGAGGAGGTTCCAGATGGCCTTCGAAGCCCGCTGCTGGGGACTGACGATGGAGATCTGGTAGCTGTTCGGTCGCGGATGGACAAAGTCCACCAGGCCGTGCTTGCCCGGGTTCTTGCCTGTGGCAAAGGAGACCCAAGCGGACGAACTGATGGGTGGGAGTGTGGTGGTGAGGACTCCCGAGGCCCCACTCCCGATGAGCCGCTGGAGAGTGGGCATGGTCCCGTCCTCGATCCAGGGGCCTATGAGGTCGAAAGTGGCTCCATCGAGCCCGATGACCATGACTCTTCGCCTCTGGGCACGGACAGCGTCGGACATGAAGTGCATCTCCCTTCAGAAACGGCACCCATTATACCATACGAGTCGATTCGGAAGCTACCCTCAGCCCGTTGAGCCGCCAGATTGAAGCGTTCCACTGGCGGCCGAGAGGTGTCTGGCGGAGGTCAGCGTGACATAACCTGCGGCGTAGAGCGACTGGCTCAGTGACCTCCACTGCCCCGTGGTGTTGATGCCGCGGACAGGCGTGCGGGTGACTACGATCCCTACAGGCGACCGGGAGCGAGGGCAGCGAGCTCGGCCGGGGTCGCTACAGCCGACTGTCCTGTCGGCGAGGGGAGAACTGGCGCTGTGATCATCGGAGCGACGGACAGATGTCCGGGTCAGGGGAGGGCGATAGGCAGAGGTGCAGTTCAGATCATGGTCTGCGTTCCAGAACACAGGATGATGGAGAAGCTGGCCATGGGGTGGAAGCCGAGCCCTGGTTCTTGCCGCGTCAGGATAGGTTGCGGAAGGATGGTATGGTTCGACTCAACCCTTCATCCAGCGGGGTCTCCGGCTGCCAGCTCAACTCCCGACGAGCCTTGGTGGCATCGAGGTAGATCTTGAAGGTCTCACCTGCCTTGGGGGCAACATGGGTGGGTTTCGCGCCGTATCCAGTCTTGTCCGCCATGAGGGCGAACAGATCGTTGACTGAAGTGCCGACACCCGTCCCCAGATTGTAGGTTTGCCGGTCGAGATGATCTTGGGCCAGGATGTTGGCGCGGACGACGTCGGCGACGTAGAGGAAATCGCGCTGCTGGTCGCCGCTGCCGTTGATGATCACCTGTTCCCCCAGCAACATCCGTTGGGCGAAGATGGCCACGACCCCCCCCTCGCCTGTGGGGTCCTGGCGAGGGCCGTACACGTTGGGGTAGCGGAGGATGGTGTACTGGAGTCCGTAGGCGTGGCCGTAGTAGGAGAGGTATCTCTCCACCGTGAGTTTGCTGACGCCGTATGGACAAATAGGGTTGAGGGGGTGGCTCTCGTCGCATGGGAGGTAAACCGGCTCTCCGTAGATCGCGCCGCCGGTGGAGGCGTAGACGAGCTTGCTGGCTCCATGGCGGCGGGCGCATTCGAGGAGGTTGAGGGAGCCGACGATGTTGACTTCTGCGTCGTGGCGAGGGTCCGTCACGGATCGGCGCACGTCGGCATGAGCCGCATGATGGTTGATGAGCTCGGGCCGCTCCTGCTCGAGTACCTCTGCCAGTTCTGGGCTGCGGATGTCGAGCTGATAGAGCCTGGCCTGTGGGTTGACGAACTCTGCCTTGCCTGTGGAGAGGTCGTCCACCACGACCACGTTATGACCCTCCTCTATGAGGGCGTCTACGACGTGGGAGCCTATGAACCCAGCCCCGCCAGTGACCAGCATCTTCAAGATGGTGTCCTCCTTGGAGCATTATAGCTTGTTGAGCCCAGCACGTCAATACGAGGGGCAGGGCGACGACGAGCGGATTGCACGGAGGGAGCAGGGAGATGGCCCACTCCCTGCCCAGACGCGGGTCCTTGGCCAGGTTCACGCTTTGCGCTACAATCGGTCCGTCGCGGACCTGGCGGGCAAGTGCGGGGAAGACCACATGGCCGACGAGACGAGCGCAGAAGACGCGGCGGAGCCACGGCTGGCCAGGGAACTGGCCCAACTCAGGGACAAGGTGAAAGCTGGAACCCACTACGGGGAGAGCTTCACGCTAACCTTCACCGACGCGGAAGTGGAGGAGGCTCTGGCCTGGTACGCGGAGCGTCAAACAACCACTCCCTTTCCAGAGGCGCGGGTGTCTATCACTCCGGAGGGCATTGAGCTCTCTGGAGAGGCGCGCCTTGGCGGACTCCGCGCGGCCATGAAGGGTCGGGCGGACGTCTACCTGCAAGACGGTATCCCCCTGGTCTCCATCACCGAACTGAAGATGGGCAAGGTGGAGCTGCCTGACTTTCTCCGATTCGAACTGGAGGAGCAGTTGAACCGGCAACTGGCTCTCAGGGAGGACGAACTGCCGCTGATTCTCGAGGAGATCGATTTGCAGCAGGGACGGTTGACGGTGCGCGGGCGAATACGCTGAGTGCGGCCGAGGCCTTGATCCGGTCTGAGGTCGGACGCCGGGTGGTGTTCCTCGAGCTCAAGTGCCAGACTAGTCGGAAAACAGCAGGGCAAGATCGTTCTCGCGCAGTAGGGTGAGGCAGGCCTGTACCGCTTCTGCGTCGTAGAGCACTCCGGCGTGGTCAGAGATCTCTTGCAGGGCTTCGTCCAGGCCGTGGGCAGGGCGGTAGGGACGATCCGAGGCCATGGCCTCAACCACGTCTGCCACGGCCAGGATCCTGGCCTCCAGGAGGATCTGGTCGCCCACCAGCCCCTGTGGGTAGCCAGAGCCGTCGAGTCGTTCATGATGCTGCAACACGATGACAGCCACTGGCCAGGGAAACTCCACCGTGGACAGAATGTCATACGCGGTTTGAGGGTGGGTTTCTATCATCTCTGTTTCGATGTCGGAGAGCTTCGTGGGCTTGCTGAGGATCTCGGCCGGTATGTGGATCTTGCCAATGTCGTGTACGAGGCCAGCCATGCGGATACCCTGAATGAGTTCGTGGGGCAGGCCCATCTCCTTGGCGATGGCGCAGGCGAGCTGGGATACCCTCTGCTGATGGCCTGCGGTGTACGGATCTCTGATCTCTGCCAGTGCTGCCAGCGCCTTGACCGTTCCTACCAGAGTGTTGGTTAGGGCCCCATGACTCCGCTGTAGCTCTTCCTGGGCTCGCTTCCGCTCGGTGATGTCGCGGATGATACCCCGGTAGCCGAGAGGCGTTGCGTCGGTATCTCGCCACAGGGTGGTCGACAGCAGGGTGTCCATGAGGCTGCCATCCATCTTGCGTAGCCTGAGCTCGTAGTCTCTGACCGCTCCCTTCTTCTCGATCTCCGTCTGGAAGGTGGTCCGATCTTGAGGTTGGGCATACAGTTCTCTTGCGTTGAGTTGACCCAAAGCCTCCCTGTGGACACCAAAAAGATCCAGGAACGACTCATTGACGTCGACGAAATCGCCTTCCCTGGTGGTGATATAGACTGCGTCCCGAGAGTCTTCGAAGAGTGTCCGGTATCTCTCCTCGCTTTCCCGTAGTGCTTGCTCGGCCCGGGTGCGCTCTGTGACGTCCACGATAGCGGCTTGGACGGCGGGCATCCCGTGGTACTCGACCTCATTGGCGAACATCTCCACCCAGACCACGCTGCCATCCTTGCGAATGATGCGATAGTCGTAACGAGGCGGTATCGGTTTGCCAGCCAGCCTTTCTCTGAGGCGGCCCCAGACCAACTGCTGATCATCAGGGTGCACCAGCGCTCGGACTGCGTCCGGTGAGAGTGTCAGCAGTTCGTCGATGCTGTAGCCGATGATGTCGGCGACGGCCTGATTGGCGAAGACGATGCGCATGTCTTGCACAACTGCCAAGCCCTGCAGGGAGTGATCCACGACCGCTCGATATGCTTCTTCCGCGCGCTTGCGTTCGGCCAATTCCTGCTGCGCCTCTTGATAGAGCTGGGCGTTTTGTATCGCTATGCTGACTTGATGAGCCAGGGATGACAGCAGATGGAGGTCCGATTCTGCGAGCGGCGTGGCGGAAGTCGATTCGACGTTCAGTACACCCAGCACTTCATCATCTCTCTTGATGGGCACGGTCACCTCGGAGACGATCCCAGGTGCGGCTGATATGAAGTCGGGGTCCACCTGCACGTTGGTGAGCAACTCTGGCTGGCCGGAGCGCGCCACGCGGCCGATGACGCCCTTGTCCCGAGGCAGGAATTCAATACGCCTGTCGGGATCGTACCCAACGTCTGCTCCGAGATGCAGGCCGTCGTCACGTGAGGTGTAGATGCTGACCATGCCATAGCCGAGCACCGAGGCCACAGTCTCCACCACGGTGCGGATGATCTGCTCTGGTTCCAGCGAAGAGTTGACCAGTCTGGAGACCTCTTGGAGGGTCTGGCTTTCCCGGAGCCTGCGATCCGTCTCTTGATAGAGGCGGGCGTTCTCGATAGCGATGGCTGCCTGGTCGGCGAGGAGGGTGAGCACGCGCAAGTCGTCCTGGTCGAAGGTGTGGGGCTCCATGAACGCCACGTTGAACACGCCGAGCACCTTGTGGTCCTTCTTGAGAGGAAAGCCGGCGATGGCCTCCATGAGTCTGGCTTCATCCACCTCTTCTCTGAACAGGGGGTGGCTTCTGGCCTCATTGATGACCACGGGTTCGCCAGCTCTGGCCACCGTCGCCGTGAGGCCGTTTTCCCGCACCTCTTTGAACAGGACCCCCTGGTAGCCCGGAGCCCACGAACCGGATCCGAAGATGAAGTGGTCCTTCTCTTCGTCGTAGAGGAAGATGTGGGCGTCGCTGGCCTCGACGAGCCTGACGGCGCTGCTGGCGATGGTGTCGAGCACTGTTCCCAGATCGAGAGACTGCGTGAGCTGTAGACTGATCTCCCGCAGGGTGGTCAGTTCCTCGACTCGCTGCATGGTGGCCGCTGCGGCGCGTGCATTCTGGATGGCGATGGCTGCCTGGCTGGCAAAAAGGGTGGCGAGCTTGAGGTCGCTCTGGTCGAAAGGGTGCGACGCCGGGCGGTCGATGGTGAGAACGCCCAGCAACTGGTCTGCCCGGGTCAAGGGCACGCCCAGAACCGTCCCCACCGGCTCGTGTTCCCATTGGGGCGAACGTCCGGGCCACCTGTTGTAGTCGTCCACGATAGCAGCCTCTTTCGTGTCCGCCACCATGCCCACGACGCCCTCGCCCAAGGCATGCTTCATGCCCAGGAGGTCCGGACTGTATCCATAGACGGTGGTCAACTCAAGCTTCTGGCTCTCCGGATCGAGAAGGTCTATAGCCCCAGCCTCCGCGTCCAGGAGTTGTGCGGCGACTCGCACGATGGTGGAAAGCACCTCGGTCGGGTCAGTCTGGGACACGACCTCGAGCGAGACATCCTGCAGAGCAGCTAGTTGCCGGATGGTACGATCTCTCTCGGCAAAGAGGCGTGCATTCTGGATGGCAATGGCTGCCTGGTTGGCGAACAGGGTAGCCAGACGCAAGTCCCGGTCGTCGAATTCGCGATTGAGATTGTAGTCGTCGACGAAGAACGCGCCCAGGAGGTCATGCCCCTGCTTGATGGGCACGGCCAGCACGTTGCAGGTGGGCTCATCCTCGAAGTGTACGGACCTCCCCTCCCATTTCGCATAGTCGTTCACCACGATGGGCTCTTCGCTGAGGGCTACTCGGCCGCAAGCCCCTTCTCCCGGAGCGAGTCGACTCCCCGTGTGGTCCTTCCCATGCCCGTGAGAGACGATCAGCTCGAGTTCCTTGGTCGCTGGATCGGAGAGGTACAATCCTCCGGCGTCTGCGTTCAGGAGGTCCATGGCTCGCTGGACAATGGTGTTCAGGAGCAGAGACGGTTCGAGTTGGGCAGCGATCTCAGTAGAGATCTGATACAGTCCCTCGAGTTCGTCTGCCCTGCGCTTCGTCTCCTCGAACAGCCTGGAGTTCTCGATGGAAACAGCCGCCTGGTGTGCGAGCAGATCGAGGAGATTCTGATCCCATTCTGTGAAGGGAGGGCTGTTCTTGGGCCTTTCGACTACGATCACGCCCAGCAGGTCGTCTCCGTAGACGATGGGAACACCCACTACTCGCCCGAAGTCGAAGCCCGAATAGGTGTCCGAGCGGCCGACCCAGGATTCGTAGTCATCCACAATCAGCGGCTGTCGGGAAACCAGTATAGCACCGGCGATACCTTCGCCTGGCTTCATGACGGCTGCCTCCAACTCGAGGGGGATCCCCACCGAGGCAGCGCTGGCGAGATCGTGGGTGGTGGGCCGATAGAGGTATACGTCTCCACTGCGTCCGCCGAACAGTGACACCGCCCGAGTGACGATGGCGTTCAATAGGCTGTGGAGCTCGAGGCGGCTGACCACATGCAGTGAGGTCTCGTACAGGGCCAGCAACTCCTGTGATCTACGCTCCTGCTCTTGGTAGAGGCGCGCGTTTTCCATAGCGATGGCGGCCTGGTTGGCGAACAGGGTGGCCAGTTGGATGTCCTCGTTGTCGAAGGGATGTGGCGTGCTGCGGTCGATGGTCAGGACTCCCAGGAGTTCCTCACCCCTGAGCAGGGGCACGCCGAGAGCGCTGCTGATCTCATCCCTTTGCACCTGCGGAACCCTGGCCGGCCAGTTCGCGTAGTCGTTGACAGTCATCGGTTGCCTGGTCTGGCACACCTTGCCAGCGACACCTTCTCCGGGCGAGAGCCTTATGCCGGTATAGTCCTTTCTATAACCGTGGCTGTATCTCATCTCCAGTTGTTGGCTCTCAGCGTCAAACAAATCTATGGCTCCCGCGTCGGCGTCAAGGAGCTGGGTGGCCTTGCGTACTACGGTCAACAGTAGTTGCTCATGGTCCGTTTCCCGCAACAACTCGAGGGATACGTCGTGGAGGGCGGCCAACTGGTGGATCTTGCGCTCTCTCTCTCCAAAGAGGCGCGCGTTCTCAATGGCCACCACCGCGTGGCTGGCGAACCATTCGAGCAGCCAGAGATCGCGGTCGCTGAAGGACCTGGGGATAGCGCCGTCGGTCACGTTGAGTACCCCGATGATCCTCTCGCCCCACTTCAGGGGGACGGCCAGAACGCCTCCGAAGCCGCTGCCATCGAACTTGCCCGAGCGGCTTTCCCAACCCGAGTAGTCCTCGACGGCCAAGGGCTCACCAGTGACGGCTACCTTGCCTGAGAGACCCTCACCAGGCTTGAGCCGGATTCCCGTGTAGTCCGCCCCGAGGTTGTGGCTGACGACCAACTCCAAGTCGTCCCGCTCTGGGCGATACAGGTACAGGGCGCCTCCCTCCGTCCCGACCAGGCCCGCGGCTCGTTCCACGATGAGCCGGAGCAACTGCGGTAGATCGAGCTGCCTGGTCATGTCCAGTGTAGTCTCACGGAGGGCCTGCATCTCGAACACCCTGCGCATGGCATCTTCGTAGAGGTCAGCCCGCTCGAGGGCGACGGCGGCCTGCTGGGCCAGGACCGATACGCTCGGCAAGTCCCCCTCGGTCAGGTGCGCTGACCAGACGGTCAGGATGCCGAGAACGTCGGACCCCGCGGTGAGAGGGGCCGAGATAGCTCGACGAGCTTGCAGGAGTTCGGCCAGCCGGGGAGCCTGTTCTTTGACCGGGTCGGGAAGGATCTCTGCCATGACTCGCGAGAAATCCCTGTCCAGTGTTGCCTTACCGTCGTGGACCACGGCCTGGATGTGCGCAGACGCATTCGACCGGAACCTGTATCCCCTGATCGGTACTCCAATGATGGCCTCGGCGGCTTGCAGTGTCTCTGGGCGCAGGTTGGTGTGTCGTACGAGGACTTCGCCGCCTCCGTCTCCCAGGAGGCCGAAGAAGCAGTTGAGGTCTTGATCACGGAGTTCGTCGCCAATGGCTTCCAGGACGCGGTCAGGGTCGAGCAGGCTCTGGACCTCGGTGGCTGTTCTACTCAGAGCAAGGACCTGTTCGTGGGTACGTGGCAGTCCGCCCAACGAACCGCGATTCCGCTCCGGTGGCCGCCCAGGGTGGCGGTCGGGCCTCTCTGGCGGGGTCTCCGGCTTGGGCTTCCGCGGGTGTTGATTGCTCATCTTACGTCCCGTCCTTCGCTGGGGCATGAGGCCTGGGCGCCCATTGTGATGTGGCCGTTCTGGGCATGGCGACTGCCGGCCTTCCGCCACATCAAGAGCGGGGGGCCAGTGACTACCCTTAAGGCAAGAGTCTCCCCTCCTCTACGCCTGGCCTGTAAGACTGATGATGCCCGGGATGGCAGACGCAAACCCTCGG
Organism: Anaerolineae bacterium; assembly: GCA_034411995.1. Classification (GTDB taxonomy): domain Bacteria; phylum Chloroflexota; class Anaerolineae; order UBA7937; family B3-Chlor; genus JAUVXJ01. The sequence goes on along the minus strand of DAOUME010000009.1, from coordinate 70,979 downwards.
CGAAGGGCGATGATGTGGGACGGTCACGCACCACATCTGTTCCAGGGCGAGGGAGCGCGAAGGCGGTGCCATTCATCTAGCTGCCACCTAATGTGTATCGATGGTGAGTGAGGATCTCCAGTGCGGCATCCACGACATCGGGATCGTAGAGCGAGTTCCTGTGGTGGAGTATCTCCTCCAGCGCTGCCTCAGCGGAGTGGGCTGGCCGATAGGGACGGTGGGAGACCATAGCCTCCACTACGTCAGCGACAGACAGGATCCTGGCTTCGAGGAGCACGTCTGCGCCGAGAAGGCCGCGGGGATATCCTGAGCCGTCGATCCTCTCGTGATGCTGGAGCACCGTCTCGGCAACGGGCCAGGGAAAGTCCACTGCGCTCAACACATCGTACCCAGCCTGGGGATGTGTCTGTATCATCAGCATCTCGATCTCACTGACGCGGCTGGGCTTGCTGAGAATCTCAGCAGGAATGTAGATCTTGCCTATGTCGTGAATCAAGCCGGAGATGTGGATTCCATCGATCTGGTCTTGAGGCAGCCCCATCTCTGCGGCAATGGCGACGGCCAGATCCGCGACTCGACGCTGGTGGCCAGCGGTGTAAGGGTCTCTCTTGTCTACAGCGGATGCCAGAGCGTTCACCGTTCTCATGAGGGTGGCTCGCACCGTTTGGTAGCTTTCCCGAAGCTCGCCCTCGGCCTGTTTTCGGTCACTGATGTCTACGAAGACTGCCTGAACCGCAGGAGCGCCTCCGTACTCGATACGGCTGGCGTGCATTTCCAGCCAGCACTGGGATCCATCCTTGCGGATGGCGCGAAACTCGTAGTCCGGTGGTGCCGGTCTGCCCTGGATCCGATCCCGATACCGTTGGAAGAAGAAGGGGCGGTCCTCCGGGTGGATAAGACCTGTGACCTCCTCGGAGGAGAGGGAGAGCAGTTCCTCCACGCCATATCCGACCATCTCCCCGAGGGCTCTATTGGCGAACACCAGGCGGGGCGGAAGGCCCTCAGCGACGACCATGCCCTGGAGCGATTGTTCTACGAGGACCCGGTATTTCTCCTCCGATTCCTTCAAGTCAGCCTCAGCGCGCCTGCGCCGTGTTAGGTCTTCCAGGATGACAGAGAGTCCAATCAGCCGATCTCGTTTCCTGACCAGAGAGTAGTGAGCGATGAATCTGATCTCGTCGCCGCTCTTATTGACCAAGGTCCACTCGCGGTGCGGGTGGGATCTGCCAGCCATCACCTTCTCGAAGGCGCGCAGTACTGCGGTGGCATCCATGCGCAGGGTAGGCAGCAGCGTCGCGAAGTTCTTGCCTACCAACTCTTCTCTTCGAAAGCCTGAGAGTTCCATAGCCCTGGCGTTGACTTCTCGTATGATCCCTTTCAAGTCCAGGAAGACTATACCCTCACTGGCGCTTTCCACGACCAGGCGGTGCTTCTCCTCGGATTCGCGAAGCGCCCGCACTGCCTCACTCTTTTCACTCGCCCTGCGGATGGTAAGGAGCAGCCGGTCGAGATCATACGGTTTCTGTATGTAGCTGTACGCTCCTACGTTCACCGCCTCGATCGCCGAATCCTGCGAGGCATGTCCTGTTAGCACTATGCATTCCGTGTCTGGCGAGAGCTGCTTGAGTCGTCTGAGGACTTCCAGTCCCGAGATGTCCTGAAGCTTGAGATCGATGACAGCCACCGAGGGTGGGTTTTCCCTGGCAACCCTGAGAGCTATTTCGCCCTCATTGGCGGCGACGATCTGGTAGCCGTGCACCTTCAGCACGTCGGCAAAGCTTTTTCTGAAGCGAGCGTGGTCGTCTACGATCAGTATCCTGGTCTCGTTGATGGCCATGTTCATCGTGCCAGTTGCCGGTGCCGGTCCCCCGCGGATTTGCGCGGTTTGTTGTTGCTCTCCCGAGAGGTCCGCGTCGCCCGGTCCTCGGTCGCCGGGGTGTAGCGCTGGCAGTTGTCTCTCCCCGTGTCCTTGGCGTGATACATGGCGATGTCGGCGTTCTTCACCACGGTCTCCCCATCATTGCCGTCATCCGGATACGTGGCGATCCCAATGCTGGTGGTGATGAGCAGGGTGTGCGAGCCGAGGACAAAGGGTTTCCTGATCGCTTGTCGTATTCTCTCGGCCGCCTGCGCGGCGTTCTCTACACTCTCTACCTCGGGGAGCAACAGCAAGAATTCGTCACCGCCCATGCGGCATACGGTGTCGCTTTCCCGCAGGACGCCAACCAGTCTGTGGCCAACCGCGACGAGTAGCTGATCTCCCACCGAGTGTCCGAGCCTGTCGTTGACCTCCTTGAACCGGTCCAGGTCCAGCAACAGTACTGCGACCTTGTGTCGGTAGCGGCGGGCCCGGGCGAAGGCCACGCCGAGGCGGTCGTTGAAGAGGGCGCGATTGGGCAATCCCGTCAGAGTGTCGTGATAAGCGAGCTTCTTGATGGCTTCCTCTGCCTTCTTACGCTGCGCCAACTCTCCCTGAGCGGCGTTGTACAGACGGGCGTTGTCAATGGCAATGGCCGCATACTCCGCCAACGCGGAGAGGAGATAGCGGTCCCCATCGGCAAAGGATCCACCGTTTCTCCACTGGATGCACAAAGCACCTATGGTTGCCTCACGGACCTTGAGAGGCACGGTGACGGTCGAACGAGCTGCTTTGGTTTCACCTTCTCGCAGGATCCGTTTGATTGCTGTCTCGCCCGTCTTCAGACACTCGCTGATGGCAGGATCGTTTGCTTCGGTGTGCGCTGTGCGGGCCCTCCGCTCGTTACGGCTCTGCGTTGCCCCCAGGCGAACCTTCTGCGTTCGCTCGTCGAGTAGAAACAGGGAGACCTCCTCGGCGCCGGTCAGATACGTTACGGCCTCCACGATCTTGGTCAGTACTTCATCCAAGTCGAGAAGCGAGGACACGGAGTTGCTGATCTTGTAGAGGATCCTCAATTCCTTGAGCCTCTGCGCCAGTTGGCGATTGATCAGTCGGACCCTCTCAGTCAGCTCTTCCTTTTCCCTCCTCAGGCGCGCTTCGACCAGCGATCTGTCAACCGCCTGCATGATCTCAGCGACCCTGAAGGGCTTGACAAAGTAGTCCCTTACGCCAAGGCGGAACGCCTGCACGGCCACGCTCTCAGAGCCGTGCGCGGTGATAAGAATGGTGGGAATCTGTCGGCCTTCCTTCTGGAGAGCCTGAAGGACCTCAAAGCCGTCCATTCTGGGCATTTGCAGATCGAGCAAGATCAGGTCTGGGTTCTGTGTCAGTGCCAGACGTAGGGCCTCCTCTCCATCGGCTGCACACAGGGTCGTGTAGCCGGCAGGGGTCAGGAGCGAACCCCGCAGGAATTCCCTGTTTCTGATGTCGTCATCCGCGATGAGGATGTTTTCCCCGCCCATGTCTTGGTCTACGCTCCGGTTGCGTCGGTTTTCGTGGCCTGTAGGCCGCCAGGCACGAACTCACCGAGCTGGCTGCGGTCCAGCGCTTCTGGCTCTACGGCCCATGGGTTGCTTCTCGTGGTCCGAGGAACTGTATCTCTGGTAGTTGTTTCGACCTCGTTCCTTGGCGAAATACATGGCCACATCGGTCTGTTTGATCAGCGTATCCACGTCTTCGGCATCATCAGGATAGATGGTTACGCCCAGGCTGGTGGTCACGTCCACTTGGTGGTCGTTGAAGATGAAAGGCACCCTGATGGCCTCAAGGACCCGGTCGGCTATCTTGTTCACCTCGTCCACCGACGCGATCCCGGTGAGAAGGATCAGGAACTCATCGCCTCCCATACGGCAGATGGTGTCGCTCTCCCGGAGGAGAGTCGTCAACCGCTCGCCGACCGCCTGCAGGAGCTTGTCCCCGGTAGCGTGACCCAGGCTATCGTTGACGTCTTTGAATTGATCGAGATCCATGAGCAAGAGGGCCAACTTGTCACCGTTGCGCCGAGCGCGCGCCAGGGCCACGTCCATACGATCGTAGAAGAGGGTTCGATTGGGCAGCCCGGTGAGGGGATCGTGATAGGCCAGTTCTTTGATCCTTTCCTCAGCCCGCTGGCGCTCGGTGATGTCTTCACAGACCAGGAACTGGTCGCCGTCCTCCATGCCCACAGGTCTGAAGTGGATGATTTTGTCGGAGTGGTCTTTGCATCTGACGGTGAAGGTGCGGGGTCGGGCTTCGCCAGGGGGAGCGGACTCGAGGTCCGTGACCCAGGCGGATCTGACCTGGGCTCTGTATGCTTTATCCGGGCAGGCTTTCCTGAACCATTCTCGGCCGTTCGGTATGTCCTCTAGAGTGTAGCCAAACATCTCGACGAACTGGGGATTGAGGTATTGGCAGCGGCCGTCTCTGGAGAGGATGGCCAGCCCCAGAGGAAACTCCTCCAGGAGGATTTCCAGCCTTTCCTTCTCTCTGCGAAGCTCGTCCTCTGCTGCTTTTCGTTCGGTGAAATCAGTGGTGACCACGTAGGTGTGCCGGCCCCTACCATCCTTAGGGCTCGAAGTATAGCGGTTGGATACATAGCGGCGGTCGCCGTCCTTTCTCGCGATCCAGAATTCCAGCTCCTCTGGCATCTTGCCGGAGCGCCGGGCTTCCTCAAGGAGGCGCTCAAGGGGTGCCTTATCCTCGGGGGCGACCAGGTCGAGGTCCCGCATCTGCGTCAGTTCGGCTCTGGAGTATCCGAAGATCTCAGAGGCGCGATCGTTGACGTAGACGACTTTGCCATCCTCAATGATGGTCAGGCCTTCGCGGATACTGTCCGCCATCGTTCGGAACCGCTCTTCGCTCTCCTGGAGGTGAGTTTGAGTGGCCTGGATTCTCTCCAACATGCTGTTGATCTCTGCGCTGAGGCTGGACAGTTCGTCGTGTCCAACCACCGGCAGCCTGGCCGAGAGATCGTCGCGAGAGCGGACGCTGGCGACGCCTTTGCCCAACTCCATGACCCTTGCGAGTACCTGGCGATCCAGCACCACACACTGGAGGGTGCCAAAGCCCAGGCCGACCAGTAGGATAGAGGTCAGAAGGTAGGCTATAGCAGCCTGGCCTCCATGGTAGATCTCCCTGGGCAGCTCCAGCCCCACTAGGAGTCCAGGTGCCCCGTAGAGGTCCTGCATGGCGGCGTACCCAGCGACAATCTCAGCACTCAGAGGTCGCACTACGATGGAGGAGGGGTCCTCCAGCAGTTCAGACCGAACCGCCTGGAGTTCGGCGGCTGCGTCTGGCTGATCGAAAGGCTGGATGGTCAGCACGGAATCGGTGATCTGACCCAGGCGCTGCACTTCGGTTGAGTCCAGGTATTGAGCCATGATCAGCCAGCCCCGCAGGGGGCCTTCGTCTGTGCTCGTGAGGATGGGTCGCGACGCTACCAGCATCGGTCCCTCTGGCAGTAGCAGAAGACCCGTAGCACGGCTGCCTGGCTCGCCTACGGGAGAGAGGAGCCCATCGCTGGTGAGATGGGCCCATCGCTGGTGAGATGGGCCAAGAGGCTCTCGGGCAGAGGGACCTCTTCTTCGTCCTGGAGGTTGAGAGCCTTTGCGAAGACGATCTCGCCAGACGGACTCACCAGCAATAGCGCGTTCAAGCGCAGGGTCACGAGGGTGTCGTCAATCAGATTAGACTCCACGAAGAGAGGGTCTCTGTCCGCCATGAAGCGGTACGTGTCATCCCAGGAGGCCCAGTCGTAGGCCGTGGTGTCCAGTTCCTGGATCCGGTTGTCCAGCGCATTCAGTGCTCTCTGCAAGTCTCTCTCGGTGGCTTTCTCCTCCAGCCTAGCGAAGCTATAGAGCAGTACAGCTCGCGAGGAGATGTAGAGGAGAGCCAGCAGGGTGACCAGAGCGGCGGTGACGAGGATGATGGTCTTGCTGCGCAGCGTCATCCCGTTTCTCTCCTGCGCTGCAGACCGAGGGCAGCAGCAATGTTCATGCACAATCCGTCGATGTCGAGAACGTCGGCCATCAATCCCTCACCACGTTTCTCTTCTTGCTCTGGCCCGTTGAAGAGCAGTGCCTTGAGGTGCGGATTCTGTGCGTTGAGTCGCCGACACAGTTCCTTCCCATCTGTGTCCCTCATGGTGGTGTTCACCAGCACCAAATCTGGTTTGAACTCGGCCAGTTTGATGCCTACGCGAAGCTCATCCTGGGCGTGGGCGAAACGACAGCCGGGGAAGGCCTTGGCCAGGACCCTGGTCAATCCGTTCCCCTCGTGGACGATCAGTATTCTCCTTGCGCGTCCCCTCTCCGGAGGCCTGGTGCGCTCCAGATAGTCGTTGAGCATCTCCAGGCTGTAGCGCCTGTGTCCACCGGGCGTACGAAAAGGCACGAGCAAGTGATCCTTCTCTATCCTGCTGAGGGTGAAGAGGCTGATGTGGAGATACTCTGCTGCTTCCCTCGCCGTGAGGAGACCCATAGAGTTGTCCTCCCGCAGAAATGATGTGAAACCGTGTGAAAAGAGCATAATCCAGTCTACGGGCTTGCCTACTGCTTGTCAATAGGACTATCGTACCCCCTCGCGGTCCGCTGGGCGGTTCTCCAGAGCTCTGATGGAACTGGTGCGCAGGCCAGGCAGGCTACCGTTTGCGCCGAGGGGTACCTTTGTCACTCCCGGTGCGATGCCCGATCCAGTCGCCCTTGGCGAACCCGCGGTGGTCAGCTTCCAGTTCTCCGGGGGACCGCCGATGGTCTACCTGGGGGAGGGGCCAGGAGACGTGCGGGGTCCGGCGCCGTTCACGGTGACCACAAACAACGGCACTCTGAATGGCAATGGGGCCACGGTGGAGGCGTTCATCAGCGAAGCCAGCGGGATCTCGAGGTGACCCTGGTGCCGGAGAGAGAGGGTACAGCGACGGTCACGGTGACGGGGCCCTGCGGCCTTGGTGGTTTGGAGGGTGCCACGGCGGTGCTGGGCGTGACGGCAGAGTTCGTCCCGGAGCCGGGCACGGTGCTGCTGCTGGCCAGTGGATTGATGGGCCTGGCGGGGTACGCAGGGCTAAGGCTGCGGAAGAGATAGAGAAACCTCCCGAAGGCTCTGAGCCTTCGGGAGGTTATTGGCAGATAGGGTCATCATCTTCGAGATGGTGGCCCTTTTCTGTTCCGGCCAGGTCCAGGCGGACACCTCATCTTCCCGCAGATTCAAGACTTCGGCCAGGGTGATCGAGCCTAGTCCAGCAGGTACTTGCGGATCTCGTCTAACGCCTGCGTTTGGTCTGCATATGCGTTGACGAAGGATCGGTACGAGTCAGGTGCGCCAAAGTGGTCACGTATGAAGGTCACGTCTGTCAACGTCCCGGGACGTTGGCCGATCCAGTCCAGGTAGTCTGAGTACTGCCAGCGCTCTGGGGCCTTCGCGAGTCGGGCCTGCACAGGATTGAGATGGATGTACCGGCAGAGGTGTACGAGATACTCCTCGCGGTCCACGTGCGCGTGGCGGAACCGACCCTCGAACAGCGGGCCTCTTCGACCTTGTTGGCGGTTGACTGCCTGCACATAGGCGTTGAAGAGCACTCCTATGAACCTGGACAGTGCTTCATCGGCTTCCTGTCTTAGCAGAAGATGGTAGTGATTGGGCATCAGGCAGTATGCGATAACGGTGGTGCGGGAGCGTCCGTGGTATCGTCCCAGAAGGCGGACAAAGTGTTCATAGTTACCGGGATTGAAGAAGATGGCGCGCTTGCCAACTCCCCGGTTGTAGATGTGATAGTATTGCCCTCGTCTGAACACGTCGTCGCGATATGGCATGGGGAGCTTCCTGTGACCCTCCCGGAGGTTCGAAACCTCCGGGAGGGTCGGTCGTGTTGAGTGTGATGATAGCACGTGGAAGATACGGCGTCCAGGTAGAGTGCGCACAACCTTAAAACTGCCTTCGAGGCCTTGACAGGGGGCAAAACCTGGGTTATAATTAGAACAAATGTTCTAATGCCAGGATAGATCATGCCTGATGTGCAGTTCTTGGACAAGGTGCGCAAGCTGAAGGTGCACGAGAGGGCTGTGCGCGAGCCCCCTCAGGTGAGGTCGGAGTTGACGCGCGTCTTTCCCTCTCTGGAGCGCCTCCTGGGCTTTCTGGCAGAGGTGCCCGAGAGCGCCGAACTGGAAGTGACCCGCCAGAAGAGCAAGTATATCTTGCGTATCAGGCAATAGCGGACCATTCACAACGGCGGCATAGGCCTCCCACCAACCGAGGAAGAGGCTAGGGCCTCGTCGCTCCCGAAGCGAAAGCCGTAGGGGAGCTCTGGGATCCACCCTCGATCTGTGATCGAGAAGGGGTCGCAGGGCTCCTTTTCTTTTGTCAGACGGACTCATCAGGAGTGGACCATGAATGTGGATGCCGGGCAGGCTCTGATCCATCTGGTGTTTGGCCTGATCGCCATGCTCAGCGGGGTCGCCTGCTACTATTTCTCCCTCTTCAGGCCACGGCGGCCAGGCGTGACCGCCCTCGTGCTGCTCACCGCTTTCATCTTCTGGCAGGACGTGTTGTGGGGCAGCGTCTTCGTCGTGGCCACCATGCGTAACCGTCTGGTGACCTTCGACCTGCTGGTGAGGAGCCTGCTCTGGCCCATTCTAGCCGTGGGGTTGCTCGGCACCCTGGGCACCGGCCTGCTCTTCTTGCTCATTGTGAGGAGGGAGTGGAGATGACCTTCGCCCGGGGGCTGGCCACACGACTGTACGGTTTGCTCTTTCGTTGCCTCATTATCTTCGTACCTGGGCGGCAGGAACTGGACGACGTGATGGAGATCCTCGACGGTGAAAGAGATAAGCGGATTCTACGGTAGGACGTTCTCGGAGGACGAACTGCTGGACGTGGCGCGGCTGGCAGCGGCGGACGACGCCTCGCTGGCTGAGGAGATCGGCATGCTGCGAGTAGTCATGCTCCGAGTCCTCACCGCTCAGCTCGGAGTAGAGAAGACCATAGAGCTCATCGGTCGCGCGACGGGTCAACTACGCCGACTGATCGAGAGCCGCGACAGGCTCGAACATGCCGGTGAGACCGAATCCGCCGTCGAGAGTGCCATGGCGCGCGCCCTCGACGAGCTAAGCGAGGAGCTAGGAGTCGACCTATGACCATCAAAGACCAAGTCGCCGAGCGCCTCTTCGGCGACGTCATCGAGGCCCGCGTACAGGCCGCAGTCAAGGTTGTGGACAACAAGTGGTGGCGCCAGGTCGATGGCGCTGCCGGACCCCAGGACAAGAAGTGGTGGGACCTCAGAGACGACTTCGAGGACGCCCTGGAGGCCTGGCGGACTAACCCCCTGGCTTTCCGTATCGTCTCGCTGACCACCGACTACGTGGTGGGCAACGGCATCCAGGTCACTTCGCCTGTGCATTACGTCGACAAGTTCATCGGTGACCTGTGGACCCACCGCCTCAACAACCTGGCCATGAGGCTCTACACCTGGTGCGACGAGCTCACCCGCGCCGGCGAGCTCTTCGTGGTCATGTACACCAACCCCGCCGACGGCCTCAGCTACTACCGGGCCATCCCCGCCATCAAGATCGACCGCATCGACACCAACCCCGAAGACCTGGAGAAAGAGCTCCAGTACCACGAGCTGAGGAACGACGACCCTATCCAGGGCAAGTGGTGGCCCGGCTGGGAGCAAGCCAGGGACGACCTGGACACGCCCGTCATGCTCCACTACGCCGTCAACAGACCCGTCGGCTGCGTGCGAGGGCAGGGGGATCTCACCCCGCTTTTGCCCTGGCTCCGCAGGTACCGCGAGTGGCTGGAAGACCGCGTGCGCGTGAACCGGTACAAGAACGCCTTCCTCTGGCACGTCAAGTTGAAGGGCGCCGGTCCCGGAGACGTGGAGGCCAAACAAGGGCAGTACGCCAAGCCGCCCTCGCCAGGCTCGGTGATCGTCACCGACGACAGCGAGGAGTGGAACCCGGTCCAGCCCAAGATCGAGGCCGAAGACGTCAAGGACGATGGGAAGGCGCTGCGGCTGATGATCGCTGCCGGCGCCGGCATCCCGTTGCACTACCTGGCCGAAGGCGAGACCGCCACCAGGAGCACCGCCCAGGAGATGGCCGGTCCCACGGTCCGCCACTACGAGCACCGGCAGATGTTCTTCTGCGACCTGATCCTCGACCTGGTGACCAAGGCGGCGCACCGGGCCCACGTGGCGGGGCGCATGCACAGACCCAGGGGAGGGCTGCAACTCACTTACACCGTCTCCGAGCTGCGCGAGGAAGACAGCCTCAGAGTCGCCCAGGCTGCCGGCGAGATCATCGAGTACCTGGCCGCCATGAAGGACCGTGGCTGGATCACCGACCGCAAGGCCATGGAGCTGGCGTACAAGTTCGCAGGGGAAGTGGTGGACGTCGAGGCCCTGATGAGGGACCTCGCAGCCGAGCCCACCGCCCCCGCTATTGGTGACGAGGAGTCCGCCCCGGCGACCAGATCGGGCGACTAGCTGTCACCAGAAATGCATCCTGAGCCTGTCACAGTAGGGGCACGGCATGCCGTGCCCGAAGGAGGAGGAGACCATGCATCGCTGCCCTGAGTGCGGCAAAGAGTACGGGAGCAAGTCGGGACTGCGCCGGCATCGCAAGCGCGACCACCCACCGGCCGAGCTCCAGCCCCTGCCGGTGCACATCCAGCCGGAGCCCGAGGAGCGAGAGCCGGAACCCGACGCACCCGAGAAGCCGTGCTTGCTCTCCGGTCAACCCAAGGCGGACGTCAAGGCGCTGTTCGCAGCCCTGAAAGCCCTGGGCGTCGAGGATCACGACATCATGGCCTGGAAGGTGTACCCGGACCGGGTCGTGATCATCGAGGGGCCGGTGGGATACAAGCGCATCTGGCCCAGGGAGGAGTAGCATGGCCGATCCCGAGCTCAGCTATCGCCTCAAGCTCAACCTGCACGCTGACCTGGCCCACCCAGGCGACTACGCCGTCACGCTGATCAGGGCTGGTGACACCCTCCATGGCTGGCGCTTCCCCGCGCCGGTCCTGCAGGGCGCTGTCGGCCGCTTCGAGGGCGCCGGCTGTTTCGTCGACCACGTAGGCTGGCTCCAAGACAGCGCCAGCGTCCGTGACCTGGTCGGGGTCATGAGCGACGTGGCCTGGGACCCCGACGTCGGGCCCCGCGGCGCGCTGACCGGTCGGCTGCGCCTTTCTCGGGCGCCGGCGGCCGAGTGGGTCGAGCAACTGGTGGACCAGATCATCGAGGACCGCGACGCCGGCCTCCCGGTCCCCAACGTCGGCCTCTCTGCGGACCTCTTCGCCGGATACTTCCTGGAGGGCAAGACCAGGGTGGCGACGGAGATCCGCTCTGTCTATTCCGTGGACGTCGTCTTCTATCCCGCCTCTGGCGGGTCGTTTGATCGTGTCCTCAATTCAGTGAGAGGGGGTAACACCATGCAAGAGGACCAAGAGCACACCGAGGGGGCACAAGGACAGACTGACTCTTTGCCCGCCTCGCAGACCCCTGGGGCCGAGGAAAGGCGAGTCAGCAATGAGCTCAGGGCCGGAACGCAGGCCCGCGTCGACGACAAGGCGGCGGCGGTCAACGCTGCCACCGCCTCCGACGAGGCCGCGCAGCAGGCCCAGGAGCTCCTACGCGCGCAGTGCCAGACCGTCCTGGAGGGCGCTCTGACCTGGTGCGAGCTTCCCCAACCCATGAAAGACGCGGTGCGCGCTCAGTTCAGCGGCAAGGTCTTCGCGCCCGAGGCGCTGAACACCGAGATCGAGCGCTACCGCAACATGCTGGCCGGCATGCTGGAGGACCGGGTCATCACCGGCGCGGGTGACGCCCTGGACGGCTCCCGCGTCTCCGGAATGCTCACCAGCCTGGATCGTGTTCAACTGGCCTTCGAGCGGTTGATGGGCTTGCCGCTCCCCGAGGGGCAGACCGACATCCCCAGGTTGTCGGGCATCCGAGAGCTGTACCTCATGATGACCGGTGACTACGACTTCTACGGCCAGTTCCACCCGGAGCGGGTCCGGTTGTCCAACGTCACCACGTCCTCCATGACCTCGGTCGTGAAGAACGTGCTCAACAAGGTGCTGCTCCAGGCGTACAACGTGCGGCCTCGCTGGTGGGCGCCCATCGCCTACGAGGAGGACTTCGGCACGCTCAACCAGATCACGTGGATGAAGACGGGGGGCATCGGTGCGCTGCCCACCGTCTCCGAGGGCGCAGCCTACACCGAGCTCGATTGGTCCGACGCCGAGGAGACCGCCGACTTCGTGAAGAAGGGCGGCTACATCGGCATCACCCTGGAGATGATGGACCGCGACGACGTCGGCTCCGTGAAGCGCATCCCCAGGGAGCTGGGCAACGCCGCGTGGCGGACCCTGTCCTCGCTGGTCTCGGGGCTCTTCACCGACAGCAGCGGGACCGGTCCTGCGATGGCCGACACCTACCACGTGTTCGACGCCTCCAACCACAGCAACCTGCTGACCACGGCGCTCAGCGCCGCGCAGTGGGACGCGGTGGTGCAGGCGGTGTACCAGCAGACGGAGCCCGGCTCTTCGGCTCCCCTGGCCATCCGGCCGCAATTCTGCCTGGTGCCCATCGAGCTGGAGCGCACCGCGCTCAGCATCTTCGAGCAGCCCTGGTCGGTGGAAGCCACCTACCACTACCTGGAGCCCAGGGCCGGCAGCGCCCGCGTGGTGGTCGTTCCCGAGTGGACCGACGCCAACGACTGGGCTGCCGTCTGCGACCCCAACGACTGCCCTGGCATCTGCATCGGCTACCGCTACGGGCGAGAGCCCGAGCTCTTCGTGGCCGACGACCAGGTGGTCGGCTCCATGTTCACCAACGACGAGATGCGCATCAAGTGTCGCTTCTTCGTCGCCGTGGGCGTGGCGGACTACCGCCCGCTCCACAAGAGCAACGTCACCTAACCCTGGCAACCCTATGGAGGTGGTGACAGCGGTCCCTCAGATCGGGACCAGCTCCCGAGGCCGCTGTCACCACCGCACGGAAGGAGGAAACCATGACTACCGGATGCACGAGCCGCTGGCTTTTCGCCGTGGCCCTGCTGCTGGCCCTCCTGGCCCTGGTGCTCCTGTGGCCCGCTGTGGCCCTGGCTGCACCACCGGTGCAGGAGGAGCCGGCCCCTGGAGGCCAGCTCTCCCCCGAGCTCATCGTTTCGGTGCTCGCGGGCGGCCTGGCCATCGCCCTGGAGGTCATACCTGGCCTCAAAAAGCGGTGGGACTCCCTCACCTGGGAAACCAAACGCTTCTTGTGGCTGGCGGGGTGCCTGGCACTTGGGTTTGCCCCGCCCGTTCTGGCCTGCCTGGGGAGACTACTCGGTCTCGATCTCTCGGCCCTCCGGTTCGTGACTGCCTGTGACGTCGACAGTCTGGCCAGGGGCGGACAGATGGCTTTCACCGCCTTCTTCGCCTCGCAGACCACCCAGGGACTCACCAAGGCCGGGACCAGGGCCGTCAACTACCTGCGCAACAGCGCCTGACCTGAAAGGAGCACTGAACCATGGCTAACGAAGTGATGCGCGTCTTGACCTTCCACGTGGCGCCGCTGGCTGATGCCGACAGCGTCATCGACTTCCAGGCGCTGGAGGGCATGACCATCGTGGGCGTGTCCCTCTGCGCCACCGTCTTCACCGGCACCCCGACTGGCTTCAACGTGGACATCCAGGACGACGGCACCGACGTGATCACGCTACCTGGTCCTCTACGCCGTCGGCCCCTGGGCGCTGCTCTCCGGCATGGCTGCCCAGCGCCAGTACCACTGGACCGACGGCGAGGCCAGCGCCTGGACCATCGTAGAACGACTGTTCGCCCTCGCTGGCTTCAAGGCCAGCACCAAGAGCGGAGAGTACTCCAGCGAGCTCGGATCGCTAGAGCCCGCGGTCCTCATCCACCCCGGCCAGGACCTGCGGGGGGCGGTCCTGGCGGCGCTCTCCAAGGTGCCCGACTTCGTCTACTGGGAGGGCAGCACCCCCTACCTCAAGGAGCTCACCACCGACGAGGCCAGCGACTACACCTACGGAGGCAGCGGCAACCACGTCATCGTCGCCGGGCGGTATGGAGCGCGAACCCCCACCTACAACCACATCGAGGTCTTCGCCGGGCTCAGCGGTGCCGCCATCCCCATCTTCGGCGACGAGGTCGACTACGACGAGGTGGACCTGGTCGGCCACCGCCTCCAGAAGGTCTACGACTACGCCTACGACACCAACGCCGAGTGCGACGAGAGGGCCGTGGGCCAGCTCCGCAAGCACGACGCCACCAGCAAGCGCGGCGAGCTGATCACCCTCCCCAACGTCGGCCTCCAACTGTTCGACGTGATCACCGTCACCGACGCCAGGGCCGGGATCTCCAGCGAGGTCTACCGGGTCAAGGGCATCGAGGAGGTCTACGACACGACGAACGGGCCGTTGGTTTTCGAGCAGAGGGTGTCGCTAGGGGGAAGGTAGTGTTCGCGGCGGCGGGGAGCGCTAACAATCACGGAATTGGCGGCGAGAGGCGGGATGAGCGAACCCAGCTGGCTACTCGCGCAGAAAGCGGTCCTTGCCATACTTGGCGTAGTAGTAATTGATGCTCCGCTCTGCCACTTCATACATTAGCGGCTCCATTTCTTCTGCTGTCCACGCCTCGTGCCTGAAGAAGAAGCTGCCGCGGCCAAACTGTCCGTGTTCGCCTTCCTTCACGACCTGGAGGCGATTCAGGGGACCGAACATTGCTATGGTAACGACTCTATCGAGGATGCTGCTTGAATCAGCGAAATCACAACCGTCGCCAAAACAGATGAATGGGACGATGCCCTCACCCAGCATCGCCGTGCGAAACCCGATGACGTTCTTGCCTAGCCGCTCGATGGCGTTGCCCTTGGCCTGGGCCGGTTTTCCTTCCGCCCTGCGCAATTCGTTCGTTCCCTGGTTCTTCACTTCCACGATCAGGATTGGGTAGAGCTGCGCGTCGCCGTCCTCCATGGACAGGATTCCACCGTCGGGGCGCATGGCGGAAGTATCGAAGTAATAGTGGAACTCGATCGCCGGGAACAACACGCGAAGCCTGGCCACGATGTCCGCCAGCTTCCACTGGCGTTCGTGACGGAGGGTCACAGGGTACTCCGATTGAAGGCGCCCGACCACGGAGAGCAAAGCCTTGCCTACCCGGGTCTCTTGCTTCTTGGAGGTCAGATTAATGAGGGTGCCAGTGCGCTGTTCTCTCAGCTGCTGCTTGCGTGCCATGGGGAACCGATCGTGCTCCTTATCTACGCTCGACCAAGAACAGTTGCTCCTTGACATGGATGGGACGGTTGCGAAGGTTGCGGCTGCCCCGAAACGTGTTGTATGGCACCTCGACAACGTCGACGCTTCCCATCTCCCGCAGCAGGGATCTCATCTCGTTAGGTTGGATGAAGCCCTCATTGTTGAATGAGACGAGGAGGAACCGGGCGTCGGCGTTTCGCAGCAGGTCGCGCACCAGCGGAAGCGATTGGGACCGGACGTTGTAGCCCGACCGGCGCCACTCTTTCGGGATGCCGGAAACGGCGCTGATGCGCCGTGGACGTTCATATCGGACAAGGAGGTTGAGCATGAAGTAATTGGATCCATAGGGGTGCTGGTTGTATGGCGGATCAACATAGGCCAGGTCGACGTTGCGGATTCGGCGAACGGCTTGGTTGGCGTCCTCCTGCAGGACTTGAACGTCGCACTCGAATCTGCTCAACGGGGGCACCTCAAGTTCGATTCTCCCCTTTATGCGGAGCAGGGCGTCTCCGTTGGTCCCTCCGAACCGGCCAATACCCGTGCGGCGGTCCTTATAGAACCCCTTGAAGACGCCTGCGGTGTTGGCGTGGATGGAAGCCTCGCTCAGCAGGGGACCTAGGAGCATGTCGCGCAGGTCCTCCGGAATGGTTGCGATCAACCGCCTGTAGTTGTCGAGTCGACGCGCGTTCTGTGGGGTGTAGAAGACCCGATCGGCTGCCGTTATGCGGTGTTCGTCGCGGGGCGCGTATAGCTCCTCGATGAACCCGACAGGAAGACAGCAGTCCTCCACGCGAGCGTTGAGGTCCACTACGAGCCCACGCAAGGCATCAGGTTCAACGGTGCTCCTGTTTCTAAGGTAGCATCGGCTGACTACGGCCGCATAGTCCTCGAAATCATTCGCGATGAGCACCTCGGCGTGGGCTTTGAGGTACCTGGAGACGACGCCCGAACCGGAGAACACATCGAAGACCCGAAGGCGACTCTTGCCCAGTCGTCGCTTGACGCGCTCGACAGCCTGGCCAATCTGTCCGATCAGGGCACGCTTGTTTCCTATGTAGGTGATCAATTGCCCGGACAGATAGCCCGGATCCTCGGCCACGGGGTGCTCTGCCCACAGGCTCATCTGCTGAGCGCGTTGCGGTCCGAGAACTGAATTGCTTGCGGCTGTCACTGGGGGCTCCTTTGCCTTTTGGTTGGCGAGGGCGTGTCTGCTCGTGATGCTCGGCCGAGTTCGATGCGTCGTTGCGTCCCATCGGCCAACAGTGAATGGGACAGACCCGGCTTCCCGGACCGGCGGGTTGGGACAATCTCGGCCTGTAATAGTAGCCTTTTCGCAGAGTGCCAGGAAGTCGTTGGTCAACAGCCATTATATGCCGGGTGGCGTGAGAAGTCAATTAGGCGCCGACGGCGTATTGAAGGGTGAAGTATGGCGCATTGAGGCACCCTCCTCGACGCGAGTCGCGACGAGGGGAAACGCGGTGGTCCGGACGGGGAGTGTCCTTCTGTCTTTCCCAGGAGGCGCCGAAATCAGTTGCTGGGTCGTCGGTGATGCAGACCAGTTGATCAGAGCCTCTGGCAGGGGGGAGCGGTTGCGCGCTGAGCCATGGGTGTCCTTGCTCAGCCTCGGTTTGGAGTCACCTTTGGGCCTGTACTATCCGGCCGTCACGTCCGGCCCTAGATGATCACCATCCTTGCTGCAACCGAACCGGCAAGAAGGGTTTGATGTAGTGGACTATCCGCTCGGCCGCTTCGCGCGCGGTGGCGATGCCCAGACCATGGTGGACCGCGGGAAGACTCACCCGCGCCTGGCCACCGTCAAAGTCAATCAGGAGTTCCGCCGAACCCTCGTTGAGTGTGAGGGACTGGACCATCTCAAAGGGGACTCTCCTCCCTAGTCGTTCGTCGCTTAGCCCGAAGAAGAGGCGCGGCTTAAGGTCCAAGAAGATGAAACTCCGATCTGTCGCTACAAAGGCTGACTGGCTTGGCTGGGCAGACTCGCTGTCGGTGATAAGTGCCTCGTCCCGTGCGCCGGCTCGGAAGATGATGATAGTCTCGCTGGGTTCGGCGACAGTGTCGAAGAGTTGCTTATACGCGGTCGCCTGGCTGGTGACTCTATTGAGTCCCCTATCCATCGCCTCTTGCCTCAGTCTTTGTGCGGCCGCCTCCCTGGCCTCATCCAGCGCCATCCCGCAGCCACCGCAGTATTTCAGGCCCAGCGGATTTGGTTCGCCACAGTTGTGACAGTTCTGCTTCAGATTCGAGCCGCACTTGCCGCAGAAAAGACGGTGTGGAGCGTTCTCCGATGCGCAGACAGGACACACAATCCCGGCAAGGACGAATTTGGTTTTGTCATCGGACACTTCGACGCGCGCCCTGCAGAATTCGCATCGGGAGGAGTCAGCAGGTAGTGGAGCGCCGCAGCCTGGGCAGTTGAGCATGGTGACCTTTGACATGGTTCCCCCTCAGAGCGTGCCAGTGGCGTTCGATCGCAGCCAGGATGAGGCCCTATCCAAGACGGTCGTCGCAGTGGAGGCGAGGTCAACCAATCATAGCACGGGTTAGGAGGGAAGACAAGCTGCGTTACGCGGAGGAGCACTGGTCGCTTCTTGCGGACCGGTTGTGGGCCGGAGAGGCAGCACCCCGGGTGGACCTCTGATGTCGGCCGACCGTCCGCTGGTCGTCACCACGGGGGTTTCGGCCCTCTCGGCGCGCATAGACCCTGTCTCTTCTCGGAGCCACGCTAGCCCGCGTCACTCCTCCCCTTGACAACCCACCAGGGGTGGCGTATGCTCGCATTGTGGAGTAGATGGACCGGAGAAGGGGATTATCGGTGCGCTCTAACGAAACCCGCTCGGATAGGAAACTGAGCCGCAGGGTCTTCCTGGGAGGGGTGACCCTGGCCGCCGGCTCGGCCCTCCTGGCCGCCGCCAACCGACTGCTGGGCCGAACCACATGCGTGGAGGCTCAGCCAGAGGACCTGCCCCGTCGAGCGTACTTCCCGCTGGGGGTGCGCAGGTACCCACAGCCGCGGGTGGTGCACGTCCACGCCGCCACGGCCACTTCCTGGGATTATCAGACGGGGTGGTACGGCGAGTACGTAGACCAGAGCGTCGTGAGCCAGATGCTGGAGCGAGGCCTGGTGGAGCTCACCGGGCTCGCTTCCACGGCCGGGGCCTGGTCGATGCTGCTGCCGGGCTACTCCCCTGGGCAGAAGATCGCCATCAAGGTCAATCTCAACAACTCGCGTAGCTGCGACGACAGCGACAACGCCATCGATGCCCTCATCGAGCCGGTGAACGCCCTCGTGGGCTCCCTGGTCGGGGCAGGGGTGCAAGCTAGCGATATCTGGGTCTACGATGCCAGCCGGCACATGCCGGCCCGGTTCTACGACCGACGCGAGCACCAGCAGGCGCGTTACATCGACCGCTTCGGATGCGCCGACGAGAGGGCCACCTTCGACCACGTCGACGCCAGCTTGAGGGTGTCCTTCCCCCAATCGGAGATGGTGACCGACCGGTGGCTCCCGGACCTGCTGTACCACGCCTCCTACCTCATCAACATGCCCATCCTCAAGAAGCGTGGCACCCATCCAGTGACTCTGGGTTTCAAGAACCACTTCGGCAGTCTGGACAACCTGGGCGGGGATGGGGGCGACAACCCGCACCCCTACATCAGGCCTGGCGATAACCGCTACCGCCCCGATTTCAGCCCCCTGGTGGAGATCAACGCCAACCCCAACATCGCGAAGAAGACGGTGCTCACGCTGGGCGACGCCCTCTTCGGTGCCTCTTCCGTGGGGGCCACTCCGGCGCCCTGGGCGACCCGCCGAAGGTCGCCCAGTAGCCTGCTCCTCTCCCGGGATCGCGTGGCCATCGATGGCGTGATGTGCGATCTCCTGCGGGCGGAATGGGGCCTCGACGAAGCGGCCTACGATTACCTGAAGCTGGCGGAGCAGCGAGGGCTGGGCACCTTCGAGAGGGGGGATCCCTGGGGCGGGGGATACGACCGGCTCGACTACCGGTACGTCGACTTGTAGCTGCCGAAGGGCGTAGCCCCATTGGCAGGCCACGGGGGACCCTCGTGCCCTGGTGGGAGGACGGTACGAGGGCAACCGGGCAGGGACTTGCCGAGTCGAGGCAAAGAAACGGGCCATCCCCAACCCGGGATGGCCCTCTTGCTAACGTTTCAAGGCCGGACGCGCTATTCCCTTCTCCTCCAGCGCAGCGTGGCATACCCCGCCAGGCCGGCCAGACCGCTGCCCAGAAGCATCATCGTTCCCGGCTCCGGCACGAACTCCACCTCCGGGTCCTCCATGACCACGATCACCCCGCGCATAGACCCCTCGGTCAGATCGACCGCGGTGCAGCCAAGGGGTTCGTCTGGATTCGGAGGTCCATTCTCGTCACCCTCCAGGTCCATGAAGGCGCAGACGTCGTACATCCCACCTGGCAAGCCCAGAATGGTGAAGGGTCCCGGTCCGTCGATGACCACGCAGTCGGTGGGAGATTCCTCGCCCTCCAGCAGGGCGCAGACCACTACCTTCCCCGTGTGGCTTCCACTGTACTCCACCGTCCCGGAGACGGAATGACCGGCGTTGGCCAGAATCGCCCCGGGGATCAAGAGCAGGAGGACTGCCGCCGTGGCTCCTACTATCCACTTCCTCATCTCGGTTTCACCCCCTTATGTATTCACTGCTGGATGTTGCGGGATACGATTGTGTGGGTCGTTGCTGCTTTGTCAGCTTTCCATCCAGTATAACAGGATCCTGCGCTCGTGTCAAGCCATCGGAGCAGGATGCGGACAAAGGCGCTGAGAGGAAAGCGCTCGCCGTGCTGCCCTGCCCCGTGCGCTCCGGACTCCAGCCCGAGGGGAGCATCCTTCGATTGTATATTGAGAGTAAGGCGTGCCGGTGCCCCCTAGTTGATGGTACACTGTCTCCAGGGAGGAGAGAAGCGGCTAATCCTTCGATTGAGGAGTCCCCAGACTGCCTCTGAGCGTAGATGGCCGTCCTTCCGCCCTGGAGACCCTATTGGGAACATTGGGGCTGGCTTTTGGTGACCAGGCCTCTAATGACAAGCAAGCGTGGGCTGTGTACACAGTTGGGTCAGGGCGCCACCGCCGCTCTCTGTCCTCCAAAGACCTGCAGATGAAGAGGAGGAGCTGAATGTACACCATTGGTATCGATCTCGCCGTCACCGGCAAGCACAAAGCAGTGATCGTGGATCACGATAGACACGCCGTCGGAGGTGTGGTCAAGTTCGGGACCTCCGCGGAGCAAATGGATGAGCTGCTGGCACGTGCAGGCGTACCGCTAACTGAGATCCAGGTGACTATGGAGTCCACCGGCATGATGTGGTACCCTATCGCTGTCTATCTCCTGCGACGCGCCGTCACTGTCTACCTGGTCAACACGCGCCAGGTATCAGACCTACGCCGCTACTTCAAACGCCATTCCAAGAGCGACCGTATTGACGCTCGGGTGCTGGCTGCCGTGCCCTATCTCAACCCCGACAAACTGCATGCCCTTACACTCCCAGGAGCCAGGTACCTGGCCTGCCAGCGAGCCTGCCGCGAGGCCAACAACCTCCAGACTTGGATGACTGCTGTCAAGAACCGTCTCCACGTCATTGACCGCTTCGCCTGGCCGGGCCTGGAACGCGTCTTCCCCGATCCCTTCAGCACCACCGCTCGCTGGATGCGAGAACACTGGTACGACCCGTTCCAAGTCTTAACTGCAGGGGCGCAGGCCATCCGTAGCCACTGGGAAGAGACCTCACCGGGACCCCAACGGGAGTCAGAATGGATCGATGCACTCCTGAATCTGGCCAGAGAGGTCGTAGCCATCTATGGATCACCCGACGATTTGCTGGACTACTCCTTGCTCCATGCAGAAGTCCAACGTTACCAACGCTGGTTAGAGCAGTTCGAGCAAGTGGAGCGAGACATCAAACTGCATACCCTACGTCCTCTCTATCGACACCTCCACCCTACCCGCAACCTGGAAACTATCTACGGGGTGGGGCAAGACAGCGCCGCCATCTATGCCAGCTTCATCGCCTCTAGCGAACGTTTTGGCTCTGCCAAAGCCTTCCGTGGCTGGTCGGGGATGGTCCCCCAGAGTCGCCAGAGCTCTGACACAGACACCAAAGGCCTACACATCACAAGAGCTGGACCAAATCTCATCAAACGAGCTGCTTATATGAATGCTGAAGTTGCCAGACGCTGGGACCCTCAGTTGGCAGCTCTCTACCACGACCAAGTCGTCAACAAAGGCAAACACCATCGCCAAGCCATTTGCACGTGCGCTACTCACCTCCTGGACCGAGTCAGGGTCATCCTCACCCAGGACCGCCCCTATCAACTCCGAGATGTCGATGGTATCCCTGTCACACCTGAACAGGCACGCCAGATCATCGCCCAGCACTACACCGTCTCCGCTGCCCAGCGGCAGCGCACCAACAAGCGTACCAGACGTCGTCGCATCGAGCATCATGCCGAGCGCAAACAGCTCAAACAACAAAGGAGGGAAAGCCACGTCAGTTCATAAGAGGCTGACCAAAGGCCACCTCACCCATGAACGCAGCTTTCCCCATCCGCAACCACATCGTACATCGCGATGGATGAGCTGTCAAGCTCCGTCCCGAAGAGGTGCTGTCACCAGCCTTGATCACCCACGAATACCACTGTTCCGTTGGCCTAGACACTTGACACGACTTAGAAAATCTACGCTGCTCCGCAGCTACTCAGGACGCGGCCCGACCTGGCGATGGATGGCACGTGGCTTGTGACGGCAGGACTCAGACCCGCCCCTACCTGAAAGCCCCGGGTTCGAACAACGAGAAGGGCCATCCGCACGAAGGATGGCCCTGTTGCCAAGTCTTGAAGAACGGACGCGCTATTCCCTTCTCCTCCAGCGCAGGGTGGCGTACCCTGCCAGGCCGGCCAGACCGCTGCCCAGTAGTATGATCGTGCCGGGCTCGGGGACGAATTCCTCCTCCACCTCGCAGACCTCTGCGAATAGGATCGTATCGCAGACCGTGTCGTCGTCCTCTGCGCATAAGTCGAAGGGTCCCCAGAAATCGTCAGGCCATACCCACTCATTCCCTGCCGTCACGCCTGTTGGGAGAAGCCAGGCCCCGCCCTCGCAGCTCCATGACCACGGGCCATCGGCTACGCAGCCATCCTCGTCCGCAATGTAAGGATCCTCTTCGTCCCAGTACGCACCATTGGCGAAGGTCTCGAAGTACCAGACCTCTTCTCCTGGCTCCCAACCGCAGCTCTCCCAGTTATAGTAGTACGGGCCATCAGCTCCTTTTTCTGGCAGGCACTGGAAGCACTCGGGCCACGCGTCCATGCTCGCCTGCGCCAGCGCCGCTGTCCCTGCCAGGAGCAACGCCAGACTCACACCCAACAACATGCCTCCTAGCCAGTGTTTCTTCATCGCCCCTCCCTGCTTTGTGTCAATCATGCCAAGTGCCACTCTGGCTGTGCATACTGTAGCGGGACTCTCCATCGATGTCAACCCTGGGGGCACATTCTTGAGCGGAGTTACCGACAGCCCATGTCATTGCTGCAATCGCCTCGAGGACCCGTCGAGAGGTTGCCAGGCACGCCGAGAACCTATTGATGCACTCTCCTCCTGAACAGAAAGGCCTCATTCATTGCTCACGAAACCCGGCGCACAAAGAAACGGCTGTCCCGCTAGGGCACAGCCGTTTGGCCAGTGAGCTGTGTTCAGCCTCTTACTCTCTCGTCCTCCAGCGCAGCGTGGCGTACCCTGACAGGCCGGCCAGACCGCTACCGAGGAGCACCATCGCCCCCGGCTCTGGCACGAACTCCGGCTCCGGGTCCTCCAAGACGATGAGCACACCATCCACCGGCCCCTTGGTCAGATCCGCGGTGGTGCAGGCAGACGGTTCGTCCGGCTCGGGAGGCCACGACTTATCCCCTCCGAGGTCGAGAAACGCGCAGACGTCGTACTTCCCAAATGGCAACTCTGGTATCTCGAAATCCCCCGGTCCATCGAGGAAGACGCACTCCATAAGAGACTTCGGTGCGTCGAGGAAGGCGCAGACCACGATCTTCCCCTTCTGGTTCCCATTGTACTGCACCTCGCCGTTGATGGAGGGCAAAACGGTCCCGGCGAGAATCACCCCCGGGGTCAAGAGCAGCACCACTGCCGCTCCGGCTCCTACTATCCACTTCCTCGTCTTGGCTTCACCCCGTCGAGTACTCTGGCTGCTCAGCCTCTCGCAATACGATCGCCGGGATCGCCGCGGCTTTGTCATGTCTGATCCCAGTATACCAGAATCCCACGACCGTGGCAAGCCTCCGGAGAAAAGTGTGGAGCAAGGCGCTGAGAGGAAGGCCCTCGCCGTGCTGCCTTGTCCCGTGCGCGGCGGACTTAGGTCCCAAGAAGGCATCCTGAGTAGTCCTGAGTAGGCTCCGGAGGAGCCGTATCGAAGGACATATCGAAGCTGCGCCCTGAGCTTGCCGAAGGGGATGTGGCCCGACCTGGCGATGGGTTGCCTATGGCTTGTCAGGGCGGGTTTCAGACCCGCCCCTACAGTGTTGGCCTAGGGAGCAGGCGGTGTTGCATTGCGGACCTCCCAGGTCTCCAGGGACCTGGGAGGTCTGTTGCGATCCACCCTCACCCAACCCCTCCCATCAAGGGAGGGGGGCTCGTATCGGGGGGAGCTCACCCTGCCCCTTTCTCCTTCGGCTGGCCCTTCGGCTTCGCTCAGGGCGGAGGTCAGGACAGGCCTCGCATTGAGGGAGCGGGGCTGGTATCGTGGGGCGCGGGTGTGCTGGGCGACTAGTGGAAGTCTTCCTCCCCCTGATGGGGGAGGATAGAGGAGGGGGTGGTCGCCGGGCAGAGCCGCGGTCGAGTCCGACGGCACGGGCCGGGGTGCTGTCATCGAGGCCGCATTCCGATGGTGCCCACGGCTGCCCAGCGTTCCATACTCATTGAGCCCCGTGCTGCCTGGTTTGCCCAAATGTTGACGGGCAACCTGGTTTGTGGTATAATAGCTGTGGTGGGTGCAGGGCATAGCGCTCCCTACTTCATCTCTTGCTTCGCACGCGCTGGTCCTGCGCCCCCAAC
Source organism: Anaerolineae bacterium (assembly GCA_034411995.1). Taxonomy (GTDB): domain Bacteria; phylum Chloroflexota; class Anaerolineae; order UBA7937; family B3-Chlor; genus JAUVXJ01. The sequence continues at coordinate 46,729 of DAOUME010000009.1, read as the reverse complement.
CTGGCCCTCTAAGTTCGGAGCGCTCGCCTCTCCCCTCCATCGAAAGGAGTGATCACGTGGATCCCTTGATGCTCTTGCTGGTGCTGCTGGTCGTTCTCCTCCTGGGTGGGGTGCTCTTGCTGCTGGGCTTGCAGTTCCTGCAACTGCGCGAATCCCGCAAGGACGTGGAAGCGGCGGTGATCAGCCAGAAGCTCTCCCAGTTGGAGCCGGTCTCTCAGGTGGTGACCAGCATCCGCCAGGACCTGGCGGAGCTGCAGGCGTACACCAGGGCCTACAACCGGGCGCGAGAAGACCTGGAGCGCCGCACCGCCGACTCCGTGCGGCGGCTGGAGATGGTCATCGCCGGCACTCAGACCAAAGGCGCCGCCGGGGAGAACATCCTGGAGGCGGTATTCGCCAATCTGCCCCAGGAGTGGCAGGTGCGCAACTTCCGGGTGGGGGACAAGGCGGTGGAGTTCGGCCTGCGACTGCCCAACAACCTGGTGCTACCCATCGACTCCAAATGGCCCGCCACCCATCTCCTGGAACAGTTCACCGCCTGCGAGGACCCCGAGGAGCAGCGCCGGCTTAAAGGGCTCATCGAGCGGGCGGTGGTGGACAAGGCCAAAGAGGTGCGGAAGTACATCGACCCCAACGTGACGGTGAACTTCGGCATCGCCGCCGTGCCCGACGCGGTCTACGACCTCTCCACGGGGGTCCAGGCCGACGTCTTCCAGTTGAACGTGGTGCTCATCGGCTACAGCATGTTCGTGCCCTACCTGCTGCTGGTCTTCCAGACCATCTTGAAGAGCTCCCAGAGCATCGACATGCAGCGGCTGGACGCCTACCTGCGCAGCGCCGAAGAGGGGTTGGAGCAGGCCCAGGGCGAGCTGGAGGGGAGGTTCTCCCGGGCCATCACCATGTTGACCAACTCCCGGGACGAGCTGAGCGTGCTCCTGAGCAAGGTACGCAGCGGCCTGACCAGCCTCCAGATTACCGCGGGGCGAGGGAAGGCGCGGGAGCTGCCTGAGGGTGGACAAGACCTGGAGACAGGGGACGGCCGGAGGTAGGCGACGGCAGCGAGAAACACCACGGTCGAGTGGTATGAGTCTTCGCCCACGGGGTCTCTCAGCTTCGAGAAGGGTGAGCGCCTGCGGTGGGAGCAGCACGAGTGTGGCTAGCCTGGCCGGATCCAGTGCCCTATGGAGAATGGCGTAAGCGGCTGGGCGCCAGGAAGCTGGATGGAGATCGAAGGCGATCTTCGAATGGTGAGGTCTGACCGCAAGGCGATGAGGTCATCCGGCGGGGTGGCGGAGCTTCTCTCTGTGGAGTTCGACAAGAGCGGCTGGGGCCGATCTGCGGTCGGGGGCGATCAGGTCGGAAAGACATCAGGATGCTGAGCAGACGGCCACCTGAACCCGGGCTGGCTGGCCTCCAGAGGGCGAGTGTTGCTGAAAGCGAAGGAGGTTACGATGATTCGGAACGAGCTAGCTGGCCTCCTGCTTCCTGCTGCACTGGTGCTGCTCCTCGCATCGCCGGGCTGTGGCGAGCAGCCTGCTCCGACCTCAGTGGGGCAGGCGACGCCTCTGCCATCTCCAGAGGAGCAGGCCACAGCCACGAGAGAGCCTGCTGCGACAGTAACTCCATTGGAAGAACCGACACCGGCTGCCAGTGAGACGAGAGAGGCCTGGATGCAGGTGGTGTACGATCGCGACCACACCGCGGAGGGCCTTCTGCTGGACAGCGGGGGCGATGTAGATAGCGAGACGGTTTCCGCTGGCAGCCCGGCGGAACAGGCTCGTCGGACCGGCAACGGGGAAGTTCTGCCTTCTGCCGACGGAAACAGCGTAGAAGACTACTACATGCAGTTCCGCGTAGATGATGAGTTCATCTTCAATGCTTCCCCGACCCCGCGAGTGCGAATCGAGATCGAATACCTGGATCAGGGGACAGACTCGTTCAACGTTCAATACGATGCCATCAGCGGCGGGCCTGAAAGGGATGGCCGATTCAAGGATACGGGTGTCGTGGTCAAGACCGATAGTGGAGAGTTCAGGACCGCTGTCTTCGCGCTGTGCGACGCCTACTTCGGCAATCGCACCAACGGCGGTGATTTCCGCATCTCCGACGGCGCTGATGGCGCCGAGACCATCCGGCGTGTGGCCGTCGCTCTGGTCGCACCGGCATCGGGCCCGGTCACCATCCACGTCGACTCCTGCGGAGCCAATCCCTTCGATGACCAACCGGATAGCGACGCCATCCAGGCCTGCATCGACCAGGCGTGCGACGGTGACACCGTGCTCTTCACCTCCGGGGTGAATAGTCCTGGTTATCAGGGTTACGTTATCGACAAGACGATCTTCCTGGTGAGGACCTCAGCGAGAAGCGACCTCACATTCAGCTCCACAGACCCTGGCGACCACGCGCTGCTGAAGGCCTCGCCAGATTTGCTGGGTTTCGTGGTGGGGCTCTTTGCGCGTTCAGGCGTTGACGGGGGCGATGTCGACGACATTACCATCAGCCATCTGGACCTGGACGGCAATCGCGCCCAACGCAAGTGCTATGGGGCTGACGGAGTTGGCAACGGCATAGACGACAACTGGGGTTCCTGGCTCCCGGAGTGCAGCGTCTTGGATGATGCCTGGTGCAGCCCGGGCACCTTGAGCATGAGCGGCAGCATGGATGATACCGACCCTGAGCAGGATTATCTAGGCCACCCAGCACGCTGGAGCACCGGCATACTGGTGCAGGATGTGACCGCAGCAAATACCGAGTGCGGCACGGCACTGGCTTTCTTTGGGGCTGCTGGTGTGATCGATTCGGTTGTCATTGATACCGCCGGCGACCACGTCCACGGTGCGGGCTGTCAACCCACCGATCCGGATGAACCCCTTTATGGCTGGTCGGACGGAATCACATCCGCCGGACCCGCACATCTCATCACCAACAGCCGCGTCATAGACGCCTCTGACATCGGCATCGTAACGTTTGGCGGCAGGGACACGGTCATCTCCAACAACACCATCATGGCGCGGCCGGGCAACAACGGCATGTTCGCCGGCATCGCCGTGCATCCCTACGCCTATGGACTGCTCTCCGGCTTCCAGGTGATCGGCAACCAGGTCATCAACGAGGCCGACCCCACTTGCGGAGGCATCCATGCCGGCATCGACGTCGGCGCCCACATGTGGGGCGCAGGCTGCACGGACTATCCGTCACCGACTGCGGTGGGCACCAGCGGTACCTGCACGTCACTATCCCCGCCGCCTGGGTGGACACCCTGTGTGCCCGGTCGGACCTGTCGGGTGTGGGGGCACATTCCCGCAGGTGCCACTTTCACCCTGGCCGACAATACCGTCACCGGCGCACAAGTGAACTTTCTGGTCGAAGGCTTGGACGTCTTGGGCGAACTGGTTGTCTCTGGCAATGTAAGCAACTCGCCCCGGCTCGCCGATTGGGCGGGCGACCAGAACTGCACGTGGGATGGCATCACGGACAGTTGGGGGGCGATCGATTTCGCTGCCCATGACCCGACCATCGAGGGCTGGACCGACCAGCGCATCTACTGCGAACGGTGATCGACCTGCAAATCGGGATTGCGGACCGGCCAGCGTGCGGGTCAGGGCGGCCAGGGGAAGGGTAGGGGAGTTGCCTGAGGGTCGCGAGAACGAGAGCCGAGGGTGGGGTTCTGCCATGTCCGGGAGATATCGCGTCACCAGGTCGTATCACTCTCCGTACACGGAGCCGCTGAGCCTGGCCAGGGGCGAGCGGCTGAGGTGGGAGCCCCGGGAGTGCGAGTGGCCGGGGTGGATCTGGTGCACGACGGGGGAGGGCGAGTCCCGCTGGGTGCCGGAGAACTGGGTGAAGAAGAAGGGGAAGGAGTGCGTGCTCCAGCGCCCCTACACGGCGACGGAGCTGTCTGTGGAGGAGGGGGAGACGGTGACCCTGCTGCTTTTGGAGAGTCAATGGGGCTGGGCGACGAACGAAAGCGGCCGGAGCGGCTGGGTGCCGCTGGAGTGCCTGGTGGCGGTGCCGTGAGCTGAGTGTTGCCCCCTCGATCCGTCGATAGCCGAGGGTTGGCCCAGGTCCCCTGTTAAGTCGGTGGAAAACTTAGTTTGGCTGAGGAGTACGGAAGTGGCTAACGTGAGGAAATCAACATCCGAGAGGTCAAGAGCGCATCGAGAATCCCAGCCACATCTCAGCGATCAAGAGCTCGGGCTGGAGCGTATCGTGTTCTTCAGTGACGCGGTCACGGCCATCGCCATGACCCTCCTGGCCATCGACCTCAAGGTTCCAGAGATCGCGGCGTCAGCCGCTGCCACGGAGCTGCCGCGCAGTCTGAGTGAGATGGGCCCCCGTTTCCTGAGTTTCTTCATCAGCTTTGCCGTCATCGGCACCTACTGGATGGCGCATCACCGCTATTTCCGGTTCATCAAACGGTACGACGGCAGGCTGATGATGTTGAACATGCTGTTCCTGCTTTGTGTCGTGCTGATGCCCTTTGTGGCCGGTCTGTTCGGCCAATACCACTATCTGCCGTTGGGGATGGGCATCTACGCGGCGGCTGTGGGGGCCACAGGCCTGTCGGTGGGCGCACTGTGGTGGTATGCTTCCTACGACCATCGCCTCGTTGACGAAGACCTGGACGAGCGGGTCATCCGGATCAGAAGCATCGCCGCAGCCTTTCCCCTGCTATTCGTCGTGTCCGTCCCCTTTGCGTTTTTCAGCCAGACGTTGACCGTAGCTATCTGGTTTATGGCACCCCTGATCTCGGGGTTCGTTCTCCTGTACTCACGCCGCGGGCAGAGGGGGCGGTGAACGGCGAAGGCTGGCTGGGGCTGGGCTACGAACGAGAGCGGCTGGAGCGGCTCGGTGCCGCTGGATGGCCCGTCTGGGTTCACCTGAAGGTATCGGCAGCACTAACGGCCAACTTGCGTTGGCAATCAAACTGTGTTATAATAGCAACGTAAGGTCCAAGGGGAGCATCCTAGGACTAATACTTCGTGACCAAGGCTCGCCTTGCGTTTCAGGGCGGGCCTCTCTGGTCCCGCAGTGGCCGCGAGGTTTCGCAGCCAGCCGGGGCAGACCAGGGCTTGGCCCGGGCAGGGTCGCGGTGCAGCGCGTGCGAAGGAGGAGGGCAATGGTGAAGGGATACCTCGGTGAGACTTGCGCGGAGGTGATCCGCGACATTGTCGGAGCGCAGCACCCGCTGAGTTTTGCAGAACTCTTCGGCATGGTCACAGCAAGGGGCAGTTGGTCTGCCAACACCATCTACCGGCAGGCAATGAAGTGGATCATCAACCTGCCTCCTGCCTACCTTGAGTGGCCGGCGAGTGACCCCAGGTTTCTCTTTCTCCGTCCGGATGGCCTCTTTGAGCCGTACGAGGAGCGGAAACACGGCGTGTTCCGCCAGGGAACGCGCATAGATGTCGTTTCGTAGCGCTGTTTGTAGACACCCGGTGCGCACCGATCAGGCGTGACGCGGGGTCTGGCTCGGCAACGACGCGGGGTCGTGTTCTCCAAGGCCGGTGCACGCCGACTGAGCCGTCTGGGTGGGAGAGGATGACGGTCACCGTCCGGCGTATGGAGACCGGGTGGGGCTGGGCCACCAACGAGGGCGGCCGGAGCGGGCGGGTGCCGTTGGAGTGTCTGGTGGCGGTGCCTTGAGCGGCCCGTTCCGTTGGAGCCTGTCCAGACGGAGTAGGTGAGGGGCGATCGTGCGACACTAGCCTGCGGGCACGGTGTCCACGGGCAGAGTGCTAGACAACGTGTCATAGTGGCAACCGGGGGAGGGAGTTCGTTATGGCTATCAAGCAGTTCGAACTGTACCACGGGGCAGTCCTCACTGCTCTGGTACGAAGTGACCGCCCGGTCACACTGAGGATGATTGAGACTCGGCCGAGCGAAGCCTGGGCGGTCTACACTCTCAACGACGAAGTCGACCTATATGTGAAGTACAGCACTGCTGTCAGAGGCTTGAAGACACGAAAAGGAGCGTTCTCGTGGACTTTCCCGTTCGGCCCCGAGGAGGTAGCGAGACTCAGTGAGCTCAGCACTGAGCGCGATGTCTATGCAGCTTTGGTCTGTGCCAGGAGGGCGATATCGCGGGGGAAGGACATGCACATCTGCCTGCTGCACCCGGAAGAACTGACCCGCCTGATTGACTTCGATGACCACTCGTCACAATCCACCACCGTAAGATACATACCTCGAAAGAAGTTGAGGCTGTTCTCCCGACACAAGGTCGAGCTGCGTGTGGCCCAGAGTGCTCTTGCTCGCTGGGAAGTGCCGGGCAGCTAGTGACGAGTTGTACGGTGCCACCACCTTTGTGTTGATGGAGAGTCGCCCGGGTCTGGCCAGACGCGAGTGTGGACCGCAGCTGGGGATTGGCATACAGGGCGGCAGGCATCATACCTGCCCCTCATTCTCAAGGTGTGGGAGCCTTTTCCGTTTCACGTACTCGGCCTGCTCCCGGCCTCGGATGGGGTAGTTGTACAGGTCTACGTACAACTGGACGTCCGACACCACCCACACGCCGTCGATCTGCCTGCTGCCAAAGAAGGCCCCTTCTTTGTAGTAGGGCGAGATGAGGTAGACGTTCCCGCCCGTGTCTACGGGTTGCAGGTCTAGCGCCTCTCGCCAGACCCGCTCTATCTCTTCCCTCGGTTGCATCGGGTCGACGTAGAGGTGCACTTCGTGGTACTCCGCAAACGGCGCCACCAGCGATGCCCCGGCGTGGAGGCTAAGGGCATACCTGGGAATAGCGCCGGCTGGCAGGGAGGCCAAGCGGCCGATGACCTGCTCAGGATTGGCCGCCGGGCTGAAGAACGGGCGAAGTTCGCTTCGCCCGGCGAAGCTGTAGGACTCTGCCCAGTCGTTCAACAGGTCCAGGGGCCTGGAGAGGACGACCCCTTCTTCCACCCTCGCGGCGTAGCCAGCGGAGATCAGGCGCCGGAGGACCTGGGAGACCCAGGCCGGGCTGACCCCGAGCTGTGCGGAGAGCGCACGCACGTGCTGCGGCTTACCCGGTGCCTCGAGGGCAGACCTGATCACGAGGGAGGCCTTGTCTGAGAAGAGGGATTTGGCCCGTTTGGGTCGGCGAGATCGGGCGCCATCGCGAGCCTTGTCGATATAGAGGTCGCCCCACTCCAGGTAGCAGTTCCCCAGCAGGTCCATGTAGGCGATCCCATACCTCTTGCAGAGCGCTCTCCCCCGGCGGCCGATGGACTCCGACAGAAGCAAAGGCAGGTATTCGGGGTGCCCACCGCGGTGCTCCAAGAGCCGCTGGATGGCACCGCGGATGGCCCACGGTTCGCCGACGCTCTTGACCTCTCCAGCTACCGGTATGCGGTTGCCCCGCAGGGAGAGCGTGCCCTGGAAGTCGAGGGCGGCTGGCGGGACTCGGGCTGGCTCGAAGGCGGCGCCCGGGATCCCCAGCAGGGCGGCGATGTTTTCGAAGATCCGTTGCTGAATGTCCGTTTCTCTGGCCGAAGGCATGCGCATCGCTCCTGAACTGGTGATGTGCAGCGTTTGGTGAAAGAGCATTGTTTACCCTAGGGTAAACATGATACTTGTAGTGAACGGATTTGTCAAGTGAGGGTCGCGGTGCCAGATTGCGTGGCGGTGCGCCGCAACAGTGTTGGCCTTGCCGTGGGACAGCAGGGAGAGCCCTGCTGTCTATACGAGATGGAGTCCTCTGTTTGGATTGGCCCGAACGTTTGTCGGGTCAAGTATTGTATCTTAGGATGCCTGGCCAAGGTGTGGTCTCATGCTTGACATGCTGGGCCAATCGTACTAGAATGTGTGTGCAAGGTCCAAGGGGAGCATCCTAGGATCCATACTTCATCACCAAGGCTCGCCTTGCATTTGAGGGCGGGCCTTGCCCTTTAGGATCCTCGGCACCATGCATGGCCGCAGCTCCCGGTGCCAAGTGGGACAATGGAGGCAGCCACGACACGGTGGGAGTAGGAGGAGACGATGTCACGATGAGCAAGACAGATGAGCATCTGAGAAGGAGGGTCCTGAGGGCGCTGGCGGGCACCTCCGCCATCGAGGAAGCGACTTGTCTGTGGGAGGAGCTGTATCTACACCGCAAGGCAGCTAAGAGCAGGGGTAGGGAGGCGACTCGCTGCAAGCCCGGCGATCGGAGCCGGGATCTTTATCGCACGCCTTTTCAGCATGACAGGGACCGCATCATCCACAGCAAGGCGTTTCGCCGCCTGGCACATAAGACACAGATCTACATAGCACCCGAGGGCGATCACTTCCGCACCCGGCTCAGCCACAGCCTAGAAGTCGCCCAATTGGCGCGAACTGCAGCCCGCGCTCTCCGACTCAACGAGGATCTGGCCGAGGCCATCGCGTTGGGCCACGACCTTGGCCATCCACCGTTTGGCCATGGAGGGGAGCAGGCGCTTCAGCAGGTTCTGAGGGGGCCGATTCGATCACCATGAGCAGGGCTACCTGGTCGTGACACAGCTTACCATCATCGACAGACTCCCGCTGAACCTGACTGCTGCTACCCGGTGGGGCATTAGACGATCGTCGTTGACTCGCAGGCGCCGCAAGGGCGAACCGGCGGTGACCGAAGAGGAAAGGCTGGTCAGGTACGCCGACGACATAGCCTGGGTCAATCACGACATTGACGACGCGATCATGACCGGCATACTGAGCCAGAGCGATCTTGGGGTAGCGCTTCTGCGGCAGGTCGGCACCGATCGCCGTGAGCGGCTGACGCATATGATGGAGAGGCTTGTGGAAAGGTCTCGTTCACGTCTCGACAAGGGGCTCTCCGTAGACATTCCGTCGGACCTTGAGGCTCATTTGGCTGAGTTGCGGGTCATACTCGAAGCGAAGGTGTGGAGACATCCGACTGTAGCACGGAGAACAGAAGCGGCAAAGCAGTGTGTCGTTGCCCTCTTTGAGCACTTCAAGGCCCATCCGGAGGACCTGCCCGCGCCAACTCAAGACCGGCTTGAGAGGGGTGACTTGCTGGATGACGTGTTACGGGATCATATCTCAGGGATGACGGACCGTTACGCGCTCCGCAAGTATCGTGAGTTTCACGGCCCGGAGACCCCACTGGCGCGACCAGAGGCGGTGCGACCGCCCGAGTTCCCATGCGAAGGCTATAGGCGCGTGGTGAAAGGCCCAGGTGAGAAGGAGGGGGATGAGGTAATACTTGACTTCGGAGGCCGTCATGGCGCTGAGGTCGACGCAGTTTACCGGGTGTGCTTCTACTACCCTCGCGGGAAGCATCCGAGTCGCTGCAAGATAGATGATATCGTCGGTTGGGTCCAGATAGTCCAGGTTGAGCCTAACTCCTGCCGCGCCAAGGTTCTCAAGGTCATGGACGCGGATCGCCCTGTTGACCAAGGATGTGTCGTGATACGGGATCCTCTTCCCTCATGAGCAGCGCATCGGACTGCTAGGCGGTGCGCAGAACAGTAGCGGGGCCAGACTGGGTGGCGGTGCACCGGAGCAGAGTTGGCTTTGGGCGATGGGATGGGAGGAAGAACCCTGCTCTCCATGCGGGCTTAGGGCCGCCGCTTGGATTGGCCCGAACGTTTGTCTGAACGTGTATTGTATGTTAGGATGCCTGGCCAAGGTTTAGTCCCATGGTGGACATGCTCGGGAAATCGTACTAGAATGTGCGCGCAAGGTCCAAGGGGAGCGTCCTAGGACTAATACTTCGTCACCAAGGCTCGCCTTGCGTTTCACGGCGGGCCTTGGCGCGCTGCCTGAGTGAACTGCGACTGACCCGTGCGCTCTGAGAGAAGGAGGCACCTGGCGGCGATGAGTGGTCTCGTCTACACATACGCGCTAATGAAATCCCTGTACGACCAGGGGCAGGACTATCTTGATGCTTTCTGGCCTTTTGCTCTAAGGGCTCTGCCACCAGCGCCGGCCGCCGACGCGCAGGCGGTGCGTAGGGGCCTCGCACGGGCGTTTGGTCTCGAAATCCCGCTGGATGTCGTGAAGACGATATTGACGCGCGCCAAGAGGAAAGGGTATGTGCGGCAAGACGCAGGTCGATACCGCTTGACGCCTGCCGGACGCGACTACGTAGCGCAGCTGGAGACCGACACTCAAGTGGAGCGTCGCATCAGTGCGCTGCTCGGTGACATTGAGCAGTTCTTTGCCCGACGGGACATGACCCTTCACGGCAGAGAAGTGGCCGACTTGGTGTTGCCATTTCTGCAGTCGAACATCGCTCCACTCGTAGAATTCCTTGACCCGTCCGCTCCTGTCAGCAGTTTGGCCGTTCACAGACCTGGTGCGTTCGAGAGAGCATTGGTGGAGTACGTGGAGGTCGTCGAGCGCGAGAGACCAGATCTCTATCGGACCCTGCAGGACATGGTACTCGGGTCGGTGATCTCAACAATCCTGTATGCCAGGGATCCATCTGAATTGGTGGAGATCGGCAGGCGTTTCGGGCACTGTCAGGTGTTGCTAGACACCAACTTCGTTCTTTCGCTGCTGGAGCTACATCGCGCTGAGTTGAACGAAGCGGCTGGTGAGTTGTTCCGGCTGCTTGTCAAATTCGGATTCAGAGTCACTGTCTTTGACTTCACTGTGAATGAGATTTGCCGGGTCATCGGGCGGTACGCTGCCGAGGGGCACCGGTACCCGAGCGCCATTCCCGTGGACACCATCTACAGCAACCTTGCGAGAAGGGGATGGACCGGGACTGACGCCAGGCGTTTCGTCATCAACATTGAGAGTGTTCTTCGCCGAAAGGGCGTGATGATTGACCGTCGACCCGAAGTGAACCTCAGGGACTACAAGCCGCGCGATCAGACTCTCAGAGACCGCATATCCGCCTATAAGCCCTTCCAGGGTCCCTACGGTCAGAACCACGATTTGGCCGCCATCGAGCAGGTCAGAGACCTGCGCGGCAAGGCGGTCAGACGGATAGAGTATGCGGGCGCCTGCTTCTTGACTTCGGATGTTCGATTGAGCAGGTTCAATCTCGTGGAGATGGGCCATCGGGAGGATGGGACCGTCTCGGAAGTGATACTGGATAGACTGCTGACTAACATGCTCTGGTTGAAAGACCCCAGCACGGAACCTCCGCTTAAGGCCATCATCGGTGCCTACTCTCGAGATCTGTTCGTCAATCGCAGCGTATGGGACAGGTTCTACTCTGTCTTGCGGGGTCTTAGGGACGGGGACGCAGTAGATGACGAGCAGGTGTCCATGCTCTTCTATCACAACTACATAGAAGACGTGCTTCTGGGCATCGACGAGCGGCATGTGGACCGCATTACGGGGGAGTTTGTGCTGCAACAGATTGAGAATGCCTCCAAAGTATCCGCGCTGAAGATCAAAGAGCAGCTGGAACAGAGCTTCTTGGCTCGCTTGACCCAGGAGGTGTCCGAGGCGCAGGCGGAGACAGATGAAGCTTGGTTGGCGCGAGTTGAGGCTCTGCGCGACAGAGTGGGCGCCGGTGCCCGAGCATCGGCACGGAAGATGGTGCTCACGGCTAGGGTGTTGGCAGCATTGCTAGTGATTCTGCCCGCCTCGTTGTGCGTGGGGACCGGGAGGTTGGACCTGCTGAACACAGTGGGCAGTGCCTTCTCAATCGGGTCCCTTGCGGCGAGCATTGTACTGGGTGCCCTTCCGCCAATCTGGAATCGGCTTCAGACGTGGCTGATGAACAGGCTCTACGCGAGTCGGGCGGAAGCACTCGGCCTTGAGTTGCTTGAGACACAGCCGGCTCCGCCGCCTCAATAGGGCGGTGCGCTTGCGGAGAGCCGCTTGCGAACCTCTCTGCGGACAGTCGCCTGGCTGGGCGCACTCGCTGGACCACGGCGGCAGCGGTGCTTGGGCGCGTCCGGCGACCGTGGTAGCCGAACCGCAGCCTCGGTTGGTAGACTGCCGTCTGTACGCGCGAGGCAGGCTGCCACTGGACATCGGTAGCTACCTCGGCTATAATCTCGTTGTGAGCGTGGCGGGCCGGTGGCAGAGACGGGCGACCGGGGGTCATCATTTCGCCGAGAAAGATGCTGGGATCATGACGCAAGCGAGAACAGTTAGTTGTCGGTCTGACAATAATAGCGGGGATTCCGCTCCTCCTTGCCCCCATGACTCGTCCGAGGTTGCTCGGCGCGGGCTTGACCACTTGAGCGACCCGTTGGAGAGTATCTTCCCACCAGAGTTGACCCTTCTGCCCGACGTCAATGAGCTCTACGAACTGCGCCTCGCCTACATGGAGAGCCTCGCGTTGACGCACGACGAACTCCTTGAGCGTGGGGCCTACTTTGCCGAGGTGGACGGGAAGCCGACAAAGCACTACCTCCTGTGCGGTGGGGAAGCACTGGACGTGCGCGGGGTGAGTTCCGCCAGGGTGCAGAGGTTCTTCGAGGCGAATCAATTCAAGACCGGGTACGCAACCCACGGCTTGTTTCCCTACCGAGGGAAGTTCCACCCGCAGATGATAAAGGGCATTCTAAACATAATGCGGCTGCGGCCCGGCCAGGATACTGTGTTAGATCCCATGATGGGGAGCGGGACCGTGCTGGTCGAGGCCGCGCTGCTGGGCATCAAGGCGATTGGGATCGACATTAATCCGTTTTGCGCGTTGATGTCCAATGCGAAGCTGGCCGGCCTTGTTGAACCCGTTGAGGAGCTGCAGCAGTACTTGCCTCGGGCAACGGCGGTGTTCGAGGCTCTCGACTGTAGGGAAGCGCAGGCTTGTGGTCCTGATGGCGGGCCTCGCCAGGCAACACTGGATGAGCTCGTGGAGCGTAGCGCTGGACGCGGCAGGGGCAGGCCCATACCGCTGCCAGCTGACGGAATCGGAGATATTCTGGAGCTTGCCTATCTCGACAGCATCGCGTATGCAAGGCGCACTAAGAACGGCGCCGCCCGGGAGCTTTTCCCCAATGTGCTGGGGAAGTACGTGAAGGCGATCGAGAGGGCGCAGACGGCGTTGGAGCGCGTCGGCATGCGTCCAAGCTCGGCAGAGGCTAGGTCCGGGGATGCCCGCAGGCTGGATCTACCGGACCGGGCAGTCCAAGGAGTGGTCTTCTCACCACCTTACAGCTTCGCGATCGATTATATCAAGGCCGACTTGCCCCAGCTGCGCTATCTGCGGTGCGACGTGGGTGCGTTGAGACAGGAGCTTGTGGGTCTCAGGGGCAGCGGGAGACAGAAGGTCTTGGCCTACTTTGAGGACATGAGCTGCATCATGCGCGAAGTCGGGCGCGTGCTTGTGCCTGGCGGGTTCTGCACCGTGGTCGTGGGCTCCAACACGAGACAGCTGTCGAGGGTGCTGGGCAAGCCCGAGACTGACCTGGTCGGCATCGACGAACGCCTGGTGACCCTGGCCGAGGAGGCAGGCTTGGACCTAGTGCAGCGCTTGCTCCGACAGATCACCGGCATGAGAAACGTAATGAGAAGTGAGTGGATACTTATCTTCCAGAGACGGTGACGCGTGCGCCTGTCAGACCAGAGAACGACCGTCGGTGCCCTTTGGTATCCGAGGCACGTCCTCGCTCACGCCGTCCTGCTCCACTCCCACAACGACAAGCACCCCGTTGTCCCATTGTGCGCTTCTCCACACAGGGAAGTATGGCTCTATCTCTTCCCAGTTTCCTATGCGGTCCGTCAGATACTGGTACATCTCTCGCGTGGGCAGGATGACGGCACCACCGGTCAGTTCCCCATCATGATGAGCCAGGAGAATCCGGTTTACTGACCTGTGAGTCGAAGACACGTTGCCGGTCTCCCACTCTAGCCCGAAAACCGTGCCGCTCGCGAGGTCCTTCACTGCGTCGAAGCGCCGTGGGTTGCTGCGCTCATTGGTGCGCCAGCCGAAGTCGGAGAGGCCCGCCAAGAACCCCGTCTTGATCGGCTTCACTCCGTTTCCTTGCCCGCGTCCCCGGCCCCTGTTGGGATTGAGGGTGAAGGAAGCGCTTTCAGGTGGCCATCGCACCTTGCCGATCGCACTTTGCATCTCCTGCAGAATGCTGCTCCATTCCTGCGAGTGTGCAAAGGGCCCCCGCGCTATCAGCATCTCGACTCTGGCCAGCTTCAACGTGCTACCCCGGCGACTCGCCCACTAGAAGTCAAACAGGTCACGCGGTGCCAACCCGAGGGCCGTAGCTAGGCGCTCCAAGGTCTCGAAAGATGGAGCGTTGATGCCGCGCTCGATCAGGCTGACGAAATCTACGGAGATCTGGGCGCTCTCGGCCAAATCTTCCTGCGATAGTCCAGCCCGCATTCGCAGTTCTCTTATGCGTTTGCCGAAACTGAGCCTTAGCGAAGGCATATTCTCTTTCATCCTATCGCAGTGCTACTACGGAATCCACCGAGTCACACTACGAGTCGTTCCTTACAGTGCCGGTCGGCTACTCCGCCCTCGGTATTTGAGCGTCAAACGCGCAGCATCAGTCGCCACGGTGCCGGCATGCGTGGGCTGCTCCGCGGGGGGTGTTCGGAGGAACTCCGGGCCAGACCCTTCCTCTTCGTCGCGCAGCGCGTTGGAAAGAACAGGGAATGAGGATGACCCGCAGAGTACGTACACAGCTCGGGGGTAATCTGCCCTGGAGTGTCGGCCGCGGTTCTGCGCTCGGCGAGTGCAGCAAGCGAGTATGCGGCTGGACCCCTCTCTGGCCGCCATTGGCACCAAGTGCCGGGCGACCCTGCGTCCGGTCGGGCTTGCGGCGGATGCGACTCTCGAAAGGGCAAGCGCTGTGCCGCTACTGGCGTGGCTTGGCAGCCGCCCCTTCTCGCGAAGGGGGGCGCAGCCGCAGAGAATTGGTTTGTGACCACGCGGCCGCTGGCGTGCCGTCGCTGACCGGCGCTCGTGCTTGATGAAGCAGACTTGCAAGGTTGCCCTGTCGTGTGCCGCCAGTGGTCAGTGCGGCAAGAACTCCAAAACGATCATCCCCACCGTCGTACACCCCAGCAGCACCGCGGGCACGGCCACCACCGCCACCAGCACGATGACCATCACCCACATCTGCCGCACCAGGCGACGGATCGCCTTCAATTCCTCCAGTAGCTCCTTCTCCTCCATCTCCCCCTCCTCTCCGGACACGTTCAGCGCCATGGGGATTGTAGAGCATGGGGCAATAGAGCGCCAGATGATCGCCGGCCGGGGTCGAGGCAGCGTCTGCGGGCACGAGGCATCCCTCCCGCCCACGCCTGGCTTGCCCCCGGTGTCCCACTTGGCCTAGAATACCGGCCAATACCCGGCGGCCCCGGGGCCGTCGAGCGTCCCCCCAAAGAGGCAAGAACGAAAGGAGTCAAGAATGAAGCTAGGCAAGTGGTCAGTGCTGATCTCCATGGTCGTGGTGGGAGTCCTGCTGCTCTCGGCGTGCGGAGGCGGCGCGGAAACCCCGGCGCCGTTACCGACCGAGCCTCGCCCTCCCACCGAGGCCGCGGAACCCACGGCCACACCCGTACCGGCCACTCCCACGCCGGAGCCCACAGCTACTCCGGAGGGGCCACCTCCGGGCACAGAGGAGAACCCCCTGGTCATCGCCGCGGTGGACGTCTCGGGCTTCAACTTCCACCAGGTGGTGTCCGGTCTGGTGGCGGAAGAGACGGGCTTGACCATCGAGAGCCCGGCCTTCCCCTCTGACGCGGAGCTGGTCCAGTCGCTGGCCTCCGGGGAGATGCCCGACGTGATCATCTCCTTCCCCTCCGGCTACCTGGTGGCCCACGAGAAGTACGGGTACGAGGTGGCGGTGATGGGGACCCAACTGGGCGGCCAACTGACCTACACCGCCGAGATCATCGCCGGCGCCGACACGGGCATCGCCAGCCTGGCAGACGTGGCCGGGCGGAGCATCTGCTGGGGCAACCCCGACTTCCTGGCCGGATACAAGGTGCAGAGATTGATGCTGTGGGCCGAGGGCATCGACCCCGACACGGACATGGGACAGGCGACGCAGATGATGACCCAGGATCAGGTCGCCACCGCCGTCTACAATGGTGACTGTGAAGTGGGGGCCGTGGCCGAGGGCGCCATCAGCCGCCTGGAGAGGCAGCACCCCGACGCTGCGACGAGAGTTCTCGTGGTTGCTGAATCCCCGCCCATCCCCTCGCTGGGTCTGAGCTTCGCGCCGGATCTGCCTGACGACGTCAGGGCAGCGGTGATCGACTGGTATCGAGCCGTCCTGGCGCGAGACGATGGTGCCCAGGCTTTGCAGATGGGGTACGGCTGGGAGAGCGTGGACGACGTGGACGATTCCCTGTTCGACCCGCTGCGAGACCTGATCAAGGCCGCCAAGAAGGGGATGGACTCCTTGTTGTAGGAGTCATGTGGACCCGCTCCAAGGGGGTCCGCAGAGCGCCTGTACGTTGGGGCGGCACGTCACCTGGTGGCGCGCCGCCCTCTTTGCGCAAGAGCACCGTGTGCCGCGTTACGGATGGAGCCTTCTACGGGGGGAACTCCAGCCGGATGAAAGACGTCTCAGTGGTGAAGAACGAAGGGGGAAAGGAAAGAGGATCATGAACACCAAACACGTGGCCGCGTTTGCCCTGGCCGCCGCGGTGCTGCTGGCTCTGGCGGCCTGCGCCGGGCTGGGCGGGAGCACCGGCGACCCGTTGGAGGGCACGTCGTGGCGACTGACCACCCTGGCCGGGTCCGGCCTCATTGCCGGGACCGAGATCACGGCGACTTTCGAGGAGGGGCAGGTCCACGGAGCGGCGTGCAACTCCTACGGCGGCAAGTACCAGGTCAGCGGGGACCGGCTCACCATCAGCGAGGTCTTCGCCACGGAGATGGCCTGCCTCGACCCCCAAGGCGTCATGGAGCAGGAGACGCTCTACCTCAGGCTGCTGACCGGTGCCCGGAGCTTCCAGCTCACCGGCGGACGGCTGTCGATCCTGGCCGCGGGTGGGGAGGAGCTGACCTTTGCCCCCGCGCCGTAGGGTCCCCTGGAACGTCTAGCTAGCTGAACCGGTTCCCCGGTTGGAGAAGGCCCGCACACGTGCGGGCCTGGTCATTTGAGGTGGGGGTGGCGATAGGCTATAATGGGCTTTGCTCTTGCCCGGGGCCAGGGCTTTTTCTGTTGCGTGGACGCTCTGGATCCGGAAAAACTTCAAGGCGCGGGAGGGAACATGAAAGTCTTGATATTCGGGGGTTCGGGTGGTATCGGCAGCGCCGTGGCCTGGGACCTGGCGCAGGATCCCGACGTGAAGGCCGTGGGCATCGTGGGCCGGCGGAAAGAGGCTCTGGAGGAGATCAGGGAGAGGATCGGCAGCGACAAGGTCATACCCCAGCCTCTGGACATCCTCAACCGGGACGAGATCAAGAAGCTGATGGGTCTCTACGACGTGGGGGTCATCGCCCTGCCTGACAGGAGGACCAGCTACAGCCTGATCCACAGCGCCGTCGAAGCCGGGCTGAACGTGATCGACATGCTGGAGGAGTATCACCGCCGGCCGGACGCGTACGAGACCGAGGGCTTGATGCTCCCCGAGGGCATGAGCCTCAACGATTACGGCGACTGGATCCACGAGACGGCCATCAAGAATGGCGTGACCTTCGTGGACGGGATGGGCTTTGCCCCCGGCCTGAGCAACGTCACCGTGGGCGAGGGCCTCAGGAAGCTGGACAAGGTGGACACAGCCGTGGCCAGGGTGGGCGGTATCCCCTCCAAGGAAGCGGCCCAGCGGCACCCGCTGAGGTACATGATCACCTGGGCCTTCGAGCACGTGCTGCGGGAGTACATGGTCAAGCTGAACGTGATCAAGGGGGGTGAGGTGGTGGAAGTGGACGCCCTCGGCGATCGCGAGCGGTTCCAGTTCGACAAGTTCGGGGTGGACGAGGAGCTGGAGTGCGCGGTGACGCCCGGCATGCCCAGTTTCATCTTCACCAGGCCGGAGTTGAAGGAGTTCGCGGAGAAGACGGTGCGCTGGCCCACGCACTTCGCCGGTGTAGATACGCTGAAGGAATGCGGGCTCCTGGAGCTGGGAACGGTGGATTTCCAGGGACACCAGATCGTGCCGCGGGAGTTCTTGCTGTCCATGATCACCCCCAGGCTCAAGCCGGAAGAGGGGGACACCGACGTCTGTGTGATGTACAACACGGTCACCGGGATCAAGCATGGCAAGAAGGTCCGCGTGGACTACTACATGTGGGACGAGGCGGACACAGAGCTGGGCTTCTCCGCCATGCAGAGAGTGACCGGCTTCCCCTGTGCCATCACCGCCAGGTTTCTGGGTCGGGGGGCCATAGAGGAGAAGGGCATCGTGGCCCCCGAGGATGCCATCAAGGGCGAGTTGTACGAGGAGTTCGTGGGGGAACTGGCCAAGCGGAACATCGATATCCTGGAGGAGTTGACTGAGGTAGACGGCTAGGCGATGGTCCTCGCGCCGCCTGCGGGTGGCCCCAGGAACCGGTTTGTTCGTACTGCTTGGCCACCACGCGAGCAGGGACGGTACTGTAGCCGCACGGCATGCCGTGCGGCTACGTGGTGAAGAGCAACTGGCGGGACCAGTAATGTGGGGTTTCGAACCCCACGCACGAGTTGGTTGGTGGAGTCTATCGTGGAATGAAGCCCAGGGAGCGCGTCCTGGCGGCGCTGGATTTTCGAGAGCCAGATCGAGTGCCCCTCTTGGAGGTCTGGCTCGACAACGAGGATCTGGTGAGGGAGCTGGGAGACGGCGACCTCCAGAGGTCGTACGTCGAGCTCGGCCTGGATTGTATCTTGATCCCCACTGAGGATCCGCCGGGAAGCAACGCCTGGCGGGACGGGGTGGACGAGTGGGGCCGGGTCTGGAAGAAGGGCTGGTACGCCGGCGGGGTGGTGGAGACAGAGGCGGACCTGGAGAGGTACACACCGCCGCTGGAGCTGGCGGAGCAGTGCTTCGACCCCCAGCGGACCGCTGAGGTCAAAGAGCGGTACCCTGATCACTGCTACATCTACGGCTCCCACGTGGCCCCGTTCACGGCGGCGTACCTGGCCATGGGCATGGAGAGGTTCTTCGGGGATCTGTATCGGAGGCCGGCGTTCATCCACAGGATACTGGAGAACAGGAGCGAATGGTGCATCGCCATGTTCCGGAAGGCCACCAGCCTGGGAGCAGAGGTCCTGGTGCTGGGGGAAGACGCGGCGCACAGCGGCGGACCGATGATCTCGCCGGAGATGTGGTGCGAGTTCGTGCTGCCTCACCATCGGCGCATCGTCGATGCCGTGGACGTGCCCGTGATCTGGCACAGCGATGGGCTGATCACGCCCCTGCTTCCCCTGGCTATCGAGGCGGGCTTCGCGGGGATGCACTCCCTGGAGCCTGCTGCGGGAGTGGACCTGGAGCAGGTCAAGCGGGAGTACGGCGCAGACCTGGTCCTGGTGGGCAACGCGGACCCCGCGACGCTGTGCCAGAAAGACCTGGAGGCGGTGCGTGCGGAGGTGCGGCGCTGTATGAGGCAGGGAGCGCCGGGGGGAGCGTACATGTTCTCCACCTGTAGCAGCATCTTCAAGGGCATGAACCTCCAGGCGGTGGTGGAGATGTACCGTTACGCGGCGGAGATCGGCGCGTACTAGAACCTTCATTGCGAACGAGGAGTGTGTGCATGGATCGGATCGTAGTATCGACAGACCAGGCGCCGCAGCCGGCGGCGTGCTATTCCCAGGCGGTGGCGGTGGGTGACTTCGTGTTCACCGCCGGGACGATAGCGATGGATCCCCAGACCGGCGAGCTGGTGGGGGAGGACGTAGGCGCGCAGACCAGGCAGGTCCTCATGAACCTCCAGGCGGTTCTGGAGGCGTCGGGAAGCTCTCTCGAGCGGGTGGTCAAGACCACGGTATTCCTGACGGACATGGGGAACTTCGCCGCCATGAATGCCGCCTATGCCGAGTTCTTCCCCTCTCAGCCACCGGCGCGCAGCACGGTTCAGGTCGGCCGTTTGGCCAGGGGAGCTTTGTTGGAGATAGAAGCCATCGCCCTGAGGTCATGATCGACCCCAGAGTCCCCTGAGGTCCAGATAGTGGGGGATTCGGCGCCCCCTTTGGTCGCTTCAGGGGGCTGTGGGGAGGGGACTCGAGGGCGAGCATGGACCGCCATCTTGAGCGATTGGGCACGAGGTCGGAAGAGGCGTATATGAGAACGGAAGAGTACATCGCGCTGGAAGATCGATACAATACCCACAACTACAATCCGTTGGACGTGGTGCTGGAGCGAGGTGAGGGGGTATGGGTCTGGGACGTGGAGGGCAAGCGGTACCTGGATTGCCTCAGCTCGTACTCCGCCCTGAATCAGGGGCACAACCACCCGCGCATATAGAAGGCCCTGTTGGAGCAGGCGGCTAAACTCACCCTCACCGGCCGGGCGTTTCGCAACGACCAGCTACCGCTGCTGGCCCAGGAGCTGTGCGAGCTGACCGGGTACGAGATGATGCTGCCCATGAATACAGGGACGGAGGCGGTGGAGACCGCCCTCAAGGCGGCCCGGAAATGGGGGTACGAGGTGAAGGGCGTCCCCGACGGGCAGGCGGAGATCATCACCTGCGCCGGCAACTTCCACGGGCGCAGCATTACCATCGTGGGCTTCTCCACAGAAGAGCAGTACAGGGACGGGTTTGGTCCCTTCACTCCAGGCTTCCTCACCGTGCCCTACGGCGACGCGCAAGCTCTGGAGGCGGCCATGACCGGCAACACCGTGGCCTTCCTCGTAGAGCCCATCCAGGGCGAGGGCGGGGTGATCGTGCCGCCTGAGAGCTATCTCGCCCAGGCCCGCGAGATCTGCGACCGTCACCACGTGCTCCTCATCGCCGACGAGATCCAGACCGGCCTGGGGCGCACGGGCCGGCTCTTTGCCTGCAACTGGGAGGACGTGAGGCCAGACGTGATCGCGGTGGGCAAAGCCCTCTCGGGGGGCTTCTATCCCGTGTCGGCGGTGCTGGCGGACCGTTCCGTGCTGGGTCTCTTCGAGCCCGGGGATCACGGTTCGACCTTTAGCGGCAGTCCGCTGGGCGCGGCTGTGGCTCGCGAGGCGCTGAAGGTCCTGGTCGAAGAAGGGCTCATCGAGAACGCCCGGGTCCAGGGCGAATACCTGATGGGCCGTCTGCGACGTGTGGAGAGCGACTACGTCGCCGAGGTCCGTGGGCGCGGCCTGCTGACGGGGGTGGAGCTGAAGCCGGAGGCAGGGGGCGCGCGCCGCTTTGCCGAGGCGCTGAAGGATCAGGGGCTGTTGTGCAAAGAGACCCACCAGCACGTCCTCAGGTTGGCGCCGCCCCTGGTGATCACGCGGGAGGACGTGGATTGGGCGCTGGAGCGCATCGAGGGGGTGCTCACCCACCTCTGAGTGCCGGAGCGTTGCTGCTCCAGTGGGGCTCTCCAGTGGTCTCACGAATCTGGTCGAGGGGATAGGTGATCTGGAGGCAAAGACGTTGACAAACGTGGCGGAGGATGATCTGGTCTCCCTGGTGGCTCCATACTGCGACCCTATGATCTCCTTTGTTCAGCGGATGGTACAGACGCCCAGCCTTCCCGGCGAGGAAGGGGCCGTGGCCGCGCTGGTGAGAGGTGAGATGGAGTCACTGGGCTACGACGAGGTGTGGACGGACGACTGGGGCAACGTGGTGGGGTTGCTGCGCGGCGCGGGCGCGGGCCGCTCGGTGATGTTCAACGGTCACCTGGACCACGTCGATCCGGGGCAGGCCGACGAATGGCGCTATCCCCCCTACGCGGGCGAGTTGCACGACGGCCGCTTGTGGGGGCGTGCTGTGGCAGACATGAAAGGGCCGCTGGCGGGCATGGTCTACGCCGTGGGGCTCCTGGCGAAGGAGGGCCTGCGGCCGCCGGGCAACCTGTACGTGGCCGCGGTGGTACAGGAGGAGGTCGGAGGGCTGGGCACCCAGAAGCTCACCCAGACCCTGTGCACCGACCTGGCGGTCGTGGGCGAAGCCACGAGCAACCACCTGGCCCGAGGGCACAGAGGGAGGATAGAGCTGGTGGTGCGGGCGCAGGGCAGGTCGGTCCACGCGAGCGTGCCTGAGCAGGGCGTCAACCCCCATTACGTGTTGGCCTGCTTCCTCCAGGGGTTGGAGGGCCTGCCGCTGGTGCGCGACCAGGTCTTCGGAAGCTCGACGGTGGCCCCGACACTGTACTTCACCGACCAGCGGAGCAGCAATGTGCTCCCCGGCGAAGCCCGTCTGCACCTGGATTGGCGAAACGTGCCCGGTGAGGGACCGGAGCAGGTCCTCGCCCAGCTTCAGCCCCTGCTGGAGAGCTGCCTCTCGGAGGTGAAGGGCAGCGAGGGTCAGGTGATGGTGCACACCCGCGACCTGCGGGCCTATACGGGCCGCACCGCTACCTTCCCTGACGTGTTTCCTTCCTTTGGCCTGCCGGCCGACGATCCCCTGGTCCGTAGAGGGCGGGGGATACTGGAGCGGGCGCTGTCTCGCGCCCTGGAGGTGATCATCTGGCGTTTCGCCACCGACGGCGGCCACCTCATGGCGGCTGGCGTGCCGACCATCGGCTTTGGCCCTGCGGAGGCCAGAGAGCTGCACACGGTTGGTGAGAGTGTGTCGGTGTCCATGCTCGAGGAGGGGTTGGTGGGCTACACCGCGCTGGCCCTTCAACTGGGGAAGAGTGAGGACTGACCTACCGGCCGGCTGGATGCGGAGCAAACGTGGGCCGGGCCAGGCAGGTCGAGTCTGAAGGTTCTCCGTCTGGTGCGGTGTGGGGCCGGTGCTTCTGCTGGCAAGCCGACACTTTCGCGCCGTCCGGACAGAAACCGATGGCTGGCCGCCGCGGCCCGGTGGGCAACGACTGGTGTGGCCCGCGGACCGTCGTCCGTGACCAGAGTCCTCGTTTCTGGTGACCCTAGTGGCCTGGAGGAGACCCGTGAATAGCAAGAAGCCCGTAGTCTATCCTTATATCCCCAACTCCGTGCCCGAGGTGAAGGCAGAGATGCTCCGGGAGGTGGGTGCCCGGAGCGTGCAGGACCTCTACGAGGACGTTTCCCCCAGCCTGCGTCTCAGGGAGCCGCTGGACCTGCCCGAGCCTCTGCTGTCGGAGTACGCCCTGAAAAGGCATGTCGAAGGCCTTCTGGCCCGGAACACCACCTGCCGCGAGTTCCTCAGCTTCCTGGGAGCAGGCTGCTACCAGCACCACGTTCCGGCCGTCTGCGACGAGGTGAACCAGCGGGGCGAGTTCCTCACCGCTTACGCGGGCGAGCCGTACGACGACCATGGGCGGTTCCAGGCCCTGTTCGAGTATGCCAGTATGATGGGCGAGATGCTGAACATGGACGTGGTCAACGTCCCTACCTACGATGGGTATCAGGCGGCGGCCACATCGATCCGCATGGCGGCGCGGATCACCGGCCGCCGGGAAGTGCTGGTGCCCGAGATCATCAGCCCGGACAAGCTGTCCAAGATCCGGGACTACTGTATGCCCGAGCTGGAGATCGAGCTGGTGGGGTACGAGCCGCCGACGGGGCGGCTGGACCTCGACGCCCTGGAGGACGCTATCTCCCAGCGGACCGCCGCCGTCTACCTGGAGAACCCCTCCTATCTGGGTTTCGTGGAGACCCGCGGGGACGAGATCTCCCGCATGGCACACGACGTGGGGGCGGTCTGTCTGGTCAGCGTCGATCCCCTCTCCCTGGGGGTGCTCACTCCTCCGGCTGACTACGGGGCAGACATCGTGTGCGGTGACCTGCAACCACTGGGGATGCACATGCAGTTCGGCGGGGGACAGGCGGGTTTTATCGCCACCAGGGACGAGGAGCGGTACGTGATGGAGTATCCTTCCCGTCTCTTCGGCATCGCCCCCACGCGGGTGGAGGGGGAGTACGGCTTCGGCGATGTGGCTTACGAAAGGACGTCCTTCGCCGTCAGAGAGGCGGGAAAGGAGTGGGTGGGCACCGCGGCAGCGCTGTGGGGCATCACCGCGGGGGTCTACCTGGCCTTGATGGGGCCTCAGGGTCTGCGGGAGATCGGGGAAGGCGTCCTGCTCAGGTCGCGGTACGCGATGATGGCGCTGGACGGGATCCAAGGGGTCCGGGCGCCCTCGTTCGCTGGACCCCACTTCCAGGAGTTCGTGGTCGACTTCGAGGGGACAGGCAAGTCGGTGGAGGAGATCAACCAGGGCTTGCTGGCCCGGGGCATCTTTGGAGGGAAAGACTTGACGGAAGAGTTCCCGCAGTTGGATCTCAGCGCCCTGTACTGCGTGACGGAGGTGCACACCAAGGAAGACATCGACAGGCTGATCGAGGCTCTCCGGGAGGTGGTGGGATAGATGGAAGACATCAGCAAGGGCAGATACGAGGACGGTCAACCGAAGCTGAGGCGCTTTCACCAGGCCCGGTGGGACGAGCCGATCATCTTCGAGCTGAGCCGGGCAGGACAGCGAGGCATCCTGGTGCCCCCCGTGGAGGAGGAGATCAGGGCTCGGGTGGGCGACGCCATGGCCGGTCTGCCGGCGTTCATGCGCCGGGAGGAGCCACCGGCGCTGCCTGAGCTGTCGCAGCCCCAGGTGCTCAGGCACTACCTGCGGCTGTCCCAGGAGAACCTGGGGACCGATCTCAACATCGACGTGGGCCAGGGCACCTGCACCATGAAGTACAGCCCCAAGGTCAACGACCAGTTGGCCAGGGCGCCGAAGATGGCCGAGCTCCACCCTTTGCAGGCCGAGGGCACCGTGCAGGGCATCCTGGAGATCTTGTACCGGTTCGAGCAGATGCTGAAGGCCATCTCGGGTCTGGACCGCTTCTCTCTGCAACCAGGGGCTGGTTCGGCGGCCATCTACACCAACGTCTCCATCATCCGCGCCTATCACCAGGCGTGCGGTCGGGGGGAGCAGCGCCAGGAGATGATCACCACCATTTTCTCCCACCCCTCCAACGCGGCGTGCGCCAAAACCGCGGGGTACAAGGTCATCACCCTCTATCCCGACGAGGATGGCTATCCCGATCTCCAGGCCCTGAAGGAAGCGGTCTCCGAGAGGACGGCGGGGCTGCTGATCACCAACCCTGAGGACACGGGCATCTTCAACCCCCGGATCGAGGAGTTCGTGCAGGTGGTCCACGACGCAGGAGGGCTTTGCTCCTACGATCAGGCCAACGCCAACGGCATCCTGGGCGTCACCAGGGCTGGGGAGGCCGGGTTCGACCTCTGTCACTTCAACCTGCACAAGACCTTCTCTGCCCCCCATGGTTGCGGCGGGCCGGCCGTGGGCGCGACGGGCGTGAGAGAGGAACTGGCCGGGTTCTTGCCTGTCCCCCTGGTGGAGTTCGACGGGGAGCGGTACCGGCTCCAGTATGACCTGCCGCAGAGCATCGGGAAGATCGGGCCTTTCTACGGCGTGGCCCCCGTAGTCGTCAAGGCCTACGCCTGGGTCATGAGCCTGGGCGCGGAGGGCTTGCGGGAGGTGGCCGAGGTCGCCGTGCTCAACAACAACTACCTGCTGAAGAAGATGCTGGAGATCCCCGGAGTGAGCGCGCCGTACGCCAGGGGTAAGCGCCGTATCGAACAGGTCCGGTATAGCTGGAAGGAGCTGGCAGAGGAGACGGGGGTGCATTCGGAGGAGCTCGGGCTGCGGGCATCGGATTTCGGCGTGCATTACTGGACCAGTCACCATCCGTTCATCGTCCCCGAGCCCAATACTCTGGAGCCAACGGAGTCGTACTCCAGGGAGGAGTTGGACGAATACGCGGCCATCCTGGCTCACGTGGCGGAGGAGGCCCGCAGCGATCCCGAGCTGGTCAAGAGCGCGCCTCACCACAGCACGATCCACACCATCGACCATGAGTCGCTGGACGACCCCGCCCGCTGGGCCATGACCTGGCGGGCCTACCAGAGGAAGGTGCAGGGCTGGGAAGAATAGCGCAGTCGGGGGTCAGGGCTACATCTTCGGCAGGGGCAACCAGCAGATCAGGCCGCAGGTCATCGGAGAAGTTGGAACGGACGGGATCATCGCGGTGAGCACGGCCGACAAGATTCACTCGCTCCGAGGGCGCCCGCTGCTGGTGGACACCGGCGATGCCCAGCCCCGTGCGCAAAAGGAACGATCTCGGTAAGACTCCTGGCACTGGCGCGGGGCTACTCCTTTGAGGGATAATGAGCCGCCTATCGCCGCTCCCGGTGGAGTGGCGAGGTTCGCAGAGACATCCATGGGGCAGTTTCCTGCCCCCCATCCTGGACAAGGATCCTGGGCCAGGCACCCAAGTTCTGTGCCTGGTCCCTTTGCTGACACAGGAAGATGAACGAAGTTCTCAAACTCGTCCCCTTCGTGAAACCGTATTGGAAACGCGCCCTGGGCGCTCTGATCCTGCTGATCTCGCTGGTCTTCATGGACCTCTCCATCCCCCGCCTGATTCGACGGATCATCGACCAGGGAATCGCGCAGCAAGACCAGCAGGTCGTCGTTCAGACGGCGATGTTGATGCTGGGGATCTCGGCCACGAGCGCGCTGGTCGCCGTGGGCAACAATATCCTCTCTGTACAGGTTGGAGAGAGCGTGGCCCGGGATCTACGGGACGCGCTATTTCTCAAGATCCAGAGCTTCTCCTTCGGCAATCTCGACGTGCTGAGAACCGGACAGTTGATGGTGCGTCTGACCAGCGATGCGACGATGCTCCAGCGACTGACGCAGATCTCCCTGCGCATCGGCACGCGTGCGCCGCTCCTGATGATCGGCAGCTTGATCCTGATGATCAGTACCAGCAGGAGCCTGGCGCTGACCATGGTGCCTCTCCTGCTGGTCACTTCCGTGATCATCGTCTTCTTCGTCCTCCGCATGGAGCCTCTCTTTCGGTCGGCCCAGCAAAAGCTTGACAGGCTCAATACCGTCTTGCAGGAAAACGCCGCTGCGGCGTCACTGATCAAAGGCTTCGTGCGGGCAGATTTCGAGGGGGAACGCTTCGAGGAAGCGAACGAGGCGTTCACCGAGCGCTCGATCAGGGTACTGGAGTTTATGGCCAGCATGTCCCCTGTGTTGACGGTGTGTGTGAACGTGGGCATGGTCATCGTGATCTGGGCAGGAGGAATGCAGGCCATTCGGGGAGAGTTGTCCATCGGGCAGATCGTGGCCTTCACCAACTACCTGCTGACCACCATGACCCCGCTCACCATGATGACCCTGCTGTCGAACGTCTGGGCCGGGGGGTTCGCCTCGGCGAGGCGCGTCAACGAAGTGCTGGAGACCGTCCCGGAGGTTCAGGATGCGCCCGGCGCGCGGGTGTTGCCCGAAGGGTCGCCTGGCCAGGTGGTCCTGGAGGATGTTTCTTTCCAGTACAACGGGCGGGGGAATGAAGCGGTTCTGGATGGGGTCAGCCTGGTCGCCGATCCAGGACAGACGGTGGCCATTCTGGGCGCAACCGGTGCAGGCAAATCGACGCTGATCAACCTGGTGCCACGTTTCTACGACGTCACCGCAGGGCGGATCTCCATCGACGGGATTGACGTCCGCGAGATTCAGCAGGACTCGCTGCTGGCCAGCATCGGGATCGTGCCCCAGGAGACGATCCTCTTCTCCGGGACGGTGCGTGAGAACATCAGGTATGGCTCGCCGGGCGCCAGTGACGAAGAGGTGGTCGCGGCGGCCAAGGCAGCGCAGGCCCACGAGTTCATCCTCGATCTGCCGCTGGGATATGACGCTCACGTCGAGGAGCGCGGCGCCAATCTCTCCGGTGGTCAGAAACAGCGCATCGCCATCGCTCGCGCCCTGCTCATTCATCCCCGGATTCTGATTCTGGACGACAGTACCAGCTCGGTAGATGTGGAGACCGAAACGAAGATCCAGGACGCCCTGGAAGAGCAGACTCCAGATCGCACCACCCTGGTGGTGGCGCAGCGCATCAGCACGGTCTTGAGGGCCGACAAGATCGTGGTCATCGACAGGGGGCGCGTGGTGGCCGAGGGGACCCATCAGGAGTTGTTGCGCTCCAGTCCCATCTACCAGGAGATCTACGAGTCGCAGCTAGGCGACGGGTTTCGCCTGCGGAACGTTGGAGCCAGCACCGACCGGGAGGTGACGGAGTGAGCAGCGCGTCTGAGGGGCGGGCGGGTGGCGACGTGCGCGTCATCATGCGGCCCAGGAGACCGAGCAGCCCCGGCACCATCGAAAGGGCTCGGAACCCGCGCCACGCGTTGATACGCCTCTTGCCGTATCTGCGCCCTTTCAAGGCGCCTCTGCTGGTGGTGTTTGGTCTGGTGGTGGGCTACACCGTGCTGGGGCTCATCGGGCCCTATCTGCTGGGGGTGGCCATCGACAGGTTCATCACCGCCAAACACGCCGCCGGGCTGACCCAGATCGCTATCTGGATGCTGGTCATCTACCTCGCGAACAACCTGTTCCAGGCCATCGCCGGCCGCATGATGGCCTCCGTGTCCCAGGGAGCTCTGAAGCGGCTCCGCCGCGATCTGTTCGAGCACTTGCAGACCCTGCCGCTGAGCTTCTTCGACCGGCACCCGGTGGGCGAGTTGATGAGCCGCCTGACCAACGACATCGATGCCATCAACCAGACTGTGTCGCAGAACGTCAGCTCGCTGGTGGCCGGTGTCCTCTCCATGGTGGGCATCCTCATCGCGATGTTCGTGCTCAACGTCTGGCTGGCGCTGGCCTCTGTGCTGGTGGTTCCTATCATGTTCCTGTTCACGGAATTCGTCGCTCGCTACACCCGCAAGGGGTTCCGGCGATTGCAGAAATGCCTGGGAGAGCTCAACGCCGTGATGGAGGAGTCCATCAGCGGTCAGAAGGTGGTCAAGGCCTTCCGCCGCAACGAGTCCGTGATCGACACCTTCCGCCACCACAACCAGGAGGTGTACCTCGCAGGCGTGTATGCCAACACTTACGCCCTTCTGCTGATGCCGCTGACGGGCGTATTGGGGAACTTCTTCGTGATCGTGCTGGCTGGTCTGGGGGGCTGGCTGGCCCTGCGGGGGCTGGTGACCGTGGGGATCATTGCCACCTTCATCACTTACGGGCAGAATTTCACCCAGCCCCTCCGGCAGTTAGCCAATATGTATAACTCGATCCAGGCCGCGCTGGCCGGGGCGGAGCGCGTGTTCGAGATCATCGATAGCCCGGCTGAAGTGGACGAGGCAGCGGACGTCGTTCCCCCGGAGCCGATGAAGGGTCGCGTGCGCTTCGAGCACGTGAGATTCGGATACCGGCCTGACGTGCCCATCATCAAGGACTTGACCCTGGAAGCCAAGGCTGGAGAGACCGTCGCCCTGGTGGGACCGACCGGAGCGGGGAAGACGACCATCATCAACCTGCTGACCCGCTTTTACGAGGTCGATGAGGGGCGGATCATCGTCGACGAAGCGGACATTCGCGATCTGGGCAAGGCATACCTGCGCCGCCGTTTAGGGCTGGTGCTCCAAGACAACTTCCTGTTTTCCGACACCGTGATGGAGAACATCCGCTATGGGCGGCTGGAGGCCACGGACGAGGAGTGTTTCCAGGCGGCCAGGCTGGCGGAGGCGGACTATTTCATCCGGCAGTTGCCACAGGGGTACCAGACCAGTCTCGCGGAGCGGGCCAGCAATCTCAGCCAGGGACAGAGGCAACTCCTGGCTATCGCCCGCGCCATCCTGGCCAACCCGGACATCCTGATTCTGGACGAGGCCACCAGCAGCGTGGACACCCGCACCGAGGCGCGGCTTCAGAAGGCCTTGCTGCGTCTCATGGAAGGGCGGACCAGCCTGGTGATCGCGCACCGCTTGAGCACCATCCGTGATGCCGACCTGGTGCTGGTGATCAACGATGGGGAGATCGTCGAAAAGGGAACGCACCAGGAGTTGCTGGAGCGGCGAGGCTTCTACCACCATCTGTACATGAGCCAGTTCAAAGGGCAAGCGATCTAGGGCCCCAGGGCGTCGTGGCCTCCCACGGCCAGTGTCGTGCTTCGCAGCCACCGGATGGACACAGCCATCCCATGTAAGCAGACCATCACCGGCAGACTCAGCGGTGGCTATCGAGGGAAGCCGGAGAGGCGGCAGCAATGAGAGAAGTCTCCACAGTGTGTCCTCGGGACTGCTACGATACGTGCGCCTTGATCGTCACGCTTGATGATGACGGACAGATCCTGGGGATCAAGGGCGACCCAAGGAATCCGTTCACGCAGGGCTTCACGTGTCCCCGGGGTGCCAAAGACCAGGAACGGTTGTATGAGAATCGAGTCAGGGCGCCCTGGGTTCGTCGGGGAGACCGTTTGGAGGAAACCGACTGGGAGACGGCCCTCGACCTGGTGTCTGAGAAGCTGCGCGAGGCTCTCGATGAACACGGACCGGAGTCCGTGCTGTACCTGGACCATGCCGGGAACACCGGGCTGCTGACGCAGGCCTTCCCCAGCAGGCTGTGGAACGCGCTGGGCGCGACCCAGACGGACTGGAGTGTTTGCAGCGCATCCGGCCACGCGGCCCTGGGCCTGCACTACGGCAACAGCTACGGCCTGGAGCCCATGGATCTTCCGTCCATGAATCTAGTGGTCTTCTGGGGCTTCAACGCGGCGGCGAGCTCGCCTCATCTGTGGTCTCTGGCCAGGAAGGCCCGCCAGGAGCGGGGCGCTCAGATCGTGGTCATCGATCCTCGACAGAGCCGCAGCGCACGGCTCGCCGACCTCTGGATTCAGCCCTGGCCCGGTAGCGACGTCGCCCTGGCCTACGGGTTGGTCAACCACCTGACCCAGAGCGGCTACCTGGACGTGGACTTTCTCCAGGCCAATACTCAGGGTCTGGAAGAGCTCCAGGCCCAGGCGAGGGAATGGCCTCCGGAGCGGGTAGGGCGGGTCACTGGAGTGGCGTGCGATCGTATCGAACAATGGGGAGACGCCTACGGCAGCAGGAGGCCAAGCGCCACGATGATCGGCATTGGGATGCAGAAGAACGACCACGGTGCCGATCAGGTGCGGGCTGTGTCGTTCATCCCGGCGCTGCTCGGTCAGCACCGGGGCTTCTTCTACAGTAACGCCCACGCCTTCTCCATCGATCTCGATTTGATCTCTGGGCGCTCGCTGACCAGGAAAGAGCCGAGGGTAGTGAGCATGGTGGGCCTGGCCGATCTGGTGAGGCGTGGCGAGTTCAAGGTCGTCTACGTGAGCTGTATGAACCCAGCCCAAACGCTGCCCCATCAGCACGCCTTCCGCGGAGGCCTGGCCAGGGACGACCTCTTCCTGGTCGTGCACGACACTCACTGGACCAGGACCGCCCGGTACGCCGACGTTCTGCTTCCTGCGCCCACCTATCTGGAGAAGGAGGACCTGGTCCTTCCCTGGACGCACCACTACGTCCGGTATTCCCATCGAGCCGTGGCTCCGGTGACCGACAGCCGCAGCGAGATCCGGGTCATGCGAGAGATCGCCAGGCGGCTGTCTTTGACGGAAGGCTGGCTCTTCGAGGACCCGTGGCTGGCTGTGGAGGCCGCCCTGGACGGCGCGTTGGAGGAAGGCGGCCTCGATTCGTTGAGATCAGGGGCGACGCTGGAGCTCATGAGGAAGCCAGGGGACCGTTACCCTACCCCGTCAGGCAAGATAGAGTTCTACTCCGCGCGGGCCGCCGCCAGGAGATGGAACCCCTGGCCGGCACAGGCGCCTCGGAGAGGGTCGAAGGATGACTTCGTACTGCTGACCAGCGCCACGCCGAAGTACACCAGCACTCAGTTTCAAGAGGTGTACGGGGTCATCCCCGCGGTGGTGCTCATCAACGTGCGGGATGCCGAGAGGTTGGGCATCCAGGACGGGGACAGGGTAGCGCTGTCCAACGAGCAGGGCGAAGTGTCGATGAAGGCCATGGTTTCCGACGCGGTTCGCGAAGGGGTGGTGTGGTCACCCAGGCAGTCGGAGGGCTTGTCTGGGCAGCCGCAGAACTGCTTGTTCAGCAGCGAGCCGCAAGAGATCGGTGGGGGGTCGAGATTCAATTCCACCACCGTGACCATCTCCAGGATGTAGCGGGAGAGCGTAGACGAGCTGGATTTGCGGCAGCAGTGGCATGGATTCTGTTCACACCCAGGGACGAAACCGGTCCTGGTAAGCACAACGGAGTGCCTCTCCGCGTAATTCTGAGGCGCCAAGCAGAGCTTGCCCTGAGCCCGGCCGAAGGGCCTGTCCTGAGCGAAGCCGAAGGAAAGCATCTCAGACCAGTTTCTTCGCTCTGCTCAGAAAGACACCTCAGGATGAAGGTATCGACACTCTCGAAATAGCCGGAAGGCCGCATCGAACGATGAGCGAGGTATGGAGGTGGCCATGAACAGGCTGGGCGGCAAACGAGCCCTCGTCACCGGAGGGGCCTCGGGGATCGGGAAGGCGACGGCCTTGCTCTTCGCCCGCGAGGGCGCCGCGGTCTGCGTGGTGGACCTGGACGAGAAAGGAGGGCGGGCCGTGGCTCGCGCGATAGAAGGGGAGGGCGGTCGTGCTCTCTTCCTGTGCGCTGACGTCACCCAGGCTTCGCCCTGCCGGGATCTGGTGGAGCGAGTGGTCAGCGCCTGGGGCGGCCTCGATATCCTGTTCAACAACGCGGGCATCATCCGGCGGGCCAGCGTAGTGGAGTTGACGGAGGAGGAGTGGGAGCGGGTGATGGCGGTGAATGTGAAGTCCATCTTCCTGCTCTCCAAGTACGCCATCCCTGTGATGGCCCAGGCGGGCGGAGGGGTGATCGTCAATACGTCGTCGGGCTGGGGGCTCGTAGGAGGCCCCAGGGCAGCAGCGTACTGCGCCTCGAAGGGCGCGGTGGTCCTGCTCACCAAGGCCATGGCCATCGACCACGGGCCCCAGAACATCCGCGTCAACTGCATCTGCCCAGGGGACACAGACACCCCGCTGCTCAGAGACGAGGCCCGCCAACTGGGGCGAGGGGTCGAGACCTTTCTGAGGGAGGCGGCTGAGCGGCCTTTGGGCCGCGTGGGGACGCCGGAGGAGGTAGCACAGGCGGTGCTGTATCTGGCTAGCGATGCCTCGTCGTACGTCACGGGCACGGCGCTGGTCGCGGATGGCGGTGGGCTGGCGGGTTGAGGAGGGGAGAATGCGGGGATTGGCGCACAAGCGGGTACTGATCACCGGAGGGGCCAGGGGCATCGGCAGGGCCACGGCGGCCCGGTTTCTCCAAGAGGGCTCTCGCGTCGCCGTGCTGGATCGCGACCAGCAGGCCCTGGTGGAGATCAGGAAGGAGCTGCCGGGGCTGAGCCACTGTTTCCGTGCTGACGTCTCCCGGGTAGACGACGTGAGCCGGGCGTTCGAGGAGCTGGACGAGACGCTGGGTGGTCTGGACGTGCTGGTCAACAATGCCGGGATCAGCATCCGCCACCGCTTCCTAGACATTACCGCTGGAGAGTGGCGCGAGGTGCTGGGGGTCAATCTGCACGGCGTGTTCTTCGTAGCCCAGCAGGCGGCGCGCAGGATGCTGGAGAGGCAGGGGGGCGTGATCCTGAACATGGGCTCGACCAACGCCCTGACGGGCTACCCCTTCTACGCCGACTACAACGCCTCCAAAGCGGGGGTGGTGGAGCTGACCCGCTCCATGGCTCTGGAACTGGCACCCACCGTCCGCGTGAACGCCGTGTGCCCTGGTTTCATCCTCACCCCGATGCAGGAAGCGGAGTACACGCAGGAGATGCAAGAGGCGTACGCCAGCAAGATTCCTCTGGGGAGGCTGGGGCGGCCGGAAGAGGTGGCTGCCCTGTTTGCCTTTCTGGCCTCGGACGAGGCCAGCTTCATCACCGGGCAGTGCTTCGTGATCGACGGCGGGGAGATAGCGGGCGGCCTGGCCAGCAGGGCCTGATGGCTCGGGCCGGTCTATCCTCACGGGCGCGGGTGGGTACAGACGTACCCCCGCTCCGTCACTTCCACCAGGCCCCTGTGGACCAGACGACGGAGATGCTTCCGTAGCATGTTCTCTTCCCAGCGGCGGAGCAAGTCGGCGGCGAACGGATAGCTGCTGTAGATCAGAGGCTGCTCCACCATCTCCTCCAGCGTTCGCTCCTCCGAGAGGAAGTCGAGGATCCGCCGTTCTCGCTGGGCGATGGCCTCCCCGTAGGCCTCCAGCCTGGCCTCGATGTCCTCGGTGACGATTCCCATGTGGGAGGTCACCAGCACGCGAGGCTTCAGGGCGCGCACCCGCTTCAGTGAGGCCTCGAAGTCGTCTATCCGCGAGTCGGGGTGCCCGTACCAGGGGCCGAAGGGGGAGAGGTCCATGTCGAAAGTGAAGGCGATGCCGTGGTCTGGCTCCAGAAAGCAGTAGGAATCGCACGTGTGCCCGGGGCAATGCAGGGCCAGCAGCTCGACAGAGCCGAAGTGAAAGTGGTGACCCTCGTCGTAGTGGTCGGTGGGGAGCGCGTCCCGAAACCCCGTCTCGGCTCTCACGTACTCCCTCCACTCCTGCGCCAGCTCTTTGGACTCGGTGAACCGTTCGGAGACCAGGTCTATCCGTCCGGTGTACTCGAACGACTGGCGGGGAACCAGTAGGGGGACGTCCGGAAAGAGCCAGTTGCCGGGGATGTGGTCAGGGTGGGCGTGGGAGTTGATCACTACCTCGGGCGCGTACTCTTCCCTGATGCGGGCGAGGCGCTCTAGGCCGCAGCCGGTGTCGATCAGGGCCGTGACTTCGTCTCGGATGAGGATGGAGTGCGAAAAGGGGAAGTGTCCCCTGTTCTCCCCGCGGACGAGGAAAATGTGTGGGGCGATTTCGAGTAGCACGCGTGAAGTATAGCGCAGGTGCCTGGCGCTGTCAAACCTCCATGATCGTGTCAGCCTGAGCCTTTGCGGAACCGCGCCACTGATGGCAGATGGGCCGCTCGTGGGACCCCGGGAGATTGTCGCAGATCCCCGCGCCACCACGGTGCTGGGAGGTGGGTCGCTAGCGTTAGATGCTGGGCCGCGCCGAGGAGGGTCCGAACGCCGCAAGCCCCGTGGGGGAACAGAGCTCGGACTCGCTGGGCTGGCAGCTCGCAGTTTCAGGACAGGCCCTCCGGCCCGACCGTCTCGCCCTCTTCCACGTCCATCTCCACCATTTCGCCCGTGACGTTGAAGACCACTCGCTCGCAGATGTTGAGCACACGATCGGCGGCCCGCTCCAGGTTGTGGACCACCCAGAACAGTCGCGTAGCACGATTACTCGTGCTGGGGTCGGTAGCGATGAGGGCCACCAGTTCCTGGTGCACCTGATTGTGCAGCTCGTCCACCTCACGCTCCCGCTCGGGCATGGACCGGGCAAGGGCTGCGTCCCTGCTGAGGAAGGCCAGGAGGGCGTCGTGCAGCATGTCGCGCACCTTGGCGGCCACCTGGGGAAAGTGCGCGCAAGGTTCCAGCAGGGGCTGGTCAGCGATCATCAGGTTGACTTTGGCGATGCCCTTGGCGTAATCGGCGATGCGTTCCAGCTCGGTGGCGATCTCGACCGTGGTGAAGATCGTGCGCAGGTCGCCGGCCAGGGGCTGCTGGGTGGCGATGAGGGTCAGACAGTCGCTCTCGATGGCGAACCGCCTCTCGTTGATGGCCCGGTCGGCGGCGATGAGGGCGGTCGAAGTTTGCTGGTCCCGATTCATGAGGGCGTTCACAGCCTGGATGAGCGCCGTCTCGACTGTTTCGCTTAGACTGAGCACCTCATCCTGGAGGCGGGTCAGTTCCTGATCGAAGCTCTTGCGCGTCATGGCTCTTCTCTCCCTGCCTCGCTGACGACGGTCACCCTCAATGCTCCCTGTTCCTCCCGCCGTGACAGGACAATCGGCCTCTGGCGAGCATGGCGAGGGGCAGTATAGACCAGGCGGACTGAAAGGTCAAGACACCGGGCCGGTGTTGGGTCTGTGCTTGACATTGCCGAGGCCGCTGTTATAATAGCGGCAACACAATGTTGGATCTGGAGGTGATTGTCAAACATGCCGGTGCAGTCTGTCGACAGAGCTGTGGGTATACTGGATGCCCTTAGCGAGGCGGGGGGTTACCTGGGTGTAACGGATTTGAGCAACGAGCTGGGCCTTCACAAGAGCACCGTGCATCGCCTTCTCGTTTCTTTGCGCCGCGGTGGGCTGGTAGAGCGCGACCCTCGGACACGCAAGTACAGGCTCGGGGTTCGGCTAATCGAGTTCGGATACGCGGTGCTCAATAGCCGCGGGCTTCCTGAGGTGGCACTTCCATACTTGCACTACCTGGCCGATACTGTAGAGGAGATCACTTACCTCGCTGTTAGAGAAGATGATAGGGTCCTCAACGTGCTCCAGATGCCAGCTCCGCATCTAGTGCAGTCGGTGAGCTGGCTGGGAAGCGGGTCCCTGTATTCCACCTCCACAGGCAAGGTCTTCCTGGCTTACATGAGGCGAGACGAGGTGGACTCGTATCTGGGGCAGGGGCTGGGACGCCGTACGAAGAACACCATCACCGACGCCGATCAGCTCCGTGCTCAACTGGAGGCGGTGCGTGAGCGGGGCTATGCCACGAGCTGGGAGGAGCAGGACGAGGGCGTCAACGCTGTCGCGGTCCCCATCTGGGACTCCCGCAAACATGTGGTGGCCGCCATCGGGGTGGTGGGGCCCTCCTACCGCTTCACGCAGGAGAAGGCGCTCAAGACCCCGGAAGTGATGGTGGGAGTGGCCAGAGAGATAGGCAAGAGGCTGGAGCCCCCGAGTTTCACCGCGCTTCTGTAACCGATCTGCGTGGATCACGCGCTTTTGGCCGCCCCTGCTTCTTTCCCGGCGCCTGAGAGAGCGGCGTCCGCGCCAGAGAGTCGTCTCTTCAGTCTCCTGTTGTTGGCTGACAGTGGCCTCGGCCCCTTGCTAGGCCGGCAAGCCCTTGACTTTTGATGTACACTATGCTATAATCTTCCCGTCTGGAGTTCCGGCCGGCTGTGGCCAGGGCTGAGCCGTGGCGGTTTGTGAGGTTCAGCTTCTGCACGCGGTGGAATAGGTGGAGCGAGCGCGCTGTGACCGGGGCACGAGAGACGAAGAGGAAACGAGCTGGCTGCCACAACCTCGTGGTCTCGTGCTCCCTGGTCATGGCGGGGCTGGCGAGCGGCGCGGGCCTTGGCTGGCGGGTGGATAGCCGTAACTGAACGAAGTCAAGAAAGTGCGGGCGGGAAGGAGAACCCCTTCCCGCCTTTTGCTTTGGGGTCTCGGCGGACGGCGCCGTTTCCTTCGAGCGCAGCTACGTCCCCGAGCTGGGGTGTGCGGTGAGTACCTACGTATTGATGCGCATACTGGAATCGGCGCCCAGCAGATACGACCGGGGTTTGCGTATCCTCACGTTGGGAAGACTGGACCGCGCTTATGACCGTCTGGCTTCCCAGGTGGAGGAAGGATGGCGGATCCTCGATCTGGGGTGCGGCACGGGGGCGCTGAGCCTGAGGGCCGCCGCCAGGGGAGCCTGGATCAAGGGGATCGACGTCAATCCTCAGATGCTGGAGATCGCCCGGCAAAGGGCACGGGCTGCGGGTTTGGTGAACCGCGTTGACTTCTGCGAGATGGGTGTCGCCGAATTGGACGGTGAGCAAGAGAACTCCTACGATGCGGTGATGAGTGGCCTCTGTTTCTCCGAGCTCACGGCGGATGAAGTGAGCTATGCGCTGGAGCAGGCGTGGAGGATCCTCAGGGCGGGCGGTCTGCTGCTCCTGGCCGATGAAGTGGTGCCCAAGAGCCCCACCAGGCGGCTGCTCAACGCCATGCTCAGGATCCCTCTGGCGATTCTGGCCTACTTGTGGACCCAGACCACGACTCATGCGCTCGAAGATGTACCTCAGAGGGTGCAGCAGGCGGGGTTCGTGGTGGAATCGATCACTTTGACGAATCTGGAGAGTCTGATGGGCCTGGTGGCCAGGAAGACGATGGGGGGAGCAAGATGAGCCTGGTGAGCTACGTGGTGGTGACCATCGTGGGTACGCTGCTCAGGATGGTGCCCTGGCCAGGGAAGACCGGGCTGCTGGAGATCGGGCATCCGGGTAGGGGTTCGCCTGTGCTGGTGACGGGCAACTTCAGGCTCACCGTGCAGCGGGTGCGTTGGGCGTTGAGGGGTCTGGACGCCTATCTCCTGGTGGCCAACAGCAGGGGTGTCAACGTGTGGTGCTCAGCCACTGGTGGGTTGCTGACCAACCACGATGTGCTGTCCGCCCTCAAGACCAGCGGTATCGAAGAGCGGGTAGACCATCGCCAGGTGATCTTGCCTCAACTGGCTGCCACGGGGGTGGAAGGGAAGGCCCTGGAGCAGAAGAGTGGCTGGAAAGTGGTGTGGGGGCCTGTTTACGCGCGTGACCTGCCGGCCTTCTTGCACAGCGGGCTGGCCAAGGGCGCCGGGATGCGCGAGGTGCGCTTTCCCTGGACGCAGCGGCTGGAGATGGCCGTGTTCTGGGCGTTTCCCATCTCCCTGGTCTCGGTACTGATCACGGGGCTGCTGTGGCGCCAGGCCCTGGTGCCCGGGTTGCTGGTGGTGTGGGTGCTGGCGCTGGCCCTGTACATGGTCTATCCTCTGTACGGGCGCTGGCTGGAACCTGGCTGGAGAGGCAGGGGTGTCGTTTTCGGTGTCGTGGTGGTCCTGTGGCTCGTGGCCATGCTCGGTCTCGTGGGCTACGCTCGCGCGCTGGGACAGTTGACGTGGGGAGTCACGGCCCGATGGGGAATCTTCACCTTCGTAGTCCTCATGGTGATGGGTGTCGATTTCCTGGGCAGCACGCCCCTCTATAAGAGCGGGCTGCTCGAGGACAGGCTGCTCCGGGTGGTGCTGGACAACGAGAGGTGCAGGGGCGCCGGTTACTGCGAGGATGTTTGCCCCAGAGGCTGCTACGAAGTGGACCGGGACAGGCACACGGCGAGGATAGCCAGGCCGGAGCGATGCGTGCAGTGCGGGGCCTGCATCGTGCAGTGCCCCTTCGATGCGTTGCACTTCGAGAGCCCCGACGGCGGCGTGATCGCACCTGACACCATTCGCCGGTTCAAGCTGAACCTGATGGGAAAGCGCGTGGAGCGATAGGAGGAGAAATGTACAGAGCAGCGGTGATGGTGGCCCCGGAGAAGCCTATAGAGCTGCGAGACTATCCCGCGCCGGAGATGGAGCCGGGCAGCGTCCTGCTGCAGACCATCTTCAGCGAGGTGTGCGGGACAGACGTGCATCTGTATCATGGGCGGTTGTCCGGCGTGCCCTACCCGATCATTCCAGGGCACGTAAGCGTGGGGCGCATCTCTCAGGTCGCGGGAGAGGTGCGGGACGTGGAGGGGGAGATCCTGCACGGGGGCGACGTGGTTGCCTTCCTGGACGTCCACGAGACCTGCGGCAGGTGCTGGTATTGCTTGGTGGCCAAGGCGAGCACTCGTTGCCCAAGTCGGCGGGTGTACGGCATCACCTACTCTGCTGACGAAGGGCTGCTGGGCGGCTGGAGCGAAGCCATCTATCTCAAGCCGGGGGTGAAGGTGATCAAGCTCCCCCGGGGGTTGACGCCGGAGCGGTACATCGCCGCTGGATGCGGCCTTCCCACCGCCACTCATGCGTTGGAGCGGGCTGAGGTCCAACTGGGTGACACCGTCGTGGTGCAGGGGTGTGGCCCCGTGGGCCTGAACGCCGCGGTGCTGGCTCAACTCTCGGGCGCCACGGAGGTCATCGTCGTGGGTGCCCCAAGGCAGAGACTGGACATGGCGCGAGCCATTGGCGCCGACCACACCATCGACATCGAGGAACAAAGCCCGGACGAACGAATCGCCCTCGTGAAAGAATTGACCCACGGCCGGGGCGCCGACGTGACCATCGAAGCCACGGGCAACCCTGCTGCTGTGGCTGAGGGTATGCGGATGACCCGCGACAACGGTCGCTACGTGGTAGTCGGCCAGTACACGGACGCCGGAGGGGTGGAGATCAACCCCCACTGGGACCTCAATCGCAAACATCTGGAGATCAGGGGCTGCTGGGGGAGCGACTTCAGTCATTTCTACCGCGGTATTCTGGTCCTGGCCAAGCACGGGGACAGATTTCCCTACGAAGGGTTCATCTCCCGGGTATACAGGCTGGAGGAGATGAACGAGGCCCTGGCCGACGTGGAGGGGCTCAAGGTGGTCAAGGCCGTGGTGCAGCCGTGAAACACGGGCGCTTCCCGTGGGGCAGGCCTTCTGGCCAGCGGGAGAGCCCTCCGCGCCGTCCTCAACATAGGTGAGGGCAGGGAGGTGATCAGCGTGGCACGGGCCATCGGACGCTCCCGCGGAGTAGGGTGCCCGTACCTCACCATCTAACACGTCCCGCACTCCTTGCCGCTGCACAGGTGCAAGGATAGAATGTGAGTGCGGAGGCACGATGGACCTCTTCGAGTATTCCCTGACCGATCAACTGAATCGCGAGGCGCCGCTGGCGGCTCGCATGCGCCCCCGCACCGTGGACGAGATGGTGGGGCAGGAGCACATCGTGGGGCCAGGCAGGCTCCTGCGCCGGGCCATCGAGGCTGACCGGCTGGGATCCGTGATCCTCTGGGGGCCTCCCGGCACGGGCAAGACCTCCCTGGCCTCCGTGATCGCCAACACCACGGAGAGCGCCTTCGAGTCCATGAGCGCGGTCATGGCTGGCGTGAAGGAGTTGCGCCAGTTGGTGGCCGCGGCCAAGAACCGGCGCGTGATGACGGGACGTAAGACCATACTGCTGGTGGACGAGATACACCACTTCACCAAGACCCAGCAGGATGCCTTACTCCCTCACGTCGAGGAAGGCCTGATCACCTTGATCGGCATTACCACCGAGAACCCTTACTTCGAGGTCATCGGGGCGCTGGTCTCCCGTTCCCGCATCTTTCGCCTGGAGCCGCTGAGCGAAGAGCAGGTCGCCCTGATCTTGCGGCGGGCTCTGGCGGACCCTGAGAGAGGCCTGGGGGACAGGAAGGTGGACCTGGCTGAGGACGCGGCGGCGCACCTGGTTCGCGTGGCGGGAGGCGATGCGCGCATCGCCCTCAATGCGCTGGAACTGGCCGTGGAAACCACCGCACCGGACGAAGACGGGGTGGTCCACGTGACGCTGGAGATCGCCGAGGACTCCATCCAGCAGCGTGCCATGTTGTACGACAAGGACGGAGACGTGCACTACGATACCATCTCGGCGTTCATCAAGAGCCTGCGAGGCTCCGACCCCGACGCGGCTCTGTACTGGTTGGCCCGTATGATCCACTCCGGGGAAGACCCCAGATTCATCGTGCGGAGGATGATCATCCTGGCCTCGGAGGACATAGGAAATGCGGACCCGCAGGCGCTGGCGGTAGCGACGTCGGCGGCGCAGGCTCTGGAATGGGTGGGCCTGCCAGAGGCGCAGTACAGCCTGGCTCAGGCGGCCATCTATCTGGCCACGGCTCCCAAGAGCAACTCCGCAGGCGGATACTTCCAGGCCCTGGCCGATGTGAAGGAAGAGGGCGCAGGCGAGGTTCCGGACCACCTCAAGGACTCCTCGCGCGACGCAGAGGCGCTGGGTCACGGCAGAGACTACAAGTACCCGCATCAGTACCCTGGACATTTCGTGCGGCAGCAGTACCTCCCGGACCGCTTGCAGGGCAGGAGGTACTACGAGCCGTCTGCAGAGGGGTATGAGCGCGAAATCAGCGAGCGTTTGTCTGCCTGGCGCGAGCGGGACGCGGACGAGGAAGGGTGACCTGCGGCGGCGCGCGGCGGGAGCCGGAGGCGTTGAAACTCGGCTTGACAACTGCGTCCGATTGTGATATACTAAGAAGTTACTGATGGGCGAAATCTGGGCCTTTCTGGTGCGACGGTCTGGCATTCGTGACCAGGTGGCACAGCTAAACCCTGGTGTGTATTCGCGGCGAAAGGGGTGGGTGATCTCGTCCCCTTAGCCTGGCGTCTTGACATATCTTCGACTCAGGTCTCCCGTCCGCCACACGCCATCTCATGGTCTCAGGAGTAAGGGATTGAGGATGAGAGATGATGGAGGCTGGAGAACGACTAGGAGCACATCGAGAAGACGAGGTCCTTGAATTCGAGCACCGCGTATCGGAGCCAGAAGCGGTCCCTACTGGCCCCACAGAGCCGGAGAGCAGCCCCCCAGCGGAACGTGGCCTTCCAGGCAGGTCCCCGCTACTGGACAGGCTCGGGGCGCTGGTGACGATCTTCGATCGTCAGGGCAGGATACGGTGGATAAACCGTCTCTGCGAACAGACCACCGGGCTGTCCTTCGAAGAGGTATGGGGCAGATGTGTGTGGGACGTCCTCGTCCGGCCGGAGCAGGCACATGCCGTGA
Source organism: Anaerolineae bacterium (assembly GCA_034411995.1). Classification (GTDB taxonomy): domain Bacteria; phylum Chloroflexota; class Anaerolineae; order UBA7937; family B3-Chlor; genus JAUVXJ01. The sequence continues at coordinate 4,657 of DAOUME010000009.1, read as the reverse complement.
GGGAGGCGTTGGCCGATCTGGGCACTGGGCGCTTCTCGCGAGGCTACGAGAGCCAGCTGGTCACCCGAGAGGGCAAATCAAGGATCATCCAGTGGTCCACGGCTCCGCTCTTGAACGGAGACGGACCCGTCGAGCACATCATCTCCGTGGGCGTCGACGTCACCGACAGGAAGCTGGAGGAGGAGAGGCTCCGCAAGAGTGAGGAGCATTACAGGCACCTGGTAGAATCCTCGCCCGACGCCATACTCGTGCACCACCGCGGGAACATCGTATTCGCCAACCGGGCAGGCGCCGCCCTTCTGGGTGCATCCGACCCGGGAGAGATCATGGGCAGGCCGGTTCTGGACTTCGTGCACCGTGACGACATGGCCACGGTGCAGGCCCGCCTCAGGAAGGCTATCGAACACGACACTGAGTTGGCGCTCATTGAGCGACGGCTAGTGCGTCTGGACGGGTCCGTCGTCCGGGTGGAGGCCCACTCCATCTTCCCCTTCATCTACCAGGGCAAGCCAGCCGTGCAGGTGGTCGCTCGGAGCGTGACCGAGACGACTCCGGCGGAGGCACAGGTGCCCGATCATCATCGACAGATGTGGAAGACGTTGCTGGAGATATCATCTGAGGGGATCATCACCACCGATCTCAGGGGAAGGATCAGGGAGACATCGCGGCGCGTGGTCGAGCTGTTCGGTTTTCCCCACGCCGACGAGTTGGTGGGCAAGAGCGCTTTCGAGCTGATCTTGCCAGAGGACCACGAGGAGTTCATCAGCAACCTCCAGAAGACCTTCAAGGAGGGTGCTGTAGACAGGATCGAGCTTTCCCTGGTCAGGAAGGATGGGACTCGCTTCCGTTGTCGCCTGGGGATGTCTCTGCTCAGGGATGCTCAGGGGAAGCCTCAGGGCTTCTTGATCACGGCCGGCGAACGCGAAGTGCGCCGGCCCCGAGCCCAGGTGCGTGATGAGACCCATGGTGAGGGGTCGGAGTCGTCGGCGCTGCTGGAGGCCTCTCGCGCCGTGCTGGTGCATCGGGACTTCGAGCCGGCGGCGCGGGGCATCTTCGAGGCCTGCCGAAATCTGATCGGCGCTGGCGCAGGGTACGTGGGCTTGCTGAACGAAGATGGCACCAGGGACAACGTCCTGCTGGGCTATCCGGAGGGCCTGTCCTGGAGGGGGATCCTGGCATCCTCCCGGCCACTGAGGGAGCTGAGGGCTGAGGTATACCTCACCGCCGGTGCGATGTATCTCAACGGTCTGTCCTATGCCAACGATGGTTGGGTTGGAGCAGAGGAGAGCACGATGGTCGAGAACGTGCTCTTTGCGCCGTTGCGGGTCGAGGACAACGCCGTGGGCCTGCTCACGCTGGCCAACAAGGCAGGGGGCTTTACTGAGGAAGATGCTCGCGTGGCTTCTGCCTTCGGCGAGCTGGCGGCCGTATCCCTGGAGAGCAGCCGCGCCCTGGAGGCCCTGGAGCTGAGTGAAGGGCGTTTCCGGTCGGTAGCTGAAGCTACGGGGGATGCGATCATCACGTTCGACAGCGAGGAGCACATCGTCTACTGGAATCCCGGAGCGGAGGCCGTTTTCGGCTACGACGCGACGGAGATGCTGGGCAAGCGGCTGACCATGGTGGCCCCGGCAGACCTCCGTGAGGCGATCAAGAAAGCCGTGAACGAAGTGGAGTCCGGCGGAGCATCCAGCAGCCTGGCTCAGCCGGTGGAGATGATCGGCCGCCGGAAGGATGGCAGTACGTTCCCCCTGGAGCTCTCTTTCGCTGGTTGGAACACTCGCCATGGCGTCTTTCTCACTAGCATCCTTCGCGACATCACCGAGCGCAAGCTGGCGGAGCACGACCTGAGGCTGCTGGCTGACCACGATCATCTGACCGGATTGCCCAACCGGGCGCTCTTCCGCGATCATCTGACCCAGGCTCTGGCGGCTGCCAATCGAGAGCCGCAGAAGCTGGCGGTGATGATGATCGACGTGGACCGGTTCAAGGGCATCAATCATGGGTTCGGGCCCCAGGCTGGCGATCAGCTCTTGCAGGCCCTCGGGGATCGTCTCGCGGGCCTGGTGCGCACCGCGGATACGGTGGCCCGATCAGGCGACGATGAGTTCGTGCTCCTGCTGCTGGGGATCGAGGCGCCTGGTCACACAGACAGGGTGGCCGAGCGAATCACGAAGGCGCTGAAGGAACCGTTCTTCTTGAGCGGTCACGAGGTGCGGCTCACGGTGAGCATGGGTATCGCAGTGTATCCCGACGACGGGGAGGACGTGGACACGCTGCTCAAGTGCGCGGACCTGGCTCTGTGCCGTGCCAAAGAAAAGGGAAGGGACAGCTACGTGCGCTTCTCTCCTGTGAAGAGAGAGGTGGAGGAATCGGAGCCGCGCGCGAACTAGCGGTGTGACAGAACAGGCGGGCAGGCCGCAGCCTGCGCCATTCATTCCCAAGCGCCTCGGCCCAAGAGTCGTTCCGTGAGCCGAGGCGGTTTTGTGTCTGGACCAGGGTGGCCATCGGCGTGAGAAAGTGTTGACATCCTGGCTTGGTCCCGGTAAAATGGGGCCGCAGAGGCTATGGGACTGGCGAACACAGCGGCCGGGGGCCTGAGCGCGGTGAGTCGGTGCGGAAGAACCGACTTGCCTCCTTCGAGCGGACTGACCACAGTCACCATATGACGCACGGTGGCGAGCGCAGTGCGACCCACGGGGACCAGTGTCGAGCCCTGTGTTCTCATAGCAGCGAATCAGGAGGAGTGGCCATGTATGCAGTGCTGACAATGTTCACCCTGGGTCCAGGGACGCGTGAGATCGCCGAGAAGTCCGGCGAACAGTTTGGAGGCATGCTCCCAGCCATGAAGGGCTTCAAGGGCATGACCATGGTCGGGGACGACGACACCGGAGAGTACGGGGGCATGACCCTCTGGGAAACGAAGGAGGACGCTGAGGCGGCTCTGGCGACTCAAGCCCCCATGAGGGAGGCGCTCGGCGCGCTGTTGAAAGCGCCTCCCACGGCCAAAGTCTACCAGGTCTGGGAACCGCCCAAGGGTTAGTTCTGCCCCGTATCTATGCGAGGCGTGTCGCGTCCCCGTGGGTTGCAGGGCTGCGGCTGGCCTCGAGTGAGGGTCTGTGCATGTTGCCGAATCAGCCGTTCTCCAGTGAGCGCCTGGCGGAGCTGGAGACCCGGCTGTCCCGGCTGAACCAGGCCTGGGAGGAGTGGGACCGGGAGCTGGCCGAGGTGCAGAAGGGCCTGGAGCAGGCAGGCATGGACAGGCTCGGGGCCGCCGGGGTCGCTCACCGCCAACAGGTGGACGCGTTCCGGGCCGGGACCGCGCCTCTGGATCTCGGTGACGTACAGGAGGCCCTGGACGAGCTCTGCTCTCTTTACCTGAGGGCTGACCCGGGCCAGCGCTTGCGGATTCGGGACTCTTTCGGGAGTAAGCGACGGCTGAGGGTATATCTGCACAGCTACATCGGGGGCAGGGCGGCCTCCCGCCTCAGGTCCACGGGCGAAAGCAGGTGGCTCGACCTGGGCTTGGCGGCGGCGTCCATCTGCGATCAGAGGGTAGACTATCGGGATCTACTCATCGCCCTGGGTAAGCTGTGGCTGGCGGCGGAAGAAGCGGGCATCGCCCCGGCACGCCGCTTCAGCGCCGTGGCGAGGATCTCGAGCGACGAGCCTGTGTATGGTCAGGGCTCCACGAGGCAGCTTCTACGAGGTTTCCGCACCTCAGGTCATCTCCGGTCCATCAAGCAGGGAGACAAAGCTCCCTAGAGGAGAAGCCCGGGCCCGGGTGTCGCCGGACGCTTTGGGAGGGGTTGGTTTGCCTTCCTTAGTCGCCGCGTAGAGGGATCAAGGAGGCAATCGTGTTGAAGGAGTTCAGGGAGTTCGCACTACGAGGGAGCGTGGTGGACATGGCCGTGGGCATCATCGTTGGTGCGGCCTTCGGGACCATCATCAAGTCGCTGGTAGACGACGTGATCATGCCCCCCATTGGCCTGCTGCTGGGAGGCGTGGACTTCTCCAACTTCTTCATCCTTCTCAAGGAGGGTGCACGAGCGGCTCCGTACGCATCGCTGGCCGACGCCCAGGCTGCGGGGGCGGTGACCGTCAACTACGGCGTGTTTCTCAATGCGGTGATCAGCTTCCTGGTGGTGGCGCTGGTCACCTTCTTCCTCATCCGCATGATGAACCGCCTGCGACGGGAGGAGGAGGCGCCCGCCGGACCCACTACGAAGGAGTGCCCACACTGCCCGTCCACGATCCCCATCAAGGCCACGCGCTGCGCGTATTGCACGTCCGATCTCACTGGGGCCGGGTAGCTTGGACAGAGCTGCCTGCGTTACGTACCTGGCCGCGCTTGGTGCACTGTAGGCGCACGGTTTGCCGTGCGGTTACGGGGGAGAATGACGAGCGCGGTCGCGTGGCGTGGAAACCTGCCAGGTCCGGATGAGCGAACGTGGCCAAGCTGACCGTTGCCTTGTAGGGGCGGGTCTCAGACCCGCCTGCCGTCTCACCGCTAGGCCTGGGCAAAGCGTCTAGGCTGGCTCGGCCAGGTGAGTCTCGGAACGGGGGAATTGGTGTAGGGGCACGGCATGCCGTGCCCCAACCGGAAGCGTGCGCGGCGCTCCGCCGGGGGACCGGCCGCCCCGCATTGGTTCCAGTGCAC
>DAOUME010000008.1:0-29018 GCA_034411995.1 Anaerolineae bacterium | reverse complement strand
GCATAGCCCATAACATGGCGAAACTGGCGGGCTAAATACCACCAGTCTCTCTTCTCTCACTCCAACTTGAAGGTGCCAAGGGCTGTCCACCAACCCCTCGCCACGTACTTTCGGGACAGCCCCTACTGGTGTCAGCATCGTGACAGAGGCTAACAGAGTCACCGGACTTTTCCACCGCTTCCTCCTCCAGCGAGTCCCAGGCAGCCAGTGCCCTGCCGCCGAATCCACTCAAACGGGGCACCCTGGAATACCCTGACATCGCAGGGAAGCTGTCTGAGGAAAGCTTACCATTCTGCGACCCTCCGAGCCGTGGCGGAGACTGAGACCAGGCAACTAGCCAGCCTTTGTCTCCTTCTCCAGTCGCTCCATCACCCACATGCGGATCAGCGTCTGGTACCCTATGCCCTTGCGGCCAGCGATGTCCTTCAGTGTGTCAATGGTGTCACCGTCAATGCGCAGCGATATCGATCGCTTCTGCGGGCGTGCGTCCACGAACGTCGACTCTGCCGGTTCCGTGTCGCCCAGGTAGTCCGTCGAGTCGTGGGTGTCCCAGAACTCTGCTTCCTCTTGCTCGCTCTTGAATGTGGGTATCCTCTTCACGGTGCAGCTCACCTCCCCCAGAGAAACCGCCTCTCCCGCCGGGTCATGTCACGGGCGCTAACCACCCTCACTTTGGACTCATCCCAGGCAAAGACGACCAACAGGTATCTGCCGCCGTCCGATGTTCCGTATAGCAGGTACTTGCCCGAACTGGCTTTGCGTACCTTCAGCGGTGAATTGAAGAACGTCTCTTCAACCTCATCTGGAGCGACAGAATGCCTGGTTACAAGCTTCTCCACCACCCAATCTCGCCAGATGAAGCCCTCAATGCGCCGCTGCATCCAATCACGCTCTCCGTATATGCGCTGTATATATATTATACATGCTCTGTCAAGGCAGGTCCAGTGAAATGGAAGTCGAACTCAAGTCTCAGAAGGGAGTGCGACCCGAACATGGCGGTTGGCCCGTGGCAGGCGCTTTGCTGCCTGAGAAAGGTCTGAAGCGCTTGCTACGAACCATCGAGCGTCGCGGGACGAAGAGGCGCGAGGCTGGAGAAGAGACGTAGGACAAGCTCGAAGCTTGTCCTACCGGCGTGTGCGTAGCGATGCGCGCTTCCAGAATCACGCGGGCCGCTGGGTTTCCAACTCGAAACCCGCTGCCCCGAGAGCCGAAGTCAGGTCCTCCAGGGCGGCGCTGATGAACCGTTCTACCTCCTCCTTGCCATCCCCCGCCGCAGACAGCGTGATGAGGATCCTCACCCCTGATCCGTACCGCCTGGCCCTCGACTTGATGTACACGTCAGGATGGGCCTCCACCACCTGGGCCAGCAGGGGCGCCAGCGTGGACTCGTCGCCGCTGAGGGCGATGACCTCCCTCTCCTCGTAATAACTCTCTCCAAAGAGACGCTCCAGGAGGGGAGGGAGGGTCTCCTGGTAGATGGCCTTCAGCTCTTCGGGCACGCCAGGCAGCGAGACCAGGGTCGAGTCTCCCATCTCCAGCATCACTGCCGGCGCTCCACCGACAGGGTTCCTCAACGCGGTGGCCCCTCGGGGCAGGTAGGCCATCTTCTTTCTGGCCTCACTGAGGGCGGCATCCTTCACGTACCCCTTTTCCGCCAACTCCTGGTACCTGGCCTTGACCAGGGCCAGGGCTTCGTCGTGCAGCTCCACGGGGCGCCCCATGGCCTCGGCCACCGCGAGCAGCGTGATGTCGTCACCGGTGGGACCCAGGCCGCCGGTGGTGATGATCAGCTCCGGCCGCCTGTCCAAAACAGCCTGGATCTCGGTGGAGATGGCCTCTATCTCGTCTCTGATCATGGCTACTCTGGTGACCTGACCGCCGATGCCCGTGATCCTCTTACAGAGCCAGTTGGTGTTGGTGTCCAGCACGTCTCCCAGCAACAACTCGTTGCCGATGGCGATGATCTCTGCCCTTGCCTGTTTGCTCACGACTACCGTTTCCTTCCTTCTCTATTGATGGAGAAGCATGTCGTGTACCCTCAGTTGGCCAAGGAGGTCCTCCAGTGCGCCGCGAGAGAGTATTCCTTTCTCCGTGACCACACCGCTCACGTACTCCAGGGGTGTGACTTCGAAGTAGAGGTTGAGCACCTTCACTCCTTGGGGGTGTCCCGGCCAGACCTCCTGGGGGTCCTGCTCCTTGATGTGGAAGAACGGGTAGTCGGCAGGCAGGAACTTCTCCGTGCCGCACAGGGCGTAGAAGGGCACGGCCTGCGCCCTGGCCGCCAGGGCCAGGGGATAGGTGCCCATCTTGTTCACCAGTCCGTCCCTGGAGACGCTGTCCGCCCCCACCAGCACCACGTCCACATTTCGCACGAAGTGTCCCGCCGCGGAGTCCGTGATCAGGGTGACCTTCACTCCCTCGTGCGCCAGCCTGGCGGCGACCATACGACCTTCGTAGAGGGGCCTGGACTCGGTGCACACGACCTCGAAGTCCAGGCCCTGGTCTCGAGCGACGAGCAGCGCGGCGAGGAGCGTGGAGCTCCGGGAGTGGGTGAATACCCTGGAGCCGTCGCTCAGCACAGCCAGGGCCTGGTCCGCGATCCTGGCACTCCTTCGCCCCAGTTCCTCCTCGTACCCCTGGATTGACGCCTTCAGCGTCTTCCTGGCAGCAGCCACGTCCTGCACCGGCTCCACACTGGCCATCGCGGAACTGACCAGGTTGAAGAGCGAGGCCATGGAGGGCTGGGCCTGGATGAGCGCCTTGCCCGTCTCCGCCAGTTGCCGAAAGAACGAACTGGCGTCCTCGACCTCTACCTGGTCTGCGAAGAGCGCCAGCAGCTCCGAGCCCCTGCTGGCTATCTCCGCGGCTCCAGAGACATGGTCCCTGGCCAGTTCCTCGATCAAGGCTTCCACGGATGTGGGGATCATCTGGTCACAGTGGTGGGGACGGGGCGCCGACCCTGAAGATCTTCTCCCGCTGGGCCTTCACGCCCCTGGTGGCGTTCATGGTATCCACGACCAGCGAGGCGTGAGCCACGATCCAGTCGTAGTCGTACGATCTGTGGCCGGCCACGATGGCCACGCAGTCCTGGCTTTCCAGGAGTTCCTCGGTGAGGGGGAGGGAGTTCAGGGTCTGTGCGTCGCGGTAGAAGACGTCCCTCCCCACGGTGAACTGAGGGATGCGGGGATCATGGTAGCTCACCCTGGCTCCGCTGCTGAGGAGCAGCTCGATGACCCTCTCCGCGGGCGAGTTGCGGGCGTCGTCCACGTCTGGCTTGAAGGACACGCCGAGCACGAGGACTCTGGCCTGCCGCAGTGTCTTGCCCGCGGAGTTCAGCGCCTCTGCGATCTTCGTCAAGACGTGGTAGGGCATCCCCTGATTGAGCTCGGCAGCCAGCTCGATGAACCGGGGGTAGAAGTCGTACTCTCGGGATTTCCAGAAGAGGTAGTAGGGGTCGACGGGCACGCAGTGGCCGCCCACTCCTGGCCCCGGGTAGAAGGGCATGAAGCCGAAGGGCTTGGTGGAGGCTGCCTCGATGACCTCCCAGATGTCGATGTCCATGCGCTCGGAGAGCTTGGCCAGCTCGTTGATCAGCGCGATGTTGACGCTGCGGAAGATGTTCTCCAGCAGCTTGGTCATCTCCGCGGCGCGCGGCGAGGAAACGATGTGCACCTCTGGCATCAACTGCTCCAGCGCGAGCTTGGCCAACTCCGCGCAGCGAGGCGAGAGGCCGCCCACGACCTTGGGAGTGTTGGCGACGTTGAACTTGGGGTCTCCCGGATTGATCCGCTCCGGGGAGAAGGCCAGGTGGAAATCGCGCCCGGCCACGAGGCCCGAGGTCTCCAGGATGGGCAGTACGTCCTCTTCGGTCGTGCCGGGGTAGGTGGTGCTCTGGAGGATGATCAGTTGCCCTGGTCTCAGACGAGGCGCTATCGCCTCGCTGGCGGCCACGACGTAGGAGAGGTCGGGGGTCTTGGTCTTGGTAAAGGGCGTGGGGACGCAGATGAAGATGACGTCCATGTTCAACAGGACATCGGGATCGGTGGTGGCCTGGAAGGTTCCCTCTTCCACCACCCTGGCCACCTCCGCTGAGCTGACATCCTGGATGTAGCTTTGGCCGCGACCTATGGCCGCCACGCGCTCTTCGTTCACGTCGAGGCCGGTGACGGGGAAGCCCAGGCGGGCGAACTGAATGGCCAGGGGCAGCCCCACGTAGCCCAATCCGATGACGCAGATGCGCGCTTCCCGGCGCTGGATCCTAAGCTCTAGGTCCACCACGTTTTCCCTCCAGCGGCACTCGCTCCAGGGCGAAAAGGCTCGCCAGTCCGACCACGAGCACCATGATTCCCAGGAGATAGGCCTCTCTGAGGCCGGAGTGCATGATCAGCAGGCCCACCAGCCCCAGGGCGCAACACACCCCATATAGGAGGACCACCGCTTGCCTCTGAGACAGACCCAGCGAGACCAGGCGGTGTGACGCGTGGTCCCTGCCCGGGTTGGTGAGCGGGTTGATACCCCGCCGCAGACGGGAGAAGACCACCAGGGTAGTATCGAAGACAGGCAACCCCAGTACCACCACGGGGATCATCCAGGTGATGATGTTGGGACGGCCCGGAAAGCGCAGTTTGATGCCCACCACCGCCAGCACGAACCCCAGGAACATGCTGCCGGCATCTCCCATGAAGATGCTGGCAGGATTGAAGTTGTAAACTAGGAACCCTATGCAGACGCCCATGAGGGCGGCCGCCAGGCTCGCCACCAGATACTGGCCGTTCCAGGCCGCCAGCAGGAGAAAGAAAGCGGCGGCCAGAGCTCCCACTCCTCCTGAGAGCCCGTCCATGTTGTCCAGCAGGTTGAGGGCGTTGGTGATGCCCAGTACCCAGAGAAAGGTGACCAGCAGGTTGAGCGCTTGATTCGGCAAGAAGCTGACCTGGACGCCGGAGGCGACGATGATGCCGGTCGCGCAGGCCTGTCCGAGAAGCTTCATGATGGGACGCAGGCCCCAGCGGTCATCCCAGATGCCCAGAAAGGAAACCAGAGTTGCACCGACGAGAATGCCGATGGCCTGGGAGACGACCCAGCCTTCGCCGAAGATCACCAGGGCCAAGATGAAACCGGCGTAGATGGCGATGCCTCCGAGCAGCGGAACCGGCATCCGATGGATCCGCCGGGCATCCGGCCGGTCCACGAATCCCAGGCGGTTGGCGAGCCGGCGGATGATGGGTGTAGCTCCGAGAACGAGGATGAAGGCGCTGGCGAAGATGAGGACAAGGTTGATCACTGGACCATACCCTCCAGTTGGGAGATGATGCCATCCCACGCTGGTTTGCCTTCCTCGCCGGCCAGTTCCCGCGCGACCATAGCCTCTGTCAGGGCGTCGTCTATACGGCCCAGGTCACGATAGATGAGCGCCAGGTTGCGGTGTGCCTGGTAGTTGTCGGGGGCTAGCTGGATGGCTTTCTGGCAACGCTCCACAGCCTGGTCCAGCTTTCCCTGTTGACCGTAGAATGCACACAATTGGAGGAGCGGCTTCACCTGGTCAGGATCGAGGTCCAGCGCCTTCTCGTAGGCCTCGGTGGCCCCGTCTATGTTGTCGGCCAGTGTATAGGTATCTCCAAGCAGGAGGTAGGTCTGCAAAAACTCCGCGTCCAGAGCCAGGGACTCCTGATACTTGGCTATGGCCTCGTCGTTCTTCCCTGCCATGAGGTAGACCATTCCCCACTCGTTGAACAGTTGAGCGTTGTGCGGGCTCAAGGTGGTGGCATCCTCGTAGTAGCGGACCGATTGCTGCCACCTCTCCTCGAGTTTCTCGGGATCGGTGGTTCCTTCAGCCCACATGCGGAATAGACGCCCTAGATTGGCCGAGTGATCGGTGTTGAGGTAGTCGATCTCCTTGGCTTTCGTGAGCACCACGAAGGCGCTGCGAAACAGGCTGTCTCTGTCGAGAGCGCCCACCTGCTGCGGGCTCAGGCGGAGGAAATCGTCGACGGATTGGGGCTCGAAGGAGACCCGCCCCTCGTCATCGGTGATGGTCCTGGCTTTCTCCAGCAAGGCTCGCGCCATGAACAGGTAGTACCAGTCTTGCTCGGGGGCCAGGCGCATGCTTTCCTTGTAGAGCGCGATGCTGGCGTCCCACTGCTGCTGCTCGTCGAAATTCAGTCCCTGCTTGTAGTGGGTGTCGGCTCTCACCAGGTTCACGTTGGTGGACATTACCAGGACGGTGACGGCGACCAGCAGGATGGGCACGGCCACAGCGCTGGGCCAGCGGCCCAGTTGGGGAGTCAGCGTGGCCTTGCCAGCGGCCAAGGCCAGAGCCACCAGGAGCATGATGGCGAAGACCACGACGTAGTAGACCACCACCGCGTTGGAGAGCAACCTGGAATAGGTGACCAGGTCGTCGAGGGTCCTGATTTCCGGTTCGTAGCTGACGATGGAGTAGTGTACGGTCGCGAAGGCGGCGAAGATGCCCAGGCTGATGAAGACGTAGGCCAGCAGAGGTACCACGATGCCGGGCTGGTCACCCTGGGCAACGCCTCGCCGCCATTCGAACATGACGATCGCACCTCCGGCCAGCCAGGTCAGGACCAGGAGCCAGGGTATGCTGTACCCCCCAGCGGAGGCCTCGAAGACGCCGGTGATGTGATCGTACCCCAGGGTAGCCATCACCAGGCCCATGAGGAGGGATAGGGGCACCAGGTCATCAAGCCCTCGCCACCAGGACGCAAGGCGCCGTCCCTGCCCTGCCGGGCGTTTGCGGCGGCGGCTCCTGCGGGACCTTCCGGCGTCTGCCTGAGGTCGAGGGGCCTCCTGCTGCGCACCCGTTGCTCGGGCCGGGTCCTCCCACAGGGAGAGTCCGATGATCACCAGCAAGGCACAGTAGATCCAGAAATACGTTCTGGTGGCAGCGATGGCGATTCCGAAGTGGATCTCGATGAAGTGGGCGACGATGGCCGAGAACAGGGCGATCAGCAGCACTTGATCTCGGAACGGGACGTCGTCAGCTTCGTCTTTCTTGCGCATGACGAAGGCGTGAGTGATCAGGTAGACCAGAAAGCCGAGGGTGATGCCGACGGCCAGCGCCACGCCGGAGAAACGCCAGGTCCCCTCGATCAGGCGGGCACCGACGGCGAAGAGGCCCCCTCCCAGGATCCACATGATGATGTAGATCAGGCGCTGCCTGCGATCCATCGGCACGCCCAACCACTTGAGTCCGTAGTAGAACAGACTGCCGAAGAGGATCATGTAGGTGACGAAGCCTATCCACCCCGTCATGGCGAGGGCGTCAAAGGTCTCGTTGTGAGCGCGGTCCGGAGAGGCGTTGCGGGCTTCGTAGTGGGCCAGATCGGGAGGATAGAACCGGTTGTAGGCCACGAACATGGATTCGGGCCCGTAGCCCACCAGCGGGCGCAGGGCGTTCAACCCGTCCAGATGGTCAGGGGGCAACCCTATGGGTTCGTGAGGGCTGATGAGATCGATGACCCCTTCCCAGATGAGCACCCTCACCTTGCCGGTGCCCGTCTCCGTCTCGAAGATCTGACCCAACCGGCCCACGTAGGGAATCTGGCGCAGCGGGGCCAGAGGGCTGTCAGGGACGTTGAGCACCGCCAGAAAGAGGACGCCAGCCGCGGCCGCACCGGCTGCACCGACCCAGAGCCACGTCATCCGGCGTCGCACGGCATAGAGGAACACGAACACGAAGAGCCCCACAAACAGGCCTATCCAGGGCCCCCGGCTTCTGGTGAAAAAGATGCAGATCAGTTGGATGCTCAGCACGAAACCGTACAGGACCCCCAGGAGGTGCGAGGCTACGCCCTCCTCGCGGAACGTGAACCAGAAGGAAACGACGAAGAGGAGCATCAAAGCACCCAGCGCCACGAACTCGGTGGACACGCTTCCGGTCAGTACCACGTAGTTCAGCCGGAAGATGAGCAGCAGGAAGTAGGACAAGGCCAGGGATTGCCCGGCGAAGAGCGCGACGCGGCTGGCCATGCGGACTGCGTTGGGCAGGGCCAGACGGTCGAGGATCAGCGTGGAGAAGAGCGCCATGGACGCGGCAGCCAGGAGGCTACTGACCAGGAGCGCGGTGTAGCTCGATCCCCCCGCCACGTGGTTGACGTCGGACAAGAAGAAAAGCTGGTATCCGAAGATGTAGCTCAGGCACAACGCCTGGAGGACCAGCAGGAGCACGTAGGCCCCGGTCCAGGGGAGGGCCGGCGTGCCCCGTGGATCACCTTCTTCGAGCGCAGGAGGCCCCTCGAAGGTCCGCAGGTTGATGATGAAGCGCCCGATGGTGACGGGGACGACCATGATCAGGTAAGCGGCCACGAAGATGGCGTTGCCCATGTTCGACGCCACCCGAGCCGTGACGTCGCCACCCCAGGGCAGGGGGTCGAGCTGGAAATGCTGGATGATGCCATAGAGAGCGATGGGGAAGCTGGTAGCGATGATCACTGTCAGCAGGCGTTCCAGTTGCTTCCGCGAGCGGAGTGCGCTGAGCATCAACATGAAGACCACCACGTAGCAGATGAAGGTGTAGGTGCCCTGCAACCGGGGGTAGGAACCCCAGAAGCTGATTCGGGGAATCACCGAGGTGATGGTTGTCAAGAGATAGACGCCCACCAGGAGCAGCGTGGGAATGACCAGCGGAGTTCGGAAGAACGCCACAACGCCGCCCCGTTCCTCCGATCGCGGACCGCGGGGTCTACCCACGAGCGCCTCCAGCGACTTGACCAGCCAGGCCGCGATCATCACCAGGGCGATGGAGCGCAGGAGGCTTAGCTTGTCTGGCTCGAAGACACGGCTACTGTTGACGTTGAAGAACAGGGGAACGATGATCGCCGCTGCCAGCCAACCAGCTTCCAAAACCCTGTCGCAGAAGACGGACAACTTGGTCTGCATGCTTGGTCCCACCTAGATACCTACCTGGTTGCAGAGGTCTTGGTCATCAAGAGCCTCCATGACCCAGGCAGGGCTACACTCAGCCACCCGCCTCGGAGCTGGATGAGGCAATCGCGTCGTAATGCCTCAACATGAGGCGCAAACCTTCGTCTATGTCAACCTTGGCCTGGAAGCCCAGCACCTTCTTGGCCAGGTCCGTTGCGGCCACCAGGCGCGACACACCTCCACTCTGGGCAGGATTGTGCAGGGATAGGACTCTCCGGCCCAGGAGATCCTCGATCTTCTTCAACAGATCGTTGACGCTGACCTCGTGGCCTGTGCCGATGTTGAGGATGAAGCCATTGACCTTGTCGGTCAGACCGGCTGTGGTGAGGGCGCTGACCACATCGCTGACGTGAATGAAGTCCCGGGTCTGCTTGCCGCTTCCGAAGATGGTCGGTGTGCTCCCGGTCAGAGCTTGCCGGATGAAATGGGGGATCACAGGCGGGTGCGAAGGAGGGACCGCCTGCCCCGGCCCGTAGGCGTTGAAGATCCGCAGCATGACCACTTCTATGTCGTACAGAGTTCCCAGCGCAGACAGATAGTACTCCGACGCTATCTTGGAGACCGCGTAGGGGTTGGGCGGGTGTACGAGGGCGGTCTCTTTCACCGGCTGCTCTTCCTGATCACCGTAGACGGTCCCCGAGGAGGCGAGGACCACCCTGCGCACTCCCGCGTCCCTGGCTGCGGCCATCAGACTCACGGTGCCGCCCACGTTTACTTCGTTATATTCCACCGGATAGAGAATCGACTCGGAGACCGAGACACGAGCGGCCAGGTGAAAAACGACTTCCACGCCTCGCAAGAGGGTCCAGAGCTTGGGGATGTCCCGCACGTCCCCGCGGGTGAACGCTACGGCGTTCTCCAGAGCTGAGGGGTCTCCGGAGCTCAAGTCATCAATGACCCGCACGCGATGTCCCAGGCGCACCAGGTGATTGGCCAGGGCCGAGCCTATGAAGCCAGCGCCTCCTGTCACCAGGATCTTCATCTCTTGTTCCTGAACCAGCCGATGGTCCGTGCCAACCCCTCGGCCAGCGGCACCCGGGCCTCGAAACCGAGGATCTCTCTAGCCTTCTCTACGTCCGGTACGCGGCGTCTGGTGTCTTCGAAGAGCTCCCCGTACTCGGTCTGGTAGGGCACAGAGACGATCTCCGAGGAGGAACCTGTCAAGTCCTGCACGGTCTCTGCCAACCGGCGGATGGTGGTCTCCTCGGCACGTGCGATGTTCAGAACCTCACCGCTGGCGCCATCGGCCGTAGCCGCTCTCACTGTACCCTCCACGGTGTCGTCGATGTACGTAAAGCAGCGGCTTTGCTGGCCGTCGCCGTGGACGGTGATCGGCCGGCCGTCTAGGGCCTGGTTGACGAACTTGGCGACGACACTGCCGTAGCCTTGCGGGTCCAAGCGCGGCCCATAGGAATTGAAATAGCGAACGATGGTCACTGGCAGATCCTTCTGGTGATGGTAAGCCAGAGCCAGGTGTTCGTCCAGCGCCTTGCCCGTGGCGTAGCACCATCGCGAAATCTGCGTGGCACCCAGCAGGCGATCGCCGTCTTCCGCCAGGCGAGGGGCCTGGTCCTTGCCGTACACCTCAGACGAGGAGGCCAGTACCGTTCTCCGTCTGCGCCTGGCTGCGGCCTCCAGTACCACGCCGGTGCCCCACACATTGGTGATCATCGTTTGCAGCGGATCGTTCAGGACGTGTTTCACGCCCACCACTGCCGCCAGATGATAGATGGCGTCGCATTCGTCGGCGAGGTTCCCTATGAGATGCGCGTCGAGGATATCGCCTTCGACGAACCTGAACCGTGAGTGCTTCAGGTTGTGCTCGATGTTGGCAACCTTGCCCAGCGAGAGGTTGTCCACCACCACGACCTTGTGTCCGTCAGCCAGTAGTCTATCGACCAGGTGGGAGCCTATGTATCCCGCACCGCCTGTCACCAGAACTCTCATCTTCTTCTACCGATCTGGCTGCCTGATCCCTGCTCCTGTTGCACCCTGGAGCCACAGGTCCCTGTCTCGCCGCTGTGCCTGGCCGACGAGGCTGTTCGCCATGCACTCGTCCCTGGGGGCCTGCGGCAGGGTTCTCTGGATGACTCCTCGCCGGGTGCCCACCAGCGTTGCCAGCGGGATATTCTCGTGGCGCAGAACGGCACCCCAGGCGCGAGCTCCTGTCCAGAAACGGGCTTCTGACCCCTCTGGCGATCGGCAGACTTACAACTCTGCTGGGTGGTGGTCATCGCCGGCGGAGGAACTGGAGAGGACTACTCGTTGGGGTGGACATCGCGCGATCCGCTAGGAAAACTCGTCGAGTCTGTCCTGCAACTCCTCCGCGGTCGGCCATCGCCTGGTGCTCCCGGCGTTTGGTGGCCACCTTGTCAGCACAGATCATAGTCCACTTGAGGGCACAAATCAACCGCGCATGTCCTGGTGGATGCAGGGAGCGGTGGCCCGCCTGCCAGGGATTGAAGGCTTGAGGGCCTCGTGGAGCCTGGTCAAACCCGGGTGCGGCGCCGGGGGAAGGCGTCGTGCCGCTGATGGGCGAATTCAACCGGATGGGCGGAGTTACCGGTTCCTCGACTCAGCGCCCGCGGAGCAGACTCTGGTACAGGTCTACGACTCTATCGATCATGATCTCGTGCGAGAACTCCAGCGTAGCCCTCTCTCTGGCCCTCGCACCCATTTCGGCGCGCAGCCGGTCGTCACCCAGGAGGCGCCCGATGGCCTGCGCCAGGGCTCCGGGGTCCCGGGGCGGCACCACCAGCCCGGTCTCTCCGTCCAGGTTCACGTAGGAGGTTCCGGTGCCCAGCTCGGTAGAAACCACAGGCTTGCCGCAAGCCATGGCCTCGACCTGTACCACGCCAAAGGCCTCGCTACGGTGGGAAGCCGGGAGCACGAAGAGGTCGCACGCCTGATAGTATGCCGGGAGGAGGTCTTCACCTACGGCGCCCGTGAAGAAGACCCTGCCCACCAACCCCAGCTTCCGGGCCATCGTCTGTAGCTCCTCTTCCAATGGCCCTGTGCCCACGATGAGCAGGGTGGCGTTAACGTTAGTCATAGCTTGAAGCAGATACTCCAGGCCCTTGTAGTAGCGGAGGAGCCCCACGAAGAGAAGCAATGGGGGTTCGTACCTCGTTCTCAGGGTGGTCACGTCGCGACTGCGCACCCTCTGGAAGCGCTGCAGGTCGATGCCCAGTGGAATCGGGGTGCACTTCTCAGCCACCTCGCTGAGATAGGGCGAGCTCCGGATATAGTTGGGGCTGGTGGCGATGATCCGGTCGGCCCTGGTCAGGACCCGGCGCAGGAACGGCTCGTAGAGCTTGAGCAGGTTCCGCTGCCTGATAATGTCGCTGTGGTAGGTGATGACCGTCTTTCCGCTCCGTCCGAACAGGAGATGGGCCAACTCTCCCCAGGGGTACGGGAAATGTAGGTGGGTGACGTCGGCTTCGAGACGTCTCACCCACGAGAAGAGGACTGGGCTGATGGGTGTGGAAGCCAGGGTCGCCAGGCGGCCAGCCTTGATCACCTTGACCCCGTCCATCTCTGTGATCTCGGTCCTGCGTGTGGGACTGGTGACCAGGACGGTAGGCTGCAGCCCTCGCGCTACCGCACCCCGTGCCAGCAGCCCGATGTGGTTTTCCATGCCGCCCAGGACGGGGTAGTAGTCTTTGTAGATGTGCAGTATCCTCAACGGTCTTTCCTCGAAAGCGCCGCCGGGAGAAGAGCCGGCTAGTAGGCCCTTACCGGGACGCCGAGTCTCTCCTGTGCCTGCCTGGCCAGACCCTCCAGGGTTTCCTTGGAGACCTGCCGTACGCCGCTCTCGGCCGCCGGTCGCTCCGCCGTGTAGATCTGGACCTCATCGGGCGACAAGCGAGCCAGCGTGGCCAGCCATGCTTCGTGGGCCTCTCCCTCGGCGTTCTGGGGCTCACCGTCGATGATCATGCTCTGGATGATGAGGTACGATATCTCCGCCAGGCCCTCGATGATTTCTTCGAAGGTGACGGCAGACACCGGGCGGCTGATGAGAGACAGAGTGGCTGGATCGCCTGCATCCAGCTTCATGATGGGGGCGTCCAGCAGCTCGATCGCTTTTCTGATCTCCGGTCGATGGGCTCGAGATGAGTTGGATAGGATCGCTACCCTGGCTCCGGGACATGCTCTGTCCCTGAGCAGGAGGACCTCGTCCACGATCTCGGGGAAGTCTGGATGGAGTGTGGGTTCACCGTTGCCCGAGAACGTCAGGTAGTCGGGAGGCGACTGCTGCTGTCCAATGGCCTCTTCCACTTCCCGTACGACAGCGGACACCGATGGCAGACCAGCGAGCTGTGGCGTCGAGGAGACCGGGGCGGCGCGCCCGTATTGGCAATATACGCAGTCGAAGGTGCAGAGCTTGCGACGGGGAGGTAGCAGATTGATGCCCATCGAGCGGCCCAATCGTCTGGAACTGACGGGGCCATACACGATGCCTTTCTGGAGCTCCAGGACAGACATGCTCTCTCCCTT
Source organism: Anaerolineae bacterium (assembly GCA_034411995.1). GTDB lineage: Bacteria > Chloroflexota > Anaerolineae > UBA7937 > B3-Chlor > JAUVXJ01. Next base: position 15,578 of record DAOUME010000008.1, on the reverse strand, counting down.
CTGCTTCGTTCCCGTGGGTGATGGGAAGCGTGCTGCTGGTCAAGTGAACGCGACTACGGTACAATAAGCCCTGGCAGGCGTCAGGCTCGTATGGGCCAGGCGAATAGCGTATCTCCATCATGCCCGGCACCCGGGCTGATTATAGCACAGCCAGCAGGGTACGGAAATGATCCGTCGGATCGAGATCGTGGCCGGCGAGGTCACGGTCGATGCTGAGCTGAACCAGACCGAGACAGCCCAGGCGGTGTGGGATGAGCTGCCCATCCAAGGGGCGGCGAACACCTGGGGGGACGAGATCTACTTCTCGATCCCTATCGCTTTGGAGCTGGAAGCAGGCCAGGAAGTGGTCGAAATTGGCGACCTGGGATACTGGCCGCCGGGGAAGGCCCTGTGCCTCTTCTTCGGGCCGACCCCCGCCAGCCGAGGTGATGAGATCCGACCGGCCAGCAGTGTGACTGTCTTGGGTCGGATAGTAGGAGATGCGACCCTGCTCAAGGCGGTGGAGGAGGGAGCCCCCGTAACAGTGCGCCGGAAGCAGGAGTAGGGTCACAAACGCCAGCGACGCAGCCTCAGTTCATCCCGTGTGAGGAACGTGTCCTGCCAGAAGGTCAGGCGTTGACGCTGTGGGATCGCCAACCGTCACCTACGTTGGTTGGATACTGAGAGGGCCAGGTGCCGCATGGAGCGGCGGCCCCTCGGCATGTGGGACGTGGTCGCTGTACGGCTTCCAGCAGACACTTTCCTGCATCTGGACGATGGTTCCGGTGATTGTGGCCGCGTTTGACCTATGTTCCGAGGTAGGCTAGAATACGGCGATTTGCCTGCCATCGAACTGAACCATCCAGCGTCTATCATCGACGCCGTACCGAGGCGAAGCGATCGTGAATGAGGGGGTCAATCTACGCGTACTGAGCCTGGTGGGCCAGGTGGGCGTGGTGATGGTCGTCTTCATCCTCATCGGCCTGGTCATCGGTCAGTGGGTGGATGGCAGGTTTGGCACAGCGCCAACGTTCACCCTGGCGTTCATTCTGCTGGGGATAGGTGCTGGCGGTTGGAGCGTAGCTCGCCTGGTGATGTGGGCTCTCAAAGGCACTACCAGGGAGTCGGCGGAGGGCAAGGACTGAGGGGGTAGTGGTATGGACGAATTGATGTCGGATGTCATGGAGCCTGTGATGGGCGAGGAAGGGTGCTTGCCCGGCTGCATGACTGGCAAGGGCTGCCTCATCTATATCGTCGTCGTAGCGGTGGTGGCCGTGCTGGCCACCAAACTACCGGTGGTGATGCCGGAGATATCCCTCCCAGCGGAACCGATCTTGACGCTTCCGGTCGTGGGCTTTGCCGTGACCAACACTCTGCTGGCCACCTGGCTGACCATGCTGCTCCTGATAGCAGGGTCCATTCTCGTGACCCGGAACCTGAAGATGGTTCCCGGGGGCTTGCAGAACCTGGTGGAGTGGGGTCTGGGTGTGCTGCTGACCCTGGCGGAGAGTGTGGCTGGCGAACGGGGAAGGAAGTTCTTCCCCCTGGTGGCCACGATCTTCATCTTCTTACTGGTTTCCAACTGGACGGGTATTCTGCCCGGTTTTGCCAGTGTGGGGCTGATCCACGAGGCCCATGCCGGTGGTCATCAGGTGCAGCAGATCTCCATCCTGGGAGTCAACGTCAACCTGCTTCAGGCTGAAGAGGCCGGCGAGCACGGAACCGGCTACACCGTGTTCTCCTTCCTGCGCTCGGCGGCCACGGACCTCAACACCCCTCTGGCTCTGGCTATAGTATCGGTGTTCATGACGCAAGTCGTGGGCGTACAAGCACAGGGTCTGCGATACTTCAGCAAGTTCATCAGCTTCAAAGATGTGCTGGGCCTCATCGTCGGGCCGCTGGAAGCGGTGAGCGAGTTTGCCAAGATTATCTCGTTCTCCTTCCGTCTCTTTGGCAATATCTTCGCTGGTGAGGTATTGCTGGCCGTGCTGGCCTTCATCGTTCCCTATCTGGTCTCCATACCGTTCTTCGGGTTGGAGCTGTTCGTGGGCTTGATGCAAGCCTTCGTCTTCGCCATGCTGACTTTGGTGTTCATGGCTATGGCCACGATGGGCCACGGTTCGGAGGGTGAAGAACACTAATCCTAGGAAAGGAGGTTCTCAAGTTGGCGGCTGGTGATTTGATAGAATTCGGAAAGTTGCTGGGCGCGGGACTGGCTATGGGTCTCGGAGCCATTGGTCCCGGTATCGGCATCGGGCTCTTGGGTGCAGGGGCCATGCAGGCCATCGGGCGCAACCCGGAGGCCACGGGTCAGATTCAGATCAACATGATGTTGGGCATCGTCTTCGCCGAGGCGGTAGCTATCTACGCCCTGGTCGCTGCCCTCATCATCAAGTTCGTGTAGAGTCAGATCTATGTCGAGGGACATAGACGCCGGCAGCGGCGGTTGGCGCCGCGGTTGGTGAAAGGAGGGTCGATTTGGAGGGACTGGGAATCAACCTGGGATACCTGATCTCCCAGATCATCAACTTCATGCTCCTGCTCGTCCTGCTGCGCATCTTCCTGTACAAGCCCATCGTGAACATGCTTGACAGGCGTCGCGAGAAGATCAAGAGCGACTTGGAGGAAGCCGAGACAGCCAGAAGCCAGGCTGAGACCGCCAAACAGGAGTACGAGAAACAACTGGAGGAAGCCAGAGAGGAGCGCCGCTCCATCCTCGCTCAGGCCAAAGAGCAGGCCGAGAAGACGAGGGAGGAGATCCTCGCCAAGGCACGAACAGAGGCTCAAGAGTTGGTGTCCAGGGCCGAGGAAGACATGGCGGCGCTGCGAAGTCAGGCGCTGTCCGGAGCCGAGGATCAGATCGTGGAGCTGGCTCTGGCGGCAGCCGGCAAGTTGGTGGGAGAGTCTCTAGACGACAAGGCCCATCGGCGCCTGATCCAGGACTTCATCTCCGAAGTAGGTGACCTGGGATGATGGTGGAGAGAGAAACCACATCCACCAATCTCATAGCGAAGGTCAGCAGCGCCATCGCCCTGACCGGAGAAGAGCAGGCCGGTCTGAGCGAGAAGCTGGACGCCAGATTCGGGCAGCCACTGGAGCTGCGTTTCGACGTAGATCCTTCACTGCTGGGCGGGGTGAAAGTCCGTGTTGGCGATCAGGTGATAGACGGCAGCGTGAAGGGCAAACTCGAGGCTCTTGCGCAAAGCTTGGGCTCCAGGCAGTAACCGCTGACGTTTGTTTGGCGGGTAGCGGGCTCCAATTGTGGTTCTCGGGGACCACTTGTGCGGTGTTGTGCACTCATTCATCCCCCGTGCAGAGGAGGCCACGGAGCCGTGTTGTGGCGTCAGAGAACAGTAGAGTGAACCTAGGAGGTGTCAATGGCCTCACCAGCAACTGACGTGGCCGCTGTACTCAGGCGGCAAATCGAGGGATTTGAGGCCCCCCTCAAGGCCGTGGATGTGGGTACCGTGGCTGAGGTGGGCGATGGCATCGCCAGGGCTACGGGATTGGCGACAGTCATGGCCAGTGAGTTGGTGGAGTTCCCCAAGAGCGGTGTCCTGGGTATGGCGCTGAACCTGGAGCAAGGTGAGGTCGGCATCATCATTCTGGGCGATTACACCGACATAGAGGAGGGCGACGAGGTCCGTCAGACGGGTCGCATCGCCTCGGTACCCGTCGGCTACGCGCTCATCGGTAGAGTGGTCAATGCGCTGGGCATGCCCATCGATGGTCAGGGTCCTATCGAGAGCGATACCATGCGCCCTATCGAGAGGATCGCACCCAACGTGACGGTGCGCGAGTCGGTGAACAGGCCGGTACAGACCGGCATCAAGGCTATCGATTCCATGTTTCCTATCGGGCGCGGGCAGCGGGAGCTCATCATTGGCGACCGTCAGACGGGCAAGAGCGCCCTGGCTCTGGACACGATCATCAACCAGGGCGACAAGGACCTGATCTGCATCTACGTGGCCATCGGCCAGAAGCGCGCCAACGTGGCTCAGGTGGTGGCGACGTTGGAGCGGTTCGGCGCCATGGATCACACCGTGGTCGTGGTGGCGTCAGCCTCCGAATCTGCTGCGTTGCAGTACATCGCACCGTACGCCGGCTGCGCCATGGGTGAGGAGTTCATGGAGCAGGGCAAGGATGCCCTGATCGTGTACGACGATCTGACCAAACACGCCTGGGCCTACAGAGAGGTATCACTTCTACTCCGCCGGCCTCCCGGGCGAGAGGCGTATCCTGGCGACCTCTTCTATCTCCACTCACGACTGCTGGAGAGATCGGCCAAGATGCACCCCGATTTTGGCGGAGGCAGCCTGACAGCCCTGCCGATCATCGAAACTCAGTTGGGCGATATCACGACCTACGTTCCCACCAACGTCATCTCCATCACCGACGGGCAACTCTACCTGGAAAGCGATCTTTTCTACGCTGGCATCCGTCCGGCGATCAACGTGGGCATTTCGGTCTCCCGCGTGGGTGGCAAAGCACAGACCAGAGCCATGAGGGATGTGGCCGGCAGGTTGAAGCTGGAGCTGGCCCAGTTCAGGGAGTTGGCCGCTTTCGCCCAGTTCGGATCCGACCTGGATCAGGCCACCAGGAATCAGTTGGATCGAGGGCAACGACTGACGGAGATACTCAAACAGCCTCAGTATGATCCGGTTCCGCTGGATCAGCAGGTAATGCTCATCTACGCCGTCACGCACAACTACGCTGACGACGTTCCCCTGGACAAGATGCGGGAATGGGCGGATGGGTACCTGCACTTCATGGGGACGGTCCACCCTGAGGTCGGCCGCCGGATCATGGAGACGGAGAAGCTCGACCAGGAGACCGAGGGTAGCCTGGGCAGTGCTATCGCCGAGTACAAGAAAAGCGCTTCGTAGGAGCCTTGCAGCCAGACTGATCTGCGTCTGGCAGTAGGGACAGGTAGGTCGGCGAGAAGGCGATGCGGGTGAGGAATAGCGAGGAGTACGGTTGGCCACAGCGCGCGAGATAAGGAGAAGGATTCGCAGCGTCAGCAACATCGGGCAGGTCACGCGGGCCATGGAGGCGGTCTCTGCTTCCAAGATGAGGCGCGCTCAGGAGAGGGTGTTGGCCTCTCGTCCCTACGCCGATAGGGCTCACGAGATCCTCACCTATCTGGCCAGCCAGCCAGCCGCAGGGAAGGTGTTGCACCCCCTGTTGGAGAAGCGGGTGATCCATAACACGGGGATGCTGCTCGTCACCCCAGACCGGGGCCTGTGCGGCGGGTTGCCCACCAACGTCATTCGAGAAGCGATCAGTTTCCTGCACAGGCAGCCGAACCCCGTGTTAATCGTCACTATTGGACGTAAGGGGCTCGACTTCATGCACCGCTATGGCGGAGACGTCGTGGCGGACTTCTCCGGGATTCCGGATCAGCCGCCCTTGACTGACATTACGCCCATAGCGCATCTGGTCATTCAGGATTTCCTCAATGGTATCTTCGACCAGGTAAGCATGGTCTACACGCAGTTTGTCAATACGATGGTGCAGCGTCCCGTGACCCGGCAGTTGCTGCCCATCGAGCCAGTGGCCGCCGACACGACGCGCACCTTGTCCTACACCATCGAGCCAGACCCGGAGACCGTGATCGGGGAGGTTCTCGAAGGCTTCACGGTGCTGCAGATCTACCAGGCGATTCTCGATGCGCAGGCCAGCGAGCACTCGGCTCGGATGGTGGCGATGCGTGCTGCGACGGAGAACGCCGAGGGGCTGGCGGATGATCTGACCCTGAGCTACAACAGGGCTCGGCAGGAAGCCATAACTAAGGAGCTATTGGACATCGCTGGGGGCGCCGAGGCTTTGGCCAAGGCGCGTGCGGCAGCGAGATAGAACGTAGGAGAGGGCACAGAGCCAGCGGGGCGCGCTATTCTGTGGGGAGGATTTGGTATCCATGGCACAGCCAGTTCGCGGAAAAATCATCCAGATCATCGGTCCGGTGGTCGACATCCAGTTTCCTCCGGATCAACTTCCTGAGATCTACCACGCGGTAGAGATACCGCGGGACGGCGACGGGAAGCTGGTGCTGGAGGTCCAGCAGCATCTGGGAGGCGACTGGGTGCGTTGCCTGGCTATGGATTCGACGGATGGCCTCCGGCGGGGTATGGAAGCCATGACCACAGGAGCGCCGATTATGGTTCCGGTGGGAGAGGCCACACTGGGGCGTCTCCTCAACGTATTGGGCGAGCCTATTGATCGTTGGGGAACCGTCGAGGCCGAGGAGCGGCGACCGATTCACCAGTTGCCTCCCTCCTTCGAGGAGCAGAGTACTAGCACTGAGGTTTTCGAGACCGGTCTCAAGGTCATCGACCTGGTGGCGCCTTTCACCAAGGGTGGAAAGACTGGGGTCTTCGGAGGGGCTGGTGTCGGAAAGACGGTCGTGATCATGGAGCTTATCCATACCATCGCCATGGAGCACGGCGGGGTGTCGGTCTTCTGCGGCATTGGCGAGCGCTCTCGTGAAGGGAATGACCTGTGGAACGAATTGCAGGAGTCGGGAGTGCTGGACAAGGTGGCTCTGGTGTTTGGCCAGATGAACGAGCCGCCGGGTGTGCGCTTGCGAGTGGGATTGACCGGGCTGACCATCTGCGAGCACTTCCGTGATCAGGGCAAAGATGTCTTGCTGTTCATAGACAACATCTTTCGCTTCGTGATGTCTGGGTCCGAGGTTTCGGCTCTGATGGGGCGGATGCCGAGCGCCGTGGGCTATCAACCTACCCTGGGCACGGAGATGGGTGAGCTACAGGAGCGAATCACTTCCACCAAGCGGGGCTCCATCACTTCCCTCCAGGCGGTGTTTGTGCCCGCCGATGACTACTCGGACCCCGCGCCCGTGGCCACGTTCGCCCACCTCGATGCCACCATCGCCCTGGAGCGCTCCATCGCCGAACAGGGGTTGTATCCAGCGGTGGATCCGCTGGCATCCACGTCACGAATCCTGGATCCAAACATCGTGGGCGAGGACCACTATCAGGTGGCGAGAGAGGTTCAGCGGACGCTGCAGCGCTACAAAGACCTCAGCGACGTGATCGCTATCCTGGGTGTCGAGGAGTTGAGCGAGGAGGACAAGCTGACCGTCTCCCGGGCGCGAAAGATACAGCGTTTCCTGTCGCAGCCCATGTTCGTTGCCGAGGCCTTCACTGGCCGGGAAGGCGCCTACGTCCCCATCGAGAAGACGGTGAGCGGGTTCAGAGAGATACTGGAGGGCAAGCACGACCACCTGCCCGAGGGAGCCTTCTTCATGGTGGGGACCATAGAAGAGGCAGTGGAGAAGGCGAGGACGCTGGGGGGAACCGTGGAGGAGATCACCGAGGCGCAGCTTGAGGCAGAGGTGGGAGCCGGATAGGGGGGTCGCGAATGGCGCATCTCCGCTTCGAGCTGGTGACGCCACAACGGATCGTCTACGCGGACGATGAAGTGGACATGGTGATTGCGCCGGGGGCTGACGGCGAGTTGGGTATCCTGCCCAACCATGCGCCCCTGCTGGCGGCGCTGGGCATTGGAGAGCTCAGAGTCAGGAAGGGAGCAGAAGAGGAGTCCTTCGCCGTCCACGGCGGGTACCTGGAGGTCCTGGCCAATAAGGCCATCGTCATGGCCAGTCGTGCAGAGCCCGCTGGTGAGATAGACGTAGCCAGGGCTGAGGAGGCCCGAGAGCGGGCAGAGAAGCGCTATCGCGAGAAGCCCGCGGGTCTGGACATGGCTCGTCTGCAGGCGGCTCTGCGGCGCTCGCGGGTCCGTCTGAGAGTCGCTCGCCGCAAGCAACGTCGTCCCGGAAGGGACATGGAGGGTGATAGAGGATAGCGCAGAGACGGCGGTCTCTGCCTGGTCCTGACAAGGAGTATATATGTTCTCCAAGCAGATCGGTGTGGACTTGGGCACGGTCAACGTGCTCGTTTGGACCAAGGGCAAAGGGATCGTACTCTTCGAGCCATCCGTCGTGGCCCTATCCACTCACGATAACAGGATCGTGGCCCTGGGCCGAGAGGCCCAGGCTATGTTGGGCCGTACTCCCGATAGCATCGCCGTGCTCTCACCGCTCCGCGATGGGGTCATTGCCGACTACGTGGTCACGGAGTTGATGCTTCACTACTTCATCTCGGGCATCGTAGGCCGCGTCCGGCTTTTCAAGCCGGAGGTCATGATCAGCGTGCCCATCGGCGTGACTACGGTGGAAAAGCGTGCGGTCCAAGACGCTGCGATCCAGGCAGGCGCCAAGATTGCCCACCTCATCCCTGAACCTCTGGCAGCAGCCCTGGGCGCAGGGATGCCCATCGATACCCCATCGGGCAACTTCATCGTCGACATCGGCGGCGGGACCAGCGAGGCGGCGGTGATCGCTATGAACGACATCGTCGTGGGGGGCGCCGTCCGGACAGGCGGCAACAAGCTCAACGACGCGATCGCTTCCTACGTCAGAAGAAAGTACAACCTGATGATCGGCGACCAGACAGCCGAGGAGATAAAGCTCCAGATCGGCACTGCGATGCCTCTCGAAGAGGAACTGACTATGGAGGTCCGCGGCAGAGACGTGGTCGCTGGACTGCCCCGGATCGTGACCGTGTCTTCGACGGAGGTGGCGGAGGCCATCGCTGAGCCGTTGGCCGCCATCGTCTCCGCAGTCAAGGGTGTGTTGGAGAAGACCCCTCCTGAGCTGGCGGCGGATATCATCGATCGCGGTGTGGTCATGACTGGCGGCGGATCGCTGTTGCGTAGCCTGGACCGCTATCTCACTCAGGAATTGGGCGTCCCATGCTACGTTGCCGACGAGGCGATCGCCTGTGTAGCCCTAGGTTGCGGCAGGGCTTTCCAGGAGTACGAGGTCTTGAAACGGACTCTGCCTGAGCTGTAGACTGCTCACGGGTCTCTGGCAGGTGTGGAAGAAGCGCGTGGCTCCCGGGTCCACGCGCTTTATGGTGCGAGGCCACTGCACGAGAAAGGGCTCCGGTGGGCCACGCGGCTCTCCAAGGCTCTCCAAGGCTCTGGAGTGCTCTTTGGGTTCAGTGTCGTAATTGTGCTATCTGAATAAGTAGAATTTTAAGGTTCGAGACCTTGACAACCATGCTAGAAATTGGTAGAATTGTACTAGTGGAAATAGTATAATTGTTTCTTAACGTGATTGTCTGAGGCATAGGCGCTTGAGGGAGGAGGATCGTTCTCCTGAGGGAACGTGAGGCGTGCGGCCAAATACTGGTCCTGGACCGCATGAACCTTCTGCTTGTGGAGCAGTTATGTACTAGTGGCAGTGGGCAGTATCGAGGTCAAGGAGGGATTCTGCTGTGGAACAAAACAGTATGGGGCTTCGGCGCGCTCTCTTCGGATGGGTCGATCAGCCGAAGAAAACGCTACGGTACGTGACAAGTGAGCAGCGATGGTCGCTCTGGCTGGCTCCAGCTTTGATTATCGTGCTGTCGCTGGTCATCGTCACGGCGATCTCGGCGTCAGCGATGTCGGAGTTTGGCCGGGAGCAAGCGCAGAGGCAAATAGCGGCGCAAGCGGGTTCGATACCCGCGGAGCAGGCGGACCAGGTACAGAAGACCGTCGAGCTCTTCACCTCGCCCCTCTTCCTGGCAGCCTCGGGCATCGCCTTGGGCACGGTGGGTTTAGTCCTGACCTGGTTCTTGCGGGGAGGGGTGTTGTTCTTCATCAGCTATCTGCTGGGTACCGACAACAAGTTCCGGCAGATGGTCACGCTCGTGATGTGGACCTGGCTGCCATTCGCCTTAAGGGACCTGGTACAGGCCGTGTACGTCCTGATCAACGGGGCGCTGCCGCTCAACAAGGGGCTCTCGTTCTTGGTGGCGAGCAGCGACCAGGCCCAGAACGCGGGCAACATCGCCTACGGCTTCTTGTCCCAGGTTGATCCGTTCCTGGCGTGGCACTTGTTCCTGGTGGCCATCGGCCTGACGGTGACCACGCGTTCTACGACGCTGAAGACCGCTGTGGGCACCGTCTGCTATTGGGCGCTGACCGCGGTGGTGGGGTTGGCGCCAAGCCTGCTGGGGATGCTGGCTGGCTCGGCCTTGTAGGCTGGACTGAGGCAGGGCGGGGTTCCCGCAGCTCATGGGGCGGCCCGGAGAGGAACGGTCCCATGCTCGTGGCCCTTTAGCGGAGGGTGAGTTTGACACGGGCGTTTCCTTCTGGCATAGTGGTAAGTATGGGACCACAGGGGCTTGTGGGCCAGGGGCCTAACTGCTGGGTTCGTCTTATCCCGTGGTCCGCGGCGGCGCTCCGCTATGCGTCGTCCCGAATAACTGATGGCGGTGTCCCGTTGTCTGATGTGGGAATGTGCGTCTGGTGAGAGGGAGAACAATGCGAAGAGCGGTAATCATCGCTGCCATTCTCGTGGCGGCGGGGGTAGTCGGATACTGGTTCCTGCAGCAGGGTGCGGGAAATCGGGGCGCGACGGCAGAGAATCTCGAGACTGTGACCGTCGAGCGGGGAGACATCGAGGCCACCGTCGATGCCACAGGGAGCGTAGAGCCTGAGGCGCAGGTCACGCTATCTTTCCGCACCGGGGGCATACTGCGGTCCCTGACCGTCTCCGAAGGGGACGAGGTAGCCGAGGGCGACGTTCTGGCCGAACTGGACGAGGCGGAGCTGAACCTGGGGGTGACGCAGGCACGGCTGGCGCTCACCAGTGCGGAGGCCAGTCAGGCGAAACTCGTGCTCGGGGCGGACGCGGATGACATCCAGGCTGCACGCGCCAACCTTTCGAGCGCGGAGGCGGCTCTGGCCAGGATGCACGCGGGCCCCAGCGCAGACGAGATAACGGTGGCCAAGGCGGATCTCAGAAGGGCCGAGGTCGCTCTCCAGGAGGCTCAGGAGATGTATGATCAGTACGCCTGGGTGGGAGGAATCGGCGCTCTTCCGCAGTCGGTGAATCTGCAGCAGGCCACGATCAACTATGAGCAGGCGCTGGCAGCGTACAACATCGCCATGCAGGGCCCAACCGAGAGCGAGCTTCGCGCCGCAGAGGCGGCAGTGGCTCAGGCGCGCGGTCAACTGAACAGTCTGCTGAACGGAGCCAGCGAGGAGGACCTAGCCATGGCTCAGGTGGCCGTGGACCAGGCCCGGGCTTCGCTGGAACTGGCCGAGCTGCAATTGCAGGGAGCGACGATCGTGGCTCCCTTTGCCGGAACGGTGGCCTTGGTGGGCGCCGGGTTGAACGAGCAGGTGGCACCAGGGGCCCCGATGATCGGTCTCATCGATCCTTCAGCTTTCTATGTGGACGTGTATATCGACGAAATAGACATCGGCCAGGTGGCGGTAGGGCAGGAGGCCAGGGTAGATCTGGATGCCTTCCCCGACGAGGAGCTTCTGGGTCACGTGGACTTCATCTCGCCTGCCGCTACCGAGAACCTGGGAGCGGTCAGCTACTCAGTCAGGGTCGACTTCGAGCCCACGGCGGTGCCCCTGCGTGCAGGAATGACGGCCAACATCACCATCGTGACGCAGCGTCGGGAGAACGTTCTGCTGGTGCCCAGCAGGACCATCTCCGTGGACAGGGACACGGGCCAGCTCTACGTAGAGAGGTTGGCCGACGGCGAGGTCGAGCGTGTGGAGATAGAGATCGGTATCCAGGACGCCAGCTATGCTGAGGTTGTGAGGGGCCTGGAGGAAGGCGATCAGTTAGTGGTAGGCGGATCGACCATGAGAGAACGACTGCGTGCCGGCATGTCGTAGACGCCGGCGCTGGCATGTGCGGTCCGTCAGGTGTTTGAGGTCATGATCAAGATAGAGAATGTCACCAAGGTCTACATGATGGGTGAGGTAGAGGTGCGTGCCTTGCGTGGAGTCTCGCTGGAGATTGAGGAAGGCGAGTGGGTATCCATCATGGGGCCGTCTGGTTCGGGAAAGTCCACGTTGATGAATATCATCGGCTGCCTGGATCAGCCCACCACGGGTGCTTACTACCTCGATGGCATAGACGTCAGGGAACTGGACGACGATGACCTGGCGGAGATCAGAAACCGCAAGATCGGATTCGTCTTCCAAAGCTACAACCTTCTGTCTCGTACGTCGGCCCTGCGCAACGTCGAGTTGCCTCTCCTCTACGGTGGCGGTGCGGATCGGCGGGAGCGAGCGCTGGCCGCACTGAAGGCCGTGGGCCTGAGCGACCGGGCCCATCACCATCCCAACGAGCTCTCTGGAGGAGAACAGCAACGAGTGGCCATCGCCAGGGCGCTGGTCAACGACCCTTCGATCATCCTGGCCGACGAGCCGACTGGCAACCTCGACTCCAAGTCGGGGGCCGAGATCGTGGAGATCTTCAAGGGGCTCAGTGAGCAGCGCGGGATCACCATGGTCTTCGTGACCCACGATCGGACTGTGGCCGCCCAGACCGAGCGCATACTGCACCTGCATGATGGGCGTATTGCGGACGAGGAGGTCCTCGTGTCGGCGCCGGCCTCCAAGGAGACGAACCGTGGATCTAGCTGACAGCTTGCGGGTGGCTTCGGGAGCGATGAGCGCTAACAAGATGCGCTCGTCGCTGACCATGCTGGGCGTGATCATCGGTGTGGCCGCGGTCATCGCCCTCCTCTCCATCGGCCAGGGTGTGCAGAAGACGGTCACGGAGCAGATCCAGAGCGCGGGCTCCAATCTGTTGATGGTCCTGCCGGGCCAGGTCACACAGGGCGGCGGCTTCGAATACACGCCCTCGCTGACCTACGCAGATGCTGAGGCCATCGCCGACCCGATGAATGTGCCGGACGCCGCTATCGTAGCTCCCACCATGGAGGGCAGTACCTCGGTGAGCTACGACGGTGAGGACCTCTCAGCGACCACGGCGGGAGTCACCGGCGAACACGCCCTGGTTCGCAACCTCGACGTGGTTCTCGGACGGTTCCTGACCACACAGGACGTAGAGCGTAGAGCCCGAGTGGCCGTTCTGGGCTCCAACGTCGCAGAGCAGCTCTTTGGTGAAGATGGGTACGCCCTGGATCAAACGATCAGGATCAACCGTGTTCCCTTCAAGGTCGTCGGCGTCCTGGCGGAGAAGGGCGCGGGCATGATGGGCAGCGAAGACGGATACATCTACGTGCCCATCTCCACTGCGCAGGCTCGGCTCTATTCTCAGCGGCGTGACCTGGGCGGCAAGTTCATGGTCACCATGATCTACGTACAGGCGACGTCCGACCAGAGTATGGATGCTGCGAGCGAACAGATCAACGAGTTGCTGAGGCGCCGTCACAAGATCTCCTTCCAGGACGATGACGATTTCTCGGTGATCAGTCAGGCTGATCTGGTGGCCATCATGGCCGAGGTTACCGGCGTGCTCACACTGTTCCTGGGTGCCATCGCCGCCATTTCTCTTCTTGTGGGTGGCATCGGCATCATGAACATCATGCTCGTCTCCGTCACTGAGCGCACGAGGGAGATTGGCGTCCGCAAGGCGGTGGGAGCCAAACGACGTGACATCCTGCTGCAGTTCCTGGTAGAATCTATGGTCTTGAGCCTTCTCGGTGGAGCTGCAGGCATCGCCCTGGGGTTCCTTCTGTCTCAGGGTGTGTCCCAGTTGTCGGAGGAGCTGGTCACCGTGGTGTCTTTGCAGTCCATCGTGCTGGCCACCACTTTCTCCCTGGTGGTGGGGGTAGTCTTCGGCCTGTACCCGGCGCTGAGAGCGGCGCGCCTCAACCCCATCGACGCGTTGCGCTACGAGTAGGAGTGGTCCGTGAGTAAGGTAAGAGTGCTGAGCTTGCTCCCCTGCATGGTGGCGTTGGCGTTCCTGCTGGCGGCGTGTGCCCAGGAGGTTCCACCAGAGCCGACCATCATCCCCTTGCCCGCCAGAGCCCAACAACGGTCTCCCACAGCGACCTGTACCGTCACCCCGAGCCCCAGGGCGACAGAGGCGCCGTCACCGACGAGCACCCCTACGTCGAGTCCGGTGCCCCCAACTCCTACGTCGGAGCCCACGCGGCCAGCGGTATCGGTGGCGCCAAGCCCTACACCGACGCCGGGGCTGCGAGGACAGTTCGTGTTCCAGGTGGCCAGTGGTGGTGACGTCTACGTGGTGAACGCCGATGGAAGCGGCTTGACTCTCCTGACGCGGGGTATGGACCCCAGTTGGTCGCCAGACGGGAGCCAGGTGGCGTTCTCGCGGTGGACGACTCCGTGGGGCCTCTACACCATCAATGCCAACGGCAGCAATGAGAGACTGCTGTACAGTTCGGAGGTGGCGCGGGCACCGCAGTGGTCCCCGGACGGAAGCCAGATCGCCTTCTATTTCGAATCAGAGGGATGGACCGCGCCCTGGAGAGAGTGCTTCGAGGGGTATGGCTGCCTGACGCTCATCCCGCCCATGCTTCAGCAGGAATGGCATCTGGGCGTGGTCGATGTCGCGGATGGTTATCTGCACCAGCCATACTGTGATCGACATGCCTTCTCCCCGACCTGGTCGAGCGATGGGCAGTGGCTGGTATACGATGGAGATCATGGGTTGAGTACGACCACGGTAGAGGGTCCCAACAACCGGTCCTTCACCGACAACGTGCACGACCAGTTTCCCGTCACTTCTCCCGATGGCAGTCGCCTGGCGTTCATGCACTGGCAGCACGATCACTGGGAGATCTATCTGATGAACGCAGACGGTGGTGCGCGCCGGCCCCTGACCAGTAGTTCTGCCTTGCTAGAGAGGCGGCCGAACAACGTTTCACCGGCATGGAGCCCTGACGGTGACCAGATCGTGTTCCTCTCCGATCGGAGTGGCGATTGGGAGTTCTACGTGATGGAGTCCGACGGCAGCGACCAGAGGAAGATCCTGGCGAACGTCACGGATAAGTTGGAGATCATCTACCAGGGAGTCAATGAAAGGGTCATCTCCTGGGGCCCCAGGTAGCGAGCGCGACGGGAGTTGTTCGTCCGGCCGGGTTTCGAACCGGCGTCTTCAGCATCGTTGGGGACAGACCGACTTACCCTCGCCGCACACATGAGTCCTCGACTCACCTCGTTGGGCACCCACTCCTCCGAGAGCCAAGGCTCAGCACCTGTGAGCCCCCCTGGTTGAGGCTGGTTTCGAATCGCTGTTCCCTGCTCATACATCCCACGCCGCCCTGTGCCGTGTCCAGTCAAATGAAAATGTTACCGGGATGCCCTCTCCTTTCTGGTTGTCAAGGGGTGCGAATAGGGTTTCATAGACGTCTTCCGTTCGACCTGGGATGGCACCAGGCAAGAGGAAGATTTCGTCGAGGAGGTGGTAGATCTCTCGGCGGAGTTGTCGAGGATTGGTTTGGTCGCGAAGGGCTTGGAGTTCCTGCTTGTCCTGTTCGGAGATGGCATCAGTCTCACATAGGCGCTGGAAGGGGGTGCGGGCTGAGTCGAAGCATCGTTTGATGCGTGAGGGTTGGCCTTCGGCAGGGGGCCAGGGGCTGGTCGTTTTCTCCTTGAGGCGCATGACAGGCTGGAAGAAGTTGTAGTAGAGCCACATCTGGTCATAGAGTTGGTTGATGGCGTTGGTTTGGGCAGCGGTGTCGTAGCGAGCGGTGCCCAGATAGGCCCTGACCAGGGTGGAGTTCTTCTGCTCCACGAAGCGGTTGTCGTTCTTGTGGAAGGGTCTGCTGCGGGAGAGGGTGACATCT
>DAOUME010000007.1:0-488737 GCA_034411995.1 Anaerolineae bacterium | reverse complement strand
ATCAGACCCAGATACTTCCTCCGCTCGCTCACGGTCATCTTCTCTTTGTTGGGCATAGTCCCCTCGGTAACATTATCATTTGAGCGAACTATACCCCTTCGGTAACATTATACGTGAGTGAATACGTGGTCTCGACACCCCGAGGGCGCTGGGGTATACTTGGGCCGCGGGATGGACTTGAGGCAACAAGGGACCACGGATGGCAGAACGGGGGGTTCTTGGCCAAAGCAGCGCTGTGGTTCTGGCCGGCGGCAGCAGTTCTCGCCTGGGGCAGGACAAGGCGTTTCTCTTCGTGGATGGCCAGTTCCTGATAGAGAGGATCATCGAGACGCTCTCACAACTCAGCGACGAGGTGATCATCGTCACCAACGAGGCCGACAGGTACGAGCAGTTCGAAGCACTGGTGGTCAGCGACGTTTATCCCGGCAAGGGAGCGCTGGGAGGCATCTATTCCGGGTTGAAGGCTGCCACCCGCAGCCACAGCCTGGTAGTCGCCTGCGACATGCCCTTCTTGAACCTGTCGCTGCTGCGGTACATGCAAGGGCTGGCGAGCCGGTACGACGTGGTCATCCCGCGCAGGGGGAAGCTCACGGAGGCGTTGCACGCCTTCTATTCCCGCAATTGCCTGCCCTTGATCAAACAACAACTGCTGGCGGGCGATCTGAGGATCATCCACTTCTTTCCCCACGTGCGCGTGCGATACGTCGATCGGGAAGAGATAGAGGTCTTCGATCCCCGGAACCTTTCCTTCTTCAACATCAACAGTCAGGCCGACCTGGAGAAAGCCAGACAAGAGTTGGGTCCAGGGCGTGGCATCGGACCAGGGAGGGCTTACCCCCAGGGTAGCCATCCACCACGGACTCGTACTTAGCCTGGCGCCTCCAGCCGCTGAGGCTGGTCACACCGGACCCCCATGGGCACGACTGGTGCATGTTCCTCGGGGCGTTCTGGTGTGCCCAGGGGGGCGCGCGAGCAAGGGAGGTATCAGGGGCATGTCGCAGCAGAAAAGCATAGGGTTGTGGGTCAACGGCGAATTCCACAAAGTCGAGATTGCACCGCGCACCACGCTGCTCGATGTGCTGAGAGATCAGCTGCGTCTCGCGGGCACGAAGAAGGGCTGTGGACACAACGCCTGTGGGGCGTGCACGGTGATCGTGGACGGAGAAGCCGTCAGATCGTGCGTCTATCCAGCCAGGCGGGCCGATGGCAAGCAAGTGCAGACCATCGAAGGCGTGGCCGATACCAACGTCCTACACCCTCTTCAGCAGGCTTTCATCGACACAGGCGCCGTACAGTGCGGCTACTGCACCCCGGGAATGATCATGGCGGCGAAGGCCCTCCTCGACCAGAACCCACGACCCTCCAGTAAGGAGATCGTCGAGGCGTTGAGCGGCAACCTGTGCCGTTGTACCGGATACGCCAAGATCGTGGAGGCGGTGGAGCGAGCCGCGGGCACACGTCCGACCAGGCCCGAACGGCAGGGTCCAGCTACGGGAGTAGTAGGTCATGGCCAGCCCCGCCCTGATGCACGATCGAAGGTGACTGGCGAGGCGGTCTACGCCGGCGACCTCTACTTCGACGATATGCTGTACGCCAAAGTGCTGCGCAGCGAATACCCTCACGCCATGATCCTGGGCATCGACACGTCCGAAGCCAGAGCGCTGCCAGGCGTAGCCGCGGTGATCACCGCCGAGGAGGTACCGGGCGCCAGGAACCACGGCCTCGCCAGACAGGATTGGCCGGTGCTGGCCTACGACAAGGTGCGCTGCGTGGGAGATGCCATCGCCGCGGTGGCCGCAGACTCCGAAGAGACCGCTGCACAGGCAGTTGGACTGATCAAAGTCAGGTACGAGCCCTTGCCAGTGGTCGCGTCGGCGGAGGAGGCCCTGGCGGAGGGGGCGACCCTGGTTCACGAGACCGGCAACGTTCTCGAGCACATACAGCTAGACCGGGGAGACGTGGAGGAGGGCTTCGCCCAGGCAGACGTCATCGTGGAGAACGAGTACAGGACTCCTCGAGGCGACCACGCCTTCCTGGAGCCGGAAGCCGCCGTGGGGCTGATCGACGACCAGGGCAGGGTGGTGGTGTACGTGGGCTCCCAGATTCCGTTCTCCGACCGAGCGCAGATCGCTGCCTCTCTCGCCCTCCCTGAAGACGAGGTGAGGGTCATCCAAACCAAGATCGGGGGAGCCTTCGGCGGCAAGGAGGACATCGCAGGGCAGATTCACGTTGCTTTGCTGGCCAGGATCACGGGGCGCCCCGTCAAGCTGGTCTATACCCGTGAGGAGTCGATGACCGCCCACCCCAAGCGGCACGAATGCCTGATCAGACTCAGGACGGGAGCCAAGAAGGACGGTCGCCTGGTGGCGGCGGAGGCGTTCATTGTGGGGGACAGTGGAGCATACGCCTCTCTGGGGCCCCACGTGATGACCAGGGCCGCGACCCACTCCCTGGGACCGTACCAGGTCCCTCACGCCAGGGTGGACTGCTACGCCATGTACACCAACAATCCGCCAGCCGGGGCCTACCGGGGCTTTGGCGCTCCACAGGCTCACTTTGCAGCAGAGACGCAAATGGATATCCTGGCTGAGAGATTGGGCGTGTCACCGTGGGATCTGCGGCGGAAGAACGCCCTGCGGGTGGGCTCGGTTACCGTTACGGGGCAGGAGCTGCGGGAAAGCGTAGGGCTGCTGGAGACCTTAGAGCGTGTTGAGGACGCCAGGGGAGCCCTGGGCGAAACGACGCTGCCATCGCCAGACCTCCGCAGAGGGTGGGGCGTAGCCTGTGCTTACAAGAACGTGGGACTGGGAGGCGGGGTGGCAGACAGCGCCGGGGTGGAAGTGGAACTGCTCGACGATGGTCGTGCCCAGGTGCGTGCGGGCGCTGCGGAGGTCGGCCAGGGCATCGTGAGCGTTCTGGCACAGATCGTGGCCCAGGAACTGGGCGTGGAATACGACAGAATAGAGGTGCTGGTCGGCGATACGGACCTCACCCCAGACGGTGGAGCAACCACCGCCTCGCGCCAGAGCTACATCTCCGGCAACGCAGCTCGCCTGGCAGCGCAGAAGCTCAAGGATATCCTGAGACAGGCCGTGAGCGAGGAGCTGAACACTGCGCCTGACGATCTCGTCTTTGCCAGAGGGTGGGTCACAGGGAGCGGCGGCAAAGAGATGTCGCTCACCGAGGCGATCAGACTGGCCAGGAGGGAGGGCCTTTCCACCACCGCCCGCGAAGTCTATACGCCCCCTAAGACCGTCCCTCTGGGAGAGAAGGGCGACACCCACTTCGCCTACGGGTACGCTACTCAGGCCGCCGAGGTGGAAGTTGACATAAACTCAGGGCACGTGAAGGTCCTGCGGGTTATCGCCGCGCATGACGTGGGCACAGCCGTGAATCCCATCGCCCTAGAAGGGCAGGTGGAGGGCGGGATTCTCATGGGTCTGGGCTTCGCCCTCATGGAGGACTTCACCTTGCGGAAAGGCGTTCCGGAGAAGACAACGCTGACCAGGTATAGGATCCCGACGTTCGGAGAGATGCCCCACATGACGGCCATCGTCGTGGAGCACCCCACCTCCGACGGCCCTTACGGAGCCAAGGGGGTAGGGGAGATAACCTCCATTCCGACGGCCCCGGCCATCACCAACGCCATCTACGACGCCGTCGGCGTCCGCATCTTCTCTCTACCGGCGACCCCGGAGGTGATACTCTCTGGTCTCAAGGAAGGGTCCAGGCTTGAAAACCAGTGAGGGCCGCCCAACGGGCTGGCGACCCCTGGCCAGCGTGGGCATCACCACAGAAGAGGGGGGAACTCGACGGTGAAACTGCCGCCCGTGATATCCCTGGTCGGGAAGTCAGGCTCGGGGAAGACCGTCTTTCTGGAGAAGTTGATCGCTGTGCTGAAGGGCCGTGGCGTGAAGGTGGGGGTGGTCAAGCACCAGCCGCACGGCTTTGAGATAGATCGACCGGGCAAGGACTCGTGGAGGCACGCCAAGGCCGGCAGCGATACCGTGGTTCTCTCGTCACCGAGCAGGATAGCTGTGATCAAGCACCTGGAAGAGGAAATGGCGCTCGACGCCGTGGTGAGCGCCTATCTACAGGACGTGGATCTGGTGATTACTGAGGGCTACAAGCGGGGCCCGAAGAAGAAGATCGAGGTCTCACGGCGGGAGAGAAGCCAGGAGCTGGTTTCGCCCCCTGAGGACCTGATCGCCATCGTCACTGATCAGACCTTCGACTTAGCGGTGCCACACTTTGGCCTGGACGACGCTGAGGAGGTAGCGAACCTCCTGGTCAGACGATTCCTGGGTCAGGACTGAGGAGTGGTGACTGCTGCTTTACATAAGGTCCCAACCCACGCCGCGAGCCCGCGCTGGCTGTACACCAGCGGATTGACGGGAGAGAACGCCTCATGAAGGGACGTGATTGGCTACCTGAGGTCGAGGTTGGAGAGATCCTCATCTCCGCCGAAGAGATTCGGCACCGCGTAGAGGAGCTCGGCGCCGAGGTTTCCAGGGACTACGCCGGACTGGAACCTCGCCTCATCGGGATCCTGAAGGGGGTCACGCCCTTCATGGCGGACCTCATCCGCGCCATCTCCATTCGCGTGACCACCGACTACATGTCCATCAACAAGTACCACCCGGAGAGAGAGGACGTTGCCGCGGTGCGGGTACTCAAGGACCTGGACCTGAGCATCGTGGGCCAGCACGTGCTTCTGGTGGAGGACATCATCGACAGCGGCCTCACCATGGAGTACCTGCTGGCGCATCTCCGGAACAGAGCTCCCGCCAGCCTCAAGGTGTGTACGCTCTTCAACAAGCCAGCCAGGCGCGCGGTGGATCTGCCTCTCGACTACGTCGGCTTCGATCTCGCTGATGTCTTCGTCGTCGGCTATGGGCTCGACTACCAGCAAGAGTACCGGAACCTTCCGTATCTGGCCGTGGCAAAGATGCCCCCGGGCGCCGCGCAAGCGGGCTGAGGCCGCTTCTCACGCCACACATACTCAGGGGCTCGGGGACGGTGACCCGATAGCCGTTGACCGACGGTTCGCTGGTCAGATTCGTGCCCACCAAGCCCCTTCCGCCCCCCGATGAGCCCCCGCAGCATGTCCCTGTTGTGGCGGGAGGCCCCGGCTCAGGGCTACCTGGATCTCCGCATCGCCCTCTCCATGTCCCGCTGCGCCTGTCGCTTGGCCAGGTCGGCACGCTTGTCGTAGAGCTTCTTGCCCCTGGCCAGCGCGATTTCCACCTTGGCGCGATTGCCCTTCAGATACAACCGCAGGGGAATGATCGTGTAGCCCTTGGCTTGAACCTTGCCCAGCAGCCGGCTGATCTCGCGGCGGTTGAGCAGGAGCTTCCGATCTCTCTTGGGTTCGTGGTTCTCGATGCTGGCCTGCTTGTAGGGCGATACGTGAGAGTTGACCAGCCAGGCTTCGCCGTCCCTGATCGTCACGTAGCTATCCTGCAGGTTGGCCCGCCCGGCACGTATGGACTTGATCTCGGAACCCTTCAAGACGAGCCCAGCTTCGCAAGTCTCTTCGATGAAGTACTCACGCCGAGCCCGCCTGTTGGAGACGAGAGTCTTGTCTCCCATTTGTTTCACCGCCCGAGCAAGTAGGTGACCGCCTGCTCCAACTGCGGATCGCGACCCTCGGCCAGATCCTCGTCGGTGAGAGGCACCTCGACATCGGGCGCGATACCCTCTCCCTGGATGAGCTGGCCTTCGGGAGGGAACCAGTAGGCGACGGTGAGCCTCAGGTGAGACCCGTCGCTGAGATCCACCGGGTTCTGCACGGCGCCCTTTCCGAGGGTGGTCTCTCCGATCAAGACGCCACGGCCGTGGTCTCGGATGGCACCGGCCACGATCTCTGACGCGCTGGCGCTCCCCTCGTTGATGAGGACGGCGAGGGGGATCTCCGTGGCCAAGCCGCCACCCAGCGCCATGTGCGTTTCGTCTAGGCCATGGCTGCCTTTCTCCACAGCGATCACACCTTCCTCGATGAACTCACTGGCGACCTCGATCGATGAGGTGAACAGGCCACCTGGGTTGTCCCGCAAATCGAGGATGAGCCCTGCCGGCTCCTGGGCCAGAAGCTCTGCCAGCGCAGCGTGTAGCTGCTCGGCTGCCTGCCCTCGGAAATCATTCAATTTCAGGTAGGCCACTCCCTCGTCCAGCATCTTGTACTCCACGGAGGGAATCTCGATGTCCGCCCGCACGATCTCCGCCTCGAAGGGCTCGTCCAGCCCGGCCCGCTGCACGAGCAGACGGACCGTGGTCCCCGCGGGACCCCGAATGAGCTGTACTGACTGCTCCAGGGTCAGATCTCGCGTCCCTGTTCCGTCCACCTCCAGCACGACGTCGCCAGGCAGCAGTCCACCCAGATCTGCCGGACCGCCTCTAAAAGGACGGACGATGATCACGTTGCCCGCCTCGTTCTCATTCACCACGGCCCCAATACCGGAGTAGCGTCCGCTGGCAGCCTCTCTGATCTGTTCGGCTTCTTCCGGATCGGCAAACCAGGTAAAGGGATCCCCCAGGGTGGCGACGGCACCCCTGGTCGCGCCATAGGTCAGCTCTGAGGCCTCGACAGGACCCCCGTAGAACTCCTCCTGCACGACGCGCCAGGCCTCCCAGAAGACCCTGAACTGCCCCTCAGCGTCCAGCGATGCCTCTGGTTGTGGGGTAGGGTGTAGAAGAGCAGCGCAGCCGTACCCCCCCAGGTACGCCCCAGAGGTGAGGCAGGCCGAGATGAGAATGATGAACAGAATGCGCACCAGATTTCGCATCGGACTCCATCCCTGCTTATTTACATAACCGACGCAGGCCCAGCAGCGGTGCGGGTCGCCAGGTAGTGCAAGGCGGCCTCGAGCTGCGGATCCTGGCCCAGATCCAGGGCTTTCTGAGAGGAAACGACCTCCATGTCAGGCGCGAGACCTGCTTCCTGGATCTCGTGGCGGTCGGGGGTGAGCCAGTGGGCGATGGTCACGTGGATGCTGGAGTTGTCGCTCAGCTCCCGTATGCTCTGGAGCGAGCCTTTGCCAAAGGTGCGCTCTCCTACGAGCAGACCTCGCCCGTGATCCTGGAGCGCTCCACCCACGATCTCGGCAGCGCTGGCGGTACCCCGGTTGACCAGCACGGCGAGCGGTAAATCAAGCGCTAAGCCGCCCCGTTTGGCACTGAAGACCTTGTCCTGGCCCGCGGTGTCCCGCTCGTAGAAGACGACCCCGGTGTCTATGAACTGTCCGGCGACGTCAACCGCGGCGGTAACCATGCCACCCGGGTTATCGCGCAGGTCGAGAATCAGGCTCGTGACCCCGTCAGCCCTCAGCTCTTTCAGCGCTCGCTCCAGCTCGCCGCTGGTCCGGCTCCCGAAGAATGAGATGCGCACATAGCCGGTCTGGGCCTGCTTCAGCTCCCAGACCACCGTAGGCACCTCCACTTCCTCTCTGACAGCTTTGATGGTCAGCAGGTCGTATTCGCCCTCTCGTACGATCTCGAGCTCAGCCACGGTGCCCACAGGCTTACCCCGTATGAGCAAGATGGCCTCGTTCTGCGAAAGCCCTAGAACCTCGGTGCCGTCCACGCTGACGATGACATCCCCGGTCAGCAAGCCAGCCCGGTCAGCCGGGGAATCCTCCAACACCGCCACTACGGTGAGATAGCCATCGGCCATCACGTACTCAGCGCCTATACCCCCGTGACGCCCCTCCAACTGAGCCTCTTCCACCGCGTGATCACTGGGCTCTATGAAGTAGGTAAACGGATCGCCCAGGGCTCCCAGCATGCCTCGGATGGCACCGTAGGCGAGCTCCTGATCCGTGGGCAGGTCTCCTCCGTAGAAATCATCCTCCACGTAGCCCCAGACCTCCCAGAACAGTTGGAACTCAGGAGGCTCCTCCGCCACAGGGTGAAGAACAGCCTCCGGGACTTCACGCAGACCCCCCGGCTCGTACCCCAGCCACCTGGCTGCAAAGCCAGCGCCGTAGGAAACCCCGCATACCGTCACCAGCAGGAACGACAACACGACCACGCGCAGTGCCGCTCGCAAGTACCGTCTTTCCCTTGAATACTCCATCAGGCCTATAGCTCCAGTCGGCTCTTTCGGACCGCTTATGTCAAGTATTTACTTCTGCACTGGATAATGATTTACATAACACCTATAGTGTGAATATACGCTTCGCTCTCTCCGGAGCCCCCTGCCGGGAGATGGGCCCGCCACACGAGTCCGGTTGCCGCTCAGAACCGGCCAACACGGCGAGGGCGCTGGTCTCACCCCCAGATGAAGCGGGCTGTCCTCCGAGGCTGATGGAAGCACAGGGAGCCGCTATCCGTTTCCCGTTCCAGCTCCCGTCCCCTCGCTCGGCGGCCCCGACCCCTCAGCGACCTCCCACAGGACCGCCGAGCCTCTCGCCCCGGGTCCAGGCACCGAACCTCCCCCAGAGCACATCTGGATACCACAGCGACCCGATATCCATAGTCGCACTATTGCGTTATCGTCAGGCAACTGCCTATCCATGATCACTCCACCAGGTACCGTTCGAAATGATGCACCAGTCCCTGCGGCACCCTGGCCTCTAGCAGGACTCCCGACTCGCCGTACTCCTCGCGCTCGATCATCCCCCGCTGATGAATCAGTCCGACCAGTCCGTCGCTGCTGTATGGCAAGAGGACCAGCACAGGCACCAGATCCTCCTCCAGCAACTCCTGCACCCTTTCCAGCAACGCGTCCAACCCCAGGCCGTCTGCGGCCGAAATGGCCACGCAGTTGGGGTACTCGCTCATCATCTCGCTGACGCGCTCCAACAGACCTCTTCCCTCGTCTTCACCCACCTGCTGCACGTCTTTCCCCGCCCTGCTGCCATGCTCGTCCGCTAGCAGGTCTATCTTGTTCAGCGCCGTGATCACGGGCTTGTCCTCCGCGCCCAGCTCCCGCAACACCCGCTCCACGGTCGTGCTCTGCTCCTGCACATTGGCATGAGTTATGTCAACCACGTGCAGCAACAGGTCGGCCTCGTTGATCTCCTCCAGCGTCGCTCGAAAGGCGGCCACAAGTTGCGTGGGTAGCTTGTTGATCAAACCCACAGTATCCGTGAACAGAACGGCCCTGCCGTCAGGCAACTCCACGCGCCTGGTCGTGGGGTCCAAGGTAGCAAACAGCTTGTCTTCCACCACCACGTCAGAACCGGCCAGGGCGTTGAGCAGCGTCGATTTGCCCGCGTTGGTGTAGCCGACAATAGCCACCACGGCGATGGCGGCCATCTTGCGGCGGCTGCGGTACTGCCGCCGATGCACGCGGACCTGCTCCAGTTGCTCCCTCAGGTCGGAGATGCGCCGCCCTATCTCCCGACGGTCACTCTCCAACTGGGTCTCTCCAGGACCCCTGAGCCCGACCCCGCCTACCGCCTGTCGGGAGAGATGGGTCCACATGCGTGTCAGCCTTGGCAGTCGGTACTCGTACTGCGCAAGCTCGACCTGGAGTTTCCCCTCCTTCGTGCGCGCGTGCCGGGCGAAGATGTCCAGGATCAAGGCGGTGCGATCCACGACCTTGACCTCCAGCTCCTGCTCCAGGTTCCTCTGCTGGCGCGGCAGCAACTCGTCGTCGAAGACGAGCACGTCGTAGCCCAGCTCCCTCTTCCAGGTGAGAACCTCCTCCACCTTGCCCTTGCCTATGTAGGTCGCGGGGTTGGGAGCCTCCATACGCTGCACGGTACGCCCTACGACCTCGATGTCGGCGGTCTGCGCCAACCGGGCGAGCTCCTCCAGCGAGTCCTCCACCCGCCAGAGGTGACTCTGGCCCTTTAGCTCCACACCTACCAGAAACCCTTTCTCCAGGGCCGATTCTACGGAGCTTAGTTTCCTGGGAATGGCCCTCCTCCTCTCTCACTCACCCCTGCTACCCCTCGACCACCATGTCACCGTCCTACTCCTCCCCCAGCAGGAACTCCTCCAATACCCTTCCCACCCTCTCCAGGCTCTCCCCGCTCACCTTGTCGCAGGTATCCTCGATGGTGTGCCAGTAGGGGTAGTCGAAGTCGATTATGTCAACTGCCGGGATTCCCTCGCGCAGAAAGGGAAGGTGGTCATCTACAATGGGGGGGCCGAGCTCGGCCACGAACTCCTCGTAACCCAGCTCAGCAGCGATATTCCACAACCTGGCTCTCAAGATGGGGTCTGAGTTGACCTCGTAGGGCAATTCCTGTTGGGCATCTCCCACCATGTCCACCACGATCACGTAGTCCGGCTCCACAGTCAGGTGCTCTGCCATATAGGTGGACCCTACGCTAAACGGCCAGCCCTCCAGCTTACCCCTGTCCTCGCCATCGAAGAAGACCAGCCACACCTCGTTCTCCAGGGGATGCTGGGTCAGGACCGCGGCCAGCTCGAGCAGCACCGCCACGCCGCTGGCCCCATCGTTGCCTCCGATGATCGGCTGATCGGCATGTTGCGCATCGCGATCAGCCACGGGCCGCGTGTCGTAGTGGGCGCCTAGGATGACCACCGATCCCTCTCCCAGCTTGCCCACCACGTTGCGAAGCTGCACTCCCTGGTACTCAAACTCCTCCGTCTCCACCGCCCATCCCAGGTCTTTCAGCCGCGCGATGATGTAGTCGCCGGTGGCCCAACCCGCCTCCGTCCCAGAGGGACGAGGACCTATCTCGCACTGCTCCAGAGCGTACTCGTACGCTCGTTGCCCATCGAAGCTGCGGGGCTCCGAGGCGCTCTGGCCGCCCTCAGGCACGGGCGCTGCACTCCCGCATCCCGTTGCCAGGGCCGCGACGACACTGGCCAGCACCAGAATGCTCAACGCACGTGCAGTAGGCATCTTCGACCCGATACTCACCATCTCCCGATCACCCAACCTGCGTGTCGACTGCTCGAGTCCCCGGCTGGCCCTGGCCAGCGCCAGAGATCCGCTCGCGCTCAGCGCCGGCCGCCCAGAGCTCGAGATCCTTCAAGGCGCGTTCGGCGTAGGCCCGGTACCTGCGCCTCTTGCCGCGCACGGGCCTTTCCAGAGGCGGCAGCAGGCCAAAGTTGGCCTTCATCGGCTGGAACTCTTCAGGGTCGGCCGAAGTCACGTACCTGAATAGCGAGCCGATCATCGTCGTGGCCGGAAAGACGACTTGCGCCTCCCCCGCTGCCACGCGCGCCGCGTTCAGACCAGCCAGGAGGCCCCCCGCCACGGCAGACACGTACCCCTCGCTTCCTGTGATCTGCCCGGCGAAGAAGACGCCCTGCTGCTTCCTGCATTGTAGCGTAGGCTCCAGCAGCGCTGGCGAATTGACGAACGTGTTGCGGTGCATCTGGCCGTAGCGCACGAACTCCGCGCTCTCCAGTCCTGGGATCAGCCGGAACACCCTCTGCTGCTCTCCCCAGCGCAGGTTGGTCTGGAAGCCCACCATGTTGTACAGCGTCCCCGCCAGGTCGTCCTGCCGCAACTGGACCACAGCGTGCGGGCGCGCCCCGGTACGAGGATCTATCAACCCCACTGGCCTCAGTGGCCCGTAGGCCAGCGCCTCTCGTCCTCGCCGGGCGATGACCTCCACAGGCAAGCAGGCCTCGAAAAAACGCTCGTCCTTCTCGAACTCCTTGAGCGGGATAGTCTCTGCCCTCGACAGTTCATCCACAAAACGGCGGTACTGTCCCTCATCCAGGGGACAATTGATGTAGTCACCATTCCCGCGGTCATAACGTGAGCCGCGAAACACCCTGTCCATGGCTATGGAATCGAGGGCCACGATGGGAGCCATGGCGTCGTAGAAGTGGAGGTATCCTTCCCCCGTGAGCCGCGATATGGCCCGGCTCAGAGCCTCGCTGGTGAGAGGCCCAGTGGCGAGCACCAGGGGACGGCTATCAGGTATCTCCTGCACCTCCCGTCGTACGACCTCGATCCGCGGGTGCCCTTCCAGGCGCTCGCTGACTGACCTGGCGAACGACTCTCGGCCCACCGCCAGCGCCCCGCCCGCCGGCACCGCCGTCTCATCCGCGCAGGCGATTACCAGGGAGCCCAGGCGGCGCAGTTCCTCCTTCAGCAGACCTTGGGCCCGATCCAGCAGGTTCGAGCCCAGCGAGTTGCTGCACACCAGTTCTGCGAAATCGCCACTCCGGTGCGCAGGAGTGGTCTTAGTGGGCCGCATCTCGTACAGCAGCACATCAAGACCCCGCGATGCGGCCTGCCACGCTGCCTCCGAGCCGGCCAGCCCTCCCCCGATCACCGTGACCTTGTCCATCATCGCTGCCTTCTACTGTCAGTATATCATATCCTGGAGCCGAGTTGAAGAAGCGCGGCGCCGATCAGCCACTCTTCTGGTCGTGGCCATGGGCCATGCTTGCGCCGAGGCGAGGTGTCAGCACACTGCCCCACTCAAGTCCGGTCGGAGAAGGCTGAGCGGCAGAGAGCCGAGAAGACGGAGTGAAATGACATTGCAGCGGAGTATCATGTATGGTAACATGTAACTCTCTACGCTCAAGGCGGAGGTCCGTGCCCATGAACGTGCTGGAGATCATTGCCAAGAAACGTGATGGCCTCGTCCTGTCGAGAGACGAGATCGACTTTTTCATCCAGGGGCTCATGAGCGGCGACATACGTGACTACCAGGTGGCGGCGTGGCTGATGGCGGTCTACCTGCGGGGGATGAACATAGAGGAGACGACCTATCTGACCAACGCCATGACCCACTCGGGGCGCACGCTGGACGTGGGACGTATCGCTCCTCTCGCGGTGGACAAGCACAGTACCGGTGGTGTTGGCGACAAGACGACCCTGGTGGTAGCCCCGCTGGTGGTCTCAGCCGGGCTGTCGGTGGCCAAGATATCTGGCCGGGGGCTGGGCTTCACCGGCGGCACTCTGGACAAGCTGGAGTCCTTTCCCGGCTTCACGTCGGACCTTTCGACCACCCGTTTCCTCGAGAACCTCTCCAGGTACAAGATCGTCGTCGCCGGGCAGACTCCCGACCTGGTCCCTGCGGACGGCAAGCTCTACGCCCTCCGCGATGTCACCGCCACCGTCGGTTCCTACCCCTTGATAGCCAGCAGCATCATGAGCAAGAAGCTCGCCGTGGGCGCGAGGTCCATCGTCTTCGACGTCAAGGTCGGGCGAGGTGCGTTCATGAAGACCGAGCAGGAGGCGGTGGAATTGGCCCGGATCATGATCGATCTGGCCCAGAGCCTCGGCAAGAGCGCGGTGGCGGTGGTCAGCGACATGAACCAGCCTCTGGGTCGTGCCGTGGGCAACTCTCTCGAGGTGAAAGAGGCCTTGGACACGCTGCGCGGCCACGGACCCCCAGACTTCACCTCGCACTGTCTCACCATGGCCACTCAGATGCTGCTCCTCACCGGACAGGCCAGGGAGGAGAGTGAAGCGCGCCCCAGGCTGGAGGAGCTGCTGCTCGCTGGGAAGGCCCTCGAGCGCTTCAGGGACCTGGTGACCGCCCAGGGCGGGAACACGGCACCCATCGAGGATCCCAGCCTTTTGCCCCAGGCTCCCATCGCACGACGCGTGACCTCCGCCAGAAAGGGGTACCTGTCCCAGGTGGACGCGATGCTAGTGGGCTTGACCGCGTTGGATCTGGGCGCCGGCCGCAAGAACAGAGGCGACCCCGTGGATCATGCGGTCGGCGTCGTACTGCACAAGAAGATAGGCGACAGCGTAGAGCAAGGCGAAGATCTATACACCATCCACGCAGCGAGTGAGGAGTCCGCGGATGCTGCGCAAGCGAGGATGTTGGGAGCCTACGCTTGGGAGGACCACGCCGTGGAAGCGCCACCACTGCTGTATCGGGTGGTCAGCTAGTCCGCAATAGGGTCTCCGCGTGCCCGCTCACGGGGTGGAGACAGAATAGGCACGCAGCTCTCCCGGATACTGCGCGTCGTTTATCTCGTACAGGTAGACCTCTCGAGCCACCGCCTGGCCCTTGTCGTCGAAAGAGATGGTACCGGTCAGCCCTTTGTACTCCCTGACCTTCGCGAGTGATTCGGCCACACACCGCCTCGACGGCCGGCCTTCGCTGGCGATGCACTCCCCTACTGCCTCCAGCAGCAGTCCCGCCGCATCGTACGACAAAGCCGCGTACGGTGGAGGTGGAGCGCCACTCCGCTCGCTGTAAGCCTCGCTGAACCAACCATCCGGCGCGGGTGGCGTGACAGCCACATAAACGGTCCCCGCTGCGGCTTCGCCGGCCACCTCTACGAAGTGAGGAGTATTCAGCCCGTTGCCCCCTACGAGCCTAAGATCCTGACCCCTCTCTCTCAAGGCCAGCAGTAGTTCCGCCCCTTCGAGCCCTTCTCCTCCGAAGAACAGGAGGTCAGGATCCTCTCTGTCCAGCGCCGTTAGCAACGCCTCTCGGTCCTGCTCCTGGTGGACGAAGACCTCCGCTCCCGCGTCCGTCGCCACGTTTTCGAAGGCCCGCACCAGGTCCTCGGCTCCCCCCAAGACCGCTACCCGTGTCGCCCCTCGACTCAGCACCACGTAGCGGGCCGCCGCCTCGCCAATGGTCTCGTTGTCAGCTACCAGCCGGTAGGTCTGGTCATAGCCACTGGTGGCTACCGCGCCCGCCGTGGTGCCGGGGACCACCAAAGCCAGGCTGTTCTCCTGGTACACCGGGAGAGCTGCCAGGGTCGTCTCTTCACCGTAGTGTCCGATGACCGCCATCACGTCAGGATCCACGGCCAGCTCGCGCGCGCTCTGAGCTGCCGAGTCTGGCTCATGATCGTCGTTCAGGGCCACCAGCTCCACCAGGTAGCCCTGAACACCCCCGGCCTGGTTGCACTCTCCTATGGCCAGATTCACGGCGTGCAGAGCCCCGTATCCGAGATAGCGATACAGCCCCTCAAAAGGGGCCACCAACCCGATCTTGAACGTGGGCCGCGTGGACAGCGGGGAAAGGCAGCCGACGGCGACCGCCAGAAGGAGCAGAAGGAATGGAGCTGCTGACAGCTTTCTCACTTTAGAGAACTACTGCTGGCCCTGATACTGTTCCTGATTGCGCAGATGCTCTTCGTAGGTCTCGGCAAACGCATGTGAGCCGTCGAACTTGGAGAAGAAGAATAGATACGGAGTCTCTGCGGGGTTCAGCACGGCCTGAATGGACGCCAGGCCCGGACTGCATATCGGCCCTGGCGGCAGATCTGGATACATATAGGTATTGTAAGGCGAATCTACCTGTACGTCCTCTTCCAGCGACATCGGTATCTTCCACCACTGGCCGGTGTCCTCCTGGTATCCCAGGGCGTACTGCACGGTGGGGTCCGACTGAAGGTACATGCCTTGCTCCAGCCGGTTGAGATAGACGCTGGCGATGATGGGGCGCTCCTCGGCCACGACCGCCTCCCGCTCGACGATCGAGGCCAGGGTGACCACCTGGTGGACCGTCAGGCCCTCGTCGGTGGCCGCCTGGCGCATCTCGGCGGTGAAGCGCTCTCCGAAAGTGGAGAGCAGGAGGTCGACTATCTGGGCAGCGTCATAGTCTACGGGGATGCGATAGGTCTCAGGGAACAGGTACCCTTCCACCGAGGCGGGAGCGTCGGCAGGCCGGTCTGATAGGAAGTCATAGGCCGCGGACCCACTGCGCACCGCAGCCATGAAGGTTTCACTGTCCACGACCCCGCTTTCCTCGAGCAGAGCGGCGACTTCCTCTGCCCTCTTCCCTTCCGGGATCGTCACTGTCACTTCGCGCAACCGCCCATGTTGCAGAGTATCGATGATCTCATCCATGGTCATGTTTGGTCGCAACTCGTACTCGCCGGCCTCTAGCTGCGCGTCGAGCCCGCGGTAGCGGACCACGTACAGGAACAACTGGCTATCCGCGACCAGGCCCTCGCGCTGTAGTCGGGGCGCGATGGTCGCCGCGGACTCGCCAGGGTTGATCGTGAAGACCATCGCCGTGGAATCGCTGCCGGCAGGGCTCTCTATGTCGCTCTTACGCAGATTGAGGTAGATGCCGATCAGAGTTCTTTCCAGAGAGGACATCTGAAGGCTCCCGGCGTTTACCTCCTCAGCGCTACCTCCGCCCAGCAGATAGCTCCCGCCAACTACGACGGCACCCAGCGCAAAGAGCAGCAAGACAAGGGTGAGCACCCAACGGATCGCACCCCTCAGCAGGTCTTCTCGGCTCAAGAACCCCTCCTTTCACTCATCCGCAGTCGGCCCCGTACTGT
Organism: Anaerolineae bacterium; assembly: GCA_034411995.1. Classification (GTDB taxonomy): domain Bacteria; phylum Chloroflexota; class Anaerolineae; order UBA7937; family B3-Chlor; genus JAUVXJ01. The sequence continues at coordinate 472,585 of DAOUME010000007.1, read as the reverse complement.
CCATATAATCTTGGAGGATCACAGCGGCAGCCACCGCGTCGAGGCGCTCCTTCCTCTCCTTGCGCTTCCTGCCTGCTTCGATCATCGCTTCGCGGGCCCGCTCGGTGGAGTAGCTCTCATCCCACAGCAACACCGGTACACCCATGTCCTGCTGTAGCTCGCGCGCGTACGCCTCGATCCGGCGCGCCTGCTCCCCTGCACTGCCGTCCAGACGTAACGGGTGGCCAACTATGATCTTCTCCACCTCATGCTCTCTAACCAGGGACGCTATGAGAGAGGCATCGGCCTCCCGCGAGCCGCGTGATATGACCCGCAGGCCGCGGGCCAGCATCTGGCCGCGGTCGCTGAGCGCCACCCCAATGCGTTTCTCGCCGACGTCAAGAGCCATCAGGCGCATCGAGCCCTCCGTGATCGAGCTGCTAGTCAACCGCTTGACCCTGCGACACCACTTCCACGGCTGTACGAAAAGGTAGCCACGGGATCCGACCCCACCACGCAGGAGAGATCTCGACCACCGGCTCCGTCGCCAGACTGAGGTGTCCTGCCAGATACTCCTCCGCCGCGGCAGCGGACTTACCCCTCACCGCTTCTCGGATCTCCACCTCGTCGATCTCCATCCAGCTCAGGCCCTCGGCCGTCATCTGAAAGGTCAACGTCCCGTCGTACTCCACGTCGCTGATCTCGTCGATGCGGACCTCCGTCTCATCCGACAGAAGCTGGAACCCCTCGCGCACCTCTAGCTGTACCATGCGCAATCCCAGCAGTTCCACATCCTCTCTGTTGATCACCGTGCCCCTGACGAGAGCCTGCATGTGCAGACCCAGTGACTCCGCGACCTCTCCCGGGAACTTGTCATACGTCTCCGAGAGAACGAAGGCTAGCAACGACTCGTGCGGTAGCATCTCCTCTTCCGCCAGTCCTGCCGCGAGGGTGTAGTAGCCCTCCTCTTTCAGCTTGTGCAGCGATGATTCCCTGAGCTGATCCTTGTCGGCGGCCGTCACATACGACACCTGGCTCATCCCGCCGCCGGTGGTAGGTGCCACGTTGATGACGTTCACCTGCCGGTCCATGGGGCCTTCCACACGGTTAATGGAGTATGCGGCGACGTTGCCGGTGGGCCCGGGTTCGATGGCCTCGATCGGCGCCCGCCCTCGGCCTCCCACGCCAGCAGGTATCGTCACTTCCTCGGTCGTAACGAACCTGACGGTCGTCCCGCCGCTGGTGACGACCACGGTATCCGACAGCACCGTAGTGGCCTCGCTGCGCCTGTTCGTGAACACAACCTCTCCGATCGCTTTGGCGTCTGGCTCATCCCTCAGCGCTGTGGTAGCGATCTCGTCATCGCCCACAACCTCCAGTTCCACGCGCCTGGCGGGGACCCTCACGTTGATAAAGTCGACGGCCTCCAGGTCGGGGCTGGCCACCACCGTCAGCGTGGTACTCACAGGGTAGACCACCGGGTGCAGCGTCACCTTCGCGGTCGGTACGAAGACCACCGCCAGGAGGCCCATGAACGCCAGCATGCCTGCGAACGCGGTCGCGAGAACGACGATGCCCCCTACTCCCACCGCCCCAGAAGCCACAGGGGTCGGGATGGACGTGGCCAGGGAGTCCCGGGCCCGTGAGGCGCCTGCAGTGAGCTGTAAGCCCTTCTTGCGTGCTGGCCACTTGGTGCGCCGCGCCCAGGCGGTGGACGAGAAGGTTCGAAAGCCAAGACTCTTGGCCAGTTCCCTCAGCTCCCGTCGTGTGCTGACCAGGGCTACTTCCTTCCCCAGAGCAGCCATCTGGCGTCCCAAGAGCTTCAGGTCGACCAGGCTGTCTAATCCTGGGCACTCCTTGGGTACGACCAACACGACGCGGTCACCCTCGGCGGCTCTCAGCCTCTCTCTTATCACCGCGAAGGTATCCTCAGGATCCAGGTAGATGATCTCTGGCTCGCTCAACTCGCTGCTCCCCTGTCAACAAAAGCCGTCGGCCTTTTCACCGTCCACAGAAAGGGGCCCCAATCCGTCGCTGCTGAGCTGCGGCCCGCCTCGTGTCCGGCAACGGCCATGGGACACGCATACTCTTGATCCCGGACCTGACCCGTACCATCCAGGACCCCTGGTATCAGCTCCGGCCGCATCAGGCGCACCTCAGGGTTCCCGCTGCAGCCGAGCCTCTGCGCCCAAGGAAACGAACGCACAGCGTCCACCACGCATGGCAGGCCGCTCCCCCCACCCCACAGACTGAACCCACGCGGAAGCTCCTCCGAGCCACAGAGCGCTGCAACAGCACTCTCCATCGCTCCCATCCATACGCCGGTCAGACGGCCCACCGCGGCGAGAACCGTACCAGAGAGATGCTGGTCGAGCTGCCCCAAACAATAGGCGAGCTTCAATCGTTCTGCGTCTCTGCGGGAAAGGGTGAGGGCTTTCGCTAGCTGCGCCGTGAAGTCGCGCCCTCCCAGGGCAATGCTCCCTGTGGCCCATGGCTCGCCGTTCTGCACCAGCATCAAGTCGGTTGTGCTGCCACCCACATCTATACTGATCGCCCGCTTGCCAACCGTAGCAGAAGCCAGGGCACGCCAAGACGATCTCACGTCCAGGATCTCCAGCCCTAGCTGCGCAGCCACCGCTTCCACCCCATTCAGATACGGGGCAGGAACAACCACGTTGAAAACAGTGACCTCCAGCTTTTCTCCCTGGAGGCCCACAGGACTGGTGACCCTCCGCCCGTCGACGCTGATGGTCGTCACGTATGCTTCCAGCAACGCCAGCCGGGTCCCAGGGCCACCGAGACCTGCACGCGCTCTGTCACCCAGTTCACGCAGCGCAAGCCGCTGGGCACGCTTCACCACGTCCGCCAACTCGCTCTCACCGATACGCCGGTTGGGCTGAGAGCGCCGATGAGTCAACGTCTCCCTTCGTGCAGCCGTCAAACAGTCCGGTACACCGACGACTGCCCAATCGGGCACGACCTGGTGCTCGCAGCAGCACGCGGTCATGTCCTCGGCTTGCCTGAGAGCCCGGTCGCAGGTCCGCACCATCGCCGGAACATCCATCGGGGCACCGCTCGCGTGAGACGCGTGCCGCTCGTGCCGGGACCTGCCGGCACCCAGAATCACACTCTCTCGGCCACGCGACTGCACCACCAGCGCCTTGGTTTGCTCAGTGCCCAGGTCCAGAATGGTGTGATAGGCGGGTGTCTCGCTCCGGGGTGCGCGACCGCCCAGTATCCCGGCTAGCAACTCACGCAATCCACACTCCCATAGTCCAAGCCACGTGAAGACAGTCGAGCAGACGAGGGTTTGACGACTGAGGCACTGAACAGCCTAACTCCGGGCCACTAGATTGGGCACCAGGCTGAGGGCTTCGCCCAGGCGCTGTGGGTCCGTTCCTCCGGCTTGAGCAAGGGTGGGGCGACCGCCGCCCCCGCCGCCCACCACAGCCGCGACCTCCCGTACCAGGGTGTCAGCCTTCACACCCCGCTCTACGAGGTCAGGAGTCACCGCGGCCACGAAGCCCGGTTTACCACCCATGATGGCACCCAGCACGATGACCGCCGATCCCAGCTTGTCCCTCAGCCAGTCGGTCATCTCGCGCAGTGTCTCCATGCCGGGAGCCTCGACCTGGGCAGACAGCACCTTGATGCCGCTCACGTCACGCACCTCTTCGAGCAACCTGACCATCTCCACTCTGGCCAGGCGACGCTGCAACTCCCGGATTTCCCTGCGCTGGGAGTCCACTTCGTCCAGCAGGGCGTTCAGGCTGCTCTCCATCTCCGAGGACGTGACTCCCAAAGAGGCAGCCATCGTTTCCACCAACGACAGCCTCCCGCGAATGAACTCTTCTGCACCGCGGCCTGTGACCGCCTCTATGCGCCGCAAGCCCCTCCCGATGCTGCCTTCGCTCATGACGTGGAAGATGCCCATCTGTCCCGTGCTTTGAAGATGCGTGCCGCCGCACAGTTCCTTACTGTAGTCGCCAGCACTGACCATCCGCACCTCTTCGCCATACTTCTCTCCGAAGATGGCAAACGCCCCCGAGGCGACGGCACTCTCATAGTCGGTGACCGTGGTCGTCACCTCCAGGTTCTCCCGGATCTTCTCGTTGACCAGCCGCTCGATGGCCTCCAATTCGCTCCGTTCCACCGCCTGCAGGTGCGTGAAGTCGAAGCGAAGCCTCTCGGGAGATACCTCGGAGCCAGACTGTTGTGCGTGATCTCCCAGGGTCTGGCGCAGTGCCCTGTGCAAGAGGTGGGTGGCCGTGTGATTGCGCGCGATGTCCAGGCGTCTCTGCTCGTCCACACGGGCCACAACCGCAGCCCCTTTGCTTAGCGCACCCTCCCTGACCTCTCCATAGTGGACGATCAACCCGGGCAGTGGACGCTGGGTGTCCACTACGACGATCTCTCCATCGCTGTTGCCGATGGAACCAGTGTCGCCGACCTGGCCCCCAGCCTCCGCGTAGAACGGTGTTTCCGACAGAACCACAGCCACCTGGTCCCCGTCGGTGACTTCCCCAACCACCCTCCCGTCTTTGGCGAGGCTGAGAATCCTGCTGTCCGCCTCCAGAGTCTCATAGCCCAGAAAGTGCGTCCTAGCGAGATCGAGCGGTCGATAGAACTCGCCTTGTTCCGCCAGCCCGAAGCTCTTGGCCTCTCGTGCCCTCTCGCGCTGCTCGACCATGGCCTTCTCGAAGCCCTCTTCGTCGAGGCCCAGCCCTCTCTCAGTGGCCATCTCCCTGGTTAGCTCCACGGGGAATCCATAGGTGTCGTAGAGACGGAAGACGTCCTCTCCCGGAATGAGGGCCGTTCCCTGAGCTTCGACCTCTTCCATGAGATCCTGCAACAAGGCCGAACCCACAGCGAGTGTCTGCTGGAAGCCCGCCTCCTCCTGCGCCACGACTCCCAGGATGAAGCTCTCCCGCTCCCTCAACTCCGGGTACTGCTCTCCCATGACCTCTATCACCGCCCTGGCCATCTCGGCCAGAAAGGGCTCCTCCCTCTCCAGGACCCTTCCATGACGCACGGCTCTGCGGAGAATGCGACGCAACACGTACCCGCGACCCTCATTGCTGGGCAGGACGCCGTCGGCCACCAGGAAAGTGATCGCTCGACCATGCTCCGCTATGATGCGCAACGAACGATCGGTCATCTCATCCGCACTGTACGTTCGGCCCACCAGATCACAGGCTCTGGAGATCAGCGGGGCGAACAGATCGGTCTCATAGATGGAGCCTACGCCTTGCAGCACGACGGCCGTGCGCTCCAGCCCCATTCCAGTGTCGATATTCTGCTGGGGCAACGGTGTCAGATGGCCCGCTTCGTCCTGGTCGTACTGCATGAACACCAGGTTCCAGATCTCAAGAAAGCGTTCGCAATCGCATCCGGGGGCGCAGTCTGGTCTCGCGCAGCCCACTCCGGGACCCCTGTCGTAGAAGATCTCTGAGCATGGGCCGCAAGGCCCCGTCTCACCCGCCGGCCCCCAGAAGTTGTCCTCCTTGCCCAGGCGCACTATACGTTCTGGAGGCAGGGCGATCTCCTGCCAGAGGATGGATGCTTCCTCGTCATCGCGATAGATGCTGGCCCAGATCCGGTCTCCGGGAAGCTCCAGGTACTCCGTCACGAATTCCCAGGCCAGTTCAATAGCACCCTTCTTGAAGTACTCACCGACCGAAAAGTTACCCAGCATCTCGAAGAAGGTGAGGCTTCGTTCGTTTCCCACCTTGTCTATATCGGTGGTGCGAAAGCACTTCTGGACAGAGGTGAGACGTCCCGATGGAGGCAACACCTCGCCCGAGAAGTACGGCTTGAACTGAACCATGCCCGCACCCGTGAACAGGAGAGTCGGATCACCCTCCGGAACGAGCGATGAGCTGGGCACAATCGAATGCCCTCTCTGGGCGAAGAAGTCCAGAAAGACCTTCCTCAGTTCTGCACTCGACATGGGCTTCATGAGCGCTTGTCGTGATGCCTCCAAACCCGGGCCGGAATTACCCGACATTCTAGGGTAACTATAGGGCATTGTCAAACCTCATCCTCGCCAGAGAGTGTGGAAAAACGTTGTCGGACTTGCCTGTCGGGCAGCCATCACCACCTGCGACGCTGCACCGCCCCTTCGATAGACCTTCAGTCTACTCAGCGTGCCTGCAGCGGCGACAGCCATGTCCTTTTTCCACACCCTCCGCCAGTGCCTTGACTTGTTCATGCAGTCAGGATACAATGATTAGAAGTCGGACTTGTCGACCGGTGGAAACGAAGCAGAACCAGGCGGTGAGGTCTCGAGACTTGCCGAGCTGACTGGCCCTGGTATAATAGGCCTGTTTGCAAACTGCCAGTGCGAGGTACATCCCCATGGAACAGATAGAACTCAAGGCGCAAAGCCGAACAGTATTCGGGAAGAAAACGAGAGTCCTTCGCAGGTCCGGGATCGTCCCGGGTACTCTGTATGGCCCCAGGACGGAAGCTGTGTCCCTGCAGATGGCCGCGAAAGAACTGAGCGCTGTACTGGACAAGGCGGGTACCAACCGATTGATAAACGTGCGAATCGATGGTGCAGGTAAACCGCGGAGGATCCTGGCTCGAGAGGTGCAACGCGACGTCATCACCCAGTCCGTGCTGCACGTTGACCTCTATGAAGTGGTGATGACCGAGAAGATCACCGCGGAGATACCGATCACACTCATCGGAGAGGCGCCGGCGGTCACCGCCAAACAAGGCTTGCTGGTGCACGGTCTCGATGCCCTGCAAGTACACTGCCTTCCGGACCAGTTGAGCGAGGCCATCGAGGTAGACCTGAGCGTCCTCAAAGAGAAAGACCAGGCGATACTGGTGAAGGATCTCGACGTGGAGCAGGATATAGAGATCCTGACCAGCCCTGACGAAGTGGTGGTGCAAGTGCTTCCGCTCCGCGAGGAGGTGCTCGAGCCCATAGAAGCGGAGGGAGTGGAAGCTGCCGAGGTAGAGGTGATCAGCGGAGCCAGGGAGATCGAAGGGGAACCCAAGCGCGTGGTAGAGAAAGCCGAGCCAGCGGAGGACGAAGAGGAGGAAACGGAGACGGAGTAGAAGCCGTCGTCCATAACCCGAAGGTCGCAGAGAGGAGATATCCGTGTTCAGTCCCCTAAACGCCATCTTGGGCCTGTTCTCCCGGGACATTAGCATAGACTTGGGCACTGCCAACACGCTGGTACTGGTGCGCGGCCAGGGAATCGTCATCAACGAACCTTCTGTCGTGGCCATTGAGAAGAAGAGCAAGAAGGTCCTGGCTGTCGGGGATGAGGCCAAGGAGATGGTGGGCCGCACTCCGGCGAACATAGTAGCCATCAGACCCCTCCGGGACGGCGTGATCTCCGACTTCGACGTTGCCGAGAGGATGCTCCAGTACTTCATCAAGAAGGTGCACGAGCGTGTCATGCTGCCCGTTCCCCGCCCCAGGGTGGTGGTCGGCCTGCCCAGCGGTGTCACCGAGGTGGAGAAAAGAGCGGTGCATGACGCATGCATCAACGCCGGCGCGCGACAAACCCTGCTCATCGAACAACCAACAGCCGCAGCAATCGGAGCCGATCTCCCCATCAACGAGCCAGTGGGGAGCATGATCGTGGATATCGGAGGCGGTACATCCGAGATGGCTGTGTTCGCCTTGGGCGGCATCGTGGTCAGCCGTTCGCTGCGCGTGGCAGGCGACGAGATGGATGAGGAGGTGATGCGCTACGCCCGGGAGAAGTACAACCTATTGATCGGGCAGCGCATGGCGGAGCGCATCAAGATGGCCATTGGTTCGGCCTATCCCCTCCCAGAAGAGCAAACCATGACTCTGAGAGGCCGCAACCTGATCACGGGGCTGCCCGAAGCGGTGGAGATAAGCAGTGTCGAGGTCAGAGAAGCCCTCTCGTCCCCGGTTTCGATGATCGTGGAAGAGGTCAGAACCACCCTCGAGGAAACCCCTCCCGAGCTGATCGCCGACCTGATGGAACAAGGCATAGCGCTCGCAGGAGGCGGCGCGCTTCTCAAGGGACTCGCCGATCGTCTCTCTGACGAGACCAAGATGCGGGTCTACGTGGCCGATGACGCCTTGACCTGTGTGGTCAGGGGCGGCGGAGTGGTGCTTGAACACCTCGACACGCTGACCCACGTGCTCACCAGCACACAGCGCCGCAACACACGGCACTAGTGCGAGGAGGCTGCCTTGAGCCGTATGCAGCGAGGAGGAACCCTGCTGTTCCTCCTACTCTTCCTCTCACTGGCCGTGGCGACCCTGGTCCTCGACCACAGCGATCGTCTTCAACCGGCAAAGGACCTCGTGGCCCAGGTCACTTCTCCTATCCAAGAGGTGCTCACCTCGGCGATGGGCAGGGTCAGTGAATTCCGTCAACTCTACGTCGACATGAGGGCCTGCGCGGCGGAGAACGAGGAACTTCAGCAGATGGTGGATCAGCTCATCATCGAGAACGTACGCCTCCGAGAAGCCGAGATAGAGAACGTGACCCTGCGAGAGCAGCTCAACTTCAAGCAGGCCAGTCCCTCGTTCGAGCTCCTGTCGGCCCAGGTCATCGGGCGGGATCCGACCAATCTCGCCGGGTACCTGATCATAGACCGTGGTACCGAGGAAGGAGTGGCCGTCGGCATGCCGGTACTGACCGATCGTGGGCTCGTAGGCCGGGTGACGGAGACCGCTCCTCACTCGGCAAAGGTCTTGCTGATCACCGATCCAAGCAGCGCAGTGAACGCCCTGATACAGGAATCTCGCGCCACTGGGGTAGTTCAGGGTGGCGTGGGACAGGGTTTGACCATGAGGTACATCCAACAGACAGAAGAAATCAAGCCGGGCGACCTTGTGCTCACCTCCGGACTGGGAGGCAATTTCCCGACTCGTCTGATCATCGGGCAGGTGACGGGCGTGACCAAGAAGGACGTCGAGTTGTTCCAGGAGGCCGAAGTGCGGCCATCCGTGGATTTCGGACGTCTCGAGATGGTCATGGTGCTCACCAGTTTCGAGCCCATCTCTTTCGAGGAAGAGCAACAGGTATCACCGAGGTGATAGCCTATCAAGACCTACGCGGTAGTCCCACTTCTGCTCAGCATCGCCGTGCTCCAGTCATCGGTGCTCTTTCGCTTCTCCCTGGGAGGCGCTCGATTACACCTCTTGCTTCTGACTGTGGTGTCGTGGAGCCTGCTCAGGGGGGCCAGGGAGGGTATCGTCTGGGGCTTCATCGGCGGTCTGGCGCTTGATTTCCTTTCCGGTCTACCCTTGGGGACGTGCGCTTTCACGCTGACCATCGCTGCGTACCTCGCCAGCCTCGGCCAATTGACCATCTACCGGACCAGCCCCCTCTTCGCACCCGGGCTGGCCTTGGGCATCAGCATCGTGCACGACTCCATTCTGTTGACCTTGCTCTCGTTCGTAGGGTACGCCCCCGCGTGGGCGGATCTGCTGCTCCGAGTCGCGATCCCCACCGCCATTCTGGGTGCTCTGGTCATGCCCATCGTTCAGCGCGGACTCACCTGGCTTCACCGCAGGACCCTCCCCGAAGAGACGGAACTCTGACCGGGAGGGATCAGGTGACCAGAACGCTCCTCACCAGAGTCGCTGCGCGCGCCAGGGAGCCTGCCCTGATCTGCCTCCTCGGCCTGCCCGCGACGGTTCCCCTCTGGAGGTCAAGGCTGCCGCGCAGTTTCGATGGTTTGTTCCACCTCTTCCGGCTTCTCGAGATCGATCGACTCGCCCACCAAGGAGTGCTGTTCCCACGCTGGGCGCCAGACCTCCTTTTCGGCTACGGCTATCCATTGTTCGACTTCGTCCCGCATCTGCCCTACTACGTGAGCGAGGCCCTGTACGCCACTGGTCTGAGCCTGGTCCACGCCATGCTCCTCTCCTTCGGGCTGGCCCTCGTAGCGTCGGGCCTGGCCATGTACGTCTACGTGCGGGACGTCTTCGGCTCCAAGGCGGCCATAGTCTCCGCAGTAGCCTACATGTACGCGCCATTCCATCTCTACGACATCCTCTTCAGGGGGCACCTGCCTGGAGCCTGGGCCATGGTGCTGTTTCCCCTGACCTTGTGGTCCTTCCGGCGTCTCATCCGGAATGGTGGAGCGGTCTACTGGGCCTCCAGCATCTTGCTCTACGCAGGATGCTTCCTGAGCCACAATCCAGCCAACTTCATATTCACTCCTTTCCTGGTATGCTACCTGGTGCTCCTGGTCTGGCTCTCGGCTGGCCGCAGGAGAAGCGCAGCCTGCCGCGGCGCTGCTACACTCCTGGTCGGTGCAGGGCTGACCGCCTTCTTCTGGCTGCCCGCACTGTGGGATCGGCAGTTCATACAACTCGACAGGATGATTACCCCACCTGACCTCGACTACCACACCCATTTCATCACCGTGGCTGACCTGCTGGCGCTGCCCAGCACGGCCACCTCCGGATTGATGAACCCACAAGTACCTAACAGCCTGGGGCCTGTCCTCGTCTCCCTCTCTATCATCTCTGTCATCGGCCTGCGGAGGCTTCCTGGATCAGAGGAGCGCGGCCATCTGCTCATCTCGCTGTGTGGCCTTGCCGGCGTGGTGTTCATGGTGCTGCCTCAGTCCGCTGCCGTCTGGGACAGTCTGACCCTCCTGAAGTACCTGGTCTTCCCGCATCGGTTTCTGCGCCTGGCCTGCCTGCTGATGGCGATCCTTTGCGGGGCCGCTTCTCGCCTGTTTGCCGACCAGGAAACCAGGTTCCCTCCGTCCTTCGTGGTCACCCTCACCTCCGTGGTGATGGTCGTCGTCTTCTCGCTCCCGCTACTCTATCCGCCATACTATGATCAGCTCGCCCTCGATCCCTCCTTCGCCGACATGATGCAGTTCGAACGAGCCACGGGCACCATGGGTACGACCTCTTTCGGCGAGTACCTGCCCGTGTGGGTGGAGTGGATTCCCCACACCTCACCACTGGAACCCATGTACCTCTCCGGATCCAGCATCTCGAGACTGGACGAATCCAACCTGCCAGAAGGGACGGTCATCTCTGGCGCTCGGTTCACCCCCACGTCCGCGATGGTGGATGTCTCCGCGCCGCAGCCATTCCAGGCGACGTTCAACAGCCTCTACTTCCCCGGATGGCAGGGCTATGTGGATGGGCAGAGGACTGAGATCACCCCCACCCCTGGGCTGGGAGTATCGAGTCTGTTCGTGCCCTCCGGTGAGCACAGGGTGGAGCTGCGCTTCGAGGACACCCCTGCTCGAAAGGCGTCCAGGGCCATCAGCGTCTTGAGCGCGGTAGCTGTGCTCCTCCCTGTCGCAGTCGCCTTCGTGCGAGGGGCACGCTGCGAACCTGACAGCCGCCGTTCGCTGGGAGGTACACCTTCTACCGTCATCGAGGGCCATGCAGCCCGCCTCACGGGTGCGCAGGCCGTTGCGCTGGCACTGGTGGCTGTCGCTCTCCTGATCGTCAAGCTCGGGATCCTGGACCGATACGACACACCTTTCCGGAGAGCGTTCGACGGTCTGCACCTGCCAGGGGTCGAAAAACCCCTCCAGGTCGATTTCGGAGACCAGATCACGCTACTCGGCTATGATCTCGCTGCCAGCAATGCTCGTCCTGGAGACACCGTGACCATTACCCTTTACTGGAAGGCAAATCAGCAACTCGACACAGACTACAGTGTTTTCGTACACCTCGTGGACGAGCACATGAACATCTACGCGCAGCGAGATAGCCTGAACCCTGGGCGTTACCCGACCCATCTGTGGCAGACCGCTGAGTACGACCAGGATGCCCACGAGGTATTGATACCACCCGCTACTCCACCAGGTCAATACCTCCTGGGAGTGGGCCTCTATGACCAGGCCACGATGGTGCGCCTGCCCATCCTGGGGGAAGAGGGGCAGGAGATCGGCATGTACTTCCTGGAACCGATCTCCGTCGTCAAAGGGGAGAGCCCTCCGACCATTGAAGAACTCGGGATCCAAAGCCCGGCCACGGCACGCTTCGACAACGGCATGACCTTGCTTGGCTCCACGGCAGAGCGGGACGTCCTCCCTCCAGGTGATTTCTATCGCCTGGCCCTGTTCTGGAAAGCAGAGCACGCCCTGGACGAGAGCTACAGCGTCGCCATACGTGTGCTCAATAGCCAGGGTGAGGAAGTCCTCTTGCAGACCGGAGAGCCTTCAGCCGGCAGGTACCCCACGACGGTTTGGGAAGAGGGGGAGATAGTCAGGGACAACCATGCTTTACGGATTCCTCGCCACTTCCCAACAGGTGAATACGTCATCCAGCTTGCCCTGCTGGACCCTGCAGAACGCGTGGTGCCAGTCGCAGCCGCAGAGGGCCTCAAGATCGAGGGCGATTGGCTCCAGTTGTCGTCGGTGAGTACGGGGAACTAGATGAATCACACGCGCTACCAGAATGTCGGGGCCCTGCTTCTCACCCTTGCCCTGGGCTCGATTCTAGGGGCAGCCATCGCCCGGTCGCTGGCGGAGAATCTATTGTATCGCCAGGCGTTCTTCCTGGGATGGCTGCCGACGGTCGCCATCACCCTGCTGGGGGCAGGATTCCTGGCTCTCCTCTACGTCTGGCTGGCCAGACAGGAGACCAATAAGACCACGCCAACGGCTGTGGCGGTCTCTTTCCTGCCGTTCTCACTGCTGCTGATCTATCTCGCTCAGCGGCAGGTCAACACGGTGCAACCCTGGGTGCTACTGGCTGGGAGCATGGCGCTGGCAGCTGCGCCCCATGTGGCCCTCTTGCTGGGCCGCCGGCATCTTGACCGGATAGCGCTGCTCGCCGTGTTCGTTCTCTCGTTGGGACTCTACGTCAAAACCATCGCGCCGACGGTGGGAGCCCACGACACCTTCGAGTTCCAGGTCCTCTCTTACGAGTTGGGTATCGCGCATCCCACCGGCTACCCTCTATACCTCCTCCTGGGCAAGCTCTTCACCCTCCTTCCCGTAGGGAGCATCGCCTATCGAGTGAATCTCTCCTCCGCGTTGTTCGCAGCCACCACGGTGGTGATACTGCGCGCTATCATCCAGGAGCTGACCAGCGATCGGTCTGCCTCTGCTCTCGGCGCTCTCAGCTTCGCCTTCAGCTACTCCTTCTGGTCGCAGGCCATAGAAGCAGAGGTATACGCTCTCAATGCCCTCTTTGTGTCGACCACCTGTTATCTGCTATTGCGCACCTTCGCCAGGGGCACCGACGATCCGTCGTTCTACCACGCCAGCGGGGCGGAGGAGCGCCTGGCCCGCTGGCGCAGCGCTCTGGGCGCGGTTCCCCGGGGTCAACGGACGATCATCGCCGTGGCGCTGATCTACGGCCTCAGCCTGACTCATCATCGGACCATGCTACTCTTGGCGCCAGCCATCATCGCCTACCTGGCTCTGAGGCGAGCGTGGCACCTGATGACTCGTCGATCTCTGATCGTGACTTTCGTCGCCTTTCTGGCACCCCTCGCGACTTTCCATCTGTACATCCCCATCCGCTGGTGGCAGATCAACGGCGAGGGGATGCGCTGGGAACAGTTCACCAACCTCGTGCTGGGAACCCAATTCGCAGCGGCTTTGCGGTGGGACACCATCTTCACGGACCCGAATCGACTGAGTATCTACCTTCGCACGCTCCTGGATCAGTACCCGGCGCCAGCTCTCCTACTGGCCACGCTGGGCATCATCTACCTGCTCCGGAGGCGCCACTCAGGTCATGGGTTCCCTACCTGGAGGGAGGGCCTCTTGCTGCTCTTGGCCTTTGGCCCCTACGTGGCCTTTGGACTCAGCTACGATGTTCCTGACGTCTCGCTTTTTCTCATCCCATCCTACATGATCATCGCTATCGCCGTAGGCATCGGCATCTATGCCCTCCGGCGCTCACTGGAGGGACTGCTGTCTCGCTGGCGGTCGGCACCTCCGCAGCTCCGACGGCAACTCGCCGCTTCAGTAACCCTGACCATGGTGGGCATACTCCCGCTTGGTCTGATCTGGACAAACCTCCCCAGAGTGGATCGCAGCGAAGCGCGCGCCGCGTATGACTGGGGCAAGTACGTTTTGCAGCAGGACCTGCCGGCGGGCTCGGTGCTGCTGGCCGACAGTGAAAAGATGGCCCCGCTCCATTATCTGCAGAGAGTGGAGGGGCTCCGGTCCGACACCGAGACCGGCCTCTTCCCGGACGAGGAAAGCAACAGGGCTGAGATCGACGCACGGCTTCGCGAGGGCAGAACGGTGCTCCTGGCTCGCTTCCTCCCAGGACTGGAGAGCACCTACTATTTGCGCTCGCTGGGACCACTGGTGGAGGTCGCCACAGCTCCCCTGGCAACTCTCCCGCCTGACGTGAGTCCGCTCGACCTGGACTTCGGAGGCAAAGTGATGCTCGCAGGTTACCGCCTGGACGCAGACAAGCTGGCTCGGTCGGATACCCTGCGCGTGACTCTCTTCTGGAAGGCACAGCCAGGCGTGCGCGATAACTACGACGTTCGGTTGCGCGTCGTGGGCCCGACAGGGCACGTCTGGATAGAGACCAAGGGCCAGCCGCCGGTAAACGGCCTCTATCCGACCGCGGCATGGCGTCCTGGTGAGATCGTGCCCGACTTTCATGCCCTGGACCTGGCTGGGCGGCTGCCACCCGGAAGCTATCGTCTGGAGGTAGGCCTGTTCGCGCCCTTCAGCCAGCAAGGCCTGGCAGTGAGGGTCTCCGCAGGAGGGTACGTGACCCTCGCAGATGTCTCCGTCACCTCCGGTGAGGGCCCGTGGCCGACTATCCCCCGCCCTCTGCGAGCAAACTTCGGAGACCAGATACTGCTCTTGGGCTACAGCTTCCCGTCGACCATCACGCCTGGTGCCAGCGTGCCTCTCACACTCTACTGGCAGGCGGTTGGACACGTCGATGGCAACTACGAAGAGGTGCTCGAGCTCTTGCGGCCGGATGGCATGGTTCTCTGGCAGGCGGTAGACCAGCCGCTGTTCGAAGAATACCCTACGTCCCAGTGGTCCCCCGCCGATGTCCTCGTCGACGCGCACCCGGTGGAGGTGCCAGACGTTTCCAGCGGTCCAGTCGAGCTGAGGATCGGGCTGCGACACCGCGGCAACGGCGACTATCTGACGGTGGTAGGCGGCTGGCTGGCTGGCCAGCGGAGCAAGGTGCTGCTGACTGGCCACACAGTTGCCGAATCTCCCACTGTTTCCAGCACGGCCGGGAACCTGCCCGCCAACTTCGAGAACCAGATCCTCCTACTGGACTACGACATACAGAACGTCCAGGTCAGGCAGGGAGGTGCCCTGAACCTCACCCTCACCTGGCAGGCGCTGGCACCGATGGACGAAGACTACACCGTCTTCGTGCATCTTCTCGATGAAGGCGACCAGATCTGGGGACAGGAGGATATCGCACCCGTCCGCGGTACCCATCCTACCTCTGCCTGGACCGAGGCCGAGGTGGTAGTCGACCCTCACACGATCTGGACCAACCAGGAAGCTCCGCTCGGTCTTTACAGAGTAGAAGTCGGCCTGTACCTCCTGCGCACCATGGAGCGCCTGCAACTCCTCGACGCCTCAGGAAGCCCCGTCGACGACAGACTGATCATCGATCTCATGGAAATCGTACCCTAGCCCTTGTGTGATCCCACCGTTTGACCAGGCACATCTTGTGGCCATGGGCCGGCGGTGCACAACATCTATGGCACTCGATACCCGGAAGGTCTTGTAATGACCCTGGTACTCACGTATAATCGAACTCAACATGGAACAACGACAGACTGACATCAAGGTCCTGATCTTCAAAGCGTTCGTAGTGGTTGCTTTCGCGGTGCTGGCCTTCCAGACCTGGCAACTGCAGATCGTCCAGGGCGGTGAGTACGTAGAAATGGCGGAGCACAACCGTTTCCGCCTCCAGACCATTGACGCCCCCAGGGGGGTGATCTATGATCGCCAGGGGCGACTTCTCGTGGGAAACGTCCCCAGCTTCACCGTGTCCATTGTCCCCGCAGATCTTCCGGAGGAGGACGAGCAGTACGTCTTCGAGCGGCTATCTGCCCTGCTGGACGTCCCCATCAGCACCCGCGATCAGGCTGTCGGCGGCGCGGACGCCTTGGACCGCCGGTACCTCACCGAGGATAGAGATTACGTGCCAGAGCCACAGATGATGGAGCGAGTGGAGGCGGGAAGAGAGACGCCGTTCATCCCGGTGCAGCTGAAATCCAACGTGCCCCGGGATACAGCTTTCGTCATCGAAGAGGAGCGTATCGACCTTCCCGGGGTGATCGTCGAGATCGAGCCGCTGAGACAGTACATCTCGGGTACGCTATTCGCTCACATCACAGGCTACGTCGGACACATCCCAGAACAGGATCTAGCAAGCTATGTCGACCGCAGAGATGCCGATTACGATCCCAACGACGTGGTAGGTCTAACCGGGGTGGAGCTCACCTACGAGGATCAGTTGCGAGGCACCAAAGGGCACCGGCACGTGGAAGTAGACGTCACGGGGCGTGAGCTCCGGAGCATCGAAGCCCCTGTCGAACCTGTCCCTGGGCACAACCTGGTGCTGACCCTGGACGCGGAACTGCAGGCAGCGGTCACCGACTCCTTGCAGAAAGGAATCAGGAAGGCTGGCTCGAAGTCAGGCGTGGCCATAGTCATGAATCCCCAGACAGGCGAGATCCTGGCCATGGTCTCGTTGCCGAGCTACGACCCCAATCTCTTCATCGGTGGCATCTCCGGCGAGGAGTACCTGGCCCTGAGCGAAGACCCACGCCATCCCCTGGTGAACCACGCTATCAGTGGTCTGTATCCGCCGGGCTCGACCTTCAAGATGGTGACCGCCTCTGCAGGCCTGGAAGAGAAGATCGTCACGCCCACTTCGCTGCTATTCTGCCCTGGTACGATCTGGATACCGCACCGCTTCGCACCAGACAACCCTGATCTGGCGCAGCCCTTCAGTTGCTGGTACAAGGAAGGTCACGGGTCACTGAACATGGTGCAAGCGATAGCACAGTCGTGCGATATCTACTTTGGTGTCCTCGCCGGAGGCTATGGGGAGTTCGAAGGACTGGGGCAGGAGGCGCTGCACAACTATGGTCTCTACTTCGGGTTGGGAGAGCCGAGTGGGATAGACCTGCCGGGAGAGACGGCGGGCCTCATACCAGACGAGACCTGGAAACGGCTGACCTATGGCGAGACCTGGGTCACGGGAGACACCTACAATGCCGCCATAGGCCAGGGGTTCATTCTCACCACGCCCCTACAGATGTTGAACGTGACGGCGGCCATCGCCAATGGCGGCAATCTGTACAGGCCGACGGTCGTTCGCGAGATCAAGGACGCAGACGGCAACATCGTGAGGCCTTTCACACCGCACCTTATCCGCAAACTGCCCATCTCCTCCGAGACGATAGGGGTTGTCCGACAGGGCATGAGGGCGGCGGTGTCGTACGGCACCGCCTTGGCGGCCAATCTGGGAGGCGTGGCGGTGGCCGGCAAGACCGGGACGGCCGAGTACCCTGGACAGAGAGACTGGGAAGGTAATCTCCCGACCCACGCATGGTTCGCCGCCTTCGCCCCCTTCGACGATCCTGAGATCGCCGTCGTAGTGTTCGTGGAAGGCGGAGGAGAAGGTAGTGTGGTATCGGTTCCCATCGCCACGGAGATCATTGCGCACTACTTTGGGCTACCCCTGCCGGAGTAGTCGCCTGAATCGATCGACGCATGTCACAGACAGTCAGACCAGCGGCTACGGATAGTGTGCTGATCAAGGGCACCAAGGCAGGGCTTGTCGTCCGCCTGCGGGAGGGTGACTGGTCCGACGCTGTGGACGGACTGGCGAGGTACCTGAAACAGAAGGCCGCGTTCTTCGACGGAGCGCGTGCCATTCTCAGCACAGGCTCCAGGGAACTGGAGTCCGAGGACTTGAGAGCGCTACAGGAGCTACTATCCGTCAACGGGATAGAGATGTGTGCCGTGGAGACGAATGCCGAAAAGACCGCAGCGGCCGCTGCTGCTCTGGGTATCCCAACTGCTGCCAAAACCGATGACGACCGTTCCCAGAAGGCCGATACCCAGTGCGGTCCTGAGCCCGAAGAGGGGTTGTTCGTGAAGCGGACTGTACGTTCCGGGCAGACGGTGCGATACCCGGGTCACATAACCATCCTGGGTGATGTCAACCCAGGAGGTCAAGTCGTGGCGGGTGGCGATGTCGTCATCTGGGGGAAGCTGAGGGGCACCGTGCACGCGGGGGCATCCGGTGACGATAGTGCTGTCGTCTGCGCGCTCGCGCTCACTCCCACCCAGCTACGCATCGGGAGCCGCATCGCTCGATCGCCCGAGGGAGAACCAAGAGGGGAAGACATCCCTGAGATAGCCAGGGTGCAAAACGACGGGATCCTGGTGGAACCATGGTCCAACATCAAGTCATAGAGGGAAGTCCATGGCCGCACGTGTCATAACCATTACTTCAGGCAAGGGTGGAGTAGGCAAGACCACAGGGGTAGCCAACCTGGGCGTCAGTCTGGCCCTGGAGGGCTACCGGGTGATCGTGGTCGACGTTGACATTGGCTTGCGCAATCTCGATGTCGTCATGGGACTGGAGAATCGTATCGTTTACGACATCGTCGATGTGGTGGAAGGTACTTGCAGGCTTCAGCAGGCCCTCATCAGAGACAAGCGACTCCCGGAGCTGCATCTCCTGGCGGCCGCGCAGACACGCGACAAGACCGCGGTCTCTCCAGAGCAGATGATCTCTCTGTGCGACGAGCTGCGCGAGACTTGCGACTTCGTCCTCATAGATTCACCGGCGGGAATCGAGCGCGGTTTTCAGAACGCCATAGCCGGTGCCGAGGAAGCGATCATTGTCACTACGCCAGAGGTCGCGGCCGTGCGGGATGCTGATCGTATCATCGGTCTGCTCGAAGCCAGCGAGAAGAGCCCACCGAAATTGATCATCAACCGCATCAAGCCCGCCATGGTGAGGCGCGGAGACATGTTGGCCACCGAGGACGTGACCGAGGTGCTCGCCATCGAGTTGCTGGGCATCGTTCCCGAAGACGAGAACATCATTGTCTGCACCAACAAGGGCATACCCATCGCCCTGGACGGACACGCGGGTGCCGGAGTAGCCTTCCGCAATATCGCAAAGCGCATCCTGGGCGAGGATGTGCCGCTGATGTCCCTCTCACAGCAGCCGCGCATCCTGGGCCGCATGAAACGCCTGGTGGGAAGAGGATAGGTGAGGGGAGCACGCCCCACCGGAGAGAGGTGGAACGATGGGTTTCGTTAGCAAGCTGCTCACCCGAGAGCCGCGCAGCAAAGACATCGCCAGACAGAGGCTACAACTGGTCCTGGTGCGCGATCGCCAGTGCCTGTCGCCCGGTCTCATGCAGGCCATAAGGGACGACATCATTCTGGCCATCTCCAAGCACCTGGAGGTGGACAAAGACAACGCCCAGCTCACTCTGTCTCAGTCCGCTGGCCACCACCGGCTCATTGTAGACGTGCCGCTCCAGAGCCGCGGGAGGAGAGCGTAGCCGCAAGTGAAAGGAACAGCCTGGCAGCATTTCGATTTCGTGCTCTTCGGGGCAACTCTGGCTCTCATCGCCCTGGGCATCGCACTGATATACAGCGCCACACTCGCTTCGGCAGACTTCAGCCAGGATTGGTGGGACACTTTCTTCGTGCGCCAGGTCATCTATGCTCTCGTCGGCATAGGTCTCATGCTCCTGGTGGCCTTGACAGACTACAGCATCTTCGCCAACGTCAATCATCTCATCTATGCCCTCACCATCCTGTCGTTGATCCTGGTCTATGCGATAGGTCGGATCTCCTTTGGGGCCCAGAGATGGATAGACCTGGGGATCTTCCCCCTGCAACCGTCGGAACTGGCCAAAGTGCTGCTCATCATCGTTCTGGCCAAGTTCCTCGCCGACCGCCAGGAGGACTTGAAACGCGTTCCCTATTTCCTCTTGTCTCTTCTGTACGTGGCGGTTCCCATGGTCTTCATCTACATTCAGCCGGACCTCGGCACGGCGATCGTATTGGCTGTGAGCTGGTTCGCGATGGTTCTCATGGCGGGGGTGCGCCTCAGGCACTTGGGCATCATGGTGCTGATTGTTCTTCTCGCATCGCCTGTGATCTGGCTCTCCCTGCACGGCTACATGCGAGAACGGATTTTCGTCTTCTTCGACCCCACGCGCGATCCTTTGGGTGCCGGGTACAACATCAACCAAGCCCGTATTGCCGTTGGCTCGGGTGGCTTTCTGGGGCAAGGCTTCGCGCGTGGCAGCCAGAGTCAGCTCCACTTCCTGCGCGTGCGACACACCGACTACATTTTCTCCGTACTGGGTGAGGAACTGGGCTTCGTGGGCGTCATCCTGATGATGGTGCTCTTTCTGATCGTGATCTGGCGCATCTTGAGAGTGGCCGAGATGGCCCGAGACACCTTTGGCCAGTTGATCGCTTGTGGCATCGCCACGGTGGTGGCCTTCCAGGCCATAGCCAATATAGGCATGAACATCGGGCTGCTGCCGGCTTCCGGAGTGCCACTGCCCTTCATCAGTTACGGGGGTAGCGCCCTGATTGCGCTACTCATAGGTGAAGGCGTGGTTCAGAATATCATCATCCGGCACAAGCGGTTGGAGTTTCAGTAACGTGGCCTGCGCTTGAGCCGTATCCTAACCTCGGTCGGAGAGCCATCCCTGGCTGCGCACCGCGCGTCGCTCCGGCGTTCGAGCCCGCGAAGTTGCACGTCGCCACAACTGATAGAGGATAGACCATGACTGACATCGATCGACCGGTGCGAGTTCGCTTCGCACCCAGTCCCACCGGATACTTGCACGTGGGAGGAGCTCGAACTGCGCTATTCAACTGGCTCTTTGCCCGGAACCATGGTGGCATCTTTGTCCTGCGCATCGAGGACACCGACAAGATTCGGTCCACCGAAGAATCGATAGGAGGAATCCTCTCATCACTCGACTGGCTGGGGTTGGATTGGGACGAGGGTCCTGGTGTCGGAGGCGACTACGAACCATATTTCCAGACACAGCGTCTGCCCTTCTACCACGCGGTCGTGGAACAGCTACTGGAGAGGGGAAGCGCCTACTACTGCTACTGCACTCAGGAAGAGCTCCAGGCCCGGAGGAAAGCCGCCCTCGCTTCAGGCCAGGCGCCCCGCTACGACAGGCGCTGCCGCCATCTGTCCAACCGAGAGCGGGCCGCTCTTGAAGCCGAGGGGAGGAAACCTGCGGTGCGCTTCGCCATGCCCCTGGAGGGCGAGACTGTAGTGCACGATCTGATCCGTGGTGAAGTCCACTTCGCAAACGAGCAGTTGGACGACCTGGTGATCATGAAAAGTGAAGCGACGCCCACCTACAACTTCGCCGTGGTCGTCGACGACATGCTCATGAAGATCAGCCACGTCATCCGCGGAGACGAACACCTGGCCAACACACCGCGCCAGATCAGGATCTACGAGGCGCTGGGGTACGAGTTGCCCCGCTTCGCCCACGTATCGATGATCCTCGGCGAAGACGGTGCCAAGCTGTCCAAACGCCACGGAGCGACTGCGTTGAGTGATTTCCGAGACTCCGGCTACCTGCCAGAGGCGATGTTCAACTTCCTGGCCCTCTTGGGTTGGGCCTACGATGACAAGACTGAGCTCATGTCCCGAGAAGAGATTGTGGAGCGCTTCACTCTGGAGAGGATCAACCCGTCACCCGCCATCTTCTCCCGGGACAAACTGGAGTGGATGAACGGCGTCTACATCCGAGGGCTCGAAGAAGACGACCTGGTGGCCCGTCTTATGCCTTTCCTGCAACGGGCTGGCCTGAGTGCCGACGAGGAGACCGTGCGCCGTTTGGTGCCCTTGATCCAGGAACGCATGAAACGGCTCACCGATGTTGTGGACCTTGTGGATTTCTTCTTCACAGAAGAGCTCCACTACGATCCCCAGTTGCTGATCGGGAAGAAGATGGATCCCGCCGCCTCTCTCGAGGCGCTAAAGCGCGCCCGCCAAGTCCTGGAGGAGATGCCCCCCTTCGACGAGGAGAGCCTGGAGGCGTCCCTGCGAGGCCTGACCGAGGAATTGGGCCTCAAGGCAGGCCAGTTGTTTGGCATCGTCCGCGTGGCAGTCACCGGCAAGGCCGTGGCCCCACCTCTATTCGGGACGCTCAACATCCTGGGACAAAAGCGAGTGCTCGCCCGTCTTCAACGAGCTGACGAAGCCCTCAGCGGACTTGTCAACTCCGAGAAGTCATGATAGAATATCACAGAGCGGTGGGGGATCGTCTAGTGGTAGGACAGCTGACTCTGGATCAGTAAGCGGGGGTTCGAATCCTCCTCCCCCAGCTGTTCTTGGTGAGCCTGGTCTCGGCGGACCAGGCTCCTCCTTTGCTGTGGGTCCTCTCCAAGCCTACTGCCGAGGGTGCTGTCTCACCGGCCCCTGGCTCAGCTCAGCAAGCGCATACTACTCCCTGACCCGATACGCGGGCCTCCCATTGTATGCTCTCATGTGAGGCTGGCCCCTGGCAGCATCGGTCACCTCCCAGAGGGACCCGCGCCGTCTACTCTCTGCCAGATGCCGAACCTCCCCCGAAAGTCGCGCATCGATGAGACCCGCCGTCCGCGGCACGTCATGACCGCAAAGTCCTATTGCTCCCATCTGTTGCCGGTTGTATAATATGGGCAACTCGGCGCCTCGACACAACGTGCCCGGTGCTATGGATCATGTCACCATCAGAAGGACAGAAGGGGCTTCTTGACAGGCTCAAGGCCACGCAGCCAGCGGAGAAGAGCGCGGTCGGCCCTACAAAAAAGCCAACAGCATCGAAAGCGCCTGAGATTCCAACCCGGCCTGAGAGGCCGGTATCTACTCGTGCCCCGAAGAGGAGCGCCGACACCAGTGAGGGGGACGAGGAATTCCTGTCGCCTGGACAACTGCTTCAGGATCGATATGAGATCCTCAAGTTCCTGAGCAAAGGGGGGATGGGCGCGGTCTATCTTGCTCGTGACATGCGGTTTCCAGACGTAGAGAAACTGGTAGCAGTGAAGGAGATGATCCGCACCATCCGGGACAGCGTCACCAGCAGGATCAGCCTGGAGACCTTTGAGCGAGAAGCCAACATCCTGGCCAGTCTGAGCCACCGGGCCATACCCAAGGTGTTCGACTACTTCCACCACGAGCGACGAGTCTACCTCGTGCTGGAGTTCATCGAAGGTACCGACCTGGAGTCTTTGCTGGCTGAGATCGACTATCCCCTACCGCAGGAGAACGTCACCGACTGGGCCATACAAGCCTGTGAGGTCCTGTCCTACCTCCACAACCACAAGCCCAACCCCGTAGTCTTCAGGGACATCAAGCCATCCAACATGATGCTGGGGAATGATGGACATCTTGTGCTGGTGGACTTTGGCATCGCCAAGATCTTCCAAGCCGGCAAGCGGGGCACGATGATCGGCACGGAGGGCTACTCCCCTCCAGAGCAATACCGGGGTATCTCTGAGCCCAGGGGAGACATCTACGCACTGGGGGCCACCCTTCATCACCTGCTCACTCGCCGTGATCCTCGCAAGGAGCCCCCCTTCACCTTCCACGAGCATCCTATCAGGGAGTTCAACCCCTCTGTCGGCCCTGAGTTGGAGGCCATCATCTCCAAAGCGCTGCAGTACGAGCTGGAAGACCGATACACCACGGCCGATGAGATGAGGTCTGACCTGCTCAAGGTGCTCAGAGGTTCCGACCGACCTCTGACCGCTACCATCCCCTCTTCCCTCTCCATGTCGGAGGCGATACTGCCCATCTGGTCCTTCGCCTGCGAGGATGAGATACGTTCCACACCGCTGGTCTTCGAGAACGCGGTGTACTTTGGTTCCTATGACCATAGTCTGTACTCATTGGAGGCGAGCACGGGCAAGGAGCGCTGGAAGTACGTCACGGACGGCGGCATCGTCTCCTCTCCGTGCGTTTGGAACGACACGGTGTTCTTCGGGTCGGAAGACCGGATCTTGTACGCCGTGTACATGCGCACAGGCCGGATAGTCTGGAGCTGCCCTACCGATGGCAAGATCCGCTCGTCCCCCAGGCAGGAATACGATCACATCTTCTTCGGGTCAGACGACCACCAGGTATACGCTGTCAGCGCCAAGTCTGGACAGGAGCTGTGGCGGTTCGACGGAGGCGCCTCCATACGTTCATCTCCGACTATCAGTGGTGAGCTCATCGTTTTCGGCTCCGATGATGGCGCGGTCTACGCTCTCGACGTACAGAGCGGGGAACTCCGATGGAAATACCAGACGGGCGACGCGGTGCATTCCTCGCCAACCATGGCCCACGACATGGCGTACGTGGGATCTGGCGATGGCTCGCTCTACGCTCTGGACGTGGCCAACGGCTGGCCTGTGTGGCGCTGTAGAACCAAGGGCCGGGTGATATCATCGCCACTGGTGAGCGGTAACACGGTCTATTTCGGCTCGAACGACCACCACGTGTACGCGGTCGACGCAAGGACCGGGGCGCCAGTCTGGAAGTACGCCACAGAAGGAGCCGTGGTGTCTTCCCCTGAGATCAACGAGAAGGAGGTCTACGTGGGCTCCGCGGATAGCCATCTCTACTGTCTGGACTCCAGCACGGGCAACCTGATCTGGGAATTCAGGACCGATGGCCCCATCACCAGCTCACCCACCATCCACGACGGGGCACTCTTCGTGGGGTCCACAGACCATACGATGTATGCATTGCCGATCGAGCCGAGGGAGTGATCCCCTCGGACACCGGAGACCGGCAGTGAGCGCTTGATCGGGAGACGTCAATGGGCATATGGGATAGACTGTTCCGTCGCGCGCGGAAGAAGGAACGCGACGCCCGGGACCGAGAGCGGCCAGCCCCGAACGGTCACCGCCGGGTGGACCCTCTGGAAATCGGACAGGGCACTGATATCGGCAAGATACGCGGGGCCAACGAGGACGCGTTTCTCACCGTGAAGTCATTGATCGGCACGGATTCAGAGCCGCTGGCGCTGGGCTTGCTCATGATCGCGGACGGCATGGGCGGACACGCGGGGGGCAGAGAGGCGAGTTCCAGGGCCATCCGCGAGGCCAGCAGTATACTCGCGAGAGAGATACTCTTACCTGCGCTGGAGAGTCCGACCAGCGTGACGAGCCGCCCCATCCAGGAAATCCTCAGCGAAGCCACGATGTCCGCCAACGAGGCCATCTCGCGCACCGGGGGAGACGCCGGAACCACTCTTACTTCGGTGATTGTGATGGGGCACAGCGCCTACATCGCCCACGTCGGAGACACCCGGGTCTACTACCTGAACGGAAAGGAACTCCAACAGATCACGCAGGACCACTCACTGGTGGAGAGGCTCGTCCAACTGGGCCAGATATCAGCCGAAGAGGCACAGCACCACCCCCAACGCAATTTCCTGTATCGAGCCGTAGGCCAGGGCCCGGAGCTCGCCGTGGACACCTATTTCCAGCGCCTCGCAGAGAGCAGCTATCTTCTCCTTTGCACGGACGGACTGTGGAATCAGGTTTCTAACGAAGAGATGGTGGAAGTGATCGAGGACACTCCTTCTCCCCAGGAAGCCTGCAATCTGCTCATCGACCGAGCCAACGGTCGCGGAGGAGAGGACAACATCACAGTTGTGCTGGCCAAAGTCAACTATTGACAGAGGAGAACGCCATGGGCCACAGGGTGATAGTGCATCTGTTGAATGAAGACCCTATCGTGGCAGAACTGGAGCGAATGCCCGACCCTGGAGACAGCATCATCACCGTACTCGACCCGCATCGCGAGGACGGGAAGCCGATCCACTATTTGAGGGATGGAAGCACCGCTGTCGTCTTTCCCATGCACCGCGTGAGCTCCATAGAGATCTTCGGCGAGGGCCGGGCGAAGGAAGAAGAGATCACCTTCTACAGGGAAGACTCCAGCTAATACCAGGCGTAGCTTCTGGATCTGCCTACCCCCTCATGCGCGCGGCCAGCTCGTTGTGCCGCTGGACAAGCGCCTCCATCTCGACGCCCACCAGATGACCATCTTCCACGACGATCTGGCCATCGACCATGCTCAGGTCTACCCCTGCCGGCCCGCAGAAGACGAGTGCCGCCACGAGATCGCCTGCCCCAGCATAAGCCACGCGTTCCACGTCCACGCTGATCAGGTCCGCCGCCTTGCCGGGCTCCAAAGAGCCTATGTCGTCGCGGCCCAGGAGGGCAGCGCCTCCGAGGGTGGCCATCTCCAGCACCTGGCGCGCGCTCAGCGCGCTGGACCCATGACTGACGCGCTGCAACAGAAGGGCCATCCGCGCCTCGTTGAGCATATGAGAGGAGTCATTGCTGGCACTGCCATCCACCGCCAGCCCCACTCTCACCCCAAGCTCCAACATGCGCGTCACGGGCGCTATGCCCGAGCCCAGCCGCATGTTCGAAGTGGGGCAGTGAGCAACCCCCGTGCCCGTCTCGGCGAACAGCTTCATCTCCGCGTCCGTGAGATGCACACCGTGAGCGTAGGAGACGTCCTCTCCCAACCACCCCAGCTCGGCGAGGTATTCCACAGGCCGACGGCCGAACTGCTCCAGACAGAACGCCTCCTCGTCCAGCGTCTCCGCCACGTGAGTGTGGCAATGGACTCCGTACTGGCCCGCCAGGTCTCGTGAGCTGCGCAGCAACTCCGGCGTCACCGAGAAGGGTGAGCACGGTGCGATCACCACTCTGCACATGGAGTATCGCTCTGGATCGTGGAAAGACTCTATGACCCGCCGAGAGTCCATGAGGATGGCATCCTCGTCTTCCACGACTTCGTCCGGCGGCAGGCCACCCTCAGACTCTCCCAGAGACATGCTCCCTCGACAAGGGTGGAAACGTACGCCCAGCTCCTCTGCCGCCCGGATTTCATCATCGACCGTGACCCCATGGGGAAAGAGGTATAGCTGGTCCAAGGCCGTCGTGCACCCTGTGAGCAGCAACTCTCCGAGCCCAACCAAGGCGCTAACGTAGACCGCTTCGGGCGTCAGCCTGGCCCAGATGGGGTACAACGTCTGTAGCCATGAGAAGAGGGGGGCGTCCTGAGCCCCGGGCAGACACCTGGTCAGGGTCTGGTAAAGGTGGTGATGAGTGTTCACCAGTCCCGGCAAGACGATCCTGCCCTTCATATCCATGAGCCTGTCGGCCGCGGAAGGCAGCTCCGGGGTGGGACCCACAGCCTCGATGACGTTGTCCTTAATCAGGATGGCACCATCCTCGATCTCGCGCCTCTTCTCGTCCATGGTCACAACGAGGGATGCATTCCTCAAGAGCACGCTCGTCATGGGTCATCCACCTCCTTGCCCCGACGCCAGGACCGCACCCACGAGAACCTGGCCACAAAGTCGCCGACGATCGGCTGGCGCCGGACGTTTCCGACGTATCAGTGCAGCCTGCTCTTGCCGCGCCCGCAGGAGCTGTTGCCTCCTCCATCACCAGCAAGTTGACCGGGAGGTCACCGTACCGCCGCTTCGGAGACAACCTCCCAGGCGGTATCCGTCTTGCGCAGAGTGAGGTCCTTGGTGGCGAGGGGCTGGTTGACCAGGTAGAGAACGACCCTCACCGTGGCTGCCTGGTGAGAGTCACTATGGCGGACTTCCTGCACGAACAGGTAAGAACGCTCTGGGTCACGGAGCCTGAAGTACTCCCCCTCGCGATACTGTCTTTCCAAGGTATTGGCGACCAGCCACACCATCCTGCTCTGGTGCCCGAAGTCAGTCCGGGACTCCCTCGGAGAGAGCCTGATCACCAGGTCGTCCACCTGTATCCCTGGCTCGTCGAGCTCATAGGCGATGACCGCCCGTCGGACTGCGTCGCTCTCGGAATCCCACGAACTCGCGCAGGCCGACATCAGCAGCAGGAAGCCGATAGCTGCCAGCATCGAGATGGCGCCCGGTACTCTAGGCTTCATTGGCGTCCGTCGCCTGACCCCACAGGAGGAGCAACCTGTGTCGAGGGAGAGTCAGAGAAGGCCACCATCCGCACCGGGTGGCAACCAGCGGTTGTGAGCCCACTACGACATGAAGACAGGCGCTCACCCTCTGCGGTGGGGGTCATTCCGGCTGGCCGTGCGACTACTGCTCCTCGTCCGACTCCAGCTCGTCGATGGTGGACCGGAGATAGACCTCAATGAAGTCATCGATATCACCGTTGAGTACCGCCTCCACGTTTCCCCGCTCGTGACCCGTGCGGTGGTCCTTGACCAGGGAATATGGGTGCATGACATAGGAGCGTATCTGGTTCCCCCACTCAGCCGAGACATGTTCGCCCTTCAGTCGCGCCTGCTCGTTCTCCCTCTCTTCCTCCTGGAGATCCAGCAGGCGGGCGCGCAGAACCCTCATGGCCACGGCACGATTCTGAGCTTGGGAGCGCTCGTTCTGACACGTCGCCACAATCCCTGTAGGAAGGTGAACGATACGTACGGCCGAATCGGTCTTGTTGACGTGCTGGCCCCCTGCACTGCTGGAGCGAAAGGTATCGATTCTCAGCTCGTTGGGATCGATAACCACCTCAGCAGCATCCTCGATCTCGGGCAGGACCTCTACCAGTGCAAATGAGGTGTGGCGCCGATGAGCGGCGTCGAAGGGCGATAGACGCACCAATCGATGCACCCCCCGCTCCGCCTTGAGATAACCATAAGCGTATCGACCGCTTATCTCCGCCGTAACGCTCTTGAAGCCCGCCTCCTCACCGAGCGAGCTGTCGAGGACCCGCGTCTTGAAGCCGCGGCTGGCAGCCCACATCAGATACATGCGAAGGAGCCTCTCCACCCATTCCTGGGAGTCAGTCCCTCCAGCGCCGGCGTGGATGGCCAGTAGCGCCGGGTTGGCATCATACTTGCCGCGGAAGACCAGTTGAAACTCCGACCGACCAAGCTCGTCCTTGATCCGCTCCATCTCGGACTCCATCTCGGCCAGGAACGACTCGTCGCCCTCTTCTGCGGCCAGATCGACGAGTTCGCCCAGTTCGCTGGCCCGCTGAGAGAGTCCGTTCCACTCTGCGATCTCGTCCCGCAGCGACGCCAGCCTCCGAGTTGCCTCCTGGGCCTCGACCTGATCTGACCACAGATTGGGCTGCATCAGCTTCTTCTCGAGTTGACGAATCTCGTCTTCCTTGCCCGCAACGTCAAAGACCCTCCTTGATCTTCGCGATGCGGCGTTCGAGATCGTGCAACTCGTCTACAACGTACTCCACCCAGATACCTCCACCATCAGTTATGCGCCGAGATCGTCATGGTCAGGCCTGGAACAGGCCGACCACAAATCGCTCGGGATCGAACTCGGCGACGTCGTCCAACTCCTCACCGGTGCCTACATACCGGATGGGGATACCCAGTTCGCTGGCAATGGCGAAGACGATGCCCCCCTTGGCGGTACCATCGAGCTTGGCCAGGAACACGCCATTGATGTCCACGGCGTCATGGAAGTACCTGGCCTGAGAAAGCGCATTCTGCCCGGTGGTGGCGTCCAGCACCAGCAGCGTCTCCTGGGGTGCTTCGGCCTCGTGCTTCTGGATCACTCCATAGATCTTCCTCAACTCCTGCATGAGGTTGTACTGGGTATGCAGGCGCCCAGCCGTATCCACGATCAGAGTGTTTGCCCCCCGAGCCCGGCTGGCCTCCATGGCATCGTACACGACGGCGCCGGGGTCGGACCCCGGCTGATGCGACACCAGGTCAGTGCCCAGCCTGGTCGCCCAGATCTTGAGTTGATCTGAAGCCGCAGCGCGAAACGTGTCGGCTGCGGCCAGCAAGACCTTTCGACCCTGCTGCTGGTGGTACCTGGCCAGCTTGGCAATGCTCGTCGTCTTCCCAGAGCCATTGACGCCCACCACCAAGATCACCCACAGCTCACCCTGAGGGTAATCGGGCCTCAGTGGAGGCCCCAGCACGGTCCGCAGTCTCTCTTTCAACGCCGCCTCGACCTGCCTGGGCGTCGTCCATGCGTGGTCCCGCGACTGGTCGCGCACCTCTTGAACGAGGTCCACGGTCGTGGCCACACCTACATCCGCTTGAATGAGCAACTCCTCCAGCTCATCCCAGACGCCGTCATCGAGCTCCGACTGCGCAAAGAGCTCCCCAATCCTTCCGAAGAAGGAACGGCGGGTGCGGGTCAGGCTTTGCTCGATGTTCTTACCCCGTCCCAACACTTGCCTTACCTGCCCTTGCCGGTATCCCAACACGTACGTGATGAGAAGCACTATGAATTATACAGAATGGACGAGGCTCCTGCAACAGTTCGGCGCTCCCTGGGAGTATCACGCCGGACGGCCGGGTGCCTGTGCCGCCGCGCCGCATCGTTCGGACCAGAACGCAGGCATGCGCAACACAGGCTCATGTGCTACAATAGGCTGCTATGCCTGAAAACGAGGGCCAGACAACCGTCGACGTTGTGATCCCTGTCTACAACGAGGAGGCAGATCTGGAACGCAGCGTCGATGCTCTACGACGTTTTCTCCGTGAGAGCTTTCCCTATCGCTGGCGCATCGTCGTCGCGGACAACGCGTCTGTGGATCGGACGCTGGAGATAGCCAAGAGGCTCTCCTCTCAGTATCCTGAAGTGACCTACCTCCATCTAGACCAGAAGGGGCGCGGCCGGGCGCTCCGCCGAGCGTGGCTTGAGAGCGATGCGGAGATCGTGAGCTACATGGACGTGGACCTGTCCACGGGTCTCGAAGCCTTCCGTCCGCTCATCGACGGCCTGGTCAAAGAGGGCTACCACTTGGCTATCGGCTCCAGGCTGAAGCAAGGGGCACAGGTCGAGCGACAACTGAAGAGGGAGATCATCTCCAGGTGCTACAATCTGCTGATCAGACTCATGTTCGGGAACCGTTTCTCGGACGCACAATGTGGGTTCAAGGCTCTGACCCGCCAGGCCGTCCTGGACCTGGTTCCTATCGTCGAGGATCAGGGGTGGTTCTTCGATTCGGAACTGCTCTTGCGAGCAGAGCAGAAGGGCTATCAGATATTCGAGGTCCCCGTTGGCTGGATAGATGATCCGGACAGCCGGGTCAACATCGCCCAGACTGCGTGGGGTGACCTCAAGGGCCTGCTCAGAGTGCGCTTCAGCTAGGCTGGTTCTCGACCCTTGCACCTGCGACCAGGCGCGTTCCTGACCCTGGGAAACGCAGTTCGACAACCTCCCACGCCAGAGTAGTTCTCCATAGCGGGGCTCTGCTCTGGTCAGAGCCTGAACCAGGCGTTCATCCCAACTGCACCATGGTCGTCGGAATCTGCACGCTCACCCTGGACATACCCCACAGCCAGTCCCTCAAGGACAAGCGGCGAGTGGTGAAATCGATCATCGGCAGAGCGCGAAACCGCTTCAATGTCTCCATCGCCGAGGTCGATGCCCACGAAGCCTGGCAGACCGCCGTCCTGGGCATCGCCTGTGTCTCCAACGATCCCGCCCACGCCCACCGCCTCCTGGAGAAGGTGGTACAGATGGTCTCCAACAGTCGCTTCGACGCCCAGGTCGCCGACTACGAACTGGAGATCCTCTGAGCGGGGCGCGCCCTACCGTCTCGCGCCGACTCCGCGCCCCCGCTTTCCACAGCACTCCCAAACGGCCGTGGGCTTATGTAAATCGCACACCACCGCGCTGCTGATAAAGGCCACGCTTATGTCGAGTGTGTCCTTCTGACCCGCGGCCAGATCAGAAGCGTCGAGGCGACCACGAGACTCGCCACCGTGAGAGCCGTTCCTAGCCGCCGCACCGGTGTGTCCCCGAACCGGATCAACACCTGGTGCTGTCCTGGTGGGACCTGGAGCGTGATCAGGCCATGGGGGCCACCGGGATAGATGTCTGTCTCGCGTCCGTCCACATAACCTCGCCAGCCAGGGAAGTAGTAGGTATAGAACTGCAGTTCCGCACCCTCCGGCGAGCTGACCCTCGCCTCTTCCGTGGCAGCCCCGTGCCTGACCATCTCCACGTCCGCACCCTCAGTCAGGGCCACAGCGTTCACCAACGGTTGCCCGGCCAGGTACTGCTGCACCAATGGCGTGTCCTGTGGCTGCTCCGTCGCCCAGATGGTCATTCCCACCCTGTCCGGTGGATAGAAGGACTCGAAGTCTATAATCGCTACCGGCTGCTCTGATCGAGCCGAAGGCTCCGTGTACTGCGGCAGGGTATAGGCATGTGTAGTGAGGATCACAACCAGCGCGACCACCGCCGTGCGCGCATCGAGGCGGCCAGCGACCTCCGATCCCTCTCCCGCGACGGCCAGGATGGCGCCCCCGCTGAGGAAGGACATGGTGAGGGCAGCCAGGCCCAGCAGTCGCCAGGGGAATTGGACGAAAGCGGCCAGCGGCAGTACCTCCCACAGTCGCTGGGCGACAGGCATCATCGCTGCCACCACAACCACGGCTGCCACCAGGAAGAAGGCTATCTGGGCTCTCCCCCTGACCCTCCTCCGCAGGGCATACGCCGCGCCGACTATGGTCAGCGTCGTCGCCGCCATTCCGAGCTGCAAGGACATCTCATCCGCAAGGCCCTCCCCGGCGTAGCCATACCCCCAGTAAGGTGAGAATAGCTGCGACGGATAGACGAAATGCTTCGCATAGCCGAAGCTCCCCTGTGTCCACTGACTCTCGACGACGTACCCCTTCTCCCCCATCATGGGCAGCAAGAAGATCGAGGCCAGGGCCAGTGCGAACGACGCAGCAAGAAGCGAGAGCCCGGCCAACCGCAGCGTGCGACCCCATCCGGTCCGGATGCGGGAGCAGACCAGAAAGATCACGTACGGCACCACAAGGAGGGTGAAGATAAGCGCCGTAGCCGCGTGAGTGAGGATGAGGGCGCCGTATCCCAGGCTGGCCAGGACCAGCCTGCGTACTGATGGCCTCTCTGCCAGATCGTAGAACAGCAGCAAGATGAGGGGCAGGAAGCTGTAAGCGCAGAATTCTGCGAACGCAGACCGCACGTAGATGTCCAGGAGCCGGTAGGGAGCGTACATGTACACCACGGCAGCCAGCACGCCAGCTTGTCTGCCCAGCACCCTCTTGCCGAAGGCATACATGGTCAGTCCTGAGAGCACGAAGGCGACCGCGTAGGTGAGCTTGATCGCGCCCGTCAAGCCGACGCCCAAAAGGTGGAACGCCTCGGCTACGTACAGGGCCAGCGTGGAGTAGATGTCGAACAGTGGATATCCATACCCCAGTGCGAAATCCACTCCCCAGCGAGGATAGAGAACACCGTCCCTCAACGCCTGGTCGAACTGGTTCAGGAAGAATATAGAGTGCGGGGCATCGTGGGCGTGAAGGAAGTAGGCAGGACCCACCATAGGAGCCCAGGCAAAGACGCTCAAGACCAGCACCAGCATCAGATGCCCATCGAGCCTCTGCGCGAGCCGCCCCCACCTGCTCCGCACCATGAACATGCCTCTACAGCCTCTCCCTGCCGCACCTGTACGCTCCCCACCCCAGGACAGCCAGTGCGACGAGCAGACTCAGCACGAAGAGAATCTGGCCCACCACCCTCACGGGCGTGTCCTCGAAGCGCAGCAGCAAGTAGTACTCTCCCGCCGGCACCCAGACCGACACCCGACCCAGGCTACCGTGCGGCAGGACTTCCAGCTCGCTCTCGATACTACCATGCAACCCATCCAGGACATAAGCCCGCCAGCCTGGGTAGTAGAAGATGTCGAAGACCACCCGGCCCTCTTCTTCGGCGTGAACCCACAACTCCTGAGAGATCGTACTGCTGCCCTGGAGATCGACGGCCAGACGCCTCCTGGGCTTGGGCAGCGACCCCAGATCCACCTTGAGATCCGGCGCCTCGCCTTCCCTCATCACGTACTCGGCGAAGGGCGACCAGGTTGGAATCTCTTGGGTCCAGGCCACCGACCCGGTCATCTGATTGCTGCTCTGCATGAAGCGCATCATCCCTTGCAACGATACCGGGCCCTCTGCGGGCTCTATGATCTGTGGAGTTAGATAACCGTAGCTGGCGAAGATGATCAGGATCACCAACCCCCAGACAGCGAGGGTCGATGCTCGCTCACCGTTGGAGCCCCCAGGAGTCGACACCACCGAGCCAGCCAGAAAGGCGACGCACGGCATGACCAGCGCCAGCAAGCGCCACGGAAACTGGGCAAAGATGACGATGGGCAGCAACTCCCAGAAAGAGGTGGAGGCAGACAGCATCAGAAAGACGATCACGACCAGAGAGGCCAGGAAGAACAGAGTCATCCACCTCTGGACCCTGTCTCGCATCCGACCCAGGGCGGCCAGAGAGAACACGGAGAGGATGAAGGGCACCGCCCCGATCTGGAAAGAGAGATCATCGTGGGGTCCGGGACGGCTCAAGCCGTGGCCCCAGAACGGAGAGAAGAACTGAAAGAAGTACACGAAGTCATCCCGGTAGTCATAGTAGCCGCCCAACCACTGGTCCAGCCTCACGTACTTGAACTCCACGGCCATGGGGAGCCAGAAGAGCGCGCTGAGGCCCAGTCCCAGCAACAGACTGGCTAGCGGCGGCCAGGAACGCTTGGCCAGGGACCTGGCGACGAGCCTCCACCGCCTGCGCCCTGGAGACCGCGCCTCTCGCAGGTCTTGCCAGGTCCGTGAGACCACCAGGAACACCAGGTACACACCCAGGAACGGCGAAAACAGCAGCAGAAGCCCGTTGTGTGAGAACACCAGCCCGCTGTAGGAAAGCGCGGCAGCCACGAAGGCCACAGGGCGAGGCTGCTCCACTACCTCGTAGAAAGACCACAGGATGAGAGGAAAGAAGACCAGAGCCACCGATTCGGCGAATGCCCCGCGCACGTAGATGTCACCGATGTGGTAGGGCACGTAGACGTACACCAAGCCGGCAATGAGACCCGCCCAGCGACCCATGAGCCTGCGCACGAAGAGGTACATGGTCAAGCCTGAGAGGACGAAGCTGGTCGCGAAGACCATCTTGATCGCCCACAGCAGGTCTAGCCCGAGGAGGTGAAACCCTTCAGCCAGATAGAAGGCCAGGGGACCGTAGATGTTGAACAAGGGATAACCGTAGCCGAACGTGATGTCGGGCGACCAGCGTGGATACAGGATTCCTTCCTGGATGGAGCGATCGAACTCGTAGAGGAAATAGACGCTATGACGAGCGTCGTGAGCGCCCCAGAAGAATCCAGGCTGGAGCAGCGGAGCTATCGCGAAGATGGTGAGAGCCGCGACCAGAATCAGGTTCGTGTCTGGTCTCCAACTCGTGTTCTTGATCGATCGGATCATGGTCGCCCTGTCTGGACCACCCGCACTACTCCAGGGTAATCTCCGTCGCGCCGCCAGCCAGCGGCAGCCTCATCCCACTAACCTGATCGTAGAGGCCGATCTCCAGAACATACCCTTCTGGTGGCCCCTCCACGTCTATTTTCACCTCGTGCCTGTCTTCGACGATCTCACCCGTTGGCCAGGTACTGGTGGGCCGCTCTCCCCCTGCCGGCATGCTGTCGCCCTGTCCCCAGATGGTCCCCTGTTCATCCACCACGTGCACGAACACCGTATAATCCGTCTCCATGGGACGCAGACCCTGCCAGTAGAGGGTCACGCGGACTGTGGCTCCATGGCGCAGAGGACCCTCGCGGTCGTACGACAGCAACATCGCCTGGTGACCCAGTACAGCCACAGGTGAACCGCCGACGCGCACGTCAGTGTAGCGAGGGGCCAGGTAGCCGTAGCTCTCCACGACGACCATACATACCAGCACCGCCTGCCAGGGCAAGCGCCCCAGTCTGGGTTCCAGGCGGATTGTGGCCGCCGAGGCCATGGACGTGGCCACGGCCACCACAGACAACAATTGCCAGGGATAGCACATGGTCAGAGACAGGCGGCTCACCTGCCAGAGTGCCGTCGCAGGTTGAAGTAGCAAGAAGACCATGACCCCTGTGGCTGCCACAAAGAACCCTGCCGCCCGCACGGCCTGCGGAAGGGCTCTGCGCTGCCCAGCCAGGAGCAAGCCAGCCACCATGGTCAGGCCTGTGGCTGCCACCCCCAGTTGGAGCGGTAGTGTGTCCTGCCATCCCGGCACGCTCGTCCCGTAGCCCCAGCTAGCGGATAGAAGCTGGAACGGATAGAGGAAATGCTCCGAGAAACCCGCGTCGCTGAACGAAGGCAGTCCATACCTGATCACGCTGGGGACTTGCAGAACAAGCGCCAATGCGAGCGCCGCCACCAGCAGCAAGAGGGCACGCCGCTTCGCAGCGCGGGAAACACCCGCGGCCAGAACGAAGGCGAAGATGAAGATGGCGTACGTCAACGCCAGGCCGAGGTTGGTCGACGCCAGGGCGCCATAGGCAAGGACACCTGAGGCCGCCCACAGCACCCTCCGATCGCGCAGGTACAGGTCCCAGCACAGAAGGGCCAACGGGTACAGAGCGAAGGCCCAGGCTTCTGCGAAGGCTCCGCGTACGTAGACCGTGGCCAGATGAAAAGGCGCATAGACGTACACCACCGCTGCCAGCAGCCCCCCCGCTGCGCCAAACAGCCTCTTGCCCAGGAGATAGGCAGCCAAACCGGAGACCACGAAACCCAACGCGTACACACCCCTGATGGCTTGCACGCCGTCCATGGCCAGCCACCGCAGCGCTTCGGCCACCAGGTAGGGCATGGCCCCCTCACCCGTCAGGAGATTCGGGGACGCCGTCAGGTGAGGCAGCCATCCCCAGTTGCTCCACAGTTGCGCCTCCAGGTCGTAGAGATGAAACACAGGCAGGAACCCGGAGTGGGACTGAAAGAAGCCTGGATAGGCGAGGGGAGCGAAAGCAAAGACGCTGAGCAGCGCCACCAGAGCAAGATTGAGGTCGAGCCTTCTACATAGCCTCGACCAGGTCATGTGTAGCCAGGCTCCAGTTGGTGGATCGCCGAGACTGGCGCACCACGCTCCACGCCCAGGGCCGGGCCTCTCTGTCGCTCCGCGGTCATGGGAGGATGACCACCTTCAGGGAATCCCTGGCCTCTGCCGCCAGCCGCATGGCTTCCCCCACCTGCTCCAGCCCGAACCGATGGGTAAC
The DNA here is from genome assembly GCA_034411995.1 of Anaerolineae bacterium. Classification (GTDB taxonomy): domain Bacteria; phylum Chloroflexota; class Anaerolineae; order UBA7937; family B3-Chlor; genus JAUVXJ01. The sequence continues at coordinate 435,640 of DAOUME010000007.1, read as the reverse complement.
CAGGCCGCTGGTCAGCACACACCCATTGCGGATGAAGTCCAGAGCGGTGCGCGTATCGTCGGGTGCGCACGAATAGGTCGAGACCAGGGTCTTCTCTGAGAAGAGCAAGTCGCACACGTCTACTGGCAGCGTGTCCCCCGGCGGCAGAGGTGCGTAGACGAGGATGGTTCCTCCCTTGGCAGCCAGCCGCAAGCCCTGCTCCATCACGGAAGGGCTCCCCACAGTGACGATGACCACGTCTGCTCCTGGTCTGCCGACCAACCTCTGCACTTCCTCCTGGAGATCATCCACGGCTGGATTGAGGCTGGCGTGGGCCCCGTAATCCAGGGCGCGCTCCAGGCGGTACTCCACCAGGTCCGACACGACCACTAAAGCTGCGCCCCATAGTCTGGAGAGCTGCGTGAACAGCAGACCGCTGACCCCTGCTCCGATGATCAGCACCGTGTCGCCTGCCTTGACGCCCGCCCGCTCCATACCCCTGATCGCGCAGGCGATGGGCTCGATCAAGGTGGCCTCCTCGAAAGGCAGGCTCTCCGGCACAGGAAGCACATCAAACTCCACGTTGCGCGCCGCAACCCGGACGTATTCAGCGAAGCCCCCAGGGTAAAGGCCGTTCTTCTTGAAGGTCTCACAGCAGGAGTAGTTGCCTCGCCGGCAATAGTGGCATACGAAACAGGGCACGTGGTGATGAACGAAAACCCTATCGCCTGGCCTGAAACCCGTGACCCCACTTCCCACCTGCGACACGAGCCCCACCGGCTCGTGCCCCAGTACCGCAGGTGCCTTGCTATCCGCGTACCACCGCATCAGGTCACTCCCGCAGAGCCCACAGGCCTGCACCTGGACCAACATCTCTCCAGGGCCGATGTCCGGCACCTTCATGTTCTCCAGGCGAACGTCATCCCAACCGTAATACCTGGCGACTCTCATCTCCGGTTCCCGGTCCCTCAGGGGGTGATCACCATCTTGATGGCCTCACCCGAGATCACCTTCTCCAGCGCCATCTGCGTGTCTTTGAGTGGCACCCGTCCGGTGATCAGGGCATCGGCCTTGACCACCCTCTCGCTCAGCAGTTGCAGCGCCCTGGCGACCGTCCTCGGCGTGTGATGAAAAACGCCCTTGATGGTCAGTTCGCCGTAGTGAACCCTGTCCGTATCCACAGATACCTGACTACCGGCTGGGCAACCACCGAACATCACCGCGGTACCGCCCTTGCGCACCAATTGTAGAGAGAGCTGCCACACCTCAGGCACACCGGCGGTTTCTATGACCACATCGGCGCCGCGACCCTCCGTCAGGCCCTTGATGGCCTCTACAGGATCCGCGCGGACCGGATTGATGGTGTGAGTGGCGCCCAAGCTCTCAGCCAGTCGCAGCCTCGAGTCATTCAGGTCGATCACTACGGCCTGGTCTGCCCCCTCGTGCCTCGCCAACTGGAGATGCAGAAGTCCAATAGGGCCCCCACCTCCGGCGATGACCACGGTATCTCCGGGCGAGATGCTCGCGGCCTCGTTCCCTAATACCACGCAAGCCAGCGGCTCGAGCAGGGCTGCCTCTTCATATCGGAGACCCGAGGGGATCTCATACAGGTTGGTGTTCACGATGCGGGCCGGCACTCTGACGTACTCGGCGAACGCTCCCCAATTGAACAGGATACTCTCACACAGGTTGTGCTGTCCGTGCCGGCAGAAGTAACAAACGTGGCAGGGAGCCGAGTTGGCGGCCACCACCCGCATGCCTTCGGTGAAGCCAGCAACTCCGTCACCTACCTCGGCCACGTCACCCGAAAACTCGTGCCCAAACAGCATCGGCGGTTGCATGAGATGATGACCACGGCGGAAGGTCTTCACGTCAGTCCCGCAAGTCAAGGCCGCCCTGGTCTTCACCAGCAACTCACCAGGCCCGACCTGCGGCCTCTCCACCTCCTGGTAGCTGAGTCTGCCGGGCCCAAGGTATACCACCGCCTTCATGGTCCCACACTCCCTGGCGCTGGGATGACGCACAGAAAGCCGAACGGCTCCCCACCGACACAGGTGAACTGATGAAGCTCGTTTGGCGACACGTAGACAACGTCCCCGTGGCTGAGCTCGGTGACCTCCTCCCCCAGAAGCACCTGGCCGCGACCTCCGAGCACGACCACGGTGTGGTCGTGCTCGTGCCTGTCCAGCGAAGTAGACCCACCAGGCTCGACCTCGAAGAAACGCACCGCGAAATGAGGGGCGCCCTCTGCTCCCCCTATCAGCCATCGAACGCTCACGCCGCGTACCTCGGCCGAATCGTACGCCTGCTCGGAGACGCCCTCCCAGTCGAAGCGAGCATCGTCACCACTGAACTTGTGAATAGAACCCATGGCCCCCCCGTTCACGACGTTCATTCTAGCACACCTGCCGTCCAAAAAGGAAGGTTCTCCGCCGCCTCACGCTGTCCAGAAATGATACAGCCAACAGACCTGTGCGGACTGTTGGCTGCACCTGCGTCCCCCATCTTGCCGTGTGCTATCATTGTTTTGAACCTGCCGTGGCAGGTGGGTGCCTACCCATCGGTTGTGCCCTCGCGGACAGAACCTCCAGAGATCGGCTCCCTGTAACGAGGTATTGGCTCAAAACGTTGATCACAGCATCACGTGCACGATAGGAGACGCAGCCGGATTGTAGCACACTTGTGAAACCAGCGCAAGCTGAAGAAAGCCAGGTAGGATGACAGGAGTCACGATGTATGAAGCGGCAGCTCCTGCGTGGTTCGCTGTTCAGCACGCTGATGGGGAATCAAGCTTCCTAGCACCCTGCTGCGTAAACGGCTATAATGGAGATAGGACGTGAGCAAGAAACTGAGTGTAGAGATCCATACCGGCGACGGCGCATTCTCGGATTTGAAGCAGGATTGGGAGGCCCTGCTCAGGCGCAGCAGTGGCAGCACAGTGTTCCTTTCCTGGGAGTGGCAAAACATCTGGTGGGACCAGTTCGGCGAGCAGGCGCAGTTGTCCATCCTGGCCGTCCGCGACGTTGGCGAGCTGGTCGGCCTGGCGCCGCTGTGCTCCCTGCCGACTTTGGAGGGTCCTCGGACACTTCAGCTCGTAGGCGGAGTCGATCTCTCCGACTATCTCGACGTGCTGGTGGTCGCGGATGACCGAGCAGAGAAGGTATACGGCGCCCTGTGGCATTTTCTGACCAACGAACACGGTGACGCCTGGGACGTGCTGGACCTTCACAACGTGCCCTCGACATCCCCAACTCTGAAGCTCCTGCCGGCGCTCGCCGCGCGCTCGCGCCAAGTCGAGGTCGTGTCGCGCGTCGAGGGGGTATGTCCCGTCATCGCTCTCCCCTCAACGTGGGAAGATTATCTCTCAGCGCTCAACAGGAAGCAGCGTCACGAGGTGCGCCGGAAGATGGGCAAGGCCAGTCGCGAAGCAGCCATTCACTGGCAGTACGCGGATGATCCCGCGGCGCTTGACGAGGAGGTGGACGACTTTGTGCGGCTGCACCGCCGGAGTGGTGGCCACAAGCAGGCGTTCATGGACGAGAGAAGGCAAGGTTTTTTTCGTAAGATCGCTCACAGCTCGCTCGACCACGGATGGCTGAGGCTTGCGGCCCTAACGGTCGACGACGAGAAGGTGGCCTCCATGTTCTGTTTCCAATGGGGCGATGCTTTCCTGGTCTACAACTCCGGTTATGAACCCGACCTGTACCCTTCCCTGAGCACGGGCATCGTCCTTCTGGCCTACTGCATCCGGGACGCCATCGAACGAGGACTCAAGGTCTTCGATTTCCTGCGCGGGGAAGAGGAATACAAATACCGCTTCGGCGCAGTGCGGACCGAGATCTACAACCTGCGACTGGCGAGGCTAGGCGGCGGCGATGTATAGAATAGCGATGTTGAGTGTCCATACCTGCCCCAAAGCAGCCCTGGGCGGCAAGGAGACCGGCGGCATGAATGTGTACGTCAGGGATCTCAGCCGCGAGCTGGGACGCCGAGGGTTCGTAGTGGATGTGTTCACCCGCTCCCAGAACCCGGATGCTCCCCGCGTCATCGATCTGGGCCCCAACGCGCGAGTGATCCACCTGAGGGCCGGCCCGGAAGAGCCCTACAACAAGAACCTGGTCTACGACCACATCGAGGAGTTCACAGACAATCTGCTGGAGTTCACCCGCCGCGAGGACCTGGCGTACCACATTGTCCACAGCCACTACTGGCTCTCCGGCCTGGTCGCCCGGCGACTCCGGAGAGAATGGAACACGCCAGCGATGCACATGTTCCATACCCTGGGCAAGCTGAAAAACCGAGTCGCCAAGAGCGCGGCCGATCTGGAAACCCCGCTCCGTGTGGAGAGCGAGCGAGAAGTCATCAACTCCGTTGACCGCTTGATAGCCGCTAACCCCCTGGAAAAAGCGCAGATGATCTGGCTCTATGGCGCCGACCCGGCGAAGATCGAGGTGGTCCCCTGCGGAGTCGATCTGGAACTATTCTACCCGCGCTCCCGGGTGGAGTCCCGAGCTTATCTGGATATGCCAGTGGGTCACAAGCTGGTACTCTTCGTGGGTCGGATAGAACCTTTGAAGGGCATAGACGTGCTCATCGAGGCTATGGCTCTGGTGCTGGAGGAGCACAAGCATCTGCGAGACGACATCTGCCTGTGTGTCATTGGGGGCGAACCTGACGTGGACTCTGCCAACATGAACCGCGAGATGGCACGCTTGCAGGAGATGCGCGAGAACCTCGGCATCGCCGACGTGGTGACATTCCTGGGAAAGAGAGATCAGGAGGCCCTGCCCTTCCACTACTCTGCCGCTGAGGTCTGTGTGGTACCTTCCCACTACGAGTCGTTCGGCATGGTCGCCCTGGAAGCCATGGCCTGTGGTACGCCCGTCATCGCTTCCAGGGTTGGTGGCTTGACCTTCACGGTGCGCGAAGGGAGCACCGGCTTTCTCGTGCCTAACGACGACCCCCAGGCGCTGGCCGAGAAGCTGTCACAGTTGCTGACCGACGAACGACTGCGACAGGAGATGGGGCAGCAGGCAGCGACCGTGGCCAGGCGCTACGGCTGGCCCATTGTCGCGCGACAAATCATCGCTGCCTACCGTGAGCTCGTGACCCACGGTCTTCCTCAGGTCTGCTGCAGAGATAGTGGTGACGCCGCATCCACCATCGGCTGCTGCGAGTAGAGTGTCTGGTTCAGAGCAGGCAACATTTCGAGGCAAGAAAAGAGGCCCATCCCTCCGTGGAGTGGGCCCTTTGAGTTCCTGTGACTCCTCGCCCTGCTAGGCGGTCTCAGACCAGTAGACCAGCTCCGGCTCTGCCTCCCCGTTGATGACCTCTTTGGTGATCTGGCAGCGGCGAACGTTCCGCAGAGAAGGAATCTCGAACATGGTGTCCAGCAGGACCTGCTCGATGATGGTCCGCAGACCTCTCGCCCCTGTTCTGTATTCCAGAGCCTTCTCAGCAGCCGCTTCCAACGCCTCGTCAGTGAAAACCAGCTCCACATTGTCCAGAGCCAGAAGCTTCTTGAACTGCTTGACGAGGGCGTTCTTCGGCTCCTGGAGGATCCTGACCATGGTCTCCTTGTCCAGCGGGTCCACGCTCACCACCATGGGCAGACGACCGACAAACTCGGGGATCAGGCCATACTTCAGCAGGTCGTCGGCGATGACCATGCGCAGTAGATCCGCTGAAGTCAACTCCTGCTTCCCCTGCGCTTCCTTATCCGCGAAACCGATCGGTTTTCTGCCGCCAACACGTTCGGCAACGATGGAGTCCAGCCCCTCGAAGGAGCCGCCGCAGATGAAGAGCACGTCCGTGGTGTCCAGTTGTATGAAATCCTGATGAGGGTGCTTCCGGCCGCCTTGAGGGGGCACGTTGGCCACCGTGCCTTCGATGATCTTGAGCAACGCCTGCTGAACCCCTTCCCCAGACACGTCGCGAGTTATGGAGGGGTTGTCACCGGCTTTGCGGGCGGTCTTGTCTATCTCGTCCACGTACACGATGCCCTTCTCCGCCCGCGCCAGGTCGAAGTCCGCCGCCTGGATCAGCCGTAGGAGGATATTCTCCACGTCCTCGCCCACGTATCCCGCTTCCGTCAGCGACGTGGCATCCGCAATGGTGAACGGGACATCGAGTATCCTCGCCAGCGTCTCGGCCAGGAGCGTCTTTCCACACCCGGTGGGCCCGATGAGCAGGATGTTGGTCTTCTGAAGCTCCACGTCATCGACCAGCGCACCGGCGAAGACTCGTTTGTAGTGGTTGTAAACGGCCACGGACAGCACGCGCTTGGCTTGATCCTGTCCGATGACGTACTCATCCAGTCGATCACACAACTCCTTTGGCGACAGGATCTTGCCCACAGGAGCCGGGTTAGGAAGGACCGCCGGTTCCTCTTCTGCAAGTATCTCTCGACACAGTTCGACGCACTCGTCGCAGATGCTGACAGACCCGGGGCCTGCGATCAGGCGTCCCACCTGATTGTGTGGCCTACTGCAGAAGGAGCAGTAGCGCACGTGCTCCGAAGCCATTCCGGACATTACTCTTCGTCCTCCTCGTCGGCCGGCCCAGTGAGTATCTCATCGATGATACCGTACTCCACTCCTCCCTCGGCGTCCATGAAATAGTCCCGATCGAAGTCGTGGGCAATCTTCTCCACCGTCTGCCCGGTGGCCACAGACAGTATCTCGTGTATCTTGGTCTGCATACGCAGCAACTCGCGCGCCTGGATCTCCACGTCAGGCGCGTACCCGCGTACCCCCCCTCCTGCCGGGTGCATGTGTATCGTGCAGTTGGGAAGGCCGTACCTCCTGCCCTTCGTTCCCGCTGCCAGAAGGACAGTGGCCAGGCTCGCTGTGGATCCCACGCAGATGGTCGACACCGGGGCTTTGATCAACCGCATGGTATCGTAAATGGCCAATCCCGGGTAAATCATGCCCCCTGGGCTGTTTATGTAAAGATGGATGTCCTTGTCCGGATCCTCCCGCTCCAAGAAGAGCAACTGGGCGATGATGAGGTTTGCCACATTATCATCGATCGGCATGCCCAGGAATACTATCCTTTCCTTCAGAAGAAGGGAGTAGATATCGTAAGCGCGCTCGCCCCTGCCCGTTGATTCAATGACCACAGGAATGAGACTATCCATGGAACTACCTCCAGACGAACCTCTCCTTGCTTGGAAGGGATGAGAGCCCTTCCCTAGTCGGCTGCTGCTGGCTCTGCGGGCGCGTCCTCGTCCCTCGGCGTTTCTTCGTCGTCTGTCCCAGCAGCACCGGGGTCTACTTGCTGGCCCTCGATCCCCTCAGACAGCCCTGCAAGGCCTTGGACCACCTTGCGGCCGTACAGCTTGTTTCTGATCTCTTCTCTTATCTGCTCGTTTCGGAGGAGAGCATCACGCAGGGCGTCTTTCTCCTGTCCATACACGCGGGTCATGCCCGCAATCTCTTGCTCTATCTCCGCATCCTCCACCTCCACGCCCTCCTCTTTGACCAGTTGGGCGAGGATCAAGGACTTGCTCACACGCTTCTCCGCACCGGGGCGAAACTCCTCGACCAGATCCTCCACACTCCTGTCAGTGGTCTTCAAGTAGCCGTCCAGAGTGAAACCCTGCCTCTGAAGATCATAGGCCAGCCCCCTGACCATGGACTCCAACTCTCCGTTGACGAACGTAGGCGGCGAGTCGATCTCAGCTTGCTCCAGGAGAGCGTCGAGGAGTCGTTCCGCCGACTCGTCCTGTCGCTGGGCCCAGCGACGCGCGTGCAAGTCCTGCGCGATCTCTTGACGCAGCTTCTCGACATCTTCAAAACCGCCAACCATCTTCGCCAGTTCGTCATCCACCGCAGGAAGGTGCTTCTCTTGAAGGCTATGAAGACGGACCAGGAAAGAAACGTCCAGGCCAGCCAGATCCTCATCCCCATAGTCGTCAGGGAAGGTGAGGTTGAAGCTCTTCTCTTCCCCAGGTGACATCCCCACCAGCTTGTCAGCGAAGTCAGGCACTGGGGCGTCGCTACCCTCCTGGAGCTCGTACTCTTGTTCCTCGAGTTTGAGCACCACACGATCCCCGACCGTGCCCTCGACATCCGACACTGCAAGATCAGCGAGTCGCGCCGACCTGTCCACGGAGACCCTTTCCGCATACTGCTCCTGAAGATCCTTCAGCACGGTGTCTACGTCCCCGTCTGCAACCTCAACCTCTTCCAGGTCCACAGGTATGCTGTGATAATCTCCAAGGTCCACCACCGGCGGCAAGGATACCGACAGACGCAGAGTCAATGGTTCCCACTCGGAGATCTCGAAGTCGTCCAACTGAATGGGCTCCAGCCCGCTCTCTCGTACCGCCTCTTCATACGCTGCCTGTCCCAGGTCTTCCAGCACTTCTCTGACCAGGGCCTCCCGCCCCATGTGGCTCAGCACCACCCGATGTGGGGCCTTGCCTTTCCGGAATCCCGGGATCTCCACCCTCGACGCTAGCCGCCGCGAGGCGGTCTTCATGAAAGGATCCAGCCACTCCTCGTCGAGGGTCGCGGTCAGGACAGCCTGTCTGTTCTCCAACTCCTTCGTAGCAACCTGCAACTGAACTGTACAACCTCCCGTAAACTGGCATGACACCTGGCTACGGTGCCTCCGAGAATGACCACCAGACCCGGCCCGCTGCCAGGCTCCCGGCATAAAGAAAAGCGGGCGATGGGATTCGAACCCACGACCTTCTCCTTGGCAAGGAGACGTTCTGCCAGCTGAACTACACCCGCTTGCTACACTGCTCTGGTGGGGAAGGTGGGACTCGAACCCACACGGATTACTCCACGTGATCCTAAATCACGCTCGTCTTCCAGTTCCGACACTCCCCCCCACCACGTCATTATACCATCAAGCGGCCGATTGTTCAACTCTCCCGCAACCCAACGGGACGACATTTGTGACTGCCGCAAGACCCGTAACACCCATACCGGCCAAAAAACGCGCCAGAACCGATCTGAGCGCCCCTGGCGATGCATTTCAGGGGACAGCACAGGTCCCACAGGCCACGCTTCTTCTTCGATGCGACGACAGACCGCTCTGCTGCTGAGCATGGTCGCCACACTCTGGCCGTGCATGGCCTCAGAGAAGCGGCGGTAGCAGGGTGCTCAGATCCTCAGTCAATGCTGCCGCACGAAGGCAAAGAAATTCTCGAAGATGCGTTGCTGGCTTCCGTCATCCACCTCGTATCCTCGACTCGCCATCTCCTGGGCGTCGATGCCGAGCTCGGCCAGCCAATCGGCACCAAGCAACACGGACTCGGCCAGGCTCGGACCATACTGTGGGTTGAACTGTACACCCCAGACGGGAAGGTCCCGATAGCGAAAGACCTGAACTGGACACAGCTCAGATGAGGCCAGGCTCACAGCTCCAGGGGGAAGCTCGACGACCTGGTCCCAGTGCCACAGGAAGGCGTAGAACCGCTGGTCCACGTCCTGCAACAGCGGGTCCTGAAGGCCATCCTCGTTGATCGTCACCTCCAGCCATCCCACTTCGAACTCCGGGCTCCTTTCCGCACGGCCGCCCAACCAGTGAGCCAGCAACTGATGTCCAAGACAGATGCCCAGGATCGGCACGTCGTCGTCCATGGCTTCAAGGACCCTATCCCTTTCTTCTTGGAAGAAGGGAACCTTGTCGAACTGACTCGGCGGGTGTTCACCACCCGACAGGATCACGGCGTCGAAGGTCGTCAAGTCCGGGATCGTATCCCCGGCGTAGGCCAGGATGGGTATGGAAGAGGCATCGTTCTCAGCCAGCACCCTGTCCACCTGGAGGAAACGAGAAGGGCCGTGAAGCAACACTGCCACCTGCAAGTGCCCACGTGGGGTAGGGGTCGGTTCCGGAGTGGGCGTGGGGGTGCTGGTCGACGTGGGAGTCGGTGACGGAGTCGGCGTCGACGTGGAGGTAGCTGTCGGGGAGGCCGTCTGCGTGGGAGTCGCAGTAGGCGGCACCAGCGGATCGAGGACGACGCACGAAACAATGAACGACAGCGCCAGCATCACGCCAAGCCAAATCGAGCCCAAGACGACCCTACGCATTCCCCATTTGCGCCCCCGATAACCACCAGCCACTACCTTTCCATTCTACCACACCAGAAGTGATCGCAGCCAGCTCTCTGTGCCCACGACACCCTTTCCGCCGCTAACCATAGAAACGACCCCTCTGCACGTCCGTTCCGGCACGAACAGCACCCTGTGGTGCTCTCAGACCTGCCGGACCGGCAATCCTCTTCGGGACGCGACCGACGGTCTCAGTCTGCGCTGCCCCGCCGCCACAGATGACGCAACAGCTCGAGCAGGCGCGGTATTTGGGGCAGGCACCCGTAAAGCCCGGGCGCCTCATCGGGCAACCGGGCGGAGCCCACTGCGGCCCTGGCATCTCCTCGCCCCGCGCCCCCGGTGTTCTCTTCCAGCCCCAGATCCACCGCAGTGCTCATCATCAGTTCCTTGATCTCGGCCGGAGTCAGGCCCGGGTTAGCCTCCAGGAGAAGCGCAGCTACTCCTGCCGCGTGAGGGGTCGCCATGCTCGTCCCTGACGCCTGCGTATACGTCAGATCAACCGGCTCGCCAAGCGAGGTGTCTCTGGCGCGGCAAGACACGATGCCGGAGCCAGGGAAGAGCAAGTCGGGCTTCACACGGCCATCTGTGGTCGGTCCGCGTGAAGAGGCTTCCAGGACCGTGTCCTCGTCGGTGGAAGCACCCACAGTGATGACTTGCCGCGCGCACCCAGGTGCTCCGATGGTGCCGGGGCCAGGCCCAGAGTTGCCTGCCGCGGAACAGATCACGAAGCCTCGCTCGACGACCAGGTCACAAGTCTCCGACAAGGCATCAGTGCCGTCTCCCGACGGAGGGCCCGAGAGGGAGAGGTTCATGACGTGGACGTTCTGCTTCACGACCCAGTCGATGCCGGCCATGACATCGCTCATGTACGCCAAACCCTGCCGATCGAGCACCTTGGCCACGTACAACTGGGCACGCGGCGCAACACCGGTGTACTTGCCTCCATACGCACAGCCATCCCCGCATGCAATGCCAGCAACGTGGGTCCCGTGCCCATTGAGGTCGCCAACGCCTTCTCCGGTGAAATCCGCGACGCCAGCGATCCGCGCCTGGAAATCCGGATGGTCCAGATCTATACCCGTGTCCAGAACGGCGATGCCGATGCCCGCCCCAGTGTACCCATCATGCCACACCCGGGGTGCGCCGATCAAGGGCACGCTCACATCCAGACAGGCTCGCACGCGCAGATCGGGCCAGATTTGCTCTACGTCGGGCTCATGCCCGAGAGCCTCTATCTCGGCGGGTGCCGCCGATAGAGCTACCACCGGCACCACGGTGAGCACCCGCGAGGGCCGTTCGGGCAGCCTCGCCGATTCCACAGCCCTGGACTTGGCCACGTGCTCCCTGTACTTGACTATAACCCGGAGACGGGGCTCGCCGCCCCGGGAGGTCATTTGCCTGACCAGGTCTTGATGTATCTTGCTTCCGCGCAGCATGCTCCCCTCTCGCCACAAGGGCTCGATCCTGGTACGCTCACATCCACCAGGTGGTCATCGAGCCATGGCCGGTCTCCGTCGACGGTGAGGTGCTCCGCTGGTGAGCCTGAGCCGGGACCTCTCCCCGCCGCTCTCGACCCGCTATTGCTCCTCAGGTGGCCGCAGCGAGGGCAGGCCCGCGCCCAGAACACCCGACCGCGTGCCCACCAGCATACGACCCCGACCCAGGTCCATGGTGAACGTCACCAGCCCCTCGAGTCCATCAGACTCTTCCAGCGCGGCCCGGTATTGCCTCACGAACTGACCCTCTTTGCTGAACTCTACGACGCGTCCGCTTCCACCTTCGGCCACGAAGACCGATTGACACTCAGGGCTGGCGAACAAGCCCGTCGGGTCCTGGAGAGCAGGAAACAGTCCCTCCTGAGGGAAACTCAAGGGTTGCCCCCCAGCGAACTTCATCACCGAGCCGTCCGAGAAAACCAAGTACACGAAGCCATCGATCGCGATGTCCACCACCTGGTCCCAACTTATGTCAACGGAGGCTTGTATGTAGTCTGTTGGCGCATGCTGGTAGTCGTCACCCTCGGGAGCGTACTTCAGAACGTTCCCGTACCCAGGATCGAGCACATACAGGTTCCCTTCGTAGGTTGCCAGGGCGAGTGGATCCTTCCACCGCGAAGTCCCAGCCACACTCACGGTTCTTACCGAGTCGTCAGCCTGTAGCTCCAGAATCGAGCCTTCGCTGGTCAGCATCACGAGGCCTGGTGTGAGCCGTCCATTGGCGGCCTCCACCCATTCGATATCCAGGATGTGAGCATCCGATTCCATCTCCTCGCCTGCTGAGAACTCCCAGGTCCACGGTTCTTTTTCCGCAAGAATGTGCCCCTCTTGGTCCAGTTGGTACCTGTAGAGGAGCTGACCGGCCTCACCGAGGACGTACAGCTCGTCCTGGTGCACCGCAATCGCCCCGGGCGCGTCGCCGGCCTGGGCGAACCCCTGTTCCAGGGTGAAAGGCAGCCGCACGACGCCGGTCAGACCGTCCCAACGGGACTCGAGTTCGAGAGAGACCTGGTGCAGCTCAGCGCTCTCCCTCTCGCTCGGTGAGGCCTGTGCCAGTAGCTCCTGGGCCTCTGCCAGCGCAGCCATCTTAGCCTCTCTGTCGTCCTGTTGATCGGCCAGCGTCAGGCTCTCCTCCACCTGGGTCGCCAGCGCCTCCAGCTCCGCCTGCTCCAGGCGAGCCTTCACTCGTACGGCGGAGGCAGCCACCAGGGCGAACACGAAGAGCATGATGAGAGCGCCGATGGCGGCGCGGCTTCTCCCAGAAGGGTGAAAACCCAGAACCTTCGCCCTGGCCATAGGTCTCGCCGAGGCAGCATAGGTGGTCTTCCCACGCTGCCTTTCCGGCAGCAAGCCGGTCACGAGCCCCTTGAGACCAGTAAACAGACCTACCAGCAGTAGCCGGAAACCCCCGACGAGCCGCTCCAGAAGATGATGCTGCCCGATCCAGCGCCAACTGCGCCTGAACACGGCGGCGCAAGACGTCAGCATCCACAGCAGACCAGCGCTCAGCGCGAGGAGAAGCGACATGACCAGCGTGCCCGCCAGGCGGAATCTCTGCGTACCACCCTCCAGGAACCCCTGGGCCCGGGATCCGGCATCGGCCGTACCTTCCCGCCAGTTCGCCCGTGTGCCTCTGGCCCGTTCAGCCCCACGCGAGGACCGATCTAGTTCGTACCCGGAGACCGGGTCGTGCTCAGCCGATGTCATAGTCTCATCGCTGGGTCGTGGGGGACGAGTCAGCCGTCTGAATCTCTTGTGCGGCCTCCGCAACGAGCTGAGCAGGCGAGGGGCACGGGAACGCTTCTCCGGCGTTTTCGTCCCTGCCACTTTGCATACATCCGCTGGCCAGGCCGGATCGATCGATACCCGCACGAGCATCGCGGCACCATCGGCCCGTGGTCCGACCAACTCGCCCAGTCCCGCCGCCGTGTCCTCGATGTCTCGTCCGTCGAGGGTCAAGGCTAGCTCGTTGGCCGCTTGTCTGAACACCCCCTCGTCGTCACCGGCCACGACCATCAGCAGATCGCCAGGACGTAGCTGACGGTACAGGAACCTGGGGTCTGACAACCTGGCACTCCGACCGAGTATGTGTCCGTTGCTCGACCTCCCCTGGCCGCCATTGGATCCGGCATGTGATGTGCCGTTCCCCAGAACGCGCACACCTCCCGGGCCAAGAACGAGGACGCTGTGGGGTCCAACCCCACAAGCGTACGCATCGGTGCCTCGGATGGCCACACACGCCACGGCGGCAAGCAGGGCCTGCTCCTCACCACGCACCAGATTCCTGAGATAGAGGTACTTGTTGGCGTTCCTCACCGCCAGACGGAGCCTATTGGTGACGCCGCCTGGCGACCGACGATAGGTCTCCTGTGCGACGCCCTCGACGCGGTCACAAATCCGCTCCGCAGCCGGGCCTCCGCTGATCACGTGAGGAACCGCATAGAGGCAGCCCCAGTCGTCCGAGCCAGCTCGCCCCGCGGACAGCACACGTACGTGGGCTCTGCCCTGCCGATACTGAAGCCTCGCGGCCTGCACCTCCGGTTGCTCATTCATAGTCCGCCTCCACACCGCCCACACCTAGAGCGCCAGACTGACGAGGGCGACGCCTCTGGTGCGCGTGGCACGATTTGTTTGTGCTACGTGAGAGTTGTGTGCTATAATCGCCAATTGAAGATCGCGCTGGCCAAGGTCCTCATGTTGAACAAGATCGTCTTTCCGGCTATCGGATGCCTGGCTCTGGGCTTGATCTTGCTCACATTTCGGCCCGGTCAGGCCCAACAAGAATCGACCACGTACTTCCCTGAGACCGGACACTTCGTCGACGAGCCTTTCCTGTCCCCCTTCCAGGCCCAGGGAGGTGTGCAGGTCTTCGGCCCCCCCATCACCGAGGCGTTCGCGGAGAGCGGTCGACTCGTGCAGTACTTCGAGAGCGCCCGATGGGAATGCACTGGGACCAGTGATACTCCTTGTGAGGCCCACCTCAGCCCTTTGGGCGAACTCCTGGGTTACCAGACTCCAAGGGTCCCGCCGGTGCCTGATTCCATGATCAGAGACGGGCTCTGCCGGTACTTCCCCGAGACTGGGCACAACGTCTGTTTCAGCTTCCTCACCTTCTACGAGGAGAACGGCGGCCTGGAGGTTCTGGGTCCCCCCATCAGCGAATTGACCGTGCAGTCCGGGGTCATCACCCAGTACTTCCGGCAGGCGCGCATCGAGTGGCAAATGTATGCGCCGGCCAGGGCAGCCATGCAGCTTGGCTCCCTGGGACGCGAACACTTCGTCGCCAGCGGGCTCGACCCATCGCTGCTCACCCCGGTCGAGTCTGCCGGTGTTTCCGCAACGACCGTACAGCGCATCACCGTCGGTGGGCGCGTCTCTGTGGTCAACACCGAGGGTGCGGGGCTTCGCATGCGTTCCGGGCCGGGCACCAGCCAACCGGCCATCGAGACGCTCCAGGACGGCGACATCCTCGTCGTAGTCGAAGGACCTCAGAGCGGCGATGGATTCACCTGGTGGCGAGTCGAACATGATGGCAACAGTGGTTGGTGTGCCAGCGAATGGTTGGAGCCGGTCGAGGCTCCCGTTTCCCCCTAGCAACTGCGTGTGCTCCCTTCGTCCCTGTCTCATGGCCTTTCGATTGCCCTGCTAGTACGGCATCACGAAATCCCGTCCCAGCGTAAGGACGATGTCTCGACCCTCTTCCGCGTCCAGGGCCAGCATCACAAACTCCGGACTTACTCCCAGTAGACCAGCCACACACAGAGCGGTCTCACTCGCCTCCCGTCGGCTGGCAATGAACGTACCTTCTGATTCGATCTGAACGCCGTCGCTTTCCACCCACGCGTTATAACCGCGGCGCTGAAGGAGGCTGGCCACGTCGGCCGCCAGACCTGGCCGCGCAGCATCGGCCCTCACCACAATCCGAGCGTCCGAGGTACCCGGCTGCCACGACTCCGAGGCCACAGGGTCACCGTTGAAGATCTGCCCCATCAGGGCACGGATCTCGTCCATCCTGGGGAGCAGTACCTGAGCGCCGTCTGGGGCCACGTAAGGAATGGTCAACGACTCGTCCACCACGCGCAGCTCTATGTCGTCGAGCTGAATCTGTGCTCCGAGATTCGCCAGAGCCAGCAGGCTCTCCAGGGGAAGGTCTGTCGAGAAGGCCTCGCCCAGTAGCGGGATCAGCTCCGGGAGAGAGAAGAGCACATCCAGTCTCAGCGCCTTCTCGCGTATCGCCAGGATGACCTGCTGCTGCCTGCGCATGCGAGAGAAATCGCTGCTCGCGTGGCGTGCCCTGACGTACTGCAAGGCCGTGGCACCATCCATGTGCTGCTTCCCAGCCGGGATGTAGATGCTCATGTAACCATAGCCCTCGTCGGGGTACTGTTCATCCCGGACCTCCTCGGGTACATCGACGGTTATACCCCCCAGGATATCTACGATCTGCCTGAAGCACTCGAATTCCAGCGCACCGTAGTGATCGATACTGATCCCGAAGTTGTGCTCTATCGTCCTTTGCATCAGGCCAGGGCCACCCCCCTCAGCCCCTTCGAATTCTCCATAGAAGTAGGCGCTGTTTATCCTGCTTTCCCCGTACCCTGGTATCTCAACCCAGAGATCCCGAGGTATGGAGAGCAAGGCCACCTTCTTCTCGGACGGGTCGACGCTGGCAATGATGATCACATCGGCCCTGCCGGGTAGCGCCGACCCTTCACGCTGGTCCAAGCCCAGGAGCAAGAGATTCAGCCTCTCGTTGCCACGCCATACCGGCAAGGGCTCCGTGACACGAACCGGGGTCTCCAGGGGCGGTGCGCCGCTGGAAGAGCGGTTCCATCCCCCAGACCACTCGATGGGGCTCAGTGCGAACCCCTCGCCATGAGTCAACCGATATCCCGTCTGGAATCCAGTGACCAGGAAGGCGAGGGCCAGTATGGTGCTCACGATACGATCGAGTCGCGCGAGCAGAGAGGCGCGGCCTCCAAATGGGTGCCGTTCCACTGGCAACTCCTTCTCATCCGGTGTCAGAAGTACAATGTCACAGAGACTCGTGCTCGAGGGTCACTCCTGGCGAGCTCCCCGACGGCGCGCCATTCGCGTCCCACCGAGGAGGGACGCCAGCGCCAACCCCAAGCCTACCGTCTCTGCCAATCCCAGCCCCGTCTGCGGCATTGCCGATGACTCTGGCCCCGGGCTGTTCAGCCCTGGCGTATCATGTCCGTCCGCGCCCTCAGCCGCCGGGACAGAGGTGCCTTCGGCGCCGGGCGAGATGACCAGCGTCGGAGTAGGAACGGTCATGGGTGTCGCAGTGGGCAAGGGCGAAGGCGCGGGGGTGGCGGTCGCCGCCGGCTGCTGCGTGGGTAGCGCCCCCTGAGGGGGCATCGCGACCTCTGTCGGGGCCAGAAGCAACCGATAGGCCACCAGACCTCCGACGCCGACCAGACCCAGGAGCAACGTCCCCGTCAGCACCAGAGCGATGATCATAAACAGCTTGCTGTTCCTCGTCTCCATTCCAGTATCCATCTTGAATCCTTACCTCCTCTGTCGCAGTCACGGCCCGTGCAAAGTGCGGCCTCACGGTCGGCACCTCGGCCCTTCGTCACTGCCTCTCCACGCTGAAGACCCCCTCATAACGGCTCAACCCTGCGGAGAGCTTCTCCGCCGCCGCCAGCTCCATCCAGTCGGTCACCAATCGACTTTGCGCCTTTGTCTCGTTTCCCGCGTCATCGTGGGAACTATTGTCGTTCTCGTTGAAGGTGACGATCACGATCTCGTGCCCCACCCCAACCTGGAAGGTCTCATCCAGGAAGCGGAGGGTGAAAACCGCATCGGCCCATACGGGCACCTCGAATCCGCCAGGACCGTACTCTGTCTTGGAACCGCTGGTCACAGCCACCGAGTTTCCCCAGGGGTCGGTGACGTCGAGACGGATGCCCGATCGTGGGAAGCTACCGGCGATGGCCCTCACACCGTCGGTTCTCGGACGGCGCTCCACGCTCATCTGCCACTTGCCCGAGACCGGCTCGGGGCTGGGACGCGGAGCCGGCGAAGGGCTCGGAGTCGGCTCTGGGGACGGCGTCTCCGATGGCTGCGACGCCGGAGGCTCCACCACCGTAGATCCGTCGCGCACGAACTTGTTCATCCCCACCACAGCGGGCACGGTCTGGTGCCGGGTACCCCGCAGGCCATCGTACCAGGCGGCCGGGTCGTCTGAGCCCGACAGGATCCACGGGCAGACGGTGAACAGGTACTCCGGCAGCCGGCTCCCGTCAGCCAACAGGCCATCCTTGAACCAGGCGAACATGGCCATGTGGTGCGCCTGGTGCAGGAAGTCGCCTACCTTGGGGTACCGACGATCGATGAGGTCCCCATACTTCCATCCCCCCTCACCGCAGATGATAGGAGGCACGAACCCGAGCTCGTCCTCCAGTACCCTGGCGTAAGCCAGGAAGCCCAGCACACACTCGTAGTCGTCGTAGACGGTCTGGCCTGGGTGTTTGCCCGCCTGGCGCCACATGTTCACCTGATCGATTGGGCCCGCGAACTCCCATTCAGGGTGCTGCACCGGCAACGCTTCCTGGTTGACTTCATCGTAGGGATAGCGGGCCGGCCGGTTCAACCCGTAGTTGTGACAGCAGAACCAGGAATGCCTGAAGAGGTGCTCCAACCCCTCTCGTTGCGCCTCAGCGAGTACAGTACGCAGGTCCTCAATGGAGTTCACCTGGAGCCCGGGGTAGGCCTCCACCTCCACCAGCGCCCTGGCCTGCTCTAGCCAGAGCGCAGCAAAGGCCTTGATGTCCACCCGGCGGCTCTTCCAGTCCTCCGGGCGTTCCGGGGCGTTATAGAGCTGGACGTACGCGGGGATGCCCCTCTTCTGGAGCAGCCGGGCATCGGCCACGAAATCGTGATCGTCGCCGATGAGGCATCTGGGCCTCACCACCGGCATGATGCCCTCTTCCCAGTAGGCCGATGCCGCCCTCCCTAACTCAGTCCCGTCTTCGGGCACCAGCATCACCCACTTGACTTTGAGCTCCCTGGCTCGCGCCACATCGTCAGCTATCGCCTCCTCCGAGCAATCCAGACCCCCATGAATCCCCAGACCGTTGTCCTGGGGTGGCCGCGGCCAGTCAGAGTAGCCGGTGCCCAGCTCCGGCCACGTATTCACTGGCACGCGGTCTGGACCCACGATCTGAATGTCTGTGTAGTAGTGATGGAGGATGTCGACGTAGGTGGCGCCCTGCTCAGCCATGGCCATTGCGCCTTGCTGGCACATGCCCACGCCGTGGCCACTCATGTTCGGGTACGGTTTGACGCAGGAAACGCTCCTGCAATACGGCAGAGCGCGCACCCACACGTCCTCGCTGTTCCTGGTATGCCCGTCGCAGTAGTCGAAGTAGAACGCCTGAATGACCTCGTCCCCGTTGAGAGCAACCACGTTAGCGGTGGCCAGCACGGCCTGATCAGCGGCCGCGTTCGTCTGTGCTGACCACCCCTGGCAGTGTTGTTCGGTGCACACATCCGCACCCTGTGCTGCGTGTCTGGGGTGGGCCACGGCCACGGTCGTAAAGCAGCGAGCTGCCACCGCCTGTGCCTTCAAGGCTTCCTCTGGGCTGGCGGAGCCCATCTCCTGCGACACCACGCCGCGCAGATACTCCTCGAGTCTCATCACCTTCACGCTGCCGCCTGGCATGAGGACTCTGACGTCGTTGGGCACGGGCACTTGAAGGGCCCGCTTGATCTTGGGCAAGGCCTTCAGTTGCGCCACAGACTGGGGGAGACGCGGGTCTCCGTTCGGCCTGTACCAGCTATGACGCACGAAGTAGTTGTCATCCTCAGCAGCCAGCAGCCAGAAGGCGTTGTTGAAGAAGTAGTAGGGCAACTCCCCTTTCATCGTCATCTGGCAGATGGCAGCGTGGCGCTCAGCGTGCAGCGCCTCGTTGATGGCCGGTGATCGAGGATCATCGTTGTCGCCCAACCTCATCCCATTCTCGCAGCCGATCAAGGGGAGGCGACGGCCAGTGCGCTGGCTCACGATCTCGTCGTACCATTCGAACAGGTAGAAACCTGTCTGATCTTCGCAGCCCGGCGGACGCTGATAGGGCTGCGCGCAGGTCCATCGCTTGCTACCCCCCTTCCCGAAGGTCAAGGGCTTGTTGAAGGCGTAGTTGTGAATGCCGATGGCCATCTTGTCATAGAGGTACTTCTTGCCCTTCTGGTTGAGGATGGCCAGGGCCTCTTTCAGGAAAGAGGTGTCCCAGTAGTCCCCGCCCGGAGCCAGCGGCGTAAAGACCGAAATGATCCCTTCTACTGAGTACATGGTCTCCAGGCAGGGAATGAGGTAGTCCATGAAGCGGGCTGGCAAGAGCTGGGGGTTCCACTCTGCCCACTCCAGCTTCAGATTCGGTTCGTTGAAGACGTGCACGTAGTGCACCCCCAGCGATGCGTAGTGCTTGCACGCCTGCCTCAGCGCCGCCTGATCGATGAAGGTCACGAACCTGGTGTAGACGCGAATGATAGGCTCGATGTCCTGCTCGATGAGACCCCGAAGGAACCAATCCGGAATGGTGTTGGTGCCGTCGGAGAGAACGAGCAGCCAACTGGCTCCCATGGCCTTCAACTCGGGAACGAAGGTATCGAAGTAACGCTTCTCGTAATGGTACTGATCCGGGAACCAGTGGAAACCTACGCCCGTGTCTCCTTTGGGTCTGGGGTAGTCTAGCAGGTTCATTTTCGTCCTCCAGTGTGCGGCAACTCCCGCCCCGTTGCGGGCTACGGGATCAACAACTGCTGTCCAAGGGTCAGCACGCCGTCGGGATCCAGGTCGTTCAACCGTGCGATCTCATCCACAGTCGTGTCATACTCCATAGCGATGTCCCACAGAGTGTCACCGGCAGCCACGGTATGCGTTCGCTGCTCCCCGCCAACACCCTGTGTTTCTGACGAGGTGCCTGTTGGCGTCGACTCCTCCGCACCGGTGCCGTCAGCTTCCGGGATCACCAGCCGCTGTCCCGGTTCGAGTCTATTGGGGTCTGCGAGCTCGTTGGCGGCCACCAGGGCCTCCAGTGTCACCCCGTACTGGTCAGCGATGTCCCAGGCCGTTTCGCCAGGCTCTACGGTGTGATACCGGACCTCAGGCACGGCAGGAGTGATCACGGGCGGTGCCGTCGGCGACGGGGTAGCAGGCACCACCTCGACTGGTGTGGTAGGCGTGGGCGTGGGGGAAGGCTTGTCCCTCGTGCAACCCCCCATCATGAGTAGCCCCGCCAAGATCGCCATCAGCCAAAGGCAACGAGTCCTTGCACCCAACAGTCTCCTCCTCTCCCCTACTTGGGAGCCGCCTTCAGCGCGCCGTAGGCGGGCCTGACCGTCCCATCCGGATTGGTGATGGACCACCAGTACTGCTCGTCAGCCTCGGTCCAGTCCGGGTTGGCGATGGAAAGCACGGTCATCACGCCCATCCACGGTGACCAGTGATCGCGGGCCCACTGGTAAGCGCGTACGATGTAGTCTGCCTTAGTCTCCTCGGAAACGGCGTGCCAGTTGTACGGTGAGTCCGGTCTCAAATCGCTGGTCCAGCCGAACTCCAGCACGGCTATCTGTTTGCCCGCATCTCCCTTGTCCACCATCACCTGGCGCAGGTCTTCCACGTGCCGGAAGCAGAAGAAACGCCTGCCGCCCAGCGCCTTGTTGTTCTGTACTTCGTCCGGGCTGGTTTCTGGTGCCGCCTTGTAGCCGGGAGCGTGCACTCCCAGGACGTCGAAGTAGCTCTTGGCGCCAGCCTGGTACATCTCCCGCAGGTATTGCACGTCCGGGACGGCGACAGGCAGGCCCGTGCCCGTAGGCGCCAGCCCAGCGGTCATGACCACGGCGTTGGGATCAGCCTCCTTGATGCGCTGGTAGGCGACTCGCAACAGAGCCACGTATTCCGCCGCGTTGGGCGGCTGGTCGCCCCACTCGCGAGCCAGGTTGGGTTCGTTCCAGATCTCGTAGGCCTGGATGCGACCCCGGTACCGAGTGGCCATGGCGAATAGGAAATCGCCGTAGTCGCGGTAATTGTCCGGAGGTCCGTTGTGCGCGCCATCTGCCCTCGCCCAACCCGGCTGGAAGTCCACGCGGGCGATGATCTCGAGCCCGCGATCGTTCGCGGTCTGCACCACCTGATCAGCCACGCTCCAGTCGAAGATGCCCTTGCCGGCACCTTCCATGCTTCTCCAGGGGAACAGTTCCTTCACCCAGGTGAGCCCGGCGTCCTTGGCCAGCTGCGCGTCTCGAGCCCGGTACTCATCACTCCACCACAGGAAGGTGTGCACGCCATACTCCGGGGTGCTCATGCGCGCCACCGGTCCGGGCTGCACGGTAGGTGTAGGTGTGGCTCCAGGCTGCGGCGTCGACGTGGCAGTAGGAGATGGCGTCGGCGTGGATGCCCCGGTCTGAGAGCACCCTGGGATCACCAGCCGCTGGCCCACCCAGATAAACGACGGATTGGCCAGGTTGTTGGCGATGGCGATGGCCCACACGGTGGTGCTGTACTTGAGGGCTATCCGCGTCAAGTTGTCGCCACTCTTGACAGTGTAGACGCAAGTGCTAGTCGATCCGGATGGCTCGGCCTGCCCTGGGACCTTCAAGACCTGACCGACATAGATCAGATTGGGGTTGACTAGGCCATTCAAGGAGACGAGACTGTTGACCGTCGTGCCGTATCGGTAGGCGATGGCGGAGAGCGTATCTCCGGCGCGCACCGCATAGGTGGTCGACGGACCAGAAGGAGCCGGCTCGGGAGACGAGGCGGCTCCTGGGATGGTTAGCCTCTGCCCCGCATAGATGAAGTCTGGGTTGGCCAGACTGTTCGCCTGCACGATAGCGGAAACGGTGACCCCGTACCGCATCGCGATCAGACTGAGATTCTCACCCCACTGCACAATGTGCACTACCGCGCCGGTGGCCTTCGTCTCCGATGCCGGAGTGGCCCACACCGGAGCTCTCGAGCACACCAGAAGCACGATCAGGGAGCACAGTGCCACCACACGGTATATCCTTCTGCTCATCCCTCTTTCTCCTTTACCCCACGATTGCTGCATATCATGTTCACGCCGATCGTCGAGTTTCTCTATCACCTGACGGGCGCTTCAGGCGCCGAGTCTAGAAGCCTCGGCCGTAGATTGAGCCTGCGATCCATCCCACCAGATAGGCAGCCACAATGAGTAGCAGCACCACCCTCACCTGAAGCAGGTTGTGGGCTATCGAAGCCATCGCTCGCCAGAATATCAGCCGAAGCATGCCCCATCCTCCAGCATCCAGTGGCGGCGCGCCCGCACGCTGGACGCCGTCACTAGTAGACAGTCCTCTGGAACGTGAGTACGAATCCCGTATGAATCGTCCAGTCAGGGTGTTCGGGCGTACCAAGGCCCAGCCCCGTCACCATGTCGCTGGGCAACCCTTCGACGTACGTACGGTAGGAACACAATACGTTGAACATGGGGCACTTGACTGGATAGTCCCATGGATAGCAGCAACTCTGTTGCTCACTGATCACACTCTGGTGGCCGCCATTCTCGAAGGCCACGCTATCGCCATACACGCGCCGACCTGCCTCGTCCAGCAAGTCGACGTAAATCTGGATGTCCCTCCGGCTCTCCTCCTCGTTGAGCCATCTGGCCGCCACCAATCGCCAGTACCGATCGCCCGGGTGGAGTTGGATGCCCCGGGCCGCCACTGTCACCAGGCGGACGCACGGCAGTTGGTTCAAGCGCGGGTCCCAATCCAACGGGAGGGGGTTGTTGTTGGGCGCAGGAGTCGCCGTGGGCGTGCGCTCAGGAGCCTTCGTAGGGCTGCTCACGGGTCCCGTGTTGCCCCCGCTGTACCGGAACAGGATGTTCTCGAACTGCCCCGCAGCGTCGCAGTCAGTGAACTGTATCTGTAAGGTGTCCGACTTGGCAGTCGGATTGGCTGCGCTCTTTACGACGTCGATGAGAAACGTGAAGGGCGAATGATAGTTGTCACCTGCCAGCGGCGCGAAGCTCCACTCTCCCGCATCCTGACCATCGCCGCTGACCCTGTAGACCGAGTATCCGCCGAACCGCAGGCGAATCGTTTCCCCGTTCACCGGCTCGCCCCCCACGCCTGTGATCTTGCCCTTGAAGTACACCGTTCCACAGTTGGGGTAGTGCCGCATACTCCCCTGCACGTACTGGAAGGCGGTCGACGCTCCCGCAGTGGGTGTAGCCGGGACGGGAGTGGCAGGCCTTGGTGTCGGCGCGGCGGGCTGATTGCTGCTGGCCGGCACACTCGTCGACGTCGGAGTCGAGCCCGCACTCGGTGTGCCCCCACCGCCCGGGATAACCAGCGTCTGGCCGGCGTAAATCAAAGAGGGATTGGCGATATTGTTGGCCACGACGATGTCCCACATGCTCACCTGGAACCGGACTGCTATGCCCAGCAGCGTGTCCCCAGCTCTCACCTGATACGACGTTGCCGCACCCGGTGCACCCGTATCACTCTGCCCGCCTGGGCTCACTGAGGACTGTCCCTGCGGGACCGCAAGCCTCTGCCCAACAGCTATGAGATTGGGGTTCGTAAGACCATTCATCTGCACCAGTTGCTGCACCGTAGTCTGATAGCGCACAGCTATCGCCGACAGTGTGTCGCCCCTCTGCACGACGTACAGACCGGACCCCGTGGTCGACGGAGAGCTGCCACCTGGTATGGTCAGCCGCTGCCCTACGTAGATCAGATTAGGGTTCGTCAATCCGTTGGCTTGCGCGATGGCCGACACAGTAGTCCCGTACCGGGCAGCGATCAGGCTCAGGGAATCGCCCCAGCCCACCACGTACGTGGCCGGGTCCGCGGCCCCGGGCGCTCCCCAGACAGACGTGGCCCCCGGAGAACCCAGGCCAAGGGCAGCCAGCAAGAGCAGCAGAACGGCCCAGCGCCAGCTGCGCTTTGTCCCCAAAACTGCCCCGCTCGTCGACTCACTCATTCTCGACTCTCGCCCCCAACACTACCTGGAAACCGAAACCTTGAGCACTCTGCCTTCTTCGTCCGCAGTCAGATGGACGATCTGCTGGAACCGCCCTCCATTCGGTGAGTGGAGAGCTTTGCGGAAAGTGAAGCGGTGTCTGGTCTTCCCATCACGGTTGTCGGTAGTCACCCTGGGTCGCACCGTCCCCATTTCCGGGAACCGATCCTCGATGTACTTCTGGACTTTGTCCCTGCACTCACTCGTCGGCCTGGTCATGCTGTATCCTCCCCCATCCTGGCCAGCTTGCGACGTCGCAGGAAGGTAGGAACATCCAAGTCATACAGATCCACGGGCTGCTGCGGCAGCCCCATGTCGAGAACAGCCGCTCGCCCCGCCTGCAAACTGCCGCTGGGGACCCAACGGCGAGCCCTCTCGCGCGCAACCGGGGCCGACACCGGGATCGCTATCTGTCCGTTCATGCCCACGGCGATGAGCATGACCTGGAGCTGTTGGCTTAGGTCCGGATCTATAGTGGCCCCGAAGAAGATATCTGCATCAGGGCTGGCCACCGCCGCCACGGTGCTCACCGCCTCCTGGACCTCGTCCAGCGACAGATGCTCGCCACCGGTCACGTTGACCAGTATTCCTGACGCGCCAGCGATGGACGACAATTGCGTAAGAGGGCTGGCGATGGCCAGGTGCGCTGCCTCGACCGCACGATTCTCACCCCGCGCCTGGCCGATGGACATCAACGCTGGGCCTGCCTTCTCCAGCATCTTTCTGACGTGCATCAGATTCAAGTTGATCACCCCCGTGCTGGTGATCAGCTCGGCGACACCCTGGATCCCCTGACGAAGAACGTCATCGGCAATGCGAAATGAGATGTCCAGGGAGGTCTCCTCGTCTATGAACTCCAGCAGCCGATCATTGGAGATAGCAACCAGCGTATCCGCCGTAGCCGCCAGGGCCTGCAGGCCCTCCTGGGCCGTCTCCCTGCGCCTGTGTCCCTCGAAGCCAAAGGGCAGAGTAGCGACAGCCACGGTCAAGGCCCCCATCTGGCGGGCCAATTCCGCGATGACCGGAGCGGCGCCGGTACCTGTACCGCCACCCAGGCCCAGAGCCACGAACACGATCTCTGCTCCGCTCAGCGCATCTCGAAGGGCCTCCGAGCTCTCGCTTGCCGCTTTGGCACCGACGGCGGGGTCGCCTCCAGCTCCCAGTCCACTGGTGATCATGGGCCCCAACTGCACCTTGTTGCGGGCCTCAGAGAGGGAGAGCGCCTGCGCATCGGTATTAGCCGCAATGAACTCAACCCCCGGGATTCCCACGTGGATCATGCGATCGACGGCATTGCTGCCTCCACCCCCGACTCCGATGACTTTGATCATGGCTCGGTTCTCTCCTGACGCCATCCCGTCCTGCCGCGACACGCCATCGTCCACTATCTCTCCCACCGGACTTCCCTCTGCTTCTGCCACCTAGACACGCTCCTTCAAGCTCCTCAGCAACTCTGTAAATCGCCCGATCAGGAGCCTGAGCCATTCCGCAGGGCCTGGTTTGGCCGGGTTGGAGGCATCGCCTCTATCTGGCTCGCGGACGTCAACCACCAGCGGGCCAAGCAGGTTGTTGCTCTCGTCGGCCTCGCGCACCAATCCCGCCTCGCCCTCTGTGTTGTAGGCATCCACATAGACGTAGAGCTCGTGCCTGCCCGACGAGAGGCGCCCGTCGAAGTTGCTATAGCGATCGTCCGCACCTTCCAGTGACAGCGTCTTCACCTCTTGGACCGCCAGACCCGGCACATACCAGAGGGCGCCATGTCCGGCCGCATCCACGACCGTGTTCACAGTGGGAACGACCGGTGGGTCGACGAAGAACTCGACCCAGAACCCGGCGGCTACCTCCGCCTGGCCGTCATTTCGGATGGTGATAGTCAGCGTCACCGGCACGGAGCCCTGGCCTTGGTGGGGGGTGACCACTGCACCGTCCACCACCAGATCCGGAAGCCCACCGACCGGAGGTTGAGCGTCCTGGCTGGGCGTGGGCTGTGGGGTGACCTGGGGGCTACTCTCCGGCGTAAGCTCCGGCGTCGGAGGAGCCACCACCTCTCCGTAGGCAGGGCTAAACGCCTCGTTTCCTGCCCGATCTGCGATCCTGAACCTCACTGCTCCTTCTGGCAGCTCGGCTGACAGATAGCAGGACCCCTGTCCTTCGTCGGCGTCGCAGTCCACGGCTTGCCAGGCGCCCCAGGTAGACCCTCCGTCGGAGGAAGCAGAAGACCTCGAACTCGAGGCATCCACTCCACTGCCAGGATCGGTGACTCCGACCATTATTCGCCCCGGATCACCGGTATCCACCCGGCTCCAGTCCCGCGGCGGATCGGTATCCAGAATGATGTTCGCAACGTAGGTGGGCGAAGCGTTTCCCGCCCCGTCGAGGAATCGAACCCCTACGGTCTTCTGCCCGTCCCCCTCACTGAGGAGCCAGTCTCGAGAAGGCACGAACTCCTCGAGCGACGTGAATTGACTGGCCTCGTCCTGGGTAAACTGCATGCCCACTATCCCGGCCCCTGTGTCGTGCGCACTCAGGCCGAGAGTGATGGTCAACTGCGAAGTGTAGGCTGCCCCGTCGTTGATGGAGACGGCACCTTCGGGCGGGGTGTTGTCGATGATTACCTCTCGCGACACCGTGGCTCTACGCCCTTCCGCACTCACTGCCACCGCCTCTATGCCGTGACGCCCCTCGCTGACCTGGCTGGTGTTCCACACCCAGGTCAGCGCTGATTGGTCCTCAGCCTTCAGCGAGCGGTCAACGAGAAGGCGAACCTTGGCGGTGGTGGGGCTCGGGCTGGAGATGCGGACCTCCGTGTCTCCTGAGATAGCCGCGCCGGCGTCCGGGCTCACGATCTCCACCCTGGGGTCGTAGGCCAGTAAACGCTGCCACACCGACTGCCGGAGATCAGGAAGCACGCGGTACACTCTGTCTCCCGGGCAGATCGTGCTCCACAGGTCACGATGCCCGACCACATTCGGGAAGTTGCGATTCACGAAGTAGGACGACTCCACCGGGTTGATGCCGAACCGATCAGCCTCCCAGGCCATCAAGGAGATGAGTGCTTCCTTCATGGCCGGGGTCATATCTACAGTCCTGTAGTCACCGAGAAGAGCGATACCGATGCTCCCATAGTTGTAGCTCCCGGCGTGGACGCCGACTACACCGTCGCCACCCTTTCGACCCTCGTAGATGTTGCCTTGACGATCGATGAGGAAGTTGTAGCCGATATCGCCCCACCCTTGAGACAGGGCATGATACTGGTAGATGGCACGAACGATGTACGCTGGGTCCTGGGGATCGTTGGAGGTCACCGTGTGATGGATGACAAAATGGGTCGGCTTCTCGTACACAGGTTCTCTTGTCGCCCACGCTTCATTCGCGCCCCAGCCCTTTCGTGAGATGATGCGCGGCTGAGGAACCCCTGAGGTGGACTCCTGAGGGATGATCATCGCCCGCGCTTCCGCAGCGGTAGGGCCCTCTGTCGTGTCCATGGCCGTGAGGACCACTTCGCGTAGCACCGGCGAAACGCTCGCATCGAAGGTCCCCAGAGTCAGACGATATTGAACGTATCGAGATGGGGTGACCTCGAGAAGGTTGCCGTGCACGAGCGTTTCGCCCGCAGGCGCGTCCTCGTCCTGCGTCACCGTTAGCCACTCGCTCCACTGCTGGCCATCGCCGCTGACGCGGAGCTCGAGCTGGGAGTTGGTGCCCATAGGCTTCTCCACCGACCACGCGGAGCCCAACACGTTGAATACGAACGACATCTCGCGCACCCTGGAGGCGAATACGCCCTTGGGGCAGTATTGCCCTGGCTCCTGTTCGGCGAGCAGCATCTCTCCACCGTCAGTGTCTCCAATTGCCAGGCAGTCTAGCTCCCCACTCTCGAAGTCGCCCGCCGTCGTCTGCACCCACTGCTCCATCGTCCGCCCCGGTGCCTCCATGCCCTGGACGACGGTGGTATTCCTCTGTGGTACACTCTGGAGTATGAACAGCGTGGCTGAGAACAGCACCAGAGCGGTCAGCGTCTTTCGCATCCCAGGTCATCCTCCCCAGCTTCAAAACCCTCGCGGATCATAGCCCTAGCTCGCTCAGTTCCTCTGAGCAGCAGAGTGACCGTTCGTTCATTCGGAACTCTTCGTGAATCCACCGTTTGGCGGACCAGATCTCCAGGCGGTTACCGACCCCCACCAGCACCACCTCATCTTCCAGATCAGCATGCTGGCGCAAGTAGTCCGGAACACGAATCAGGCCCTCAGGTCCCAGCGCTTCCACGGACGCCCCTCCGAGGAAATGCCTCTGAAAGAGACGTGCACTTGACTTGAGAAAGGAGGTGCCACGTTCAATACGCTCCAGCAGGACTTCCCACACTGACAGGGGGAAAACCGCCACGCACCCATCCAGCCCTCTGGTGATCACGTAGCCCTGGCCAAACTCCGCACGAAGATGATCGGGCAAGAGTACACCCTCTCGCGTTAGCGGCAAGCCCCTGTAAGTTCCCAGCAACATCCCGTACTCATCCATCTCCGATCAGCTCTTTAGCCTCTTCAGGCGGGCGGCCACCAGGTCTTTGATGTCGCGCGTGAGCATACCGAGCTCGTGCTCGAGCCCCTCGTACACGTCTCGCGCGTCCTGCTCAGCCCGCGCCCTGATGCGCACCGCCTCTTCCTGCGCCGCCTCGATTACCTCCTGGGCGCGAACTTCGGCCACCTTTGCCAGTTGGCTTTGATCGAGAATGAGCTCCGCCTGCCTCTCGGCGCGTCGCTTGATCTCTTCCCCCTCCTGCTCTGCCCGTTCGAGGACTTCTCCCTGTTGAGCCAGCACGCGCTGAGCCTCCAGGACCTCGAGGGGCCAGCTCGCACGGAGCACGTCGAGGGTGGCCAGGCATTGCTCCTGATCCACCAGGGCCTTCGAGGTGAGCGGCACCTTGGCCGCAGAACAGATCATGTCTTCCATTTCGTCGATGAACGGACTGAGGTGGCATACTGACGGCGTCTCGTCCTCCGCGTAGGGCACTTCGCGACCAGGGTCCAGCATCTCGTAGTCGCCCTCAGGATATGAGGTCTCAGTTTCCGCTGCGCCAGCGCGCGTGGGAATCGCATCCCTCATGCGCTCACGAATGTTCCAGCCTCGCATCTACTCCTCCCCGCGTCCCTCTGCCGAGGCGGCACGAACCCGAACGAACTCAGGTATGCTCTTCACCGCCTCGATGGTCAGCTCCCTGGTCGTGTACCCGTACCACGCCTCGTCGCTGGGCCCGCTGAGTATCCAGGGACACACGGCGAACAGATACTCAGGCAACGGCCCACCGCCGGTCAGCTTGCCCCTGCGGAACCACTTGTACACGTGCCTCGTGTACTTGGCGTGAATCTCACCCTCGACCCGCGGATAGCGAGGATCGTCGTAGGCTCCGTACAGCCAGCCTCCCTCCGCGCAGATAATGGGCGGGACGAAACCCAGGCGTCTCTGGAAGGCCTCGGCGAAGAACTCGAAGCCCATCACACACCAAACGTCCCCTTTCCAATCCGGTGGGTGGTTGAGGGCGTAGTTGTGGGAAGAGAACCACACGCGCTGCCATATAGGACTGCCACTCCCCAGTGCGTCTATGGCTGCCTCCAGCTCTCCCACACTCAGGCACTGGAGACCGGGATAGCCTCCAGAGTTGTAGACATCCTCAGCCTTCTCAGCCCACAGGCTGGCCCATCTTTCCCTGTAATCCCTCGGCCTCTCATTCTCCCACTCGCGCTCATCGGAAGGCTCGTTGAAAATCTGGATGTAGGCCGGGATCCCGTTCTCCACCAGGACACGTGCATCGCTGCCAAAGGGATGCCGACGATTGACGGGGGTGATCTGTCTGCAGACGGGCATGATGCCGGCGTCCCACATCATCTTCGCACACCGCAGGAGCTGCTCCTCTCCCTGGTAGCAGAGCGTGCCCCAGGTCAGCCTCATCTCCATGGCCCTGGCGATATCCAGGGCCATGGCTTCCGTCGTCGTATTCAGGCCGAAGTGAATGCCCATGCCGTTGTCCAGGGGAGGCCGGGCGAAAGCGCCGTACTCCGTCGGGTAGCTCGGGTCCGGCGCTGGCGGGTCCACCGGGTCTGGAGCTGGCGGGTCCACCGGGTCTGGCGGAACTGGTTGGGGGTCCGGGGCAGGCGGTTCGGGCGGCTCCGGATCCTCTGGCTCCCCATCGTGGTCCGAGGGGTCTACCAGACTGAAAGTGACCAGCACCGGGTGATTTCGCGCGGTATCGGGCTCGAGCTCGTCGCCGTAGAGGCCAAACCCACACAGAACCTGACTGTTGCCCACCACCTCCACCGAGTAGGAGCCCCAGGCAGCGAACATGGGCATGGACGCGGCGCTCTGCCGCGCACCTTCCGGGGCGTAGGGGTCATCTTTCGGGGAGGACAGGAACTCGCCGTCAGGCCAGGAGAAGCGCACGACATCGGCATTGGCGATGGCGAAGGCGCTCATGCTCTGCGTGTCCGGCCTGACCTCCACGCGCACGACCTTCCAGTATGGCTCCCCGCTCTGCTGTGGCCCGTCGATCCGCAGCCTGCCTATCATCTCTTCCGAGAGGCCGACGAACTCGATGTCCGTCGGCTGCTGCGGAGTTGGAATGGGGGGCTCCGGCGAAGGCTGCGTGTCTTCCACTGGCCGGGAATGCTTCAACAGCCCTTTCATCGCCGAGACAGCCTGGCAGCCCTCGCCCTGTGCGCTGTACCAGGCGTGGGCGCTGCCTGCACCTTCTGCCTGGGACGCCAGCAACCAGAAAGCATGATTGATGACGTATTCAGGAGCCACCCCGTCCATTACCTCGTTGGCGATGGACATGGCGCGCGCGGCGTAGGCACCCCCGTCGTCCCATGCCCCATCGGAAGGAGAACCAGGTTCGCCGAGGACGGCGCTGCCCAGGCCCAGGAGACCGAGGGAGTACCCCACCGTGGAGCGAACGATCTCGTTGTACCACTCGAACAGGCGGTGCCCCATGTGATCCTGACTTCCCTCAGGTCGGAAGTAGGGTCTGGCCATCCCCCACCGGGCCCGTCCGCCCTCGCCCCACGAAAGAACTCTCCCGAAGCCGTGATTGCGCGTGCCGATGGCCATGTTCTCCAGGACAGATCCATCGACGTTGGTGGCCAACAACTCCAGGGAACTCTGAAGAAAGCTGAGGTCCCAGTACTCACCCCCGGGACGCAAAGCGGGGAACACCGGATGAAGACCTGCCTCCTGCATCTCCTCCAGGCAAGGTAGCAGCATGTCCACGAACCGCTCGACGAGGGAAGGGCGGCACCACTCCTGAAGAGGCCATCGTGAGGAGCAGTTGGCCTCCGAGAACACCTCCACGTAGTGGACGCCCCAGCCAGCGTAGGTCCTCAGCAACTCAGCCAGGGCCGGACGGTCGAGGGGCTGGATGGCAGGCGTTTTCAGCCGCACGACAGGCTCGATCTCGCTCTCCACCAGCCGCTGCACGAAGAACTGGGGCAGCGGGGTGTCCAGCCTGGAAACCACCACCAACCAGCTAGCACCCAAGGCCTTCAGCTCAGGCACCCAGAACTTGATGTCCTCCGGGCTGCAGTGCTCCGTGTCTACGTAGTAGTGGAACCCATACCCGGTATCGTTTTCAGGACGCCAGTACCGCTCGAGAGTCATCTCTACCTGTTTCCTTCGTCCGTGCGCGTCCCCCCGCGGGAGACCAACACCTTGACTACGTCGCCGTCGGCGTTGACGGTAACCTTGACCACGTGACGCAGCTCGTTCGCTCCCTTGGATACGACGTGCTGCTGGGACGCCTGGACCAGTCCGGACACTCCAGCACCGTTCGAGGGTTCACAACTGCACGCCTGGCCGCCGCACTTCCCGCTCGAACAAGCAGCCCTGCACAAGATCAGGGGGTGGGCCAGCAAGCCATCGCCCTGGAGGAAAGGCAGACTCTTTTCCACCTTCTCCCGCACCTCTTTCGGGAGGGGCAGCGCTTCCGCATCCATCATCCTGGAACAGCAAGCCAGCGGAGGACAGGCAACCTCCACCTCGGCCTCCAGGTCCGGACACAGCGGCGCGCCTCGCAGGCTCAGTGACGGGTCTCCGTAGAGCACGATACTCGCCAGTGCTTTCTGGTCCTCGCCGTCCAGATACCCCTGTTCGTCTGCGACTGACCGGACGAAGGCCGCCCTGGCTCTACGGAGTGCATCTCCAATGGGAAGCCCTGCCAGCAGGCCCTCCCAGAGGTGCGCGCCCAGCAGGTCCGCGCCCGAAAGAGGCGGCGCCAGCGTGCCGTAGGACATGGCGGTGCAGCCCACGAATCCCAGGGCTCCGCCGCCCAGGATGTTCTGGGCTATGGAACCATCGGGATACTCTCCCAGCAAATCGGCTCCGTAGCAGGCTTCGGAGTACACGAACGAACCCTGTGCGCTCGCCCAGGAGACCGAGAGCGGCGTCAGTGCAATCGGCACCAGGGGAGAGCCGTACTCAGATTCACCGTGCCCGTACCAGTATGGACTGCCTCGGAACCCATGCAGATTGAAGTAGCCCAGCGTGGGGAACTGATCGTACGTGCTGAGGAAGTCGTAGTCCGTCAACGGCGGAGAGACCTGTAGCTTGCTGGAGTCGCCTATGATCTCGAACACAGCGCGCGAAGCCTCCGCCCAGATCTCGGCCGAATAGCCGATGCTGCTCCACTGTTGGTGGCGCGCGCCCAGCAGTCTCCTCAAGGGGTTGAACCGCGAAGAAGCGCCGACACCATCGCCCCCCCTCGCAGGGGAATCGTGGTGAGCAATAGTCTGCTCCACCAGACCCAGAAACGCCTCCAGGTCGCTGGTTCCGCGGTCGGGCAGCCGCCCCACGCTGAAACGGGAAAGCACAGAACTCCCTTCCGCAGCAGAGTACGGCCAGTCGGACAGTATCTCGGGGTCATCGTCGTCAGCCGGATTGGCGAGCCTGTGGAAGGGGATGATCTCGTCCCCGCCAACGATCAGCAACGATGCGACCTTCCTGCCTTCCCTGCCGAGTCTCGATTCCAATTCCCTCAGCAGCCCGGCGATCTGTCCTGCGTCGGATGGGTCTGTTGCGCTCATGCCGAACTCGGCGAGAGAGGGGCCCTCGTCCACGTAGATCTTGAGACTCTCGTCACCAGTG
Organism: Anaerolineae bacterium; assembly: GCA_034411995.1. Taxonomy (GTDB): domain Bacteria; phylum Chloroflexota; class Anaerolineae; order UBA7937; family B3-Chlor; genus JAUVXJ01. Next base: position 401,960 of record DAOUME010000007.1, on the reverse strand, counting down.
GAGCGAGCTATCGCCGCGCACAACTCGGAGAGTCTGGCATCCAGCTCCCGGAAGCCGTCCTCCCCGTATCGGGCAACAATCCTGTCGCGGCTGCTGATCATCAGCCGCACGCCGTTCATCTCCTCAGGTTCGGGGGCCAGGGTCGGCTCCTCCAGCGAACGAGCTGAGGTCGGGAGTCGTTTGCGCTGCGAGGCTGAGAAAGCCGGGCATCCCGCGATCCCTCCCTTGGCCTGCTCGGGTCCCGGCTGCACGCCGGGGGTCAGCCGCCCGTGGACGTACTCGGCCTGAGCAACCGGTCCGGGAAGGGGCTCGTCGCTCAACAAGCATCTCAGCACTTCCGGCACCCCTTCCAGTTCCCCCACCGAGGGGGCCTCCAGTTGAAACGTCCGCTCCAGAAACCAGTCGTAACGGTGGTCGCCGCCGAACAGTTCCCAAGCGATCACACCGCTGGCATCGAGAGCGATGGCATCGTGAAACAGAGACGTGCCCAGGGCATCGTCCCGCTGCTCCAGAGTCATGTCGGCCAGCATCAGCATCGGCCTGATCCACATCCCATGCTGATTAACCAGGCGATCTGCCAGTGGCCTGGCTTCATCGAGCCGGCCCGCCTTCCAGAGCGCCTCAGTCAGCAGAACCTCCACGACCGCCCGCCATTCCGGGTCATCCTGTGCGCTCTGGCAGGCAGCCTCGTAGAAGGGAATCGCCTCCTCGTGGCGTCCTGCCCAGGTCAGTATACGCGCCAACCCCAGGGGAGCCGGGTCATCCCATGGCTTCCCCAGGAGGCTGCTGGCCTCACCAGCCCAAGGATACAGAGCACACAGCATCCGCACGTACTTGCTCTCCTCGGGAGACCTACCCCTGGCCACGTCCACACGAGCCATCCCGGCCAGCGCGGACAGATTCAGGGGATCGACGGTGAGAGGATACCGGAAGTGTTCCTCGGCCTCGGACCATCCCTCGAGCGCTACCTGTCTGTGTCCGAGAAGGCAATGAGCAGCAACGTGTCCTGGTAGCTCGCCCAGGAGATGCTGGAGCAGGAGGACTGCAAGCTCCTCGTGGCCCAGGTCGAGGCTAAGCTTCGCTGTAGCGAATAGCTCTCTGGAAGTGGTCAGCGTCACGCTGTCTTTGCCTCCCGTTTTCTCTCATTCCGCCCCTGGAGTCTCTCAGCGGAGGGTGCACCCCGGGCCACGAAGAAGGCCAGCGCGCTCGTCGCGGCCAACTGCTTGTAGGCCTCGCTGTTGTGAGGATCCAGCTTCACAGCCTGGCGGAACATCTCGACCGCCTCCGGGTACTGCTTGAGCTTCTTGTAGACCATCCCCGCCCCGAAGTACGGCCCAAAATCCTCCGGATCGTGGTGCAGAGCAGCCCGATACTCCTGCAAGGCATCATTGTGTTTCCCCTGCCCCTCCAGTATGCGACCCAGTACGGCGTGAGCCGTCGAATTAGCCGGCTCTAGCTCGACCGCCTTTTTCAAGTGCGCGGCCGCTTTGTCGGTGTGTCCCAGCCTCTCACAGAGCTCACCCAGCCTGACGTGCGAAGGAACGTCGTCCGGCCTCGCGCGCAGAGCCTCATGGTACAGGTGCAGGGCCTCATCGTAGTTGCCCTGCTCGTCTTCTATCTCAGCCATCTGGTGGTAGACCTCTGGCATGTCGCCGGACAGCTCCTTGGCCCTCTTGAGCTCCCTCAGCGCCAGGTCTGGCCGACCTTGCTCTTTATGCAGCACGCCTATCTTCAGGTGGTAGTTAGCGTTGGTGGGATCGGCCTGGAGCGCCTTGCTGTAGCTCATCAGGGCCTCCCGGGGCTCACCCTTCGCCTCAGCCAGGCTGGCCAGGTGCTCGTGCACCAGAGGCCAGTCAGGCCTCAGCGCCGCCGCCTCCTGATACTGCTCGGCGGCGCGATCGTACTCGCCCAGGCTCTCGTAACAGCTCCCCAGGTTCAACAGGTATAGCGGCTCATCCGGGGCCAGCCGTATCGCCTTCTTGAGGGCCATCTCGGCCTCGTCGAAGCGATGCTGCGACTCCAGAGACGCGCCCAGTTCCGACCACCAGTGGGGGTTGCCATCCTCTCTGTTGGTCGCTTCCGTGAGGTACTCCGCGGCCTTCTCCTGGCGTCTCATCTGCCCGTAGGCGATCCCCGCGTCGTGGTAATATTCGGCTTCTTCTGGCTCCAGATCGACGGCAGAGAGGTACTCCTCCAGCGCAGATTGGTAACGCTCACGCGCCTGATACAGCTTGCCCAGCCGGTGATGCCTCTCCGCCACGTCGGGCTTCTGCTCCAGAGCGCTCACCAGGGCCGCGATGGCCTCTTCGTGGCGCCCGGCCCCCTCGTAAGCGGTCGCCAGCGCATGGTGATAGTCCCCGCGCGTGGGTGCCAGTTGCGTCGCCGTCTCCAGCGCCGCCGTAGCTGGCTCCGCCTTGCCCACCGCGAGGTACGAGAGCCCCAGTTCGTAATGGTTGGCAGGATCCGCGGCATCCATGTCACACGCCGTAACCAGCTCGTCCACCGCTTCCTGGTGCCTGCCCAGACTCCGCAGGATCACGGCCAGATTGCGACGGTGCAGAGGGTTGTCTGGCTCGAGCTCGACCGCCTTGCGGCACTCCTCCAGCGCCTTCTCGGCGCGTCCGTCTTTGACGTGGATCAGCCCCAACTGGCTGTACGCCGCAGCATCCTTGGGCCTCCTGGCCAGGCTCTGGTGCAGCACGCTCTCCATTCTCCTCAGCCAATCTGAAGCGGCAGGCGTGGGGAGAGACTTGGCCACACTGGAGCCGACGGCAGCAAGGCGGTCACGGGATTGGGGCGAGTCCTCGGAGAGTTCGAGTGCCCTCTGGTACACCGCAGCCGCCTCGTCGTACTCCTCGCGCATCTCATGGGCCAGCGAGAGTTCGTAGTAGGTCTCGAAGTCCTCGTCGTTCAGGGCCAGCGCATGGCGCAGGCACTCCAGAGCAGCCTCCGGTTCGCCCTTCGTGCGCAGCACCCTGCCCCTCAACCGATGGTATTTCGCTTCGTCAGGCGCCAGATCGATGGCCGTCTGGGAGCTCTCCGCGGCATCGTCGAGCCGGTCGGCGGCTTCGTACGCCAGGGCCAACTCGAAGTGGCTCTCCGCATCGTCAGGATCAAGCTCGACCGCCTGCTCCAGCTCCTCTATGGCGCGTTCGTACTCGCTTAGCTCTCGCAGCGAAGCCCCAGCCCCGCGGCGAGCCGCCACCAGCCCTCGATCCAGTTCCAGCGCCCTCTCGAACTGGGACAACGCCTCCTCGTACAAGCCCTGCTCGTACAGGACCTCTCCGGCGGTCAGGCAGACCTCTGGATCGTCCGAGTCCAGGGCCACAGCTTTGCCCAGCTCCGCGGTCGCCTCGTCGGCGCGCCCGAACCTGGCGAGCAGGCGACCCAGGTGGAAGTGGTAGTCCCCCTGCTCGGGGGCCAGCCTGGTGGCTCCCTCGTACTGCTCCATGGCCAGCTCCGCCAGGCCACGCTTCTCGTAGAGCCGTCCCAGGGAGAACCGATGGCCTGCGTCCTGCGGCTCGAGTCGAACACTCTCTTCCAGTTCAGCGAGGGCCTCGTCGGCGCGACCAAGGTCGTCCAGAACCTCAGCGTACCGCGCCCTGTACTCTGCGCTCGATGGCGCCAGTTGAACGGCCCTCTGAGCAGCACGCGCCGCATCTTCCAGCCGCTGACCTGACCTGTAGAGCTGAGTCAGCACTCCCTGGATCTCAGGAACTTCATCGCCAGACCACGAGATCTGCTCCAGAGTGCTCAGCGCTTCATCATCCTGGCCCAGCTCCTGGAGCATCTCCGCAACCCTGGCCACGTAGCGGGGTTCATCAGGCCTCAAATCCAGAGCCTGGCGGTACAGAGCCAGCGCCCGCTGGGCATAGCCTTGAGAGGCCACCGCTCCGGCGAGTTCGTACAGCAACTCGGGGTCTCCCTCCACCAGCGAGCTTGCACGGTCGAGGGCGTCGATAGCTTTGTCCTCCATGCCCAGTGCAGCATAGGCCCGTCCCAAGGAACGATGGTACAGCCCGTGGTCAGGGTTCAGGGCGGTGGCTTTCTCCAGGAGTGGAGCCGCCTGGTCAGGATCACCTCGCTCCAAACGAAAATCCCCGAGCTCGTAGCTGCTCTCTGCATCCTCAGGGGCCAGCTCGACGGCCCTGGAGAGGGCGCGCTCCGCCGCGTTCCAATCGCCTACAGCCTTGCAACAAATACCGTAGGTAAGTTCATACTTGTGCTCGTCTGGCGCCAAATCGACGGCTTCCTCATACACCGTGCGCGCCTCGTCCTGACGCCCCACCTGCTCCAGACTCTGCCCCAGTTCCCAGAGGATCTCGGGGTCATCAGGAGCCAGGTCGCGGGCCCGTTCCAGCGTGGCTGCGCTGAGTTCGGCCTCGCCACGACGCCGCAGAAGAATGCCCTTCTTCAAGTAGTGGGCGGCGTTCTCAGGCTCCATGTCTATCGCTTCGTCCACCTGCTCCAGAGCCTCCGGCGTGCGTCCCTGCGCCGCGTACAGGTCTGCCAGTTCGCTATAGACCAGCACTGGCGCGCTCACCAGCCTCCGAACACTCTCCAGGACGCTGATCGCCTCTTCACGACGGTCAAGGTCTCGGAGCGCCATCGCGTAATGCAGTTGCACGTTCGCATCGTGTGGCGCAGCATCCGCTGCCCTCTCCAGGAACACGGCAGCGTCTTTCGGCAGATCCAGCTCCTGCAAGACCCGCCCGAGCTCGTGACTCGGTTCGGGCAGGTCGGGCTCCAGATCCACCGCCGCTTCTGCCTCTGCTCTCGCCTTGTTGAGCCGGCCCAGCCGGCGGGCCGCCGAGGCCGCGCCAAGGTGGTACTCCGCCTCGCCCGGGCTGATTCCCAGGGCCTCTTCATACTCCTCCAGGGCCTCTTCCAGAGCACCATCGGTCTCGTGGAGCCGCCCGAGGAGGAAATGGACCTCACCGTTGCCGGGCTCCTGGCTGGTCGCCGCCTCCAGGTGATCTCGCGCTTCCTCGGCGCGACCCATCTTGTGGCACAGTGCTGCGGCACGCAGATGGTAGCGGGCGCTGTGAGGAGCCATGGAGACAGCCTCCGTGTACAAACGCGCCGCCTCAACGTCCCTACCCATCTGCTCGTATACGTCGCCCAGGTCTGCCTTCGCCTCGGCCAGCGAGGGATCGAGTTCGATGGCCCGCGTGAGGGCGGACACGGCAGCATCCCCTCGGCCCAACCGCCCCAGCGCCCTGCCCAGTCGGCGATGGTAGAGCGCTTCGTCGGGATCCAGGGCTATGGCAGCCTCGAAATGTGAGACGGCTTCGTCCCACCGCCCCTGGGAGTCGAGCAACAGACCCAGCTCTTCATGAGCAGTCGGCATGTCCTCATCTTGTTCTAAAGCCCTGCGCAGTTGATCCTCAGCCTCAGCGCTGCGACCCAGCCGACTGAGGATACCACCCGCCAGAACCCGATAGTGCGCCTCATCCGGCGCCAGTTTCACGGCGCGCTCAGACCACACCCAGGCTTCCTGGTCCCTACCATCCGCTGCCAACGCTGACGCCAGGTCGAAGGCCCAGTCGGCCCGCTCTGGCTCCAGCTCCACAGCCCCGGTCAGGTGGTTGATGGCTCCCGCCATCCGCCCCATCCCTCTGGACAGGATCCCTGCCCGGTGGCGACACTGCGCGTTCCTCGGGTCGTTGTGAGCCGCCTGCTCGTACTCCGAGAGGGCGTCTCTGGTCCGGCCCAGCCGCTCATACAGTGTGGCCAGTTGGAAGCGCCAGTCTGCCCTGTCAGGGCCGAGATTCACAGCTCGCGACAAAGCCTCCGCCGCCTCGTCCCAGCGCTCCTGCGTCACCAGCAGCTCGCTCATACGGTGCGGGCAGGAGGGATCGCGTGGATCCCGCTCCTCCGCCGCCTGGTAGGCCGCCAGGGCCTCCGCATACCATCCTTGATTCGCGTACGCCACGCCCAGCTCCAGATAGGGAGCTGCACTCTTTGGCTCCAGCATCGTCGCCTGCTGCAACTCCGCCTGCGCCTCCGCGTAACGCTGAAGCCGGTTGAGGGCTATGCCCAAGCTGTTATGATAGACCGCGACCCCCGGCTCCAGCGCGATGGCGTGCTGGAAGGCAGCCAGTGCGTCCTGCATTTGACCCTTCTTGAGATAGGCCAGTCCCAACTCGTGGTACGTGTCGGAGCAAGCAGCATTGGCGCCCTCGACGGCGGCCTCCAGCTCGGACACCGCCCTGTCCATCTGGTCCATCTCTCGATAGAGTAGCCCGAGGTTCCGGCGCGAGATCAGTTTCTCAGGATCGCCGAGAAGACGACCGTCCGGTTCACCGGGGGGAGAGCACTTCTCGCGGTACCCCAGCAGTTCCTGTCGGGAGCTCGGGTCGGCCTGCTCGCGACCGATGATGCCCTCGAACAAGACCGCCGCATCGTCAGCCTGCCCCAGGTCTCTCAGGGCCATGCCCAGCTTGTAGACCGACGTGAGGTCAAGGGAATCCAGGAGAGCGAGAGAGGCGGTCAGCTCCCGTGCCTCCCGAGAACTCTCGTTGAAGGCCAGGCACTTGGCCGCCATGCGGGGCCCCCAGCCGTCGATGCGGATCTGCAACAGTTGCTGCAAGTAGGCCAGGCGATCTTCCACGAGTTGATAGAGATGCAGCAGCACGCCCTCCCATCTCTGGGCAGCCTCTTCGGAGTCCAGACAGATGCTCGTGGGAAGGACTCCAGCGTAGGAATCGTTCACCGCCAGGGCGACGAAGTAATCGCGCACCATGGGGTCGCTGAAGGACACTGTGTCCTGCTCTCTGGAGACACTGACCACCCCGGTCGAGGCCAGGTTGGAGACCCACTGGCGCGAGAGCCCCGCGCCTGCCGGCTCGAGTTGAGCGACCAGTTGACCGAAGCCAGGCTGCGGTGCTCCGTACTCTGAAATGCGCTGGAGGTACAGTGCCAGGCCCGCCAGGCGCTGCTTCGCTCCATCCACGTCCAGGTTGGGCGACGCCTCGCTCGCTGCTTCGAGCAGGCGCTCCACGCCACCCTGGACCACTGAGCTGCCTTCTGGCAGCCCTGGACCAGACGGTGCCGCCTGGACCAGTTCCGCGTACACCGCAGCGTAGAGCGGTATGCGCAACAGTTCCCAGAGACGTCTGTCTCCCCGTGCTCGCTGAACAGCGAAGCTCCGCGCTGACTCAGGTAGCTGAGCCTCCAGGTACGCAATGCGCTCCTCGGCATCGAGCTCCTGGAGCACCAACGTGTGCGGGTCATCCAGCCACCTCCGGAAGGCCCGGTAATCCTCCGTCCGGCAGGCAGCCAGACACCTGGCGTCGCCTGCCTCCACCATTTGAGCCAACTGGTCGAGCACGTGGTTGTCGCGCACACGCTCGAGACCATCCAGCAGGAACAGGATGCGGTTGCCAGCCAAAACACGGTCCAGGGTCGCCGCGTCCACTGGAAGCCCGTGCTCGGTGAAGGGCACGACCAGCGCCTGGTGCAGACCCTCGCCTCGCTGCAAGGCGCCTAGCTCCACGTATAGCGGGACGTACTCGACTGAGTCCAGCGCCCCCTGAGCCCCCAAGCCGTGGCCCTCAAGCGCGCGCCTGGCCTGCTGCACCGCCAACCACAACAAAGTAGCGGTCTTGCCACCGCCTGCCTGTCCCAGCAGGACAACCCTCTTCCAGCGGTGGAACCGCTCGAGGAGGTCTGACGTGCTCTGAAGGGCCGTATCTGGCTCCGCATCCGCCCACCCCTCATCGTCCTGCCATCCCACGGCGGTTCCGTCGCTGGTCGCGACGCGCATGGGCACGTAGGAAGAGCAAATACGCTGCAGTCTCGGGTCATCGACCAGAGACTGGAGGTACTTCCCCACCGTGGCCTGCACGTCTATGACTTCCACCCTGCCGTCGCCACCGAACTCCTCCGGCGATTCCCGGGTGCCACCGTCCTCAATCTCGCCCATGGTCTCAACCTCACACTCTGCCGATCATCCAGAAGGAGACGACGCAGATCAGAACACCGACGACGGTGAGAAACGCCCCCACCCCCGCGGCCGTTCGTATAAGCGCATTGATGGCCTCCACCATTCGTGACGCCGAGTCGATGAGGGGCGCAACCGTGTCCTGCGTGATGGCTCGACCACTGATCCTCACGGACTGCGTTGATAGTTCCTTCATCGCCTGATGGTATTCCTTGGCCAGGATGATCCACAGCCCCGAAAGCGATGAAAGCACCCCTATCACGAACAGACTGACCGACATGACGACCTGGATCTCGTATCTCATACTCTTGCCCCCCCTGTGTTTACAGTGGCATCTGTCACCACGCGAGTTATCATCCTCTTCATTTCCTCGACCACGAAGGGCTTGGTCACAAACCCGTGGATCCCTAGCTTCCTGACCTCCTTCTCCGTCTCCGGCGAGCCGTAGGCGGTCATCACGATCACTTTCATGAAGGGATCGAACTGGCGCACTGCCTTGATCAGCGACAACCCATCCATGTCGGGAAGCCGCAGGTCCACGATCATCAGATCGAACCGATTTGCCACGACCCTCTTGAGAGCCTCATCCCCACCAGCCACCACTTCCACTCTGAACGGTGGGGTGGAGTCCTCCAGACTCTGCCTCAAGAAGTACGACAGCGTATCCTCATCTTCGGCGATTAACAGTCTCCCCAGCGTGTCTGACATCTCTCTCCTGCCCAACCAGGGTCCATCAGAGTCTTCCACTGATACTACGGTGCAAGATCCGTGCCAGGCTGGGGCTGGCAGTGACCGCGCCTGGACCCAGACGCCCCGCCACCCCTCCCCCAGGCGACCGTCAGGGAGGCATCAATGCAAGCGGGCACCACATATAGGGGGGAGACGGGGCAACGATGCCCACACCTAGTGGTCCTCGCCTCTCTTCTCCCTCGTCGCTCGCCGCTCAGCTCATTCGCCGCTGCTTCCTCCTAGCTCCCCACACCCCGTCTCGGCCTGCTGAGGAGATGAGGAAAATCACGCGGTGCGGAATAATCCGCGGACTATTGTGGGATTACACGCCGCCCAGGGAAAAGTCAGTAGGCAGGGGTTCGGGCCTACCTGACGCAGGCCGGGGATCCTTCAGGCAAGGCGAAACAAAGGAGGAAAGGCGAAAAGCAAAACCGGGGCGTTCGGAGTCGATTCGCGGCGGCAGGCGCCGCTAGAGGACCTAGGCGAGAGTCACTATTCCGTTTGCAGGCCGTACTTCTTTAGACCGTAGTTGAACTGGTCGCGGCTCAAGCCCAGCAGCCTGGCGGCCTGGCTCTTGTTCCCCTGCGTCTGAGCGAGCGCCTCCAGCATCATTCGCTTCTTGATGCCAGATACCATAGCCTCCATGTCCACACCTTCGGCTACGGGAGGAATGGGGACCACGTTGCCCTCGAAGGCCATGCTGGGCTCCTTGCTCACGATCTCGGCCGGCAGATCGCCTACCTGGATCATGTCACCGCTACAGAGGATCATGGCCCGCTCGATGACGTTGCGCAGCTCCCGCACGTTCCCCGGCCACTCGTACTGTCGCAGCAGACGGAGGGCGTCATCGGAGATACCCTGCACGTTCTTGAACGTGGACTTGTTGAAGTCAGCGACAAAAGCCGCTGCGAACTTGTCGATGTCTTCGACCCGGTCGCGGAGCGGAGGTACCTCGATGACCATCACGCTCAGCCGATAGTACAGGTCTCCGCGGAACTCGCCCTCCTTGATCGCCTGCCGAAGATCGCGATTCGTGGCTGCGACGACGCGAAGGTCAACGGGAATATCTTTCACTCCCCCTACCCTTCTGACCGTCTCTGTCTCCAGCACGCGTAGCAGCTTGGCCTGTAGCTCCAGTTTGAGAGTGCTGATCTCGTCCAGGAACAGCGTGCCCCCGTCCGCCAGCTCTATCAGCCCTGGCTTCTCCTCGATGGCATCGGTGAACGAGCCCTTCTCGTGTCCGAAGAGCTCCGTCTCCACCAGGCTGTCCGGAATCGCCGCGCAGTTGATGGCCAGGAAGCCCTTCTTCGCCCTGGGACTCAGCCTGTGAATGGCCTGGGCTACCACTTCCTTGCCGGTGCCGCTCTCTCCCTGGATGAGGACACTAGCCTTGGTCGGGGCCAGTCTCTCGATGAGATGCAGTATGTCCTGCATCTGCTTGTTGTCGCCCACGATGAACTGATGGTCGCCATCCTGCTGGTGGCGGAGCCTCCGGATCTCCTGACGCAAGGCCCGGGATTCCAGCGCCTTGGCCGCAGTGATGCTCAGCTCTTCCAGGTTTATGGGCTTCTCCAGGTAATCGTAGGCACCGAGCTTCATCGCCCTTACGGCGCTTTCGATACCGGCGTGCCCCGTGAGCACGATGACAGGCAAGTTGGCATCTACCCTGCGGATCTTGTCCAAGACGTCCAGACCATCTCCGTCGGGCAACCTCAAGTCCAGGAACACCAGGTCTATCTGCCGCCTGGTCACCACGTCCAGACCTTCAGCGGCGGTGTACGCCGTGGAGGCCTGGTAGCCTTTCTCCTCCAGTGAGGCCTTCAAGAAGTAGCAGAGAGTCTCTTCGTCGTCAACGATCAGAATCCTGTCGTTCATCGCCCTCCCCTCCCGGCCAGGGGAAGCCTGACCAAAATCTTCGTTCCTTCCTCCTCCGCGCTTTGCACCTCGATCTCACCGCCGTGCTCGTCGATAATCCGCTTGGCGATGACCATTCCCAGCCCGGTCCCCCGAGCCTTGGTGGTGTAGAAGGGCTCGAAAAGCCTGCCCCTGTCTCGTTCTTTGATCCCCACCCCGTGGTCACCTATCTCCACCTCGACGTACTCTGCGCCGTCCCTGGCCGGGCCGATGATCACGACGTCGAGCTGCCCACCGTCGGGCATGGCCTCTATCCCGTTCACGACCAGTTTCGACAGGGCCTGGCCCAGCCGCTTCTCGTCTCCTCTCACCAGCGGGAGGCCAGAGCTGTGGTAACGGCGGATCTGGACACCCTGGGCACTGGCCTTTTGCTCATACTCATCCAGCACCCGCCCCACCACGTCCGAGATGTCACACGGGGCCACGTTCAAGTGCGGAGGCCTGGTGATGAGCAGGATATCTTCGATGATCCTGTCCACCCTCTCCCCCTCCTTGAGGATCCTCAACAAAGCGTCGTGACTCTCGTCGCCGCTTCGGAACTTGGTGAGCAGGTGCTGAATCCCGGCCACCATGCCCGCCAGCGGGTTGCGGATTTCGTGGGCGACCACGGCAGACACCTCTGCCAGCACGGCCAGACGATGGAGCTTGCTCCGCTCCTCCTCCTGCTCTTTGGTGCGCCTGAGATCAGTGAGGGTGACCACAGCCCCGCTCATACTGCCGCTGTCGGACCGCAGTGGCGAAACGCTCATCTGGAGTGGTGTCCCTTCCTGGTCGCCGCCGCCCGCCGTTATCTCCTCCTGTGTGTAGGGCAGATCACGCCGGAGACTGTCTCGCACAATGGCGGCGCCTGGTCCCAGCAGCTCCTCGAGTCCCCTACCCAGAGCTCCATCCTCGGTACACCCCAGCAGTTGCTCCGCCGCGGGATTGACCAGCTTCACCGAGCACTGTCCGTCGACCACCAGGACGCCGTCGGCCATGTAGTGCAGCACTTGACGCGACCGTGCCTCGCGCTCCGAGACCCAACTGATGGCGTCCTTGAAGGAGCTCAACTGCCCTGCATGCCCCAACGCCAGGGCCAGCCGCTTCCCCACGCTGCCGAAGGCCTCGACCTCAGGGCGGTCATAGCCGCGCCCGCCTCGCCGCCCCACGAGCAGTAGTCCCCTCAGCACAGAACCCTCGCGCACTGGCACGAGGGCGGTCGCCACGCCGTCACCAAGCCTGGCGTTCACCTCGTCGACCCACGGGTCAGGTCCCGCGTCGCTCAGAGGCAGCCCCACTTCCCACCTGCCCAGAGCCTGCCCCAGGACCCCCCTCAAGGGAAGCCTTCGGAGCTGGGGCTCTTCCCACACCTCCGCGGGGAAACGCCGCTGGCTGGCCAGGACGAGGTCTTCGTCCTCGCCATCGCCGACGAAGACAGCAACCATCTCTACTGACGGAAGTCGGAGCAGACCCTCAGTCACACCCTCCGCCAGGTCGTGAACCGAGCCACACCGCAGCAGATCGCTGCCTATGGAATCCAGAATCACCGCCTCGTCGAGCTTCCGTTGCAGTTGCCGAAGCCGCCTCGACAGCAGCGAAGGTGGCTCGAGCTCGCTCACTGAGTCGGCCAACGCCTCGACGGCCGCCTGAAGTTCCCTCTCCGGAACACTCACTGCCTCCTGATCTCGACCACCGCCGGCCTCCAACGGTCGTAATCGGCGCGAGGAGTTCAGCGCCTCGGCGACGCTGCTGGTGAGTTGCGCCAGGTTCACCGGTTTCTCCAGGTAGTCATACGCGCCGAGCTTCATCGCTCTGACCGCCGTCTCCACAGCGGCGTGTCCCGTCAGGACGATCACCGGCAGATCGCCATCCACCTTCCTGATCTCGTCCAGGGCATCCAGGCCCTCGCCATCAGGCAGCTTGAGATCCAACAACACCAGGTCTACGTCCTGGGTCGCTAGCTGCTGGAGACCATCCGCGGCTGTATGGGCTGCCATAGCCTGATATCCCTTATCCTCCAGCGATTCCTTGAGGAAGTAGCAGAGGGTCTCTTCGTCGTCTATGATCAATACCCGACCCTTCATCGCCCTCCCCCCTTAGCCAGGGGAAGCCGCACGGTGACCCTGGTCCCTTCCCCCTCCTCACTCTCGATCTTGAGCTCGCCCTTGTGCTCTTCGATGATCCGTTTGGCGATGGGCAGGCCCAGCCCGGTGCCCCGCGCTTTGGTGGTCACGAAGGGATCGACTATCCGGTCCATGTCTTCCTTCTTGATGCCGATGCCGTCGTCCTCGATCACCACCTCGACGCACTCCACGCCCCGCTCTCCCAGCACGTCGGCGCGAACGGGGCCAGCAACGGCTATCCTCACCCGCCCTCCGTTGGGCATGGCCTCGATGGCGTTAGCCACCAGGTTGGAGAAGGCCTGCTCCAGCCGCATTCTGTCCCCCCTCACCTCCGGGAGACCGGGGGTCTCCTCCGTCAGGACGTCCACCCCCTGGGCCGAGGCCTTCTGCCGCCACTGCCCGGCCAGCCCCTCCACCAACTCGGACACGTCGCACGGCGCCAGATTCAACCTGGGAGGCCTGGAGATGAGCAGGATATCCTCGATGAGGCGGTTTACCCTCTCCCCCTCCCGCTGTATCCTCTCCAGGGCCTCGTGTCTTTCGTCGTCCGCACCGAACTTGCCGAGCAGATGCTGAATGCCGGCCGCCATGCCCGCCAGCGGGTTCCTTATCTGGTGGGCCATCACCGCGGACATCTCCCCCAGAAGGGCCAGCCGCTCCAGCCTGATCCTCTCTTCTTCCAGCTCCTTCTCCCGGCTCAGATCGCGCAGCATGACCACGGCGCCGCTGACCGCGCCACCGTCACCCCGCAGGGGGGAAACGGTCATGCCCAGCGGCAGACTCTCTCCTCCGTCCCTGCGGATACGGATCTCCTCTCCAGGATACGCGAGCTGCCTCTCCATGCTATCCCGGACGATCCTCGCTCCCCGCCCCAGCAACTGCTCGACGGAGCTGTCCAGGACGTCTTTCTCCTTGCACCCCAGCAGGCTCTCCCCGGCCCGGTTCACGAGCCTGACCTTGCCCTCCCTGTCCACCACGACCAGCCCGTTGGTCATGTCCTGCAGAACGCTCTCGCTGAAGCGGCGCATGGCCCCCATCTCGCTGACCGTGCGCTGAAGCCGATGCACCAGTTGCGCGTTCTCGATGGCCACACCTATCTGGTTTCCCACCGTGGTGAGGAGAGCGACGTCCTCGTCTGTGAATTGGCGGGGCTCCCGCCCGTACACATTCAGCACCCCATACACGTGATCTTTAGACGCCAAAGGCACGCCAGCACGAGCACCGGGCTGCCCCCGTGACCACACACCTCCTGAGCCAGCTTGAGGGGCAGATGAGGAGGTCACCACCCCCCTTCCTGCTTGAGCCACCTCGTCGGCCAGCCTCCGCGGTCCGTCGGGCCAACCCACCTCTTTCATTCTTTCGGTGGTGAAGCCTTGCTTGACCACGGGGGTCATGGATGTCTCTCCGTCCACGCTTCCGCTCAAGAAGACGACACCCGCGTCCATACGAGTCATGTCCAGGACCTTGCTCAGCACCTCTTCCAGCATCTCCTCCGTGTCCACGGAGCGGCTCAGGGTGTTGGCGATGGCATTGACCGCAGAGAGATACTCGGTCCTCAGTTGTACCTGCCCCCGCCACCTTTCACGTTCGCGCACGTCCCTGACCATACACTGTACGATGCTCCGGCCCTCGTGGGACAACGAGTGCGCGCTGAGGCGCACCGGCACCTCGTCCCCGAAGCTGTCGACGAGAGAAACGCCATCGAGGGTGGCCAGACCCTCCCGGAAAGCGTTCTCCACACACGATCTCACCCGCTGCCGGTGAGCTGGGGAAACGAGATCAGTGAAGGCCATCGTCAGCAGATTATCCTTGGGATGCCCCGTCAGGGACTCCGCCCTGCTGTTCACCTCCAGCAGGCTCAAGTCGCCGCTGACCGTGAAGATGGCCTCGTCGGTTCCCTCCACGAGCTTGTTGTACTTGTCTCTCGACTCCTCCAGGCTGGCGGTGCGCGCCTCAGCGCCCCGGCGCGTCTTCGTCAGCCAGTAGCCCACGTTCCCCAGGAACAACATCGCCACCAGCACCGTGAGAACGGCGGTGACGGAGGGTCCGGCGCTGCCCGGAGCGCCCGCACTCACCGGCGCGCCGAGCCACTTCCTCTCGATCTGCTGCTTCAGCCCCAACGCCTCGACCGCCGCCAGGCCGTGGTTCAGGACGGCGACCTGTACCAGCCCCTCCTTGGGAACAGCCAGGGCGTAGCTCACGCTATCCTGGGGGAGGCCCACCAGCTTGATCTGCTGCTCCAGATGTGCTTCCTGCACGGCACGCAGACCAGCGATCTCGTCCGCCACCAGGGCCACCACCTGCCCGTCGACGACGGCGCGCAACCCCTCCTCTGGGGTCTGCACCACCGTGGAGGAGACCTCAGGCTGACCCTCCAGCACCTGCTGGGCCGTGGTGCCAGCCTGAACCACCACTTCCTGTCTCCGGAGGTCCTCGATCCGGGAGATGTCGAACCTGTCCGAGCGCACGAAGATGGCGAGGGAGCTGCTGGCGTAAGGCTCGGTGAACTCATACTGGTCGCTGCTCGTCGTCGTGCGCACCATGCCCAGCACCGCGTCCACTTCTCCGTTCGCCAGGGCGATGAGGGCTTGCTCTCGGGTCATGGGTTGGACCTCGATGCCCACCCCCAACACCGGGCCCAGGCTTTCCGCCAGATCCACCTCGTACCCCTGATAGGGCCCGTCGGCCTCGGAGAAGCCAAAAGGCGGCTCCTGTATCCGTCCGGCGAAGCGCAACTGACCTTTCTCCGCCAGCCAGGCGCGTTCCGCCTCCCCCAGCGGGACCACTCCGGCGGGGGTCCTTGAGGCGCCCAAGGCGTAGGTCGCCACCACGCCGATCAACACTACCCCCACCAGGCAGGCCGCCAGAATGGCATGTCTCTTATGTCTAGTCAGTAGCCTGATAACGGACATCTCACCTCAACTCCGAGGGCAGAATCCCCAGGGCCTGCCGATACTTCTGTACAGTCCGCCTGGCCACGGAGATGCCGGCCTCAGCGAGCAACTCCACCAGCTCCCCGTCTGTCAGCGCCCGCTTCTCCTGGGAGACCGCCTCCTTGATCAGGGACTTGGCCCTCAGCGAGCCATCGAAGAAGTCAGCCAGGGCCACCATGCGCCCCCCGGGCAGGAGAGCGTACTTGGAGGCCACAGCCCTGCTCACCGTGGACTCGTGGACGCCCAGCTTCTCCGCCACTTGAGCGCGCGTCAGAGGGAGCAGCGACCGTTCATCGTGTCGCAGGAACTCCCTCTGGTACTCCACCACTTCTTCCACTACCCTGCGCAGCGTCCGCCACCTCTCCTCCCAACTCGAGATGAAGAGGCGCCCTCGTTCCAGGCACTGGCGAACGTGCTCGTATCCCTCGACATCCTCTCCAGCGAGCGCACCCTCCACGGTATCGGATACCGTTTGATACCCAGGGTCCAGGCTCAGTCGATACCGCCTCTCTTCGGGGAACAGTACCTCGAATTCCTCCTCTCCCTGCGGACCACTCTCGGCGATGATCACGTCTGGCCGAAGATACGCCTCTTCGACAGGTCGCTCTGCCGAGGTGGGCGACTGGACGCAGGAACGGATGGGATAGGGGGATAAGCTGGAGCTGATGAAATCCCTGGCCCGGCCGACGTCCTCCGCCGCCACGTCCAGGCTTCCGGCGATCTTCTCCACTTTGCCCTTACACAGCTCTGTCCAGTGCTCCTCAATGAGCCGCTGGCAGAGCTGCACCATCTTCCGGTCCGCGTCCAGGCTCTCCAACTGGATTAACAGGCTCTCCTCCACCGTCCTGGCGGCGATGCCTGGAGGGTCCTGCCGCTGGATGGTGGAGAGGACCGCTTCCACCCTGTCCACGTCCACGCCCGCGACCGCCGCCACGCTCTCCAGCTCGCAGTCCAGGAGCCCATGGGGGTCCAGGTTCTCCAGCAGAAGGGAGGCGATCTCCAGTTCCACGCCGGAGAGCTGAGCGGAGAGCTGCCAGAGCAGGTGATCTCGGAACGACCAGGGTGCGGCCACGGTGGAGAAGGGGTCCCACTCCTCCTCCCCCCAGGTCGCCGCCCGCCCAAACCTGTCCTCCTCGTCGAAAACCCGCTCGCCACGGCGGTCCGCGGAACCGCGACAGACAGGGCACGACCCGCCAGAGAGGATAGCGCCGCAGATCTCGCAGGAACGAGCCTCGGTGACCTCCAGCGCGGGGTTCTCCGCCAGCTCCGTTTGTATGGCCCGCTCCAGGTCGGCCGAGGCCAATTCCAGCAGTCCGCTGAGGACCACCAACTTGGGTGTGGTCTTTGGCTTGGGTACCGCTGCGCTTCTTACCCGGAGGTTCACTCCCACCCTCGGCCAGGGAACCCGGTCTGGCGACTCCGCAAGATCACACACCCGGCACATGGACTCCCGGGCGACTGCGGAGTCTTGCACGATTCTTACCCGTTATGGCAGACGGGACTCACCGATCGCTGACGGAAAAGTACGCGGTGCACGCGTAGGATACGCCTGAGTGACTTGTACCACAGATCAGGGGAGGTTGTCAAGTGCGGAGAAATCAGCGTTCAAGAGCGGTCGCACGGCCCAACCACAACCATCCGACGCGCAGGTAGCGAGGCAGAAAGGTGCTGTCCGGCCCACACAGGTTCACGGAGGCCTTAGCCTCTATCCTCGCCCGCCCGAGATTGAGCAGACCGGATGAGAGATGTCTCCAGTCTACGCTGGGCCGTGCCACTGCCTCCACGCCACCAGTCTCCGTGGGCCACTTCATGACGCCGACCCAGCCAACTCTCCTCGTCACGCCACGACCCAGGCCCTGCTCTGTTGACACCGCCACTACGATCATGCTATCCTTCGCCATGAAGGCGCGGCACGCCGGGCAGCCGCCGACGGCTCGCCGATTCATACGCGGCTCGACTCATGAAAGGAGAGGCAGGATGGCCGGGCAGAAACCAAAGTACATCTGGATGAATGGGGAGTTCATCCCCTGGGACGAGGCCAAGCTCCACGTGACCACCGCCACGGTACAGTTTGGCAGCAGGGTCTTCGAGGGCTTGAGGGCCTACTGGAACGACGAGGAGAACCAACTGTACATCTTCAGGCTGGACGATCACCTCCGCAGACTGGCCCAATCGATGAAGATGATGCGCATGAACCTGGACTTTTCCCTCGAAGAGATCAAGCAGGCCGTGGTGGACGTACTGATCAAGAACGACCTGCGCGAGGACGTACATCTCGCCCCTTCGGTCTACTTCGGCGTGGGCCAGGGTTTCTTCTCCTACAAACCGGGCACCGTGGAGGTGGGGGCCTACGTCCTGGCCCAGCCGCGCAAATCGATACTGAGCACCGACAAAGCCCTCCACGTCTGCGTCAGCTCCTGGACGCGGATCTCCGATCGCGATGTACCCCCACGAATAAAGGCCTCCGCCAACTACCAGAACGGGAGGCTGGCCGCGGTCCAGGCGGCTGAGGATGGCTACGACGACGCCATCCTGCTCAACGAGCTGGGCAAGGTCGCCGAGGCCCCCGGAGCCTGCGTGTTCCTGGTGCGCGATGGCACCGCCCTCACCGCCCCGGTCACTGGAGGTATCCTGGAGAGCATCACCAGGACCACTCTCATCCAACTGCTGGAAGAGGAGATGTCGGTGCCCGTGGTCCAGCGCCAGGTAGACCGCACGGAGCTGTACATCGCCGACGAGGCCTGGATGTGCGGGAGCGCTTTGGAAGTCACCCCCATCGTCTCGGTGGACAGATTCCCGGTGGGGGACGGCAAGATCGGCCCCGTGACCACACGATTGCAGCAGGAGTACGAGGCCGTGATCCGGGGGAAGAACTCGAAGTACTCAGACTGGGTGCTGCCGGTCTACCACTAGAAGAAACGAAACGCCGATAATAGCACGCTCCGGTCAGCAGGACGCGCCGCGTACATACCCACCAACGTAAAGAGGGGCTATCCGGTTTTCGGATAGCCCCTCTTTTTCACGTCGGCTGCAAGAATCGAGCCTTTACCGCCTTCTCCTAAGCCGCAGCCCAGCGTACCCCGCCAGGGCAGCGAGACCGCTGGCCAGCAAGGCCACGGTTCCCGGTTCGGGGACGAACTCCTCCGTCCACAGCATCTCGTCCAACATGAGTAGTATCGACGTCCCAACGGTAATGCAGGCGCCAGACCGAAGATAGACCTGCACCAGGTTGTTGCCCACCAACACCTGGCTCGGGTCCAGGTGACCATACCACTCCGGGGCGCCATTAGGGAGGGTTCTGAGTCGGTAGTCCGTCACCTCTGCCCCATTGAAGGTCACTTTGTTGATCCCGCCCAGATCTGTTCCCGGCGGCCCAAGGAGGAACAGCAAGGCATCCACCTGGTAGGGCACGGACGACGTGTGGATGTTCAACTCTATAGGGTGTTTCGCATCACCGCTGCATGTGGTGTACCAACCACCCCCACCATCGCTGCCCATGTCGTTGTCGGGTACCCCGTTGCCCCAGTTGTCCTCGTTGTCCAGCCAGGTCATGTACTGGCAGATCTTCTCCACCGGGTCGCAGAGCTCTGCTTGTGAGCCTGTCGCTTCCGAAGGGATACGATCCAGGATACTGTCGTCTACAGGCGCCTGGGCGAACAGGGGGGACACGAGCGCCAGGGTCATGATCAGGACACCAATTACGACAGCGACCACTTTGTTCTTTATCATCCTTCCTCCTCTTCGATCGCGTGACAGCCCCGCCAGTGACACTTCCTGCTTCTCTACTAAACCGCAATTGCAGCACCTTGTCAAGCCACAGTGCGGCATCTGGTGACAGCAGGTCGCGGCCTCAGAGCTTGGTCATGATAGCGCCCCGGCGTCATGCAAGGCAGGTTCTCGCCTCCTGGTCTCCAAGGGCCTCGAGCGCGAGCCCACTCTTGGAGGTCGACCCAGAAGCTCCCCAGTCCCTGGGAGCAAGAAACCCTTGCCCGCATTGCCGCCGGTCGCGCGTAGCCAATACGCCTCTACGCCCCGACGGAGAACCAGGCAAGGGTTCCTGTGGTCTCCATGACCCGCGCAGGACTCGAACCTGCAACCAACTGATTAAGAGTCAGCTGCTCTGCCAAATTGAGCTAGCGGGCCTCACCAATCAGTTATTATACACGCCAGGTCGCGCGCTGTCAACTTCGAGCGGCTGCTAGGGGACCTCGGGCAGGTAGTACGTGAACAGCGCCTGGTACTCCTGGTTCACGTCCATGAAATCGCCGTTCCACCCGCCCAGGGCATAGATCCTGGTCTTCGCGGCCACCACCGCCAGGTTCCGCCACTGGCCCAACAGCGGCGACTCGATGGCAGACCACTGGTCCGACCGGGGATCGTACCGCTCGTTGAAGGCCAGGTAGCCGTTCCATCCCCCACCGATGGCATACAGGCTCCCCGCGATGGTCGCCACCCCCAGTCCCCCCCGTCTCATGCTCATGGGAGCCCTCTCCCGCCAGGGATCGCCCTGACCCTCTCGAGCAGGGTCGTACTCCTCCACGGTGGAGAACTCCCGCTGGCCGTCGTACCCGCCGACCACGTACACCTTGCCGTCGATCACCCCGGCGGAGGCGAACCCTCGAGCCAATGACATGGGGGTCCTCTCAGACCAGGTGTCGGTCAGCGGATCGTACTCGTAGTTCGAAGCCACGTAGGTCGAACCATTCCAACCGCCGAAGACGTACAGTTTCCCATTCACGGCAGCGATGGCGTAGGCGCAGAGAGGAACCGGCATCGGCGCCGCAAGCTCCCAGGAATCGGCCTCCGGATAGTAGATCTCGAGATCGGCGATGACCTCATCGTTGGCGGTGTATCCTCCAGGCACCAGCAGCCTCCCCGCGATGAGGGCAGCACCCATGTTACGCACGGGAATGGGCTTGGGACTCCTTGCTCGCCAACTGTTGCTGGAAGGGTCGTACTCTTCGACCGCGCCGGTCACGCCCTCCGCAGTGTCGCCGCCGATGACGTAGACCTTGCCGTCGTGATACGCGGCGGTGAGGCGACTGCGTGGTGAAGGCAGCGGAGCCATCGAGTTCCAACGCTGCAACTGCACGGCGGCTGCGCCTGTGGCCTTAGCCTCTCCTGCATCCGCGAAATCGTTTCGCGGCGCCGACTCCGAGGGGTTCTCCACGCGGGGCAACAGCACCAGCAGCGCGGCGCAAACCAGCGTCACCACCAGGATCACACGCTGGCGACGGGAGATGGGCTCGTGGTCGGTAAGCGCCGCCTGCGCCGCCAGCTCCTCCAGCACCGACGTGGGCCGCTCCACCTCCACCAGGCCCTCTTTCACGGCGTAGAGGGCGACTTCGGTGCGAGACTGGATGTCCAGCTTGGCGAAGATATTCTTGAGATGAACCTTTACCGTATTGACGCTGATGGCCAGATCCCGGGCGATCTGCTGATTAGTGGCACCGGTGGCCACCGCACGCACGATCTCCAGCTCCCGGTCGGTCAGCACGCTCTTGTTCTCAGGCATCCACACGGTCTCCAAGAAGGGCCACTGCCCAACATGGGACCAGTGGCCCCTCCTTCCGCCCAGCACAGTGCTGCTATTGCTCTAGATCATGGACAGAGATCTCGTTCAGATCAGGATCTTCGGTACTCCTCACCAGGGGGCTGCACGAAGTAGCTGGCGCAGGCCTGGTCGACATACTCCTTGGTCAAGGCTGGTGCCTCATCATTGTACCGCGCGATGTTCACGATCTGCTCCACCAGATCGCGGGGATGGCAAGCCCTGAGTGGTCGATTGGCCTTCCGGTAGTACCTGTCCACCAGATACGAAAACCCATCCTTGTCGAAAGGAACCCCCTTCGCTGCGCACACTCGCTCGAACAACAGGTAATACTCGTACAGGGTGGGGTTCGGAATCATCACCTTGTGCGGGATACGGCGCAAGAACGCCTCGTCCAAGGTCCCTGGATCCAGATTGGTCGAGAAGATGACCAGGGAATCGAACGGTATCTGTATCTGCTTGCCTGTGTGCAGGGCAAGATAGTCCACCTGGCCCTCCAGAGGGACGATCCAGCGGTTCAGCAGTTCCTCGGGCAGGAGCAACTGCCGTCCGAAATCGTCGATGAAGAAGATGCCCCCGTTGGCCTTCATCTGGAGCGATGCTTCGTGGCACTTGGAGATGGGATCGAAGACCAGACCAAGCGACGTGAGGGTCAATTCACCGCCCACCATGACCACGGGACGCTTGCACAGCGCCCAGCGAGCGTCGCGATCCACATCCCCGCCTTCCACTCCTCCGTCCACCAGTTCGTGATACTCAGGGTCGTAGACCTTGATGACCTGCCCCTCCACCTCGCAAGCGTAGGGAACGAAGATGCTGCCCAGCACCAGAGTGACGATGTTGTGGGCAATGTAGGTCTTTCCATTGCCCGGCGCTCCGTAGAGCAGCATCGCCTGGCCAGAGTTCAGTGCCGGACCCATCTGGTCGATCACCGCTGGGCTGACCACCAGTTCATGCAGGGCGTGCTCGAGGTCCTCGCGCCTGATCACGGAGCAAGCCATGCCCACACTCTGTCTCCTCACGATCTCCACGTAGGCGTCCAGTGACACGGGCACGGGCCCCATGTATTCGTTCCGCGCCAGGGCCTCGCGAGCCCGTGCGGTCCCCGCCTCCGTGACGCCATACCGATATACGGGCACCACACCTCTCTCACTCCCCAGCACGGTGCACAGCTTCTCCTTGCGCAGCACGTCCAGGAGATCCGCTGCCACGGGTAGTGGCACCTTCATCCGGTCCGCGATGTCGGGGCCGTCTATCTCGCCCTCGAAGTACAGCAGCTTCAGGGCCAGGTCCGTCAGCAGTCCCTTCGAAACCCCCAGATCCTCCACTGAGAAGGGTTTGCTCAACGGACCACTTGCCGCTGCTCTAATCCCTTCCGAATGCCCCTTCATGTTCACTCCTCTACCCTGCCACGGCGAGAGAGCCGCCGTCCTGAGAACACCATTCCCGGGCACAACGTGTCCCGCATCGCAGCCGCAACGCAACCGATTATATAGCGGGTAACGACTCCCGTCAACCATGCATGGACATCCTCTTGTGCCTCGTGGCCGCCTTGGCTACAATGGGGTCGCTCCGCAACAAGCCCGACGTCGGACCAGGGGAGTAGCCGTTCATGCGACTGGGATTTCCCGTAAAGGTACTAGGACCGCCCAGCCTCAAGTCCCACGACACCAGACGCTGGCAGAACCATCCTCACCTCAGTGTGAGCCTGGCCTATTTGCGAGACATCTTTCTCTACCTTCACCGCCAGGACATCCGTATGTACCGCATGGCTTCGGACCTCGCGCCCTATGTGTCGCACCCGGGGCTGCCCGAGTTCCACTCCCAGATCGAGGACTGCTGCGCCGAGCTGGCCGCAGTCGGAGAGATAGCCGCGGACTACGACCTGCGTCTCTCTTTTCATCTCCAGTTGAACACCGTCCTCAACGCCGATAGCGAAGCCCTTGCTGACCGGAGCGCCCACCTAGTCACGGCCCTGGCCAGAATCCTAGAAGGCATGGGCCTGGGGCCGCAAGCGGTGGTCGTCACCCACGTGGGAGGGATCTACGGCGATAGGGACGCCGCTCTCGAGCGCTTCGCGCGGCGTTATGAGCGTCTTCCTGCACCAGCGCGCAGCCGAGTGGCCCTGGAGAATGACGATGGCCGCTTCTCGGTGCCAGATATACTGTGGCTGCACCGACGAACCGGTGTGCCGCTGGTCTTCGATTACCTTCACTTCCGCAACCATAATCCCGAGGGTCTGACCGCCGTGGAAGCCCTCAGGACTTGCCTGGAAACCTGGCCGACGGGCGTCAGGCCGAAGATCCACTTCAGCTCACCGCGCACCGCTATGCGTTTCATCGAGCGCAAGGACACCAAAGGCGGGTCTACCGGCAGTTTGATGCGGGCGCCGCGCTCGATCCAGCACGCGGATTTCGTCGACCCCTTCCAGTTCGTACAGTTCATCGGAGAGGCGATGAGGCAGGCCCTGCCCGCGTTCGATGTGATGCTCGAGGCCAAGGCCAAAGACCTCGCCCTCCTGCACCTCCGCGAACATCTGGAGCGCTTCGCGCCGGATGCCCTGGCGTATGGGGACGATGGTGGAGACCGAAGAACGTCGCAGTAAGAGAAGTAGTCGCGTCCTGGTGGCGGTGATGAACAGCTACCGCGACTTCGGGATCGCGCTTGAACGAGGCTGGTATCGCATACCCTGCGAGCGGGCTCCATCGCGCGTGGGCGCCGACTACCTGGCCTTCTACCAGACCGGCATCTTTGACGATGAGCGCTGGGCCATCAACTACTACGCCGCCATCAGGCGCTACCGCGTGGTCTCCAGGCGGAGCCTGCTTCCCGATGAACCTGACCACCCCAGAGCAGATGCCTTGTACTACAGGATAGACATCGGGCCCCTGGTACGGCTGTCCCCGCCCATTCCCAGCCAGCGCCTGCGACGGATCTCTTTCATCCCCACGACGCTGGAGCGCCTTCTGCATGCCGGGGAGATCAACGACCTGTGGTGCGGTAGCCCAGATGAAGAGCGACTATGGCGGGCGTTCAAGGAGAGCGGAATCAGCGTCGAACGACGCTACCCCCTGAGAGAAGATGCACCAGAGTACGCGGTGGACTTCGCCTTGCTCTGCAACCGGGGCAGAGTGGGCGTCTGTATGGAGGGCGTGCCACCTGTGCCCAACGTGCGCCTGGTGCGCGAGTTTCCCCTGGTTGACGAGTACGAAGCCAACGCCATGGGTTGGACCATCGTCCAGCTAGGCCATCGAGATCTGAGCAGACCGCCGACCACCTGTGTCGAGGCGATCATGGAGCTCATAGATCGACTGGGCGGCCTGAAGTGCACGTCCGGCGGCCGAGACGATGCCCGCTCATGCGCGATGCGGAACGCCGACACGTGTGGCTGATACTTGACAAGTGATGCGCATTGCACTATACTTGGTGCTTAAATAGAGGCGGAGATCATGAAGTGACGTGTGCTGAGTCATCAGGGCATACTCTAGCTCGTCGATTTCGTTCATGCTCAGTCAGACCGAGTCGAAGTATCTGCGACAATCGAGGCAGTGACCAGCAATGGTCATGGCCTCGATTCGCTTTTGTCAGGTGCAAACGGAATATCACGGCCAAAGATGGAAAAGGAGGCAAACCATGGCCACAGTACCCTCTGATCTGGAGATCGCCCAGGCAGCGAAGCTCAAGCCCATTCTGGAGATCGCCGGTAAGTTAGGGCTCAACGAGGATGATCTGGATCTATTCGGCAAGTACAAGGCCAAGATCCACCTTGATGTCCTCAACAGGTTCAAAGACCGGCCCAACGGGAAGTACGTAGACGTCACGGCCATAACCCCTACCCCGCTCGGTGAGGGGAAGACGGTGACCACCATTGGGGTCAGCCAGGGCCTGAACTACATCGGCAAGAAGGTACTGACGGTCATCAGACAGCCTTCTCAGGGTCCGACTTTCGGCATCAAGGGTGGCGCCGCTGGAGGCGGCTACTCGCAGATCGTACCCATGGAGGATTTCAACCTCCATCTCACCGGCGACATCCACGCTGTGGGAGCGGCTCACAACCTGCTGGCTGCAGCTATTGATGCCCGGATCATGCATGAAGATAGACTGAGCGACAAAGACCTGGCCGACATAGGTCTGAGGAGGCTGGACATCGACCCCTACAGCATCACCTGGAACCGCGTGGTCGATGTCAACGACAGGGCCCTGCGCAATATCATCGTCGGCCTGGGAACCAAGTGGGATGGTCGTCCACGCCAGTCAGGCTTCGACATCACCGTCGCGTCGGAGGTCATGGCTATCCTGGCCCTGACCACCGGGTTGCAGGACCTTCGAAAGCGTCTAGGTCGGATCGTCATCAGCACCGACAAGAAGAGAAACCCTGTGACCGCCGAGGACCTGGGCGTGGCGGGGGCCATGACGGTGCTCATGAAGGATGCCCTCATGCCCAACCTGATGCAGACTCTGGAGAACAGCCCCGCCATTGTGCACGCGGGTCCTTTCGCGAACATCGCCCACGGCAACTCCTCCATCATCGCTGACATGATCGGATTGAAACTGTTGTCCGATGGTTACCTGGTGACCGAGTCCGGGTTCGGGGCCGACTGCGGCATGGAGAAATTCTTCGACGTCAAGTGCCGATACAGTGGCCTGATCCCGAACTGCGTGGTCATGGCGGCCACGGTCAGAGCGCTGAAGATGCACGGTGGCGGGCCCAGAGTCGTGGCCGGCCGACCTTTGGACGCGGCCTATCAGGAAGAGAACCTGGAGCTGCTGAGAAAGGGTGTGGACAACCTCAGGGCCAACATCAATATCGCCCGGCAGTATGGCGTGCCCGTGGTGGTTGCCGTCAACAGATTCACTTCTGACACGGACGCAGAGATCAAACTGGTGCGGGAGGCGGCGCGCGACGCGGGTGCGGAGGACGCGCTCGAGAGCAACGTCTGGGCCAAGGGTGGCGAAGGCGGCGCGGCGCTGGCAGAGGCGGTGGTCAAGGCCTGCGAGAAGCCCAGCGACTTCAAGTTCCTCTATCCCTTGGATATCCCGATCAAGGAGAAGATAGAGACCATCGTCACCAAGATCTACGGGGCAGAGGGCGCGGACTACAGCTCCCAAGCAGAGTCCAAAGTGAGTCTCTATACCAGGCTTGGTTACGACAAACTACCGCTCAACATGGCCAAGACCCACCTGTCGCTCTCGCATGACCCAGCGTGGAAGGGCGTACCCAAGAATTACTCCATCCCCATCAGAGACATCAGAGCGTCGGTAGGCGCGGGTTTCCTGTACCCGCTCCTCGGTGAGATGCGCACGATGCCAGGTCTTCCGTCCCGCCCCGTTTTCTTTGACGTGGATATCGACGAGACGGGCAAGACCCTCGGTCTGTTCTAGGCGGGTGCCAACGCCCCGTTTCCGCACGACGGCGTGAGCGTAGGATCATCGATACCGACCACTTGCAGGGGCGAACCGGCGCAGGGCGGTTCGCCCCGATGCGCGTGCGTGGGCCTGACGCATGCCCTTGCGCGCGGAAGCGATTCTTGTTATTATTAGTAGTAACAGGAGCAACTAAGTCCAGTTTAAAGGAGGTAAATGAAGGTGGCTGTATCGACCTTACAGGTGCCCTCGATGTACGCCGATCACCATGTCACCTCGGTGCGGAAGGCCCTGAGTTCGCTGCCTGGCGTCCAGGATATCCAGGCCAGCGCTGCCTTCCGGGAGGTCACCGTCAAACACACCGCAGCGGTGACCAAGAAGACCCTGGCCGACGCTCTCGGCAAGGCCGGATACCAGGTCGGAGCAGAAAGCCCGGGAGAACAAGAGCCATCGCGCCAGGGCGATCCAGCCTGGTACGCATGTGCTGCGCGGCACATCAAGACGGAAAGGGTCGACCTCGAGATGTCCGGCGACTTCCGAAAATACTAGCCTGCACCACTCGCGTCAGTCGGCCTGTGGGTCGCCTCACACTGACGGGTCAGGCATCACCTGAGGAGAGGAGTACTCCATGGCAGAAGGCGGTAGAACGATCGATCCCGCAGCCAAAGCGATGTTGGGCAAGGCTGTGGAACTGGGCATCAGCACGGCCTTCGACCGTGCTGATGAGACCAAACCCTGTCCCATTGGCTCCAAGGGCCTCTGCTGCAAGAACTGCGCGATGGGGCCCTGCCGTCTTACCAAAGAGGGACAAGTCGGCATCTGCGGGGCCACCGTGGAGACCGTCGAGGCCAGAAACCTGGCTCGGGGGATCGCGGCAGGGGCCGCAGCCCACTCCGACCACGGGCGGGACCTGTGTTTCGTGCTCCACGGTGCGGCGACCGGCGAAGCTCCGGGCTACCGCATCCGCGATGAATTCAAGCTGCGGGAGGTGGCCCGGGATCTGGGCGTGGAGACCGACAGCCGGTCCAAAGAGGAAATAGCCATCGACGTGGCGGAAAAAGCACTGGCGGAGTTCGGAAGGCAATCCGGCGAGCTCCTCTACCTGGCCAGAGCACCCCAGAAGCGCCAGGAGATATGGCACAAACTGGGCATTGCACCGCGAGGCGTCGACCGGGAAATCGTGGAGGTCCTCCACCGCACGCACATCGGCAACGACCAGGACGCCGATCACATCCTGGACCAGGGCCTGCGGGCAGCTCTTGGTGATGGCTGGGGCGGCTCCATGCTGGCCACCGACATCTCCGATATCCTCTTCGGGACTCCCAGTCCACTCGTTACTCAGGTGAACCTTGGTGTCCTCAAGGAAGATGAGGTCAATATCATCATCCATGGCCACGAGCCCACTCTCTCCGAGATGATCGTGGCTGCGGCCAGAGACCCGGAGATGATCGAGTACGCCAAGACCAAAGGGGCCAAGGGCATCAACTTGGCCGGCATCTGTTGCACCTCCAACGAGACCCTGATGCGCCAGGGCGTTCCCGCAGCCGGCAACTTCCTGCACCAGGAGCTTGCGGTTTTGACGGGCGCCGTGGAAGCGATGGTGGTGGACATTCAGTGCATCTTCCAGGGTCTGGTCAGCGTGGCCGAGCAGTTCCACACGCACATCATCACCACCTCGCCCAAGGCCAAGATTACCGGCGCCACGCACATGGAGTTCGACGAACACCGGGCCCCTGAGATCGCTCGGGAGATCGTCAAGGCGGCGGTGGACAACTATCCCAACCGTGGCCCCATCTTCATCCCCGAAATGAAGGAGAACCTGGTGCCAGGTTTCTCCCACGAGTACATCCGGTACATGCTGGGCGGATACTACCGCGGTTCTCTGCGCCCACTGAACGACGCCATCATGGCCGGACGTCTGCGTGGTGTCGCCGGTGTGGTAGGCTGCAGCAACCCGCGTGTCGTTCAAGACGAGGGCCACTTCGAGATCGTCGAGGAGTTCCTCAAGAACGACGTACTGGTCGTGCAGACCGGGTGTGGAGCGCTCTGCAACGCCAAGTACGGCCTGCTTCAGGGTGAGGCCCTCAAGTACGCTGGCCCGGGCTTGCGCGAGATCTGCGAGACCGTGGGCATCCCGCCAGTGCTGCACATGGGTTCCTGCGTGGACAACAGTCGCATCCTCACCGTCCTGGCTGAGATGGCGACAGAGGGCGGCCTGGGAGAGGACATCTCTGACATCCCCGGAGTGGGCATCGCCCCCGAATGGATGAGCGAGAAGGCCCTGTCCATCGGCACCTACTTCGTGGCCTCGGGGGCATACGTCCTGTTTGGTGTCAGATCGCCCGTGGAGGGCAGCGAGGCGGTCACCGAGCTGATCAGCAGCGGCTGGGAAAGCAAAGTAGGCGGGAAGCTCGAGTTCGAACCTGATCTCGCGAGGATCGTTCAGAAATCGCTGGAGCACATCGACAAGAAGCGAGCGGCCCTCGGCCTGCCCGAATATGACTCGTCCCGTTTCGGCGAGAGCGGCGATCGTCGCTGGAACGCCTGGCTGAAGGCTCGGGCTGAGAACGCGGAGGTCAGCCCGTACAGCATGGCCGGCGTGCCCGTGGAAGAGGCCTAAGGAGGACAAGAACCAATGTCGAGATATATCGCGAGTGCCGCCATCCGTGGCGCCAACAACATAGTCGAGGAAGCCGACCACCTGCTCCAGAAGGCTCTGGCCGAAAAGGGCCCCGACACCCCTGTGCAGTTTCCCAACACCGCCTACTATCTGCCAGTGATCTATGGCTTCACCGCGATGGAGGTCGCCAAGCTTGGGGATCTACCCCCTGTGATCGACCATGCCAGGAAGCTTCTCCATCCCGTGCCCAGGGGCAACCTCTGGACCCCGTACCTGGGTGAGGCCCTGGACTGCGGCGTGGCCACGCTCTTCGCAGAGGAAGCGATCATGGGCATCAAGTATGCTCTGGGCGAGCAGCCGGAGAAACTGGATGGTTACCCGGGCCTGGTGACCGCGGGCGGAGAGGGATACTGCAACGGTCCCATCGATGACGTCCAGTTGCGTGCCTGGGGCATCCAACTGGTCGACGGGCGCATGCCTGGCTTCTGTGCTCTCATCGGTTGCGCCAAGTCCAACGAGGTGGCGGTGCAACTCGTGCGTGAGCTTCAGCGCCGAAACATACTCGTTTTCCTGAGCGGGAACGTGAATGGGCGCAGCATCGTCCACCAACTCTTGGAAGAAGGGGTAGAGATGGGCTACGACACCTACATCATCCCCTTCGGTACCGACACCCTCAGCACCATCTACCCGCTGGGCTTCGCCACACGATCAGGGTTGACCTTTGGAGGTCTCAAGCCAGGCCAGGCTAGAGAAAACTTGATCTACAACAAGTTCCGCGTCTTCGCCTTTGCCCTGGCCCTCGGTGAGATAGACGACCTCAAGTACGCCACCGCCGCTGGTGCTATCAGCTATGGCTTCCCTGCCATCGCGGACACGGTCATACCGGAGGTTCTCCCCACCGGAGTGACCGAGTTTGAGCACGTTGTCTCCATGCCCTTCGACGACATAGATGGCAAGGATGACTTGGAGCGCGCCGAGAGGCTGATCCAGAAGTGTATCGAGATTCGCGGCGTGAAGGTAAAGATCGCCGAGATTCCCATCCCCGTTCCCTACGGCTCTGCCTTCGAGGGAGAGCGGGTCCGCAAGGAGGACATGCGCATCGAGTTCGGTGGCAAGAAGGCGCGAGCCTTCGAATACCTGCGCATGGTGGATCCGGATGAGATCGAAGACGGCAAGATTGAGCTGGTAGGCCCTGACTTCGACGAGATGGAAGAGGGGGCTGCCATGGACCTGGGGATCGTCATCGAAGTTGGCGGCCGCAAGATGCAGAAAGACTTCGAACCGGTCCTGGAGCGACAGATACACTACTTCCTCAACGCCGCATCGGGGGTCCAGCATATCGGCCAGCGCGACATAGCCTGGATACGTATCAACAAGACCGCTGCGGACAAGGGCTTCAGGTTGAAGCACTTCGGTGAGATCCTGTACGCCCGCTTCAAGGGCGACCCCTGGAACAGCATCGTGGACAAAGCTCAGGTCAGGCTCATCACCGATCCTGACGAGATGAGCAAGTGGCTCGAGAAAGCTCGGGAGGCGTACAGCGAGCGCAACGTCCGGGTGGCAGGCCTGACAGACGATGCAGTGGACGAGTTCTTCTCCTGCACGCTCTGTCAGTCGTTTGCGCCCACACACGTGTGCGTCATCTCACCGCAGCGCCTGGGGCTATGCGGGGCCTACAACTGGCTGGACTGCAAAGCGGCTCACCAGATCAACCCCACGGGCCCCAACCAACCGATCCCCAAGGGGCAAGAACTGGATCCCCAGTTGGGAAGGTGGAGCGGCCCACAGGAGTTCGTGCGCGCCCACTCCAACCAGACCGTGGAGCAAGTGACCATGTATTCCATCATGATCGATCCCATGACCGCCTGTGGATGCTTCGAGTGCATGGCGCTCGTCATCCCGGAGGCCAATGGCGTGATGGTGGTCTCCCGAGAAGACCCCAGTATGACACCTTCTGGGATGACCTTCTCCACCATGGCAGGCATGTTTGGAGGAGGCCTCCAGACGCCCGGAGCGATGGGTGTGGGCAAGTTCTACCTCACCAGCCCCAAGTTCATCTCGGCGGATGGTGGGTTCAAGAGGGTGGTGTGGATGTCATCCTTTCTCAAAGACAGCATGGCCGAGGAGTTCCAGGTTGTGGCAGAGAGGGAAGGCATCCCAGACCTCATCGATCGGATCGCGGACGAGAGAAACGTCACCACTGTGGACGAGTTGCTGGCCTGGCTCGAGGAACGTGACCATCCCGCTCTGAAGATGGACCCGATCCTGTAGAGCGACTGGGGGCAGTCCGCTGTGAGAAGCGGTGAATCGTGTTGTGCAGCAGGGCACGTCTGCGACCCGCCGGTGTCCGACGTATGATAATTGACTAGGAGGAGTGACTCTGATGGCTGTTGCCTTGGAGATACCGACGAAGAAGTGGACAGGTCAGGTCAGGGAAATCGTCCTCGGGGCTACAACAAGCGAGGGCGGCACCCGGGCCAAGACCGTGACCGTAGGGGGCGAAGGCACTTTGCCGTTCCTGGACTTCGAGGCCCCCATGCCCAACCCGCCGCGCGTGGCCATGGAGATCAAGGACCGCCGGCCCGATGACTGGTCCCCGGTGCTCAAAGAAGTATGGGGAGAGGTCCTGAACGATCCTGCCGAGTGGGCCAAGGCGGTGGAGGCACTGGACGTGGATCTCGTGTTGCTGAGCATAAGCCTGACGGATTCCGAAGGCCACGAGACCACAGGTCAGCAAGCGGCGTCTACGGTGCGCAGAGTGCTGGACGCCACAGGCCTGCCACTGGTCGTGTTCGGTCCCGGCCAGACCGACAAGGACATCGAGGTCCTGGTGGCCGTGGCAGAGGAGGCGGCCGGCGAGCGGGTCGTGCTGGGGGTTTGCGACGACAAGAACTACAAGACCATCGTCGCCGCTGCTCTCGCCCACGGGCATCTCGTGGACGCCCGCACGGCGATGGACGTGAATCTGGCCAAACAATTGAACATCCTGATTAGCGACGTAGGGCTTCCCCTGGACCGTGTTCTGATGGACCCCACCACGGCGGCCTTGGGCTATGGCGTGGAGTACGGATACTCGGCCATGGAGCGGCTCCGGCTGGCGGCTCTCCAGGGCGACAGCATGACCCAGCAGCCCATGCTCGTAACGCCAGGGGAAGAGGCCTGGCGCATGAAGGAGGCCAAGGTGGGCGAAGATGTGCCCACGGCCTGGGGGGACTGGGAGGAGCGTGCCGTAACCTGGGAAACCTTGACCGCCACGACGCTCATTCATTCGGGGGCAGACATCGTCGTCCTCCGCCACCCACAGTCGGTGAGCCGAGTGAAGGACATGATCAGCAAGTTGTGGAAGAAGGGGGAGTAAGGGATGGCACTGACCGGCCTGGAGATCTACAAACTACTACCCAAGACTAACTGCAAAGACTGCGGTTTTCCTACCTGTCTCGCTTTCGCCATGAAGCTGGCGGCCAAGCAAGCAGAGCTGACGGCCTGTCCTCACGTAAGTGCAGAGGCCAAGTCCGCGCTGGAGTCCGCCTCGGCACCTCCCATTCGCCTCATCACTATAGGTGATGAGGAGCACAAGATCGAGGTAGGCAACGAGACTGAGCTCCACCGACACGACAAGACCTTCTTCCACATGCCAGGCTTGCTGGTGAGGGTCAGGGATGACCAACCCCTGGCCGAGGTAGAGGAGCTCGCCGCCCAGGTCGACGGGTACTCCGTGGACTATGTCGGGCTTACTCTCAACCTCGACGGTATGGCTGTGGAGAGTGCATCGGGTGACGCTGCCACCTTCGCCAAGACCGTCAAGGCAGTCCGCGACAAGGCGAAACGCCCACTGATCCTCATGGCTTCAGATCCCGAGGTGATGAAAGCGGGATTGGCCGAGACCGAGGGCACGACACCACTCGTCTACGCCGCCGACGGCGAGAACTGGGAAGCAATGTCCGCCCTGGCCAAAGAGCGGAGCGCGCCGTTGGCTGTCCATGCTAATGGGTTGGAGTCTCTCGTCGATCTGGTGAAACAAGTCAGAGACGCAGGCGTCGAGAACATAGTGATCGATCCCGGGACTCGAGGGTTCCATGATTCGTTGAGCGTGTTGACCCAGGTGCGCCGGCTCGCCCTGCAAGCCAAGCCAGACCGCCTGCTTGGGTATCCTGTGATCACGTTTCCAGGTGAAGGCTCGGAATCCCTGGCTGAGGAGGCGGTGCTGGCTGGCCAGCACATAGCCAAGTATGCCGGCTTCATCGTCCTGGATCACTTCAATCCGGCGGTGGACTATCCGCTGCTCGCCTTGCGCCAGAACATATACACCGATCCCCGTCAGCCGGTGCAGGTGACGCCAGGTATCTACGAGATCAACGAGCCTGGCCCAGAGCACCAGCTTCTGATCACCACCAACTTCTCCATCACGTACTTCGCGGTGGCTAACGAGGTAGAGGCCAGCGGCATTCCTGCCTGGCTGCTCATCGCTGACTCCGAGGGGCTGTCTGTCCTCACCGGCTGGGCCGCCGGCAAGTTCGACGCCGACAAGATCGTCAGTACGGTCAAGACGTCCGGCATCGCTGACAAGGTGAGTCACAGGAAACTGGTCATCCCAGGCGCTGTCTCGGTTCTCTCGGGGGAACTCGAGGATGAACTCAATGGCTGGGAGATCGCCGTGGGTCCGCGCGAAGCCGTGGACCTCCCAGCTTTCATGAAGATGTGGAAACCCTAGTTCGACACCGCGAGCCAAGGGGCTCCCTGGCCTAGCCTCTGTCGCGGGCCGGGCACAAGGTGTTCTGAACCAGGGGTGCGGCACCGCGAGTCAGGTGACCCTGTTGTGCGTGCGTTCTGAGGGGACTGAAGCCGCTGAAGGACGGCAGCTATTTCCAGATCCTCCCTCCGCCAGCCGGGTCGCGGCCGTTCACCCGTCGTACCGTTCGCTACCACGGGTAGTCACAAGGAGGAGCCGAATGTTCAAGATCGGGGAGGAGATACAGGTTATCTCCACTAAGGTCAGGAAAGCCATAGAAGAAAAGGCCCGGGAGCCCATTCAAGAACTGGCCATCTCTCAGGTAGAGGCCGGCGCCAATGCGCTGGAAGTCAATATCGGGCCGCAGAAGAAGCAGGGACCTGAGGTGATGGAATGGATGGTGGACACGATACAGGAAGTGGTGGATGTTCCACTCTGTCTTGACACCACCAATCTCGCGGCCATGGAGGCCGGCCTGAAAAGGGTCAAGCGGCAGGCTATCGTCAACTCCACCTCGGCAGAGCCCAACCGCTTGAGGGACGTCCCACCGCTGGCGGCGAAATACAACGCCAAGCTCATCGCCCTCACCATGGGCAAGAGCATCCCGGTAGAAGCCGACGGCCGCGTGACCATAGCCCTCGAGCATCTGGTGCCTCGTATTATGGAAGTCGGCATCCCCATGGATCAGGTGCTCATGGATCCCCTCATTCTCACTGTGAGCGGGATGCAGGAATACTGTCCCGAGGCCATCGAGACCATACGCTTCCTCAAGCAGATCTCAGACCCACCACCGATGACTCTGGTTGGCTTGTCCAATGTGTCCAACGGGGTTCCCAAGGAAAACCGCAGCCTCATCAACGCCACCTATGCGGTCATGCTGCTGGCGGCTGGCCTGGACTGCGCCATCGCGGACGCGCGTGACGAGAGGCTGCAGGAATGGGTGCGCATGGTCGAGGAGCGGGACGAGAGCTCTGCGCTCGGTCAGCTACTCGTCAAGCTCTACGACTCCGTCGCTGCGACGGAGGACCTCGGCCCTGACGTCGTGGACATGCACGATCCAGAACAGGCAGCCGTCTTCAAGACGGTTCAGATCCTCCAGAACAAGATCATTTACGCAGACGGGTATCTACAGATCTAGCATCTCGGTCTTGCTGTCCTGGCTTAGCGGATTCTGAAGCAGGCCTGGTGCCATGACTGACGAAGAGTCACAGACCAACCGAATCGGCGCGGTCTTGGTTGTCGGGGGTGGAATCGGTGGTATGCAGGCCGCCCTTGACCTGGCCAACGCGGGGCTCAAGGTCCATCTGGTGGAGCGGCAGAGCGCCATCGGCGGGCACATGGCGCAACTGGACAAGACTTTTCCCACCAATGACTGCGCCATGTGTATCATGTCCCCCAAGATGGTGGATGTTGGTCGCCACATCAACATCGAGGTCTTGACCAACACTGAGCTAACGAGCCTGGAGGGAGAAGCGGGCAACTTCAGGGCCAGCCTGAGGGTGAAGCCCCGCTACGTGGATCTCGACAAATGCACCGGGTGCGGAGACTGTGCCCAAGCATGCCCCATCCTCTTGCCCAACGAATACGAGGAAGGCCTCACTACGCGGCACGCCGCGCACCGCCTGTATCCGCAGGCCATCCCCCACGCCTTCGCTATCGAGAAGCTGGGCCTGGCCCCGTGTCGAGATGCCTGCCCAACTGGCCAGAGAGCGCAGGGGTACATTGCCTTGATCAGAGAAGGCCGGTACGAAGAGGCCCTGCGCGTGATCAAGGAGGACAACCCTTTCCCCGCCATCTGCGGCAGGATCTGCAACCACCGATGTGAAGAAGCATGCAATCGCGGACTGGTGGACCAGCCCATCGCCATCGCTTCGCTGAAGCGCTTCGTGACGGACTGGGTCTACTCCAGGCCCAGGAAGCCCGTGGATCCCTTGCCTACCACGCGACCAGAGCGTGTGGCTATCGTGGGTGCTGGGCCCGCTGGCCTGACGGCCGCACAAGACCTCGTCAAGCGGGGCTATCACGTCACGGTCTTCGAGGCGCTGCCGGTGGCCGGAGGTATGCTCCGCGTGGGAGTGCCCGAGTACCGCTTGCCCGCCGAACTGATCCAGCGCGAGGTCGACGATATCCTGGATCTCGGCGTGGAGTTGAGGCTCAACACACGGATCGAGGACCTGCGAGAACTCGTAGACGAAGGCTACGACGCCATCTTTCTGGCCGTGGGCGCCCACGAGGGCAAACGGCTCGATATCCCAGGTGCCGAGTTGGAGGGCACCATGATCAGCATCGGCTTCCTCCGGGATGTGAGGCTCGGCCGCCCGATCAAGCTGGGGAAGAGGGTCAGCGTCATCGGTGGCGGAGACGTGGCCATCGACGCCGCCCGAACGGCGCTTCGTATGGGGGCCGAACAGGTCACCGTCGTCTACCGCCGCTCCGAGTCGGAGATGCCCTGTCGTCGCGAGGAACTGCAAGGCGCCAGAGAGGAAGGCATCCGCTTTGAACTGCTGACCAACCCGGTGCGCATCCTGGGCGAGGACGAGGGTCGAGTGACCGGCATGGAGTGCATCCGCATGGAGTTAGGCGCGCCCGACGAAAGCGGCCGTCGGCGGCCGGTGCCCTTGCCTGGAACCGAACACGTGATCTCCACCGATACCGCGATCTTCAGCATCGGCCAGGCGGCAGGGCTGTCCTTCATCCCCGAGGATAGCCAGATAGGCACCACGTCCTGGGGGACCATCATCGCGGACCCGGAGACCCTGGCTTGCCAGCGCCCTGGGGTCTTTGCCGGCGGGGATGCTGTGTCTGGCACGGCGTTCGTCGTCGAAGCCGTCGCCCACGGGCACAGGGCCGCGGCCTCCATCCACCACTATCTCTCTGGAGAGGAATCGTCCCCTCTCAAGCCCTCACTTCCGGTGGTCAAGATGACCCCTGAGAACGCCCGGGCGCGGATGCGCGAGCTGAAACTGTCTCGGGAAGAACGCTTAGGCATGCCCGCTCTGCCTGTGGCCGAACGCAGGCTGACCTTCGAGGAAGTCGAACTGGGCTACACCGAGGAGATGGCCCAGGCCGAGGCTGCGCGTTGCCTGCAATGTGGGATCTGCTCCGAGTGTCTGGCCTGCGTCTACGCGTGTCAGGCGGGAGCGATCAACCACGACGACCTCGAGCGCACGAGGGAGATCGACGTGGGAGCCGTCGTTCTGGTGCCCGGCTTCAAGCCCTACGACGCCCGGCTGTCTCAGGAATGGGGCCTGGGCAGATACCCGAACGTGGTGACCAGCCTTCAGTTCGAGCGCCTTCTCTCCGCATCCGGGCCCACCGAGGGCCACGTGAAGCGGCCGTCCGATGGCCAACGCCCTCGGAAGATAGCCTTCGTGCAATGCGTGGGCTCGCGTGATGAGCAGCACGACTACTGCTCTTCGGTCTGCTGCATGTACGCCACCAAAGAAGCGATCATGGCCTGCGAGCACGAGCCGGACACCGAGTGTACGGTATTCATGATCGACATGAGGGCTTTCAGCAAGGGGTACCAGGAATACTATCGCCAGGCCCAGGAGAAATACGGCATCCGGTACTTGCGCACCCGGGTTCCGCCCCTCAAAGAGGATCCAGAATCGCGCGAGATCGTGTTCCGCTACGAAACTGAGAACGGTGGGTTGGTGCAGGAGAGTTTCGACCTCGCCGTGCTGTCACTGGGCATGGAGATCCCCGAGGAGACGCGCCTCTGGGCAGAAGGACTCGGCATCGAGCTCGACGCCAACGGGTTCTGCGACAACAGACCCCTGGAGCCCCTGGAGACCAGCCGGCCGGGCGTCTTCGTCTGCGGGCCTTTTCGCGGTCCCAAAGACATCCCTGAAACCGTGGTGGAGGCCAGCGCCGGGGCGGCGCGCGCCGAGGCGCTCCTAGCCAGGGTGCGGGGCACCTTGACCACGGAGAGAGACTACCCTCCTGAGCGAGACGTGGCCGCTGAAGAACCTCGCATCGGCGTCTTCGTCTGCCACTGCGGATCGAACATCGGGGGTTTCCTCGACGTTCCCGCTGTGGCCGAGTACGCGAAGGGACTTCCGTTCGTGGTCCACGCCGAGGACAACCTCTACACCTGTTCGCAGGATTCCGTGGAGGTCATCAAGCAGCGTATCGAAGAGAAGGGGCTGAACAGGGTAGTCGTCGCCTCCTGCACGCCCCACACCCACGAGCCTATGTTCCAGGACACGATCCGGCAGGCTGGGTTGAACGAGCACCTTTTCGAGATGGCCAACATTCGGAATCAGTGCTCCTGGGTGCACTCTCACGATTGGGACAAGGCTACGGAGAAGGCCAAAGACCTGGTGCGCATGTCTGTTGCCAGAGCGGCATTGCTGGAGCCCCTGCCGAAGGTGGAAGTGCCTTTGAATCACTCGGCCCTGGTAATCGGTGGCGGCGTGGCAGGGATGAATGCAGCCCTCTCCCTGGCGGAGCAGGGCTTCCCGGTACACCTCATCGAGCGTACGGCCGAGCTGGGAGGCAACCTGCGCCACATCTACCAGACCCTTGAGGGGAGCGACCCGCAGACCTATCTCCGGAACCTGGTGCAGCGCGTTGAGAAACACCCGTTGATCACCGTGCACACCGAAGCGGAGCTGAAGGAAACTTCCGGCTTCGTGGGCAACTTCTCCTCGAGGCTGAGCGTCAAGGGACAGCCCACGACAGTGGAGCATGGGATCATCATTGTGGCCGTCGGAGGTCGGGAGTACAAGGGGGAAGAATACCTGTACGGTCAGGATGAGCGTGTCCTTACCCAGCGCGAACTGGAAGAGCGGATGGCCATGGAGCCGGCCAGCATCGCGGGCCTGCGCAGCGTGGTGATGATCCAGTGCGTCGGCCCGGCAGATCGGTACTGTAGTCGAATCTGTTGCTCGGTCGCCATCAAGAACGCTCTCCAGGTCAAGGAGCTCAGTCCCTCCACTGAAGTGTGCGTACTCTACAAGGACATGCGCACCTTCGGCCTCTACGAGAAGTACTACACTCTGGCTCGCCGGAAGGGCGTCCATTTCATACACTACGAGGATGCTCATCTGCCGCAGGTGCAAAGCTCCAACGGCTTGACCGTCAGCGTGTACGCTCCCCTGCTGGGCACTGATCTCACGCTGCCGGCGGATCTGGTCATCCTCAGCACCGGATTGCTGCCTTCGGAAGGCGCAGACGATCTGGCTCGCACGCTCAAGGTTCCCGTTGACCTCGATGGGTTCTTCCTGGAAGCCCACATCAAGCTACGGCCTGTGGATTTCGTCACCGAGGGCATCTTCGTGGCAGGAGCAGCGCACTATCCCAAGTTCCTGGAGGAGTCCATCATCCAGGCCCAGGCAGCTACAGCGCGGGCCGCAACCGTTCTCAGTCAGGAAAGCCTGCGAGCAGGCGGGGTGGTGGCTGTGGTCGATACGGAGAAGTGCACCGCCTGCCTGACCTGCGTGCGCGTCTGTCCTTACCATGTGCCGGTCATCGAGCCCACCCTGGTTGGTGCGGGCGGGATCAAAGGCGCGGCACAGATAGAGATCGCCGCCTGCCAGGGCTGCGGCACCTGCGCCGCCGAGTGCCCGGCCAAAGCGATTCAGCTAAAACATTATCGAGACGAGCAAGTCGTGGCTGAGGAAGAGGCGCTCTTCGCATGGCAGCCACAGCCTGTGTGAGAAGGAAGGATGGCCGAGTTCGAACCGCGAATCGTGGCTTTCTGCTGCCACTACTGCGCCTACGCAGCGGCTGACCTTGCCGGTTCTCTGCGCGTGCAGTACCCCACCAACGTCAGGGTGGTGAGACTGCCCTGCACAGGAAAGCTGGAGACGCTGCACGTCTTGAAAGCTTTCGAAGCGGGCGCTGACGGGGTGATGGTGGCCGGTTGACTGGTCGGTGATTGCCATTACCTGGAAGGTAATCTGAGAGCGGAACGCAGGGTCAAGTACACCAAGGACCTGCTGGACCAGATCGGACTGGGAGCCGATCGTCTGGAGATGCACCACGTCTCCTCCGCAATGGGACGTGAGTTTGCAGAAGCGATCACTACGATGACGGAGCGCATCAGAGAACTCGGCCCCACCCCCCTGCGAGAAAGGGAAACCCTCCCATGATCATAGGCGAGCAGAAGCCCCTCGAGGAAATCGAAAAGCTGGTCGCAGAGTATGAAAGGATCCTCATCCTTGGCTGCGGCACGTGTGTGACCGTATGTTTCGCAGGTGGCGAAAAGGAGGTAGGGATCCTGGCCTCGAGCCTGCGCATGGCCGCCAAGATCGCCGGACAGGAGAAGGTGATCGACGAGGCCACGGTGCAGCGACAATGCGAATGGGAGTTCCTGGACGCCGTCAAGGAGGAGATCCTGAACCACGACGTGGTGCTCTCCATGGCCTGCGGTATAGGAGTCCAGGCCATCGTCGAGCGCTTTCCCAAGGCTCGCGTAGCCCCCGCCGTCAACACCTCCTTCCTGGGAATGCCCGAAGAGCATGGCTTGTGGACAGAGCGGTGTGCCGCTTGTGGGGATTGTGTTCTGGACTTGACGGCAGGGATCTGTCCCATCGCTCGCTGTGCCAAGTCCCTTCTCAATGGACCCTGCGGGGGCTCGCAGGATGGCAGATGCGAGATAGCCCCAGAGGTCCCCTGTGCCTGGCAGCTCATCTACGATCGCCTCAAGGCCCAGGGACATCTTGAGAAGATGCTGGAGATCACGCCGGCGAAGGATTGGTCCACCAGTAGAGACGGCGGTCCGCGCAGGCTGCTCCGGGAGGACCTGCGCACAGAGTCAGATGATCACGAATAGGAGACGTGGCAAATGGTGAAGTCCAAGACTGAGGAATATCCCGTGCTCTGGCTTCAAGGAGGAGGGTGTTCCGGCTGCTCCGTATCGCTACTGAACTCGGTGAGCCCGAATCCCAGGAACATCCTGGTGGATGAGGTCGTCCCTGGCAAGCACATCAATCTCCGCTTCCATCCTACAGTGATGGCCGGTGCGGGCGATCCGGCGGTGGCGGAATTGGAGCGCACTCGCCAGGAGGCAACCAACGGCTACCTTGTGGTCGTGGAGGGGTCTGTACCTCTCGGCTCCGATGGGGCCTACGCCAGATCTGGCGAAAGGCAAGGCGAGGAGGTATCCATGCTGGCGTGGGTCACTTCTCTCGCCCCCGACGCCCTGGCCGTGGTGGCCGTGGGCACGTGTGCAGCCTTCGGCGGTATCCCCTCAGGAGCCCCCAATCCCACGGGATCGGTCGGCGTGCGGGAAGTGCTTTCTGCCGAGGGGATCGACACGCCCCTGGTCAACGTTCCCGGCTGCCCGCCGCATCCCGATTGGATCGTGGGCACTATAGCCAGCCTTCTTCTGCAAGGCCTGCCCACTGATGGCGCGCTCGACGAATACCTTCGACCAAAGGCCTTCTACGGGCAACTGATACACGAGAACTGCCCCCGCAGGGCATACTTCGACGAGGGCAAGTTCGCCGAGAAGTTAAGTGATCCCTACTGCCTATACGAACTGGGCTGCAAGGGACCGGTGACGCACGCTGATTGTCCCACCCGCCTGTGGAATAATGGGGTCAACTGGTGCGTGGGCAGCGGAGCTCCGTGCATCGGCTGCGTGGAACCTACGTTCCCGGACGTGGTGGCACCGATCTACGAGAAGATAACCGACGAAGCTCTGCCCAACATCGGGGCTGAATGAGGAAGGGGTAGATCAGAACATGGGCAAGATCACCATTGATCCCGTCACGCGCATTGAAGGGCACCTCAAGATCGAAGCCGTAGTGGAAAACGGTGAGATCAAGGACGCCAGAAGTAGTGGCACCTTGTTCCGGGGGTTCGAACTGATCCTGAAGGGCAGAGACCCCAGGGATGCCTCACAACTGACCCAGCGTATATGCGGAGTCTGTCCACAAAGTCACGCCACGGCATCGGTGCTATGCCTGGATAGCGCCTTTGGCATCTCTGACCAGATCACCGACAACGGCAGGATCATGCGGAACCTGCTGCTCGGGTCCAACTACATCCAGTCACACTTGCTGCACTTCTACCACCTGGCCGCTTTGGACTACGTCGATGTCACCAAGGTCGCCAGCTACGAGGGAAACAACCCAGCCCTCGAGTCGATCAAGAGCTTCATCAGTCGGGGGGCGTTGGGACCTTTCGCACCAAGATACGAGGGGGACTACCGGTTCACCGCAGAGGTAGATCAGGCGGCGACCGCGCACTACGTGCAAGCTCTGGAGATCAGGCGCAAGGCCCACGAGATGCTGGCCGTC
This sequence comes from Anaerolineae bacterium, assembly GCA_034411995.1. Taxonomy (GTDB): domain Bacteria; phylum Chloroflexota; class Anaerolineae; order UBA7937; family B3-Chlor; genus JAUVXJ01. Next base: position 359,821 of record DAOUME010000007.1, on the reverse strand, counting down.
TTCGGCGGCAAGATGCCCCACAATTGCGCCACGGTCGCGGGCGGAGTCACAGAGCATCCCACCGTGGACAAGATGACCTCCTTTCTGTGGAAACTCAACGAGATCAGAGAGTTCATAGATCACGTGTACGTCCCAGACATCGTGGCCGTGGCCGAGGCCTATCCTGACTATTTCGAGATTGGCGCTGGGTGTGGACGCCTCCTGGCCTACGGTGCCTTCGATCTCGACGGCAGAGAGCCCGACTACCTGAAACGAAAGAGGTTGCTGCGATCGGGGACCGTCTCTACGGATCTGAAGCTCGGCGAGGTGGATGCCTTCAAGATAGCCGAATACGTCAAGCACTCGCGCTACGAAGATTCCGGCACGGGGCGATATCCAGGCGATGGAGAGACCGCGCCCCAGCCTGGGAAGGACGCAGCCTATTCCTGGATCAAAGCACCAAGGCATGATGGCCAGGTATACGAGGTGGGTCCCCTGGCCCGCATGGCTGTCAACTATGTTGCCGGCGACCCCCAGGTGCAGGGCCTCATCAATCCGGTCCTGTCACACTTCAACGCTACTCCCAGCGCACTCTTCTCAGTGCTAGGCCGTCACGCAGCTCGGGCCCTGGAGTGCAAGTACGTGGCTGATTCCATGGCTGACTGGGTGCTTCAGCTCAAGCCCGACGAGCCGGTGTATACCGACTACACGATACCGGAGCAGGGAGCGGGCATGGGTCTGGTCTGCGCGCCGCGGGGGGCGTTGGGTCACTGGATTCGAATCGAGGATGGCAAGATCGCCAACTACCAGTGCGTGGTACCCACCACGTGGAACGCATCGCCGAGGGACGACATGGGACAGCATGGTCCCATCGAACAGGCGTTGGTCGGCACGACGGTCAAGGACGAAGACAACCCCTTCGAGATCGTCCGCATCGTGCGCAGCTTCGACCCGTGTTTGGCGTGCGCCGTCCACGTCATTACGCCCAAGGGGCGAGAACTTGGGCAGTTCCGAATTTCGTAGGATTTCTTGCTGAGTCCAGGGTGCCGCACCAGGGCGGGTGAGCTTGCCCGGGGAGATCAACTTCAAGATGATACCGGTGCAGCTACTGCAGAAGGTCTCCATGTTCCAGGAGCTAAGCGAGAGCCAACTGAAGGCCATCGCGCCGCTCTGCTCGGAGGAGAATCACAGCCCGGGCAGCCTGATTCGCAAGGAAGGAGAGCCCGCCGAGCAACTGCTCATCCTGCGAGAGGGCAGGGTCGCACTGGAGATGGGAGTGCGCTTGTGGCCAGAACGGCGCGTAAGGCAAATGAGGGTAGAGATGATTAGCGCCGGTCAGCCTTTCGGTCTGTCGGCGTTGACGGACTCTGAGGTCTGGACCATGTCTGCCCGCGCCTTGGAGAGATGCCGGGTCATCGTTCTCAGATCACACGACCTGCGGCAACTGATGGCGTCCGACCCGGTCATGGGCTGTGAGATCAACGAAGGCCTGTCCAACGTACTGGCCCAACGGTTGAGGCAAAGCAGACTGGGCCTGACCGAATTCCTTGGTCACGATGAACTGGCGGTGGAACAGGCCCCGGAGGAATCAACGGCCATCCGCAGGATTCGATATGGAATCAACTTCAGATGGCTCGCCATCGTGGGCGTGATTGCGATCACTGCTGTGGCCACTCAGGGCTTCGGGATCAGTTTCCCGACGCTCCCCATCCTGCTGATGGTGACCGTCATAGCCATGTACAACCTGGCGCTGTGGCGCTACGCTGAGCGATTGGAGTCGGAAGAAGCTACCGACATCATTACCAAGGTCAGAAGATACGTGTGGGTGCAGTCCGCGGCCGACCTGGTCGCCACCACCATCATCATTCACTACGCCGGCGGGGTTGAGAACCCTCTCTTTCTCTACTACGTCTTCCACGTCATCCTGGCCAGCATCATCCTCCCCTACCGATCAGCCTACATGCTGGCGACACTCGCTGTCGGCCTCTTCACGTCGCTGGTGGGGCTGGAGTACTTGCAGATCATCCCGCACGTGCATCTGGGGGGCTTGATGCCGCCCGATCTCTACCTCCAGACACCATACGTACTGGCCGTCCTCTTTGGCTTCGGGACCACTCTCTACATCAGCACCTACCTCACCACCGCCATCGCTGGCGAACTGCGCAAGAGACAGCGGGAGACCGTCGCCTTGAGGAACCGCCTCCTGGTAGAGGCAGCGGAACTCCAGAACGCAAACACGGAACTGGTCAAGCTGGACAGGCTGAAGACTTACTTCCTGGCCATGGCTTCCCACGACCTGAAGACCCCACTGGCCGCCGTGCAAAGCTACCTTCAGGTGCTCCTGGGCGGGTTCGTTGGAGAGCTCAACGAAGAACATGCCCGTATGCTGAGAAGATGCAGCCAGCGCATACAGGAGCTATTCGACCTCATCAACCGCTTCCTCGATCTTGCTCAGATAGAGAAGGGCAAGGTGGTCGAGGAAATGGAGATGGTTTGCATTGGAGACATGCTCAAGGCCTGTGTGGATGAGGTCAAGGTGCTGGCCGCGGCGAGATCCCAGGCGCTGAATGCAGAGATCGCGGAGGACCTGCCCACGATCTACGGCTCTGAGCGCCACCTGAAGCAGGTCGTCACCAACCTGCTGAGCAATGGAGTGAAGTTCACGCCGGAGGGAGGCAGCATCACCCTGTGTGCCCGGGAGATGGACGATCAGATCGAGGTGTCAGTATCCGACACGGGGGTCGGAGTATCAGCCGAGGATCTGCCTCACATGTTCGAGCAGTTCTTCCGCGGCAAGGGCGCCACGGCCGCCCAGGGAACCGGGCTCGGCCTCTCCATATCCAAGCGCATCGTAGAAGCCCATCACGGCAAGATATGGGTAGAATCACCGTACGCCGAAGGGCAGCCAGGAGCCAAGTTTGTGTTCACCCTGCCCAAAGGACAGCCTGCGGGCATCAAGGTCTTCAGGAACTAGTCCTCAGCAGGCACAGAGGTAGGTAGCCCAGATGAAGAGCGGCAGCAATCTGGAGCGGGTTCTGGCCGAAGGCCACTTTGCAGTGACCTCCGAGATTGGGCCCCCCAAGGGAACCAGCGCGGACTTCGTTCGCAAAACGGCGGAGCAACTGAAGAACTGCTGCGATGCCATGAATGTGACCGACAACCAGACGGCCATAGTGCGCATGTCCAGCCTGGCAGCATGCGCTCTTCTGCGTCAAATCGGCATCGACGCCGTCATGCAGATGGTGACCAGGGATAGGAACAGGCTGGCCATGCAGAGTGACATCCTGGGCGCCGTAGCTCTGGATATCCGTAACCTGCTCTGCCTCTCCGGAGACCATCAGAAGTTCGGCAACCACCCCACGGCGAAGAACGTGCACGATATCGACTCCATTCAACTCACGCAGATGGTCAAGATCATGAGAGACGAAGGGCAGTTCATGAGTGGCGACAAGGTGTCAGGGGATGTGCCACTCTTCATTGGCTGCGCCGCCAACCCCTTTGCCGATCCCTTCGAGTTCCGTGTGCTGAGGCTGGCCAAGAAGATAAGGGCCGGCGCAGATTTCATCCAGACGCAGGCCGTCTTCGACCTGCCCCGGTTCTCTACCTGGATGGAAATGGTGCGCGATCAGGGACTTCACGAGAAGGTCCACATACTGGCAGGAATCATCCCCATGAAGTCGTTGGGCATGGCCCGCTACATGAAGAAGTACGTGGCCGGTCTCATGATCCCTGATGAGCTCGTTACTAGGATGTCGCAGGCTCCTGACGCCAAGGCAGAGGGGGTCAGTATCGCCTGTGAGCTCATAGAGCAGCTCCGAGACATCCCCGGCGTTCGAGGGATACACATCATGGCCGTAGCGTGGGAAGAGATCGTGCCCGAGATCGTCGAAAGGGCAGGACTCCTGCCCAGACCACGAGTGTGAAGCTACCTGGGAGATGGAAGTCATGAACGCACAACCGAGGGTTATGGTGGTTGACGATGACCCAGATATCTTGGACGCCCTCACCACGATCCTGAGCACGCAGCCCTACGCCATAGAGAAAGCCCGCGACGGCGTGGAGTGTATGGACAAGGTCAGGCAGCAAGCCCCGGACCTGATCGTCCTCGATCTGCTCATGCCCAGGAAGGACGGCTTCGCCGTCGTCCGGGAACTCAGAGAGAACCCCAGGTTTGCGGGCATCCCGGTTCTCATCCTGACCTCCGTGAGGGAGGATGCGAGCCGGAGACGTTACGAACTGGAGACCGGCCTGGCCATGGATGTCCAGGACTACGTGGAGAAGCCTGTCTCCCCCCAAGATCTTCTCGATCGGGTCAAGAATCTGCTGGAGAGCGGACGCTGAGTAACCAGATACCGACAATCAGACTGGGAGGAAGCAAATGACTAGCCCGGCAAAGATCCTACTCGTTGACGACGACCGTGACTTCGTGGAAGCGACCAAGATCGTGCTGGAAAGCGCGCCATACGACGTGGCCGTGGCCTACGACGGCGACGAGGCGCTCCGCACGGTCAGAGAGGTCGATCCAGACCTGATCATTCTGGACATCATCATGCCCCAGCAGCACGGCTTCAAGGTCTGCGAAGCCCTCAAGAGCGATCCGCAGCTGGCCGAGATCCCGGTGATCATGCTCACCAGTTTGTCACAGCGAATGGGCGAGACCGCTTTCTCGCTGACCGATGGTATGATGCTGGAGGCGGACGACTACGTTGACAAGCCGGTGACGCCAGAGGAACTGCTCAGGAGAGTGCAGAAGTTCCTGGAAGGTGGACAGGAATAGCACTCCGTTTAGTCCGCCGTGGCTGGAGGCCGTTCGGGTACGGTTTCCGTGGCTGCCGACGACAAGAGAAGGAAAGGTTGGAAAATGCTTGTCTCCGAACAGAAACCGTTGGATGAAATCCTGCACTCTCTTGACGGAGAGAACACTGTCTTCCTGCTCGGCTGTCATGGTTGTGCCGAGGCGTCGCACACCGGGGGCGAGGAGGAGGTTCTGGCCATGAAGGCCAGTCTGGAGGACGCCGGCAAGACGGTGTCGGGCTGGGCAGTGTTGGATTTTCTTTGCCAGAAGGCACTGGTCAAGACGGGTCTACAGGCACACAAGGCGCAGGTTCTGGCCAGCGACTCGCTGCTGGTGATGTGCTGTGGCGTGGGTGTGCAGGCCACCGCCGCTGCGGTGGACAAGACCATTCACCCGGCGTGCAATACTCTGTCCATGGGTGGGGCGCAGGGTGAGTGGCGCGGCAGCGAGCGTTGCGGTGAGTGCGGAGAGTGCCTGCTGGACTATACAGGGGGAATCTGTCCCATTACCGCTTGTACGAAGAGCCTGATCAATGGTCCCTGTGGTGGAGCCCGCGACGGAAGGTGCGAACACGAGCCCGAGGTGCGTCCCTGCGGCTGGCAACTGATCTACGAACGGCTGCAAGCACGGGGGCGCCTCGACAAGCTACGAGAGATACATGCCCCTCGCGATCATTCCAGGGCAGAACCCCCCAAGGCGTTGCGATCAACGAAGTTCTGGGCACTGGAGCAAGCGGAGGAGTAGAGAGGAAAGCATGAAACTTACGGAGCTCTTCACTGACAGCAAGTTTGTGATCACTTCGGAGGCCGGTCCTCCAAAGGGCGTCGATACGACGAAGATGCTCGAAGACGTGGATCTGCTCCTGGACAAGGTGGATGCCTTCAACGTCACCGATCAGCAGAGTTCGGTGATGCGGCTGGGCTCCCTGGCCGTAAGCCTCCTACTCAAGCAAAGAGGCGCCGAACCCATCTTCCAACTCACGTGCAGAGACCGCAACCGCATCGCGCTGCAATCGGACCTGCTCAGCGCGTACGTCGTGGGTATCGAGAATGTCCTGTGCTTGACCGGGGACTACGTTTCCCTCGGAGATCATCCTGAGGCCAAGCCGGTCTTCGACCTGGACTCGGTGTCGCTGATACGGGCGGCGAGGGAGCTGTGCGAAGGCCATGACCTGGCGGGAAAAGAACTCCTGGGCAAACCCGACTTCTGCATCGGTGCCGTGGTCAGTCCGGGAGCCAAACCGCTGGAACCTCAGATCATCAAGATGGAGAACAAGATGAGGGCCGGCGCACAGTTCTTCCAGACCCAAGCGGTCTATGATCTCGACCAGTTCGCAGAGTTCATGAAACAGATCGATGGCCTGGAGATGCCCGTTCTGGGAGGCATCATTCTCCTCAAGTCTGCCGGTATGGCACGGTTCATGAACCGCAATGTGGCCGGGGTCAACGTACCGGAACACCTCATCAACAGGATGGAGCAAACCAAGGACAAGGCGGCAACCAGCGTAGAGATCGCCGCCGAGCTCGTGAGGGGCATGAAAGACCTCTGCCAGGGGGTCCACATCATGGGCCTGGGCTGGGAGAGACTGGTGCCCGATGTCCTTGAGGGTGCAGGTCTGTAGCGATTGCTCTGCCCAGGAGAAGGCAGTGCGCAAACTGACAACAGAGGGAGGACAGTGCTTATGACGGCAAGAATCATAGACGGCAACGCCATGGCAGCACAGATCAGGGAAGAGGTCAAGGAGGAGGTAGGAGCGCTGACCTCCAGATACGGGGTTCAGCCTGGCCTGGAGGTCATCCTCATTGGCGACAATCCCGCCAGTGCGATATACGTCCGCAACAAAGGTCGGGCATCGGAGAAGGTGGGCATCCGCTCAGAGACGCACCATCTCCCGGCCACCGTAACCACGCAAGAAGTTCTCGACCTGATTGACCGGCTGAATGCTGATGAGACAGTACATGGCCTCTTCGTTCAGCTTCCCGTCCCCGATCAGGTAGACGAGAAGGCGCTCCAGCGCCGTATATCCCCGGCCAAAGATGTGGACGGTCTGAACCCCGTCAACGTGGGCCTCCTCTCTCTGGGTGAGGAATGCCTGGTGCCTGCCACCCCCTCAGGTATCATTGAGATGTTGAAGAGGGAGGATCTCCCCATCTATGGGCAGAACGTAACCATCGTAGGCCGTAGCAACATCGTGGGCAAGCCCTTCTACATGCTGTGCGTCCGCGAGCACGCCACTCCGACTATCTGCCACACCAGAACTCGCGATCTGGCCGCAGAAACGAGACGGGGCGACATCTTGGTCGCCGCCGTCGGCGTGCCGGGCTTGATCCAGGCGGACATGGTCAAGTCAGGTGCTGTCGTGGTGGACGTGGGCATCACTCGCGTTGATGATCCCAGCACCGAAAAGGGCTGGCGCTGGGGCGGGGACGTGGACTTCGATGAGGTGAAAGAGGTGGCCTCGGTCATCACCCCGGTGCCCGGTGGAGTGGGGCCCTTGACCATCGCCATGCTGCTCAAGAACTGCGCCAAAGCCGCGACACGGCTCATGTCTGGCGAGGTACAAGCCTAGCAAGATGACGGCTCCCCCATGCGACAGCCGCCCCGGTCTGGAGAAGCGTGTTTTCCAGCCGGGTTCTCCGCTGAGGCTTTGGTGACCACAACTCCCGGAGGGGTGACCATATGGCACATCCTCTGGGAGTTGTCCTTCTGAGGACAGATGGAGGTGGCGGAGAAGAAACAAGTACTCGTCCTCGGTGTGGGCAACCTCCTGAGGGGAGACGAGGGGGTGGGCGTTCACGCCGTGCGCGCGTTGATGGAGCGACCTTTGCCCCCTCACATTGATGTCGTGGACGGCGGTACGGCAGGCCCGGAGCTCCTCCACTTCGTGGAGGGCTACGACAGGGTCCTGATCATCGACGCTGTGGAGGCGGGAGAGGAGCCGGGAGCCATCCTGCGCTTCACTCCGAAGGACGTCACTTCCCAGGCTGGCGATTTGGCCATCTCCCTACACCAAACCGAGGTGCTAGAAGTCCTCGCGCTGGCTGCGTACCTGGGGCGAGATCTTCCCCCCATCGTCATCTACGGCGTGCAACCGGAAGCGATGGGCTGGAGCACCGAGCTCTCCCCCACGGTGGAGAAGCGACTGGACGCGCTGCTGGACGCCGTCCAGGAGGAGTTTGTCGACGAGGTGTGATCTGCAAGACGTGGTACTCCTCCACACATTCATAGGTCCTCGGTGCGCACCGCCGCCGGAGTCACCAAGAGGCCCATGGATCAGTGCACCTTCCTGGCCATCCCCTCCCAGTACTCGTCCCTGAGCACGACCTTCGCGATCTTGGCAGAGCCCGTCTTGGGCAAAGAGGACACAAAATCCACCGATTTCGGAGCCTTGAAGTGCGCCATCCTCTCCTTGCAGAACCGAATGATCTCCTCCTCCGTTGCCTGCTGCCCCTCCTTGAGCACTACGATCGCCTTGACCGCCTCTCCCCACTTCTCATCCGGCACGCCGATCACTGCCGCCTCGAGGACCGCCGGATGTGAATAGAGCTCGTTCTCGACCTCCACGGAATAGACGTTCTCTCCTCCGGTGATGATCATGTCGCGCTTGCGATCGACGATGGTGACGTATCCTTCCTCGTCCATCACGGCCATGTCGCCCGTGTGCAGCCAGCCATCCTCGAACGCCTCCGCCGTCCTGTCGGGCAGATTCCAGTAGCCGCTGGTCACACTGTCACCGCGGACGACGATCTCTCCCACCTGCTGGCCGTCGGGCCTCACCTGCCGTCCCTGCTCGTCCACCACCCTCAATTCGACGGTGATAAACTCGCGACCGGTCGCAGAGCGGAACCGCATCTGGCGTTCAGGACTCAGCCCGCGAAGGTGGTCCTTCAAGGTCGACACCGTCAGGTAGGGGCTGGTCTCCGTCATGCCGTAGGTTTGAGTGTATTCACACCCAAAGGTGTCCATCGCCCGCTCGACGAGCTTCTCGGCGATGGGAGATCCCCCGCTCAGCAGGAGGCGCAGACTGGAGCAATCGTACTTATCCACGTCAACGTAGTTCACCAGGGCGTTCAGCATGGTGGGTATGAGGTTGGTGATGGTCACGCCCTCCCTCTCCACCACCTCCAGCACCGCCCGCTCCTTGAAGTCAGGCACGAACACGTGCACTCCACCTACCCAGGTGATGGACCACGTGGCCCAGCCGTCGGCCAGGTGGAACATGGGCGCTGCGTGAAGCCAGACATCACTGTCATCCAGCTTGAACTCGGCGATGGTTCCCAGCGCGTGCATGTAGACATTGCGGTGACTCAGCACCACCCCCTTGCCCTGCCCCGTGGTGCCGCTCGTATAGTAGATCTGCGCCATGTCCTCCGGCCCGATGCTCACCGCAGGAGGAGGCTCAGGGCTGGCCTCTTCGAGAAGCGCCTCGTAGCCGAAGAACGAACCCCCACCAGCCCCCACTGAAACGCCGCCCGGTGACCAAACCAGCTTGCACGATTCGCCCACGAGATCCGTAACGGATTTAACATCTGCACCCAACGCCTCATCGGCGACGAGAACCCCGGCGCCTGAATCCTCCAGCGTGGCCATCCAATCTGAGGGGCTCAGCCGGTAGTTCATGGGCACCAGCGCCGCCCCTATCTGCATCACCCCGAAGTAGCATTCCAGGTAACGATGGCAGTTGCGGTGCAGGATGGCAACGCGGTCGCCTTCGCTCACACCCAGAGTCAGCAACGCTTGTGAGAGCCGATTGACCCGCTCCCCGAACTGGGCGTAGGTCCACGCTTCGTTCCCGCACCTGATCGCTCGCTTCTGAGGGTACAGGCGAAGCGCCTTCCCCAATACCTCCGTCAGTATCACCCCTGCCTCCCTAGCTCTTGGCGGCTACGTTGGCCGCCACCAGAATCGGATCCCACACCGGTGAGAACGGCGGCGCATAACTCAAATCCAACCCCCTGAGGTCCCCGATGGTCAGCCCATGGTGAAGAGCGGTGGCCAGGACGTCGATGCGCTTCGCTTCCGCCACTGGGCCGGCGATTTGGGCGCCCAGGAGCCTACCGTCGGGGGCGTTCCACACCAGCTTGATGTGCACGTTGCCAGGACCAGGATAGTAGTGCGCCCTGGTCCCGTGTTCGATGCTCACAGCACTGGCGGGGCGGCCCAACCGCTTCGCTGCCTTCTCGGTCAAGCCAGTGACCGCCACTCCCAGTTCGAAGGCCTTCGTGATAGTGGTCCCCACCACCCCCTTGAACATGGCCTCACCGCCCGCCGCATTGGTCCCAGCTACCCGGCCCTGCTTGTTGGCCGTCGACCCCAGCGGCACGTAGGACGGCCCGTTCAGAAGTACGTGAAAGGTTTCAGCACAGTCTCCCGCGGAGTAGACGTGAGGCACGCTGGTCCGCATCCCCTGGTCTACGGCGATGGCTCCCTTCACACCCAGTTCGACTCCAGCCTCTTTGGCCAGTTGGGATTCCGCTCTCACGCCCGCTCCGATGAGCACCAGATCCGCGTGGTACCGCCCTCTTTGAGAGACGACCGCTCGCACGCGACCCTGGCCGTCGCCCTCGATTCCCTGAGCCGTATCGTCGACGGACACCGTCACACCGTTCCGCTCCAGTTCATCCTGCATCATCTGGGCGATGTCTGGATCGAAGTTGCCCAGTACCTGCGGTGGTCTGTTGAGCAACGTCGTCTCCAGATTGCGTTGTACGAAGGCTTCGGCCACCTCCACACCTATGTAGCCACCCCCAATGATCACTGCCCGGCGCGGCCCGCGGTCCGCGATAAACTGATTGATGGCTGCGCCGTCCTCCAAGGTTCGCAGCGCGAACACTCCCTCCAGGTCGAGGCCTTCCATAGGTGGTCGGACAGGGCTACCGCCCGTGGCGATGACCAGCCGGTCATAGCGGACGAGAAACTCACGTCCCTGGTCCAGATCCCGCACCTTGACCGTCTGCTGGGCCGCATCAATGGCCACCACTTCGTGGTGCGTGTGGGTCTCGATGCCCTCCCTGGCAAACTGCTCTGGCGTCCTCGCAACCAGGCGGCTGACCTCGGGAACCACTCCCGAGATCAGGTAGGGAAGTCCACAGGAGCCGTACGACACGTACCCTGACCGCTCGTAGGCCACGATCTCCAGCTCCGGATCCAGACGCCTGGCGCGGGCCGCCGCGCTCATTCCCGCCGCCACTCCTCCGATGATCACCAGGCGCTTTCCCTTCTGCGATGATGACATGCGACCTCCGCTACTTCCTTGCAGCGCGCCCTGCGCGCGCTGGCGTAATCAGGCTTCTCAGCACCCTCAAGTTCTCCCTGTCTTCCGAGAGACCCGGCCCCTTCGGCGTCTCCAGCAGCATCGGCAGCTCTCGAAATCGCTCGTCGTTGAGCAACAAACGGAAAGGCTCCAGGCCCATCATACCCTGCCCGATGTGTTCGTGGCGGTCCAGCCGGCTGCCGACGTCACCTTTGGCATCGTTGACGTGTATGACCTTGACTCGCTCCAGTCCCATCAGATCTTCTATCTCTTGCCAGGTTGCCTCGTAGGCAGCCTGCGCACGCAACTCGTACCCAGCCGTGAAGGCGTGGCAAGTGTCGAAACAGACCCCCAGCCAGCTACTATCGCGCACTGAGCTCAACAGCGTGGCCAGATGCTCGAACCTGTAGCCAAGGTTCGTTCCCTGCCCTGCGGTATTCTCCAGCAGCACCTGCACGCGATAATCCTGCGTTTCGGCTCGCGCCCGATCGAGCGCCCTGGCCACTTGCTCCAGCCCCTTCTCCTCACCAGCGCCCATGTGGGAACCAGGGTGCAGCACCAGATAGGGGATCTCCAGCATCTGGCAGTGGCCTAGTTCCTCGACGAACACGGTGAGCGACTTCTGCCAGAGTTCTTCCTCCAGCGATGCCAGGTTGATGAGGTAACAATCGTGGGCCACGACGGGGTCAATTCCCGCTTCCGCCTGTGCCTGGCGGAAAAGGGCGACCTCAGCTTCCTCCAGAACGCGAGGGCGCCACTGCCGGGGGCTCCTGGTGAAGATCTGGATCGTCTCGCACCCCAGCTCTCGTCCACTGATGAGAGCCTTGTCCAAGCCGCCAGAGATGGACATGTGGGCACCCAGAGGCATATTCAGCCCTCCTCCTGCGAGACAAAACTAGCGGCCCCAAAACATGGGCAAGTATAGAAGAACCTACCACCCATGTCAAACCCTCAGAGGGTGGGGGCACGCCGGAGGTCGAGCCGCAGCTCAGGGTCCCGCGACCCGAGTAGAGCCGATCACGCATCGTGGGCCCGAGCCTCGGACTATGGTCCGATGACCACATCCACGGGGGTGAACTCGACCGTGTCCACGAGGCCCCTGTCGGTGATGCGCAGTTCAGGAATCACTGGCAGCGCCAGGATGGACATGGTCATGAACGGCGACTCCAGGTCACAGCCCAGTTGCCTCCAGGCCCTGCCCAGGCTCCGAACTTGCTCGTCCACCACCTCCACGGGCTCTTGGGACATCAAACCCGCGATGGGAAGCGGAACGAGCGAGAGGACTTCGCCCTCCCGTACCACCACCATTCCGCCGCCAGTCTCCGCCAGTACGTTTCCGGCGAAGGCCATGTCTGCGTCGTTCGCGCCCACGATGAGCAGGTTGTGACTGTCGTGCGCGATGGTGGAGGCCACAGCCCCCGCCTCCAGGTGGAAGCCCCTCACGAACCCCAAACCGATCTGCCCGCTGGCCCGGTGTCTCTCCACCGAGGCGACCTTGGCCACATCCTCCACGGTTGAGGACATCACGAGTCCATCCTCGACGGGGAGCTCCATCTGGAGGTGCTTCGTCACCACCTGCCCCTCCGCGACCTCGATGACTCGCACCTTGACCGAAGCATCACCGTCTCGCGCCCGTACCTGGAAGTCCTCAGCGAGTAGCGGCCTCGGCAGGTGGACAGATTCCCGTGAGGAACGGGGATAGTCGAACTGAGGGAGATCCACCAGCATCTGGCCTCCCTGGGCCACCTCGAGGCCGTCGACCAGGACCCTATCCACGCGCATCTCTTCCAGGTTCTCGACGAAGATGATGTCCGCGCACTTGCCGGGACTGATGCTTCCCAGATCATGGCCCAGCCGGAAGTACTCGGCGACGTTGACCGTCGCCATCTGCACAGCTCGCACCGGGTCGAGCCCCTCCTCGATGGCCCGCCTGACGACGTGGTTCATGTGGCCCACGTTGACCAGGGTGTCGGGGTGGGTATCGTCCGTGATGATCATCGCGTGGCGGCTGTCCGCGCCCGTCTCGGTGATGGCCCTGGTGGTCTCCTTCAAGTCGTGCCAGGCCGAGCCCTCGCGGAGCATGACGTACATCCCCAGCCGCAGCTTGGCCAGGGCGTCCTCCTGGCGTGTGGACTCGTGGCACGAGCTGATGCCCGAGGCGATGAACGCCTGAAGCCCACGCTCCGTCTCGGGGATGGAGTAGTGCCCGGTCACCACCTTGCCCGCCTCCAGGGTGGCCCGGAGTATGGCGTGCACGGTCTCGTCTGCACCCAGCACGCCGGGTATGTTCATCATCTCCCCCAGACCAGCCACGTAGTCCCAGGTCATGGCTTCCGCCACGTCCTCTGGACCGATGACTGCCCCGGCGTCCTCCAAACCCGGTAGTGCTGGCACGCAGGAGGGCATCGCCAGGTAGACCTTCAATGGGAGGTGCCGGGACTCCTGCATCATCTGTCTGATGCCCTCTATCCCCAGCACGTTGGCCACTTCGTGGTTGTCGATGAACACGGCCGTCGTGCCGTGAGGGAGGACGGCTCGTGTGAACTGAGTCGGCGTGATCATGCTGCTCTCGATGTGGACGTGCCCCTCCATAAGGCCCGGCAAGAGGTGGTACCCCGTCGCGTCGATGACCTCCGTCCCCTCGCCAATGGTGTGCTCCGCCCGGCCCACCACAGCGACCCTTCCCGCCTTGACGGCCACCTCGAGCCCCTGGAGAATCTCCGCCGTGTGCACGTTCACCAGCGATCCTCCCCGGATCACCAGGTCAGCCTCCTCGCGGCCCATGGCGGTGTTAACCAGGGTTCTCGTGACCTCCCACAGGGGTCTGCGCTGTGGCGCATACAGCCTCATCGCCTTCTCCTCTTGGTCCTCTCGACAGCGGGGACGCCAGACCTAGACGACGTCCTTCAGGAAGAACTCGTACGGATCCTCTATCACGCGGCGCAGGTCCTGTAGAAACCGGGCTCCGGACGCACCATCCAGCACCCTGTGATCCACCGAAAGGGAAAGGTGGATGGTCGGCCTGGCCACCACCTCGCCGTCCTCCACCACGGGTCTGTCGGCGATGCGGCCTGTGGCCAGAATGGCGCTCTGAGGCGGATTGATGATGGCCTGGAAGACGTCCACCCCAAGCATGCCCAGGTTGGTGAGGGTGAACGTGCCGCCGGTCACCTCATCCAGGGTGAGCCTGCCCTGCGAAGCCCTGGCTGCCAGATCGCTCCGTGCCTTGGCGATCTCGGTCAGGCTCAGCCGGTCGGCAAGACGGATCACCGGCACCACGAGTCCTTCGTCCATCGCTATCGCCAACCCCAGGTTGACCTCTTCGAAGAGGCGAATCCCACCGCTCTCCCAGGTGGCGTTGGCGTAGGGATGAGCGCGCAGGGTGACCGCCACCAGCTTGATCAGCAGGTCGGTGAAGGTGACGCGCACCTCGGCCTTCTTCTCGCAGATGGGCACCAGTCTCTGTCTCAGCTCCACCAGCGCCGCTGCGTTCACCTCCATGCCGAGGTAGAAGTGGGGTGCCTGCGAGAAGCTCTGGCTCATACGCTCGGCCATCAGCCTGTGGATGGGACTCAAGGGCACCACCCTGCCTCCTCCGGCCGCGGGCTGGACAGCTTCCGCCACCAGGCCGAGGACGTCCTGCTCCACGATGCGCCCGCCGGGCCCTGACCCGACCACCGTTTCCAGTGCGATGCCACGCTCTCGGGCCGCCCGCCGCGCCGCCGGGGACGCTTTCGGCCTGGGCACCCCTTTCGCTGGCAGCCCAGTAACCTCAGGCCCCCGTTCCAGGGCCGCCAGAACGTCTCCTTTGACCACCATCCCCTGCTTGCCGGTCCCCATGACCTGAGCGAGATCTATGCCCTGGTCACGGGCGAGTCGCTTGGCGGCCGGGGTGGCGAGGACGGGACCAGCCTTTCTCGGTCCAGACTCAGCACGTCTGGGGCCAGACACGGCGCCCTTGGCTGGAGTCACGCCTGCAACAGAGTCGGGGACCTCCTCACCAGGCGACACGATGTAGGCCACCGCCTGGGCGATGGGGACGGTCTCCTCCTCGTGGACCATAATCCTCCCCAGTATGCCCGAGGCTGGAGACTCCACCTCCATGACCACCTTGTCGGTCTGCACCTCGAAGAGCACATCCCCTTCCGCCACCGTTTCGCCCTCCGATTTCAACCAGCGGACGATGGTGCCTTCCTCCATGGTCAGCCCCAGCTTGGGCATGATCACCTCGTGCACCTCACACCTCCTATCACCACCCCTGGCACATATGCACAGGTTCGCCCGATCCCCGGCTTCGCGGGTCCTTCATCGGCGGCGCAAAAGAAAAGAGGCGCACAGACTACCTGTCATGCCGCCTCCGTAGCTCACCTCTGACCCGTGGCGTGGAGTCTCCACGCCCAACCCTGCACCCTTTGCGCGCTGATACCCACTGGACCCGCTCCGGGGCCGGTAAGCCGAGCCCACCCGACTGCAAGATCGGCGCCAGGCCCTCGAGGGATGTGGGCGATGCCGGCCTCAACTCCTGAACGCTGGCGCCAGTTGGGTGGTCAGGCTCTCAAAGTAGCTGTTGGGCGGCAGAGAGGGGTCAGCACCGTACTCGAAGTCGACGATTTCAGCCCGGAGCTGCAAGCCCACAGCATCGATGACTACGGTCTTCCCCTTCTCCACCAGGATCGCCTCTCCGCGATCCTTCATCTTGTCGCGCAGCACCTCGCTGTTGTAGGCGAATTCGCTCATCAGCACCTTGGTCACGGTCTGCACGTTGTCCATGTCCGTCCTGTCGAAAACCCACACCTCGAAGGCGGTCACCTTGTCCGGGCTGCCCTCGCCTACCGTCTCGGAGAAGCCTACACCACAGGCCCCGAAGAACTCGCCCTCCTCGCCGTGAGTCTCGATGTTGAACGACGTATCGTAACCATCGTCTCCAATCGCGTAGGTGGTGACGAAACGGCCCAGAGCGCCGTGCGGAGCAGTGGCCGGGACGACCCCTTCCTCTCCTATCACCCGGGCGGGCGCCCTCGCGGCTCTCTGCTGCAGGATGCGGAAGACGATGATGGCGATCAGGCCCACGATCAACAGCAGCACGAGGCCCAATCCGCACAGAGGCAGCAGTGAGCGCACCGAGGCGGAAAGCCGTGCTGTTCCCGACGGCGCGGTCGGTTCAGCGCTGGGGGTTCCCACCGCAGGAGTGATGTCCATGACCATGGCCACGTACTGTAGCCGGCGCTTGCCCTCCAGGTCCCCTGCCTTCTCTTTCTCCTCTATGAGCCTGGACAGGATGTCGCCAACCTCTCCGCTCCTGAAGCCCTCCAGCCTGTGAATCGCCAGGTCCGCGTCAGAATTGAGGCTGTAGGAATCGGCGACCAGGAGTACGTACGCCTCCTTCTGCTCCGGCCTGAGATCCCAGGGATCCGCGTCGGTCCACGTCACCGGGAAGACAAGCCAGCCCAGAACCATCCAGCCGAGAAGGCATCCGACCACCAGGCCCACCACGCCGCCGATGATCGCCCTCCGACCTATCTTTGCCGTAGCGTCTTGCACCATGTCCTGCACCCTCCCCCTGTGATCGAGTCCCAGACCGCATACACAGCCATTCTACCACAGCGCGCCATGGTGTACAAGCCGTCGTGAGCCAGGTTAGCCAGAGGTACCCTCCCCCCTCTGATTGGCGGCAGAGCGTACTCTCTTCCCGGCCAAACACGGCGACCGCGGGAGTGTTGACGAGCCATGCCGCCGCTCCGCCCCCGATGGGGCTGCGGTCCCGGCCCAGGGGAGGGCCTCAGACTCTCAAGACACCGTCCGCAGGCGCCCTCGAGAAATGGAGACGATATGCCGCGGCCTCCTCCAGCAAGGTCCGCAGTCGTGCCGTTGCTCCCTTCACGTCCTGGCCGGCCGCTCCGCTGCCAGAGGCCAGCAGTAGCTCGCCAGCCTCCTCGTCCACGATGGTGATGTGCCCGCTTTCCACCAGCCAGTCGAGCCCCAGGCGCACCGCGGCTTCACGCTGGGCGGTACCGGCCGCCAGATCGGGAATCGTGACCCTGCCCTCGTGAGCACGGAGCGCCCTCTTGACCAGCCCCGCCAACCTCTCCAGGAAGCGCTGCGGCTCATCCAGGCCGGGGTCAACTCCGAACAGGTACACCGTCTCCGGAGCCACGCTCTTCAACGCCGCCCGCAGCTCCGCTGGTCCCGGAGGCACCGTCCAGATCGCCAGCGCTTTCGAGGGCCTCAGTTCGTACCGGTCCGCGCCATCTACCTCTTTCCTGGCCTCGGCCTCACTCCACACCTGGACCCCGTCGCCAGAACGAAGATGCTCCAGCAGCAGCCTGGGCCTGAGCTCCGCCCTGTAGTCCACCACCTGTATGGCCGCTCGCTCCCGAGCCAGCTCCACCAGAGGCAGCTCCACCGGGCGGGCGTCCACCCACTCTACCTGTAGCTCTGGCTGACCGCGGTAGTCGCTGGCCCGCACTCTGTACGCCAAGTCAAACCGGCCCTCTGGAAGAGACCACTCCGTCCCCCTCCACCAGATGACCCTGGCCTGCGCGCCGCCAGAGTCCTCCACGATCAACTGAAGATGTTCACCTTTGCGCCCCACCGCACTCCGGCCCAGCAGTTTCAGGTCTTTGGTCGCCAGCGTGGGTGCGGGATTGCCAGGGCCAAAGGGGGCGAGGCGCTCCAACTCCCCCACCAGATCGAGGGACAACTCCGACAGCGAAACGTATGCCGTTACGGGCAGCCCGGATCCGTCCTCGAGGCCTCGGAGCACCTCCCGCACCGTGCGGGACAAGGCGCGTCTGAATTCATCGATCCGATCGGGCTCTATGGCGAGGCCCGCCGCCATGGGGTGACCACCGAAGCTGGCCAGCATCTCCGCATGGGCGGCGATGGCCGCCGAGATGTCGCAGCCCGGGATGGACCGGGCAGAACCCCGGGCCAGCTCTCTAGGCGGCTCAGCCAGGAGCACGGTGGGCAGACCATACCTCTCCACCAACTGGCTGGCCACGATGCCCACCACGCCTGCTGGCCACGAAGGATGGCTCAGCACCAGCACCCCCCGGTCCAGCAGAGATGGGTCTCGTTCGACCTGCTCCACAGCGGCCTCGAACACCTGGTCGCTCAGCAAGCGGCGCCGGGCGTTCAGACCCTCCAGTTGACTGGCCAGCATCCGGGCCCGGCCGGGGTCGTCCGAGGTCAGGAGCTCCACAGCGAGATTGGCGTCGGCCAGTCGGCCCAGGGCGTTGAGGCGAGGCGCCACGAGGAAGCCCACGTGCTCCTCCGTCAGGTGTGCAGCGTTGATCTCGGCCAGCTCCATCACCGCCTGGAGCCCCACACGCTCGTTTTCGCGCAGCGCCTTCAGGCCTCGCTGAAGCAGGTACCTGACGTCCTTCGTCTGCACCGCCACGTCAGCGACGATCCCCAGGGCCACCAGGTCCAGGTACCCCTCCGCCTCTTGGCCGCGCCCCACCCTCTGGTGAAGCGCCTCTGCCACCTTGTAAGCGCAGCCCACCCCCGGCAGCTCCCT
Source organism: Anaerolineae bacterium (assembly GCA_034411995.1). Taxonomy (GTDB): domain Bacteria; phylum Chloroflexota; class Anaerolineae; order UBA7937; family B3-Chlor; genus JAUVXJ01. The sequence goes on along the minus strand of DAOUME010000007.1, from coordinate 341,275 downwards.
TAGCGCATGGTCCAGGGGCAGCATCTTCGGGTTCACCACCGCACAGGCGTCGGGTAGCTCCGGGGGCAAGTCGTGGTGATCTGTGATGATTATGTCAACTCCAACCCTGTGAGCGTAAGCGACGGCGTCGTGGGCCCCGATGCCGGTGTCACAGGTCAGAATGAGTTGGACCCCACCGGCGATCAACTCCTTCAACACGGGGAGATGCACGCCGTGGGACTCGGTGGCCCGGATGGGGATGTGGTAGCGCACCGCTGCACCCAAGGCTCGCAACGTGGATACGAGGAGCGTGGTGCTCGTCTGGCCATCGACGTCGAAGTCTCCCCAGACGCAAATCTCCTCCCCCTGACGGATGGCCCTCTCCAGGCGCTCCACGGCTGCTGTCAGGTTGGGCAGCTCCTTCGCCGGGGCAGGCTGGTAGAGGTTCGGGTCGAGGAAGGACCTGGCCGCGCTCACCTCGGTGAACCCACGCCGCGCCAGGGTCTGCGCTACCAGGGGATGGCCGCCAATGGCGCTCTGGAGGCGCTGAGGTACCCCGATCTCCTGGGGCTCGATCCATTTCCTCATCAGCAAGCCTCAGAACTCGATCTCGGCGATCTGGTCGAAGTCCAGGAAGATCTCCAGGTCCTCCTCCCCTTCCCGGCCTTCCTCCGCCTGGAGGAAGTCGCCGGCCCTCCTCCCTCGCTGGCAGAGCGAGCGGTAGGGGCAGAACCGACACCGTTCTTCGTCAGCCGTGCGCTGGAACTCGTCTTCCGTGAGACCGGCGATCTCCTCGATCAAGGAGTGTAGAGAGGCGCCATCTTCGCCGTACCGCTCCTCGCTGTAGACGAATCGTTCGGGATCATCCGGGAAGCTGGCAAACCAGTAGACCATCTCCACCTGTGCGGCTGCCAGCGGCTGGCCCTCGTTGAGATGCGCTCCAGCCCGTACCAGCAGGTAGGGGTAGACCCTGGTCTGTAGCTGCTCATCGAGCCAGCTCCGCCCGCGGCGCTGGCGGTACGTCTTCCAGTCCAGGATCACTGCCCGCCGGGCCGGATCCACCGCCAGGAGGTCGTACTTGGCCACCAGGCGGTATGCACTCACCGGGGCGGAAAGGACAAACTCAGGATAATGGAGGGGGGGAAGATCTCCTGGCCCTCTCTCCAGGTAGTTGAGCCACCAACCCCGCAGGTTTGGATCGCCGATCACCGTGGACAACCGCTCTGCCGGGATCCCCAACTCGTGCTGGTGAACCAGGTGGTGGAACTCACTGCCCAATAGGAGGTGCCTCTCGTGCTCCAGCGCCGGCTCCGCGGTGATGGCAGGCCAGGCCAACCGCCGTACGTGGCGCAGGTAGAAGCGCCACGGACACTCCATGTAGTCCTGGAGGCTGCTCTGGCTGAACTGAAAGTCACTGGGCAGGGCCATGCTCCTCCTCCCAGAAGCGCTGGAACTCCATGAAGGCCACGGCCCGTTGCCGATCGCCCCGCCGGCCCGTGTTCCAGGTGATGATCAACTCCTTCCGGGCCCGGGTGATGCCCACATAGAGCAGGCGCAGCCGTTCCGCAGCATAGTCAAACCTGGCCTGGAGCGTCGCTTCTCCCTCCTGGTACGAGCCTCCCTCCTCGACGAGGGCCTCCAGTTGGGCCAGAGCCTCGGCCTCCAGGTTCAAGCCATCGCGCACGAACCATCGCTCGGAGATGAAGCTGTCGTGAGGCTCCGCCGAGGGGAAGTTGTAGTTGTTGACAGACATCAGATAGACGCGGTCCCACTCCAACCCTTTGGCCTTGTGAATGGTGGAAACCACCACCTTCCCCTTGTGTCGCTGCGGGTCGAAGCCGATATCGTCGCCGCTCAGGCCCAGGAAACGACGCTCGTTGCGAGCGACTACCGCCAGTTCCTCCGTCAGCTCCGGCAGACGCCAGTCCGGACGAAGGTCGCTGGCGCGCCTCAGGACCACGGCCAGCTTGTGCGCCACCGCCAGGTCTGCTGGCTCGTGGAACAGGTCCTGGGCCAGGGTCAGGATCAACTGGTCGACGGGGAGCACACTGGCGCCCTGCCAGCGGCGCACCAGTTCCCGGAAGGCCACCAGGCTCTCAGACGCGTCATCCACCGTCTGTGCAGCGTCCAGGTCGCCCAGCCAGTCGCGCTCTGCCCGGGGCCAGAGGAAATCCTCCACGTGACGGCATCTGCCCAACGCCCGCACAGCCTGCTGGAGATCTGCCCTGGCCTCTTCGTCCTGCCGGTCCTCGCGCCTCCACACCTTGTAGGCCGTGGCCAGCTTGCTCGCTGATGGAGCGTCACCCAGATACCTGACCACGTTGCCCAGAGCGCCTGCCGCCTCCCGCGTCGACCCGCTGCTGCGCAGCAGCTCCACGTACTCCAGCCCCCTCTTTTTCAGCTCAGCGACCAGCTCGAAGCCCCGTTCGTTGCGCGGCACCAGCGCGGCCACCGTCGCCTCTGGGTGTTCGGGCAACCACCGCGCCAGCGAGTCCGCCACCACCCGGAGCTCCTCCGCCGGGGTATACTTCTGGTCTACCAGACGCAGGTGCCCTGGCAGACCAGCGGGATTGGGCTGCGGGTCACCGGGTGGAGTAGGCTCGATGTGAGGAAGGGCCAGGGCTTCGCGCAACCGCTCCACGGGGTGGCCCCCTCGAGTCCAGTCGACGAGATGGTTGGCCAGCTCGATGATGCCCAGCGTCGAACGGCCCGAGTTGGGCATCTCGCGGGCCGTGACGCCCTTCTCCCTCAGGAAGTCGAGCAGAAAGTGCGGGCTGGCCGTGGTGAAGGTCTCGTAGATGGCCTGGTTGGGATCACCCACACGCACCCAGTTGCCTTCAGGTCCCACCAGGAGTCCCAGGATCCTCTCCTGCAAGGCGCTGCTGTCCTGGGCCTCGTCCTCCAGGATGAAACGCCAGCGATGACGCAAACGCTGGAGGTACTCGCCATCCAGCTCCAGGGCCCGCAGAGCCAGGCGGATGAGGTCGTCGAAGTCCACCGCTCCGCGATAGGCCAAAGCCCGCTGGTAGTCTGTATAGATCGCCCAGCCCATCTCTGCCAGGGGGAGAGAAGCACCCGACGCATCGAGATGCTCTCTTATGTCCTGCGGCGTCAGTTGTTGATCTTTGGCGCTCTTGATGAAGGTCAGAGCGATGCTGTTGACCAACTGCGGCCACTGGTTGCGGCGCACCCAGTCGAGCTGCCCTTGCTCGATCCCAGGGGAGAGGAAATCGTCGAACGAATCGCCGTGCGCCCGGACCCAGGCCTCCACAGCGCCTTGCCGGATCTGCTCCGCGGCCCTTTCGTCCACGATCTGGAAACCGTCGGATAGCCCCACCAGCTCAGGGCGCTCCCGCACGATGTCGTTGGCCAGGCCGTGCAGCGTGCGCACTCGATAGCCGATGTTGGGCAGTAGACCACGCTCCTGGACGAAAGACGCCACCCGCCAGGCGAAGTTGTCCACCGCGGAGTTGACCAGCGTCACCACCAGGACCTCCTGGTCCTCCTCCAGGAGGCCGCTGGCCACCAGCTCCGCCGCCAGGTAGGAGAGGGTGTGAGTCTTTCCGCTCCCAGGGACGGCGGAGACCCCCATCCTGCCGCCCCGGTACTCCAGCACCTCTTGCTGCTTGGGTCGTGGCTTAAACACCGCTTCCACCCTCACTCCCGGGTGGCAGGGCCCCCGATTCCGCCTGGACACGCCGCAGCACGCGCTGGATGGCCTGCAACAACACACCCTGCTGCTCGAAACCCTGCTCACCCAGGGCGCTGATCCCCAGGTACACCTTCTTGCGGCAACGACGCAGCAAGCCCCGGGTGAGGCGATAGAGGGCCTCCTGCCTCCACTCCCACTCGTCGGCGTCGGTCCACAGCCTCTCCCTGGTCCAGTGGCGGCTGAGCACGTAGGGGTGGGTGAGAGGTTGGTACAGCCGCTCCCACCAACCTCGTCCGCCGGCGTTGAGCCAGAACTGGTATTCCACCGGCCGATTGGCCATCAAGAAGGTGTAGGCCGGGGCCAGCAGCACCGCGTCCTCGGGCTGGATCCTCCAACTGCGCACGTATTGCGCAGCCACCACGCCGTCCTCCACCATCTCCAGGTACTCCAGCCCCAGCGGCTTGTCGCCCTCCGCGAGGGGTTCCTCCGTGACCCAGCGGAACTTCTGTACCGACTCGATGAGATTGGCGGCCACCTCTCCCGCGTCGTAGTTGCGGTGGAAAGCGTACCCCTCTTGAGAGAGGACCTCTCCGAAGAGACGGCTCAGGAAATGATCCAGGGGCGTCTCCTCGCCGCCCACGTACTCCTCTATCCACAGGCGCAAGGCCTCGAACCGACCCCCCAGGACGTAGGTCAGCCGCTCCTGCATCTCCCCGTTGATCTCGTCGAAGGAGGTCAGTCTCGGCGCACCTTCCTGCACGCGGTACACGATCCTGGCCATAAGCTGCGCGCGCACCAGGTCCAGGCCCTCGATGGCCTGGGTCAGCGCGTAGGCCACATCGGCTTCGAGGGGACAGACGCCCCACCGGGGGTGCGCGATGCTGGCCAGCGTGAGCAGGCAACGAGCCGCTGGCTCCTCCCTCAAGGCCCGAGAGGGACGGTGGGACCGCCCTGGCACGCTGCGCTGCTCCAGCCGGTGCATGAGCGAGAAACGAAGGGCGTCGCTGAGGAAGGGGGCCAGCACGGCGATCTCGTCGGGCGCCACCCCTTCCTCCCCTACCAGTGTCTCGATCTCGTCGGTCACCCAGTCCAGCATTTGCGGATGGTAGCGATGGTACTCGTAGCTCAGCGCCGAGAGCACGTCGCCCGGCACCGGCTCTCCTTCCCTGTTCAGACCGATGGCCAGTCGAGAGGCGAAGGCCTCCATGTCCGGCGAGGTGATGTGCGACTGCGGGAGTCGAACCGTCTCCTCGCACAGGTCGCGGAGGTCTTCAGCGGATTCGGGATCGGCGCCCAGGAAGCGACGATAGCCCGCGTCTTCGTCGTAGATCAGCAGCGCCGACCGGCAGTGGGGCAGCCACTCCCTCAGCAGGTCGTGGGCCACGGGGGTATCTTCTTCCACGTTGTCCACCAGGAGGTGGGTGTACCGGTTCAGCAGGTAGCGACGGCACAGGGGCAGCGTCCACAGGTGGTGGACGAAGACCTCCATCTGGAGGGAGAAGTCCAGCAGGTTGTGCTCCAGGCAATACTTGCGGAAGCGAGAGGCACACTCCTGGGCCTCGTCGTAGACGCGCTTCTCGGCTGGATCCCCGGCCCAGGCCTCCTTCAGCCGCTCCCCGATCTCCGTGTGAGGGAAGCCGACCACGGCGGCCTTGTTCAGGTCGTCCAGGATCTGGCTGTAGAGCCGGTTGCGGTCGATGACCAGGGAATCGAAGTACCCCTGCTCCAGCAGCGCGCGCACCACCCGGGCCATATAGTACTGGGCCGTCTCCAGGGTGAGGAAGGTGGGGTTTCTCTCGGGGTGTCCGAAGCCGACCTCCTCAGCGACCAGGGGCCAGAAGAGGTCCACCATCCGCCGGGCCAGGCCGCCCACGGTGAGCACGGTGACTTGACCGCCCGGCCCCAGGGTGGGACTGTGCAGCGCATCGTAGTAGGGTGTGGCCAGCGTGCGCTGCGGCACGAGGACCAGGATGGCCTCGGCCGGGACGCCGCTCTCCAGCAAGTGTAGCATGCGCTGCACGCCCACGGTGGTCTTCCCCGCCCCGGCCGGTCCGTGAAGGAAGACCCTGCCTTCCACGGGCTGCCGGAGGAACCCTCGCTGTTGCCGGTCAAGAGTGAATGCGGTATCTTGCATCGCGCCGTGGACGCCCCTATGGGGTATGGTAGAAGTTCGTCCTGTAGTTCATACCTGTGGACACGGTGACCATGTCTGAGAGCACTGCAGAGCTAGTCACCAAGATCCTCGATGCACCAGCCGCGGTCCGCAAGGGAATCGCGCTGCTCAGAAGTGACATGGTCTCTGTGCATAGCCAGACAGACGAGTTCCCTGGGACGCGTCATCGCGACGAAGACTCGCTTCATTCGCTCACGGGTATCACCAGCCTGTAGATTGTCGGTCGAGCTCTCGTCATTGAGAAACTCGACCATCTCTTGTAGATCGTGTCGCCCCCTCCAGCAGGTCTCAAGCACTAGAGTGGCATCATGATTCTGTCCCTTGACTGCATTGATGGTTGTCACCTCGATGTCGATGGGCCCGACGGCCGAATCGTACCGGTACACATTAAGCATACGAGTAGGAACCCGAGGGGCTCGGGGCAACAAACGCGCGGGTTGGTCAGTCCAGCGCAGGAACTCCTCTGCCGATGTCGTCAGGGCGTGATCGCTCAGACGCTCAACCACTCGCCTGAGCCTACTGTACACGTCATTCCACCATTGCTCGCACAATTCGGTAGCGGGCAAACACAGCTCGGCCAGAAGCGCCCGGAATTCCCCAAGGCTCGACCCATCCAAGTCCTCGAACGCTTCGAACAGTCGAGTCTTGGTGAATGCAGCCCTCGTACCGTACCTGGCCCCCTGCAGTCGAAGCAGATCAAGCAGACCTTCGATGAGTGTTCGATAGCCCTCGCAGCATTCGCCCTGGGTCTGAATCAAGTCGTGCCCCAGCGTGACGTATTGGACTAAGCTGCCGAGCTTGGGCGACCGAACGGTGAACTCCGGCTCGAACCGTTGCCAGTAATCACCTATGTTGAAAGGAAACCTGCGCGTTGTGCCGGGACTCGGTTCGGACTTGCGAAACCCAACGGCCTTGGCGACATGGCCCGGCGGGAGTCCGCCGCTATGGTCCGATGTGAGGATCTCGCCAAAACGCGGCAGGACAGCCGAAATCGAGCCCTCACCAAACAGCAATACCGTGTGACGCCCCTCTGTGCGAGGGCCAACGCCAGTCAGTTCCTGAGGAAGAACGGCGGTGAGTCGACTAGCAAACCCAGCGATGGCTGAGCCAAAGCGCATGCTTCCGGTGACTCGGATGGGATCGTCCCGGGGAAACACCGCATGACCATCACCGACGGACTCGCCGCTGTAGATTGCCTGATTCGCATCGCCAAATCTCTGGAGAATGCACTGTTCCCCAAACAGGAGCTCCAGAAGATCACCCTGTATTGCATCAGAATCTTGCATTTCGTCTACGAAGACCCAGGGGAAGCGGAATCGCGCAGCCGCCTCAACCCCAGGGTTCTCCCTCATGTATGCCTGGGCGTACGCGTACATGTCGTCGAACCGGAAGTAGCCGTCTTCGCACAACATCCTCTTCAGCGATTCCAACTGGCGATAGGTCCTGGTATGTGCACCGACGCCGATGTCGCCTCCAGCGCTGCCCAGCGACAGATCGGCTGTCTCCCAGCGAAGGCCAGCTACTATCGCGTGGCCAGAGTCATGCGGCCAGCTCCTACTCAGTGACGTTTGCGCCGTCCGAAACCTGGCCCATTCAAAGCGTCTAGTCGATTCGGTCTCAAAACGGTCGTTGTCGACAACCTGCACCTCCATCCCGTGGCTGCGCATGTAGGGCAATGCCAGAAACTCGTCAACGAACCTCTGAATGGTCCCGATGAAGTGAGGGTAGCGTAGCAGTCGGTGGCCCGCCGCATGCTGGGCCACCCTCTTCTCCACCTCTTCACGAGCCACGTTCGTGTGAGACAGAACACAAACTCCTCTGTCAGGCCACTTCCACTGTTCGGCAAGAATCATCAATTTGGCCACCACCAGGGTAGTCTTGCCGCTCCCGGGGCAAGCCTGGATGTCTCGGCAGCCCGTGCACACTAGCGCTTCGCGCCTTGCGGCATCATGGAACTGCCACCCCATTGCCTCGGCGACACTGTCTACGTCTTGATCAGAAATCACTATGCTCTGCGGCATCGACGCCCTCCTCATTGCCTTCCACTGCAGTCACGTAGTCGAGTGCGTCTAGGATATATCGGGGAAGGCGTTCACGCAGTTGATCACCCTCGAGGTGCGATTCTTCCAGCAGCTGTGCGAGGAACTGAGCTGTGTCCGGCTTTGACGCCTGCTTCTTGCACAAGGGCTTGTAGACAAGCGCTGCGACTGCCTCCGCGTCCAGCTGGTCGCTCTCCCACGAATCGAGGTCCTGCTGGGCCTTCTCGAGGACGGCGTCCTTCCCCTCTCTCGGGAGTGCGTCGGACCTGCGTTTCACTTTCTTTGCGAGCTGCACTGCTTTGTGGACCAACGGCGCCAGTCCCGCACGAGCCAGATCATACTCGAGAGTCCAGTAGTCCGAGACAAACGTCAGCACCCGGCCACCGTCGCTAGCTTCAAGGGGGTCCATCTCTGCCTCAACCTGTTCTTCCGGCTCTTCTGCGTCGAGGGACCTTCCTTCCACATATTCCACCGAGGGTGGTACGATGTCCCGATCTACAAGGCAGGCTACGCGCACTGGCATCACAGATTGGTCTCTTCGCTGAAAGATCTTTGCATAGCGAAGGAATGCTCTGCTACCAACGTTCACTATCGATACGCCATGTTCGGAGAACGAGCGCCCCAACAGATGCGCTATCGTTGGCAGCAGTATGTTCTCGCCGTCTCCCTCCACCAGCACAACAGCCTTTGCGAAGAAGAGATTGGCCTTCGTGACGTCCAGAAACCGCTCCAGGAACCTATAGTCTGACGAATCCAGAGCGGTCAATCCCTCGGCAAGCGAGTAGGGTTGTCCCTCGCACAGGACGGTGACGTGGTCAAGCTTTGCCTTCGACGCAAGGTTTGGGCTATGCGTTGTCAGAAGAATCTGGACAGAGTCATTCGCGTCCGGATCCGAATGAGTCTCAAGGAATTCCATCATCCGCAGCTGCATCTGTGGATGGAGATGCGCCTCTGGTTCTTCGACAAGCAACAGAGGAAGAACCTCGCGATCCTCACCACCCAGCAGGAGCAGCTCCGTCGCCATGAAGAGGGCATTGTTCACCCCCAGTCCCCGTGGCGTCCGCAGATCTACTCCTGGCGCCGGCCGCAGCCACAGATCCAGTTTTTCAAGAATGTCTCGCAGCTCAGCCTGCCTTCCAAGTCCGATCTGACCTTCCAAGACATCCCCCGCTATGGAGAACGCATGGAGATACTCGGTGTTGAGATTGCTCTGCGTGTCCTGAATCACTGGAGTCCGCTCGATTCGACGCTCTGCCTCGCGCATTATCCCGACAATCGTGGAGGGCGTACAAGCCTCTGCGCTGTCTTCATCGAAGTCACTGACGGCTTGCGCCTCGAAGCTCGGGTGACACTGCAGGATCTGCGACAGCCTCGATCCCCGTCCAGCTGACAGTTCAGCTTCGGCATCCCGAAGCGGACGCAGGTATGTGGTCCTCAGAAAGTCGCGGACCGGCTGGACCGCCGGGCCTTGGCCATTCTTGCCTGAGGCTACCGTCACGGTGATGTTCCGTCTCCATCTCGTCGCGGTAGCGTGCTCTTCCAGTCGAGTAGCCTTCAACGTGATATGCAGGTAGGGCTTGCCGTCTTCGACACTCAACCACTCCAGGTATCTGCCTACCTCTCGACGCGTCAGATCAGAGAACGTGCACCGGATCGTCAGCTCCAATGCGCGTTGCGCGCCCGACACGTGAAAGTCGTCCTCTGACAACCTCTGGTAGTCCCGATCCGTGGTCCACAACAGATAACGAATGGCATCGACAACGGCGGACTTGCCAGACTCATTCTCACCCACCAGCACGTTGAGGCCCGGTCGCAAACTCAGATCCAGGTGTTCACCGTCAGTCTCGGCACCGAAGATCCGGAAGTTCTCTGCGTACACCTTCCACAGGTACATGTCTCCTCCTCCCAGCCTTTCGAGACATTGCAGCACGCTCCATGGGCCCGCCCGTCGCACCATGCAGCGGGCTCTGCAACAACGCTGCGGGACACGCCTAGGCTTGTCCTACACTGTGACTACTGGCCCCTTCCCCGCCTTGCTCAGGATCTCCACCCCTCGCTCCGTCACCACCACCAGGTCCTCGATCCTCACCCCGCCCCAACCGGTGACGTAAATCCCCGGCTCCACGGTCAGCGTGTTGCCGCGTTGCAACACAGCTCTCGATGTCTTGCCCAGCCTGGGGTCCTCGTGCACCGCCAGCCCCACGCTGTGGCCCAGGCCGTGGCCGAAGAGATGCCCGTAACCGCCCCCCTCGATGACGTCTCGAGCCAGCCCATCCGCCTGGCGACCGGTCATACCCGGCTTGATCCCGGTCAGGGCCTTCATCTGTGCGTCCAGCACCAGGTAGTAGATCTCCTGGAACCGGTCGTCAGGTCTCCCTACGACCAGCGTCCGGGTCAGGTCCGAGCAGTAACCCTCCACGCGAGCCCCCAGGTCGAGGACGATGGGCTCCCCCTCCCTGATCTCCCGGTCCGAGGCCGTGGCGTGGGCCATGGCCCCGTTGGCACCGCTGGCCACGATGATGTCAAACGCGACGGCCTCGGCCCCGTGGGTCCGTATGTACACCTCCATCTCCCAGGCCACCTCTCTCTCGGTCTTCCCCGGCCTGATCAACGCCCTGGCGTGGTTGATAGCCTGATCTCCGAGGGCGGCGGCCTTCCTGATCAACTCCAGCTCACCCTCCTCTTTGACGGCTCTCAAGCCCTCCACCAACCCCTGACGGGGCTCCAACTCATATCCTCGAGCCGCCTCGCCCCACTTCTCTCGCTCGGCGACGGCAACGTGATGGCTTTCGAAGGCCACCCGTCCAGCGCCAGTCTCCCTGGCCAGACGAGCGAGCTCGCCGGGCAAGGCCTCCGGCAAGATTTCCACGACCTCGCACCGTGGCGCCTCTCTGGAGGCCTGCTCGGTGAAACGAAAGTCGGTGATCAGCACGGCCCGCTCAGACGAGATGAACAGCGTGCCATCGCTGCCGGTGTACCCACTCAGGTAGCGCCTGTTCTCTGGTTGGGTGACCACCAGACCGTCCAGTTGCTCGGTCTTCAGCAGCTCTCGCAGCCGCTCCAACCTCCTGCCGTAAGCGTGCATACAGACGATCCCTCCATGTGCTCGCGCGCCGGACGACAACTGCCCTCCGGTGGTCAGAAGTTGCTTTGACAGGCTATGTAGCCTGATTGGTCAATGGGTCCAAGTGTGGACGACGTTGGGGGTACTTCAGTGCTTGGCCCTGGGGTGGCTCTTCAGGTACACCTCCCTCAGACGGCTCGGTGTGACGTGGGTGTAGATCTCCGTGGTGGTCGGCTGGGCGTGACCCAGGAGCTCCTGGACGACGCGCAGATTGGCCCCGCCCTCCACCATGTGCGTGGCGAAGGTATGTCGCAGGAGGTGAGGGGTCACCTTCCTCCACAGGCCGGCCAGCTTGCTGTACTTGTCCAGGATGAGGCCTACACTCCGCCGAGAGAGCCGGCGGCCGAACCGGTTGAGCAACACCGCATCGGTCATCCTCTGGCCACGGAGCCTGGTCCTGCCCTCGCGGAGATACGTCCTGAGCGCCCGCACCGCTGGCTCACCCAGCAACACCAAACGCTCCTTGCCCCCTTTGCCCCAGACCACTATCTGTCCGGTGTCCAGGCTCAGGTCGCCCAGGTTCAAGCTCACCAGCTCGCTCAACCTGATGCCTGCCGCGTAGAGGAGTTCCAGGATCGTTCTATCTCGCTGCCCCAGAGGCGTGGATAGATCGGGGGCCTGGAGCAAAGCCTCCACTTCTTCCAGTTTCAGGTAGCGGGGCAGCCGCTTGGGCACCTTGGGAGAGGACACGGCGTCCACGGGGTTGCGGTCCAGCAGCCCCTCCTGGATCAGGTAGCGGCAGAAGGAGCGGAGCTCAGAGAGCCTGCGGGCCATGCTGGCCTCCACGTACCCCTCCTTGCGCAGCCAGAGGAGATAGCGCCGCAGGACCTGTCGATCCACCTCATCCCAGGAAGGTACGCCCTGATCCTCCAGAAACTGGAAGAACTGCCTGATCTCCTGGGCGTAGTTCCGGACGGTGTAGGGAGAGGCGTCTTTCTCCACGCGGAGGTGACCGATGTACCGCTGGAGCTGCTCCTCCATGGTCATGCCGTGACCGCCGCCCGGCACCATACTCTCCCCCTCGTCCTGCTCTTAGTACGAAAGCGTGCCCCGCATGCCCGTACAGTACAACCGTGGGGGGCGGCCCCTCCTATGCGCTGAGGCTCGAAGCTGCCTCCTCGGGCTGCCGCTCTTTGGTCGTGCCGCACTCAGTACACTTGATGGAGTTCTTGCCCGCCTCGACCATCAGGCCTCCGCATTGGGGACAGGGCTCCGCCACCGGCTTCTCCCAGGTAGCGAAATCACACTCCGGGTAGTTGGCGCACCCGTAAAAGACTCGACCTTTGCGAGTCTTCCTCTCGATCAGATCCCCGCCACATCGGGGACAGTCGACGCCCACCTTGACCACGTAGGGTTTGGTGTTGCGGCACTTGGGGTAGTTGCTGCAAGCGATGAACTTGCCATACCGGCCAGTCTTGATCACCATGGGACTTCCGCACTTCTCGCAGTCCATCCCGGCCAGCTCCGGCTCGAGCTCAACCTTCTTCATCTCCACCTTGGCCTTCTCCAGTTGATCCTCGAACCGGTCGTAGAAGCGTCGCATGACCGGAACCCACTCTCGCTCACCAGAGGCGATCAGGTCCAGGTTATCCTCCATACGCGCGGTAAAACCCACCTCGATGATGTTACCAAAGTGCTTCACCAGCAGATCGTTGACCAGAACCCCGAGCTCGGTGGGCTGAAAGCGCCTGTCCACGAGCTGCACGTAACCCCTGGTCTGAATCGTGGACAGGATCGGTGCGTAGGTGCTGGGCCGTCCGATACCATGCTCCTCCATAGCTTTCACCAGCGTGGCCTCGCTGTACCGTGGCGGTGGCTTGGTGAAATGCTGTCTGGGCACCAGTTGCAGCAGGTCCAGAACCTCGTCCCTTGCCAGAGGAGGCAACGGTGGTGCCTCCGGTTCGTCCCCCTTCAGATCCTCGTACACCCGCAGGAACCCCGGGAATAGCACCACCGACCCCGTAGCTCGGAAGATGTAGGGCATCTCGCCCCTGGGATCGCCAGCCTTGACGTCGACCGTGGTGCCCTCCACCACCGCCGCAGCCATCTGGCTGGCCACGAACCGCTTCCAGATCAAGTCATAAAGACGGAACTGCAGCGGGGTCAGGTACTGTTTGACCGTCTGGGGCTGTCGCCATACCGCTGTCGGGCGTATCGCCTCGTGCGCTTCCTGAGCACCCTTGACCTGGGTCTTGTACTTGCGCGGCTGGGCAGGCACGTACCGCTTGCCGTATTTCTCTGCGATGAAGGAGCGCGCCTCAGCCTGGGCCTGGGCGGAGACGTTGACCGAGTCGGTACGCATATACGTTATCAAACCCACGCTCCCCTCGGGACCCAGCTCGACGCCCTCGTACAACTGCTGGGCCACGCGCATCGTGCGCCGCGCCGAGAACCTCAGGCGGCGCGAGGCATCCTGCTGCAAGGTACTGGTGCGGAAAGGCGCTGGCGCTCTCCTCCGTTTCTTGCGCTTGTCCACCTCGGAGACGGCATAGTGGGCTCCTTGAAGATCGTCCACGATCTTCTGGGCGTCCTCTTCGTTGGGGAGATCAACCGCCTCGCCTCTGATCTTGTGCAGTTTGGCCCAGAACCCGCGCCGCTCTTTCTCCCCCCTGGTGTCCAGCTTGGCCAGCTCCGCCTCGATGGACCAGTACTCCTCAGGGACGAAAGCCTCGATCTCCCGCTCCCTCTCCACCACCAGGCGAAGGGCCACCGACTGCACGCGACCCGCAGAGAGGCCGCCTCTCACCGTCTTCCAGAGCAAAGGGCTGATCTGATACCCCACCAGCCGGTCCAGAATGCGGCGGGCCTGTTGGGCGTCGACCAGGTGCATGTCGATGTCGCGATGGTGGGCGAAGGCCTCCGCGACCGCCCGTTCTGTGATCTCGTGAAACACCACTCTGCGGATGGGCCGCTCACCCACGTCGGCTACCTCGACGACGTGCCAGGCGATAGCTTCGCCCTCCCTATCGGGGTCTGTAGCCACGTACAGCTCCGCCGCCTTGCTGACTTGCTTCTTGATGCGCTCGACGGTCTTTCGCTTGTCGTTAGGTATGCGGTAGGTGGGCTCGAAGTCCTTGTCCACGTCCACGCTCAACCGCGACCTGAGCAGATCGCGCACGTGGCCCAGGGTGGCCTCCACCCTATACTCCTTGCCCAGGAACTTGCCGATGGTGCGTGCCTTGGCGGGCGACTCCACGATGACCAGTTTCCCGTCTCCCAGGGGCACCTCAGGCTTGGGAACTCCAGCGTGGGCCGCCGTCTCCCCCATACGGAACATCCCGCTGCCGCAGACCGCACAGCTACCCCTGGTGCCGGGGCGTCCTTTCTTCGTGTACACAGGGTGCGGGTCGACCATCTCCCTCTTGGCCTTGCACCGCACGCAATAGGCCTCCATACCGCACATCACCTCACGACCAGTTCTGAAGTCTTTCCTCGTCGAGCCTGTCCACCAGCGTCTTTACCTCCTCGGCCCTGTCCAGGGGGCAGACGAGGATGGCGTCCTCCGTTTCCACCACAATCAGATTCTCCACACCCACGGTGGCGATCAGGCGTCGCGGGCCGTAGAGCACACAGTTTCTCGTATCCAACCCCAGGTGGGTACCTACCACCGCGTTGCCGTCCCCATCGGCCGGCAATAGATCGACCAGGCTGGCCCAGCTCCCGATGTCACTCCAGCCCATCTCCACCGGAATGGCCACCACGTCGTTGGCCTTCTCCATGACCCCGAAGTCGATGGTCTCCTTCTCCACCCCAGGCCAGGTCCGCTCCAGCACCGCTCTCTCTTCCGAGGTCCCCAGGACACAGTCCACGTCAGATAGACACTCGTGAAGCTGCGGCAGGTGCTTCGTTATCTCCTCCAGGATGGCCGAGGCCCTCCAGATGAACATCCCGCTGTTCCAGAAGTGCCGGCCATCAGCCACGAACACCCTCGCTGTCTGCTCGTCTGGCTTCTCTGTGAACTGCTGGACTCTATGGACCTCGAATTCGCCCTCTTCCGTCAGCTTGTCGCCGATCTCGATGTAGCCGTAGCCGGTGTGCGGGCAGTCAGGCTTGATCCCCAAAGTAACCAGGTGGCCCTGCTGAGCCACCTGTTCCGCCGCTGCCAGCACCCGCCGGAATCTCTCCGGCTCCGCGATGTGGTGGTCCGCCGGAAGACAGGCCATCACCGCCTCAGGATCCCTGCGCCACAAGTGAAGGGCAGCCAAGCCGATGGCCGGGGCCGACCCGCGCCCCTGGGGCTCTGTGATGATGTTCGATGCCGGCAGAGACGGCAGGTGCTGCCGTGTACTCTCCGTATACTGTGCGGCGGTCATCACGTAGATGGCACCTGGCTCCACCAGGGGTGTCAGGCGCTCGAAAGTCTCCGTGAGCAGGGACTTCTCACTACCGGTTATGTCCAGTAGCTGCTTGGGGCATCCCCGCCGGCTGAGAGGCCAAAGCCGCTTGCCGCTCCCACCCGCCAAGATCACGGCATACATGGGCGCCTCCCCTCACTCCAAAGCATACTGGACGCCCCGCTCACGCGCCAGGACATAGTTCATACCTCCTACCTGCCGCACCATGCCCTTCAGCTCCATCAGGGCCAGAGTACTGGTCACCTCGGAGATCGGCAGGTTGGTCCTTTGTCCAAGATCATCCACATGGATGGGCTCTGCAGACACGTGCTTCAGTATCTGCGCTTCCCTCTCGTCTTCAGGCACCAGCATGCGCACTTCTTGATGGCGCTCCACCAGGGTCAGGTTCAACTCTTCCAAAATATCTTCCACCGAGAGCACCAGCTTCGCGGCGCCTTCCTGGATCAGCCGGTTGGTCCCCTCACTCTTCCCGCTGGTGGCGCTCCCCGGCAACGCAAAAACCTCTCTGCCCTGCTCCAGAGCGTAGTCGGCCGTGATCAACGCACCACTTCGTTTCCCTGCCTCCACCACCAGTGTCCCCAGGGACAGCCCACTGATGATGCGGTTGCGCGGGGGGAAGTTCCCCGCCTCGGGCTTGGTGCCCAGCGCATACTCGGAGACGAGTGCCCCCCTCTCGGTGATCTTCCTGGCCAGGTCCCGGTGCTCGTTCGGATAGATTATGTCTATTCCAGAACCCAGAACAGCTATGGTGCGTCCCCCGGCCCTCAGCGCCGCCCGATGAGCCAGCGAGTCGATCCCTCTCGCCAGCCCGCTGACGACGGTGATGCCACTTCTGCCCAGATCGCCCGCTAGCTCTGCCACCATCTGCCGTCCGTAGCTGGTCGCCGATCGCGTGCCCACCACGGCCACCGCCCACTCGTCCTGAGGGAGCAGCTCTCCTCTGACGTACAGAACCGGTGGAGCGTTGTGAATCTGACGGAGTCGAGGAGGGTATCGGTCGTCCTCCCAGGTGATGACGCTCGCCCCCTGCTGCTCCACGCGCGCCAACTCATCCTCTAGGGAGAGCGTTTGCCTGGACGCCGCCAGCGACTCGATGGACTTCCTGTCCAGACCGGCCGCGTGCAACTCCTCCTCACTGGCGTGCCAGGCTCTGCCGGCCTCACCGAAGTGATCCAGCAGCATCTTGAAGCGTGCCGGGCCGATCCCGGAGACGATGTTGAACCCGATCCAGTAGCTGAGCTCGGTCAGTTTCGCTCCCATGGCTCCACCTGCCTGCGGCCCAACACGGCCCGTCCCTAGCGAAGGCCCTTGGCCAGTCGCACGTCGATGCGTCCTTTGTCCACGTCAACCTTGAGGACCACACTCGAAATAGCCGGGATCAGTGTCTCTTCTCGCACTCCTCTCACCACGTAGACGTCATTGCTGCCTGTGTGGAGGACCTCTTCAACACGACCGAGGTACTCGCCCTCGGTCGTCCACACTTCCAATCCCACGATCTCATACACATAGTACTCATCGTCCCCTAGAGGGACCGCCTCCTCGACCGGCACGTAGATCAACTTCCCTCGCAAGCGGTCAGCCTGGTCCCGATCATCGTACTGCGCGAACTTGAGGAGAATCCTGCGACCGTGCATACGCTGACCTTCGAGGATCGTGGGCTGGAGTTCTTCTCCCAGATAGACCGTCTTCAGGATGCTGAAGCGGCCCGGAAAATCGGTGAGGACTTCTGCCTGCACCTCGCCGTTCAAGCCATGTGGGCCCACGATGCGTCCGATAACCAGGTGAGTGGGTTGTCGCGAGGGATTCGTTGGCCGGCCCACTCTCGGGCTTCCCCTCCCCTAGACGATCTCCAGAATAGCGCGCTTTCCCTGCTTGGCGGCGGCCACCTTGAGCAGAGTACGCATGGCGTTGGCCACACGCCCCTGCTTTCCTATGACGCGACCCATGTCCTCCCGAGCAACTCGAAGCTCGAAGATCACCGAACGTGTGGCATTCACTTCCGTCACTTCCACCTGGTCTGGGTTGTCGACCAGCAAGCGGGCCATGTATTCCACCAACTCCTTCATGGTCATCGTGCCTCCTTAGCTCAGGACTCCGTGAAACAGGAAGGCGGCCCCAGATAGGAAAGGGAAGCCGCCGCACTTTCCTCCGTGAATGGATGGGACAGGGAAACCCGACTTCAGCAGTCAGTTGCGCCGACCGCGCGACGCCTCGCTATTCCACAAGGCCGCGGGCCCGCAGCGCCTCCTCTATCTCCTCCAGGGACTTCCCACCCAGGCCCGGGATGGCCAGTACCGAGTCTTTACCCTCAGCCAGTTTGTCCAGCACATCTTGGGCCGTGCTGAGCCCCGCCTCCGTCAGCACTTTGAGGACGCGCGCTGAGACCCCCAGCTCCTCGAGGGACATCGCAGACGTCGGCTCGACCCTGGTCGCAGGCACTTCCGCGACCTCCTCGGGCGGCGTTGGCTTCACCACCTCGGCAGGCTCGGCCAGGATGTCGGCTAGCAGCTCACCCGCCCTGACCCTCTCCAGCTTCTGGTAGGTGCCCAGCTTCTCGAACATGCGCACGACCGCTTCGGTTGGCTGCGCCCCCTGCTGCAACCAGTGGATGGCGCGATCCTCCATGATCTTGAACGCAGGCGGGTCTTGGCGCGGGTCGTAATGACCGATGATCTCGATGAAACGTCCATCTCTCGGCGAACGACCGTCGGCCACGACCACCCGGTAATGCGGTTGTTTCTTCGCCCCAACGCGGCGCAACCTGATCTTGACCATTTCTACTCCTGTGTCTCCTCTCTGTAGTAGTACCTGGTATCGAGTAGCAGGGAGCACTTCATCTGAACATGGACAACAGGTCAGGGAGGCGTCCCTTGCTGACTTGCCTCATCATCTTCTGCACCATTCTGAACTGGTTCAGGAGCTGGTTCACTTCTTGAACCGTGGTTCCGCTCCCCTGAGCGATGCGACGCTTTCGGCTTCCACCGATGATGCGGGGGTTCTGCCGTTCGCCGGAGGTCATGGAACTGATCATCGCTTCGATCTTGACCAGTTGCTGGTCCGTCACCTCCTGGGGGATCTCTCCAGCGAGACCAGACAACCCGGGTACCATGCCCAGGATCTGGCTCATGGGGCCCATCTTCTTCACCTGGCGCAACTGGTCGAGGAAGTCCTCGAGCGTGAAGCTGGCGGTACGCAGCTTCTCTTCCATCTTCGCCGCCTGCTCCTGATCGAACACCTCCTGCGCTTTCTCTATCAGCGTCAGCGCATCGCCCATGCCCAGGATGCGCGAAGCCAGTCGATCGGGATAGAACCTCTCCAGCTCCCCTGGTTTCTCCCCCACGCCGAGGAACTTGATCGGGACCCCGGTGACGGAGCGCATGGATAGCGCGGCACCACCCCTGGCGTCTCCGTCCATCTTGGTCAGTATCAAGCCTGTCAGCCCCACGTGCTCGTGGAACTCCTGGGCTACGCTCACCGCATCCTGTCCCGTCATCGCATCGGCCACCAGCAGTATCTCCGACGGTTCGAGGCGCCTCTTCATCTCCTCCAACTCCGCCATCAACTGCTCGTCTACATGGAGGCGTCCCTGAGTGTCCACGATGACCGTGCCATAGGCCGCTTCCCTGGCCCTGCGCAGGGCGTGGGAGCCGATCTCCGCTGGAGGAACAGACGTGCCCTCGCTGTGTACCGCCAGGTCCATCTCCTTGCCCAGGATCTCCAACTGCTGCACGGCCGCCGGCCTCCGCGTGTCTGCGGCCACCAGGAGGGTCCTTTGCCCTTGTTTGCGCAAGTGAAGCCCCAGCTTGGCCGCCGTGGTCGTTTTGCCAGAGCCCTGAAGGCCGACGAGCAGAATGACGTGTGGGGGCTGACCCGACAGGTCGATCTTCGCCGGCTGACCCAGCAGGGCCACCAACTCCTCGTAGACGATCTTCCTCACCTGCTGAGCGGGGGTCAGGCTGCGCATCACCTCCGCCCCCACAGCACGCTCACGAAGCCTGGCTGTGAACTCCTTGACCACCCTGAAGTTCACATCGGCTTCCAGCAGGGCGATTCTGACCTGACGCAGCCCCTCCTCGACATCTTTCTCGCCCAGACGACCTTTGCGAGCAAGCCTGTCGAATGTTCCTTGCAGCTTTTCTGTCAGCGTTTCGAACATCAGCAGCGACCATCAATCGATTGTTGAAAGCAGGCTTCCCGGCCTGCCACATACGCATACGTCTTCGTATTCTACGGTACTTCCCGGCTTTCGTCAAGCAAACCGGGTGGAAAGTGTGGAAAAACGGGATTGGGGGCACCACTGGTGCTCATCCTTCGATACGGCCTTCGGCCTACTCAGGATGAGCACGGTGCGGGGCGGACCGCAGGACAGCGCGTGCCTGCCTCTCGCAGCCTTCTTCCACACCCTCCCGGGTGGAGGAAGGGCCGTCGGCCGTGCACACGAGATGGGGAGCTTCCGTGGGGCTGGCACCAGCCTCGACGGACCAGGGGATCAGCGACCAGCGGTGGTCTCTCCACGCTCCGTGACCCAGAGAGCATTGGCCCACCCCTGCCGCTTCCTCCCCGCATGTGATAGAATGAGAGCACGGGTGTGGAAGGAATGAACCTGCTCGGTACCGTACGTACGACCATCTCTGAGCACCACATGTTTGCGCCTGGCGACGCCGTGATCGTGGGCGTATCAGGGGGGCCAGATTCCCTGTGCCTGTCACATGCGCTCCTGGCCCTTCAGGATGAGCTGGAGCTCCATTTGCACCTGGCCCACCTCGACCACGGGATTCGAGGAGAGGAGTCCCTGGCAGACGCTGACTACGTCGAGGGCCTGGCGCGAGAGTGGGGGATCCCCGCCACCGTGCAGCACGGCAACGTGCCGCAATACGCCAGGGAGCAGAAACTAGCCATCGAAGAAGCGGCTCGCCGCATGAGATACCTCTTCCTGGGTCGTGTGGCCCAGGAGGTGGGCGCCACCTGCGTGGCCGTGGGGCACAACGCCGACGACCAGGTGGAGACGATACTGATGCACCTGATGCGGGGCTCCGGACTGGGTGGACTGCGCGGCATGGCCCCGGTGCAGGTGCTGGGCGCAGAGGAATGGTGGTCGGGGCCCACCCTGAGGCTGGTCAGGCCGCTCCTGGATGTGCCCAGGGAAGAAATCGAGGCCTACTGCCGCGAGCAGGGCCTCCAGCCCCGCTTCGACCGATCCAACTTGGATCTCACCTACCACCGCAACCGCATCCGACACGAACTGCTTCCGCACCTGGAGAGCTTCAACCCGCGCCTCCGGGAGGTCCTGCGTCGCTCCGCCCTGGCCATCGCCGATGACTACGATTACCTGCATCTCCAGGGGTTCGCCGCCTGGGAGCGGCTCGCGGAGGAGAGCAGCGGCGTTGTCACCTTTCCCCAGCAGGAGTGGTTCGACCTACATCCCAGCCTGCAGAGGCAGTTGCTGAGAGAGGCGATCCGCCGGCTGCGCAGGTCTCTTCGCGACATCACCTGGACCCACGTCGAACAGGCGAGGGTAGGACTGGAACGGATGGAGACGGGCGCACGAATCACTCTACCCCAGGGTCTGTTCCTCTTCAAGGGGTACCACGACTTCCTCATCGGCCAGGAACTGACCCCGCCTGACGTGCCCCTCCTGCAGGGGGAGCAGTTGCCGCTGCGAGTGCCGGGCACCACTCAATTCACCGACAGCGCCTGGATGCTCCACAGCGAGATCGTGGCCAGGGAACAGTTGCCGCCGAGGGCTCTGGAGAACGTCAGCCCCTGGCAGGCCTGCCTCGACGTGGAGCGGACGGGCGTCGACCTGCGCCTCAGGCCCCGACAGCGAGGTGATCGCTTCCAACCCCTGGGCATGGCTGGCCGGTCGAAAAGCCTCAACGCCTTCATGATCGACGCCAAGATCCCTCAGCACATCCGCGACCGATGGCCCCTGGTCGTCTCTCCCAGCCACATCGTCTGGGTGGCAGGCTACCGCATAGACGAGCGGGTGAAGGTCACGGAGCAGACGCGCCAGGTGCTCCACCTGCGATTCGCCAGGAGCGGCTCGTCCTAGAACGGCTCTTCGTCAGCCAACTGACGCACGCGAACGGTGTGGATGGGATAAGGCAGGTTGACACTGGCCTGCGCCGCCGTTTCCTTGAGGGCCTTGACCGCCTCCGAGGTTACCTCCAGGAGGCTCGATTCCGTCTGGTCGATCCAGAAGTAGGCGGCCGCCTCCACCGAGGCGCTGCCCAGACTCTGGCAGTAGACAGCCGGCGCCGGGTCCTCCAAGACGCCCGGGACGCCACGGATAGCCTCCAGGAACAACTCCTGCGCCCTCGTCAGGTCTTCCTCGTATCCCACTCCAATCCCCAGGATGGCCCGTCTCTGCGGGTAGGTGGAGTAGTTGATGATGGGACTGGTATACACGTCGGCGTTGGGAACGATGATCTGCTGCCCGTCCCAGGCCTTGATAGTGGTAGCGCGGATATCCACATCCGTCACGGTGCCGGCGTGGTTCGCCACCTCTATGGCGTCACCAATCTCGAAGGGCCGCTGGACCAGAAGCAGGATCCCCGCCATCAGATTCTTGGCGATATCCTGGAACGCGAAGCCTAGCGTGAAACCCACCAGGCCCAGGCCGGCGATGAAGCCCGTGACGTTGAAGTCCACCTGGTCGAGCGCGACGATCGTGCCTATCACCACCGTCGCCAGCTTGGCCAGCCTGGCCAGCAACCTCGCTACCTCTTCGTCCGCCTTGACGGCCATCTTCCTGACACCGCGCCCAGCCAGTGTCGCCGCCAGTAGAGACACCAGAAAGACCACCAGGGCGACAGTGAGCTTGGGGACGAAATCGACAGCCTGAAGTGCCAGTCCACTGAGATGTTGCAGAACCACGTCCATGTCCCCCTCCCTCTTGCTCCGTCCGCTACACTGGATCCTCTCCCGCAGAGTCTTGGCCGATTCTACCATAGCCGCGATTGGGCATCAATCGTGGTGCTTGCCTGCGGTGCGCGTCGCGGCGGCCATCGCAGTCCCTCCACCTCTGCGCGCCACCCGTGCCCCGGCATGGACCTATCCCGTCCTCCCCGCATCCTAGGCTTGACCAAGGCTTCTACCTGTGTTTTAATGGTCGTCAAACACGATGCGGTGTAGGTGAGGCCTGTTCGTCGACGCTGGACACTGGGAAGACCCGACTACTCGCTCTACCCACACCCCGCTCGCTTGGATGACTTCTCAGTAAGGAGGGCCCATGGAGAACGACGTAGGCGAGGTGCTCATCACATTCGAACAAATAAGGCAAAAGACGGAGGAACTGGGTCGCCAGATCACTGAGGACTACGAGGGCAAGGACCTCCTTCTGATCTGCGTCCTCAAGGGTGGCCTGATGTTTCTCGCCGACCTGATGAGGGAGATACAGCTCCTCGTGGAGATAGACTTCATGGCTGTCTCCAGCTATGGAGACGCCACCGAGTCCAGTGGCGTGGTGCGTATCCTCATGGACCTGGACCAGAACGTGCAGGGACGGCACGTGCTCATCGTGGAGGACATCATCGATACCGGGCGCACCCTCAACTACATCATCGACAACCTGAGGACCCGGGGGCCAGCCAGCATCAAGGTGTGCACCCTGCTGAACAAGCCTGCCCGCAGAGAGCTGGACATGCCCCTGGACTACGTAGGGTTCACCATTCCCGATAGATTCGTCGTCGGCTACGGTCTCGACTACGGTCAGATCTATCGCAATCTCCCCTTCATCGGCGTGTTGAAGCCCGAGCTGTACTCCAAGACTTGAAACCTTTGCGCTCCAGAGCAAGCGTTCTCCTCGACGAGATAGCGCGTGGCCTAAGCTCGGTGGATCGCCCGTCCCTGGCCATCATCGCCCTCGTCGTGGGTATCCTCGCACAGTCGAGCCTGGCCGGATCCACGAGGCTGGTGGCCGGCTGTCTCATCGCGCTGGGCCTGATACTGTTCCTCTCGCCGTTCCTCCAGCGACGGCACACTTCCCATCGAGGTGGTGTGTTCACCAGCATCATCCTCCTGGGCACTCTCGTTGGCGCGGGCCTGGTACTGGACACCCAATCTTCCTTCCGCGCTGCCCTGCCTCTGTATGCAGTCGCTGTGATCCTCTTCGTACCGGCCATCGGGAGGCGCTTCGAGGCAAGCCTGCGAACCCCTGAACCTCGTACTCCCTGGGAGCTGATCATCCTCTTTGGCATACTGTGCCTGGGCTTCACCCTCCAGGGTTATAAGGTGGCTCTCATCCCGCCCGGGTTCCACGGCGACGAAGGGGAGTCGGGGATGCAGGCCCTCCAACTGCTGCACGGGCAAGTGCCGGGTTTGATCTCCGTGGGCTGGTATGATCTCCCCATGCTGAGCTTCGCCTGGCACGCCGTGAGCATGAGGATCTTCGGAGAGACGGTGTACGGCCTGCGCATGAGCTCGGTAATCGTGGGTACGCTTACTCTTCTGCCGTTCTACTTCCTGACGCGGGCGTTGTTCAACAGGGGCACCGCCCTGATCGCCACCTTTCTGCTGGCAGTCTGCCACCCTTTCATCGCCCTCAACCGGCTGGGGATCAATTACACTCAGACCACACTCTTCGAAGTAACGACTTTCTACTTTCTGTTCCGGGGGCTTCGCTCTCGCAAGTGGTGGGACTTTGCCGCCAGCGGCCTCTTCCTGGGAGCTGGGCTTTACCTGTACTATGCCTCCCGCCTCGTCCCTTTCATCGTCCTAGGTTTCCTGTTCTGCGCGTGTTTCGCGGATCGCGGCTTCCTGCGCCAGCACTGGAGAGGCATGGCTGTTCTCTGGCTCGCCGCGACGCTGGTCTTCGCGCCCATGGGGGCGTACTTTCTCCAGCACCCCTGGCACTTCATGTCGCGGACGACGCACGTCTTCGCCCTGAGCAGCCTGGGTTGGGTGGATACTCCTTATCCTCGGAGTAACGCCGTACAGACCCTGATCAGGCAGGCAGCTCGGGTACTGCCGCTTTTCAACTACGGTGGCGATACGAGTGGTCAGTACGGGTACTCAGGGCCGATGCTCGATTTCCTCACCTCGATACTATTCCTGTTAGGAATGGGATACTCCTTCGTCCACGCCCTGCGCCCGCGCCATTTCTTCCTGCTCCTCTGGTTCTGGGGCACGCTCATCGCGGGAGGTATCCTGACCCTCCCCGCACCCTTCGTGCCCCGCCTGGCCGGGATGCTCCCCGTCCTCGCCATCTTCGCCGCGGTGGCCGCCACAGCGACGCTGAACCTGCTCGCTGAGTCCTGGAAACAAAACAAGGCCACCAAGGCCGTGCTCGGCGCTGTGGTGGCGCTCACCCTGGGCGTTTCCGCCTTCCTCAACTACGATACCTATTTCAACCACTACCTGCACACCATCCAGGGTTGGGCCATGAGAGAGCCCGCGACGGCCATCGCCCGCTATGCCGCCTCCCTGGGCGATGACTACGAAATCTACCTCCTGGGCGAACCGAAGCTATACGTGCGCCACGGCACGATCCGTTTCATCGCCCGGACCATGGTCGGCACGGACGTACTCGACCCGGCGCAGTACATACCGCTTCGAACCGGAGGGGAGAAGAACGCTGCCTACGTCCTCCTCCCGTCCCATCTGCACCACCTGAGCACTCTACAACAGTACTATCCCCGGGGGGTGATCCGTAACTTCACCCGGGAATCGGGTGAGCTCTGGTTCACCACCTTCGAGATCAGCAGGGAAGACATCGCGGCCGCCCTGGCCTCCCCCGTCTCTCCCTGAAGGAACATCACCGCCTGGCCAGAGCAGCCTCGATATTGGCCAGCGCTTTCTGGATGTTCTCGATGGAATTCGCGTACGACATACGCACGAAGCCCCGGCCGTACTCTCCAAAAGAGGTGCCAGCAAGTACCGCCACCCCTGCTTCGTTCATGCAGAAGTCGGCGAACTGTCTCTCGTCCATCCCGGTGCCCGATATGTTGGGGAACACGTAGAAAGCACCCCTTGGCAAGGCGCATCTGATGCCCTCGATACCGTTCAGCCCCGGGACGATCACATCTCGACGGTGCCGAAACTCCTCTACCATCTTGCGAGGTCCGTCCTGCGGGCCCTCCAGCGCCTCGACTCCACCATATTGAATGAAGGTGGAGGTACAGGAGTTGCTGTTGGTCATCAGGCGTGTGATGTGAACCGCCAGCTCTTCCGGCATCACACCGTAGCCCAGCCTCCAGCCAGTCATCGCGTAGGTCTTGGAGAAACCGTTGAGCAGGATGGTGCGGTCCTGCACGTCGGGGATGGACAGAAAGCTCACGTGTTCCCCTTCGTAGACTATCCTCTCATAGACCTCGTCGCTGAGCACCATCAGATCGTACTCCCTGGCCACGGCAGCTATCTCCTCCAGGTCCTCCCTGGTCAGCATGCCGCCCGTGGGGTTCTGCGGGGTGTTCATGATCAAGAGCCTCGTGCGCGGTGACACTTTCTTCCGCAGTTGGGAGACGTCGAACCGGAAGCCACGCTCCTCCTCCAGGACCAGAGGCACCGGCTTCGCTCCTACGAAATTGATCATCGACTCGTAGATGGGGAATCCGGGATTCGGATAGAGCACCTCGTCACCCGCTTCCACCAGGGCCAGGATGGCGAAGAACATGATGGGCTTGGCCCCTGGCGTGACCACGACCTGCTCAGGAGTGACCTTCACCCCGCGGGTCTCTGCGGTGTACTCAGCTATGGCCCGCCTCAGCTCCGGAATACCGGCCGAAGGAGAGTAATGGGTTTTCCCCTCCCTCATCGCCGTGCCCGCGGTCTCGATGATGTTGGACGGAGTGTCGAAATCCGGCTCTCCAATCTCCAGATGGATTATCTCCCTTCCTTGGGCCTCCAGGGCGCGTGCTCTGGCCAGCACCTCGAAGGCGGTCTCCGTACCCAGGCGACTCATCGCTTTTGCCAGTTTCACTCTCCATACCTCCTTACCGAATTCGATCGTCTTGCACTTCGGTTTGCCCATGCTATAATACCTGGATGTGCGCCCGGCGAGCAAGCCCCTGAGGATAGAGGCTGGCCCGGCGGTCAGACGAGTGTGCATACGAGCCGATCATGGGCATGCACCGGTGCGCCCGTTTCCTAGTTCTGCCCCTTCAGGAGGTGGCTCATGCTGAGAAGTCTCTCAGTTGTCGCGCTCGCCCTGGCGATCTTGTTCAGCATCAATGGCTGCGGAGGAGGCCAGGCACCTGTCCCGACGCCGCTGCCCGCGCCGGTGGACAAGATCATCTTCATGGCGGATCACCAGGGGAGCGACGACATCTTCATGGTCGGCGCCGACGGTGGCGACCTGACCAATCTCACCAACTCTCCGCACGACGACGTACTATACTCCTGGTCGCCCGACGGACGCCAAATCCTCTTCGTCAGCGACCGCGATGGCAACTCCGAGATCTACGCCATGCATGCCGACGGGAGCTATCCGCACAACCTCAGCCAGAATTCGGCTGACGATGGTTTTCCCTCCTGGTCGCCCGACGGCCTGAAGATCGCTTTCGTCACCAATCGCGACGGCAACTGGGAGATCTACGTCATGGACGCCGATGGCTCCCACCAGACCAGGCTCACCACCAGCCCCGCCGTCGATGGCCACCCTGCATGGTCGCCCGACTCGACCCGCATAGCCTTCGTCTCCCAGCGCGACGGGAACGACGACATCTACTCCATGAACAGCGACGGCTCTGATCAGACCAGACTGACCATACACCCGGCGCCTGACACGAAGCCCGCCTGGTCTCCGGACGGAAGCCGTATCGCCTTCGAGTCCGAGCGCGAGGGCAGCGTCGACCTCTACGTGATGAACGCCGACGGCACCGACCAATACAGTCCGGCGCCGAGCGAAGCGGCGGACGGAGACTTTGCCTGGTCACCCGACGGGCAATCCATCGTCTTCTCCAGCGAGCGTGATGGCAACTCGGAGATCTACCTGGTCCGCATGAGCGATGATTCCGTGTTCAATCTCACCAACGACCCCGGCCAGGACGTACTCCCTGCGTGGTCACCTGACGGCCAGAAGATAGTCTTCACCTCTCTGCGCGACGAGAACGCCGACATCTACACTATGGCCCCAGACGGCAGCGACCTAGAGAGGCTCACCGAGCACCCCGGGAGCGAGTGGAAGCCCCTTTGGGTTCCCTAGCCCTGCTCGTGCAGCTTGCGGTAGATGGTGAGGAGCCTCTTGCCTGCTGCCTCCCACGTGAACTGTGCTGCCCGCACCAGTCCTCTTGTCACCAGCTCCCCTCGCAGCTCGGAGTCGGACAGCACCCGTCCCATCATCGCCGCCAACGCTGCGCAATCCCGTGCGGGCACCATCAGTCCGGCCTCGCCCACAACCTCGGGCAACGACGAACCGTCGGACGTGATCACCGGAGTGCCGCACGCCATAGCTTCCAGCGGCGGCAAGCCAAAACCCTCGTAAAGCGAGGGAAAGACCAGCAGGTCCGAGAGATTGTACAAAGCAGGCAAGTGCTCCTCGGGGACGTAGTCGAGAAAGAGTACGTCATTTTTCAGGGCGAGCTCCTCCACGTGGCTGAACACGCCGTCGTACAGCCACCCCTTGCCCCCCGCGATGACCAGCTTGTGATCTAGCGAGCTACCACGCCGCAGCAGGGCGTACGCGTCCAACAAGGTGCCCAGGTTCTTGCGAGGCTCCAGAGTTCCCACGCTGAGTATGAAGGGCAAGTGGATCCCGTAGGCCCGCGCGACCGGCTCCAGAGCTTGCCGATCCTCGATGATCCTGAATTCCCGACCCACTCCGGGATACACGACCTCCACTCGATCGGGGTGAACCCCCAGCAACTCGATGATGTCCTGTCTCGTGTTCTCTGAGTCTCCCAGCACCAGATCAGCTTCCCTGACGCTGTGAGGCACAGACCTGCTGAGGTAAGCCGCCAGCCTCGGCTCTGCCCCTT
The DNA here is from genome assembly GCA_034411995.1 of Anaerolineae bacterium. Lineage (GTDB taxonomy): Bacteria > Chloroflexota > Anaerolineae > UBA7937 > B3-Chlor > JAUVXJ01. The sequence goes on along the minus strand of DAOUME010000007.1, from coordinate 313,039 downwards.
CGGGGTAGCGCAGAAAGGAGAGGTCATGTATGGTGACGACTTTCTTTCCCTGCCGCAGCGGGGGCAGCACGTAGTCTGGCGCATGAAACACGTCCACCGGACCCGCGAACAGGTCGACAGGGAGGGGCACCCGCAGCCGATGCCAGAGCACCGTCCACAACCTGTGGCTCAGAGGTAGTCGTCTGATCCTGAAGTTGTCAGCCGCGATCGATGCGCCCTGTCGGGCCGTCGCCCCTTCGCCGGAGCCCCCGCTGCCGGCCACGACGAGCACGTAGGAGTGTTCGGCCCCCAGGGCGGCCAGCGCCTCTACAATGCCACGAGTGTACCGCCCGATGCCGGCCCGTTGATGAGCTGCCGAGGTGTAGTCTATGCCGATGCGCACCGTGCAGCGTCCTCAGCGATCAAAACCCTGGGAACCTCACCTCACTCGATGCCCCGATAGGTCCAGACCCGGTTGATGCCGAAATTCCAGAAGAGGACCACCAATGTGGCCACGGCTTTGGAGACGTTGTAGCCCAGAGTGCCCCAGGTATGGAGATACACCCTGTCCAATCCCAGGAAGATCACCTGGTTGATCACGTAGCCGCCGACGCTCACCAGGGCGAACTGGACGAGCTGAGGCACGAGACCCCTCGCGCGAGACTCAGGGAAGGTCCACAATCTGTTCCAGATGAAGTTGCTCACCACCGCAGCGGTGAAGGAACACGTGTTGCCCCAGAACTTGGTGAAGCCAAAGCGGAGAATCAACGTGTTCAAGACTGAGAAGTCGACGACCGTCCCGATGACGCCCACCGTGGCGAACTTGACAAACCGGGCCAGCTCTCTGCGATTGGCCTCGAGCGCCGTGAACACTCTTCGCCACCTCGGACGTGAGTAGAGTTGTACCCCGAGCCTGGCCACGGTGGCGTTGCTAAGGATCGATTCGATGATTCTGGACAACAGGCTCCCCTCGTTTCGTGGTCAGCACAAACACCAGGCCCAGAAGCAGCGCCAGGTGCATGTTCATTCCGTGGACGTACAGGTTGTCAAACAGACTGTGCGTGGCAAAGGCACCCAGGGCACCCAGGACGCCCAGAGCCACACCCTGCGCATATCCGGAGAGTGAGCGCACCGCTCCCCAGGCGTGCCCGGCCCAAGCAGCGAGCAGAAAAAGATAGGCGGCCAGTCCCACCAAACCGGTCTCTGCGGCCACGTTCAAGTACTGGTTATGAGCGTGCCCCAGCGGATCCTTCCAGCCCGGCACGGCGTAGGCAGGATAGGTGGGAACGTAGTTGCCGATCCCCACTCCCAGCAAGGGGTGGTCTGCCAGCATGGCGAGGGCAGCCTCCCAGTGGGCCAGGCGTTCGACTACGGCGTAGTTCTCATCGGTCAACTGCACGCCCCGTACGTCGGGCACCTGGGCGTAAGGCAGCAGGTCCGAGAAGCGCTGCGCCATGGCTGCGGGCAACAGATCCTCTCCCCCGAGTCCCACCAGCAAGACCACCAGCACCACAGCTACCGCACCCAGCAGCCAAAGCTGTCGAAGCCGAAGAGACACAAAGACCACCAACCCCGTGCCTATGCCCGCCAGTGCGGCCACCAGCACAGCGATGGCCAGGCCAGGTCCCCAGGTCCCCAGCCACAACAGCGCCAGAAGAGCGCCAGCCAGGCCGCCGAGGACCCCGGCTCTGAGCGCGCTGAACGCTCTGCACCACAGCCCCACCACGACCACGATTATGGCCCCGGCCGCGAAGCCCAGCCACGCCCCCCGAGACCAACTCGCCACCAGCGCAGCACCCATCAAGCCCACGCTCAGTCCGGCCAGGCCCCAGGTCAGCAGCTCGGAGGGACGATGCCACCGCCAGTGGGTTAGAAGAAGGCTCAGCCCCAGGGGCAGAATGAGCGCCAGGTAGCCCCCATAAGGGTTCGGCTGCTCGAAGGTACCATAGGCGCGCATGAAACGATCGAAAAGGAGAAAACCCTCAGGTCCGACGCGCCCAAAGAACTGGTACAGGCCCAGCAAAGCCTCCAGACAGCCTGCGAGCAGCACCAGGATGACGAGGATTCGGGCGTCTCTGCTGTCCGCCAGGTTCACCTCCAGTAGATACACCGCCAGCAACTCCAGCCACACCAGCAGCCCCTTCAGGCTCCACTGCAGCGAAAGCGCCCCCATCACGGAGAAGGAACTCACGAGAAGGACGATCAGCAAGGGCAGCAGGAGAGGAGGGTGTTGGGTCCTGACCTGTCTGCGGGCCAGCATCCTCGCCAGCCAGGCCACAAGGGTCAGGGCCGCCAGGATCTCGGCGCCACCCACGTTAACCACACCGAGATTGATCTCCCGGAGGGACCCGAAGGGAATGGCCAGGACGAGCAAGTACAGCCCGATTACCGGGCGTAAGAGGATCAGCACACACGCGCCGGCAGACAGCATGAGGAAGGCTGTCCAACTGAGCGGTAGTGCCACCAATACCAGTCCCGCCATGAGGACCACCACCGCCAGCAGGACCGGATAGAGTATCTGACCAGAGACCGAGGCCAGTTGCCTCCACACTCCAACGACGGAAACGCCCGCGTTCACGGTCAGATGATAAGCTGGATGACCTGCCTTGTCAACGCGTCGGAGGGCCTTTTTTGCCAGCGGGCACGACCCTCGAGAGCAGGAGCAAGCCCAGGCAGGCGCCCAGAACGTCGAACCCCACGTCCAGAGGCTGTGCGTTCCGCCCGGGCACGAAGCACTGATGTAGCTCGTCGGTGACAGCATACGACCCGGCGACCAGTACAGCCCACAGGAAGGCACGTCTCTCGCTCGGTGGGGCGCTATGCCCGAGCGCCCAGACTGCCAGCGCTGCCAGGACAGCGTACTCAGCCATGTGCCCCAGCTTCTTGATCACCAGATCGATCAGCGCATCCGGCAGGTGGGGCAGATCGGGCTGAGCGGAGAAGTAGAAGATTACGCCCATCCACAGGACGACCGGCAACCAGGGAATCACTTTCCTGCCCATACGAACGGAGTTCATCCTGCGTAGGCCTCCTCCGCCACGGCCGCGAGCCTGTCCCATGCGAACTGGTCCTTGACCCGCTGCCTGGCCTGCTGCCCAAGCCGGACCCTCAGCCGTCTATCCTTGAGGAGCTGCACCACACCTGTCACGAAAGCATCCCGGTCGCCCGGTGGTACCAGATACCCTGAAGAGAGGTGCTCTATGTACTCGCCGACCTCCCCCACATCCTCGGCCACCACAGGCAATCCTGCGGCCATCAAATCCGCCAGCTTGGCCGGACAGCGGGCCCTGTTCAACAGCCTATCCTCCAGGGGGAAAACCGCCAGATCAGCAGCAGCGAAACACCCCGCCAATGCGCTGCCCTCCCTCCAGCCCGCGTAGGCGAGATGAGCGCCAAGTCCGGCCTCCTCCGCCAGGGCGAGAAAGCGCTTCTCCTCTCCACTGAGGCCCGCTCCCACCACCAGCAGGCGCGTCGACGGCCGATCCTTCACCACAGCACCCATCACGCTGACCACGCGGCTCGGCTCGAACTCGAAGAACCTGGTATAGAGGAGCACCACAGGTCCATCACCCAGACCCAGCTCCGCGCGGATGCTCTCCCCGGTTTCCACCTCGGGCGGACCATCCGCGAAGCCCACCCCGTTCGGTACGTGGTAGAGCAGACTCGGGCCGACCCCCATCTCCAGGACCAGGTCCCTCAGAGTCCGGCTGGCCAGCGTCAACGCATGGCAGTGAGTCATACCCCATCTCTCCTGCCAGGCGAAGAAGCGCCTTTCCCACCAGGAGTAATGGCCAACATCGTTCCAGCCTCCAGGCCCCTCCCAGTCATCGCTGTCCACCACCAGCCGCACCGCCAGCAGGCGCAGCTTGACCAGAGACCACAGCAGCGCCGCCGCCAAGCCAGAGTAGCCTTTCGGCTTGAAGACGTGGACCACCTGAGGACGCCCGGCCAGGGCTCGTCGCAGCAGGCGCAGCACGATGACGACATCGCTCCATACTGGGATCGAAGGCGGTAGGAGGATGTTGTGGATAGAGACTCCATCCTCCCGCCACGTCCGCGCGCTGTCTTCGGGGCAACTCCACGGTGGCAACACCAGATCGACGGCATGGCCACGGGCCGCCAGTGCCTTCCCCAGCGGCAGCGCACGCCGCGACACGGTGCCGTGCGGCCTGAGCCCAAAGGGGCCTACCATCACCACTTTCATGTGGACGACTCCGCCGGAATCACGCGCGGAGAGGTAACACTCTGACGGGCGTCATAGGAGCGCCCCGCAGGCAGAAATGCATAGTTCTCACCACATTTGCTGGCCAGACGAGATGGCTCGTTCTGCGGGCGTCGCCTCGCCCCCCGGCCAGACAGAGCGTCAATGACAGTGCCAGCAGCGATTCCTGCCTGGCCGGCGCTTTTCGGCCGCCCCCAGTCAGCCTAGAGGTTGTAGATACCTCCGAACTTGTCCCTCAGATACCGCAAGTAGGGCCTGGCCGTGAGCCCGCTCCCTGTGACCCTGGTCAGCAGCTCGGTAGCCTCGAACTTGGACCCATACCGGTGCACGTTCTCACGCAGCCAGCCCAGCAGATCCCCGAACTCTCCCCTCTCGATCCTGGAGCCCAGATCCGGTACGTCCTCACTGATCTTGGCCCATAGCTGGGCGGCGATCAGGTTACCAAGCGCATACGTCGGGAAGTATCCGATCATCCCCCCGGACCAGTGGACATCCTGCAGCACTCCCTGGCCATCGTCGGGCGGCAGGAGTCCCAGGAACTCTTCGAACTTGGCGTTCCACGCTTCGGGGAGATCGGCGACCTCGAGGCTTCCTTCCATCATCGCTATCTCCAGCTCGAAACGCAGCATGATGTGGAGATTGTACGTGGCCTCGTCGGCCTCCACCCTGATCAGCGAACGCTCCACTTTGTTGATGGCGCGGTAGAAACTCTCCAGGTCCACGCTGCCCAGTTGATCGGGAAAGACCCCCTGGAGTCGCCCGTAGAAAGCCACCCAGAAGGCCCTGCTGCGGCCCACCAGATTCTCCCACATGCGCGATTGCGACTCGTGGATGGCCAAAGAAGCCGCAATACCCAGGGGCGTCCTATCGAAGTCCGGATTCACGCCCTGCTCATACATGGCGTGGCCAGCCTCGTGCATCGTGCTGAAGAGAGCCGTGTTCAGGAAACGAGTATCGAAACGGGTGGTGATGCGGACGTCCCCCGTGCCAAACCCCGTGGTGAAGGGGTGCACAGACTTGTCCTGCCGACCTCGATCGAAGTCGTATCCCAGAGCCTTTGCCACCTCCATTCCGAAATCCCACTGCTTCTGTTCGTCGAAGTGCTGGTGCACAACGGAGTCGTCCACCGGTGAGCCGCGGTCCACTATCTCCTGCACGAGAGCGATCTGTTCGGGCCTCAGTTCGTCGAAAACGGCCTTCACCTCGGCTGTCTTCATCCCTGGCTCGAAATCGTCCAGGAGCGGATCGTACACGTGATCGAACGGCGCGAAGAAACCCACGTAATCGCGTCGCAATCGTACGATCTCCTCCAGCGGCGCCCGGAACTGCGAGAAGTCGGCCTCCGCTCTCGCCTTCTCCCACACCTGGTGGGCCAGAGCCGTCAGCCGCCTGAACTCTGCCACCCATTCCGAGGGCACTTTCCTCGCCTTGTCGAACTCGCGCCGCGCCTTGCGCACCGTGCGCACTTCGTCTGAGTCGGCGTCGAGCCCTGAGGTTTCCGATTCTGCCGCCTCCAAGGCCTCACCCATTTCCTCGCTCACCAGTTGCTCGTGAGCCACGCGGCCCAGGGTAGCGAGCTGCATCGCCCGTCCCTGCGCGCCCCCAGGTGGCATGTACGTCTGCTGATCCCAGTCCAACACGTCTCCGGCCGCTTCGAGATCGGCCACCACACCAAACTGCTTACGTAGCTCGTCCAACCCTGTCCCCATTGCTCCTCCTCACCTTGCCAGCGAATTCCCTTAGTTCGTTGCGTTGCCCGGGCGGCGCAGCTGCCGCCGGGCCGACGACACACTTCCTGCAGAGGTCTGCTCATTCCCCACTCTGCCAACCTGCGTTGTTCGAGGCCGCGGGCCGAAGGCCCGGCCCGGTTCCACCTCCAGGGCCACGCGTCGAGTCTACTCCACCGTCACCGACTTGGCCAGGTTGCGCGGCTGATCCACATCGCAGCCACGCTCCATGGCCACATAATAGGCAAAGAGCTGAAGCGGAACGACAGCCAGAATGGGAGTCAGGGCCTCCCGAGTCTCAGGGATGTACAACACCTCCTCGGAAAGGGCGCGAATCCCCTCGTCCCCCAGTGTGGCCACCGCGAGCACATCAGCTTGCCGCGCACGGACCTCCTGGATATTGCTCAGCAGCTTCTCGTACGTCGCACTTCGAGGCACGATGGCAAACACCGGGAACCCTGAATCCAGCATCGCAATGGGGCCATGCTTGAGCTCGCCCCCTGCATAGCCCTCGGCGTGCACATAGCTGATCTCCTTGAGCTTGAGAGCTCCCTCCAGGGCGGTAGGGTAACCCAGGTGGCGGCCAATGAAGAAGAAACCTTCCCGGCCGGCGTACCTCCTGGCTACCTCCGCAATGGCCTCCTCCTGCTCCAGGGCTACCTCCAACTTGGCAGGCAACTCCCTCAGCTCGCCGAGTACCTCAGCAACCTCCGCCTCTGACATACGGTCCCGCCTGCGCGCCAGATCCAGGGCTATGAGACACAGGACAACCAGCTCTGTGAGGTACGTCTTGGTGGCGACGACGCCTATCTCAGGCCCGGCCTGGAGATAGAAAGTGGCGTCCGCCCCGCGAGTCACCGAGCTACCCACCACGTTCGTGATCGCCACGGTCAGCGCGCCCTTCCTCTGCGCCAGCCGAAACGCGGCTAGCGTATCGGCGGTCTCCCCCGATTGGGTAATGAGCACGACCAGCGTCTTGTCGTCAACCAGTGGGTCGCGATACCGAAACTCCGACGCGACTTCCACGTCCACGGGAAGACCAGCCCACTTCTCGATGAGCAGCCTCCCCACCAGACCAGCGTAGTATGACGAGCCACAAGCCACGACCATGACCCGGTTCACCTCGTCGAGATCCAGATGAGACCACTCAGAGAGACAAACGCGCTGCCCGTCCAAGCGACCCCGCAGGGCGTTGACGAGGGCCTGCGGTTGCTCGTGGACCTCCTTGAGATAGAAGTGGGGATAGCCGCCCTTCTCCGCCGACTGGAGATCCCAGGAGATCTGGAGAGGCTCACGCTGCATCACCTCTCCCTCCAGGGTGCGGATGGACACGCCATCCGGTGTCAACGTCACCACCTCGCCGTCGTCCACCACGAGCGCCCGTCGCGTGTGTCGCAAGACGGCCGGGATGTCGGAAGCTAGGTAGTTCTCCCCATGACCCAACCCGACGACCAGGGGCGAGAACAGCCGCGCCCCAACCAGCACCTGCGGCTCGTCCCGGCAAAAGGCAGCGACGGCATAGGCACCTCGAACCCTCGTCAGCCCCCGTCGCACCGCTTCCGGCAGAATCGGCGCCTCACGACCCTCCCCCACCAGCCTTGCATACTCTTCCTCGAAGAGGTGCGCAAGGACTTCCGTGTCGGTCTGGGAAATGAAAGTATGACCCTTGCCCAGGAGCTCATCCCGCAGTTCCGCGTGGTTCTCGATGATCCCGTTATGCACGAGAACGATCCGCCGCTGACAGTCCGCGTGGGGGTGGGCGTTGATCTCGTTGGGCAATCCATGAGTGGCCCAGCGAGTGTGTCCCAATCCCAGGAACCCCACGGGTCCCCCGTCTCCGACGGCGTCCAGCAGCTTCTGAAGCTTTCCCTCGGTCTTCTCCACCTCGATCTCCCCCTCGAGGTTCAGAACGGCTATACCAGCGGAGTCATAACCCCGATACTCCAGGCGTCGCAGGCCGTCCAGCAAGATGGGGGTGGCGAATCGGGGTCCCACGTAACCTACAATGCCGCACATGTCTTTCCTACCTCCCCACCTTCACTTGATTCCCATCTTCTTCGTGGGCACGACCTCTGGCAACATGAGTTCGATGGAGCGGTTCGCGCTCACCCCCCGTTCATCCGCCAGAGTGACGAGCAGAGCGTGACCGATGGCCAGATGGGCCGCTTGCACCTTGCTCGACGACGGGCCTTCCGGCTTGGCGTTGCTCTTGATCACGTAGTCGGCGGCATGACCTAGAGGCGTATCCACGTTTTCGGTAATAGCCACCGTGATCGCACCCTTCTCCCTGGCTCGCTCCAGCGTCTGGTATACGAAACCCGTGCCGCCGCTGGCAGAAACGCCGATCACCACGTCCTCCGCACTGATCGCCAGAGACATGTACCGGGACAACCCCGCCTCTTCCTCTCCGGTGCCCTTGGCGAAGCTGACCGGCTGCATGTCACCCAGATTGTTGGTGAAAACCAGAATGGGCACCCCGGTCTCTGAGCCCTGTCCCGCCATCTCCATGGCCACCAGGGCGCTTGCTCCGGCACCGGTCACCACGATCTTGTGTCCGGCCTCGATGCACTCTCGCAGGATGCCGATGACTTCCTCCATAGCCGGGACGGCCACCTCCAGTGTGGCCAGTATGCCCTCGGCATCCTGGCGCAAGACCCTGGCGATCCTCTCGCGCGTAGACCGGCATCCAGAGAGGTCCACGCTGACCATCATCGGCTTCGAGACATCGATGATCTGTCCCACCGTGTCGATGAGCACATAGTCGCCGTACGGGTAAGCGGTGAACTCGAGGGTGGTGCCAGGGAGGTCGCCCATAGGGAGGTCCAGGCCGGTGAGGTTGCTGATCAGACTGGTCTTGCCGCTATTGAACACGCCCAATACGGCGATCCGGTCCTGCGGGGCGAAGGTCTGAGCGAGCTTGGTCCGAATCTCCTCCATGCCCTCCAAGGATTTCATGGAGGCGGGAATGAGCTTCAGCCCGAGATCCTGCTGCACCCTGGCTGTGACGTCACCATCTGCGAGGTCCGTTTTGTTGGCGACGCCAAAGAAAGGAATCCCCACCTCCTCGACGGCTTCCAGAAAGACCTTCATGGTGCTCACCTGGGGGTCGACCATGTTGATCATGAGGATCGCACCCTGGGGATCGAAAGCCTCGAAAGGGGGGGAGATCTTCTTGAGTACTCTCTTGGTATGCACTTGTACCCCTCCTGTCACGCAGTTGCCAAGCCCTTCCAGCACACGATGGCGGGCTCGAGATGGACTGCACACGAGAAAGGCGCGGCACAAGTCGCCACGTCTCCGCTACCGGACCGCCCTTTGTCCCGCCGGTCGCCCGCAGGCCTTGAGGGAATCCTTCGTCTCAGGAGGGGAAGACCAGGAGTGTAGCTACTCCTGAGGGGCATCCGCCGATCTTTCGATTTTCCCGCTCCGCTGTCTCGAACCGAGCGGTTGGCCCCGCCTTGCGTGGGGGAACCCCTACCTCGTCAACTGGAAACGTCCAGTCCCGGCGCTAACTTCCCCTTTGTTCGTTCCTCTCGGCTACATCTGCATCACCTCCTTCGACTTCACTGCATTATAGCATGGCGCACGACCATCTGCAACCACGACCGTTTCCCGAGAAATGATTCAGCACCGCCGCGATGCCGCCAGCAGAGACCACTGGAACGTCCAGCGAAGCCTCCAGGTTCGCCCTGGTCAAGCCGTCCAGGGTCACCTCCCCCCACGAGTCGAGCATCGCCCGCGGGACGAAGGCAGCATCTCCCAGGTCTCTTCCCTCAAGGGCAGCGACGACGTCCCGGCCTGTCAGGAGTCCCGAGACGGTGACTGTAGCCCCAAGGAAGTCGTTCACCACCGGCAAGATGGCCAGGTCCAGCCCTGTCTCCCGAGTGAGTTCCCCGCACATCTTGCCCAGCGCCGGCGCGATCAGCGTCCCACAGACCACGGTGCCCCTTCCGCTGATTCGCGCGCTGGCACCCGCTCTCTTCAGCGCCTCTCCCTCCTCGAGCAACTGGCGAACCAGGCCGATGCCGTTCTCCAGTTGGGGATAGCCATCGTACTCCTCCGCGGGAGGGATGGTGTACCCCGTGCGCAGATACAGTTCATCGGCGGCATACACGAGGCCGACGCTCAGCTTTCGGCGGTTCTCTTGCTGCCGGGAGACGACCACCTGGAGAATCGCGCGCTCTTCTTCGCTGTTAAGCAGCCGGACGCCGCCACGATGATACCTGGTCAAACCCACTGGCACAACACCTATGGAAGCCACAGCAGGAAACAGCGCGGTGAGGTCCCGAAGAGTCCGTTCGACTTGCTCCCCGTCGTTGAAGCCGGGCACGACCACGATCTGAGTATGTACCTCGATGCCAGACCCCGCCAGGCGTTGTAGCTGCTGCATCACGTCGGGCGCGCGGGGGTTGCAGAACAAACGACGCCTGGTCTCCAGATCGGTGGAATGGACCGAGACGTAGAGCGGGCTCAGATGCTGCTCAGCGACGCGCTCCCAGTCTCCCTCAGTCCAGTTGGTCAAGGTGATGAAGTTGCCATGAAGGAAGGAGTAACGATAGTCGTCGTCTTTCACGTAGAGGGAGGGTCGCAGTCCTGGGGGCATCTGGTCCACGAAGCAGAACGTGCATTTGTTGCCACAGCGGCGGAGCCCATCGAACACATCTTCCGTGAAAATGACCCCCAGGTCTTGGCCATATTCTCTCTCTACGACGAGAGCGAGCCGGTGAGCGGCTCGCTCTATCTCCAGCTCCAACCGCTCCTCGGCCGCGTAGAAGTGGTAGTCAATCACATCGCGCAGGACATGACCATCGATGGCAACCAGGCGGTCCCCTGGCCTCAGGCCCGACCTATCGGCCAGAGTGCCCTTTTCCACACCAGCGATCAGCCCGCCGCTCAGCCCCTTACTCCCCCTTTGCTGAATACGGGTCGGCCGCTCTTGCGTTCCACCCGTGGTGCAGCGCAGTATCTGCCATCATAGGACCGCAGATACTGCTCGGTGGCGCCAGAAAGGTCGCTATAGTAGCCCCGATACGTCTCGGGCAGCAGGGCAGCGATGCGGTACATCATCTCGTGTGTCATCTGTGTCAGTTGCTCTCTGGTCAACTTACCCTCGCCTGGCTCCAGCATGAAGGGCTCACCAAACACGACCTTCACTCTGGTCCGCCGCAGCCTGCGAAGCTGGTGCCAGAACTCCTCCTGACCCCAGATGCCCACCGGGATGATCGGCGCCCCTGATCTCACGGCGATGTAGGACAGACCGTCTTTCCCCTTTTGCAGCGTGTTCGTCCTGCTCCTGGTACCCTCGGGCGCGACCATAAGCACCTTGCCCTGTTTGAGAACCTTCAACGCCGTGCGCAGGGCCTGGCGATCAACCTCGCCCCGCCGGACAGGGAAGGTACCATACGCCTTGAACAGAAACGACAATATGGGCACGTGGTAGTTCTCCACCTTGGACATGCCCACGATCTCCCGCTCGACGAAGGCCGCCCCAACCACCGTGTCTATGGAAATCATGTGGTTCTGGCAAACGATCAGCGGTCCTTCCTCTGGAAGATTCTCCAGCCCCTCGACTTCGCAGTCGAGCAACAGCCTTATCAGCAGCCGGAGGACCAGGTTGGCAAAACGCTGGAAGGTCATCGTTCTCGGGCCTCCTCAGGCACAGCTTTCCCCCCCTCAGCAGACGCCGTTTCTTCTACGAGTCTTTCCACTACCTCTAACACCTGTACTATCGACAAGTTGCCGGTATCCACTACCACAGCATCTTCAGCAGCCTTCAGCGGCGCCACCTGTCTGTGACTGTCGATCATATCCCGGCGCTTCATATCCTCGAGTATCTGTTCGTAGTCAGCCTCTTCGCCGCGTTCCAGCACCTCCAGGTACCGACGGCGAGCGCGCACCTCAGCCGATGCGTCCAGATAGATCTTCAGGTCGGCGTCAGGAATGACCACGGTCCCGATGTCACGGCCGACCATGACCACGCGACCTCGTCGGGCGATGCGGCGTTGCTGTCTGGTGAGAGCTTGCCGAACCCCAGCATAGGCGGACACCGGCGAGACGTTGCTGTCAACTTCCGGACGCCTGATCTGCCAGGTCACGTCCCGCCCATCCACGAGGACGGTGTACTGTCGCCCGTCCTCCACCGCTGGCCTGTTGATCTCAATCTCCAACGCGCTCGCCAGCGCGCTGATCGCCCCCTCGTCTCCGATGTCCAACCCTTCCTGCAGAGCTACCCACGTCACGGCCCGGTACATAGCGCCGGTGTCGAGGTACAGGTAGCCAAGGCGCTCGGCCAACAGGCCGCCGATGGTGCTCTTCCCCGAAGCCGCGGGTCCGTCAATAGCTATCGTTGACGGTCCTGGCATCACAACCCCTTCGCTCAACGCTCACCATCACCCTCCTGTCCGACCCAGGCCGTGGGGAGGACAGAAGAAACAAATCATTCCACGAGCCATTATAGGCCCCGCCCGCCGTGATAACAACTCAGGGCAGCATCTTCCGCCTGGTCCACTCGAAGGGGTTGACGGCGATGCCACCAACTCTAAGCTCCCAGTGGAGATGTGTACCTGTCGACAGCCCAGTCGTACCCAGGTAGCCGATGACCTGCCCCTCGGCCACTCTGTCGCCTTCTGCGACAGCGAACTCGGAGAGATGGCAATACGTGCTGTACACACCCATGCCGTGGTCCACAATCACCGTGTTGCCTCTCACCTGCAGGGCCTCAGACAGAACAACTCGCCCAGCAGCATCGGCGAAGGCCGGATCGCCTGTTTCGCCATCCAGGTCCACACCCGCGTGGCGACCGTATCCTGTCTCGTACTGCCGCACCGCACCGTACGTGGAGGTCACCGTGAGGACCTGCACCGGGTATCCGAACACATCGCGCCACAGTATCTCGGGGTCGAATTGGGCGTAGATGCTATCCAGCCTCACCCTCTCGGCCTCGACTATCTCTGGATCCAGCAAGTACTCCCTCTCGCTGGGGATGTCTATCACCTCGGTGGGGAACTGCCCGTAGGTCACCGTCAGGGTGCCGGTCACCTCCACGACCTCACCGAGCTCGCTCCTCGCCTTCAGGGAGAGTTCTCGTGTCCCCACGGGAGCCCACGCCGCAAAACCGGCCAGGGCCCAGTAGCTTCCTTCCACCTCGACAAAGGCCAAGGGCACATCCCCCAGCCTGCCGACCAGGTCCACTTCACGATTCGTCCCTACCTCTACCACGACGGTGTCCCCCTGCTCCGGCTCTTGAGGCTCGGTTCGGAGCGATACCTGGAGGGGTTCCGGTGTCGGCGTCGGCGTGGCCGTGGGTGTCGGCGTTGAGGTGGGGGTGGGTGTCGACGTGCTCGTAGCCGTGGGTGTGGGGGTGAAGATGACCGCAGCCAAGGACTCAGGGAGCTGCCCGACCAGGACGTAGGCCGCAAGCCCGGCAAGCGCCAGGATCAGCAGCAGCCAGATGACGATCCTCGGCGGCCTATGCCTCATCAGCCGGTTCCGTATCCTCCAGCGTGGGTAGCTCCGCCAGATTTGCCAGACCGAAGTATTGCAGGAACTCGAAAGTGGTGGCGTAGACGACCGGCCTGCCTGCTGTCTCCAGCCTCTCTACCACTTCGATGAGCCCCCGGGCCACGAGGCTCTTCAACACTCCCTGGCAGTCCACGCCCCGGATCGCTTCGATCTGGGGTGTGGTAATTGGCTGGCGGTAGGCGATGATGGCCAGCGTCTCCAGTGCCGCCGCCGAGAGTTTTCCCGCATACTGAAGACCCAGGAACCTCTCCACGTGCGGCGCCATCTCCGGGGCGGTGACCAGTTGAACGTGCTCGTCCTGGTATTGGACGCGCAGGCCCCGACGCGAATAATCCTCGGCCAGCAAGCGAGCCGCCTCCCTGATCTGTGAACGCCCCACCTGGAGCGTATCTGCCAGCCGCGCTATGCTCACCGGCTCATCTGCCACGAACAGTATGCTCTCCAGCGCAGCCTTCGCTTCGTTGATGTCCATTCTCAGCCCTTTGACACGCGCAGAAGCAGTGGTTATAATGGCCCGGAACTGATGTCAAGACTGGGCGTCATCTCATGGGATCCCGATTCAGAAAGCCGGGCCTCGTCCTCGTAGCTCTCGCATGCTGCATCCTTGCCTGCCTCCCCTGTCAGACTTCCTCTCAGCTTCTTCCCACACCAGAGAGGACCGTGCCCGTCTCGACAGAGGATGCCGAGGAGCTTGCTTTCAGCCTCAGCCACGGAATAGAGCCGGATGCGGAAGGCCACTTCACCCTGGTGATCACAGAGGAGGAACTGACCTCGTACGTGGCGCTCAACATGAGAGAGAGCATTATCGATCCCCAGGTACTGCTCACGAACGGGCAAATCTTCATCTACGGCACCATGGTCAGTCCCATCGAGGCGCCCCTGACCTCTGTAGCCACGGTCGAAATCGACAACGGCAGTCCTCGCCTGGTCATCGAATCTGTGTCCGTTGAGGGGTTCCCCATCCCGGATACCTTCGTTGAAGCCTTCGCCCACCAGATAGACGATCTCATCAGCGCCGCACGGAGAAACGAGAACGCAGAGATCAGCGAGGTGGAAATCCGAGAAGGCGAGATGATCATCAGGGGCAGAGTGATTTCCTGAACCCCTCTTTCACGAGTCGGTCGGATAAGGAGCGTGCTTGATATTGACCTTGATCTTTCTCAGCTTCAGCCCCATGCGCCCCTCCACGACCTCGTGCGCCACCTGATACACCTCCTCCGTCTTCGTTGGAACGTCTATGTCGGGGGCGGTCTCCAGGTTCAGTTCCACGTCGACTGATTTCCGGCGCGGTTTGATCTCCGGCCTGACCGTGATCACGTCCGGCAACTGATCAATGCGGTATTCCAGACGCTGGGCAATCGACTCCACAGCCAGCTCTACTTCCCCTCCCGTGGTGCTCTCCAGCTTCACCATCTTCCGCGCGGGGCGCCTGAACTCCAGGTAGAGCACCAATCCGCAGACGATGAAGGAAATGATGCCCAGCATGACCAGAACAGCCCTGTGAAAGAGGCTGAGGCCGGAGGACACGAACTTGAGGTACTGTTGGAGCAAGCCGGCAATTTGAGCGGGAAGGATCATGAAGATAGGGACGGCGATCATCAGGGCCAAGAATAGCAGAATGGTCACGACACGATTGAACAGTTTCATCAACTCTCCTCCTTAACGCCTCCTAGGATGGTGACCGGTCTCGATCCCTGGCAGCTCCGGTCGGCACGATCGTTCCAACTCTTGGCCCATGGCTGCCAGGCCATCCGTAGCCTGTCTGCCCGGCACACTCTCCCTGGGCCTCCTGTCTCAGCTCTTGATTTCCTGGCCCAGCTCAGCTCCCACGAAGTCCCGCTGACCGCGAACGAAATCCTCCACAAGCATGGCCCGTTTACCAGCCAACTGGACCTCCTCCAGAAGAAGGGCACCGTCTCCGGTGGCGACGGCCACTCCGGAGCCCGACTGCACCACTAGGCCCGGCTTGGTTTCGCCTTTCCAGTCAGGCATGGGCCGAGCCCGCAGCACTTTCAACCGGTCTCCTCCCCACCAGGTCCGCGTCCCCGGACGAGGATTGTACGCCCGAACGCGATTCCAGATCTCGATAGCCGGCAGCGCCCAATCTATGACACCGTCTCCCTTGGAGATGGGCTTGGTATACGTCGCCTGAGCATCATCCTGAGCCTGTGCCTCGATCCGTCCCTCGAGCCAGTCAGGAAGTACTTCGGTCAGAAGCTCCGCGCCCATCCCGGCCAGTCTCTCTTCCAAAGAACCGGTTGTGTCCTGCGGGTGAATGTCCGCAGTTCTCTGGCCAAGAATCGGCCCGGTGTCCATGCCCTCGTCCATGAGCATGATCGTGACCCCGGTTTGCTGCTCCCCCGCCAGGAGAGCTCCGGCGATGGGCGATGCGCCACGGTACTTGGGCAGCAGTGACGGGTGGACGTTGACCACGCCGGAAGGAGGAATGGCGAGCACCCGACGACGGAGAATCTCGCCGTACGCAGCCACGACCATCACCCTGGGAGCCAAGCGTGCCAGCTCAGCCACCACCTCCTCTTCCCGCAACGAAGCGGGCTGGACCACCGGCAGCCCCAACTCCAGGGCTGCTTTCTTCACCGCGGAGGGAGTGAGTTTCCGCCCCCGCCTGGCAGGCCTGTCGGGCTGAGTGACCACGGCCACCACTTCATGCTCCTCGGCCAACGCTTCCAGAGAGGGAACGGCAAAGGGCGGCGTTCCCATGAAGACCAGCCTCTCTCGCATCCGTCGCCTCGCTACTGGAGCATTCTAGCACACCTGCCCACCTACTTCAAGACTTGACTTCCCTGCCACAGATGGTAGAATAGTGGCGGGTGCTCGAGTGTCAGCAGTGCCGCGGGAAAACGCTCGGGCTCAGTGCATCACTGCACCCCAGAAGGGCGAGGATGGTGAGTCCCTCGCTCTTTTCATCGCGGCCTCAACGACTTGCAGGAGGCGTCTCTTGACGGGCAAGAGAGCGAACTGGCACGTGTACCCCCCGTTGCCCAGGTCCTTCCTCACCACACTACCTGACATTCCTCCGCTGCTGGCGCAGTGCTTGTACAATCGCGGCCTCACTACCGTCCACGACATGCACCGCTTCTTGACCGGCGAAAACGAGGCGGTCGATCCCTTCAAGATCAAGGGCATGGCCGAGGCCGTCACCAGGATCCGCCGTGCCATCCGAAGTGGGGAGTTGATTGCGATCTACGGCGATTTCGACGCCGACGGGGTGACTGGCACCGCACTGCTGGCCGAGACACTCTCGGGGCTGGGTGCGCGGGTTGTCCCCTACATTCCGCATCGCGTAGACGAAGGCTATGGGCTCAACGGCGGCGCTATCAAGAGACTGGGCAGTCGAGGAGCAAGCTTGATCGTGACGGTGGACTGCGGGACACGGGCAGTCGATGAGGTGGACCGGGCGCGCAAGCTAGGCCTGGACGTCATCGTCACCGATCACCACTCACTGACGAACCAGCTACCGGCGGCTGTCGCGGTCGTCAATACCAGGCGCGAGGACTGTGCCTACCCTTTCAAGGGCCTCTCAGGTGTTGGCGTCGCCTTCAAGCTGGCCCAGGCGTTGCTGCTGGTCAACGATCAACTCCCGCTGCCGTCTCAGAGCTCTTCTCTCCAGGTAGAGCAACTCCTGGATCTGGTGGCGCTGGGCACCGTCGCCGATCTCTCTCCTCTGGTGGGCGAGAATCGGGATCTGGTCAAGAAGGGACTGGTCCAGTTGACCCTGGCCAGCCGCCCTGGCATCAGGGCCCTTCTGCAAGAGGCCGATGTGGCGCCAGGGAGCATAACCGCCGCCACCATAGGCTATGTCCTGGGTCCTCGACTGAACGCAGCCGGGCGCATGGACCACGCCATGCTCAGTTTCCGGCTCCTCACAGCATCTTCCCCCGTGCGAGCGAGGGAGCTGGCACGAATGCTGGAGGAACGGAACCGCGTCCGTCGCGAGACCACCATGTGCACGCTACAAGCCGCCCGCGCGCAGGTCGAGGAGCAGCGAGATCAACCCCTGCTCTTCGCTGCTGCCAACGACTATCACGAAGGGGTACTGGGACTGGCTGCCCAGCGACTGTGTGACGAGTTCTACCGCCCGGTGATCGTCACCAAGATGGGTGAGGAGGAAAGCGTGAGCTCGGCGCGCAGCGTGGATGAGTTCAATATCACCGCGGCTCTGGACGAATGCGCATCCCTCTTGAAGAGACATGGCGGGCACGCCAGGGCCGCGGGATTCACGGTCAGCAACGAGAACCTCCAGGCCCTCAGGCTGAAGTTGTCGCAGATCGCTGCTGAGCGCCTGGCGGGGACTGAGCTGCGGCCCACGCTGGACATTGATTCCGAGATCCCGCTCGATGGATTGAAGCCCGAGCATTTCTACCTCTGCCAGCAACTGGAGCCGCTCGGCCGGGGAAACCCGGAACCCCTTTTCCTCAGCCGGGGCGTGAGCGTGCGCGAGAGCAGGGTAGTAGGCGACAAGCATCTCAAGCTCTCCCTCAGCGATGGGCGCTACGTCTGGGACGGGATAGCTTTTGGCATGGGCGACCACCTCCACGACGTAACTCCCCGCCTGGATGTGGTGTACGCCGCCCAGGTACACATTTACCGCAACCAGGAGCAGCTACAGCTAAGACTGGAGGACTTCAGACCAGCAGCGTCGATGCCTGGGGAGAAGAGTCCGTAACCCAGCAGACCCCTCACATCACACGAGGATGGACCGATGGCCAGAGAATACCCTTCAGCGCCCATGCCGTCGGTGGGCGCCGTAGTGCTCAAGGGAGACCGAGTACTGCTGGTGCTGAGGGGGCAGGAACCCAGCAAAGGCAGATGGAGTGTCCCGGGCGGCGTGATGGAATTGGGCGAGACCATTCAGGAGACAGCTCGCCGGGAAGTGCGGGAAGAGTGTGGAGTACAGATCGAAGTCGGAAGCGCGGTCGAAGTGAGGGATGCCATCGTGCGCGACGCAGGAGGTCGCATCCGGTACCATTACGTGCTGGTGGACGTCATGGCGCGGTACCTGGACGGCGAGCTGACGGCGGCCTCGGACGCGGAAGACGCCCGCTGGGTATCCGAGGAGGAACTGCCCTCGTACGATCTGACTACCGGACTCCTTCCCGTCCTGAAGCGCTGCCTGCTCAGTGACAACCTTGATTTTCCACAACACACCGGCTAACATGTAGACGGGTTTCGTGAGATCGGTTCCTCGGCGCGGGGAGCACTGTGCGCGACGATGAACTGCCGTCCAGCCCCGGGAGGGTCCCTCTATGCTGATCATAAACGGTACACTGGCTACCTTTGGGGAGAAGAGCGCACTCATCCCCCACGGAGCATTGCTCATCCGGGGTGATCGCATCGCGGCAGTGGGAACCACGGCGGAGCTACGCAAGCTCTATCCGGGTGAGGAGACGCTCGATGCCGCGGGCAAACTGGTCATGCCGGGCATGATCTGCGCCCACACCCACTTCTACGGAGCCTTCGCCCGCGGTATGTCTCTGAAGACCGAGGCCCCGTCCAACTTTCCCCAGATCCTGGAGTATCTGTGGTGGCGGCTCGACAAAGCCCTCCATCCCGAGGACGTCCGTTCCAGTGCGCTCGTGTGCCTGGTAGACGCGATCAGGAACGGTACCACCACCCTGGTCGACCATCACGCCAGTCCCCATGCCGTGGCCGGATCCCTGGACGTCATCGCTCAAGCCGTGGACGAGTCGGGGCTGCGCGCCTGCCTCTGCTACGAGGTCTCTGACAGAGACGGTGAGGAGATCGCCACCGCGGGGCTGAAGGAAAACGAAAGGTTCATCAAACAGAGCCGCAACGAGCGTATCGGGGCGACTTTCGGCCTCCACGCCTCGCTGACCCTGTCCGACGAGACGCTGGAGCGCGCCGTGGGCATGGCCGGCGACCTGGGTGTCGGCTTCCACATCCATGCGGCAGAAGACAAGGCAGACGTGGACGACAGCTTGAAGAAGTATGGGCTGCGCGTGATCGAGCGGTTGGAGAAGGCAGGCATCCTGGGACCCAAGACCATCGCCGCCCACTGCGTCCACATCGACGCCTACGAGACAGACATCCTGCGTGAGACGGGCACCAGTGTGGCCCACAATCCGCGGTCCAACATGAACAATGCCGTAGGCGTGGCGGATGTGTTGAGGATGCTCCGGCGAGGTGTGAACGTCGGCCTGGGCAACGATGGCTTCTCCAACAACATGTTCAGCGAGGTGGAGGCCACCTACCTCGTGCACAAGCTGGCCCAGAAGGATCCCAGGGTGATGGGGGCGGATCAGGTACTGGAGATGGGGTTCCAGAACAACGGGCGGATCGCTGGTCTGTTCTTCGGGCACCCTCTGGGCGAGCTGTCGGCCGGCGCCTACGCCGACGTCATCATCCACGACTACGTGCCCACCACCCCCATGGACGTCGGGAACCTGCCCTGGCACCTGGTCTTTGGCATGGA
The DNA here is from genome assembly GCA_034411995.1 of Anaerolineae bacterium. Lineage (GTDB taxonomy): Bacteria > Chloroflexota > Anaerolineae > UBA7937 > B3-Chlor > JAUVXJ01. Next base: position 293,136 of record DAOUME010000007.1, on the reverse strand, counting down.
CGGCGGGCAGGTAAACACGACCATCGCGGGAGGCAGGCTGCTGATGAAGGAGCGCGAGCTGCTGACTTTGGACGAACAGTCAATCTGCGCTCGCTCGAGAGAACTGGCGCAGAAGCTCTGGGCCAGGATGTGAAGCCAGACCAGGAGTCAGACCATGGACGAGAATAGCTCTACGGGGAAACGGATGATCCGCTGGCGTGAGTTGTGGAGGCGGCTCGGTGCACCGGTGAAGATCGGGGTGGTCTTCGCGGTCGTCGCTGGGCTCATGGCTTTGGTAGGATGGGTCGTGCGCCCTGAGTACACTTCGCGCTCCATGCTGTCCCTCTTCCTTGCTGTCGTCATCTCGGCAGGTACCTGGGGCCTGGTGAGCTGGGCTATTGCCGCCGCAGCCGTGGAGGCCACGAGAGAAGAGGAGTAACCAGCATGGCAGACCTGCGAGTCGAGGTATGCGGAATACAGTTCAAGAACCCTGTCCTCCCTGCTGCTGGTCCGCCCACCTGGAACGGCGAGGCCATGGTGGCCTGTGCCGAGGGTGGAGCTGGCGGCATAGTAGCCAAGACCATCTCCACCACGGCGGCCGACGTGCCCGAGCCGTGCATGGCCCAGGTAGGCAAGGCGTCCATGCTCAACACGGAGCTGTGGTCGGAGCTGCCTCCAGAGCAATTCATCGAGAAGGAATACGCGCGAGCCAGGGAGGCAGAGCTACCCCTCATCATCAGTATGGGGTATTCCGCCGAACAGATCAGCGAGCTTGCTCCCAAGGTGAAACCTTTCGCGGATGCGGTGGAACTTTCTACACACTACATCGGTGAAGACCCCGCACCGATGATCGCGGCCATCAAGGCCGCCAAGGAAACCCTGGACGTGCCGGTCATCGTCAAGCTGAGCCCCCTGGGGCGCGAGATGAAGGCCGCTGCGCAGGCAGCGCAGGACGCTGGCGCCGACGCCATAGCCGCCATCAACTCCCTGGGGCCCTGCCTGGGCATCGACCTGGAAACTGGTCTGCCTCTCCTGGGCAGCAAAGAAGGGTACGGCTGGCTATCGGGCCAGTCCGTCAAGCCCCTGGCGCTGCGCTGCGTCTTCGACATCGCACGCACCGTCGATCTACCCATCTTCGGCGTCGGGGGCATCTTCCGGGGGACGGACGCCCTGGAAATGTTCATGGTGGGGGCCTCTGCGGTCCAGATCTGTACCGCAGCCATCCTTAGGGGTCCAGGCATCTTCGGCAAGATCGTCCGGGAGATGGATCAATGGCTGGATGACCACGGTTACGCCTCGGTCAATGACGTCAAGGGGCTCACCATCCGGAAGCTCAGGGCGCGAGAGTATCGGACCAACCACCTGCCCCCCAGGTTATACGAAGACCTGTGCACGGCGTGCGGTTTGTGCGAGACTAGCTGCGTCTACCACGCCATCGCCGTGCTGGACGGCAAGGCCCGATTGGACGAGGATCTCTGCCAGGGGTGCGGTCTGTGCACTACGCGGTGTCCCACCCGTGCCCTGGAGATGCCGTAGCCCAGGGCCTGGTCGAACGTGAAGGTACCACGGACGATCCCAGCGGCACAGTCTGGCCGCCTCTCCTGTGTGCCGGCCCATCTGCCTCGCTCTGTCCTCCCGAAGCCCGCGCCAGTCGTAAGACCACGTCCGGAGAGCGAAGTCAGAGGAGGTCGGCTATCGGCGAAGTCGTGGTCGTGCGCAGTGCCAGGTAGTCCGTGTCTCTGTGGGTCAAGATGATAGGAGAATCCCCTCGACATACGCTTGGATGGGCCGCGGTCCTCTGGACAGGAGGCAAGGACTCCTGCCTGGCCCTGCACGAGGCCCTTCTCCAGGGGCTCCGGGTTGAGCACCTGGTTACGTTCGCGCCCGCCGAGGCTCGGTTCCACGCTCATCCTCTCCCTGTCCAACAGCTACAAGCACGGGCGCTGGGCCTTTCTCATCACGTGCTGGAGATCCAGGAACCTTATGAGACTACGTACCGGAACGCCATCAGCACCCTGAGACAAAGATGGGGAGTTGACACGCTGGTCACGGGCGACATAGCAGAGGTGAACGGTCACCCCAACTGGATCAGGCAGTGCTGTGCTGGCTCCCACACGGCGGTCCTCACCCCACTGTGGGGCCACGATGGGAGAGAGTTGCTCGACCGCTTCGTCTCAGCAGGTTTCAAGGCCATCTTCTCTTGCGTGAGAGAGCCCTGGCTCACCCCAGAGTGGCTGGGAAGGGAGCTGGATACGGCGGCAGTGGCAGAGCTTTCGCTCCTGGCCCGCAGGCGCGGCTTCGACGTCTGCGGGGAGCAGGGTGAGTACCACACCCTGGTGCTTGACGGGCCGCTGTTCGCGCAAAGGATCTGCATCGACGGCTGCCAGACGAGGAGCGAAGAAAATCTCTCGTACCTCGACTTTGTGGGGCTATCACTCGGAGGCGGGCAAGGGGTGCCGTGAGACTGAAGCGAGCTCTGGGAATAGAACGAGGAGAGGTCGTGTCCCTGGTGGGCGCTGGCGGGAAGACGACCACCATGTTCCGCCTGGCCGACGAGCTGGCCTCTGATGGCTGGAAAGTGATCACCACGACTACCACCATGATCTGGCGCGAGGAACGATGCGATCCGACCATACTGGAGTCGGATACAGCGCGGCTCCGGGAGAAGGTCTCGCGCGCACTGAAGGAGCAGCACCGCATCACGGTGGCCTCGGGTTTCGACGACGCCCAGGGCAAGTTGATGGGCGTGGAACCCTCCGACGTTGACGCGCTCATCGCCATGCCAGGAGTGGACACCGTCATCGTCGAGGCGGACGGTGCCAAGGGCCGCTCCTTGAAGGCACCAGCAGAGTACGAACCCGTGGTCGCATCAGGCACTTCTCTTCTCGTGCCCATGGCCGCCATGGACGCCGTCGGCCGCCCGCTGGACGGGCAAACCGCTCACCGCCCGGAGATAGTGGCCAGACTCTGCGGCTCTGCACTGGGTCAAACCATCAGCCCCGAACTCATGTCCGCAGTGCTGGTGCACCCCCAGGGAGGCCTCAAGAACGCGCTCGAAAAGACGCGCGTTGTCCCTCTGATCAACAAGGTAAGCATCTCCAGCATCGAAACCGCCCGGCGCGTGGCACGCTTGCTCCTCAACGAGACCCGAGTGGCTCGCGTGGTACTCGGCGCAGTGGCCGACGAAGATCCTGTGAAGGAGGTTTGGGGACGGGTGGGGGCCGTGGTACTGGCTGCCGGAGGCTCGCACCGTTTCGGCTCGCCCAAGCAACTCCTTCCCTGGGGCGACAAGACGCTCCTCCAACACGTCGTGGACAGCGTACTGGGTTCCTCCGTAGACCAGGTGATCGTAGTACTGGGGCACGAGGCCCAGCGAATTGGTGCCCTGATCGGGGATCGCCCTGTCCAGGCGGTCATCAACGAGGAATGGAAGCGAGGACAGAGCGGTTCGCTCCGGGCAGGCCTCCAGGCGTTGCCTCAGAGCTGCGACGCATGCTTGTTCGTCTTGGCAGACCAGCCGAGGATCACTCCCCAGCTCATGAACCGCCTACTAGACCGGTACCGGCGCACTCTGGCCCCCATCGTTGCCCCGTTCCATCTCGGACGGCGCGGCAACCCCGTCCTCTTCGCCAGGACTCTCTTTCGGGAGTTGCTCGATATGCAGGGAGACGAGGGGGGACGCCAGGTGCTCGAACGCCATGAATCACAGGTGGAGAGGGTGGAAGTGCAGGACCCGGATCTCTTCCTCGACATCGACACGATGGAGGATTATGAACAAGCCAGTTGAGACAGTCACCAGCGTGGTTCTCCTTCGGCACGGGGAGACGGAGTGGAACCGTGTGGAAAGGTTTCGAGGCCGCATCGATGTGGAGTTGAACCAGTTGGGCCAGCAGCAGGCGCTGGCGGCCGCGCAGAGGCTGTCTGGCTGGCAGATCGAGGCCATCTACTCCAGTCCCCTGCAGAGGGCGCTGCGGACGGCGCAACCCGTCGCGGATGCCTGCGACCTGGAGTTGTCCATTCTGGAAGAGATCACGGATGTGGACTACGGCGCCTGGGCTGGACTCTCTGCCGAAGAGGCACGGGCTCAGGATCCCGAACTCTACACGACCTGGGTGCGCACTCCTCTCCTGACCGAGTTCCCCCAGGGTGAGAGTCTCCAGCAGGTCCAGACTCGAGCTTGGACTGCACTTAACGAGAGGTGCTCCGCCCACCAAGGAGAGACGATCCTCCTGGTCTCCCACGTGGTAGTCAATCGCGTGTTGGTCTGCGCGGCTCTGGGCCTGGTCGACGATGCCTTCTGGAGAATCAGCCAGGACAACGCCGCGATCAGCGTTCTGGAAGGAGCTAAAGGCCGCTACCGGGTACTGCTGCTGAACGATACGTGTCACCTGGATTCGCTTCACGAGCGAGTCGCCAGACCGGGAAACGGCGACGTGAGAGTCCGATGAATCGAGAGAAACGACGCCCGGACCGCCTGAGGTCCATGCGCAACTTCATCATAGATATGGACGGGGTGCTCTACCGGGGCCAGGAGCGTGTGCCAGGCGCCAAAGTGTTCCTAGCTTGTCTCAGTGCAGAGCAGGCGCCCTTCATCCTGGCTACTAACAACTCCACCTTGACGCCAGAGCAGTACGTGGCCAAGCTAGGGGCCATGGACATCAAGGTGGCTCCAGATCATATCCTGACCTCGGGCCAGGCCGCGGCGCTGTATCTGTCCCAGACGGCTCCCCCCAAGGCCAGGATCTATGCCATTGGCGAGGACGGGCTGCTAGCGGCCCTGGAGGAGCAGGGCTTCCACCCCACAGAGAGGGATATAGAGTACGTCGTGGTGGGTATGGACCGCCAGTTGACCTGGCACAAACTGAGAGTCGCTGCCTTGGCCATCAGAGCTGGGGCTACCTTCATCGGCACCAACCCCGACACCACTCTGCCCACCGAGGACGGCCTCGTTCCTGGAAACGGGGCCACCCTGGCGGCTCTGGAGGTAGCGACGGGGATCGCACCCCTGATCATCGGCAAGCCCCAACCCACGCTGCTGGAACTGGCCATGGAGAGAATGGGAGTCACCAGAGAGGGAACGGCCATCATCGGCGACCGCCTGGAAACGGACATACTGGCAGGAAAGAACGCCGGTTTGGCCACGGTGCTGGTGTTGAGCGGCATCACACAGCCCGAGGAACTGGAGGACTGTCCATACCAGCCTGATCTCGTGTTCGAGAGTGTCCGCGACTTCCACGAGTCGTGGCTCGGGCAGCGCCTGGGCTGATCTGTCTGTCCTTCATGGAATCGGAGCTGGCTGCGGCAAGCCTGGGGCTCCTCCTCCACCGGCGATCCTGAACACCAAGTGCTGCGCCGTGCGTCGAGAGAGGCAGACATGCGCATCCGCGTGCCTGCCGCCGACGACTAACGAGCGGTGATCGCGAGTCAGAGCGGGAGATCACCCTGTGCAAGCCGGTGGAATCTGCCGTACAGTATGCCGCGGTGGCCCGCGCCGCACTGGATCAGGCAAAGGAAGAAGGTCTGGGCACGATACTCAGTTTGTGAGCCCTTGGTCGCGGAGAGACGATGCTTCCCAAACGAGCTGACGTGGTAATCATCGGCGGGGGCGTGATGGGTGTCAGCACCGCCTACCACCTGGTGAAAAAGGGATGCTCCAACGTCCTGCTTGTAGAGAGGAACAGGTTCTTTGGAGAGGAGTCGACGGGCCGGTGCGCGGGGGGTATCCGCTACCAGTTCTCCAACGAGATCGACATTCGCCTCTCTCTGCTCAGTATCCCCATGCTGGAGCGCTTCGCCAAGGAGCTTGATCAGGAGATAGATCTCCGGCATTGTGGCTACCTCTTTATGCTCTCACGGGAAGAAGAGATCAGGGTCTTTGAAGAAAACGTGGCGCGGCAGCGCAGCCTGGGGGTGGAGACCGAATGGCTGTCGGCTGAGGAAGTCAGGAGGAGGACCTCGCTATTGGACACAGAAGACATACTGGCCGGCACTTTCTGTGCCCGCGACGCCCTGGCCGACCCGTCGGGCGTGGTTCAGGGCTATGTGAGAGCGGCGACGCGCCTGGGAGCCAGACTCCTGACCAGCACCCAGGCCACCGGCATAGACACCGCGGGGGGCAGGGTCTGCGGCGTATCGACCAGCCAGGGGAAGGTGGAGACCCGCATCGTCGTCAATGCCGCCGGGCCCTGGGCAGCCACAGTGGGCGCCATGGCCGGCGTCGAGATCCCCGTGCGGCCGCTGCGCAGGCAGATCGCCGTGACCACTCCCATAGCAGGGCTCCCTGGCGATTTCCCCATGGTCATCGATTTCACCCAGAGCCTCTATTTCCATCGAGAAGGCCAGGGCGTGCTCACGGGAATGTCCAATCTGAACGAGCGCGAGGGCTTCGATCAGAGCGTCGACCGCGAGTGGGAGATGACGCATCTGGAAGCCGCCGTGGCCAGGATGCCGATCCTCGAGAACGCCGGCCTGCTGAACCGGTGGGCCGGGCTCTATGCGGTCAGCCCCGATGCGCTGGCCATCCTTGGCCGGGTGCCCCAGCTCGAGGGCTTCTACTGCATCAACGGCTTCAGCGGACACGGCTTCATGCACGGTCCCATCTGCGGGCTCCTGCTGGCCGAGGAGATTCTGGAGGGGCAGGCCCGCACCCTCGACATCGCCCCACTGCGCATCGACAGATGCGTGAGTGAATCCAGGACGACCGAATACGCGGTCGTCTAGCCGGCGAGCGACGAGCACCGCGGGCTCATCGTTGAGGAGACGGCTGGCGCCAGGGGAATGACGGCCTCAGGACGGCCCCAGCCACCAGTGAATCACCCTACGGACAGAGCCACCTCGTACTGCGTCCCCGGGCCACTCGAGTTCTGGAGCCAGTCCTCGACTCTCACGTACAGTACCCCGCTTTCCAGGGGCGTCCATTCCAGCCGCGAGGCCCGGGCCTCCTCACCCCCGTCGTCGTCCAGGGCCAGTTCGTTGCCCTGCGAGTCGTAGAGGTAGATCACTGTGTCCGCATCCATGCCGAGGTTGAGCGTCTGGACTACATAGGTGACCCCGGGTTGCACCTCGAAGGAGATCCAATCCTCATCACTGGCCGCGTGCCGATTGTGCCTTTGAGTTTCCCCTACCGCGATGAGGCTGGCCTGCGCACGCGAATCATCGGGCTCGTATTCGTCTATCTCGAAACCTTCGGCCATCCTGAGGGTGACGCTGTACTCCGTGCCGCGGCCCACTTCGGTATCAGAGAGGCCGCGCACCATGACGTACAGTAAACCATCGTCCCGGGCCGTCCACCAGAGGCGCGAGGCCAATAACTCGTCTCCACCGTCGTCGTCGGAGGCCAGTTCGTTCCCCTGTCCGTCGAAGAGACGGATCACCGTGTCCACCTCACGCCCCAGCTCCGATGTCTCGACCACGTACGTCTGGCCAGCCTGGACCTCGAAGTACAGCCAATCGCTGTCACCCCCCACGTGCAGATTGTGCCTCTGCACCACGCCGACCTCGAGGGCATGGGCTTCCTCGGCACTACCATCAGGTTCCCATTCATCGGGAGCGAACTGCTCCTGGGGAGCAGCAGTGGGGACTGCCAGCGGTGTGACACTAGGAACCACTCGGGTGCTGGTGGGCGTGGGTGGCTCTGGTATCGCCGTGGGCGAGGGCGCCGCCGCTGTAGGCGTCGCCTGAGTTGGAGATGGCTCTTCAGAAACGGCGGGGGAAGCGCGCTCCGCTATCGCCGGAGTGACACTGGGAGATGAGGTCGTCAACGTAGGCATGGCCCCCGTGAGATAGAGTCCCAGGAAGCTCCCAGCGCAGAACAAGACGCCGACCGCCAGCAGGCCCAGCACGACTATCACCACCCACTGCTTCCTGGACACCTCTTCCTCCGCAGAGCGCCTCAAGGGAGACCCGTCGCGTGCCCCCACACGACTTCCCCTCCACTCCATTGTAGCTCCGCCATTCCCAGCGGGCAACGCACCTGAAAGCTGTAGCGGCGACCTGGCAAACCCGTCCAGGGTTGTTGCTCCCGGGTGGGTGCCCCGCCAAGTCCATCAACACGTGACAGCTATTGACTCTCCGCCCTGTCTTCTGGTATAATTAGGATAGCACGAAACGGGATAGGGAGGCCACAGTATGTTCTTGCCCTTCTACTTCGATATCAGATACCTGCTGTTCTCACTGCCGGCTCTAGCGCTGGCCTTGTTTACCCAGTGGAGAGTACAGTCGGCCTATGGCAAGTACTCTCGCGTTCGAAACATGAGAAACATCAGCGGCCTGGAGGCAGCGCAGGTGCTGCTGAGAGCGAACGGACTGGGCGACGTGGGGGTCGAGTCAGCCCGGCGAATGCTGGGCGATCACTATGATCCCTCGAAGAAGGTGCTGCGTCTCTCCCCCGAAGTCGCCCGTACCCCCTCCGTCGCGGCCCTGGGCATAGTGGCACACGAAGTGGGCCACGCCCTCCAGGACCTGACCGACTACGCGCCGCTGCGCGTGCGCTCAGGATTGGTGCCCATGGTGAACCTGGGCACGTGGATGGGAATGATCCTTTTCTTCGTGGGTTTGGTCGTCGAGTTCTCCGGCCTGGTGTGGTTGGGGATCGTCTTCTTCTCAGGGAGTGTCGTCTTCGCCTTCGTTACGCTGCCTGTGGAGCGTGATGCGAGCCGCCGCGCTCTCCAGATCCTGAAGGCCGAGAGCCTGGTGGGCACTACCGACATCCAGGGCGTGCAGAGTGTGCTTTCGGCAGCATCCCTCACCTACGTGGCCGCTCTCGCTCAGGCGCTGTCGCAGTTGCTGTACTTCGTCTTCCTGGCCACGGGCATGAGCCGGAGGGACTAGATGACAGGGGTGACAGACCTCTGATCGAAGTGGCCCGAAACACAGAAGCAAAGGTTGCCCTCCTGGACCTGACCCATTCCCAACTGCAGAACCTCGTTCTGTCACTGGGTGAGCCCTCCTATCGGGCGGACCAGGTGTACAGATGGCTTTACCAATCGTTGGCCACGGGCTTCGAGGAGATGAAGAACCTGCCGCGGCCCATGCGCCGGCGACTGGAGCTGATGTCTGACCTCCAAAGCCTTTCCCCGGTGGATGAATCTCGCTCTTCCCATGGGCTCACGCGCAAGGTCCTGTTCAGGCTTCCTGACGATGAGACCATCGAGAGCGTCCTCATGCGCTATGACAGCAGACAGGCCGTCTGCCTTTCCACCCAGGTGGGCTGTCCCGTAGGCTGTCCCTTCTGTGCCACCGGGCAGAGCGGTTTCGTCCGCAATCTGTCCCCAGGAGAAATCGTGGAGCAAGTGCTCTACTTCGCCAGGCAACTGAAGGAAGGCGGGGAATCGATCAGCAACGTCGTGTTCATGGGCATGGGAGAGCCACTGCTCAACTACGATGCCACACTTCAAAGCATGCACGCGCTCACGGATTCGCGGGGCTACAACCTCGGGGCGAGACGCATCACTATCTCCACTTCAGGCATCGTGCCCGGCATAGAGCGCCTCAGCGAGGAAGGATTACAGGTGGGCCTGGCCGTTTCCCTCCATGCCCCCAGCGACGACCTCAGACAGACTCTGGTCCCCATTGCCGGGCGCTACCCCTTGCCAGAGCTGCTGTCCGCCTGCCGCAGCTACGTGGAGCTCACCGGCCGGAGGGTGACTTTCGAATACGCCCTGGTGAACGACCTGAACGACTCCCCGAAGCAGGCGCGCCAGTTGGCTCATCTTCTTTCGGGGTTGCTGTGCCACGTCAATCTGATCCCGCTCAACCCGACCGCTGAATGCCGCTGGCACCCTGCTCAACAAGAGCGGGTCGAGGCGTTCCACAGAGAGCTCCGACGCCTGGGCGTCAACAGCACGCTCAGACTCCGAAGGGGTCTAGACATCGAGGCCGGGTGCGGGCAGCTACGGTCAAGACACACGGGAGTCAAGGGCGCGGCGAGCCCAGGATAGGTTTGCGTTGCCCAGCGCAGGTGGCCAACGGACCGTATTCTCAGTTCATCACCGCCTGGCTGAGCCGCCTGTTTCCGAGCTCTCACGTCGATGATTGCCTTTGGAGGTAAGAGGACCTAATATTTATAGTTCGAGGGCCACGACGCCTCCAGTCGGCATCACCGGCCCGGGACTCGACTAGAGAGCGTGAGCGGTCGACGCAGGAGGTGTCGGTAACTGACCCTTGGGGATTGTGTTATGTGATAGGAGACGAACATCAGGAAGCCAGCCCCCACTTCTGAGGCTGGCTTGAGGAGCAGGCATCCGGCTGCGTTCTGCACTGCGCGAATCGACTCAGGTGGATTTCTTCTCCAGAGTGCGCAGACACCTGGTGCAGATGCGGACCTGGCGGGTCGTCTCCCCATCGCTTATCGTTTTCTTTTGCAGGTTGAGTTGGAACCTGCGCTTGGTCCGATTGTGCGCATGACTGACAGTATGACCGAATTGAGTGCCTCTACCGCAAATGTCACATTTTCTAGCCATTACTCTATCCCTCTTCACGATGGTAACTGGATATAAGCATACCACGACACAGTAGGCTAGTCAAGCTGGGATAGGCTCTTGTTCTCGGGCCTACATCTGGCTCCATAAACGACCGCGTGAGGCAAAGCAATGGCAGAAGAGCAGAGACTGGGCAGCATTGAGATCTCCCCGGTAGCCATCGCCAGCATCGCCAGTCAGGCCGTACTGGGTTGCTACGGTGTAGTGGGCATGTCTTCGCGCACCCTCAGAGACGGGCTGGCGGAACTGCTGCACCCATCCGACAACCCCAGAAAGGGAGTACAGGTGGAACTGGTCGACGACAGGATAACCATCGACCTCTTCGTCATCATGGAGTACGGAGTCCGGGTCTCAGAGGTCGCACACAACATCATGGAGAGCGTCAAGTTCAATGTGGAGAAGACACTCGGGGTGCCGGTGGCTGCGGTAAACGTGCACGTGCAGGGTCTGCGAATCAGTGAGCCTGGCTGACGAGGATTCCCCTTGAAGACAATCGGAGGTCGTATCCTTTCATGACGAAGAAGGCAGCAGGCGCGCCAACGGCGCCTGAGTCCATCGCTCAGTGCAGCGGGCGAGAACTGAAGCTCCTCCTTGGTGCGGGCACGACCTGGCTCAAGAGGCACGCTGCCGCCATCAACGCCCTAAACGTGTTTCCGGTACCCGACGGTGACACAGGGACCAATATGCTGCTGACCATGCAGGCAGCCCTGGAGGAGATCAACACCGGGTCCGACGACTCCGCCGCCGCCGTGGCCCAGGCCACGGCGCATGGGGCACTGATGGGCGCCCGCGGGAACTCGGGCGTGATCCTCTCCCAGATGTTGAGAGGGATGGCCAGCAGTCTGAAAGATAAGCAGCAGTTCGATGGCGCGGACCTCGCAGCGGCACTGGTTGAGGGCTCATCCACGGCCTACAAGGGTGTGATCAAACCCGTCGAGGGTACCATCCTCACGGTTGGTCGCGAGGCCGCCGAGGCCGCGCAGGCGGCCGTCGAGGGAGGTGTCACCGACTTCATGCCCGTCATGGAGCAAGCCGTCATCGGCGCCAGGGAATCACTGGCGAGGACTCCTATGCTGCTGAGCGTGCTGCGGGAAGCTGGGGTTGTCGACGCCGGGGGTCAAGGATTGTATGCCATCCTCGAAGGAGCGATGCGATATCTCAGGGGAGAGCCGATGGAGACAGACGAGCCCGTGGAACCAGTACCCAGTGCTCTGGTGAGTGCGCCTGCGGAAAGCGAAATGGAATGGGGTTACTGCACTGAATTCATACTCCAGGGCCAGGGGTTGAACCTGGACGAGATCAAGGGGCACATAAGCGCCTGCGGGGACTCAGCGTTGGTAGTGGGCGACGAGAGCACCGTGAAAGTGCACGTGCACACCTTCCAGCCCGGTGATGTGATCGGCTACGCTTCCAGCAAGGGCACTCTGCACAACATCAAGATCGACAACATGCAGGATCAGCATCGCGAGTATCTGATCGTAGGAGACGATACCCTTGGCGTGCCCGCCGCGAGCGGCCAGGAAACGGATGGAGTCGCTGTGGTCGCGGTTGTCTCCGGGACTGGTCTTCACGAGGTGTTCACCAGCCTGGGCGTCCGGACCATCGTCCCTGGGGGCCAGACCATGAATCCCAGCACTCAGGAAGTGCTGCAAGCCATCGACGGGCTAGCCGAGAGAGAGGTCATCGTGCTCCCCAACAACGAGAACGTGGTGCTGGCTGCTCAAAAGGCCAAGGAGTTGTCGCAGAAGAACGTCATCGTGGTGCCCAGTGAGACGATACCCCAGGGCATCAGCGCCCTGTTGGCCTTCAACTTCCAGACCGACTTGAACAAGAACGCCGACGCCATGAACGAGGCCATACACAATGTGCGAACAGCCGAGATCACTCGGGCTATTCGATCGGTCAGCATCAATGGCCTGGAAGTGAAGGAGGGAGAGATCATCGGCCTGGTTGACGGGGATCTGACCGCGACGGGAAAGACCATCGAAGAGGTGGCTCTCCAGACGCTGGAGCAGATGAACGCCGCTGAGCATGAGATCATTGCGGCCTACTACGGAGAGGACGTCACGGAGGCCCAGGCCCAGGACTTGCTGACCAAGCTACAGGCGCGGTATCCGAATCAAGACTGGGAGCTCATCGAGGGTGGGCAGCCGCACTACCACTACATCATATCCGCAGAATAGCAGGCCTCGGTCCTCGTCAGCCGGACCATACCATCAACTCGAGCAAGAGGCGCATAAAATGGGAAGAGTGAGAATCGTAACCGATAGCACGGCGGAGCTGCCAGCAGACATCGCTGAGACCCTGAACATCGCAGTCATTCCGCTCAACATTCACGTGGGTCCGGAGACCTTCCGGGACGGACTGGACATAGACTCGGAAAAGCTGGCCCGGAGATTGCAGCACACAGACGCTCTTCCCTTCGCATCTGCACCTCCACTGGAACTATTCGAGGATATCTACAGGAACCTGGGAAACGGGGGCGACGCCATCGTGTCCATCCACCTCTCGAGCCGACTTAGCAGGACAGTCGAGTTGGCTCGAAGAGCCGCGAACTCGCTCATCGGCCAGCGCCGGATCATGGTCGTGGACTCGCTCTCTACGTCTCTGGCACTCAGGACCCTGGCCATCGCTGCCGGCGAGCTATCCAGAAAAGGTGCCGACCTCGAGGAAGTCGTCAGGTTGGTCAGAGCCATGATACCCCACGTCTACCTGGTGTTCTTCGTTGAGAGTCTGAAATACCTGGAGCGTGGCGAACGAATCGGCAAGGCTGAGGCCGTTCTGGGCACTATGCTGAGTATCAAGCCCCTCCTGATCGTCGAAGATGGAGAGATACTGCCCCTGGAGAAGGTCAGGACCAGGAGCGGAGGCATTGACAAGCTATACGAATTCGTCACAGAATTCCCGCATTTGGAGAAGATTGCGATTCTCAAGGGTGCCAGCGCGACGACGCCATCGGAGCTGATGGAACGGCTTCAGGCCGTATACCCCAAGAGAGATATGGATCTCGTGACCTATGGGCCAGTCCTGGCTACCCACCTCGGACCAGAGGCTATCGGCGTCTTCGTGTACGAAGGGCTGTAGTATAGAAGTGAAAAAGGGCCAAGTTCCATGAACTCCCAGTCGTCGGCTTTCCAGAAGCTGGAGAACATCCTTATTCTCGAAAAGAACCTGGGGTGCACGGATAGGGCGGTGATTGGCGGCCTGGCCGGGTTCGTCTCCCACTGGTGTGACGAGGCCCGGCAGGGAGCACCCGACGCCTCGGTGAGACAGCTCGTAGAAGATACGTGCGCCCTGCTCAAGACCTACTCCGACGAGAGTGTCAGCAGGCGTCGGGAGATAGTCGAGGAGGTCCTGGGCAGATGGGCTGGGTTCGAACGCCAGACCCCCAAGACCGAGCATGAACCCGCACGCCCGCCGTGCGAAACCGCGGCGAAGCCTGAGCCCTCACCTCAGAGGACAACTCTTGCGTCACCTGTGGAGGAGTTGCACGGAGTCAGCGACAACTACGCCAGGCGATTGGAGCGTCTCGGGGTCAGCACCATCCAGGACCTTCTTTATCTCTTCCCTCATCGATACGATGACTTCAGCTCCCTCAAGACTATCGACAAGCTGGAATACGGCGAAGAGGTGACGATCATCGGCGCAGTGAGGGAGACGCGGGAGCGGACTGGCAAGAAGGGTCAGAGCATCGTCACCAGCACGGTGTCGGACGGGACAGGCATGATCCAGGTTACCTGGTTCAACCAGCCGTATCTGGCCAAGCGTCTCAAACCGGGCAGGCAGATCGTCATCAGTGGCAAAGTGGACCAGTATTTGGGTCGTGCTTCGTTCGCCTCGCCTACCTGGGAGCCTTTGGACGAAGAGTTAGTACACACAGGACGTCTGGTGCCGGTCCACCCCCTGACCAGTGGCATCTCGGCTCGCTGGCTGCGAAGACTGATGAAGCGGACCACAGACTACTGGTCTCTCAGACTGCCCGACCACCTGCCCATGGCCATGCGCGAGGAAAGACACCTCCTCGACCTGGAGACAGCCATCCGTCAGATTCACTTCCCCGACAACTGGGCCACGCTGAAACGAGCACGCCGACGGCTCGCCTTTGATGAGTTTCTCATGATCCAGCTCGGGGTTCTGAGGCAAAGACAGGAATGGCAGCAGAGATCGGGGGAACCTGTCCAGATAGACACCTCGCTGCTGCGCACCTTCGTCGATTCGCTCCCCTACGCACTCACCGCTGCGCAGGAAAGAGTGCTCTCTGAGATACTCCAGGATCTGGAGAAACCCCAACCGATGAGCCGACTTCTTCAGGGAGACGTGGGCTCGGGAAAGACGGTGGTCGCTGCGGCGGCGATGCTGGTTACCGCGGCCAGTGGTATGCAAGCAGTGCTCATGGCGCCGACCGAGATCCTGGCCGAGCAGCACTACGCCAGTCTGGAAAAGCTGTGGGGTGAGCTGTGGCTACCCAGCATGAAGAAAGTGTCCTCCCAACTTCGCCTGCTCACCGGCAGCCTCTCGCAGACCGACAAGGCGAAGACCTACGAGGAGATCGCCACTGGCAAGGCCAGGATCATCATTGGGACTCACGCTCTCATCCAAGGGGGTGTCAGGTACCATAACCTCGGCCTCGTCGTGATCGACGAACAGCATCGCTTCGGCGTGACTCAGAGAGCGGCGCTTCGCCAGAAGGGACATAACCCCCACGTGCTGGTCATGACCGCCACGCCTATCCCCAGGACCCTGGCTCTTACGATCTACGGTGACCTGGATATCTCCACCATCGATGAACTTCCTCCTGGACGCAAGGAGATCATCACCAAGTGGATGAAGCCGATGGAGCGCGAGCGCGCCTACACTTTTCTGCGCGCCAGGGTGATGGAGTCGCACCAGGCGTTCATCATCTGCCCTCTCATTGAGGAAAGTGAGAAGGTGGAGGCCAAGGCGGCCGTAGAGGAGCACCGCAGACTCCAGGAAGAGGTCTTCCCCGACCTGCGCCTGGGCCTTCTGCACGGCCGCATGAGCGCGGAGGAAAAAGAGGCCGTCATGCGGGAGTTCTACGGCGGAGAACTGGACATCCTCGTATGTACGCCGGTGGTGGAGGTAGGAATAGACGTCCCCAACGCCACGGTCATGCTCATCGAAGGCGCCGACCGTTTCGGTCTCGCACAGTTGCATCAATTCCGTGGTCGGGTGGGTAGAGGCGAGGAGCAATCACACTGCCTGCTACTGGCCGAGTCGCCGAGCGACACCGGCACGCAGAGACTGGAGATCATAGAAAGCACGCAAGACGGCTTCAAGCTGGCTGACGAGGACCTGGCGATGCGCGGACCAGGCGAGTTCTTCGGGACCCGGCAGAGTGGCCTGCCCGACCTTAAGGTGGCCCGCCTGAGCGACGTCAGAGTCCTGGAAGAGGCGCGAACAGCGGCCCAGCAGATCTGGAAAGAAGACCCTGACCTGGATCTGCCCAAGCATCGCCTGCTAGCCACGCGAGTCGAAGAGTTCTGGCAAAGAGGAGAAGGGGACCTCAGTTGACTGAGGTCTCAATGTTTTTGCAGATCCTGCCGAATATGTTATACTATCAGGAGTGCGGATTGATTGTGACCTTACGAGGAGGTATCGTCTAGATGACCAGGGCCATCTTCCCGGGTACCTTTGATCCCATCACCAATGGGCACCTTGACATAGCCCAACGAGCGGCTGAGCTCTTCGACGAGCTGATTATCGCCGTCTACGCGCATCCCATCAAGAGCCTGCTTTTTTCGACCGCTGAGCGGCTGGAGATGGCCGAGAAGGCTTTCCAAGGCTGGCCGAAGGTGACTGTCAGATCCTACGATGGGCTGACGGTGGATATCGCGCGAGAATGGGGCGCCCGGGCCATCGTCCGGGGACTGAGAGTGGTCGGAGACTTCGAGTTCGAATTCCAGATGGCGCTCATGAATCGCTCGCTGGCCCCAGAAATCGAATCGGTCTGTTTGATGACTACGAAGGAGTATTATTTCCTGAGTTCGAGCATCGTCAAGGAAGTCGCGAAGCTGAATGGAGACATCAGCGAGCTGGTTCCTCCACACGTTGTGACCGCACTGGCGGCGAAGATCGACGCACTGGGCGATGAGGCTACCGAGCGGATCAAGATCATAACCATGCGCGATTGATGATGGGCGTGCCATCGAGTCCCTCACTGCGCCGAAGAGTCTAGGGCACCACTAGCACGGGTTCTTGTAGGGGGGTGGTCCAAATTCGAGATATCTCGTTGCTCATCGATCGACTGGAGAAGCTCCTGAATGACAGCAAGCGGCTGCCCATGACGGCCGGTGCCGTGGTGGACAAGGACGAGTGCCTGGTAATCATCGATCAGATGAGGGTCACCATCCCCCAGCAGATCGCTGAAGCCAGACGCATTCAGGAAGAGAGCAATCAGATCATCGCCCGTGCCGAACAGGAAGCACAGATGATCCTGGAGAGGGCTCAAGAAGAAGCGGAATTGCTGGTTGATGAAGGAGAGTTGATCAAGAAAGCCCGCGATCGCTCGGCGGCTATCGCTGAGGAGACCAGACTGAACGCTGAGAAGACCATGCATGGGGCAGACGAGTACGCGATCAAAGTGCTTGGAGAACTCGAGGATCAACTGATCGCCTTGCAGACCACCATTCGCAACGGACTCGAGATCCTACAGCAGGACGGGCGAATGGCCAGGCTAGCCGCCGATGCAGGTCTGGGTGGAATACAGGCAGACCCAGATCGCGAGGCGGACTGAGCGTCACTCGGAGTAGGTTGTGCGCTGAGCACCGGGGAGACCACGAGACGGATGCGAACCACCAGGAACTCAGACCTGACCATCAACGTCGCCCAGTTGCTGAAGGGCCTGACGGGCGCGGTCCGGCGACTGGACCTGGCCGCCGACATCACCGGGATCGACCACGAGCTGGCCGTTCGGTCCCCTCTGACCGGCTCTGTGACTCTGGTCCGCACGGCGGACGGCATACTCGTGACGGCAGCGCTGGAGACGGACCTCGAGCTCGAATGCGGCCGCTGCCTCGAACCATTCCTCGTCCGCGTTCGGCCGGAGATACAGGACGAGTTTCATCCCAGCGTCGACATACATACCGGAGCGCAACTCCCCGTGGTCGATACGGCAGAGGACGCAACGACCATCGACGAGCACCACGACCTGGATCTCACCGAAGTCGTGCGCCAGGGCATCTTCTTGGCCATGCCCATGAACGGTCTCTGTAGAGCCAATTGTGCAGGTCTCTGCCCCCTCTGTGGACAGAACCTGAACGAAGGACAGTGCCAGTGCGAGACCAATGAGGTGGATCCACGCCTCGAGGTACTCAGAGAACTCTTGTGATTTCAGCCAGTGCATCTCTGGCAGACCTAGAACAACACAGCGGGAGCGTATGACATGGGTGCAGTACCCAAGAGAAGAATATCCAGGGCACGCCGGGGCGGGCGTCGCAGCCATCAGGCACTCACACCGCCCCAACTGGTGCCATGCCCTCAGTGCCGCGAACCACGCCTTCCTCACCAGGTGTGCCCCTCGTGCGGGTACTACAAGGGAGTGGAAGTAGTCAAACCAAAAGCCAAACCTGAATAGGATCGCCTTTTCTCTTCTGCGACAGCGCTCGTAACACCCCCAGTGCGGAAAGGGGCTATTCCGGCCGGACCGCGGCGAGCGCTGTAGCTTCGGATAGGGAGCGAGACAGTCCAAATGACGGACAAACTGGCCCTCGTCTTTCCAGGCCAAGGCTCTCAGTATGTAGGCATGGGGCTCGACCTCTATGACCACTACTCCGAGGCACGTTCTGTGTTCGACGAGGCTGACAGAACCCTCGGTTTCGGTCTATCCAGGCTATGCTTCGAGGGACCTGAGGACGAGTTGAACGATACCGTCAACACTCAGGCGGCTGTCCTGACCGTGAGCGTAGCTACTCTCCAGGCCATGGGTAGCCTGCACCAGGCGGGTCAGGTTTCCTCCATGGCGGGGCACAGCCTGGGGGAGTACACCGCCCTCGTGGCCGCCGGAAGAGTCTCCTATGCGGATGCGGTGAGACTGGTCCGGGAACGCGGCCGGCTGATGAAAGAAGCCGGGGAGCAACGCCCGGGCGGCATGGCAGCCGTGCTGGGCCTGTCTGAGGAAACGGTAGCGGAGGCCTGCCAGCAGGCGCAGGACGACACCGGCACGGTCATCCAGATCGCCAATCATAACTCGCCGGGGCAGATCGTCATCTCTGGGGAGAGGAGCGGCCTGGATAGAGCTGTGGAATTGCTCAGAGAGCAGAGCGCCCGAAGAGTGGTCCAGCTCGCCGTGAGCATTCCGAGCCACTGCGCTCTGATGGAATCTGCCGCCGAGGGACTTCGCGCTGCACTGAGCAGGGTGGTGTTCCGGGATGCGGACACACCCGTCATCGGCAACGTAACCGGGAGGCCTCTCCAACAGCGGGATGAGTTTAGAGACGAACTGGTGAGGCAGCTCGTCTCGCCGGTTCAATGGGTATCGTCCGTGCGCTGGATGATCGATCAAGGCGTGAAGACTTTCGTAGAGATTGGACCGAAGGACACGCTGAGCAACCTGATCAGACGCATCGACGGCAGCGTAGCCAGGATCAGCGTGAATAGCGTCGCCGCGGTCGACGCATGGCGAAACCGCGCCATGCACCAGCGGCCCGCCGGGGGAGAATAGCACGCAGGAGGTAGGGGATGCTGGATCTGACAGACCGCGTCGCTGTGGTAACAGGTAGTTCCCGTGGCATCGGTCGCGCCATCGCCGTAAAGCTGGCCAGTCTTGGCGCGAGAGTAGTGGTGAACTACAACAGCAGCGAGGACGCAGCGAACGAGGTGGTACAGCAGATAGTAGCGGAGGGCGGCCAGGCGATAGCCGTTCAGGCTGACGTCAAAGTGGCTGAGCAGGCCAAGCAACTCGTCGAGTCTGCTCTGGACAAGTTCGGCCAGCTCGATATCCTGGTCAATAACGTGGGCATCACCCGCGATTCTCTGCTCATGCGCATGAAGGAAGACGATTGGGACATAGTCATCGAGACGAACCTTAAGGGCACGTACAACTGCACGAAGGTAGCCCAACGGTCCATGATCAGACAACGCTACGGCCGCATCATAAACATCACCTCGGTCTCAGGGGTTGCTGGCCAGGTGGGACAGGCCAACTACTCAGCCTCGAAGGCCGGGGTCATCGGTTTCACCAAAGCCGTGGCCAGGGAACTCGGAGTCCGCAACATCACTGTCAACGCTATAGCCCCCGGCTACATACCCACGGACCAGACCGCGAACCTGCCTCAAGAGCTCATTGACCACATCCTCAATCTCACGCCGATGAGGAGACCAGGGACGGCAGAGGAAGTAGCCAATGCGGTTGCCTTCCTGGCCTCGGAGGAGGCCAGCTACGTGAACGGTCAGATTCTAGGCGTGGACGGCGGCATGATGGCCATGATGCTCTGAGTACAGGGGTAGGCCCATGGAGGAAAGAAAAGGCACCATCACCATCGCGCCCCAAGTGCTGTTGACCATAGCCAAGTTGACCACCCTGTCGATCCCTGGGGTGGCATGCATGAGCCACAGCCTGGCCGGGCACGTCGGGCGGTTCTTGCGCAGGCACAGTCTCGGCGAGGGGCTGCGGATGCGGCTAGAGGACGATGTAGTCTATCTGGATTTGTACATCATCGTTGAGCCGAACGTGAATCTGCTCAAGCTGGGGCAGCAGATCCAGCAGGAAACGGCACGTGCCATCAACGACATGCTGGGCATGCACGTGGGCAAGGTCGACGTGCACATCGAGGATGTCGCTGCTCCCCTTGCAGACAGGCCATCAGGGGAGGAGAGCGAGTGATGAAGGCTCGCCGCCGGGCTAGGGGAGCCGCCCTTCAGACCCTGTTCGAGGTGGATCTGGCTGCTCACGACCCCTCCCGAGTTCTCGAACAACGGCTTCAGGCCTGCGAGATCGGACCCGACGGCTCGGAGTTCGCCCGCCATCTGGTGCAGGGCGTGCTCGACTACCTTCCAGAGATCGATCCCATCATCAGGGAGATCGCCCCCGAGTGGCCGTTGGAGCAAATGTCACCCATGGACAGGAACATCCTCCGTCTCGCCATCTTCGAGATGATCTTCGACCCGGACATTCCCATCAAAGTAGCCATCAATGAGGCGGTAGAACTGGCCAAGTGGTTCGGCAGCGAGAGTTCTCGCCGCTTCGTCAACGGTGCGCTTGGCACCCTCGCCAGCAAGCAGGTATCAAAACAAACCCAGAGTGAGATCCCATGAACATCGCAGGAGTCGGGCCCGCAGAGCTTCTACTCATCCTCATCGTCGCCCTCATGGTGTTCGGACCGCAAAAGCTCCCGGAAATAGCCAGGGACATCGGAAAGAGCATCGGAAAGTGGCGACAGGCGCTGGAGGAGATAGAATCTGTGGCTGAAGCCCCCATGAAGGAAGTGAAGGAGATGAAGGAAGCGCTGGACCCTGCTTCGATAGAGAAGAAGCTGCAGGAGTCGGTCCAGAAGATCGTGACGCCAGAGGGCCTGGATGACAAGTCGGCTGATCAGAAGGCAAGCGATGAAGAAGCCCCCGAGCACGAAGAGAAGCCAGAGAACGGAGAGGTAGCCAAGTAATGTCAGACATAATCTGGCTCGCCGTGCTCTGCTTTCTGGCCCTGATCGTGCTGGGGCCCCAGAAACTTCCTGAAGGGGTCGAAGCCCTGTGGCTGGCCATCACCAATCTGAGAAGATCGCAACAGAACCTCGAGGCGGTGGACCTGGATACCGCCAGGCAGGAATGGCATCGCCAGGGTAGCCCCATCTTCGGGATTGTTCAGTTTCTGTATGCCGTCACTGAGCATCTCATCGAGCTTCGATACCGCACCATAAAGGCCGGGCTGGCCCTGATCGCGGCTGCCATGGTCAGCGTTCTCTTCACCGGCAAAGTAATGCAACTGCTGGTTCGACCCGCTGGGGATCTGAAGCCCGTCTTCCTCCACCCCACCGAACTGTTCTTCACCTATTTCAAGGTCGCCCTGATGATCGGGGTCCTCCTGGCTCTGCCCTACATCCTATTCCAGATCCTGGCCTTCATCTCCCCCGCGATGGAGGATGCTACGGAGAAGAGGTATTTTCGAAATCTGGTCATCTTTGGCACGGTGCCCGGCACCATCTTCTTCATCGCAGGAGTGGTCTTCTGCTACACGGTGATGCTGCCCTTTGCCCTGGGCTATCTGCAGAGTTTCGGCGCCGACATAGCGAACCCCGAATGGACCATCGCTTCGTACATCTCGTTCGTACTCACGTTTCTCCTGGGGATGGGCCTGGTGTTCGAGACGCCACTGATCATGTTCATTGCGGCCAAGGTCGGACTGATGAGCGCTCGCAAGTATATCTCCTACTGGAGGTATGCCGTTGTGCTCATCTTCGTGGTTGCGGCCGTCGTCACACCCACTCCAGACCCTTTCAATCTGGCCCTGGTCGCTACGCCATTGCTCCTGCTATACGGTCTGGGAATCCTGCTCTCAAGGTTCGCCTGAAATCCTGACACGCATTGTGTTGGAGAAAGATAGGAGATCGGTCCTGGTGCAGAGGCACGAGTAATGACCAAAGACAGAGTGCTCATCATGGGAGCTGCAGGCCGTGACTTCCACAACTTCAACGTCTACTTTCGTGGAAATGCGGACCACGAAGCCGTGGCTTTCACTGCGACCCAGATCCCCAATATCGAAGACAGAATCTATCCGCCGCAACTGGCAGGCGAGAGTTATCCTGAGGGCATACGCATCTATCCGGAATCTCAGCTCAGCACGCTCGTCGATGAACTGAACGTCGATCAGGTGGTGTTCGCCTACAGTGCCGTGTCACACGACTACGTCATGGATAAGGCGGCAGAGGTGCTGGCCGCGGGCGCTGATTTCAGACTGCTGGGCCCCAAGGGCACCATGTTGTCATCGACGCTTCCCGTGATCAGCGTCTGCGCTGTTCGCACGGGAGCTGGCAAGAGCCCGACGTCGCGACGAGTCGCAGACATACTACTGGCTCTAAGGCAAGAGAGCGGCGACCGTGCGTCACCCCATGCCCTACGGAACACTGGCCGACCAAATCTGCCAGCGTTTCTCATCCTACGAAGACCTCGACCGCTACCACACCACCATCGAAGAGCGAGAGGAATATGAACCTCACATAGATAGAGGCGGTGTGGTGTACGCGGGCATAGACTACGAGGTCATCCTGAGCGAAGCCGAAAAGGAAGCGGACATCATACTCTGGGGCGGGGAAAACAACGATCTGCCATTCTACAAGCCAGACCTGCACATCGTCATTGCAGATCCGCACCGAGCCGGTCACGAACTGGCCTACTACCCCGGAGAGGCCGACGTACGAATGGCCGACGTGGTAGTGATCAACAAGACAGACACCGCTGATTTCGAGGACGTAAGCACTGTCCATCGCAACGTGCGAACCTTGAACCCCCAGGCGACAGTCGTGGAGGCAGCGTCTCCCATCACGGTCGAGGATCCCAAACAGATTCGAGGCAAGAAGGCGCTGGTCGTCGAAGACGGCCCTACCCTGACACACGGTGGAATGAGCTACGGGGCTGGTACGGTAGCAGCCCAGAGGTTCGGGGCCGCCGAGACCGTTGACCCGCGCCCCTACGCCGCGGGCTCCATCAAGGAGACCTACGACAAGGACCCCACCATCGGGCCATTGCTACCAGCCATGGGCTATGGCCCGCAGCAGGTGAAGGAACTGGAGGGAACCATGAACGCCACTCCGTGCGAGCTGGTCGTCGTGGCCACCCCCATCGACCTGCGCAGAGTGGCGCACATCGACAAGCCCTGCGGCCGGGTGCGGTACGAGCTACAAGAGATAGGACAACCAACCCTAGCGGACCTACTGAGCGAGAGGTTTGCATAGACACACCATAAGGCTGGCTAGCCGCCAGCCTTTTTCATGCCCCGCCTTTCTTGTTGCCAAGCGCCTCAGTGAGCGCGTTGGACGAAGGAGTTGGCCGGCTCGACAAGCGCAGTTCGAGCCCCAGAGAGAGCTCAGGAGGATCGTCATATGAGAACAGTAGCCATCGTGGGAGCCGGGTACTCAGGCTTCAGATCCATCACACCGGACCTCTCCTACAAGGAGCTGATGTACGAGGCGGCGACCAAAGCGTATGAGGACGCAGGTGTAGATCCGCAGCGCGACATCGAAAGCTTCGTCTGCGTCGCCGAGGACTTCAACGAGGGGACGAGCATCTTCGACGAGTACGTCCCCGACCAGGTCGGGGGAGCACTGAAGCCGGTGCACACCATCTCGGGCGAGGGTATCCACGGACTCATCGCCGCCCACATGCAGGTGCTGACCGGGGCCATGGACATCGTCATGGTCGAGGCGCACAGCAAAGCTTCCAACGTGCTTACACTCACCGAAGTGGTCGACTATGCCGTAGAACCTCTCTACAACCGACCGTTGGGGGCGAATCCGCTGTTCATCGCGGGCATGGAAATGAACCGCTTCTTGTACAGCAGCGGGACCACGGAGGAACAGTGCGCTGAGGTGGTGGTCAAGAACAGGGGGCATGGCCTCCTGAACCCGTCCGCGGCCTACGGCGCCCGGCTGGACCTTGACACCGTTCTGGATTCCGATCCCGTCGCCCATCCCCTCAAGAAGCTGGAAATCAGCTCTCATGCGGACGGTGCCATCGTGCTGGTCCTCGCCTCGGGCGACGTGGCGGAGGATTTGACGGACCTGCCCGTCTGGATCAGGGGTGTAGGCTGGTCTAACGAGACGCCGTCGCTGGAGACCAGGGATTGGGAAGGCGCGACCTACGCGCGCAACTCAGCAGAGATGGCCTACCGCGTGGCCAGCATCCGGAACCCCTGGCAGGAGATCGCCTTCGCCGAAATCGACGACACCTTCGCCTACAAGGAACTGCAGCACATGGAGGCGATGGGTCTTTGCCGCGAGGGTGAAGCCGGGCATCTTGTGGAAGAAGGAGTCACAGAGCTGGACGGTGAATTTCCGGTCAATCCGTCGGGAGGTAGCCTGGGTCTGGGACACTTGCTGGACGCCTCTGGCCTGGGAAGGGTTCTCGAGGTAGTCCTGCAACTGAGAGGAGAAGCCGGCGAGCGTCAGCTAGAAGACGTGGAGACCGGCATGGCCTTTGGCTGGCGCGGTATCCCCACCACCAGTGGGGCGGCGGTTATCCTGGGCGTCTAGGACTACACCTGGGGCAGCGTCCAGGTCGGACGGGCCTTTGTTCTGATCACAGAGGAGGTTAGGAATGGGTATGAGGAAAGTGGCGGTCGTAGGAGCTGGCATGACGAAGTTCATGCGGAGGGCACAGGAGACAGGAAGAGAACTGGCGTACCAGGCCAGCAAGATGGCCCTCGACTCTTGCGAGATGACTCTCGACGATGTTGACTCTGTGGCACTTGGTACTGCCCCGGACGCCTTCGACGGGCTACACATGAAGGGGGAATACCTGAGCGACGGGGCGGGAGCGTGGAATAAGCCATACATGAGGTGCTACGTGGGGGGCGGAACGGGCGTATTCGCTGCCATCCAGGGCTGGTACCACGTCGCCTCCGGGCTCTTCGACACCTGCCTGGTCATCTGTGAGGAAAAGATGTCCAGTTGCAAGCCGCACCCTCAGGGTGCTTTCCTCACCATCTTCGATCACACCACAGAGCGACCTCTCAAGCCAAACCTGGTCTGGATCTTCGCTCTGGAGATGAACCGCTACATGACGGTGCATGGCCTGGAGAAGAAGGATATCGCCCGAGTAGCGGTGAAGAACAAGCGCAACGCTCTGGACCACCCGTGTGCCCAGCTCGCGGCCGACATCACGGTGGAGGACGTCTTGAACTCCGAGGTCCTGGCCTGGCCCGTTCAGCGTCTGGACATCAGCCCCACGAGCGACGGGGCTGCCGCCCTCGTCCTCGCTGCTGAGCACGTGGCCAAGCGGATCACAGACAAGCCGGTGTGGGTCAAAGGCGTCGGCTGGTCGCTCGACACCGCCTACTGGACCAACCGAGACCTCTACTACCCCAAGTACGTGGAGTATGCCGCCCGCATGGCCTATGACATGGCTGGCATAAAGGAGCCAAGGAAGGAGATCCACGTGGTCGAGCCATACGATCCGTTCGACTACAAGGAACTGCACCACCTGGAAGGCCTCCTCCTCTGCGACAAGGGCGAGGCGCCACGCCTCACGGCCGACGGCGTGACGGCGCGAGATGGAGACATGCCGGTCTGTCCATCGGGAGGCCTGCTCGGCGTCGGGAATCCCATCGCGGCTTCCGGTGTCATGAAGCTGGCCGAGATCTTCTGGCAACTGCGAGGAGAGGCCGGCAAGAGACAGGTTCCCGGAAAGCCTCGAACTGGCCTTGCCCAGTCCTGGGGCGACCTGATGCAGGTGGGATGCGTCGTCGTCCTCGGTATCTGAGAAGGCCAGCACTGGCTGACTAGTTACACCACAGGAGGTCTGTGACATGAGCGCTAACATCGAGAGCTTCCCTGGCACACCCTTGAGTCAGGCCGACCTGGACGCAGGCAAAGTCCTGACCACCCACTGGAAGCCCAAGCTCGAATACGGATGGGATGCCGGTGTGGCCATCAGCCGCTACCTGGAGGAGCTCAAGAACGGGCGGATCATAGGCATCAAGTGCAGGCGCTGTCGGCGCGTAGTCGTGCCGCCGCGTGTAGTCTGCGAATGGTGCTGGGAGCCCATGAGCGACTGGGTCTATCTCCAGGATACAGGCACGGTCAACACCTTCTCCATATGCTACATTCGCTGGGACGCAAGCAGAGCCAAGGAGCCCCAGATTCCCGCGGTGATCGAGATCGATGGCGCTTCCAACGCCGGTTTCCTCCACCTGCTGGACGAGGTGAGCCCAGACGAGGTGAAGATAGGAATGAAGGTGCAGGCTGTCTGGAAGCCGGTTGAGGAACGAGAGGGTTCCATCACGGATATCAGGTATTTCAAACCTCTGTAGAGCCGCATCGGAGCGGCTCAACAAGCCGCCCGAGTTATCGCACGGGAATCCAAGGAGGAACCGACATGTCGCTCATTGACCGTATAGGAAGCGTCTCTGACGCGAAGGTTTGGTACGACAACATACCGCTGGAGAGCGAATACACCGTCGGTATCGCTGGCGAGAAGTTCTTTCGAGCCCTCAAGGACCGGGGCGTGATTCTGGGCGCCGTGTGTCCCGAGTGCAACCTCACCTATGTACCGCCCTCCATGTACTGCGAGAGGTGTTTCGCTGAGCTGGAGGAGTGGGTGGAGGTGGGCAGCAAGGGAACGGTGTACACCTACACTATCCTGACTCGCTCCCTGGATGACCAACCCCTGGACGCGCCAGAGGTTCTGGCCTTCGTCGAGTTGGAGGGCGCCCACGGCGGTCTGATTCACCGACTCGGGGAAGTCGAGCCGGAAGATGTCGAGATCGGCATGGAGGTGGAGGCCGTCTTCAAACCGCAAAAGGAGAGGGAGGGCTCCATTCTGGACATCCGGTACTTCAAACCGATCTAGTGAACAGCAGGTCGCCGGGGGCCGCGCGACTTCGCGCAGCGAGGTCTCCCGGCGCTCTTTTCTGTGCACAAACCCATGGTTCCAGACGAGGATAGCAGACGATGGATTTCGAGTTGACTGAAGAACAACACATGATTCTGGAGATGGTGCGTGACTTCGCCGAGAACGAGATCATGCCCATCGCCGCCGAGGTAGACCGCGAGGGACAATTCCCGGCAGAGAACTTCAAGCGAATGGCAGAATTGGGGCTTCTGGGCCTGCCCTGGCCGGAGCAGTACGGCGGGGCCGGTGGCGATACCGTCTGCTACGCCATCGCCACCGAGGAAATCTCTCGTGCTTGCGGCTCCCACGGCCTCTCTTACGCCGCGCACGTCTCGCTGGGCAGCGCTCCCATCTACCTGTTCGGAACGGAGGATCAAAAGAAGAAGTACCTGGTACCCCTGGCCAGAGGGGAGGCGCTGGGGGCCTTGGGCTTGACGGAGCCAGAGGCAGGCTCCGATGCCGGCTCCACCAAGACCACTGCCGTGCTCGATGGTAATCGGTGGGTTATCAACGGCGCCAAGTCCCTGATCACCAACGGGCCCCTGGCCCGCACCGTCATCGTCGTGGCCAAGACCGATCCCTCCGCCAGAGGGTCGCACGGGATCTCCACCTTCATCGTGGAGACAGACACGCCTGGTTTCTCAGTGGGCAAGATCGAGGACAAGATGGGCCTCAGAGGCTCCCCCACGTCGCAGCTCTTCTTCGAGGACTGTCGAATCCCCAAAGAGAACCTGCTGGGCCAGGAAGGAGCAGGGTTCAGACAGATACTGGAGGTGCTGGACGGCGGGCGCATCAGCATCGGCGCCATGGCACTCGGACTTGGTCAGGCTGCTCTGGAAGCCGCCATCAAGTACGCCAGGGAGCGTCAGCAATTTGGCAGACCGATCGCTGACTTCCAGGCCGTTCAGTGGATGATCGCGGATGCCGCGACGAGGCTGGAAGCCGCTCGTCTGCTCGTGCGCAAGGCAGCCTGCCTGGAGGACGAAGGGAAGAAGTTCACCAAGGAAGCAGCCATGGGCAAACTCTTCGCCTCTGAGGCTGCCGAGTTGGCTTGCTACAATTCACTACAAATCCACGCCGGTTACGGATACACAAAGGACTACCCTATCGAGCGATTCTACAGAGACAACCGGCTCACCCAGATCGGCGAGGGAACTTCGGAAATCCAGAGGCTGGTGATCGCTCGCCAGATGCTGGACGCCCGGTAGCAGGCAGCGCCACCATCATAATACCGCGCCTCTCACCTTCGGGTCCGAAAGGCCATTCTCAGAGAAGAACCCTCGAACCCAAAGGCCCCGCGCAACTGGTTCTCCAGATAGCGCTGGTAGGAGAAATGCACTAGCTCGGGGTCGTTGACGAAGAAGACGAAGGTGGGTGGAGCCACGCCTACCTGAGTTCCGTAGTAAATCCTCAGCCGCTTCCCCCTCTTCGAGGGAGGGGCGTGCTTCGCCACCGCCTCGCTTATCACGCGGTTCAGTTCGCCCGTGGGCATACGAGTGGATCTAGCCTCCTGAACGACGAGCGCAACGTCGATGACTTTCTTGACACGCTGTCCGCTGATGGCCGAGACGAAGACCACGGGGGAATAGGCGACAAACTTCAGAGCTCGCCGGATGTCCAACGTGTACTGCTGCATGGTGTGGGTGTCCTTTTCCACCAGGTCCCACTTGTTCACCACGATGACTAATCCCTTGCCTTCCTCCACCACGTAGCCCGCAATGTGCGCATCCTGCTCGGTGACTCCCTCCGCGGCATCCAGTAAGAGCAAGGCCACATCGGCTCGTTGAATGGCCCTCACGGCACGGATGACGCTGTACTTCTCGATCCCAGGGGCAACGCGTCCCCGCCGCCGGATTCCGGCAGTGTCTATCAGTATCACCGGTTCCCCGTCCCACTCGATCAGGCTATCGACCGCGTCTCGCGTGGTACCCGGCTTCTCACTGACGATCATGCGCTCCTTGCCCAGGATGGCGTTCAGCAGAGAGGATTTCCCGACATTGGGGCGACCCACTATCGCTATTCTCGTTCCCTCCGCTGGCTCATCCCGGGTCTCGGAAGGCACAACCTTCAGGATGGCGTCGAGGAGGTCACCAGTGCCCGTACCGTGGAGAGCTGACAGCGGAATGGGATCCCCCAATCCAAGTTCATAGAACTCCACCGCCTCCTGCCGGCGGATCTCGTTGTCTGCCTTGTTCACCGCCAGGATCACCGGTTTGCTGGAGCGCCGCAGGAGCTGGGCGATCTCCATGTCAACCGCCGTCGGGCCCTCCTTCACATCCACCAAGAAGATGATGACATCCGATTCGGCGATGGCGATAGCGACCTGCTGGCGCACTGAAGATGCAAGATTATCGGGGGACTCAGGCAACAGTCCGCCGGTGTCGATGAAGATGAAAGTGATGCCCCCCCATTCTGCGTCCGCATAGATGCGGTCTCGTGTGGTACCGGGGACATCCTCCACGATAGC
Source organism: Anaerolineae bacterium (assembly GCA_034411995.1). Taxonomy (GTDB): domain Bacteria; phylum Chloroflexota; class Anaerolineae; order UBA7937; family B3-Chlor; genus JAUVXJ01. The sequence continues at coordinate 263,652 of DAOUME010000007.1, read as the reverse complement.
CAGGGGTTCCTCGATGAGGCGATTGAAGAGGGTGGACTTGCCCACGTTGGGACGACCAACCAGGGCCACCACGGGCTTGCTCATGACTCCCCGATCACTACCTCGACCTGGTCGGGAAGAACGGCCTGTACCTGCAAGGACCCAGGCCTCTCCACCACGAGGGAGACGAAATGCGTACCTGGCTCGTAGTCGGAGAGATCCAGTATGACCCGCACGTCTCCCGCCTCAAGGGCCTCCAGTTCTGACAGGGGACCTGAGAGAATAACCTCCACTGTAGCCGGAGAGAAGGTCGCCTCCAGTCCTCTTCCCAAACCCCGGATCACCGGAGTCAACTGCACCGTCTGACCGCTGAGGACAGGTGATATCTCTATGAGTGCCTGCACAGTCCCCATGTCCTCCAACGAAGAGACCCCATCCGGGAACACTATCGCCACCCGTTGGGAGACGTTCTCCCGCTCCCCTTCGACGTTGACTGGATATGTCTCCAGATAGCCAGGGATGTCGTTTACTGCTCCAGGGTCTCCAAACACGGTTACTGTGGAAGGGTTAGCGGTGATGCTGCTGATCCAATAGCCGGGTGCTGGATTCCCCTCAATGATGGTCTTGATGGAGAGTTCCCGATAGCCCACCTGCTGTTCGATGGGCACCGTGACCCTGGCCGACTTCTGCTCCAGCTCCAGCCCGTCAACAGTATTGCCCACTTCGTCTCTCGGTGTCAGCGGAACGCTCCGGTCCAGGGCATCTTTCTCGCCCGCCAGGTACACCTCTGCAGACAACTCTGTCACCTGGTCCACCAGAGTCTGAGGCCCACTCACTCGCACCTGAGACGGTTCCACCAAGGGTATTCCTGCCCCGTAGCCCAGAGGCGGGTTACCGTATACGCTGACCCGCACCGGCACCGTCTTCTCGGCCCTGGTGTCCAGGCGGATGGTGAGCGCGGACGGTGAGGTCCCCAGAATCCTCACCAGGCTGCTGGCCGGTTCCACCCGTACCGGAACCTCGTGTAGCCCTACCCCCAAACCCTCCAGATCCACGTAAGCCCGGAAACCGCTGGTCCCGAGATCCTCCCAGACCGACTCTGGCGCCCTGACCCTGATTCTGACTTCCTGGACCAAACCACCCACGATGACCAACCCCTCGCCTCTGTTGGCCACTTCCACCGGCACCGTTTCCGGAAGATTGCCTTCAGCGAAGGGGTTCTCTTGAATGGTGGCCGCCATCCACACCATCATGGCCAGGGCCAGCGCCATGAGCAGCGATCCCATGTTGCTAACGCTGAAAAATGCGTGCTTGCCGCCCTCTGGTCCTTTAGAGAAGAAAGGTCTCGTCATGGCTATAGGACAATGAGCCCCCCATCTACTTTTGCGAAGACCAGCGAGAAAGTGTGTTGCCCAGTGGCCCCTGATACGAGGAGCGTAGAACCTCCCGTAACCGGGACTCGTCGAGATCGCTGACCAGGTGTCCGTACCTGGCCACGGAGATAATCCCGGTTTCCTCCGAAACGATCGTAGCCAGGGCGTCACTCTGCTCCGTGATCCCCACCGCCGCCCGGTGCCTCAGCCCGAGACCCCGGCGGACGCGGCTGGTCTCGGCCAGCGGCAGAATGCAGGCAGCAGCTACGATCCTGCCTCCTCTGATAATGGCTGCGCCGTCGTGCAGCGCCGTGTTGGGTTGGAAGATGGTCAGCAGTAGCTCGGCTGTAATCTCCCCGTCGATGGGAACCCCGGTGTCTACGTACTCCTGGAGACCGGTCTCACGCTCCACCACGATGAGCGCCCCGTGCCTTCGCTCCGACAGCAACTGCGCCGCACGAGCGATGTGCCGGCTCACGCTCATGCTGACCGACTCTGCGGAAGAGAAGGCTATCAAACCACCGCCGCGGCCGAGCCGCTCCAGAGCACGGCGCAGTTCAGGCTGGAAGATGACCGGCACGGCCACCAGCAGAGCAGGAAGGGTGTTGCGGATCAGCCAGTTGAACGCTGTAAGAGACAGGAAATTGCTGGCCAACACTACCGCGATGACCAGGACCAGAACACCTCTCATCAAGGCGACCGCCCTGGTGCCTCTGACCAAATACAGCAAACCCCAGAACATGGCGGTCACCAAGAGAACGTCGAGCAGATCCCTCAACTGAAAATACGACAATATCCAAAGAATGTCAGACACATCACCCCTCTCGGAGCCTATGAACCGCCACCCTGCATCTGCTCATCGCTCACCCGTTGGCTTGCTTCCCTCGAGCTCCCGCAGCAACTGGGTATAGCCATCCTGCTCGTCGGGCCCCAGGGAGATGATCGTTCGCAGAGTCCCCATCGCCTCCCTCCTGCGCCCCGCTTCGAGCTGGAGTTCGCCCAGAGTATCAAGCTCGGCGATCGCCTCCCTCTTCATGCCCAGCTCCACATAGATCCTGCTCAACCTCGACCGCAGAGACGTGTCCTGTGGGTACGACGCAACCAACTCCTTCAGCACCGAGACAATTCCGCGCAACTCCTTGCGCTTCCCATACAGGACGATCAACGCGTCGAGGTCCCGGAGAGCCAGTGCCTCCTGCCCGAGTCTATAACGCAGTTCGACCAATCGGAACCCAGCTTGCTCGTCGTCGGGCGACAAGCGAAGGATGCGCTCGTAAACGGCCGTGGCCTCCTTCCAACGTACGCGCTGCATGTGCAAGTCGGCCACTCGGTGCAGCACGCCAACCCGCCAATCGGTGGGCGCCTTCGTTCGATCCGCCAGCTTCAGCGCTTGTTCGAACTTCTCCAGGGCAACGTCCACGCGAGCGAGCCGGTAGTAACTCTCGCCTAGAGCGACGTACTCGTGCAAAGCCAGGTCCAGCTCACCGTGGGCCACCAGAAGGTCGATGAGCTTCTCCCGGATGGAGATGGTCATCGGCGCGGCGACCAAGGCCTTCCTGTAGACCTCTATCGCTTTTCGGGGTTCACCTCGCATCAAGTGGGCCGCCGCCACCGCGGCGTATTTGCTCACGGCTTCCTCAGCCTTCCCTTGCTGTGCGAACACTTCCGCCAACCCCATGTGCACCGGAAGGTACGTAGGAGCCAGGCGAATCGCCCGGTAACTTTCCTCCAGTGCCGTCAGTGGCATTCCGGCCTTCAGATACTCCCGGCTGTGGACCATAATATCCACAACCTCGTCGCCACCGGGGATATCCAGCACCTCAGGCAGGATAGGAACGACCCCATTCTCAGCGAGACTCTCCAGCTTTCGACGCGCTTCTTGAACCTTCTGCCTCCATCCGCTGCCTGTCAGTAGGTCCAGGAGCGAGTGCACCAGCAACTCAGAGCCCCGTCCATCTCCTCCAGGCCACCCGCCCGCGGCGAGGTCCTGGTACGCCTCCTCGAGATCAGCGGCGCCATCCTTCCCCACAGTCGACAGGTCTATCATCTGCAACGCCCGGAGGAAATGATCCAGCGCCTCCCCGGTCCGACCTTGGGCCCAGTAGCACTCGCCAAGACCAAGGTGACTGGCCAGACTGTACCCTGGCACCTCTGTCGTTCTCTTGAGGTGCTTCACTGCCTCGTCGAAGTGGCACAGCTCCTTGTTCAGAATACCCAGGCTGAACACCACCTCAGCTCGTGCTACACCCTTTTGGAGCAAGTCCTCGTAGCAACCCAGGGCATCCTCAATCATCCCGCGCGAGTGAAAGTCGACCGCCTTGCCCAGCACTGCCCCGATGTGAGATCGCGCGTCCGGGACAACTTCGTCCACCTCCAGATGCGACGAAGTCTGAGGCACTCCCACGAGGTCCCCGTCTGCCAACAAGGCCTCGGCCAAGGCACCAAGAGCGGTCTTGACAGCCTCGTCTACAGGACCCAACTCTTCTGTATTCCCCAGTAATGGCGACGCAGCATCCACTGCACCGTCCTCAGATGTTACGCGCTCCAGCAGAGCCCGAGCCCCCTTGTTGCGGCCATCGAGCGACAGGGCGCGCCTACAGCACGCCGCTGTCTTCTTCTGGTCGCCCTCATCGTGCCACAAGCGCGCCAGTGCAAGATACTCCCCGGATGCCTCTGCGGTCTCACGCTCGCAGTCAAGGGCAGCGGCGAGCCGCTCCCGAGCTTCCTTGTTCGTAGGCTGCGCGCGTACAGCCTCTCGACACGCAGCCGTGGCCCGCTTCGAAGCTTTCTGCCGTGCGTGCAGCTCGGCTACGTCCATCCAGGCCTCGGCAGCATCAGCGCCCCGGCCCAGCTCCTCCAGGATCTGGGCTATCTTCGTCCTGGCCACAGGATCCTCAGGGTTGGCATCGCGAACTCTGCGGTATTCACGCAGAGCCTCCTTCAGCCTCTCACCCCTGTAGTAGGCAAAGGCCAGGCCGCTTCTCACCGACACGTCATCCGGGAACTCTGCGACGGCCGCCTCGTACTGCTCGATGGCCTTCATCCACCGCTCTTCCCACGCGTAGCTTTGCGCTTTCTTGACCGCTGCCTCAAATGCGCCCCGGTTGCCAGCCATCTCGACTCGCAGACATCACTGCTCTACCGTGTGAAAGACACGCATCTACAGCCGATGAAATGAAACGCCCCTCAGGAGGAGGCTAGGCACTTCCAGGTCGGAGCCGCCTCATTCACACATCAGGCGCACCAGGATCGCCTTCTGGAGATGCATTCTGTTCTCCGCCTGATCCAGGACGATGGACTGTGCACCGTCGATGACGTCGTCTGTGATCTCCTCGCCTCGATGCGCAGGCAGACAATGCATGACCACGGCGTCTGGCTTGGCCAGGGCCACCAGTGCCGCGTTGACCTGGTAGGGACGAAAACGAGGCAGCCGGGCCTCCCGTTCATCCTCCTGTCCCATGCTGGTCCACACATCCGTGTAGATGACGTCAGCCCCCCTCACAGCCGATTGTGGATCCTCAACTAACGCTACTCGTCCCCCCGCCGCTCTGGCCTCACTCACCACGTGCTCGTCAGGCTCGAATCCAGGCGGCGTGGAGACTCTAATCTCCATCCCTACCCTGCTAGCGGCAAAGATGAGCGAATGAACAACGTTGTTGCCATCCCCGACATAGGTCAACGTCAAACTTTCGAGGCCGCCCCTCCGCTCGTAGATGGTGAAGAGATCGCTTAGCGCCTGACAGGGATGGACGTAATCGGAAAGCCCATTGATGACAGGGACGCCGGCGTAGGCAGCCAGTGCTTGCACATCAGCGTGAGCGAAGACGCGAGCCATGATGCCATCCACGTATCTGCTCAGCACTCGAGCCACATCGGCCACGCTCTCACGCTGCCCTAGCTGGATCTCCTGTGGCGACAGGTACAGCGCCCGTCCCCCGAGCTGAGCCATGCCCGTCTCGAAGGAAACCCGCGTGCGCAGGGACGGCTTCTGGAAGATCATACCCAGGATCTTCCCCGCAAGCACCGGTTCGTTCCCTGCGCCTCTCCATTCATCTTTGAGGTCCTCCGCCAGTCTCAGCAGATCCCAGATCTCCTCCGACGACAAGTCCGCGACGCTTATGAGATGCTTCATTGCCCGTTGCCCCCCGACCACAGTATACCACAACACCAGGTGCCCACAAAAAACCTATGCTTCCCCCACCACATTTGTCAAGGTGCCGATGCCGTCGATCTCCACCTCGACTGTGTCGCCAGGATGTAGCTCGCCGACGCCAGAGGGAGTGCCGGTCAGGATGACGTCGCCTGGCTCCAACGTCATGATCTGCGAGACAAAACTCACCAGGACCTCTACGGGGAACACCATGTCGTTCGATGAACCCTGCTGGCGGAGTTCCCCGTTCACCCGGGTGCGTATCGATAGACAGGTCGGGTCCACATCCGTCGAGATCACAGGTCCCAGAGGACAAAAGGTGTCGAATGCCTTGGCTCGAGTCCACTGCCTGTCCTGGCGTTGGAGGTCGCGAGCAGTCACGTCGTTGGCGCAGGTATAGCCCAGGATGTGCTGTGGGACCTCTTCTGGTGAGATGCGCCTTGCTCGGCACCCGATGATCAGCGCCAATTCTCCTTCGTAGTCGACTCTTCGACTGGCATAAGAAGGATAGATGATGGTCTCCCTGTGACCCACTACTGAGCTCGGCGGCTTGAGAAAGATGATCGGCTCGGCGGGCAGCGGGCTGCCCATCTCCTCCGCGTGCGACCGGTAGTTGACGCCCACGGCAACTATCTTCGTGGGCGCACAGGGAGGCAGGAGCCTGATCCCAGCCAGACAGGAGACCTCTCCAGCCCTGACCCACTGACCAAAGGGGTCGCCGTCAAGCCAGCACAACCCCGCGGCCTCGGACAGAACCCACCTCGCCTCTCCAGCAGAATAGACCTTCATGAACTCCATGGGTTTCGCGCCCCTCGATGATCAAGTTGGCCAGGTGAGCCTCTATTCTTGCCTCACGTGTAGTGAGAGGGACCGTAGACCCCGAACGCGTGGTGGCAACGCCGTTGCTCGTCGCTCTCACCCCGGGCTCTATCCCGAACGAGGTGCCAGGGGCGAGGCTGAAGGGCCGCAGATAGTCCCACAGGGGGATCGTTTCGGACACTGAGCACGCGATCACGAAGCCCCCGTCTCCGCACGTCACCAGGCAGCAGGCAACCCAGTTCGCCTGCATTATAGCACGATGACCCTCAGAATCCAATCGGGAGCAGCATCGAAGCCGTCGGGAACAAAGCGATGGACAAAGGGCCCGCACCTGCCATATAATCGCTCCGCCGTTTCCGTGGCCCACTACTTGGCAACCGAGACTGCCCAGGCTGAGGCCTACGAACGGAGAGCGCGTACCGCTCTCCTGGTCGATCGTCGGCATCCGGTTCACGCAGCCGAAGAGATCCGAGGATTCCAGACTTGTCTACGAAGTACACGGTCCGACTACCTGTCTTTGAGGGGCCACTGGACTTGCTCCTCCAGCTCATCGAAGAGCGGGAGCTCGACATCACCAAGGTCTCTCTCGCCGCAGTCACCGACCAGTACCTGGAATACATCAACCAGCTGGAGACGGTAGAACCCGAGAAGCTGGCCGATTTCTTGATCATCGCGGCCCAGCTCCTCCTCATCAAGTCCAGAAACCTGCTGCCCCAACCCCCAGCCGAGCCTGAGGAGGAGGGGGAAGAAGACATCGGCGACGAGCTGGTGCGACGCCTGATCGAGTATCGCAAGTTCAAGAGTGCAGCGCAGGACCTGCGATTCAGAGAGGACCACGGCCTGAGAGCTTACGCCCGACTACTGCCTCCGCCCAACCCCGATGGTACCGTGCGGTTGGAGGGGATCACTCTTGATGCCTTGGTGGAGGCCGTGCGGCAAGCCATGGTGGCCCAGGTGGCGTCTTCGGCAGACGAGGTGGTGACACCGCTTCGTATATCCCTGGCGGACACCATCGCTCGCCTGGAAAACCTGCTGCGAGTTCACGGCCGCCTGGGCTTCACCAGCCTGCTCCAGCAGGCTACATCTCGGATGGAGATCGTCGTCACCTTCATCGCTCTCCTGCAACTGATGAAAAGGCGAAAGGTGGCGGTCGAGCAGAACGAGTTGTTCGGCGAGATCTGGATCAGCCCCGCCGACTGAAGAACTGGGGTCTGGCCATCACGGGCTCGCCGTCGGAGCGATTGCCGCGGCCACCGCTCGAAGGGCAGACAGAGACAGATCAGGCGCCAGACCTCACCAACTATCGCAATGTGGCGGCCAGCCCTCGAGCCAGAGTTGCGCTGGTGCTAGAACCCTGACAACTCCGCGAGGACGAGCTCCGCAGTCGCCGCATCGGAAGCTACCACCAGCAACGTTTCCTCACCACGCTGGATCAGGCGAGTCACCTGGTCCGGAGTCTCCCATCGTCTCCGGTGCAGATCACCCGTATCGCCGAGGCCCGCTCCCGAGCGCTGCATGAAGGACGAGTACAATTGCAGGAACTCTCCCGCGTTGGGCTCGCTATCCCAGCTGATCCGCCAGACGAAGACCTGCTGGTCCCGCTCCTCGTTGGAGAGGAGCACGGCTCTATCTCCCTCCCAGCCCTCCCCTGCCATCAGGGCTTCCTCGCTGCCGAGCTCCCTCTCCAGGTAGACGCGGATGAACAACTCGCCCAGGACGTCCCTGGTCAATTCCTCCCATCCCGCGCCCAGCACGTCGGTCAGGTCTGCGACTTCCGGTGGGCTGCCCCCTTCGCCCGCCAGATACTTATCCGGGTGCATGACCTGCTCCGTCGTCTGAGGGGGACTGCGCAATGCCTGGTTCAACTGTGTCCACCCGCCGCGCTCCACCAGGGCCGCCGCGAAGACGGCCCCTTGTTCGTAGGGAAACCATGCGGTCCGACGCACCACCGAGGGCGCACCCCGATACTCGCCCTGCTCCACCTCCTGTATGGCCTGGAGTAGATCAGAGCGGTCGAACGGCATCTCGAATAGATACCGAAACGCATACTCCAGCATGACCAGCGAGGCATCTCCCTCGACCAGCGCCTGAAGCGCCAAACGGGAATCGGTTGTCGCTGACCCCTCTTCGAGCGAGTCCAGATCGAAGTTCTGGTCTTGCAGGGCATGAGTGAACTCGTGGGCAAAAGTCACCTCCAGCATCAGATCGCTGGTGTAGCGGTCCACGACCAGATAGATCTCCCCCGTCTCGGTATCGTACAGCCCGGCAACGTCCTCTCGCAGCATCGCGATCTCATTCTCGACCAGATCGTACTCCTCATCGATGAGACCCAACGCCCGATACAACTCCTCCACGGTCTCCATCTCGGCACGATGCTCCTCCGTCCCGTACCAGTCGTTTAGGTACTCCTCCAGACGGTAGCGCGTGAAGGCCACCCTCTCCACTGTGTGCGTACTCTCCAGGCCCCTGAGGTCGCGGACCCTCGCTTCCACTTCGTCGTAGGCGCCCTCGTTGACGATGGGAAAGCCGGGTATTCGCGCGTCAGGCAAGACCAGCGTGCTCGTGGGCGCTGGGGTGCGAGTGGGGGTGAGGGTAGAGGTCACTGACGGCGTGTGCTGTGAGGCGAGGGTCGGCGTTTCCATGGGAAGCGACGCGGCCACCGTGGGAGACTCTGCTCGCTGGTGGCCAGGGCCGAGCACCATCATGCCCAGGACCGCTGCCACCACGCATACCGAGATGGCCAGCACCGCCAGGATGCTCAAGCCAAGCCAGGCCCCACAGCTCCGCCCCCCTCCAGAAACCTCCTCCTCGGCGTCAGATGGGGGCTCCGACTCCATCGCCGGCCATGACTCCTCCTCCACCGGCTCTACGCGTGGGATTGGCGCCTCCCGCGCGGTTTCATGTTCCTTCTCCTTCAGCAAGGACTCCAAGCCCAGGCGGGCCAGCTCGTTCGAGGGGTTGATGGCTATCACGTTCCGCAAGCAGACGATCCTGTCATCATCAGGCACCACGCTGCTCATCCAGAGCCAGGCCTTCTCGTTCTCCGGATCCAGGTCGAGCACCTGAGACAGCAGATCTCTCGCCTCCTCCGCCCTGCCAGCCTTGGCCGACGAGATGCCTTTCCTCAGCAGCGTTTCGATGTCCGCCTGCTCGCCCATACATACCTCTTGCGCGGTTCCTGGCGCCTGCGGCCTGGAGCCTCGAGTGCCAGACGCCTTGGCGGGTCTCTCACCTCCCCCCGTGCGTCGGCGTTAGAGAGGGAAGCCAAAACCTTATGGGAAAGCCGCCACACAGCGAGAACAACCTTAAATCTTGGAACGCCAGCCCTAGTAGTCCCTTTGACCCATTGCCAAATCGCAGGAATTGCGGTATAATGTGGGTAATTGTGGGGAGAAGTGGGGCATCCCGACGGTCAACTCCCCCTAAAGCGATTCCAGGTGGGGCACGTAGCACATATGTTCCTGGGTTCCTACCTCCACAACATCGACAGCAAGGGTAGGCTGACCCTGCCCGCCAAGTTCCGGGCGGAGCTGGCCAAAGGTGTGGTGGTGACACTCGGTCTCGACGGCTGCCTGTGGGTGTTCCCTATGGAGACGTGGGGGGGAATCGCACAGAAGATGAACGAACTGCCCCTCACCGACAAGAACTCACGGCACTTCGCCCGCCGAATGTACGCGTACGCCACCGACTGTGAGCCCGACAAGCAGGGACGCATCCTGCTTCCGGGCAATCTGAGAGAGCTGGCCGGACTGGATGGTGAAACTGTGATCGTAGGCGGTCCAGGCCGCCTGGAGATCTGGGGCCGTGAGAGGTGGGAACGGACCAGCGACGATCTCGTGGCGAATGGAGACGCCACCGCGGAGCGTCTGTTCGAGTTGGGCGTGCGCCTGTGAATCGCCCCCTGCTCCACACACCGGTCCTTCTGGACGAAGTCCTGGAGGGACTGGAAATCAGGACGGGTGGTAGATACATAGACTGCACCGTGGGGACCGGGGGCCATGCAAGGGCCATCCTGGAGAGATCGGATCCTGACGGCGAGCTCCTGGGCATAGACCTGGACATCGCTGCGATCGCGGTCGCCGAACGCCAACTCAGTTCCTTCGGTGAGCGGGTTACCCTGGTGCGTGACAGTTTTGCCCGGCTGACAGCCATAGCGTGCGCGGAGGGGTTCATACCGGCCGATGGCGTCCTGCTAGATCTGGGAGTGTCGTCCCTCCAATTAGAAAGCGCCGAGAGAGGCTTTTCTCTCCAGAAGGACGGCCCTCTCGACATGCGCATGGACCAGGATGGAGACGTAACCGTGGCCCATCTCGTGAACGAACTCGCCGAGTCAGAGCTAGCTGACATCATAGCCGACTGCGGTGAGGAGGTCAAGGCCAGGGCGATAGCCCGCGCCATTGTGCGCAGTCGGCCCTTGAGGACAACGCTCGAACTGGCTGACGTCGTGGCGCACGTTGTGGGGCGCGGCAGGAGACTGCACCCAGCGACCAAGACCTTCCAGGCCCTGCGCATAGCGGTGAATGGGGAACTGGAGGCGCTTTCCAGCGTCCTGTGCTCCATCCCGGCGATCCTTGCCAGAGGTGGCAGAATGGCTGTCATCTCCTTTCATTCACTGGAAGATCGTTTGGTGAAGGATTTCATGGTCAGAGAATCGCGCGACTGCCTTTGCCCCCCGGAGATAGTGGTGTGCACCTGTGGTCACCAGCGGACGCTCCAGATCCTGACCAGGAAACCCGTGCGTCCATCAGCACATGAGGTGGCGCGGAACCCGCGCTCTCGCAGTGCGAAGCTCAGAGTAGCGATGCGGGTGTAGGCCTGGAGGAGACCACCGTGGACTCTGATCCATTGTTCATCCCCAGGAGCACCATCGCCAGCCGGCTTGGTAGGTACTCTGCCTGGGGGCTGAGCGGCAAGACCATGGGCATTCTCCTTCTGCTGCTGGTGCTGGCTTCACTCATAGGCTCTTTCTATCTGAACCAGGCCAGCCAAACCACCGCTGCCGGAATGGAGATCACCAGGCTAACCAGAGAAAGGGAGTACTGGAGACAGGAGAACGCCGACCTTCGAAGGCAGATAGCCGTGATGGAGTCCCTATCCCGCATCAGGGCTCGAGCCGAAGAGCTGGGCTTCGTAGAACCCGAGGTGGTGGAATACCTGGTAGTCCAACGCTCGCCGACAGATGAAGCGCTCAGTGAGGACTCCACACCATTATCCACGTCCGAACGCCGCCAGTTGGCACCGCAACCTGCGCCGTCCAGGGACTGGCTCGGAGAACTGGTAGCCCAGTTTGAATCGTGGATCAGCATCGATCACTGACCATTCCCATCGTGCGTTTCTCACCCTTGAATGAGACCCGCGGAAGACAAAGCGGGGCCCGGATCGTAGAATCTGCGAATCGATGATCGAATCTGACTGGCAAGAGCATGGCCCATCAAAGATACGACTCGTGGTGGTGTGGGTAGCCACAGTTGCAGGGGTCGTCATTCTGGCTGGTCGCCTGTTCTACTGGCAGGTGCTCCGTCACGAGGACCTGCAGAGCATCGGCCAGCGATGGCAACTGGTCGACATACCCATACCCGCACTCCGGGGAGCCATCTTGGACCGTCACGGTTTCGCCCTGGCCCTGGACGAATACGAATTCGAGATTTACGCCACCCCCAGGGATATCGAAGACCCAGAGGGGCTGGCCTTCGATCTAGCGCCTGTGCTGGACATGGATCCGGATGCCCTGGCTGTGATGCTCTCGCGCAAGGACCAGCCGTCAGTCTCTCTGGCCTGGGATGCACCCCTGGCCGTGGCCAGAGAGGTCGAAAAGATCAAGGACGACTGGAACACCGGTGCTCTGGGCATTAGCCCAGCCCGAAAGCGTGTCTACCCCGAGAAGGATCTCGCTTGCCATCTTCTGGGCTTCGTGACCTACGACCACGAGATCGATTACGACGCGTTCTACGGGGTTGAAGAGTCATTCAACAGTCAACTCCGCGGCCAGGCCGGCTCGTGGGGAGGCTCAGCCGAGACCGTCGACCTCGGTATCAGCATCGGATCGAGCAGCGTGGTGCTGCCCAGGGATGGTCAAGACGTCGTACTGACCATAGATCGCACCATACAACAACTGGTCGAGGATGAGCTCAAGAACACCATAGAAGAGTGGGCAGCCGAGAGAGGGACGATCATCGTCATGGATCCCCGGTCGGGTGCCATCCTGGCCATGGCTAGCTATCCTGGCTACGATCCCAACCCGGCCCTCGGACAGCCGATCGACGAGGACCAGTTCTTCAACCCTGCGGTCAGCGAAGCCTATGAGCCCGGGTCCGTGTTCAAGGTGGTGACCATGGCCGCAGCCCTGGACGCTGGCGTCGTGGGCCGCTACACCACCTACTACGATCAGGGCCAGATCTTCGTGGGCGGACACCTGATCTACAACTGGGACAGGAAAGCCTACGGCACCACGAGCATGACAGACCTGCTTAGGTACTCCCTGAACGTAGGGGCAGCGACCTTGAGCACCAACCTCGGACCTGAGAGGTTCTATGATTATGTAAAGCGCTTTGGCTTCGGTGAGCCGACCGGCATAGACCTGCCCTACGAATCCAGAGGACTCATGCGGGTCCCCGGGGACGGCAACTGGCGTGAGGGCGATCTGGGTACCAACGCCTTTGGCCAGGGCATTGCTGTCACACCGATTCAGATGATCACCGCTGTTGCTGCAGTGGCCAACGATGGAGTCTTGCCCACCCCCTATGTCGTCCAGCGGATCGAGGAGGGTGGGCAGGTCGTCGAGGAGTTCCACCCACAGCCCCGCCAGCAGGTGATCTCCCCCTGGGTGGCGGAGGAACTCACGGAGATGCTGGTAGAAGTGATGAGCGCGAACGAGAACCTCCAGTTGCCTGGCTACGCCATAGCCGGCAAGACTGGAACGGCGCAGATCCCTGTCGCGGGTGGCTACCACCCTACGGATACCATCGCCTCCTTCGTGGCCTATGCCCCGGCTCGAGACCCGAAGTTTATCGTGCTGATCAAGATCGACAAGCCGACCAAGTCGCCCTGGGGTACAGTGGTGGCGGTTCCTGCGTTCCAGCGGATCGCGGGGCGGCTCTTCTTGTATCTTGGCATACCACCCGACGAGTTCGGAACCAGCAGGGCGTAACACACCGGCCTGAGGAGACTGCATGCTTACGCTGGCGGAGATCTGGCTAGCCATAACTGGACAGACTATAGAGGACGAGCAAGCGGCGAAACTGGCCTTTCGCGATGTGGTGATCGATTCTCGACTCGCCAGCCAGGCCAGCCTCTTCGTAGCGCTCCGCGGCGAGAAGGAGGACGGTCACCAATACGTCAACAGCGCCCTGCAATCAGGCGCCTACGCCGCCCTCATCGACACGGTGGTGGACGGAGCGCCGCAGCTCGTGGACACCACCGGGCGTCCGCTCCCCGCGCTGCCCAGCCCATTGGAGCCTCCCTTCTGTCTCCTGGTGGAGGATGCGCTGAAGGCCCTTCAGGACATCGCGGCGCTTCACCGCAGGCGATTTGACGTGCGCGTCGTAGGCATTACCGGGAGCGTGGGCAAGACGACCACCAAAGAGGCTATTCACGCCGTACTGAGTAAGAGCTTCCCCACCCTCAAGAGCGAGGAGAACTACAACAACGAGATAGGTCTGCCCTTGACGCTGCTCCAGCTGGATGAGACGCACGAAAGAGTGGTGTTGGAGCTGGGCATGTATGCCTTGGGCGAAATCGCACTACTTGCTGCCATAGCCCTCCCCCAGGTAGGAGTCGTGACCAATGTGACCAGCTCCCACCTGGAACGATTGGGCTCCCTGGAGCGCATCGCTCAAGCCAAGTCTGAACTGGTGGAAGCGCTTCCTGTTGATGGCACAGCGGTCCTCAACGGGGACGATCCCAGGGTGACGGCCATGTCCAAGTTGACCAAGGCACGGGTCTTCTACTACGGCCTCAGCCCAGACCACGACCTCTGGGCCAGCCACATAGAGAGCCGGGGATTGGAGGGAGTTCGCTTCCGCATGCACTACGGTCGTGAGACCGTGCACGTCAAGATTCCTCTGCTCGGCCGGCACAGTGTGCACACCGCGCTCGCGGCTGCCGCGGTGGGGGTGCTGGAAGGAGAGCCGTGGGGCCAGATTGTGTCCGGCCTCCGCGATATGAAGGTGCAGCTCCGCCTGCTCGCCACGCCGGGGGTCAAAGGCTCCACCCTCATAGATGACAGCTACAACTCCAGCCCTACCTCGAGCCTTGCCGCACTGAATCTGCTGGCCGAGTTGAAGGGCCGGAAGATTGCCGTCCTGGGAGACATGCTGGAGTTGGGGTCATATACAGAGGAGGGGCACGCCAAAGTAGGGTACCGTGCAGCGGAGGTCCTCGACAAGCTGGTGACCGTCGGAGACCTCGGTGCCATCATTGGCCGCGAGGCGCTCGCTGCCGGCATGGATAAGAGTGATGTGATGTTCGCCCAGAGCAACGAGCAAGCTGTGCAGTTGCTCCTGGCCATGGTAGGCGCTGGCGATCTCGTTCTGATCAAAGGGTCTCGTTCCATACACATGGAAGACATAGTCGCCCAACTGGGAGAGACATAATGGCCGTAGCTCTGGCCCTGGGAGCGGCAACGTTTCTCATGGCGCTGCCCTTCGGCTCCTTGTTGCTCAAGTTCCTGAAGGCTCGTGGCGTCGGTGAGCAGATCCGCATCGACGGACCTGTCTCCCACCAACTGAAGACTGGCACACCTACCATGGGAGGTATCGCCATCGTCGTGCCGGTGGCGGTCATGACCGCCGTGTTCAATCTTATCGACCATGAATCGATGCTGCTTCCCCTCACCACCACGCTGGCCTACGCCTTTGTCGGCGCCGTGGACGACTGGATTGGCCTGCGAAGAAGCCGGCGTGCCGCCGCTGGCGAACCAACCAACGGCAAAGGGGGCCTCAGCGCCCGCCACAAGCTGGCCTGGCAGATCGCTGTAGCGTTCGGGGCGGCCTGCGTTCTGCATTTCATTTTTCGCCTGGAGAGCCTGGCGTTGCCCACGGTGCCAACCAAGATCTCGTTGGGCATCTGGTATCTACCATGTGCTGTGTTTGTGATCGTGGCCATTACCAATGCGGTCAATCTCACTGATGGCCTGGACGGCCTGGCCGGGAACACGTCCGGGGTGGCTTTCGTGGCCTTCGGAGTAATCGCTCTGCTCCAGGGGCAACTCTATCTGGTCGCCTTCTGCTTCACCATGACTGGGGCGATCATGGCCTTTCTCTGGTACAACGCCTATCCTGCGCAGTTGTTCATGGGAGATACCGGATCACTGGCCATCGGCGGCACACTCGGAGTCGTAGCCATGATGACGGGCCAGTGGTTGTTGCTGCCCGTGGTGGGCGTCGTCTTCGTGGCCGAGGCCTCGTCTTCGTTGCTGCAAGTCTGGTACTTCAAGCTGACCAAGGGGAAACGTCTCTTCAAGATGGCGCCCTTGCATCACCATTTCGAACTCCTGGGGTGGTCTGAGGTACACATCGTGCAGAGGTTCTGGCTCGTCAGTGTTCTGGCAGCGATGTTGGGCATCGCCCTGGCCTTGCTGTGAGTCGGTCCAGAGACGTCATGGGCTACCAAGGGACAAAGGCAACTATCGTCGGGCTGGGCAGGGAAGGCACTGCCCTAGCCAGGTATCTCGTCGGACAAGGAGCCGAGGTGACGGTCACGGACGTCAAGGAAGAGAGCCAACTCAAGAGCGCTATGAACGATCTGGCCGGGCTGCCCATCCGCTATGTGTTGGGAGGACACCCCGAAGAGGTTCTCGAGACAGAGATCATGTTCGTCAGTCCCGGCGTACCACAAGGCATGCCGATTCTCGTGGAGGCTCGGCGACGAGGAGTGGCCCTCAGCAGCGAAACGAGGCTCTTCTTCAGCCTATGCCCCGCGCCGATCATCGGTGTCACTGGCAGCAGTGGCAAGACGACGACCACCAGCCTGGTGGGAGAAATCATGAAAGCGCAAGGTTGTAGAGCCTTCGTGGGAGGCAACATCGGCTCTCCGCTCATCGGCCTGGTGGACCAAATACGGCCCCAGGACGCAGTGGTCATGGAACTATCGAGTTTCCAGTTGGAGGTGCTCGACCAGAGCCCCCACATCGCCGCAGTGCTCAACCTGTCTCCGAACCACCTGGATCGCCACCAATCGATGGAAGAGTACGTCGCCGCGAAGATCAACATACTGGGATTCCAGACACCAGAGGACTATGCCGTTCTCAACGCTGACGACCAGCCGACCAGGGCGCTGGAGGCGTTCTGTCCCGGTCACGTCGTGTTCTTCAGCCGCGATCAACAACCGCAGAGGGGCGCCTTCCTGGACGGCGGAAGAGTCATCGTGCGCTGGGAAGGTGAGGGGCAGACGGTGTGCGAGGTCTCGGAGGTGAGACTCCTTGGAGTCCACAACCTGGAGAACGTGCTGGCAGCGTGCGCCATCTCTGCCGCAGCGGGGGCACCGCCGGAGGCGATGCGCGCGGCGGTCACCTCGTTCACAGGAGTCGGACACCGACTAGAACTGGTGGCCGAGATCGGCGGTGTCCGCTACTACGACGACTCCATAGCGACATCCCCACAGAGAACCATGGCTGCTCTGGACTCGTTCGCAGATCCACTCATCTTGTTGGCGGGCGGACGAGAAAAGCACCTGCCTTTGGAGGAGTTGGCAGAGCTCATCCTGAGCAAGGTCAAGGTCCTGATTCTGTTTGGCGAGGCGGCTCCCCTCTTGAAGCAAGCCGTCCTTCGAGCGCAGAGCGGACGGACAGGGCGGTCCCTTCCCATCCACCAGGCATTCGACCTTGGTGATGCCGTGCGGATCGCAGCCACTGCGGCACAGAGCGGCGACGTGGTCCTGCTGGCTCCGGCATGCACCAGCTTCGACATGTATAGGGATTTCGCCGAGAGAGGCGACCATTTCCAGGCCCTGGTGCGCACCCTTGAGCTCTCACAGCAGCGCGAGTCCGCAGGGGAGAGGTAGTGATGCCGGAGAGAAAAGCCCGCGCAGGCGAGAGACCAGATTACGTGCTCATACTCATCGTCGTCGCCCTCGTCCTCATCGGGCTCATCGTCGTCTACAGCAGCACCTTCACGCTAGGATATACATACCAGGACCAACCCACCTACTATCTGGTCCGGCAGGCTGTCTTCGCCGCGATGGGCCTGGACATCATGCTCCTCATGATGAGGGTCGAATACCACAAGTGGCAGAAACTCTCCATCATCTTCATGGTGGCCACAGTGCTCTTGCTGGTGTATGTGCTGATGGCCGGTCCAGCGGTCCACGGCGCCAGGCGCAGGCTGCTCGGCGATTCCCTCCAACCCAGCGAGATCTGCAAGCTGGCGATGGTCCTGTACATAGCTCACTGGCTCTCTTCCAAAGGGGAGAAACTCCGGCAAGTCACTTACGGTCTGGTCCCCTTCGCTGTGCTCATCGGCTTCATCGCCAGTCTGATCATCCTGGAACCCGACTTCGGGACGACCATCCTCATCGTCGCCGCCGCGGGCACGATGTTCTTCATCGCCGGGGCCGACTTGATCCAGTTGGTAGTGAGCACGATGGTGGGCGGCAGCACCCTGCTCTTGATCATCGCCAACTATGAGTACGCCTGGGAGCGGATTGTGACCTTTTCCCAAGATCCGTTCGCCGTGCTCCAGAAGCCATTCGACGCTGCTCTCGCCCAGGACACGTATCAGGTCATGCACACGTTGGTCACCCTGGGATCTGGAGGAATCGCCGGGACAGGACTGGGCTCTGGCCTTCAGAAGAACCTGCTCCCCGCGGCGGAAAGCGATGCCATCTTCGCTGTGTTGGGGGAGGAACTGGGGCTCCTGGGCTGCCTCGTTGTGCTTGGCCTTTTCGCCGCCCTCGCGTATCGAGGCTTCAAGATAGCCCTGCGCGCGGAAGACTCTTTTGGCTTCATACTGGCGTCGGGAATCACCCTCTGGCTGACTTTCCAAGCCATGATCAATATCGCCGTGGTGACCGATACCTTACCCTTCACAGGTCTTCCACTTCCTTTTATTAGCCTCGGAGGCTCGTCACTGGTGATCTCCATGATGGGCGTGGGCATGCTCTTGAGCATCTCTCGAGGCGCCACAGAGAATACTAAGGAGCAGGATGCGCCTCTTGGTTTCGGGCGGCGGAACGGGCGGGCACGTCTACCCTATTCTGGCCGTTCTACAGCATCTGGACGATCTTGACCAATCGGCGGCGGAGGTTTGCTACGTGGGCAACGCGTCTGGCATAGAGGCAAGGCTGGCCGCCAAGGCAGGCCTGCCCTTTCAGGGCATCACCACAGCGAGCTTTCACGGAGCCGCTCCCTGGGTTATGCCCTGGCGCGCGGCCAGACTGGCACGTGGCACAGCCCAGTGCGTCAGGGTGATGCATGAGTTCAGGCCCGAAGCGGCACTGGCGACGGGCGGCTACGTATGCGCCCCTGCCATACTGGCTGCTGGCCTGAGAAAGCTGCCCAGCCTGATGTACCTCCCAGATCTGACTCCGGGCATGGCCATACGGTTTCTGGGGCGCTACTCCACGCTGGTAGCCGTCTCCTTCCAGGAATCGACGACCTGCTTCGCGCAAGGGAAAGCGGTGGTGACAGGCTATCCCGTGAGGAAGGAGCTGTTCGAAGCGGACAAGATCTCGTCCAGGCGAAAGTTGGGCCTGGAAGAAGAGAGGAAGACCTTGCTGGTGTTGGGAGGCAGCCAGGGGGCCCACAGTATCAATCTGGCTGTAGGCGCGATGCTGGAAGACCTCCTGGACATCTGCCAGGTCCTACATATCAGCGGAGAGGCGGATGCACCCTGGCTCCGCTCCCAAAGGGCCGAGTTACCGAGGGGCCTGGCCAGCAACTACCGTGTGTATCCCTATCTGCACGAAGAGATGATCGATGCCCTGGCCGCTGCTGATCTGGCCGTGGCCCGCGCTGGCGCAGCCACCACGGGCGAGTTTCCGGCCCTGGGCCTGCCCAGTATCCTCATACCCTATCCCTATGCAGGAAGACACCAGGACCAAAACGCCGACTACATGGTGGAACATGCAGCGGCAGTGAAACTGTCCGATGTCGACCTGGCGGGAGGAATCCTGAGAAATACCATCGTCGATCTGTTGACCAACGAAGCGATGCTGACGCGGCTCGCCGGTGGAGCCCGCCGCCTCTCGCGACCCGACGCCGCGAAGCGCATCGCGCAACTGTTGGGAGATATCGCGCGTCCGAACTGACCTGTGACGAGAGAATGGCTATGAGTCTGAGTTTCGAACCCGCAGTGCTACAGTATCTGATCGTGATTGCCACGTCCCTGACGGCTTCCACCGCTGTCGGCCTGAAACGCGGCTGGAAGGGCCAGTTGATGGCCTTCGTGCCCATCGTGGTCCTCTGGGGGCTATTGGGGGTCAAGAAGGAAAGCCTGATCAGCGCCGTCAACGCCACCTACAAGGGGTTACTCTTCTTCACCTCCTGCGGCTCGCAGGCAGACACAGGCGCGTGTCTCCAGTCCTCGGGCATCGCCGAAGCTATGCTCGTGGACCCTGGCAACGCGGATCAGTCTCGCCTGCTTCTGCTGCTGGTCTTCGTCTCAGCCGTCGTGCTGGTATTCGCCCTCGTCGTCCGTCTCAGCAGGCCACCCACATCCCTGATCCAGCGGTTGATGGGCGCGGTATTGGGCGTCGCCAACGGCTTCACACTGAGCTATCTGCTGCTGCCGCTATTGCCATATCGACAGCAGATCGATCTTCCGGTAGCCTCAGCGGCTGGGCAAGAACTGCCCAATATCGCGCAGGGCCTTCCCGGCTCGCTGAGCCTCCCGCCGGTGAGCGTCGCGGTAGTAGTGCTGGTGCTCTTTGTCCTGTTCGTCATCGTCGCGGTACGTTTGATGAGGCCTCTAGAGGTCTGATCATCATCTCAGTCAGTACGTAGAACCGGCGTCAATGGAAGAGGGAACTGAACGTGGGACCACTGGAAGTCCTTTGGGCGGTACTGATCGGTGTATTTGCGGTCGTCGGCGTGGTGCGAGGCTATCCCAAGGAACTGGGCGTCACCACCACGATTCTGGCTGCGATGCTGCTACTGACCAAAGGCGGGGAATCTGTCCTTCGCGTCCTGGACTCTTATCTCATCAGATACACGCAGGTCAGTGTGGTGTTCGAGGGTCGCTACAGCGACTTGATCCAGTCGCTGTTCTACATACTGGTTTTCGTGGCCGTCATCGTCATCTCCTATCACGGGGAGACGTTGGCCTTCGCAGGGGAGCCGCCGAGAGGCCCGGTGGGAATGGCGTTGAATCTGACCTGCGGGCTGCTCAATGGCTACCTGGTCTCTGGAACGATCTGGCACTATCTGCACACTTTCAACTACCCGATCCAGGTGTTGGGGCTCTTCAGACCCCCCCTCACCGATTTTGCACAGAACTACCTGGTACCCTTGATGCCGGTGACCCTGCTGGAGCCCTACTTGCTCTTTCTGGTGCCGTTCATGATCGTGATGAGGGTGGTCAGATGACGGGGCGAATCGCCGCTCTTGGCGACGGGAGCGCCCTTGGGGGCCTCCAAGCAGGGGCGCACGTACACCTCGTGGGTATCGGAGGCATCGGCTTGAGTGCCATAGCCCGCATACTCTTGCAGAGAGGGTATGTGGTCTCTGGTTCCGACATGCGACTCTCCCCGATCACTCGTGAGTTGGTGAGGCTGGGAGCGACCGTGCACGAAGGCCACAAGGGGAAGAACATCGACGATGCAGTCGCGGTCATCGTATCTTCAGCCATAAGAGACAATAACCCCGAGGTCGTCGCCGCCCGGGAGCGCCGCATCCCTGTCCTGAAGAGGGGACAGGCGCTGGCCTGGCTGATGAAGGACCGATATGGCATCGCAGTAGCCGGCACCCATGGCAAGACGACGGTCAGCGCCATGATCGGCCTCATTCTGACCAACGCAGACCTGGACCCCACGATGATCGTGGGCGGGATCGTTCCTGAACTGGGAGCCAATGCGCGAGAAGGCAGGGGCCCCTACTTCGTCGTGGAGGCCGACGAGTACGACCGCACGTTCCTGGAACTGTCGCCCCAGGCGGCAGTCGTGACCAGCATCGAGATGGATCACCCGGACTGCTACTCGGATGTGCAGGACATGTCGAAGGCGTTCAGCGAATTCCTGGCCAGAGTGCCCTCCGACGGTTTCGTGATGGCCTGCGGAGACGACCCGCAGGTCAAGATGGTTGTCGAATCGTTGGTGCCAGGCAAAGCAAGCACCTATGGTCTGGGGCCAGATGTCCACTGGAGAGCGGTAGATCTCCAGCAGAACGCACTCGGAGGAACCGATTTCCGGGTGATGGCAGGAGGAGAGCAAATGGGCTGGTTTCAGCTCAGCATCCCGGGCAGTCACAACGTGTCCAACGCCCTCGCGGCCACGGGCATCGCCCACCATCTGGAGGTGGACCCGGCGTTCACCCGCGACACTTTGAGGGACTTCCGGGGTGTGGCCCGTCGCTTCGAGATCAAGGGCGAGTGCCGGGGGGTCACGGTCGTCGATGACTACGCACATCATCCCAGCGAGATCAGAGCGACGCTGGCAGGGGCCCGCCGGCGATATGCCGGCCGCCGGATATGGGTCATCTTCCAGCCACATACCTACAGCCGTACCAAGACCCTGCTGACTGAGTTTGCCAGCGCCTTCGATGATGCTGATCGTGTGATCGTGACGGAGATCTACGCCGCCCGTGAGAACGACACCCTGGGTATCGAATCGGGCGCTCTGGTGCAGTTGATGAGCCACCCCGGAGCTATGCACATCGCAGACCAGCGGGAGGCGACTTCGTGGGTCGGCGAGCAGTTAACGGCCGGTGATGTAGTCATCACCATGGGCGCCGGCGACGTCTGGAAAGCTGGGGAGGAACTCCTGGCTCTGCTGGCGCGAGAGGACACGCAGAGTGCGCGGCAAACGGGATCTCCCTAGCCTGGCGCACGAGAGAGGGTTGGCGTCCGGATTGTCGCTCGAGGAGCCACTGAGCAAGCACACGTCATATCGGATCGGCGGACCGGCGGAGTTCTTCGCCGCCGTTGAGCATGTGGATCAACTCTGCTCGTGGGTGGAGCTGGCACGAGAGCTGGAGCAACCGTTGCTGGTGATGGGGCAGGGTACGAACCTCCTGGTCGCCGACAGAGGTTACAGAGGACTGGTGATTGTGAATCGGTGCCGGGACTTCACAGTAGAGCCGGCGTCCCACCGTGTCCGTGCCGAGGCCGGAGTCAGCCTGGCGCATCTGGCACGCCAGACTGCCGAGAATGGGTCGGGCGGTCTGGAATGGGCCATCGGCATCCCAGGCACGGTAGGAGGAGCGATCGTCAACAACGCCGGCGCTTACGAGGGAGACATGGCAGGTGTGATACGTCTGGTTCGCATCCTCGATGGCCGTGGAGAGATTCGCGAGCTGGCGCCGGGAGACGTGGAGCCTGGTTATCGTACCAGTCGGTTCAGAGGAGCCGCCTCCGGGAAGGAGATCATTCTGTCCGCCGACCTGCAGCTCATACCGGAAGACACGGCCCTTCTGAGGGAACGTATGAACGAGTACACAGCACGCAGAAGGAAGGCACAGCCCCGGGGACGCAGCGCTGGATCCGTTTTCAAGAACCCGCCAGGCCTGAAAGCGGGCCTGTTGATAGACGAAGCAGGGCTCCGAGGAAGACGCATCGGCGACGCCCAGATCTCGCCGAAGCACGCCAACTACATCATCAACAGGGGACGCGCGAGAGCCGAAGACGTACTCCGGCTGATCGACGAGGCCCAAGAGAGGGTCCGGCGGCTCTGCGGCGTCGATCTGAAGCTGGAGATCGAATTGGTGGGTGACTGGCAGCAAGCTCACACCAACTAAGAGGAAAACAGCGGGATGTCGTCGTTACCCTGGGTGAAGAAGCCCGAGAGGAAGCCACGTCGCTCCGAGATGCGTCTGGGAAAGCGTTACGAGCAAACGGTGGCCCAGAAACAACTCGCGGTCCGGCCTGTCCGTCGGGCGCGCTCCGGAGTGAGCTGTCGAGCGGTGAGTTTGCTCCTGGCGTTGGCGCTGCTGGCCACGCTGGCCTACGTGTTCCTCTCCGACGCCTATTACGTGTATGAGATCACGGTGCGTGGCAACGTCCTGGTCTCAGCAGAAGAGATATTCGAACAGACCGGTGCCCAGGGATATAGCGTCTTCTTCATCAACCCCAGGCAGGTTGAAGAACGCATCAGTGCCCTTCCCGATGTGAGGGAAGCGAAGGTTGCGGTCAGCTTGCCCAACCAGTTGGTGATCGAGGTACGAGAGCGTCAAGCACGCGTGACCTGGGAAGCCGGCGAACAGCGCTACGGTGTGGACGAAGAAGGTCTCATCGTGTCCCTGGGAGGCGACGTCGGACCGAACATCGTCGTCAGAGACCTGGACGCAACGCCACTCCAGCTTGGAGAGCAAGTGGATCTCCAGGCTGTCGCTGCCGCTGAAACATATCATTCCCTGCTCTCCGGGGTGAGTGAGTTCGATTACTCACACGAGCATGGCCTCAGCTACCAGGACGAGCACGGTTGGCGAGTCTATCTCGGGGATGGCGAAGGCGCAGAATTCAAAGTAGCCATCGTGGATGCGCTCGTGGAGCGTCTGGCTGCCCAGGGGGAACCCGTAGAGTGTATAGATGTCCGCTTCCCGGAAAGCCCGCTCTACCGCTTGGCCAAAGGGTCGAGCGCGGAGGAGCCATGACGGCGGTGACGCGACGAGGCCGGAGGAGGACAGCATGGAAGATACCATAGTCGCCCTGGACGTGGGCACGACGAAGGTATGTACGTTGGTCGCCGAACCCAGCGAAGAGGGGGAGCTGCGCATCGTGGGCGTGGGTGTCTCTGCCTCGCGAGGATTGCGCAAGGGAGTAGTGCTGGACGTCGAGCAAGCGACCCAGGCCATAGCTGAGTCGGTGAAGAAGGCCGAGCAGATCTCTGGCTACGCGATCGACAGCGCCTACGTGGGTATATCAGGTTCACACATCATGGGTGTCAACAGCCGGGGCATAGCCGCCATCTCGCGGGGCGAACGAATCATCGTCCAGGACGACGTCAATCGCGCCATGGAAGCGGCTCGCGCCATCGCCATCCCCCCAAGCCGTGAGCTGCTCCATGCGATCCCGCGGGGCTACATCGTTGACGAACAAGACGGTGTACGCAACCCCCTGGGGTTGCGCGGCTTCAGGCTCGAGGTTGAAGCACACATCGTCACTGGAGCCTCAGCCTCCATCCACAACCTGGTGGAGTGCGTGCAAGACGCAGGAGTACGAGTTGACCACCTCATCGTGCAACCCATCGCCGCTGGCGAGGCGGTGCTGGCCGAACCCGAGAAGGAACTCGGCGTCGCTCTCGTGGACATCGGCGGAGGAACCACAGACATGGCGGTCTTCATCGATGGGAGCGTCTGGCACACGGTCGTCCTGCCGGTGGGTGGCAACCACCTCACCCACGATGTCGCAGTCGGACTGCGTACGCCTTTCACGGTGGCCGAGAGTTTGAAGACCAAATACGGGCACGCCATAGCTGACTCCATCGAGCCCGATGCGGTCATCGATGCCTCCTCCTTCGGCGAGAGTTCGCATCGCTCCCTATCTCGCACCCAACTCGCCGAGATCATCAAGGTAAGAATGGAAGAGATCCTCGAACTGGTACTCCGCGAGATCAAACGCTCGGGATACGACGGCCTGCTACCAGCGGGGGTTGTGCTCTGCGGCGGCACCGCAGAGCTGGCCGGCATCAAGCAACTAGCCCGCGACACACTGGGGCTGCCGGTTCGGATCGGCACTCCCCGCGGACTCGAAGGCCTCGTGGAATCGGTAAGAGATCCGGCCCATGCCTGCAGCGTGGGCTTGCTCCTGTGGGCTCTCAGATACGCACCGGATGTGAGGAGCAATGGTGCGCGAGGCGGACACGGAGTGCTGGCCCGCTTGAAGAACTTGCTTGGTGCCCTCAGTCCTGGCTAGAAGACCGATGACATATAGAAGCGACATATCCCCGAAAGGGTCAGAAGCTGAGAAAGGGAGGTGACGGCAGAATGACCTACGTACCGGAGCTGGGCAACTTCGCCAAGATCAAGGTAATAGGTGTGGGAGGAGGTGGAGGTAACGCCATCAATCGCATGATCAAGGAGAATCTGCAAGGCGTGGAGTTCATCGCCGTGAACACCGATGGCCAGGCGCTTTGCTTCTCCGAAGCACCCTACCAGATCCGCATCGGCGACAAGCTGACCAAGGGTCTGGGAGCGGGCGGCGATCCCCAGATCGGCGCCAGTGCCGCGCAGGAAAGCGAAGAGGAACTGAGGAAAGCGGTTGTGGACGCAGACATGGTCTTCATCACCGCTGGCATCGGTGGAGGCACCGGGACAGGAGCGTCCCCGCTGATCGCCCGGCTGGCCAAGGAGGCCGGCGCCCTTACCATCGGGGTGGTGACCAAGCCTTTCAATTTCGAAGGCAATCGGCGCAGAGAAGTAGCTGAGCAGGGTATCTCGGAACTCAAGAACCACGTCGACACCCTGATCGTCATCCCCAACGAGCGCCTGCTGGAGCTGGTGGACAAGAAGGCCTCCATCCAGGAAGCCTTCTCCTTCGCCGACGATGTGCTGCGACAGGGCATCCAGGGTATTTCGGAGTTGATCACGGTCCCGGGTTTGATCAACCTGGATTTCGCGGACGTGCGTACCATCATGTCATGTGGCGGTTCGGCGCTCATGGCGGTGGGTCGGGCCACTGGCGACACGAGGGCCGTCGATGCCGCGTACGCAGCGGTGAGCAGTCCGCTCCTGGACGTCACCATCGACGGAGCCACCGGAGTCCTGTTCAACGTGACCGGCGGGATGGACCTCAGGCTGCACGAAGTGGACGAAGCCGCGAGGGTCATCAGGGACATGGCCCACCCGGACGTCAACCTCATCTTCGGAGCGGTCATGGATGCGGAGATGGAAAACGGCGAGATCCGGATAACGGTCATCGCCACAGGCTTTGATGGGGTCAAGAAGCGCCTGGTGGTTCCACAGAGTTCGAAGATCAGAGAGTTCCCGATACCGGCCTTCGACAACGACAATCTTGACATCCCGGCCTTCCTGCGGCGTCGGTAGTCTGTAGGCATACGGCTGGGTGCCGAGACGAGGCGCTCGGCCACAACATCATAATAGACTCAATCCTCCTCCCTTTCGGGGCTGAAAGGCCCGTTTCTGAGCAAGTAGAGTGGAGACTCACTTGCCAGAAGGACCCTTTCCATGGGGGAAGGTTCCTGCGCCACCTTCCCCCTTGCCCCCATTCCCTCCACGTACTCCGTGCCACCCCGCAATCTTTAAGGTTTCTAAGCCCTCCAGACCTTGCCATGCCCATCGCTTTGTGCTAAGTTTACTCCGCGTTCTGCCACAACATGTTGTGCCAGCGCTCATTCCGTGTACGACATCTAGTAGATGACCAGGTTTTTCCGCGGACCGCTCTCCGTCTCGTCGAAGGAGGAGAGAGCATGAAGTGCCCCTACTGCGGAAGGAACGACACCAGGGTTATCGATACCAGAGAGGTCGGTGAGGGTATCCGCCGCCGCCGAGAGTGCAAGACCTGCCAGCAACGCTTCACCACGTACGAGCGAGTCGCCAAGATCAGTCTGCTGGTGGCCAAGCGAGACGGTCGGCGGGAACCCTTCGACAGTGACAAGCTTCTCAATGGCATCCTCCAGGCCTGTGCCAAACGACCTATTCCCGTGGAGACCCTCCAGCAGATGGTCAAGGACATGGAGAGAGAGCTGTACGAACTGGGCCAGGCCGAGGTCGAGAGCGAGCACATTGGTAAGATGGTCATGAGCCGACTCAGGGAACTGGACGATGTCGCTTACGTGCGCTTCGCCTCCGTCTATCGCCGCTTTCAGGATGTGGACACCCTGGCCGAAGAGATCGAGGGGTTCAAGGAATGGAAGAGGCGCCAGGCGGAGCTGGAAGCGCAGCTTCCTCTCGAGCTGTAGACTTACTCGCAGAGCCCACCCAATCTTCTAGTCACGAGGCAATTGGTATGTCCCAAGGCGCAGTTGCTCTTGATCTATCGTCGAATGCGATGACAGTGCTGGAACGGCGATACCTGAAGAGGGACGAGACGGGCAAGGTCACGGAGACTTCGGATGAGCTTTTCTGGAGAGTCGCGAAGCACGTGGCTCAGGTGGACGCGATCTACGATCCAGCGGTTCAGGTCTCCGCCGTCGCTGAGCGCTACTACGACGCCATGGCCAACCTTGAGTTTCTACCCAACTCCCCTACTCTGATGAATGCCGGGCGCAGTCTCGGGCAGCTTTCCGCCTGCTTCGTGCTGCCGGTCGAAGACTCGATGGAGAGCATCTTCGAGACGGTGAAGAACGCCGCCCTGATCCACCAGAGCGGAGGCGGAACGGGGTTCTCCTTCTCCAGACTGAGGCCGAAAGGAGATGTGGTCAAATCAACAGGAGGCATCGCTTCCGGCCCCATTTCCTTCATGGAGGTCTTCGATGCGGCTACCGAGGCCATCAAACAGGGAGGCGCCAGGCGTGGTGCCAATATGGCCATCCTCAGGGTGGACCACCCTGATATCATGGACTTCATCACCGCCAAGTCCGATGGCTACAAGCTTAACAACTTCAACATCTCGGTGGGCCTGACCAAGGACTTCATGGAGGCCCACAGGCGGGATGCCACCTATGCGCTGGTCAATCCCCGTTCGGGCGAAGTGGTGAAGCGTTTGCGCGCCCGTGCGGTCGTGCACAAGATCGCGGAAATGGCCTGGAAGAACGGAGAACCAGGAGTCGTCTTCCTGGACAGGCTGAACGAGGGTAATCCCACACCCCAGGTGGGAGAGATCGAGAGCACCAACCCCTGCGGAGAACAGCCACTGCTGCCCTTCGAGAGCTGTAACTTGGGATCGATCAACCTGGCCAGGATGGTGGTGGACGGTGAGATTCAGTACGAGCGTTTGGGCGAGGTCGTCCATTGTGCGGTTCGCTTCCTCGATAACATCATAGACTGTAACCAGTATCCACTTCCGCAGATCAAGGACATGACCCTGGGGAACCGCAAGATCGGTCTCGGAGTGATGGGCTTCGCAGACATGCTCGTCAGCCTCGGCATTCCGTACGACTCGGACGAGGCGGTGGGCACAGCAGAGGAAGTGATGAGCTTTGTTCAGGCCAGAGCCAAGGATGCCTCGGCACTCCTGGCAGAGCAGAGAGGGGCTTTTCCCAACTTCCGCGGTAGCGTTTTCGAGGCAGACGGCGGAAGAAAGATGAGAAACGCCACAGTGACGACCATCGCTCCCACAGGGAGCATCAGCATCATCGCCGGCGCTTCCAGCGGTATAGAACCTATCTTTGCTCTGGTCTACAGTCGTCACGTGCTGGACGGCGACAACCTCCTGGAGGTCAACCCGACGTTCGAAGCAGTAGCCCAACGCGAGGGTTTTCACAGCCAGGAACTGATGAAACGGCTCGCCGAAGCCGGGAGTGTGCAAGAGGTGGAAGAGGTGCCAAAGGAGTGGAGGAGGGTGTTCGTCACCGCCCACGACATCGCACCGGAGTGGCACATCCGCATCCAGGCCGCGTTCCAGAGGCACACCGACAACGCCGTTTCCAAGACCATAAACTTCCCTCACAACGCGACCAGACAGGACGTTGAGGAAGCCTACCTGCTGGCCTACGAACTCGGGTGCAAGGGTCTCACCATCTACCGGGATGGCAGCCGGGCAGCACAGGTGCTGACCAAGGGTATAGCACGCGCAGAACGACCCAAGGGCATAAGAACCCCTCGCCCGCGACCTACTCTGACGCAGGGCGTCACCGAGAAGATCACCGTGGGCTGCGGGCAGAGCATCTACGTGACCATAAACGAGGATCAAAACGGCCTCTTCGAGGTCTTCGCTACCATGGGCAAGAGTGGGGGATGTATGGCCTCGCAGTCCGAGGCCATCGGG
The DNA here is from genome assembly GCA_034411995.1 of Anaerolineae bacterium. Taxonomy (GTDB): domain Bacteria; phylum Chloroflexota; class Anaerolineae; order UBA7937; family B3-Chlor; genus JAUVXJ01. The sequence goes on along the minus strand of DAOUME010000007.1, from coordinate 234,361 downwards.
CGCTTGATCTCGCTGGCCCTCCGCTCCGGGATCGAGACCGAGGCCATCATCAGGCAACTGGAAGGCATTCGATGCCCCGCCCCTGCCTGGCAGGAAGGCAACATCATCCTCTCCTGCGCGGACGCCATGGGCAAGGCGATGCAGCGGTACGTCAGCGACAACGACATCGCCAGAGCTGCCTCCCCGAGGAGCGACCAGATCGCCAGGAACGTCTTGGGCATGTGCCCAGAATGCCCGGATTGCGGGACAATGGTCGAATTCGTTGAGGGCTGCCTGCGGTGCCCCTCGTGCGGGTATTCTCAATGCGGCTGAAGCTCCCACGTTGTGGTGGGTCAGGGCTGCCAGATCGGTTTGACAACGCGGACTACTTCAGCTAGAATCGTCGCCGAGGAATTCGAGAGGACAAGGCTTCTTCCACCTGGCGTCCTTCGAGCGCTCGCATCGGCAAAGAGTCCATGTTCAATCCCTCTCTCGGCGACGAGCATAAAGCCCTGCGACGGCTAGCGCGACAGTTTGCTAGTAATGAGATCGCACCCGTAGCGGCGGAGGCCGATCGCGCTGAGGAATACCCTTGGGAGCTGGTGGAGAGGGCTCACGCCATCGGCCTGATCAACATCACGGTTCCCGAGGAGTATGGTGGTGGGGGTTTGGGATGCTTCGAAGACTGCCTCGTCGCCGAGGAACTTTCAGCCGCCTGCGCGGGGGTCTATAGCTCGTTCGTAGCCAGCACCCTCGGTCTGACCCCACTGAACATCGCAGCCACCCCGGAGCAGATGGAACGCCTCATGAAACCTTTCTGCGCGGAGCCAGCGCTGGCGGCGTTTTGTCTCACGGAACCAGGTGCTGGTTCGGACGTAGCCAGTGTGCGTACCAGGGTCAGACGCGACGGGGATTCGTACGTCCTGAACGGCACGAAACGTTTCATGACCAACGGCGGCCTGGCCAAGATGTACACCGTTACCGCCACGCTGGACCCAGAGCTCCGACACAAGGGTCTCGTGCTCCTCGTCGTTCCCTCGAGCCTGCCAGGCCTCTCCATTGGGAAGAAAGAAGAGAAGATGGGGCAGCGGGCCGCCGACACCCGCGAAGTGATCTTCGAGGACGTAAGGGTGCCGGCGGATAATCGCCTGGGCGAGGAAGGCGAAGGCTTCCGTCTGGTCATGGAGACCCTGGACCGGATTCGAGCGGAGGTGGCCGCGGCTGCTGTCGGCGTCGGCCGAGCTGCCATGGAAGCAGCCCTGCAATACGCCAAGGACCGAGAGCAGTTCGGACGGCCTATCGCCTCGTTTCAGGCCATCCAGTTCAAACTGGCGGACATGGCCATCAAGTTGGAGGCGGCGCGCCTCCTGGTCTGGCAGGCCGCCTGGTTGGCAGATCAGGGCCAGCGGAACAGCTACCAATCGGCTATCGCCAAGTGTTTCGCTGCGGACAGCGCCATGCAGATCACGACCGAGGCGGTGCAGGTCTTCGGCGGCTACGGCTACATCAAGGAGTACCCCGTGGAGAAGTATATGCGCGATGCCAAGCTGCTCCAGATCTACGAAGGTACGAACGAGATACAACGTTTGGTGATCTCTCGATGGCTGTTGAAGTGAGAAACGCGGCACGCACAGAGACCTAAGGAGGTTGAGTTCGCATGCACGTTGTCATTTGCGTGAAGCAGGTACCTGACACGGAGACCAAGATCCGGGTCAAAGACGGGCAAGTAGATCACTCCGAAACCAAGTATGTGGTCAATCCCTACGACGAGTATGCCATCGAAGAAGGCCTGCGCATCAAGGAGAGGCTGGGCGAGGGCAAGATCACCCTGGTAAGCATGGGGCCCGAGCGAGCGAAGGATGCCCTCAAGAGCGGTCTGGCAGTCGGTGCCGACGAAGCGATCCATCTCGTGGATGAGGGCTTCGAGGGTTCTGATCCTTATGGCACCGCCCTCATCCTGTCCAAGGCTCTGCAGAAGATCGACTGCGACATGGTGTTCTGTGGCAAGCAGGGGGTGGACGAGGATCACGCTCAAGTTGGCATCATCCTCGCAGAGTTGCTGGACATACCGCACGTGTCCGTGGTCACCCTGCTGGAGATCTCGGACGACCGTAAGTCCATCCTGGCCCATCGGGAGGTAGAGGGAGGACACGAGGTCGTCTCGGCGCCTCTACCTACCGTCATCACGGCTCAGAAAGGGCTGAACGAACCTCGGTACGCGTCGATCAAGGGTATCATGGCCGTGAAGAAGAAGGTCATCCCCGAATGGAATGCCGGGGAAATCGGAGTCGACGCAGCAAGCGTGGGAGCGAAGGCCGCCAGGATCGCTTTCACAGAGGTGACGCTGCCGCCCGAAAGGGCCGGGGGCAGGGTCTTCGACGAAGACCCGGTCCAGGACGCGATAAAGGTGGCTCACCTGCTCAGAGACGAGGCCAAGATCCTGTAGTTTGGGCTGAAGGCCGATGCGCAGCCCGCACTTCACTGCAAACCGGAGGAGCGAATGTCGAACGACGTTCTCGTAGTAGCAGAGATCAGAGATGGTGCCCCCAAGAAGATCAGCTTCGAGATGCTGGGAGAGGGGCAGACGATCGCGGACCAACTCGGTGGAGGCGTTCACGCTGTCGCCCTGGGCCACGGCATTGCCGATGTCGCCCCCACTCTGGCGCAGTACGGCGCCCAGAAGATATACGTGGCCGATGACCCCGGCCTGGCAGACTACACCGCGGAGGGTTATACGAACGTTCTGGCCAACCTCATCAAACAGACAGAGCCCGCCCTGGTCCTGCTGGGCGCCACGACCACGGGAAAGGACCTGGCACCCAGACTGGCGGCCAGGCTAGCGGTAGGCCTGGCCTCGGACTGCACCGGCTTCGCGTGGCAGGATGAGCAGCTACTCTTTACCAGACCCATTTATGCAGGGAAGGCCATAGCCACGGTCAAGGAAGAGGTCAGACCGTTCATGGCCACCATCCGACCGAACATCTTCCCGGCGCCCGAGCCCGACGCGTCTCTCAAGGCGACCGTGGAGAACATCCCCGCCGACGCCGGAGAGATCAGGGCCAAGGTCGTGGAGATGATCAAGGAGGCCGGGGACCGGATAGAGCTGACGGAAGCCGACATCGTGGTCTCAGGCGGGCGCGGCTTGAAGGCTCCGGAGAACTTTGCGCTCATCAAGGAACTGGCGGGCGTGCTGGGAGCCGCCGTGGGGGCTTCGCGAGCCGCGGTCGACGCTGGCTGGAAAGACCACAGCTATCAGGTGGGTCAAACGGGGAAGGTTGTCACCCCAACGCTGTACATCGCATGCGGGATCTCGGGGGCTATTCAGCACCTGGCCGGCATGAAGACCTCCAAGTACATCGTCGCGGTCAACAAGGACCCCGAGGCCCCGATATTCAAGGTCGCCGACTACGGCATCGTCGGCGATCTCTTCAAAGTGGTCCCCGTGCTGGTGGAGGAATTCGGGAAGATGAAGGCTGAGGCCTGACGAGCCTCAGCCCCGGGTCGTGGGAGCGCCTTGCTCCTCGATCAGGCCAGCGCTGTCCGAGCAGACCCTGCGACGGCGTGCTGTATCCGAGACCCGGCGCAGATCACCCACACTCATGGTCGTTCTCCCGCTCCAGTGTGAGCGGGCCCTGCCCTCAGCGTGTGGTCACGGACTGCCCGAGTCTCTGGGTTTGTGCCGCCCGACGACCGCCTTTTGGTTGCCTTGCCCCAATCGCTGTGATAGACTTGATCCTTGGAGACAGGATTTGGACTGGAGCACCATCTCGCGAGCCAGAAAGAGACTCTCGCGTGAGCACGGCACGATAGTGAAGGACTGGGGCGGACGCCTGCCGGTCGCCCTGGTGTACCCCAATTCCTACTACGTTGGCATGTCCAATCTGGGTGTTCACGTCATCTACCGTCTATTCAACCAGCACCCGGACGTCGTCTGCGAGAGGGTATTCTACGACGAGGACGACGACGTCCCCGTGTCAGTGGAGTCACAGAGGCCGCTGGCTGACTTCGCTGTCCTGGCCTTCTCGCTGTCCTTCGAGCTGGACTACCTCAATCTCATTTCCATGCTGCGTCGGTCTCGTATCCCGCTGTCGAGTGAGACACGAGATCAGCGGCAACCGCTGCTCATCGCTGGCGGTCCATGCGTGATCTCTAACCCCGAGCCCCTGGCTCCCATCATGGACGCCTTTGCCATAGGTGAAGGGGAACCCATCGTCCCGGGACTCGTGGAGACACTGAGCAGAGACGCGGATCTCGACCGCGATGACCTCCTCGCGCATTTGGCGCTGCTTCCGGGTCTCTACGTGCCACGGGTTCGTGCTCCTGAGCGGGACAAAGGGTACGCAGCGAGCACAGGATCGACGCCTGCCGTGCCGCATTCCATTCAGCGTCAGTGGCTCTCTGATCTGGACAGCCAGCCAGCGAGCTCCGTCGTTCTCACGGCGGACACTGAGTTTGGCGACATGTTCCTCATGGAGGTGACCAGGGGCTGTGGCCGAGGCTGTCACTTCTGTCTGGCCTCCGTCGCCTATTCGCCAGTCCGCGAACGCAGTCCAGAAGTCCTGCTGGGCACAGCCAGGACGGGCCTCACGCACCGCCCGACCCTTGGCCTGATCGGCGCGTCTTTGTCGGACTACTCTCACCTGGAAAGTCTGGTGAAAGATCTGCGGCAACTTGGCGCCAGGCTGTCTGTCGCGTCACTCCGTGTTGACCCGCTGCCCGCCGTGTTGCTCGAGGCGCTTGCCGAGAGCGGGGCCCAGACTGTCACCATCGCTCCTGAAGCCGGGTCCGAGCGTCTGCGCAAGAGGATCAGGAAAGGCATCTCCAGAGAGGACATCATGCGTGCCATCGAACAGGTGGCACACTACGATTTTCCCCAGCTCAAGCTGTACTTCATGATCGGTCTTCCCGGCGAAGATGACCGTGACGTAGGGGAGATTGTCGAACTGTTACGCGCTGTGAGAAAGCGCTTCCATCGCCGTCTCACGGTCAACGTCACCCCCTTCGTGCCCAAAGCCCAGACACCTTTCGAGCGGGCGGCCATGGCGCCTCGCAAGGTACTGGAAGGCCGCTTGGACTACCTGAAAAATGGCCTGCGCTCACTCAGCGTGAAAACCACGGGAGAGAGCCCCCGACGATCAGAGCTGCAAGGCGTTCTCGCTCGCGGGGACAGGTTAGTGGGCGAAACTCTGATGGCGCTGGATGGTACACGTCTGGCCGACTGGCGAAGGGCGGTCCGGGCCACAGGTCTCAGTGTCGAACCATACCTGGGGGAGCGACGCAGAGACGAGGTGCTCCCCTGGTTCAGTATCGCGGGGCAAGCCTGCCCCCTTGGAACAGGCGCGCAGGCGGTTGGCCAGAGCGCATGATGATCCGTCACGTGGTGTCAGGCATCCCCTACTACACCTTGCCGTCGCTCTCGCAACATACGGAGATAGTCCATGCGGTGTTCACGCGCATTGGCGGTGTCAGCCACCAACCCTATCGGGCACTGAACGTGGGCCACTCGGTTGGTGACGAGCCCAAGGCCGTGGAAGAGAACCACAGTCTCGTCTGGCGGGCACTGGCCGTGGAGGGCGCGGAAGTGGTCACCGCACGGCAGGTGCACGGCAACCGCGTCGCCGTGGTGGGCACCAGGGATGGAGGCAGCGTGGTACCGCAGACCGATGCCTTGATCACCGGCGAAAAAGGCGTGACCTTGATGTTGCGCTTCGCTGACTGCCTGCCGATCCTGCTTTATGATGCCCGCAGGCGGGTGGTGGGCCTCGGCCATGCTGGCTGGCGCGGAACTGCCGCCGCCGTGGCCTCCAGGATGCTCTTGGCGATGATCGATTCCTTCGGTAGCGATCCATCCGACGTACTTGCGGGGCTGGGACCCGCTATCGGGCCGTGCTGCTACGAGGTCGGAGACGAGGTAGCACAGGCCATCAAGCCTGCTCTGCACAGGTGGCAGGACGCGATCCGGCCCTTGGGTAACGGCCACCTCTCCCTTGACCTCTGGGAGGCGAACCGGCAGCAACTGAGAGATGGAGGCGTCGGCCACATCGAGACTGGCGGCCTGTGCACAGCCTGTCACGCCGACGAGTTTTTCTCTCACCGCGCAGACAGGGGCGAGACTGGCCGATTCGCGACTCTCATCGGTCTCAGAAGGTCGGCATGATGGACGTCGGGAGCAATATAGCAATCCTCCGCGAACGAATCGCCGTGGCGGCCAGCAGAGCGGGGCGGCGGCCCGAGGAGATCACTCTCGTGGCAGTCACCAAGACCTTTCCCCCAGACCAGATCCGGGAGGCAGGGGAAGCCGGGCTGCGGGTTTTCGGCGAGAATCGCGTGCAGGAGGCGGAGCCGAAGATTCTCTGGTCGCGAGAGGAGGGTCTCGACTTCGAGTGGCACATGGTGGGCCATCTCCAGCGCAACAAGGTGAAGAAAGCTATCCAGCTCTTCGACACCGTTCAGTCGGTCGACAGTCTGCGACTGGCGCGGGAGATCGATCGGAGATGCCGGGCTGCTTCCGTGAGAATACCCCTACTGCTGGAAGTGAACGTGTCTGGGGAGGCAAGCAAGCACGGCTTCGCTGTCTACGATGCGGACGGGAAACAGACGGACGATTTCCTCGGCGTGGTGCAACAGATCGTCGCCATGCCCAACCTCGAACCACAGGGCCTGATGACGGTAGCCCCGTTCGGCCCGCCCGAGCAGGAGCTGCGATCTTGCTTCCGAAGCCTCAGGCTACTTCTCGACAGACTACGAGAGCAATTCCCAGGCACTCGCTGGCGGCACTTGTCCATGGGCATGACCGATGATTTCGAGGTAGCCATTGAAGAGGGTTCTACCATCATCAGGATCGGTCGTGCCATCTTCGGCAAGAGGAGAGACCACTAGGAGGATAATCAATGACCGTGGAGGCGGTAGCCATCCAGACTATCGACTTGATCTTCACCTTCCTCTATCTGGCGATCATGGCGAGGATAATCCTGTCCTGGTTCAGGTTCGATCCCTATCATCCGGTATCGATCTTTCTGTACCGGGTGACCGAACCGATCCTGGGCTTCTTCCGTGGCCTCATCCCCCCCGTGGGCATGCTCGACCTCAGCCCCATCGTCGCCATCGTGGTGTTGGGCATAGTGCAGCAGATCATCTATCTCGTACTGCAAGGGCTATAGGACTGATCGCAGGGCTGGGCAGCGTGATCCAAGAGAGAGCCGGGCGCGATCACCCTCATCCCGCCGATACCCCGGTGGTCATCCACGTCCGCGTAGTACCGGGGGCCAGCAGGAGCGAGATCGTGGGCCTGGAGGGGGACATCCTGAAGGTCCGCCTCGCCGCACCACCGGTCAAGGACAAGGCGAACAGAGCACTGGTCAAGCTGCTGGCCAAGGCTCTTGGAGTCAGCAGCAGCCAGGTAGAGATAGTTGGCGGGCACAGGACGCGGCGCAAGACCGTGCAAGTGTGCGGGATAGATGCCGGCGCGGTCTCAGACCTTCTACAAACGGCCAAAGACCCCACGGCCGGGCTCTAGGGTACTACGAACTCCAGTATGGCTCCTGCTCTAGGGCAGGGCTATTGGTCAGATTCCTGGCCTCCCCTCCCTGAGCATTCATCATGAACAAGTCCCAGTTGCCGTCCCTGTTCGAGTAGAACAGTATCCCGAAGCCATCGTCAGACCACGAGGGTCCGTGATCGTCGGCTTCCGGGTAGTTCGTCAGATTCCTCTGCTCAGTGCCGTCTGCATTCATCACGAAGATCTCCATGTTGCCGTCCCGATAGGACTCGAAGGCGATCAGGGAGCCATCCGGGGACCAGGCCGGAGCCAGGTCGAGATCGTCATTGAAAGTCAGTCGTGATTCCTGCGACCCGTCGGCATTCATCAAGTAGATCTCCAGATTGCCATCCCTCTCGGACACGAAAGCGATCTTGGAACCATCGGGAGACCAGGCTGGAGAGTAGTCAGGCTCTTGATTGAAGGTCATCCTTGCTGGCTGCGAGCCATCAGCGTCCATCATGTACAGCTCCCAGTTTCCATCCCGCAGAGAGGAGAAGACTACCTTCGTCCCGTCCGGCGATATGGAGGGGGTCCAGTCCGCTGCCGGATTGTTCGTCAGGTTCACCGGATCGGAGCCATCCATGTTGGCGCGATAGATCTCCAGGTTGCCGTCTCGTCTGGACACAAAGGTCAACCAGCTGTGGTCTGGGGCCCACACGGGAGAGTTGTCGTCCACATCGTTGTCTGTCAGCCGCTCCACCAGCGTCCCATCCCGTGACATGGCAAAGATGTCCCAGCTCTCCGAGGCCTCATCCCACTGGACGTACGCGATGTCGAGCATGGGCGGCCTCGGTGTGGGAACAGGCGTCGCCGTCAAGCGCAGGTCGGGCGTAGGCGTGATGAGAGCATAGGACAGCGCAGAGGACTCACTGGTCTCCACCGGGGTGGCGCTGGCTTCTCCACCACCCCTGAGGGTCGGCCAGGAAAGCAGGCACAACAACGCCACCGCTGTCAGCGCCAGCATACCGATCACGGGCCACAGGAATTTACCCATCCAGTCCCCTGCCGTGGCCGCCACCTTCCTCGTACCCCTTGTTCCCAGTCGTGGTTCCAGGCCTCGTCGGGCGCTCAACCACATCCTCACCAGCTCTACTCTGAACCGGTAGCTCATCGCGCCCAGCGCCTCCAGCACATCCCTGTCCACAAGCTCCTCGCATGCCTGACGGATCTCTGAACCAGACAAGGGTGTGCCCGTACGCCTCAACACATACCTCAAGTCCTGCTCGAGGAAGATCCCGTGTACACCGCGCAGTGAAGCGAGTGCGATCAGGACCGTTCTCGCCTTCACGGAGGCTCTGCTCCAGACATGCTCCACGTACGGAGAAGCCGCCTCCAGGACACCCTCCACGATGGCTTCCACGTCCCTCTGCGTCGCCCGACCAGAGATCACGCAGCGCTCAAACACAGCGTGACAGAGCAACTGAACGAAGTGCGGGTGGCCGGCAGAAAGGTCCAGGACTCGTCTCACTGCCTGATAGTCGAACTCCAGGATCCCCACGGTGGGCTGGAGAACGAGGTCGATTGCCGAGGCGTCGTCGAGAGGTCCCAGGTGAAGTAGCTGTGCATCTCCGAATAGCCGAGCAACCTGTTCGGGCCACTCTTCGACGCTCAGCAGAAGGCTGAGATTCAGGCCGCTGTCCATCAAACTGCTCAGGTAGGCGAAGAAACCGTCTCGCGGCCCGCCTTTTCTACTCTCCAGGTCATCGAGTCCATCGAAGGCCAGCACCAGGCGTCTCCGTTTGACCGCCGCATATACCCGCGGGAGGAAGTCCTGGTGAAAGAAACCGGCATCCGTGAGGAAATCGTTGATCTCCGGGTCAAGGAAGGATCGCCCCGTCTCCTCGCGGACGTCCTCTGCGATCATGGTGGCGGCACGCCAGAGAAGGTGCGCGGGCCTGGCCTCCTGCTCTGCGGAGAGGTCAACTATCAGTACCTTTTGATGCAGCCGTCGGCGCAGTTGGTGCACGAATGAGGTCTTGCCTACGCGGTAGCTGCCCTGGAGTACGACTACTCGCCGAGCGCCCCGCGCTCCCAGGACCTCTTCGGCCCACTGCAACTCTTTCTCTCGGCCGAAGAACTCCGTCTCCTCGACCACCGGTTCATCGACGACGTAGGGGTTAGCAGACTCCTGTGTGTTCTCCACACCTTCTCCTCGAATTACGACGCTGCAGGGGATGCCGAACTAGTGTGCCGAGTACAGGATGCGCTGGCAGCTCCCGCAGTATACTATCTCGTCGCCGCGTCGCACGCGCTGGACCACACTCGTCGGCAGGGCCACGCGGCAGCCCTGGCAGATGCCGTTCTCCAGAAGCGCCACCGCTTGTCCACCTCTCTGGCGACGAAGAACCGTGTATGCTGTCAGGTTCCTCTCAGGGATCCTCTTGCTGATCTCAGCCCTCTCCGCCTCGAGGAAGGTCAAGCGCGAGCCTAGCTCCTCCACGTCCTTGCGGAGCACTTCTCGGAGCTCCTCCCATTCTTGCTCGGCGCTGGTTAGGTGCTCTTGAGCGGTCCTCAGGGCGTCCTCCTGTTCCTCCACCTCCCCCATGCTCAGCAACGCCTCATCCTCCACTGCAGACTGCCTGCGCCGCAGGTAGTCCGATTCCTGCTCCATGCCGGCCAGCTCCTTCGGGTTTGTGACTTCCCCCCCGTAGAGCACGCGTTCGGCGGCCGAGATCTTCGTCGATATCTCCTCCAGGTCCAACTCCAAACTACGCAGTCTTCTTCGCTGCTCCCTCAGGGCCTCTTCCTGTTCGCGCACTGCCTTGCGAGCTGCCAGCACCTCCTGGCTATCCTCCAACTGGCTCTCGATGGAACGCAGAGTTTCCCTCTTCTCGTCAAGTTCTCCATCTATCCTCTGCAGCCTATAGAGATCCTCAACCCCGCCAGCCATCGTGCCGCCCCTTCGCACACTCGCAGGTCCAGAGAGCTGAATGCGCATTCCCGGCCATTGTACTCTAACGACTCAGGACAGACAAGAAGGCCTCTCCCCAGGGCTGCTGCCGCGCCATCAGGTATTGGCGGGAGTGGCACGGCCTTGCAGCATGTCCTCAACGAGGCTACAATTGCGGTCAAATGAAGAGGCCTCTTCTTGCTTTGACCATCGTGGCCGCAGTATACGCTGGGCTCGCCTTCGGTGTCCTCCCGGAGCCCTCCTTCTTCAGTAGCGACGAGGGGCTGAAGCTGATCCAGGTTCAGAACTTCGTGCGCAAGGGATGGTCGGACTTCACCCTCGACTATCCAGGTCGCTGGCTCGACCCACATCTCAGATACGTCCCCATCAACAACCCACCCCCGCTGGTGCGACAGGGGGACATCTTCGCCGTCTATCCCGTCTTCTTTCCGCTGCTGGCCGCGCCCCTCTTCAACCTGCTGGACTATGCAGGCCTCTACGTCATTCCAGTCGCTTCGGGGCTTCTCACCCTGCTCGTCACCTATCGGCTGGCGCGCTTGATGCGTGTCAGCGGCACGTCTTCACTTCTCATCCTGGGCCTCTGCACGCCAGTATTGTTCTACAGTCTCCTCTTCTGGGACCACACCCTGGGTACTCTGCTCGCGACCGCGGCTCTCCTCCTGGCCACCAGAAGCCTGCGTCAGCCCAAGTGGTGGTCGCTGCTGGGCAGCGGTCTGGTATTGGGACTGTCCGTCTGGGTGCGGACCGAGCTTTATGCCCTGGCCGTGGTCCTGCCGGCAGCCTACTTCTTGTTTGGTGGTCGACGGGCACGACAGGCCCTCCTCCTATCTCTGGGCATCGCGGCAGCGCTGGTACCACTCTGGCTCTTTCAATTCGCGACCTACGGAAACCCCATTGGGCCTCACGTGATGCACTTTGCCTCGCTCGGCGAGGAAGTACCCATCACTACCAACCGTCTGGCCATCCTGTACTACACGCTGCTGGAGGCCAACTCCAACCCACTGTTGACGTTTCTGTTTGCCATGTCTTTCGTCGCTGCGACCATGCTGCTGTGGAGTCCACGGCTCCGGCAGAACCGGGTCCTGGTGAGCACAGTCTTCGGGGCTTTGGTGCTGTGTAGCCTGCCCAACCTGTTCCAGGCCTGGTCAGGGAGGCCTCTCGGGGGATTAATCGCCACCACCCCGTTCCTCGTGTTCAGTTTTGGCGTCAAGTCCGATCGGCAGGGAGGTGAGAGTCACCGTCTGCTGCTCGGCACGTGCGTGGGCTACGTCGCCCTGGTCTGCCTCGCCACCCCTGTGGACCCGGGGCTTCAGTGGGGTCCGCGCTTCCTGCTGCCCATCTTTCCCCCTGCTGCTGTCCTGGCCCTCAGCAACCACCAGGCCCTCACCAAACCATCCACACGATCGTCCTCCCGCACCCTCCTTAGCGCCTGCCTGGCCGCCACCCTCGGCATCAGCCTGCTCTTTCAGGCCTGCGGGATCCGCGTGATGTACATCGTCAGGAGCAGAGACAGGCAACTCATCGAGAGTACGGCCAACCTTGACTCCAGGTGGATCATCAGTGACGAGTACGGATTGGCACAGTACCTGGCCCCCCTCTTCTACCAGAAGGAGTTCTTCTACGTCCGAAGCCAGGAAGAGTATCAGAGACTCACAGAGACCTTCATCAGCAACGGCATCCACAAATACGCGGTGGTCAGCTATCCCGTGCCCCAGAGGCGGATGGTCGATCCGGCAGTCGCCCCCGAAGGATACTCAGTGCGCCAGGTGGGACAGCAGCTCTTCGAGATAGAGGAGACTGGCTCGCCCAGATAACGGCGTTCAGGCACAGACAGGGCTCGCTTTACTCCGCTCCACTATCGTCTCCAGTCCAGACCGACTGTGAGGAGCAGCGGCAAGATGAGGATGAAGCAAACGCTCTCCGCCCTGAGCACTCAGCGGTTGATGACCCTGGTATTGTTCCTGTGTGTGTTCGTCATGGCCACCCGACCCATCACGGACCCAGACTTCTGGTGGCATTTGCGCACCGGGCAATACATCTGGGAGACGGGAAGTATTCCGCGCTACGATGTCTTCTCGCACACACTGCCCAACCAACCCTGGATCACCCACGAGTGGCTCACCGAGGTCTTGCTCTACGCCGTCTATGCCATCTCGGGCCAGGGGGCGCTGATCCTGGTCTTTGCCGGGGTCATCACCGCCGCTTTCGCTCTGGTCCACCTCCAGTGCCGCGGCCGTCCCTACCTCGCTTCGTTCGTGGTCGTGTGGGGCGCCATCGCCTCTGCGGTCACCTGGGGAGTGCGCCCTCAGATGATCTCGCTTCTGCTATCGGCCATCTTCCTGTACGTTCTCCATCTTTACGGTCGAGGCAAAGTGCAGTACATATGGCTCCTGCCACCCCTGATGGTCCTCTGGGCCAACATGCACGGGAGCTTCTTCCTAGGGCTGGTCTTCCCCGCCACATACGTCGTCGGGTCGACGATCGCTAATCTCATGGACCGAGGCGAGGAAGCGCGCCTGGGTTGGCGGGACGTACGTCGGTTGACGATGGTCACCGTGATCACCGCCGCAGCGCCGGTGCTCAACCCCAACGGCATCCGGCTCCTGGTCTATCCCTTCGGGACGCTGGGGAGTTCCGCCATGCAGCAGTACATCGTGGAGTGGTTCTCGCCGGACTTCCATCTCGCCCAGTTCCAGCCCTTCGCACTGCTGCTCCTGGCCCTGCTGGCCAGCTTTGCCCTGTCTCGGAGCGCCCCCGGCCCCACAGAGCTCCTCTTCATGCTCGGGTTCGGGTACGCCTCCCTGCGCTCAGCGCGACTCATGCCCTTCTTCGTACTCACCATGACGCCTGTGCTCGCCGGCCAGTTGCTGCGCATCTGGCGGCAGACGGAGTGGTCCACGCGCTACGGGACACGAAGGCACCGCCCTAGCGCCGTGAGCATCGTCGTGAACTGGGCGCTGCTCGGCGTGCTGTTGATGAGCGGAGCCGCAAGAGTCGGCTATACGCTGGCAGGGAACGCGGCCGCCCAACGAGACGCTTTCCCCGTAGCCGCCGCGGACTTCCTGGAGCGGAGCGAGATCGCCGGCAATATGTACAACCTGTACCATTGGGGAGGCTATTTCCTGTGGAGAATGTACCCTGAACGCCTGGTGTTCATCGACGGGCGCGCCGACGTCTATGGAGAGAAGCTCATCGACGAGTACCTCCAGGTCTACCAGTTGAGAGAGACCTGGCAGGATCCTTTGAACAGATACCAGGTCACCGTCGCCATCATAGACAACGGGAGCCCGCTGAGCACCATGCTCAGCCAGAGAGGCGACTGGCGACGGGTGTACGCGGACGATCAGGCCGCCATTTTCGTCCGAGAGGGGGGCCGTTGATGGCGGAGACGAGTGGCTGGCCTGACCACTATCGCTGGATGGTGCCCATACTCCTCCTCGCTTTCCTTCTCCGGATAGCCTACCTGGACGCGCAAGGCTTGTGGTGGGATGAAGCCTTCTCCTTCTCCCTGAGCATCGCGGACTTCCCCACTCTCACGGAGGACGTTGTCCACGACAAGGTGCACCCACCACTGTACTATACCCTCATGCATTTCTGGCTCGCCCTGGGGCATGAGGAGTATCTGCTCCGCTTCTTCTCCGTGCTCTGGGGCGTGGCCTCGGTGAGCATCATGTACGTCGCGGGCAGGACGGTCGGTGGAAAGCGACTGGGCGCATTAGCCGCTCTGCTACTCGCGGTGTCTCCCTTCAACGTCTGGTACTCCCAGGAGGTCAGGATGTACTCCCTGACCTCCATGCTCGTGCTGGCAGCGTCCGTCGCTTGCTTGCGGCTGCTGCGCGGAGACACCCTCATCAACTGGACAGCCTACGGCCTGCTGAGCCTGCTGGCCCTGTACAGCGAGTATCTCTACCTCCTCGTCGCCCTGGGTCACGGAGTGTTCCTGGTCATCCTCCGCAGACGGTACCCCGCTATTCTGAGGAAGTGGTTCTTCTGCATGGTGGTGGTGGGCGTCCTCTTCCTGCCCTGGCTATTGGCCGTCTTCGACACGGGTGGCTTCTACTCTGCTTCCATATCCTGGATCGCTCCTGCCCGCATCTCGGACCTCTTCTGGACGCTCTACAGTCTGAGCGTAGGGCTCACTTCCGACCCGAGCAATCCTCTCTATCTTGCTGCCGCTCTGATCGCACTCTCGCTGATCGGGTACGGGTTGGCCACGACAAGGCAAGAGCCGAGAGATGAACAAGGGCGGGTCGCTGCCATCTGGATCTGGCTCGTGCTCCCGCTACTCCTCACCTTTCTGATCTCTCTGGACTGGCCTGTTCCGCAGAAGAGATCGATCTACATCGACCGTTTCTTCAATCCCCTCCTTCCCGCCTTCCTGCTCCTGGTGGGCCTTGGCATTCAGCGGGCCGTCTCGGCCAGGAGGGCAAGGAGGGCGATCAGTGCGCTGGGCCTGACGATCTTGGTCATCGCCACGGGTAGCTCGATGCACAACCTCTACTACGACAACGATTACGCGCGTGACCAGTGGCGAGAGGCTATCGCGTACGTCAACGCCTGCGGCCAACCGGGAGATCTCGTGCTCGTGCGTCCTCACGACTACGTACCCCTGTACTACTACCAGCTCGAGGCACTAGACTGGCTGACCGTGCCCTACCTGGAGTCGAGCGCTGAGTATGATGCGTTTCTCTCTGACGAGGTGGCGCCGGTCATCAGTGACGGGGGGACCCTGTGGACTTTGATCGTGTCCGAGAACGCCAACGCGCACCGGTTCGTGCAGGACGACGAGCAGAGACTGACGGAGAGAGTGCGCAACGATGAGCTAAGACAGTGGCTGCTTGCGCACTACCCGTTGAAGGACGAGAAGATATACAGGCGTGTTTACCTGGCCTCCTATTCCAGGGGCCGTTGAGGCTTGACCACGTAAGTGAGTCGTGGGAGTTAGGTACTATTGACTGGCGAGCCTCGCCTCCATATAATGAGGAATGGCACGCATGAGGTTTGAGAAATACAAGCCAGGCCTCGCAAGCGCGGGGCGACGATGGGGACTCAGCTGGCGGGCGATAGCTATCCTTCTGATACTGGTGTACTTCACCACCATCGGTGGCACTCGGGCAGGGACCTACCACTTCCCGCTCATCGTCGTCTCTCAGCTTATGACCCTCGCTGTGCTGGGCCCCTTCGTTGTGCGCAGGCTAGCACAGCAACAATGGCTGCCGCGGACGCCCCTGGATCTGCCGGTCCTCGGATTCTACCTGCTCAACGTGGTGTCAACGGCGCTCTCGGCGGATCTGCGCGTCAGTGTGGAGAACCTGGCTTATCTCACCATCTTCATCCTGGTCTACTACGTCCTCGTCGATTCGCAACTGAGCGGCTGGGAGCTGTCAGATTTCGTCAAGCCCATGCTGCTGGTCGCCGGCATCGTCGTGCTCGTGGAAATCCTGGAGCTGGCACTTTGGATGGGCATCTGGGCCGCGGGCACTGGGGAACTGTCGCCGCTGCTCACTCTGGGAGAGTATCGAAGACGGCTGGTCATGGGACCAGCGAACGTCCTGGCCTGGTACGTGGTGCTCTTGCTGCCTCTAGTGCTGGCGGAATGCTTGACCTCGCGGCACTTGAGAACCAGGGCGAATCTTGGCGCTCTGGCGGTCGGCGCCGTGCTGATACTGGCCTCGACCCTCTCCAGAAGCGGGCTCATAGGCCTGGCTGTGGCTTTGACCGCGTTCGCTCTGCTGACCGTGCTACCTGCGCTGCGGCGCGGCGGCAGGTCCCTTCGAACCTACGTGCGGAGTCCACGAATCGTTGCCGTCCTCCTATTAGTGCTGGTTGTTAGCCTGGCTTTCGCCGGGGCTGCGGTCAAGCTCCTGCCCTCCAGGCTATACACCGTCTCTGTCAGGTTCGAGCTCTGGCGGGCTGCGGCGGATATCATCTCCCGTCGGCCGATCTTTGGAGGCGGGCCCGGCACATTCGGATACCTCTTCCACCAGGTCCCTGACCCCAATCCGAATGCCACCGACATGTACTACAACAACGCTCACAACGGCTTCATCAACATCGCTGCGGAGAGTGGGTTGGCCAGCCTCGTGTCAGGCTTCTGGTTGCTGGCAGCCCTGGCGAGAACAGGCTGGAGGTACCTCACCGACACCACCGGTGACGAACGAGGCCCCCGTCTCGTTGTTGCTGCCTGCCTCGCGGGCCTCGCGGGCCTCATGGCCTCGACGCTGTTCGACGTTCCCTGGGTCTTTCCGCTGACCACCCTGTACGTGGTGCTGTTCGCGGCCATCGTCGTGGCGCCTTTCTCGTCTCGGCATAGCCTGCCTGCGCCCACCGTGGGCTGGACCACGGCACTGGCGCTCATCCTGCTGGTAGCGGTACTGGCGTGGGGTGACGTCGCTCAGTGGTTCCAGTACCGCGCCATCGCCGCCTGGCAGGACGGAAGGCTGGATGATTCGGTCGCTGATCTGCAGACGGCGGTGACGCTGGACCCCTTGCTGACCATGTACAGCTTCCAACTGGGAACGGTGACAGCGTACCGTGGCCTCGAGCGCAGCAACGAGTCTGACCTGCTTCGAGCCGTACGAGAATACGAGCGGGAGATCTCCAGAGGCGGAGATACCCCCCTCAACAATGGGAATCTCGCCTGGCTAGAATGGAACCTGGGGCACACCGACCGCGCTCTGGCCTACATGGAACAGGCCTCTGCCCAGGCGCCCCGCGACAGCTACTACAAGCTGGGGTGGGGGTTCTTGCTGGAGGCAGTCGGTGACCAACCGGGCGCTGCAGCCGCCTACTCCGCTGCCGTGGCCCTCACCCCTTCCCTGATAGACAGCGGTTTCTGGCAAACCAGCGAGTATAGAAGGAAGTTCAAGGCTGGTCTGCGAACGGATGACTCACTTCCTAGCTTCACGCGAGCGTGGGTGGCCTATGTGTCTCACGACTACGCAGAAGCAGCGCAGATCCTGGGAGGCCTGCCACCGTCGACAGCAACCCTGGTGCTCAGAGGCCGGGTGGAAACAGCCCAGCAGCAGTACTTCGCGGCCCGGCAGACCCTCGATCAGGCGCTCGCTATGAGCCCCACGAACAAGGAGGCCCACCTGGCCCGAGGACGGTTATATCTCGAGCTGGGTGAGGATAGCGAGGCCCTTCATGACCTCAGGATCGCTGGCCTGCTAGGAGAGAAGGATGCCGACGTGTTGTTGGGCGAGATCGCCTACCAGGCCGGGGATTTCGAGAAGGCCATCGCGCTGATTCGACCCAGCGCGCCAGACTGCGTAACGCTGACCTCGTCGTACGATTATGCGTCCCAGGTCTACCACCGATCCGACATGAGCGCCGATTTCTGGCCCACAGCAATCACCTGCGTTCCATACGATGACCTGGTGCCCTACTATCTGCATCTCGCCCTTGCCTGTCGGTCAGCCGGCCGCCTGGGAGACGCGGAAGAAGTATGCCTGTGGCTGAGTGAGTTCTACTCACCGACCTACCTGGATGACTTGGACGTGAACAACGACCGGCGAGAAGCCTGCCCGGAGGCCACCCCATTGGCGGGTACAGAACGCACACTGGGCTTCCCCGTCACTCCCCCGAGAGGTGCTCAGCGAGGCAGCTCAACATGAACAATCGGGCACTGCGCCACTCACTGGAGGGCAGAGGAGGAGCGATCATGCTGTTCGCCGCCGTGGTCGTGGTATACCTCCTGCTGGTCTTCGGCGCATATCAGACCCTCACGTCTCAGGTGCCTGGCGGGAACGATTTCTACCCACGGTGGCGGGGTACGAGAGCGCTATTCCTGGACGGTCGGGATCCATACTCAGCAGAAGTGACTCTCCAGATACAGATGGACATGTACGGACGCCCTGCCAGGGGCAACGAGGATCAAGTAGCCTTCGCATACCCGCTATACGTCTCACTCCTGGTCTTTCCTTTCGCACTGCTCCCCTATCCGCTCGCCCAGGCCTTCTGGCTCAGTGCTCTCATCCTCACCACACTGGCCTCTCTAATTGTCGTGTTGCGAACCCTGGATTGGAATCCGCATCCCGCAGGGCTCATCGGTCTGGCCCTCTGGTCCGTGTTGTTCTATCCCACCGCACGCAGCATCATGCTTGGCCAGATCAGTATCGTGGTTCTGGCGTTCGTCGCCTTGGCCCTCTGGGCCCTGGAGAGTGGGCACCATGCATTGGCGGGATGCCTGCTGGCTCTCGCCACGATCAAACCTCAGATGGTATTCCTGATAGTGCCCTTTCTACTCCTCGTCTCCGCGAGGCGAGGGGCGTACAGAACGGTCGCGGCGTTTCTGTGCGCTATGGCCGTCCTCGTGCTGGTCAGCTTCATCGTACTTCCCACGTGGATCCCGTCCTTTGTGGCTGGTCTCAGCTCCTACCAGTCGTACACAAGCATCTACAGAGAAGGAAGATCGCCGCTGGGGGTCATCGCCGGCTATCTGCTTCCCTCCGAGTTTGCCGCACCCGCCACGGTTCTGATCTCAGTCGCCTTGGTAGGAGGCATGATATACGCCTGGATAGTATCCAGCAAGACGCGGGTCAACACTTGCCAGCCCCTTTTCTTCACCATGGTCGTGACCCTTCTCATCCCTGCACAAACCGGTACTACGAACCAGGTATTGCTGATGATGCCCATCGTCTATGCCCTGGCTCTGTTCCCTGCGAGCCGGGTGTTACGCGTGGCGATGCCCCTACTGCTGCTCGTCGGGCCGTGGGTCCTCTTCCTGCTGGCTTTCTCCGCGAGAGACGGCGAGCACGGCATCGTATCCGTCCCATTGCCAATCGCGACTCTGGCCGTGCTACAGTGGACGGCGAAGCGAGCACACATTGATGTAGAATCATCGTGACGCTGGCCAGGGCTCGGCGCTCTGGAAGTGGTACAGCCACCAGCAATCTGCACCCGAGACGATGGAAGGTAAACAGAGCAAGGAAGGAGCAAAGCCATTGCTGAGATCCTCTGCCAAGTGGGCGGTGGCGGCTGCATCGTCCGTGTTGTGGGTCTTCGCGGTCTACCTGGCGTACTACACCGTCCACAAGCCCTTCACGCCATCGATTGCTCTCGCCCTCATCGACCGCGGCACCGACCTAGCCATCTTGGTTCTCCTCGTCTTGCTGGCGTCAGCCATCGGCAAGCGCGTTCTGGGGAGAGACCTGGAAGTACAGCCCCTCGAGGCCCTTCTATTCGGTGCTGGCCTGGGTCTGGGACTCTTGTCATTGGGCACTCTCGCGCTGGGCACGCTTGGTCTGCTGAATCGGTGGGCGTTCTGGTTCTCGCTGGCACTGCTTCTAGCTGTGAACCTACGCGGTATGGGAGACATCGTGCGCAGCCTCGATCCACGCCGGAGGACAGCGAGGCCCTCCCGATTCTCTCTTCTAGCCTTCGCCTTTCTTGGCCTCACCCTTGCGCTGTCTCTGCTGCATGCCCTGACCCCTCCTGTCGAATGGGATGCCCTGGTCTACCACCTGGCGGGTCCAAAGACTTACATCGATGCCGGACGTGTGGTCTGGGTGCCAGATAACTTCCACCTCAGTTTTCCTGCTCTGACGGAGATGCTCTTCCTCTGTGCCATGCTGCTGAAAGGTGACATTCTGGCACACCTCATCCACCTAGTCTACGGAGTACTCACAGTTGCAGCCGTCTACGTTTTCGCCCGCAAGCACTTTGCAGGCCACGTACCGGCGCTGGCGGCGGTCTTGTTTGCATCCATACCCACAGCGGTGGCCATTGCCGCCTGGGCGTATGTCGACTTGGCTTTGGCCTTCTACGAGTTCATGGCCTTCGTTGCTTTTGTCAACTGGCTCGATACTCGCCGCAACTTCATCTGGCTACTCGTGGCTGGCATCCTCTGCGGTATGGCCATGTCCGTCAAATACACCGGAGTCGCTGCCCTGGTCGTCATGCCTCTACTCGCCCTCGCCTCGGCGCTGAAGTCTAGGACGGGGTATCGTCACTACGTGACAGGTCTTCTAATCCTGATAGTAGTCGCTGTGGCCGTAGCGAGTCCCTGGTACTTCAAGAATCTTGTCAACACGGGCAACCCAATCTACCCGTACATCTTCGGGGGACACGGTTGGAATGAGCTGCGAAATGCATGGCTGACCTCTATCGGCGTCAGAATGTCGCCACTCCAACTGCTACTTCTGCCATGGGATGTCACAGTCCTGGGAACTCAGGGCACGGAGGCCTACGACGCAACCATCTCTCCGTACTTCCTCGCCCTTCTGCCGCTCCTGCTCTTCGTGAGGAAAGACAACAGGGTGCTTCTTCCACTCGCCATCTTCTCCATGACCACGTATGCCTTGTGGATAGCTGCCGGGGCAGCCACCTATTCGACCTTTGTCCTTCGCACCAGGATCCTGTTTCCCTGCTTTGCCCCTCTCAGCATCCTGGCCGCATACGCTGTTGATGGCCTGAGACAGCTCGATCGGCCCCAGTTTTCCTTGCATCGCTTCGTCTTGTTGGCGGTGGGCGTAGGCTTGATCTTGAATGCCGTCTCTCTGGGGCTCTCAGTTGTGGACGACGAGCCGTGGGCCTTCATCGTTGGTGCAGAATCCAGAGAGCAATTCCTCACAAGACAGCTTCCGGATGGCCACTACGACGCGCTGGAATACGTGAACACTAATCTGCCCTCATCCGCGCAAGTACTTTTCTTCTGGGAGCCACGGAGCTACTACTGCCGGGGCCACTGCCTGCCCGATGTGGTATTTGACCACTTCTCTCAACTGGCCGTGGAGCACAGCGATGCAGCCGGAATAGCCCAGGCCCTGCGTGGACAGAACATAACCCACATCTTGGTCAACGAGCGGTGGCTGGCCATGGGTACCCACGAGAGACTGTTCACCGAGGAGCATCGTCAACTTCTCCTCGAGCTTGAAAGCCAGTATCTCCGACCGGTGTACTTTGACGAGGGTTTCTATACGCTGTACGAGATAGCTCCCTATGGCGAAAGCGCTGCCGCGCCGGAGGTTGGTGGAATGCGGCAAGATCGAATCGCTGACCCAGAGGGGCCGGATTCCTGCTCTGCAACAAGTGGGTCAGAACCGCCCCTGCGCTGCCTGTCTGTAACTGGAGCAGTACACGGATTGGCCGGAGCCATGGACTTCTCGGAGGGAAGAGCCGTTGCGCACTCTGGCTACTGATTCCCGCAGCCCAGCGATTGTGCATCGGCAGACCAAACATGGGTAGTCCGAGGCAAGCCAGCAGCCGGCAACAAAGTCACACACTGTCTCGACTCGTGGCCGCGTTCCTGTTTGTGCTCCTGGCCAGCGCGGTTGTGGGCTTCGACGCATGGATCGCGACTTCGATTCAGCAGGCCAAGAACAGCGATTTCTTCCAGTTCTGGGCGGCCGGGAGGACCATTCTACAGAGAAACGACCCGTACGATCCCCTTGATTGGCGCCAGATCTACGAACAGGAAGGCCACTGGCGATGGCAGACGGATCAGCGCGTATTCCTATATCCGCTGTGGACTGCCTTCCCATTTGTTGCACTGGCCCTTCTCCCTGTCTCCGCCGCTTTCCTGATCTGGACTTTGATGAGCGAGGCGCTTCTATTCGCGTCGGTTGTTTTCTCGACGAGAGCTCTGGGCTGGTCAAACCACAACTGGTGGCTACTATTGACGCTGGCGACGGCGGTGGCCTTCGAGCCAGTCTCGCTGACCATCCTGTTCGGCCAGATAGGGATATTGCTGCTATGCTTCGTTTCGGGTTGTCTGTACCTGACGAGTCGCGGCTGCCACGCACGGGCCGGGGTGCTGCTGGCGTTGACCCTCATCAAACCTCAACTGTTCCTGCTCGTATATCCTGTGCTGATAGTGACCATGGTCTTGCAGAGAAGATGGTCCTTCCTGGCAGCCTTTGCGACTACCGTGGGAGCTCTCTTCGTCAGTTCCTGGCTGCTGGTGCCCCACTGGATTGGGGCCTGGCAAGCTCATGTGGGCCGTTCCGCCGCACTGCGCCTCACCTTGTCGCCCACTATCTGGGGGGCCTCGCACTCTGTGGCCCTAGCCTTCCGCAGAGAAGATCTCTGTCCCGTCGTGGGCATTGCCGCCCTGGGCATACTGCTCGGTATCCTTACTTTCGCACTGTTCTCCCGCAGAAAAGTCATGGCCAAAACCGACGCTCTGCGAACGAGCCTCTCCCTGAGCATGCTGGTCTCTCTGCTCGTCGCGCCCTACATATTGAGTTATGACTACGTACTTCTCCTCTTGCCCATTAGCACATGTCTTTGGATGGCGCACCTGCACGACCAGCAGATCCGGCCGGTCCTGGTGACAGTAGTGCTTGGCTGCGCCGTCATCCTCCCGTGGGCACTGCTCGCAGTCTCGCTGAGGACAGGCCAGGAGACCGCCTCTGTCGTGGTGCCGTTATCACTGCTCGCGTTCCTGCTCGCACTTGCATACGATCGCAACCGAACGCATGACCTACATCGCTCGCCGGACCAGGCGAACCCCCAGTGTCTAGACGGATCATAGGGAGGCTCAGCATGTCCTCTGTAAGCATCATCGTCCCGGCGTACAACGAGGAAGAAGGAATCTCCACAACTCTGGCCGGCATCGGGCTCGCTATGAGTCGCCAAGCGATGGAGCACGAGATCATCGTGGTGGATGATGGGTCGACCGATGGGACCGTTGACGCGGCCCAGCGTCGGGAGGGTGTGCGCCTGATCCAGCATCACACCAACAGGGGCTATGGTGCTGCCATCAAGACCGGCATCCGCCAGGCAAGATGCGATTGGATAGCCATCATCGATGCCGATGGCACCTACCCGCCCGAGGCGCTGCCAGTCCTCCTTGACGAGATTGAGCAGTGTGACATGGTAGTTGGTGCACGGCCCCCAGGAGACCTGCCGGCTGCGAGAAGGCCAGCTAAGTGGTTGCTGGCCAGGCTGGCCGAGTACCTGGCCGAGACCCGTATACCCGATCTGAACTCTGGCATGCGTGTCTTCCGCAAGGACGTGGCCCTCAGTTACTTCAACATTCTTCCTTCCGCTTTCTCCTTTACCATTACTATCACCATCGCCTTTCTGAGCGACCACTACCTGGTCAAGTTCGTGCCCATCCCCTACCAAAGAAGAGAAGGAAGATCCAAGATCAAGCCCGTGCAGGACACCCTCAACTTCATGCAACTGATACTGCGCACCATCATGTACTTCAACCCCCTCAAAGTCCTGCTTCCGCTGAGCTTCCTGCTGTTCTTGGCGGCGATCGTCATCGGCACCTACAGCCTGGTAACCCAGGGTCGCATCATGGACATCACCGTGCTCACTCTCACTATGGCCGCACTGCAGATCGCCGTCGTGGCCATGATCGCCGACATGATTCAGAAGAAGAGCAAGCTGTAGGGACAGCTCCTGTGATCAGGGAGAGCCGGCACGGTTTCAACGATATAGATCGAAGCGTTTGCACCCGCTGTGGCGCCTGCGTCAGCATATGCCCTGTTGGCGCTATCAGGTCGAACGGGTCAGACGTGCGGCTGCACGGCGACTGCATAGACTGTGGCCTCTGCTACAGATTCTGCCCTGGTAGAGAGGTAGACTTCGCGGCTCTAAGCAAGGCTCATCTGGGCTCTGTGCCCCGTGATCCCCTGCTCGGCCACTATCGCCAACTATCGGTCGCGCAGGCCCGGTCCCAAGACATACGGGAGCGCGCAGCCTCCGGCGGTGTGATCACCGCGCTCCTGGTGCACCTCCTGGAGACGAAGCAAATCGAGGGTGCCCTGGGAGTCACCATGGACCCCGATGAGCCCTGGAAATGCCGGGCAGCCATACTCAGGACAACCGAAGAGGTACAAGACGCAGCCCAGTCCAAGTACAGCGTGGTGGCTCTCGACGCCCTGCTGCGGTCGGCTCGCCAGGAACCGGGATCATTCGCCCTCGTCGGCCTCCCCTGCCACGTGCACGGACTTCGCCGCCTACAGCGTCTCGGGTCCTATCGCGCCAAGTTCCCTTTCGTTCTCGGATTGTTCTGTGGCTTCAACCTGGAGCCCAGCGCCACCCGACATCTGATCCACAAGATGGGGCTGGCCCCAGAGCAGGTCGCTCAGCTCCAGTACAGAGGCGGCCCCTGGCCCGGAGGCCTGGTCGTCGACAGCCGCGACGGCCAGCAACACGTCATCCCGAAGGATGAATACGGTTATGTTAACTTCACGCACGTGCCGCGCCGCTGCCTGGTCTGTCCAGACCTGACTAACGAGCTCGCTGACCTTTCAGTGGGAGACACCTGGCTGGAGGAGTATGCTGGAGGCTGGTCTACTGTCATCCGTCGCAGTGCGCAGGGCGAACGACTGATACAAGAGGCCAAACAATCCGGAGCGCTCAGGGTCGAGGAGATCGGCCGAGATGCGCTCCTGCGCTCTCACGGGCACCTCATCGCCTATAAGAAGGAAGGCTACGTCGTGCGCCAGCGATGGCTGGGCGTTCCGCTGGAGTACACACTCCTCCAGCCGCCCGTAGGGGTCTGGCGCTGGATCCAGCAGTCACTGCTGCTGGGGGCGATCCTCTTGCTGAGCACAGCACCTGTGCGGCGTATCGTCCAGCGCCTGCCCCGCTCCTGGCTGGCCCACACGTCTCGTTGGGGGAGAAAGGCAGCGAGAGGTGGCCGCCGTGAGTAGAGCGGCGGAGCTGGGCAGGAGGCTCGTCCGTCTGGCAGGACCGGCGTTGTTCCTGGTCATCCTCTCCAGGATCGACCTCGGCGGCACCGCAGAGATGCTCCGCACAGTCCGACTACAGTACCTGCTGGCCGCTGTGGCCCTCTATCCCTGCCTGATCCTGCTTAAGGCCTGGAGGTGGCGTATGCTGCTCCAGCAACAAGGTATCGGCTACGGCCTCCTTCCCGCATTCACAGCATACAACAGCGCTCTCGCCGCCGGATATGTCACGCCAGGTCGGCTGGGCGAGTTCACGAGGGCCCTGTATCTCACCAAGGAGGAGGGCATCGGTCTCGGGCAGGCGCTCTCCAGTGTGCTTCTGGATCGGCTTCTCGACCTCTACCTCCTCTTGGGGACGGCTGTTGCGGGTGCTGCGCTGTTCGTGGTCCCTCAACACTTCGTGGGCATCTCTCTCGCCATCCTCGCCATCGCGATACTGGGTCCGCTCCTCATTCTGAGTCCCCGTGTGAGTCGAAGAATGGTTGCGCTGATCGCCAGGGGGGCGTCCCACCTCTCCGACGCCAGATACAAAGAGGCCCTGGCTCAAGGCTGGGGTGACTTCCAACGTGGGATGGAGAAACTGGTCAACGTCAGGCTCCTGGTGCCCCTGGTCTGCACCATCCTCGCTTATGCCGTGTTCTACTTTCAATGCTATCTGATCGCCCTCGCCCTTGGTTTGCCCCTGTCGTGTTCATATTCTGCGTACTCCGTGTCGCTGGCCAGCCTGCTGGCACTGCTGCCAGTATCGATCTCTGGGCTCGGCGTGCGGGATGCCACATTCGTCGCCCTCTTTCGGCCCATAGGCCTCAGCGCCGAGATGGCAGTTGGCTACTCGCTCCTCATCCTGCTGGTGTTCAACGCCTTTGGCGGATTGATCGGCGCCGTGGCCTGGTTCGTGAAGCCCTTGAGATGAAGAAACGCCTGGTTCACCCTACTGCGTTGGCCCTGGCGATCATCACCCTGGGTTTCGGCCTGCGCCTCTATCGCCTGGACGCGCAGAGCTTCTGGTATGACGAGGCGTACAGCGCCAGCGTCGCCCGAGGAACGCCCGCTCAGATCATCAGTAACCGCTTCAGTGATGTCCATCCGCCACTGTACTATCTTGCCCTCCACTTCTGGCAATACGTTGACACGGGCGACTTCACCGTCCGGCTGCTATCCGCCATGCTGGGCACGGCTGGAATCGCAGCCATCTACGCCCTGGGCAGGACCGTGTTCGATCAGAACCTTGGCCTGGCTGCCGCCGCGGTCACCTGCCTGGCACCCTATACGGTGTTCTACGGGCAAGAGGCGCGCATGTACTCTCTGGTCCTACTACTGAGCGTCTTGCTGCTCCTCACCTACAACCGAATGATGCAGACCAGGTCGCGGCGCTGGTGGCTGGCCTATGCCGCTTGCGCGGCACTGAGTATGTACGTGCAGTACATCAGTGCCCTGCTCCTGCTGGGGTTGCATGTGCACCTGCTGGTCACCAGACGTCGAGATCGACACTCCTGGGCTATGATGGCCGGCACTGACGCCATCATCGTGCTGGCTCTCGCGCCACAATTTCCCGTCCTCGTGGGCCAGGCACGCTTCGTCGTCGGGCATCAGTGGACCGCGCCAGCAACCCCGGGCTTCGCTCGCCTGCTCTCGGCGCCGTACGCCCTCACGCTGAGCCAGTTCACCAGCCAGCGGCTGATCCCCGTGGGATTCGCCACGGTTCTCGTGCTCCTCATCGTCACCCACCTGCAAATGGCGCGACAACTGGTGCGGGAGGCGGACCCTGGAGGACAACTCACTCTCTTGCTCTGCGCCCTGTGGACCCCTCTCGTGCTGGCCTTTGCCCTGTCCCGGTGGCAATCCATCTATCGGGAGCGCGCACTGATTGTGGCCGTACCAGCCCTCTATCTCCTGTTGAGCTGGGGCGTGGTGAAGACCAGGGAGCGCTACTTCAATCTCTCCTGCCTGTTGCTCCTGGGGGCGCTGGCCCTGGGAGCGCTAAACAACTGGTACTTCGACCCGGCCTTCGGCAAACCTTCGTTTCGCACGGTCGGCGAAGTGCTAGAAGCGGAGGCCTGCGGAGCGGCTCCCGTCGTCCACACCAGCGACGGGGCGTTGTTGATCCTCATGCGCTACGCGCCGCATTGTGAGCACATCCTCGTGGAGGGCGACCCGGCGCCACAGCTTCCCCTGGAGACCTATCAGGCCCTCGGAGGCCGCGTCGCGACCAGGGAGGAGTTGCCCGCCGGGACCTTCTGGCTGGTGGTGGCGCTGGACAACAGCATCGAATTCCAGCGAGAGATGGCCGACTGGATCGATGGACGGTACCGGCTGGCCCAAGAGTACGACGTCGAGGGTGTCTACCTCCGCCGCTACGAGGGCACGAAGCTGCCATGAGTTCCCGAACTACCGAGGGCTGCCTGACGTCTACAGAATCTGCGCAGAATAGAGTCCGCCCGCGCGGCACTCCCCGATAGGACAATCCCCCTCTCATTCGGGGCCCGCTCGCTTGACGGTGAACCGCGAACGGTAGCTGAGCAAGCGGCCGAGCACACTCTGCCGGTCCTGATAGAGGAGGTACGCGAGGGTGATCACCGTTAGCCATACAAAGACATCGCCTCCTCTACCCCACGAGGCCGCGTAGCCCAGCAAGAGGTAGGACGCACCCACGAGCATCAGCAGGAGCTTCCACCCTGGTCTCGCCACCGCCGGCACGAGCAGGAGGACGAGATCGTACGGCTTCATGTAGACGGGAAGCAAGAGGCCCACAGTGAGCACGTAGGTGAACTCAGTGCTGAGCAACAACGTGGCCAGCAGGACACCCAGCAGCACCGCGCCCAGCCAGTACTGCGAGGTCAGGAGCCATGACAGGCCCCACACCGTGGGCACGGCCCTGCCCGCTTCCCGCGTCAGCCAACTGGCGCTGCTCCACCACTGCATCGGCCAGCCTGGCATCAGGCCGAAGGCGAGAACCAGCATGGCGGTCATGGTGACACCGAAGGCCGCCAGGCCCTTCCTGCGCAGGCGTGAGAGTGTGACTATCAGCACCAGGGCCATGGTCTGTGGCTTGATCAGGCTCAGGGCCAGTGCGGCGCCCGACAGCACCTGCCGGTCCTTCTGCAACCCGTAGTAAACCAGCGACAGCAGGAAAAGCGCGAACATCGAAGTCTGCTGATCGAAGAACGCGATCAGCGTGGGCACAAAGGCAGCGCAGGCGACCGCGGAGAGAGCAAGCCCTCTGGTCCTGTGCACCCCTTTGCCGACCAGATAGACGGAGGCGAAGAAGAGCACTTCCGACACGGTCAGCCAGATATTCTTCGCGGTCTCCAGGTCAAAGAGTCCCAAAGGTACCACCAGGGCGGAGATGTAGAGAGGATAGTTGAAGTTCGCAGTGGCTCTCGGCGCCAGGATGCCCTGGATCACCTCGTAGTCGTAGGGGTTCTCGCCCTGGAGCAGTGCCCTGCCGGCTCCCCAGAAGGAGTTGAAGTCATAGTGAGGCTCGAAGAACGAGTTTAGGACGAAGAGACAGGCTACCGCCCCCGCCAGAACGAGCGCTCTCGACAGGGTCCTCGTCACCGGGTTTCCCTCCATCACACGGCGTCAAGGCTGTGGAACCACTGCGCTCACTATTCTAGCATCCTTGACCGGCAAACCCAAGCCCGATCTCTCCAAACCGCCGGCACGGCTATTCAGGCACCCTCCGAGACCCTCACTGCCGATGTCAAGGTTGATTTCTCCAAAGCTGTATGCTAGACTAGTGCTGTGCTGGGCACGGCGAGACCAGATGTACGTCGACGACAAGGGCACAGTAGATGAGGCCATTGGCCATGGACACAGTGATCTTCCTCGCTCTGGGCGCAGCCTGCATCTCCCGTCTTGACCAGACGAGCGGGGCGCTCCTCGTGGCCACGCTCGGGGCCTATGCCGCTCTTGAGCTGGTGGCTTCCCCCGTCGGTCCTGGCACATACGTGCGCAGGATTCCACGTCTAAAACTGATCGTGGGTCTGCTGGCCATATCCCTGGTCGTGGTGCTGCCCACGGTCTCTGCCATGGCGCTGAGGCGCGCCACAGAGCCCTGGCTGTACGTACACGACGGAAGCATACAGATAGAGGAGGCGATACGGTTCCTACTGGAGGGAAAGAACCCGTATACGGAGGACTATTGGGATACCCCTCTGAGCGAGTGGGAATACGCCTTTCCTCCCCCTGCGGTGAACCCCGCTCTGTACCACAACGCCTACTTGCCTTTCATTTTTCTCTTCTCAGCGCCTTTCTATGTGATCTCCACATGGTTGACAGGCTGGTACGACCAGCGACTGGTGTTCTTGCTGCTCTTCGTGGCCACCTGCTGGCTGTACATGGCACACGCCAGATCAACGATGAGGAGATTGAGCCTGCTGGCCGTCTTCGGATTGAATTTCTTCGCCGTCTCCTATGTGATCTGGGGAGGGACTGCCTCTTTCGTCTTCTTCTGGCTCGTCGCGTGCAGCTATCTGCTGAGTAGGAACAGAACGACCGCCGCCGCGGTGTGCCTCGGGCTAGCCTGTGCCAGCAAGCAGACCGCCTGGCTCTTCGTCCCCTTCTTTCTCGTCCACGTGTGGACGAAGGGGCGACCTTCAGGCACGGCAGCTTCGTTGAGAGAAGCCTTGCCTGCTGTCG
Source organism: Anaerolineae bacterium (assembly GCA_034411995.1). Taxonomy (GTDB): domain Bacteria; phylum Chloroflexota; class Anaerolineae; order UBA7937; family B3-Chlor; genus JAUVXJ01. The sequence continues at coordinate 204,642 of DAOUME010000007.1, read as the reverse complement.
TGGTGCCCCTGCTCCTCATCCTGCCCTTCGTGTTCTGGGACCCTGTGTCCTTCGTCGACGACACCGTCCTGTACCTCTCCGGACATTCAGCTACCAGCTACCCCATCGTGGGTCTCGGCTTCGGAGGACTGCTGCTTGACCTTGGCGTCATTAGAGACAAGAGCGACTACTTCCCTTTCCTCTTGTTCCAGGCCGCGTCTTGTGTACCGCTCCTGGCCTTTCTCGTCAGGCAGCAGTGGCGTCATTCCACCTTACAGCGGTGTTGGCTCGGCTACGGGCTACTGCTTCTGTGCTTCACGTTCTTCTCTCGTTTCTTCAGCGATTTCTACCTGGGCACTATCGTCAACGCCCTGGCCCTGGGTTGCCTGTCCGAAGGCGGCTAGGTGGTGATCGACAGTCGAAGAGCGATCGGCGAGCCAGCCAGTCTGATGCCGCACGGTCACCATGGTCTCCGAGGAGGCCCGAGAGCCGAGGCGGGCTTGCCGTGCGTCGAGCGTACCGGACTTCCAGCCGAGGCGGCCGAGTCGGTCGGGATCGTCTTCCTCGCGACCGATACCGGGTTTTCGACGCCAGGGTTCAGACCGTTATCGGTGGGGTCGTGGCGGGAGTTGAACATGGTACTTGCCGATGCTGAACGAGACTAGACTCCTGGGGGCAGGGAGAAGCCGCTGGATACTCGCACTCGTCTTGCTGGTGGCTCTTGGGCTCCGCCTCTATTCTCTGTCCGACAAGGAAATGTGGTACGACGAAGCTTTCGCCGTCCTCTACGCCGAGAAGGAGCCTGGATCCATCGTCTATGGCACGGTCACCCCTGTCGGGGGCGCTGCGGCAGACATACACCCGCTACTGTATTACTTCTTCTTGCACGCCTGGATGGGAATAGGACAGAGCCCGTTCATCGTTCGCTTCCCATCGGTCGTCTTCGGGCTCGTTTCCATCTGCCTCGTATTCCGCATCGCCACGGAGCTTCTTGACGCGAAGACAGGCCTGCTGGCCGCCATCCTGGCTGCGATCTCCCCGTTTCACATCTGGTACTCCCAGGAAGCCAGGATGTATAGCCTCCTCTGTGTGCTCAGTCTCCTGTCCATCTACCTCTTCGTCAGAGCCAGCAAGACCGGGGAATGGAGGGACTGGATAGGCTTTGGCCTGGCCACAGGTGCAGCCCTCTATGCCCACAACCTGGCCTTCTTGATCGTGGTGGCTCTCGATCTGGTGGTCTTGCTGCGCAGACGGTGGGATGTCCTCAGGCAGCTAATGGTGGCTCATCTGGTGAGCCTGCTGCTCTTCTTGCCCTGGCTGCTGCTGGTGCCGGGGCAGTTCGCCAAGGTGCATCAGGCGTACTGGATCCCCAGGCCGGGCCCCACAGAACTGGTGCGGACCCTGATCGTATTCACCTTCAACCTTCCGGGACCAAACTGGGCCTTGCCGCTCACTCTATTCTTCAGCTTACTGCTGTTGGCGCTGACTCTCTACCGTCTCCTGCGTGCGGCATCGCCCTCGGGAGCAGGAATAAGCTGGGTGAACGACCTCTGCCTGAGCCTCTCCTTCGTTCCCGTGCTGACCATGTTCGCTATCTCGCAGATCAAAGCCGTCTACGTCGAGCGTGCCCTGCTGGCCAGTGCTCTGCTGTACAACGTCACCGTAGCCCGAGCGATGCTCCGCAGCAGACTGTCCCGCCTGATCGTCATCTCCCTGATACCCGTTCCACTACTTCTCGCCGCCTCGCTCTGGTACCAGTACAACTACACGGGTTTTCCCCGGTCGCCTTTCCGGGAGGCGAACGCCTACCTGAGGGAACGGTACGCGGCAGGAGACGTCATCGTGCACGACAGCAAGCTCTCTTTCTTTCCGAGCCATTACTATGACCGGGGCCTGGCTCAGGAATATGTGGGAGACGTCCCTGGGTCGTCCACCGACACCCTCGCCCTGCCTACACAGGAAGCCCTGGGCCTGCTGGCGAAGCCGGACGTGTCCCAGGCGGTGGGCAGCGCAGAACGAGTCTGGTTCGTGATTTTTCAGCGCGCCCTCGACGAGGCGAAGGAACTGGGCACGGAGAACCCCAACCAGGCCTGGCTCGACACGCACTATCGCCTGGCGGACACCGTCAGATACCGCGATCTCAACATCTATCTCTACGAATCGTCGTGATGTGAGGACATGCCACAAACGACTAAACGGGAAATCCTGTACGTCATCGGCATAGCTGTCGTCGTGCTGGCCGTATCCTCTGTGCCCTACGTGGTGGGCTACCTCTCAGCGACCCCGGACACGAGGTTCGCTGGTTTTGTGATAGACCTGGACGACAGTTGCAGCCACCTGGCCAAGATGCAACAGGGCGCGTGGGATGGATGGGTCTATCGCATCCTCTTCACGCCTGAGGAGCACCCGGGAGCTTACCTCAATACCTTCTACATCGCCCTGGGGAAGCTCTCCGCCTCGCTGCACCTGTCGCTCGTCAGCACCTACCAGCTCGCCCGTCTGGTCGCCGGCCTGGCCATGCTTGTCCTCGCCTATCTCTTCATCTCAGTGTTTCTCCAAACGAGGGAGGGCCGGCTCACGGCATATCTGCTCGTTTGCTTCTCTTCCGGACTGGGCTGGCTGGCGCTGCTTCTGACGCGCTCGTCCACTCTGTGGGGCCTGTCACCGATGGATTTCTGGCTCATGGAAGCGTACACCTTCTTTACCCTGCTCACTTTTCCCCATACCTCGGCGGCCGTGGCCCTCATGCTGGCGTTCTTCCTGTTCGCCTGGCGATACCTGACCACCTTCCGGTTCCGCACATTGCTGTGGAGCATCCCGACCTTGCTCGGTCTATGCGTCATCCATCCGTTCATGGCCCTCGTGGTTGACGCCACGCTCGCGGTGTACTGGATGCTCCTCCTCTTCACCAGGCAGAGAACGCCGCGCCGCGAGCTTCTGGCCATCTTGACCTGGGGACTGACGCCTCTACCACTGATCGCCTACTACCTCTGGGCCTTCGCGAGCGATCCGGTCTTCCAGTACTGGTCAGCTCAGAATATCCTCCCCAGCCCACCTTTGATCCATCTCCTCCTGGGATACGGGCTCGTGCTTCTGCTGGCCGTGCTCGGTGTCGTTCGCGTTTTCCGAGAGAGGAGTGAAAGGCGACTCCTATTGGTGGCCTGGGCCTCCAGTGCACTGCTCCTGACCTACGCCCCCGTGAGCATACAGCGGCGAATGGTGGAGGGCCTGCATGTGCCTCTCTGCATCCTGGCCACCATCGGCCTGCTGGAACTCCTCTTGCCAACGTTGCTCAGGTCTGACTGGCTTACTCGCTTCGCCCGCTGGCGAGGATACCGAAGAGAGGGCTTGCGCCAGCTTCTGGTCTTCTCGACCATCGCCGCGACGTTTCCGTCCAGCCTCTACTTGCTGGCCGATGCCACCTCCGTAGCGCTACAGCACCAACCCGCGCTCTTTTTGGACCTGCACGAGGTGGAGGCCATCGACTGGTTGAAAGACCATACCCAGCCCACAGACACGGTATTGGCGTCCTACGACATGGGTCGCCTGATCCCCGCCCGGGCGGGTAACAGGGTCTTTGTGGGCCACATCATCGAGACGGTACAGGTGGAGCGCAAGAAGGAGCTCGCAGCCAGCTTCTTCCAGGCTGATTCCAGCGATGGATTCAGGAAGGCGCTGCTGGCCGAGTATGGCATCCGCTACGTCTTTCACGGGCCGAGGGAAAAGCAGTTGGGAGACTTCGACCCCTCCAGTTGCCAGTATCTCGTCCCGGCGTACCGAAATCCAGAGGTCACCATCTATCGCGTGAGCGGCTGAGCCTCGACCCCAACCCCAGGTCGATCGCTCGAGTGCTGTCGATGCCGCCCACGGCGCCGGGGCCAGGCTGTTCAGGGAAAGACGACTCACATGGAACCAACTCCGTGGAAAGCGAGGGATCGGCTAAGACGCATCGCGGACGACGAGGCCGTGCGCTGGTCGCTGGGGGTGTTCCTCACGGTGCGTGTGTCCCTCTCAGCCTTGGCCATAGTGGTGGCATGCTTTCCGTCATTCCCTAGGGTCGACCACGAGAGAAATCTCATGTCCTTCGGGCTAGAACCGGTGTCAAGCCGTCTCGAGCAACTCCTCCTCGAGGTATGGCAGCGCTGGGATGTCATACACTACCAACGGATCGCTGCCCAAGGCTACACAGACCATCAAAGCAGCGTGTTTCCTCCCTTGTTCCCTGCTCTCACGAAGGTGGTCGGCACAGTCCTGGGCGGCCATCACCTGCTGGCTGCACTGCTGGTCTCCAACCTTTCCTTCCTCGTAGCCCTCATCTACTTCTATAAGCTAACACAGTTGGACTACGATCGGGAAGTGGCACGACGCGCGACGCTCTACCTTGCCATCTTCCCCACGGCCTTCTTTTTCCTCGTGCCTTACAGCGAATCGCTGTTCTTTCTCCTGGTGGTGCTCTTCTTCTATGCCGCACGGCACCAGTGTTGGACTGCGGCCAGTGTGGCGGCTGGACTTGCTGGTTTCACCAAGATCCAAGGTCTGGTTTTGATCGTCCCCTTGAGCTGTGAATGGCTGCGACACTCAAGATTCGACTTGAGGCGAGCAGGATTGCTAGTGCTCCTCATCGTACCAGTCCTGGTTCCACCAGTGGCCTTCGAGTTGTCCAGGCACCTCGCGGGCTATCCACCGCTTCCATCGGTGCTGGAGACGTACTGGCGCTCGACAACCGGAGCACCCTGGCACAACTTCGCGAATCTGCTGGGGCGTTTGGCCTCCAACACACTGACGGCGAACGACGTGGTGGACACCCTAATCGCCGTGCCCTTCCTGGTACTGACTCTGGTGTCGCTCTTCAAGAGTCGCCTTTCCTACAGCCTATACAGCGCGGTCACCCTGGCGGTGGTCACGAGCATCGTCTACCCAGACCTTCCTCTCATGAACCTGCCGCGCCATTGGCTGCTGCTCTTCCCGACCTTCATCTTCATGGCGGTGCAGGCCAAGAGCCCGAACATACGGCGCTGCATCGTCTACAGCTCGACGTCACTACTGATCCTTCTCACCGGCATGTTCGTGCGTTGGTACTGGGTTGCTTGACGCCGGGAGCAGGGCCACTCGGCTCGAATGGTCATGACCACAGAAATACCGCATAGGACACGGTCAATCAGAGAGTGGGCGCTCAGACGGGGCATGGACCCAGCATGGAGACACGCGCTGTTGCTTTTCGCGATAATGAGGGTGGCTATCTCCCTGTGGACCGCCCTCGTGCTCGTGATCACGCACGCACCCACCAGTCCCGATGAGGTGCTGCGCCCCTATCAGGGTGTGGAGCCCATCAGCGGCGGTGCGGCGGGACTGCTACTGGGTGTGTGGCAGCGCTTCGACACGCTGTGGTACGTCCGAATCGCGGCCCAGGGATACGCCCCAGACGACCCGAGCACAGTGTACTTCCCCCTCTACCCGTTACTGACCAGACTTCTGGGAACGGCCCTCGGCGGTAACTACCTGGTAGCCGCACTGGTTATCTCCAACCTGAGCTACGTCGGTGTTCTGTACTGCCTGTACAAGCTCACCGAACGATGGTTCGGAAAAGGGAGTGCCCGGCGAAGCAGCCTCTACTTGGCCATCTTCCCCACCGCCTTCTTCTTCCTGGCCGCGTACACCGAGTCCCTGTTTCTACTGCTAACCCTCGTGGCCTTCCTCTGCGCGCACGAGAAGCGCTGGTGGTTGGCTGGGCTCGTGGGCTTCCTCGCTTCGCTGACCAGGCTGCAAGGGGTCGTACTCCTGGCCCCACTGCTGTACCTCTACCTGCGAGACAGAGGTCTCCGCCCCTCGGGCCTGGGCCCAGATCTGCTGGGGGTGGTCATCGTCCCAGTTGGGGCTCTCTTGTTCATGGCCTATCAGCACCTGATACTGGGCTCGGGCCCTCTGCTGAGCACCTACCAGACGCAGCTCTATGCCCAGTTCGTCTGGCCCTGGGACAACGTACTCGCCACCTGTCAGAAGATTCTCTCGCCTGAGGGCACATTCATCAACGTACTCAACTTGAGTCTGTGGTGTGTCTTCCTGGCCATGACCATGCTGTCGTTTCGAGCCTTGCCGCCCGAATACGGAATCTACATGGCCGTAATGGTCTTCGCCCTGCTGCTGAGAAGGACTACCCTGCAGCCACTGGTAAGCATGTCTCGATATGGCCTAGTTCTGTTCCCAGCGTTCATGATGTGGGGCCGGTGGGGTGTGAACCCCCGCGTGCAGAGACTGATCGTCTATCCCTCCGTCGCTCTGCTACTCTATCTGAGCGGCCAGTTTGCGATGTGGGGATGGGTCGCCTAGCAAGGATCATGGGATGAGACGCATTTCCCCCCAGAAACTGCTGAACGTGAGCATGATGGTGGTCTTCGTCGTCCTGGTGCTGCCCCTCTATGCCCTCAGAGGGCTGAATGACTCCCTGGATCACTCTCGTGGAACGGGGACCGTGGGAGGCATAGACTTCAAAGCCTACTACATCGCCGCGGACATGTTGCGCTCGGGCAAAGACTTCTACGACGTCCAGCAGCAAGCGGAGGAGGTTCAGGCACGAGGGCTGCCCCCCAACGAGAGCTTCTACATCTATCCCCCACTGCTCGCTATCCTTTTCGTGCCGCTCACGACTCTGCCTCTGCAACAGGCGGCGCAAGTATGGTTCTTCCTCAACATGGCCCTCTATGGTCTTTCTCTGATCATCATCTCCCGACAACTGGACCTGGGTCACCACACCCGGGTGTTGCCTCTGCTCCTTGTACTGGCCTTTCTCTTCCCACCCGCCCTGTTCACCCTCTACAAGGGGCAGGTGAACATGGTCATCCTGCTACTGCTGGCCGTCACCTTCTGGCTCTATCTCCGGGAGCATCAGGCGTCGGCGGGGCTGTCCGTAGGTCTGGCCTCCATGATCAAAGTCATCCCCATTCTCCTGCTGCCCTACTTCCTCTGGAGGAGGAAGTATCTCCTTTGTCTCACCGCCGTCGCCACCATAGTCATCATCGGCCTCCTGGGCTTGATCGTCGTGGGCTGGGGACCTCACCGCACCTACCTCTCGTCTGTGGTCCCTTCCCTGGCCCAACCGAGGCCGAATCCCGGCAACCAGTCGCTAGGCGGCTTCTTCAGCCTGCTGCTCGTAGAAAACCCATACGTCGGTGGTCTGACTCACGATCCGTTCCTCTGGAGGGTGGCCACACTCTCAGCAACTGCGGTGGTGGTAGCGGGCGTGATCCTCATCCTATGGCTCCACAGGGCACGTGCCCCCAGGCGCGACCTGGAGTTCGCCCTGATCGTGGCGGCGCTCCCGCTGGTCAGCAACATCGCCTGGGTCGATCTCTTCGTCCTGCTGATTCTGCCATATGCGGTTCTCCTGAACTGCATGTTCCGACGTCAGATCAGGAGACCGTGGGTCATCGTGGCCACCATCAGCGCCATCTGCATCACCTTTCCGCGTCTCCAGGACCTGTTCACGAACCTGGTGACCAGGTACGAACCATTCCTGCGCAATCCACTAGTCATGGGGTTGCCACTATGCGGGTCGATACTTCTCTGTGTGGCCACGGCCGCCACTCTGTGGGAAGCGCCCCGCCAGGAGTCACCTCATGCCGCCAGGTGAGACCTCCCCCAGGTGGCTGACGCCGGGCCGGCTGCTGACCATCCTCCTGGGAACTATCGTGGTCACGCTCATCCCGCTCCTCTACTTGAACCTCCTGTCCTCGGTGCTGGGCGACCTGGAAAGAAAGGAGTGGGGCGGAGCAGACTTCACCGCCTACTATACGGCGGCCAGGCTGATCAGGGTTGGCCGCAGCCCCTACGACGAAGCGGCTTTCGGGGCAGAAGCCCAAAGCCTCGGCTTTCGGAACGACAGACCGTACATCTACCCTCCGTTGCTGGCCATCGGTGTCACTCCCCTGACACTTCTGCCGCCCCGGCAGGCGACCACAGTGTGGTTCCTCTTGAACGTAACCCTCCTCGGCCTGTGCTCGATAGTGGTGGCGAGGACCCTCGGGTTCCAGACGCATAGGCTAGCCGTCGTGTCGCTGCTGCTGGCGGCGCTCACCTTCTATCCCGCTGTCTTCTCTGTCTTCGTCGGACAGGCCAATGTCCTTCTGTTGGCCCTTCTGGTCCTGGCCTGGTATGGAACGAGGCATGGATCTGAGGTGCTGGCAGGGGTCGCCATCGGCGCCGCCTCCCTGATCAAGGTCTTTCCCTTCTGCCTCGCCCTCTACTTCCTCTGGAAAGGCCGATACAGGTCTTTCCTCAGCGCCGTGGCCGCCATGGTCATTCTCACCGCCTTCAGTATCGCCGTCGTGGGCCTGGAGCCCCATCTCATCTACGTAGAGTCGACCCTGCCCACGCAGATCATCAAACCCCACCCTCTCAACCAATCGTTATCTTCATTCCTCTTCAGAGCGATTCAGCCAGCGCAGCAAGGAGACCTTCTGCTCTGGCGCCTGGCCAGCCTGTCAGCCTCGGCCCTCGTCGTCCTGGGAACCGTGCTCCTGATCGCGCGAGGTTCGCGCCAGGCGGCCCTTCAGGACCTGGAGTTTGGCCTCGTCGTGGTAGGCGTGCTGCTCGTGTCCACAGTATCCTGGATCGGCACGCTGACGCTCCTGGTCATTCCGTACAGCGCTCTGGCCAAGGAGCTTCTTGCCGAAGGAGGACGGAGGGACTTGATTCTGGTTTCGGCGACTGCCGCTCTCTCCTTCGTATGCGTCGACTCCCAGCGCACCGCGGAGAGCTTCGCCATGGCCGGAGGTGGAGCGGGCCTGCTTTCCCCAGCCTTGCTCAACCTGCCCATGTATGGCATGATTCTTCTCTGGCTCGCCATCGGTTACCTTCTCTCGAGACACAGACGTCGTCCGCTGCACCCGATCCAGGGATCGTGAGTCACCACCAGAGTCGCAAGCCCATGCCGCACATCAGCAGTGAAGAACTGAGGCTCGCCGCGCTCATCGCCGTCGTCGTCGTGGCCATCGCCTTCCTGCCTTACGCACTTGGCTATCTGCTGCCTGCACCAGGCTGGGAGTTCGGCGGAGTGGTGATGAACTTCGAGGACGCCCACGGTTACCTGGCCAAGATGCTCCAGGGAGCAGAAGGCCATCTCCTTTACCAGATACCCTTCACATCCGAGGAACACGAGGGCGCGTTCGTGGGTGGGTTCTTCCTGGTTATGGGGTGGATATGCGCCATCACCGGGTTGCCCGTGATCTGGGTGTGGCACCTATCGAGAGTGTTCTTCGGATTCCTTCTCCTCATGTCGGCGTACGTGTTCATCGCCTTCTTTCTTGAAGAGCGCAAGCAACGTCTTGTCGCCTATCTCCTGACCGCGATCTCCGCTGGCTTTGGCTGGGTCGTCCTCCTCGCCGGCCGTTTCTCCCTCCTGGGCTTCGATCTCATAGACTTCAAGATGCCGGAGGCTCACATCTTCTTCACCCTACTTACGTTCCCTCATTTCGCTCTCGGAGCCACCTTGCTGCTGGCCATCTTCTGTTTCTGTATGCTCCTGCACAGGACCCAGCGCTGGAGATACGCGGTCCTCGCTGGCCTGGCTGGCCTGCTGCTGGCCATAGTTCACCCCTACAACCTTCTGGTAGTGGCGATAGCGCTGGGCATCTGGCTCCTGATCATCGTTTGGAGAGAACGACGCCTGCCGCTCCGCGAGCTGGCAGGGCCGTTGACGCTGGGCTTGATGGCCTTACCCGTCTTCGTGTACTACCTGTGGGTATTCGCCAGCAACCCAGCCTTCGGGGCCTGGGCCGACCAGTCCGGTAGTACCTCCCCCCACCCGCTTCACTACCTCATCGGCTATGGCCCACTCCTCATTCTGGCCCTGCCCGCCATGGTCGACAAGGCCAGAAAGGCGGATTCCGACGGTCTGTTGCCCCTGATATGGGTGGTGGCCGTAGCTCTGCTGCTTTATGCTCCCCTGAAGCAACAGCGAAGGATGGTCGAAGGGGTGCACGTGCCGCTGAGCATCCTGGCCGCGGCGGGTCTGTACTCTCACTATCTGCCTCGATGGGAGCGATCCAGCACTCTGAGAAAGCTGATCAGCCTCAGGAGGCAAGCCTACTCCCCGCGCCGTTTCAGGAACTTCATCGTCTTCCTGGTGCTCGTGGCCACTGTGCCCTCCAATCTCTACATCGTGACCAGCCTGGCTGCTACCACCGTGCAGCACCCGTACCCCTTCTTCCACGAGCGGGCCGAGAACGAAGCCCTGGAGTGGCTCGCGCAGGAGACCGCGCCCTCCGATACTGTGCTCGCCTCCTACGGCACAGGCAGCTACATCCCTTCGCGCATCGACCACCGGGTCTTTGCTGGGTACTGGGCCGAGACCGCGCGATGTAGGGATAAGATAGGCATGGTAGATCGCTTCTTCCAGAAGGAAACCCCGGACACCTGGCGCATGGCTCTCCTGACAGAATACGACATCGCCTACGTCTTCTACGGCCCCCGGGAGGCCTTGCTGGGCGATTTCGACCCTGACGACTCAGCGTTTCTGTCACCCGTCTTCGAAAACGACCTGGTGACCATCTACCGTGTGCTCGAGCCAGGGAGCTGAGGGGGCACAGATGATCATGGTTGCGGAACCACCTCCGAGGACCCTGGCACGCAACCTGCTGGCGGTCTTCTTCCTCGCGCTCGTGGTGAGATTGGCCCTGGCCCTGCCCCAAACACAGCCCCACTACTTCGATGCCTATTACTACTACAACGTAGCCGAGAGCCTCCACCTGGGTCGCGGCTTCACGGTGGACTTCATCTGGAACTACCTGGACAGTCCCGCCAGCGTGACGCACCCCAGCAACCTCTACTGGATGCCGCTCACTTCGATTCTCGCCTGGCTCTCCTTCAGTGTCTTCGGGGCCTCGTTCCGCGCCGCCCAGCTACCCTTCATCGTGCTCTCCTCCCTCCCACCTCTGCTGGCCTACTACGTCTCGTGGTGCGTTTTCGCCAGGCGGGACTACGCGTGGCTATCTGCAATCCTCACCACCTTCGCCCCCTTCTATCTCAAATACTGGGCGTGCCCGGACAACTTCGCCCCGTTTGCCGTCACCGCCGGGCTGAGCCTGGTGCTGATGCATCTGCTGTGGAGCAAACGGCAGGCCAGGTATGCCCTGTTGACGGGATTGCTGATCGGGCTCAGCCACCTGGCCCGGGCAGATGGCCTCCTGCTGTGGCCAGCCTTCGCGCTGCTGCTGCTGATCATGCTGCTCCAGCAACTTCGCGGAGCAACCAACGATTCCCTCGCACCTGGCTCTGGCGGCAGGGTCGCGACCGCGGCTATCTGTGCCGCCTGGTTCGCGCTGGCCGTGAGTGGCTACCTGCTGGTCATGATCCCCTGGTTCTTGAGGAACTGGATGCTGATCGGGGCCCCTGTGTCCAGCGCGGCTACCAAGACCATCTTCCTGCGAAGCTACGCGGACCTCTTCAGTCGGGCACCGGGCCTCAGCCTGGAGAGCTATCTGGCCTGGGGCTGGCGCTCTATCCTGCAATCCAAACTCTCATCCGCCCTGCACAACCTGGCCGTGCTGCTGGGGGCACTCCAGTTCCACCTGGCTCCCATGGCCCTCATCGGGTTGTGGCAGCTCCGCAGACGACGAGAGTACGTGCCCTTCTATGTCTACGCCAGCACCCTCTACCTGGCCATGACGCTGATCTTCACCTTCCCCAGCATGCACGCCAGCATGCTGCACTCCACAGGAGCCCTGCTGCCTTTCTTGTTCGCCTCGGCGATACCGGGCATTGACACAGCGGTGACCTGGGTGGCCCTCCGCAGGCGCACCTGGCACCCGCGCACGGCGAGAAGGGTATTTCGCATCGGCCTGACCGCGGTGGTGGTCGCCATCAGCCTCTTCGACTACAGCCAGTCCGTGTTCCTGTCGCTGAACCCCCTGGGCTTGCAGCCCTTGTGGAACGAGGCCAACACTGGCTACTTGACCATCTCCGCCTGGCTGGATGAGCAGGCCCTCGATGATCCGCTGGTGATGGTGGTGGATCCTCCGGCCTACTACTATCTCACCCATCGTCCGGCCATCGTCATTCCCAACGACGAGGTGGACGTAATCATTGAGGTAGCCAGGCGGTATCATGCCGATTACCTCATCCTGGAGTATGATCACGTATCGTCGCTTGATCCCATCTACCTTGGAGAGGCTTCTCACCCGGCCCTCAACCCCGAGCACGCTTTCCAGGACCTGGGTGGCAACGTGGTACAGATCTACAGCATCGAGAGGTGAAGCCTGGATGAGGCGCCTGGCTTCCCCCAACCTGCTCCTTGCAGCCCTGGCCGTAGCTAGCCCTCTGCTGTACCTGGGATACTCCGTGCACTACGGCTTTGTTGGTTTCCCTCTGGACGACGGCTGGATACACCAGACCTACGCTCGCAACCTCGGCGTGTTTCACCAGTTCGCCTATAACCTGGGGGAACCAAGTGTAGGTTTCACCTCTCCCCTGTGGATGCTCTTGCTGTCGCCGGCACATGCCCTGCGTCTGGAGCCCAGGCTGTGGGCTTACGTACTGGGTGCCCTCTTTCTCGTCCTTACAGCATGGCTCCTGCAGCGCCTCAGCAGCCTGCTCTTCCCCAACAACGGCCTGCTACCCCTGGCGACGGCCGCCTTCTGCCTTCTGGAGTGGCACCTGGCCTGGGCGGCCCTCTCCGGCATGGAGACCATGCTCTTCGTGTTCCTCTCGCTGCTGGTGCTGGAGAGGGAACTATCGGGAGAGAGGCCGCTGCTCACGGGGCTGATCGCGGGGCTGCTCACCCTGACCAGACCTGAAGGGGCGATGATGTTGGCGCTGCTGATCGGCGATACCCTGTGGCGGAACGCTCGTGACGCAGGCCAGTGGAGTCTGCGGCGCTGTGGAACCAGAGTCTCCCTGCTTCTTGTGGGCTTCATCCTGCCGACCGCCCCCTATCTGGCTGTCAACCTCAGTATCACGGGAAACCCGTTCCCCAACACCTTCTATGCCAAACAGGCAGAGTACCGAGAGATCGCCGCCGCCCTGCCCATCTGGGCTCGCTGGGCGCGCGTGGCGTTCGCGACCATCATCGGGGCGCAGGTGCTGCTCCTCCCGGGTTTTCTCTACGCCGCTTACAAGGGGGTCTCCACGCGGGCGAGGCGTATACTGCTCCCTCTCACCTGGTGGTTCGCCCTGATCAGCCTCTACGCCTTCAGGTTGCCGGTCACCTACCAGCATGGGCGGTACCTGATGCCCACCATTCCCGTTCTCGTCCTCCTGGGCCTCTGGGGGACGGAGAACCTGCCGCGCCTGCACCGCATTCCGCGACGGGTCCTTCGACTCTCTATCCCGGTCCTGCTGCTCATCTTCTGGGTCCGAGGAGCTGAACAGTATGCCGCAGATGTGAGGATCATTGACAGTGAGTTGACGGCAGCCGGCGTGTGGATCAGAGACCACACCCCCCCCACTGCCCTCATCGGCGCCCATGACATCGGCGCCATCGGCTACTTTTCGGAGCGCTTCCTCGTGGACACGGCAGGTCTGATCACCCCTGAAGTCATACCGTTCATACGCGACGAAGATCTGATCCTGGCCTTCCTGGAGAAGAAGCACGTAGACTATGTGGCCATCTTCCCTTCCTGGTATCCAACCATAGCCAGCGATCCCCTGTTGCGACCCGTCTATCGGTCCACCGGACAGTGGGTAGTGGAAGCCGGGGGAGACAACGTCGTGGTCTACGAGACTGCGTGGCCGGGAGTCGAGTAGTCCCTCTCCGCACCAACCCACCATCTGTCCGCGAGCCCAACGTAGCCGACCTGCCCAAGGGTTGCCTCGCGGTCGCTTCCATGATATACTCGCCTTGCACGACGGATAGGAGCTGCTAGTCTCGCACTCTGTGATGTGAGGCCCCATGATGGAAAAGATCAGGCTCATGATCGTGGACGATCACCCACTGTTCCGCGAAGGGCTCCGTCGCGTCCTTGAAGAGGAAGATGATCTTCTGGTGGAGGCGGAGGTCGCTGATGGCGAACAGGCCATCGTTCTGGCGCGCAACATTCATCCTGATGTCGTCCTGCTGGACATCAACCTGCCCTCCATGAACGGCCTCCAGGTGACGCGCGAGATCAAGGCCAGCCTGCCCGAGACAGCGGTGATCAACCTCACGGCCTATCACAACGAGGAGCAGATCATCCACGCCATCAACGCCGGCGCCTCGGCCTACTATCCCAAGGAGGTGATGCCGGACAAGCTGATCTTCGCCGTTCGGCAGGTGAGCCAAGGCCAGTGGGTTATCGACGACAACGTCCTCAACGAGGGCGAAGTCAAGGACTGGTTATTCGGGCAGTATCGCCAGGTAGCAACACCCGGCATCGTAGACGACACGCGATTCGTGCCGCTCTCCACGAGGGAGATGGAGATCCTGCAATGCGTCGTGAGAGGAAGTAGCAACAAGGAAATAGCTCACTCGCTTCAGATAAGCCAGCAGACGGTCAAGAATCATATTTCCTCCATACTGCGCAAGCTCGACGTGAAGGACCGCACCGAAGCCGCGGTTTACGCCCTGCGTCACGGCTGGATCAGACTGGTAGACACCAAGCCCGAAGAATAGAGCCTTCACAGGTTACAGGGTCACCCAGGCGCAACGCGGCCCCTGGCGGCACGGGGAACGGTGGATGGAAGACGATCAGGAAAGACGAGACCCGATCGAACAGATAGCGGAACTGATAGAGGCAGGCAAGCGCGCCTATTCGGAGACGCAGAACGAGATCAAAGAGGTCGAGCTCTTGCTGGAACAAACCTCCGGCGAGGCCGAGAAGCTCGACCAGAGGACCACCCAGGTCACTAACAAGCTGCGCCACATTGAGGCGAACCTCAATGGCTATGCCCGCGAGGATATCAAGGAAGCCTACTGCGCCTCCCAGGCATCCCAACTCCGCCTGGTCATGCTCAGATCGCAGATAGAGCAGCTCCAGGCCAGAAAAGAGAGCCTGGGGAGCCTGGTAGACTGGCTCCGGAATTTCCTGGACACCGTGGACAATGTTCCGGGATTGTGTGGCACCCGAGAGGGACTGGCAGCCTCCCCCGTGGGGGCCGACAACGTGATGATGCGCATCATAGAAGCTCAGGAAGGGGAGCGCCAGCGGCTGGCCAGGCAGATGCACGACGGACCGGCCCAATCCCTGACCAACCTCATCCTCCAAGCCGAGATCGTGGAGAAGTCCTTCGGCGTCAGCACGGATCAGGCTCGTCAGGAGCTTACGAATCTCAGGAATGCCGTCAGCGCCGCCTTCGAGAAGACCATGGACTTCGTCTTCGAGCTCAGTCCCATGATGCTGGATGACCTCGGGGCGGTGCCCACAGTGCGGCGGTACGTAGAGGACTTCCAGGAGAAGACCGGACTGAGCGTCACCTTCGACCTGGTCGGTGAGGAGCAGAGGATGGCGCCATACGTGGAAGTCACCATCTTCCGGGTGATCCAGGAGCTGCTGCACAACGTCTGGCAACACGCTCACGCCAGCCACGTGCAGGTGGGGATCAACCTGCAAGGCTCCAAGGTCGGGATCACCGTAGAGGACGACGGTAGCGGCTTCGATGTGGAAGAAGTCGTCAACTCAGCGAAGGGGAGGAAAACCCTGGGCATAGCCACCATGCAACAAAGGCTGGAGATGCTCGGCGGAACCATCCAGTTCGACAGTAGCCTCGGAAGGGGCACCAAGGTGACCGTGCACATCCCCACCCTCTAAACCTCGTGTGTCCTGTGCAAGACTCTTGGACTTGCAGCAAAGGCTGCATAGTACCAAAAGGCTATTGCCCCGCCACCCCCTTCCCTGTATAATGGAGTCAAAGGTACATCACCCATTGACAGTACCTGCATGTTGTTGGAAAGGAGGTGAGATCGGATGCTGTACTTGCCGCAAGAGGAAGGGCAAGGTATGGTCGAGTATGCGTTGATATTAGTCCTGGTGGCCATCGTAGTCATCGCCATCCTGCTGCTCCTGGGCCCGCAGATCGGCAACATCTTCAGCCGGATCACGAGCGGCCTCCTGAGAGCAGGCTAATACTCAAACGACATAGCCTTGCCAAGCATAGAGCCCTACGACGAGTAGGGCTCTACGCGTTCTGGGCTATTGACACAGCAGAGGCCGTCCCCAGCAGGCGATCCTGCACCTCCCAGGGCCTCCATTCTGACGTTTCCGGCAAAGTCCTGTGCGCGCTCATGTCGTGGTACTAACTTACTATTGCCTTTTCACAGACGATGCGCTATGATAGGCTTGACTCTGGAATGCGGCAGGCGCCGCCTTTTGAGTGTACCTGCAAGTCGGTTTCCCGAAGGCGCTCACAACTATCCGCTTTGTCCTTTGTATCGGGACGGAGCGAGCGCCACGAGTTGGATCACGGCCAGGGCATCCGTCGATGCCGTAGCTGGCGTGTCAGACGGGGCACTCACAACCGGCGTTCTCGGTCAGTTGTTGGACCATCCAGCGCTCACCATCGCACCCTCGTGAGGCACAGGGGAAAGGATGTCTGCGGGCAAGACGGCGTCCGGGCGACGATGGGCTCCTGGGGACAGAAACGGTCCACAGGCGAGCAGGGCACAGCCGTACGCGGTGAGACACGGCCGGAGACCCTGCCAGTTGAGTATGCGGGAGGAAGGCCCATGTTGAGGAGGTGGTCAAGAGGCCAGGCACTGACGGAATTCGCCATCATCCTGCCCACGGTCCTGATCACCATGTTCCTGGTCATCGAAACCGGCAGAATCTTCCAGGCCTACGTCACGGTCCA
This sequence comes from Anaerolineae bacterium, assembly GCA_034411995.1. Classification (GTDB taxonomy): domain Bacteria; phylum Chloroflexota; class Anaerolineae; order UBA7937; family B3-Chlor; genus JAUVXJ01. The sequence continues at coordinate 187,908 of DAOUME010000007.1, read as the reverse complement.
GAACGCTGCCCGGGAAGGGGCCCGGTACGCCGTAACCGGACGCGGTGGCTCGCTACGCGTCGACAACATCAAAGCGGCAGCCAAGGATATCCTGGGGTCAGGATTGCCGCTGCTGGACGAGCCAGGATGCAGCGACTATTGCTGCGACAGTAACTACCTGCCGGACTACTACTGCATCGTGGTGTGGTCGAGAGGCGGCTACGATGCTGCCGGGTTGCCCGGGGAGAGGGTCCAGGTGCAGGTGACCTACAACGTGAGGGTGATCAGCCCTATCCTCTCACTGATCGCGCCCTACGTGCCCGTGACCGGTCGGGTGGAAATGATCAACGAGCCTTTCGGACCCACAGGACAGGCTCACGGCGGCGTGGTGCCACCCGAACTGGAGATTCCTCCGACCTTCACACCGACCTTCACTCCGACTCCCACCTCGACCCCTGTTCCGGTCACCATCAACGAGCCTCTGCGCCCTGGTGACACCTTCGTCACCGGCCATGCAGATCCAGACTACGAAACGCTGATCACTGTCTGGGACTGGACGGCGCGGCAAATCCTCGGTTCGGGCCAGACTCAAGCTGATGGGACGTTTCGAATATCCGTCTCACCAGGATTGGTCGCGGGCAATACCATTCGGGCCATCGGCAACTACACCTACGACGATGCCGTGGTCGGTGCGGCCACCAGCACCCCCACCAGCACACCCGCGGCCACCAACACCGCCACCGCAACCGCTACATTCACAGGCACGGCCACCGGCACCAGCACTGCTACTCCCACGTCGACCCCGACGCCTTATAACAATAGCGTCACCTGTGGCGACAACGCGGACTATACGGACGGCGGAGGCCACCTGTGGCACAAAGATCAACCCTACTCCACAGGTAGCTGGGGCTATACCGGCCTGCTTACACTGGTGACACGGAACCAAGGGGCCTGCGCCTCGGTGGCCGGGACCACCGACAAGGATCTGTACAACTCCTACGTCCACGGCGAGTTCATGACCTACTACTTCGACAACGTGACCAACGGCCAGTACCAGGTGACGCTTCTGTTCGTCGAGCCCACCGTCAACTTTCCGGTCGATCGTGTGTTCGATGTCGCTATCGAAGGACAGATGGTGCTGAATGATCTGGATCTGTACAGCGTGGCCGGCAAGTGTGTGGCCTATCCGCGTACCTTCACGACCACCGTGAACGACGGCCGGCTGGAGATCGACCTGGCGCCATCATTCGGCGAGGCCATCATCAGCGGAATCGACGTAGCCTTCACCGCCTACCCGCCCACGCCGACGTCCACCACGGGGCCTACACACACGCCCACCAGCACCCCCACCCCTACCAAGACGCCCGTCGTCCCGCCGGACCTGAAGATCACCGGCCTCTCGGTACCGGGCGACCAGCCCATCACCACCTGCTGGTCGCCGGTGGACATCACCTCCGAGGTGACGAACGCCTCCACCGGTCCCTGCAATGAGTTCTTCTGGACGGACCTCTACGTCTACACGGACACCGTCGGTCTCCCGCCGCCCAACCAGTCGGGCGTGGCCTGGCAGGGCCTGGGTAGCCTCGGTCCCAACACCAGCACCACCATTACTTTCACTCACAGCTTCGTGATCAGCGGCACGCACTACCTCTATGCCCAGGCCGATAGCTTCCAGTTCGTGAGCGAAACCGACGAGCTGAACAACGTCAGCAGCCCGGTGACGGTGGCTGTCACCTGCGTAGGGACTCCGCCGACTCCCACGCCCACCGCCACGCCGGACCCGACGTGCGGCAGCATCAGCGGCACGGTATGGGCTTTCATCGGCGGCCAGTTGGTGGTGCCCACAGACAGAGTCTACATGTCACTGTATGACTCATCAGATCAAGTCATCGACCAGACTCTGACAGATACTGTGGGCCGATATGTGTTCTCTTGCGTCCCAGCGGGAACGGGCTATACTGTCCAAGGCACTCTGGACCTGCCCGGCACCCTCTATGTGGGAACGGAGAGTGGCATCCAGGTGCTACCATCGCAGCAGACCGCCAACGTCGATGTCATCTTGTATCCGTTGTAATAGAAGCAGGTAGAGCTGAGTGTTGCGAAGGGTTCTCTTTATCACCGTTTTCGTCGTCGCCATCTGCGTTCTCATGCTCAGCGCCACAGCCCTGGCACAAACGGGCAGCCTTACCGAGCAGGTGGGCTGGATGCTGCCCAAGGAGGTCTCTCAAAGCGGAGACGACGCCTCTCGTGGGCCGGCCCTGGCTGTGGACGGCAGCGGCAGGCTCCATTTCCTGTGGATGGACGACAGCACCGGGCAGGCCGAGCCCTATTACGTGCGGTCCGACGATGGAGGCAGTAGCTGGACGGTCCGTGAGGTCATCGCCACCAGCCATCCGTCGTACCAGGGTGCGCTAGCTGTGGGCAGCGACGGCAGCGCGCACGCCTGCTGGTGGGAGGAAAGTCGGCCGCAGTACGAGTTGCTCTATGCCAGGAGGTACGCACTGGGCTGGGGCGTTCAAGAAACCGTGGTGATCACAGACAGCGACATTCAAGAGCCTACCATCGTTGACGCAGGAGACCTGGTCCACATCGTCTGGTCGGACAAGCTGTCGTCGCACTTCGACCTTTTCTATAGCTGGAAAGTGGAGAGCGGCAGCACCTGGGCGGATCCAGACTTCGTCACGGACACCCTATTCAGCTCCCTGCGTGCGAGAATGACCGCGGACGGGGACGGCAACTTGCACCTGGTCTGGCAGGAGAACGCGGATCCCAACGAGATCATGTACATCTCGGGCACAGTCGAAGCTGGGCATACCACCTGGTCGGTGCCCGTGACGGTGAGCGAGAAGATCGACCCCAACGCCACCAGCCCTCAGCTCGCCGTGGGAGAGAATGGCATAGTGCACGTGGTCTTCGCCGTGGACGTGCCCGGGCAGCAGGACACACAGGACGTCTACTATGCAGTGTTTCCCATCAGCGACACGGGCGAGATCTCCCCTACCCTCATCCCGGGAAGCAGGGTGGAGATCTCTCAGCAACTGCCCAACTACGCCAGTCCTTCCGTCGCTCTCGGTGAGCCAAACGACGTACACGTAGCTTGGAACGGGCTACTGGCCGGTGACGTCTGGGATCGTATCTACTGTGCCGTGTCTCATGACGGAGGGACATCGTGGTCAGAGCCCCTGGCCATATCGGAGAATGATGCCCACTCGGATGATTTTCCCATCGTGGCCACTGACGGCACTCTCGTGCACATGGTCTGGCAGCAGCAGGAACTGCTCCAGGACAACGACATCTACTACGCACACACTCTCCCCCTCGTCTGGCACCTTGCGCTCGGGTTCAAGGAGTACTAGCGAGGATGAGGAAGCTCAAGTACTTGATCGTCGGCCTGGTCCTCTTGGTCGCCGTCACCTACGGTGCGCTGGCCATCCTGCTGGTGAACTCGTCCTTCACCAGGGTTCCCGACAGCCGAGGCTTCACCGCCAGGGAAGCGCTTCCCGCCGCAGAGGAAGCGGCCAGAGCCTGGCAGGGCGACGCGCAACTGGTAAGCGCCAACGCCAGTTGGCGAGGTCTTCTTCCGGACGAGCTCTTGATCGAGGAGGTAAGCTGGTCGTACACCTTCTTCTCGCCGCAGGCGCGCAGCGCCAGGATCTGGTCCGTGACCCCTCAGGGAGCTGCCGCAGCGGATACCATCGACGCCAATCCGAACACCAGGGTCCTGGATTGTGCCGCGTGGAAGGTGGACAGCCCTCAGGTGCTGACGACCTTTCTCGATCACGGTGGTCGTCGCTTCCTGGAAGAGAATCCCCAGGCGACAGTCAGCCTTCGCCTCGGGCCGTCCGAAGACGGCGAATCCGCGATCTGGCTGGCCTTCGGACTTTCCAGCGCCAACAGAACCACACTCACGGTGCAGGTGGACCCCACGAGCGGTGAGGTCAGGACCCCCGGGTCCTAGCCAGCCGCCGAGCAGTATGCGCGCCCCGTTCAGGAGGCGCGAAGGGAGGAAACGAGATGAGAGCAAGGGTTTTCAGATCTCGTGAGGACGGACAGAGCCTGGTGGAAGTGGCTTTTATGCTCCCGGTGTTGCTGCTCCTGGCGGTCGGGATCGTGGAGCTCGGACACGCGCTCAACGCCTACAACCAGACCATCAACGCCGTGCGAGAAGGGGCACGCTTCGGTTCCATGGGCGGCTCTGACGCGGGCGTGATGACCATCGTCCAGGGAGCCTCCGCCCAACTGGTGAACTACACTACGGAGAACTCGGACCTGTACGTTGTGCGGGCCAAGCTGACGGGCACGGCGCCGAACTGCGCCGTCGATACGTTCGATTGCCAGCCGGTGATGGGACCGACACTGGGGACCCAATGCCTCACCCCGGACGAGCTGCTGGCCAGGCTGGATCTGGAGGATGGCAAGTCTTGCGATGTGGAACTGATCGCCGTGGACCTGACCTACCGCTGTCCATCGCTTCTCGGACTGCCCCTGGTGGCACAGTTGAGCGAGGCGATACCGATGAGGAGCGTGGCGGTGATGCGTATGGAGACGCCGCGCCCCCTCTCGGGTGTGTGCAATTCCTACCCTATTGCGGTGCACCGCTCTGTGCTGTCCGGCAAGAGCAAAGGTGACAAGATCGAGGACATCCTCAACGGCACTGGCGAGGGCAAGTTCGGCTGGCTTCGCTGGCCGAACGACCCCAGCGGTGGAAGTTCTGACACTCTAGTAGACGCCCTGGAAAGACCCACGACCAGTGAGTTCCAGAACGCAATGGACCCCACCGATACCCACCTCAGCGTAGGCGACTGGATCTGGGCCAACACCGGGGTCGGTAACAGCAGCAACGTCCGAGCCGCTCTGGACGGACTGATCAGCAAGGGTTGGATTCGTATCGTGGTCTTCGACGAGTTTTCCGACGAAGGCGGCGCCAACGGCAAGTACCACGCCTCCAACTTCGCCATCGTCAAGCTCACAGGCTACTATTTGCCCGGCACGAACAAGATTTCCATCGAGTTCGAAGGCTTCGACTCGACGGGTTGCACAGAGTGATCGCTAGCCGATAGTTCGATTTGCAGCAAGATGACAGTGGAGGACAGACATCGGGGGAAAAGATGATGAGAACGGGTGACGACAGGAGGGCCAATCTACTTCGCCGGGACGAACAGGGCCAAGCCATCGTGATCATCGCTTTTGCCCTCATCGCCCTGGTTCTCTTTGCCGGGCTGGCCCTGGATGCAGCCACGATCTACGCTGGCCAGAGCAGGCTCAAGCGCGCGGTGGACGCTGCCGCACTGGCCGGGGTGATCGAGCTGCCCAACGAGGGCGCCGCTACGGCGCGCACTGACCAGTTCATGCTCGCCAACGGGTTCGATACGGACCCTGAAGCTGGTGTGATCTCTCTCTTCCAGACCGCTCGTATCCCCAGCACCGAGTACATGCAGTGGGCGGTCACGGCCACCCATCGTGTGCCCCTGCACTTCCTGCCCATCATCAACTTCACTCACGCCGACGTGACCGAGGTCGCCGTGGCCGAATACCGCTCCATGGTGGACATCTACACCACCCAGACCGGGGGCAGGGGTATAGTCGGACCGGTCAACCTCTCCAACTGGGGCCAGTACTCCAACCCCCGCTGGGGTGACGCTTTCACCCCCCTGTGCTGGACGTGCAGCACTAACTGCGACCCAGACGCCGGCACCGATCCCGCCACCTGTCCTAATGGCCCGAACCCGGACCACACCGAACTGTACAACGAGTTTGGGCAGGGGTATCCCTTCCGCATCCACATCCCATCTGATTACGCCTTCGACCAGGTCCAGATCGAGCTGCTGGACCCCGACGGATACAACCAGTCCATCGAGGACGCCGTGACCATCACGCACCCTGATGGCAGCATGGACCTGGTGGCCCTCAGCGACGTGGACTGCTACCCACCTGGCGGGACCAGCCATGACAACGACCGGCGAGACGCCTGTCTGCTGGAGACCGGCGACGAGACGAACCCCTACTGGTTCATGCGCATAGACGAGAATCGCTGTTTCTCCCACCTCAATGGCGGTCGTCCTGCCGCGGGCTATAGTCCGGCGTACAACACGCAGACAGAGTACCGCCTCTACTACCACGAGGAGCTGTCGGACCAGTCCATCCTCCGGCACAACATCGGCGACACGTACGTGGGTGGGGCCAACGATCCGTCCACGGATATGCAGTGGGTGGTGGCCTGGACCGTCGACGTCAACTGCGACCCCGACTGCGACGTTCAGGGCATCACGGTGAACGAGGATGGGTCTCGCAGCCTCTACCTGGAGGTCGATGGGGTCAGTGGCTGGAGCGAGAACGGCTTCGACCTCTGGGCCGGTCCTCCTACGACAGACACCGTGCCGGCCAACGTCAACGATCGCAACCTCTATCTGCTGGACAATTCCTGGTCTCACGATTCGGGCGGCATCATCACCTACGGATCCGGGTATCTCCCCCTCAACGTCAATATCGACGCGCACGCTGTACCCATCGAGGTCACCTTCGCCTACGTGCCACCAGAAGCCGCTGGTGTGGGCATCAACCTGTTTCACTTCGACAACGACGCCGGTGCCCTCGGGCAAACCATCGACTACTTTCTCGAGGGGGTTTCAGACTGGAACTACCAGGGGACTCTGTCCCTCAACGGGACCTGGAGCACAACCGAGAACTATGTATACCAGGCACCGGGCGCCCGGGACCATGACAGTGTCCCCGTGCCCGACGAGTTCTATGGAGGGTACTTGAACGCGCAGTACAAAACGGATTTCCTCGATACCTCCAGTTGGCGGCTCGAGTATGAGGGGGTCGTGGGCGATATGTTCGTGCGCCTGATCCAGTAGCGCGCTCCTGGAGTGCTGCCTGGGGCCAGTCGGTTCCCGCTTAAGTGAGTCTTGCCAAGCTATTCATTTGGCAGTAGAATATGACCAGGCTCAAGGCAGTGTGACGGAGATGACTAGCTGTTGTCTAAGCTGCAGGAGGAACTAAATGCGACGTGGTAGTACGGTACTAACCATCGTAGGAGTGCTCCTGGCCCTGACCACGGCCGCCATCGCCTACGTGGCCCTGATCAGGCGCCCCGCTGCGCCACCACCGTCGCCGACCCCTACTCCGGAGAAGATGACCGAAGCTGTGGTGGCGCTCCAGGACATCCCAGCCTACACCGACATACCTGCCGAGGCGGTGGGGATGCGCGAAATCGCGCAGTCGAAGCTGACCAACCATCTGCTTGCACCGGAGGCGGTCGTCGGACAGAGGGCAGGCCGCACCATCCTCCGCGGGTCATTCATCATGTCCGACTGGATCGTGGACCCGGAGGCCGTCGTGCGCGAGGGGAAGAACGCCTCGTTGAATATCACCCCGGACGCAGAGGGACGACCCAGAGTGGCCATGGCTTTCCAGACGACAGAACTTGGGGGCGTCGCAGGAGCGATACAGAACGGTGATTTCGTCGATATCCTGATCTCGTACCAGTTGGTGGATACCGAGCTGGAGCTGCCCGAGCCGAAGACTCCCGCTACTGAGGGCTGTCCCGTTGACTGTCCCCAACCCCAGGTATTGCTGGCTCAACTCTTGCTTCAGGACGTCGAGGTGTACCGCGTGGGCGCCTGGCTCATCCCCACGCCAACACCAGCTCCCGAAGGTGAAGAGGCAGCACCAGAGGAGGCTCCCGCTGCAGAACCGATACGCAGCAAGACCCTCACTCTTCTTCTGACCCAACAAGACGCCCTGGTCTTGAAGTTCGCCCGCGAGAGCGGGGCTTCGATAGACCTGGTCCTGCGGGGTCTCGACGACCACGCCAAGGTCCGCACGGAGACGGTCAGCTTGCAGTACGTGATGACCCGCTTCGAGATCACGATGCCGCCAGAGCCGTGGAGGTTTGTGGTACGGGCACCAACCGAGTAGCCACACGTCCATCCGAGCTAGGAACGACGACTTCGCCACAAACGGTGGGACGAGACTGATGGCTGAGGAATTGCAGGGTAGGATTCGCGTTCTCATCGTCGACGATATCCCCGAGACGCGAGAGAACGTACGCAAGCTGCTCTACTTCGAGAAGGATATCGAAGTCGTGGGTGCTGCCGCCAATGGGACTGAGGGCATAGAGATGGCCCGCAGCCTGCGGCCGGACATAGTGCTCATGGATATCAACATGCCGGACATAGACGGCATCAGTGCCACGGAGGCCATCTCCCAGTCTGTGCCCGAAGTCCAGATCATCATGATGTCGGTGCAAGGCGAGACCGACTATCTGAGACGCTCCATGCTGGCCGGCGCCAGAGAGTTCCTGGTGAAACCCTTCTCCGCCGACGAACTGATCTCCAGCATCCGGCGCGTCTACCAGCTCAAGCCCAGGGTGGCGCCAGTCCAGCCAGAGATCCTGCGTCCCCAGCCAGTTTCGGCTGCGAGAAGCTCGGTCGGGCCGATCACCACCAGGGAGGGTGAGATCGTCTGCGTATACAGCCCCAAAGGTGGCGTCGGGTGCAGCACTATCGCTGCCAACCTGGCGCTGGCCCTGCACGATGGAGACGGTAGAGCAGCGTTGGTGGATGGCGATCTGCAGTTTGGCGACGTGGCTGTTCTCCTCAATTTGCAGCCCAGCAGGACCATCAGCGATGTCGTGCCACACGTGGACTCGCTGGACATGGACTTCCTCAATGACGTCATGCTCACCCACCCCTCAGGAATGAAGATCCTCCTGGCACCGCCGCGGCCGGATGTCGCCGAGATGGTCAGAGCGGAGGACATGAGGGAGATCCTCAAGCATCTCCGCCTGCTCTACGACTACACCATCGTGGACACTGCGTGTTACCTGGACGACGTGGCGCTGACCGTGCTGGAGGTCGCGGACTGGATCCTGTTGGTCGCGACTCCGGAGATCCCGGCGATCAAGAACGTGCGGCTCACTCTCGAAGCTCTCGATGCCCTCGACTACTTGAGCAAGACCCGGCTGGTGGTCAACATGACTGGCCGCAAGGATGGGATCACAGAGAAGGACATCGTGACGCACATCAAGCTTCCGGTTTTCGCTACCATACCCAGAGACAACGGCACTGTCTCCGCGGCGGCCAATCAGGGAGTGCCCGTGATGGTCAGCAGTGAGAAATCGCTGGTGGCCAGAAGCATCGGCAGGCTGGCCGAGCTGGTGCGGGATGAAAGCGCTCGAGCGGTGGAGGCGAGAACAGAACGGGGAGAGGGTTTGGCGCCGGCGACGGAACGCAAGACTCTGCTGGGACGCATCTTCGGCTAGACGCGCGGCGCCGTGGTTTCAGCCACAAGAACGAGGGCAGGAGGCATGCCTGAATGTCGCTGTTGAAGAGAATAGAGAAGAACCAAAAGCCCGAAGACGACATCCGCACCACGAAGCTGGAGGAGCTGAGACTCAAGCGCAGACCGGCCAGGCCAGCGCGAGATACCTTCTCTGAGCTCAAGAACCGTGTGCAGAAGAAGGTCATTGCCGAACTCGATCCACGGATGGACCTGTCGCAGACTGCTGAAGTGCGCAGCGTTATCGAAGAGATGTTCAACACCGTCCTGGCCGAAGAGAACGCCGTTCTGAGTCGCGCCGAGCGAAACGTCCTCCTGGAGCAGATTGTCGCCGAGATCATGGGGCTCGGCCCCCTGGAGCCGCTCCTCAAGGACGAAACGACCACGGAAATCATGGTCAACGGTTCCCAGAGGATATACATCGAGCGTGGAGGTAAGATCGAGAAGACGTCATACCGGTTCGAGAGCGACGAGCACGTGATGCGCATCATCGACCGCATCGTGGCGCCCTTAGGCAGGCGCGTGGACGAGAGCCAGCCCTATGTAGACGCGCGTCTACCCGATGGGTCCCGTGTGAACGTGATCATTCCCCCCCTCGCCATCCAGGGGCCGATCATCACCATCCGTTTGTTCTCCAAAGTGCCGTACACGATGGAGGATCTCGTTGGATTTGGCACCCTGACCCCAGAGATCGCTGAGTTCCTCGAGATCTGCGTCAAGGCCAGGCTCAACATCGTCATCTCCGGCGGCACCGGCTCCGGCAAGACGACCACGCTCAACGTGATGTCCGGATACATACCCAACGATGAGCGGATCATCACTATCGAGAACGCCGCCGAACTTCAACTACAGCAGGAGCACGTCATCTCGCTGGAGTCACGGATGCCCAACATCGAGGGCAAGGGCGAGGTCACCATACGAGACCTGGTGGTCAACTCACTGCGTATGCGGCCCGATCGCATTGTGGTCGGCGAGGTGAGGGCCGGCGAGGCCCTGGACATGCTTCAGGCCATGAACACGGGTCACGACGGCAGCCTTACCACTTGCCACTCCAACAGTCCTCGTGATACGCTAGCGCGTCTGGAGACCATGGTTCTTATGGCCGGCACCGACCTCCCCCACCGCGCCATTCGGGAGCAGGTCTCCTCGGCCCTGAACATGGTCGTCCATCAGGAACGGCTCAGGGATGGAACACGGAAGATAGTGAATATCACTGAAGTGCAAGGCATGGAAGGCAACGTCATCGTGCTCCAGGACCTCTTCGCCTTCGAGCAAACGGGTTTTGACGATGGCCGCATCGTGGGGCACCTACGTCCCACAGGCGTCCGGCCCAAGTTCACCGAGCTCATAGATGCCTCTGGTTACCATCTGGATGCCAAGCTCTTCGGATACGATCAGCGAGGCCGACTTAGAGACTAGGGAGGGCAGTCAAACTGGATCCACTATTGATCCTCCTACCCATACTGGCGGGTGGCACCATCCTGATCCTCTTCGTGGGGCTCTCGAGGGTGATCAGCTCGCGCTCCCAGGTCATCACGCGACTGGGCGACGTCACGGCGGTCGTCTCCAAAGACACGAAGCCCAAGGACTCCAGGTCCGAACGCGCCATGCCGGAAGTCGTGGTGAGCCTGGACCGGGCCATTGCCAGGCAAAGCTTCGCCAAACGTGTGGCCACCGACCTGGCTCGCGCCAACCTCAAGCTGACGGTCGTGGAGTTCATTCTCCTCATGGTGGTCATCATCGTGGTCGGCGCCGTGGCCGGGGCCTTCCTCGTGCGCAAACTGTGGATCATCGGCGCTGTGGCCGGTGGCCTCCTGGGCTTCTTCGCACCCCGTATTTTCATGGGGTTCCGTCAGACCAGACGCTTGAACGCCTTCAACGATCAGTTGGGCGACACGATTACCTTGCTGGCCAACTCGCTCCGCTCCGGCTACAGCCTTCTGCAATCCATGGAAATGGTAGCGCGAGAATTGCCTGAGCCCATGTCAGAGGAGTTCACGCGAGTGACCCGTGAGATCGGGCTCGGGTTGTCCAACCAGGAAGCTCTGGGAAACCTTCTGAGGCGTATCCAGAGCGACGACCTCGACATGATGATCACCGCGATCAACATCCACCACGAGGTGGGAGGCAATCTATCTGAGATCCTGGATACCATCGGGCACACGATACGAGAGAGAGTGCGCATCAAGGGAGAGATCCGAACCCTCACCTCCATGGCCAGGTACTCCGGCTACCTGGTAAGCATACTGCCCATCGCGGTGGCGGGTCTGCTCTTCGTCATGAATGCCGAGTACATGTCGCGCCTCTGGCAAGATGCCTGTGGCGTGCAGATGATCGTAGCTTCCTGCATCGGAATGTTCTCGGGTTGGATCATCATTCGCCGCATCGTGAACATCGAGATATGACCTTTTCGCACCAGGAACGCGTCCGGGGAAGAAAAAGATGTCAGATGCTTTGATTCCGCTGCTGATCGCTCTGGGTCTCGGGGGCGGCGTAGTCATCGTTTTCGTGGGGTTGGCTTCACGACGTAGTGTTGGCGTCGTGGAGGAGCGCCTGGGGGAGTTCGGGACGCGCTCGGTAATGACCCTGGAGGAGATCGAGCTCTCCGAACCCTTCTCTGAGCGGGTCATCAAGCCCATGCTCAGCGCCGTCGCCAACGCCTTTGCTCGTCTCACCCCCAGGAGAAACCTGGAGAATATCCAGCACAACCTCGATCTGGCGGGCAATCCCTATGGTTGGGCACCCATGGAGTTCACGGGCGTAAGATCGGTTGCGGCGCTATTATGTGCCGGCCTGGCCTTCGCCCTCACGTTCGTCGCGCATTCACCTCTCAAGAACCGGATCCTGGCTACGGCCGTGGTAGGCGCTGTTGGCTACTTCCTGCCCACCGTATGGCTCACCCTCAGGATCAAGAATCGACAGGCCGACATACTGAAAGCCCTGCCAGACGCTCTTGACCTTCTGACCATCAGCGTGGAGGCCGGACTGGGATTCGATGCCGCCATGACCAAGGTGACCGAGAAGTGGACCAACGAATTGAGCCAGGCCTTCACTCGAGTGCTCGTCGAGATCCAGATGGGCACACTGCGTCGGGACGCTCTCAGGGCCATGGCCGACCGATCAGGCGTACCGGACCTGACCAGCTTCGTAGCTGCGATCATCCAGGCCGACCAACTGGGAGTCAGCTTGGCCAGGGTGCTGCACATTCAATCCGAGCAGATGCGTATCAGGCGCCGTCAAAGGGCAGAGGAGTTGGCGCACCAGGCACCTATCAAGATGATGATCCCCCTGGTCTTTCTCATCTTCCCAGCCTTGTTCGTGGTCCTGCTGGGCCCAGCTGTTCCCTCGCTCAGGTCAGCGTTCGGGGGCTTCTGAGCATCCCCGTTGAACCAGCCAGCGACCGGAGGGTCCCTACCGAAGTCCTTGTGGAGCCCGCACGGGGTGCCCCGTGGGCAGGCACTAAGCAGATAGCGCCACCGGGAATCAAATCCTTGAATCCACTACCAGGCTGGCAGGCAACGGCCCGAGCGTTGCTCGACCTCCTTCTCCCACCTCGTTGCGTCGTCTGCGACCGGACCGGAAGCTGGCTGTGCCCCACGTGTCTGGAGCAGATCGAGCTCGTTCGTCCTCCGCTATGCCCTGTCTGCGGGCTGTCTACGTCCCGGCCTCGACGCTGCCCTTCGTGCCTGCGCAGGCCTCTGCGCATTGATGGAATGCGCGCTGTCGGCTACCTAGAGGGTGCCCTCCAAACCGCCATCCACCGCTTCAAGTACTCCAACCTTCGCCCCCTGGCCGCGCCTTTGGGGAAACTGGCCAGCGACTACCTCATTGGCCATCGCCTGCCCGTGGACACAGTGGTTCCTGTGCCCCTTCACTCTCGCCGTTTGCGCGAACGGGGGTATAATCAGGCTGCGCTTCTGGCAGCAGAGATCGGCCGCGCAGTGCAGATGACGGTCGCCGAAGACGTGCTCCAGCGAGTGAGGAGCACCGCCCCGCAGGTGGGCCTCAACGCAGCGCAAAGACGGAAGAACGTCAGGGGCGCCTTCCAGTGTGCCAACACCAGCTTGAAGGACAGAAACGTGCTGCTCGTGGATGATGTCTGCACCACCGGCGCCACCATGGAGTCATGCAGCATAGCGCTGCGGGAAGCCGGGGTCGGCGTCGTGTGGGGGTTGGCGCTGGCCCGGGAAAGGTGGCACGAGCATGAAACCTGAAACTCTAACAGGGAGGATCGCGATATGGAGCTGACCATCACCGGCAAGAACATGCAGATCAGCGACAGGATACGTGAATATGTGGAGAAGAAAGCCAGCAAACTGGATCGCTATCTGAATAACATAGACGAGGCTTCTCTAGAACTCACGCGATCGAGCGCCAAGAGCGCTGAAGATCGGCACATAGCGCAGCTCACCGTACGCGTAAGAGGGAGCATCCTGAGAGCGGAGGAGCGGGCCGCCGACGTCTTCACCGCTTTCGATGCCGTGCTGGACAAAATGTACCGCCAGATCGTACGCTACAAGACCAGAAGGCGCGCCCGAGGGCGAGCTCAAGAAGACGAACTGATGCCACCGCTCGAAGAGTATGAGGAGGAAGCTCCCAGAGAGATCGTCAGAACGAAGCGCTTTCTCGTCCTCCCCATGGACGAGGAAGAGGCCGTAGAACAGATGGAGCTGCTAGGTCACGATTTCTTCCTGTTTCTCAACACCGGAACCGGAGAACTCAATATCATCTACAGGCGCCGAGATGGCGATTATGGCCTCATCGAGCCGGAGTTGGCATAACAGTGGCAGCCACCGTCCTCTTCGTCTGCACAGGCAACCTCTGCCGCTCTCCCATGGCAGAGGGGATCTTCAGGACGCTGCTGCAGATCGATGGGAAGGACGGTCTCTATGGAGCGCGCTCGGCCGGGACCTGGACCACGGACGGCCAGAGCGCCTCAGCCCTTGCCGTGCAGACCATGAAAGAGCTGGGCATCGACATCAGCACCCACCGCACCCACCACCTGACCAGCGAGGACGTGGATCAGGCGAGTCTCGTCGTCGTCATGAGCCGAGAACACAAGGAAGCCCTGCTTGCTGAGCTCCCCCAGGAGAGAGAGAAGATCGTTCTCTTGAGCGAACTCGCAGGCGAGAGACATGACCTATCCGATCCCTACGGCAGCGACTCGCTGCGACTGTATCGCGAGTGTGCATGGGAGATAGACCGCCTGCTGAGGAAAGGCTACAGTCTCGTTCTGGAACTCGCGGGGACGGACCAAGGTGAGGGCTGAGTGGTCAGCTCCTCTGTCTGTGCCAGAGACGCCAGTATCTGACGAGTTCGTAGTAGGCCATCAGCGAGCTTAGCAGCAAACCTCGCCAGCCGTCTCTGTACCCACCCAGTGTGAGGTATCGCCAGCGAAACTGGCGCAGGGGCTGAAGCGCCAGGTTCCACGGCCGGGCGCGCTGGCCGCTCTCCAACAGGGCGCGCACCTCGTGGTCCGTGTAGCTGTCTTGTTTCTCCCGGAACTCCTGTACCGTGTCGTAGTTGTAGTGGATCAAGGGGCTCTGAAGGTACCCGGCTGCCCCGTCCAGATCTACCAGTTCGTGCACCTCGCGGCGCTCGTCGTACCGTGCCTTCTCCCTCCGCATCAGGCGTAGCTGGTGATCAGGATACCAGCCAGCGTGGCGGATCCACTGGCCGAAGATGTAGTTCTTTCGCGGGACCCACCATCCGTCAAACCCTTCCTCGTCCACTGCGTGTCTGATCTCCGCCGCCAACTCCGGCGTGACCCGTTCGTCAGCGTCGACGAAGAAGATCCATTCCTGAGATGCCATGCGCAGTGCTGCGTTGCGCTGCAGAGCGTAGTTGTCGAATCGTCGCTGTCGGACCTCGGCACCCATCGACCTGGCGATCTCAGCCGTGGCGTCCTCGCTGAACGAGTCCAGCACCAGAAGCTCCTCTGCCCAACGAAGGGTATCGAGGCAATCGGCGATGTTCCGTTCTTCGTTTCTGGTGAGCACGATGGCCGAGATCTGTGCCATGGATCCCCTCGACCGGCCCGGCACGTGAACGACGTACTCTGGCGCCAGCCAGCCCTATGAGAATAGAGCTCGAACCTCCCGGTACGCCCGTAGACGCGCTTCCAGGGCCCCTCGATCCATCTGCCCTCTCCGTGCCGCCCAACGGGCCCGCAGCCCTTGCCAGGAAACACCCAGCAAGACGAGCCAACCTGCGACGCGTCTGAAGCCGCGGCCATACTGCTTCTCATACAGTCGATGGCGGCTCTGGTGAAGCTCCACGTACATATCGTCACGAAACTGCCTGGTGCTCTGCGCTACGTAGTGCACGATCTCTGCCTGGGGACAGCAGACGATCTCCCAACCTGCCTTCTTGATACGCATGCACCAGTCGATCTCCTCGCAGTACATGAAGAACCTTTCGTCGAGGGGTCCCACCTCATCGATCACCTGCCGCCTCACCATCAAGGCAGCTCCCAGCGGATGGTCAATGGGAAAAGGCTCTCCCCGCTCGTATAGATGGCGAGGATATCGACCGTTCACTGGTGCGTCCAGCAACCGGTTCTGGAGGGGGAAGAAGTCGAGAAAGACCATAGCCAGAGTCGGGAAGGTGAAGGCAGAATGCTGAAGTCTCCCATCCGGAAAGAGCAACTTCGGTCCCACGACGCCGATCCTGCTCCGCTCCTCCAGCACTCCCATCATACGTTGCAGCGCGCCTTGCCTCACCACCGTGTCTGGGTTGAGAAGGATCACATACCGACCGCTGCTCTCCTGGATAGCCTGGTTGTTGCTGGCAGCAAAACCCCGGTTCTGCGGGTTGGCCAGCAGGCGCACCTGGGGGAAGCCCTCGCGGATCATGGCTGCGCTGCCGTCCGCCGACGCGTTGTCGACGACTATCACCTCGTATGTCAATCCACCACCAAGGCTGGCGAGAACAGAGTCCAGGCACCCTCGCAGCAAATCCCGGGTGTTGTAGCTGACGATGACGACGGAGAGGTCCATCGTGCGGCTCTCTCCACTCAGAAGCCGATGGTGATCTCAGTGGGATTCTGGCGATCGTTGACGATGCGCACCTGCTCGTGCACCAGACCCGCCCAGTAGTAGGGATTGATCTTGGACGGCTCGTCGACGATGGTGATGTGGCCCACGATTGTCACCCGCTTGCCCGGAAGCAGGTAGAGGTATTTCTCACCGTTGATTGTGCGTTCCTCCAGGTCCTCGTCTCTGCCTAGCTGCCAGCGGTAGGTGTAGGGACGCCCGCTGCTATTGCCTTCGAAGTCCACACCCACCCGGAAGATGCCCGGCTCTTCGTAGAAACCCATGGTGTTGAAGTTCTCACGCGAAGTGTAGGTAGTGCCCGAGGCTGGTCCCTTGGTGCGGATGGCTACTCCTCCCACGTTCTGGACGGTGACCGTAACATGCAGGGTCTGGCCCAGAGGCACAACAGTGGGGTAGAACTCGACAGTCTGGATCTCCGCCAGAGGCAGCCCACCGTCCTCGATGACCAGGGGCGCTTCTTTCACCACCTTGTTGCCGGCACGATCGGAGGCCTCAACCACCACGGTGTAGTTCCCGTCAGCGGGGGGCGATGCACCCAGGTCGATCCCCCCATCGTAGTCATACTCCCACAGACCTGGATCCAGCTCTACCTTGCTGGGGCTCACCTCCAGGTCGAAGTCCTCTTCGTCCCATCTCGTCTTGGGAAGCCCTACCGGATACCTCCTCCCCTCCTCGTCACGCAGATAGACCTCTACCTCCGCCCGCTCCGCGAGACGATAACTGATGGAGATGCGGTCGTTGATGCCATCCTGGTTGGGAGTGAACGATTGCGGATAGACCGTGAAATCCTCCAGTTGCGGCCCCTGGCTGTCGCCGCCCTGGACCGTGAGTTGCCCCTCCGCGGTCACCGTCTCTCCTGACTGGGCATCGACGGCCTCCACGACCCAGGTGTACTCCCCGTCTGCCAACACCTGGCCCTCGACCGCGCCACCGAAGAGCGCCTCGTACTCCCCTGCAGAACGCCTGTTGCCCTCACGGAAGTAGTACCGTTGCCCTTCGCCACCAACGAAGTAGACGTAGACCTGACATGAGCGCGAGATCCTGTAGCCAATCCTGGCCACATCGTCCACTCCGTCAGCGTTCGGTGAGATGACGGACGGTTGCACCTCCACGTCGTACACGAGGGGACTCCCCCCCGCGCAGGCGGTCGGCAGGATCGGAACGATTGCCAGCACCCCTGCCCACAATAACCAGATCCAACGCTTGCTCAACGCCGGTACCTCCCCTCGCTCCTACCTCCGACCGAACTCCCGTTCCAATTGCTCTGCACTGACGTGAAGCATGGTCGGTCGCCCGTGAGGGCACGTTCTCGGCAGGCTCGTCTGCTCCAGTTCCAGTATCAACTCTCGCATCTGTTCCATGGCCAGGACCTGTCCAGCCTTCGTCGCTCCGCGGCAGGCCAGCCCGATGGTGATCTCCTCCTCCCAGGGACGCACTCCATCCGCCCTATCAGCCTCCTCGATGATGTCCAGGATAGACTGCGCCAGTTCGGCCGTCTGGAGGATGGCTGGTACACTCCGGACCAGGTACGTCCTGGTGCCGAAATGTTCCATCTCAAAACCGAGGTCCCTGAGCTTGGCGAGACGCTCCTCGTCTATCGCCGGCAGCCTGGGTCCGGGCTCGATAGTCATCGGCTCCACGAGCGTCTGTGAGACGATAGCAGACCGGCTTCTCTGCGACTGAAGACGCTCGTACAGTACTCGCTCGTGAGCCGCGTGCTGATCTATGAGATACATACCCGTGGGCCCTTCAGCGATAATGTAGGTCAGCCCCAACTGCCCCAGCACCCTTAACATGGGCAGCTTGTCCCTCGCAGGGGGCTCTTCAGCGCGCACCATCGGTCGAGCGGTGCGCTGCACCTCCAGAGCCAGTTCGCCCGGCCGCGCCGACGGACCACGGCCCACGTCCACCAGACGGCGTTGCCTTGCCTCTATCACGCGCTCCCAACCGAAGCTGGCTGAGTCGCCGGGCACCGGAGCCCTTCGGGACAGTGTTTGACGTACCGCCTTCTGAACGGCCGAAAACACCATCCCTGTGTCCCGGAACCGCACCTCGCTCTTCGCGGGATGGACGTTCACGTCCACGTCAGAGGAGGGCAGCTCCACACTGAGGACCACGATAGGATGCCTCCCCTTGGGCAAGAGTCCGTGGTAAGCCTCTCTGACGGCATAGCCGATAAGCCGGTCTCGCACGAAGCGCCGATTGACCAGCGTAGTCACGTTTCGTGCATGGGAGCGATGAAGCAGTGGATCGCTCACGAAACCCGCAACGGATACGGAGGAATCGCTCACCGAACCAGCTTGGATCTCCAGCAATCGCTGTGCGGTATCCAGTCCGTATACCTCCACCAGCACGTCGTACAGGTTGCCTGACCCACCAGAGCGGAACACCATGCGGCCATCGCTGACCAGACTGACACGCAGTGCCGGATACGCCATCGCGTAACAGGTGACCAGTTCGCTGATGTGCCGTGCTTCTGTCGTCACAGAGCGCATGAACTTCAGCCGAGCAGGGGTGTTGTAGAAGAGGTTCTCCACCGTCACGACGGTTCCCTTCGCTGTCCCGCGGGACTCGCGGTGCACGACTCGGCCGCCGTCTAGGCGCAGCAGAGTGCCTGCCTCGTCACCCGGGGCCCGTGTCACCACCGTCACCTGTGACACGGCGGCGATGCTCGGCAGGGCTTCCCCGCGGAATCCCAACGTCGAGATCTCCGACAGCTCTTCGAGCGCGCGCAGCTTGCTGGTCGCGTACCGTTCGAACGCCAGCTCGACCTCATCCTGAGGGATGCCGTTCCCGTCGTCGATCACCCGTATGAGTCTTCTACCCCCCTGGCGGACCTCAATGCGGACATCTCGAGCGCCGGCGTCGATGGAGTTCTCGATCAGCTCCTTCACCACCGAGGCTGGCCGCTCGATGACCTCCCCCGCAGCAATCCGGGACGCTACGTCTTGAGATAGTTTCCTTATCGTCATGATCGTGGAGATGACCATTAGCCGTCTAGCTACAGTGGCTGCACGAACCCACCGCAATTGTACCATAGCGACTGGAGACCCGCCAAGGACGTGGCCTGGGGACGGAATGCCGACCTCGAGCCCGCGGCCGCTGTCTCCCCGTGAGAGAGCAAGCCGCATGGCAAGCATTGTCCTTTGGACGCTGTTAGGGTAAAATGAGAGCGGAAGCCGCCTCACTTTTCAAGCCCGTAGACAGGAGAAGGTGTGATGAGCGAAATCGTCATCGTTGGCGGTGTGCGGACTCCAATAGGCAGTCACGGAGGGGGGCTCAGAGATGTAACGCCACAGGAACTGGCCAAGATCGTCATGGTCGAAGTGATGGACCGCACAGGGGTGGACCCCAACGTGTTCGACGACGTCATCTTCGGATGCTGCGGCCAGTTTTCCGACGCACCCAACATCACCAGGGTGGCCGCTCTGTTGGCTAGCGTGCCCACCCACGTCCCGGGCTACACCGTGCAACGTAACTGTGTGTCAGGCATGGTAGCTATCACCAATGCGTGTCAGGCCATCAAGGCAGGTGACGGAGAGGCGCATCTCGTGGGGGGCACAGAGTCGATGAGCTACGCCCCCTACACAGTTCGTGGGGCCCGCTGGGGGCTCAAGTTGCGAAGCACCGAGTTCGTCGATGTCATCTGGGAAGGGCTGACGGACCCCGTGTGCGGCATGATCATGGGCTACACGGCCGAGAATCTCGCTCAGCTCTACGGTCTCAGCCGACAGCAACAGGATGAGTTCGCGGTCCAGAGCCATAGGAAGGCCTTTATGGCTACGAGGATGGGCAAGTTCAAAGACGAGATTGTGCCCGTTCCTGTGGTCAAGAGGGTAGCGGGCCAGGAAGTCGCCAGGGAGGACATTACACAAGACGAGAACATCAACGCCGGCCTGACCGTAGAGAAGGCTGCTCTGTACCCTACAGTGTTCAAGAGGGGCGGCATGGTCACCCCTGCCAACGCTTGCCCTATCTCCGATGGCGCAGCGGCCTTGATCGTCATGAGCAAGAGCAAGGCGGATGAGCTGGGGCTCGAGCCCATGGCCTACGTCCGCAGCTACGCCTACGCAGGCGTACCCCCGGAGATCATGGGCATTGGACCCACCAGGGCCATACCCATGGCCCTGGAGAGGGCAGGACTCAAGCTCACCGACATCGACATCATCGAACTCAACGAGGCCTTCGCTGCTCAGGCGCTGGCTTGCGGGATTGAACTGGAAAAAGACGGCTTCGACTGGGATAAAGTCAATCCCAATGGTGGCGCCATCGCCCTCGGCCATCCGGTGGGCTGCACCGGGGCCCGGATCACTGTCACCCTGCTCTATGAGATGATCAAGCAGGACGCCAGTCTGGGGCTGGCCTCAGCTTGCGTGGGCGGCGGACAGGGAGGAGCGCTCATCATCGAGAGGAAATGAGGAGAAGAAACCAAGATGTATGACAAGGCTCAGAGAGAGGAGTTCATCACCAAGGGAAAGGAGGTGTACGGCAAGCTCAAAGACGACCTGGAGCCAAGTCACGAAGGTGAAATCGTGGCTATCCATCCCGATAATGGAGAACACTTCCTCGGTCAGACCTTGAACGAAGCGGACGAGAAAGCCTTCGCCAGGTATCCCGACGAATGGCTGTACTTCGTGCGCATCGGCTCCCCAGAAGCATCGCTTCCACTGAAGACCTGGTAGCTGTCCCGAGTGCCGAAGGAGGAAGGCCAAGATGTACATATTCAAGGCTGGAGTGGTGGGCGCAGGTTTCATGGGCGCTGAGATCGCACAGGTGATATCCTACTCTGGGCTGCCTGTGGTCTTGAAGGACGTCGACCAGGAATTGCTGGACAAGGGGTTGGCCAGGATCCGTGACATATACCAGAGGCGGGTGGACAAGGGCAAGATGGACATGTCCACGCTGACCGAGAAGATGGACCTGATCCAGGGCACCCTGACGTACGATGACTTCGGAGATGCGGATATCGTAATCGAGGCGGTGCCCGAGAAGATGAACCTGAAGAAGCAGGTCCTTCACGAACTGGAGGAAGTGTGCCCTGAAAGCACCATTTTCGCCTCCAACACCACGGCGCTTTCCATATCAGAGATGGGGGCAGCCACGAAGAAGCCCCACAAGATGGTCGGCATGCATTTCTTCAGCCCTGCACACATCATGAAGCTCGTCGAGGTCATCCCTGGACTGGACACGGACGAGGAGACGGTCAACGATGTGGTGATGTTCTCCGAGTCCTTGCGCAAGATACCTGTGGTCGTGCAGGAATGCCCGGGCTTTCTGGTGAACCGCCTCCTCATGGCCTACCTGAACGAGGCCGCCCTATGCCTGGAAGAGGGAGCTGCCACCACCAGAGAGATCGATGAGGCCATGGTGGAGTTTGGCTGGCCCATGGGCCCCTTCACCTTGATGGACATGGTCGGGGTTGACATCTGCTACATCACCGGCAAGTATCTGACCGAAGAGTACGGAGAGCGCCTTCGGGCAGCCAAGATCTTCCAGAAGCTGTATGACGCAGGGCGTCTGGGAGAACGAGCCGGGGCTGGCTTCTATGGTTATGGCGACCAGAGTGACGAGCCTGTCAACGAAATGGTGGAGGAGATCCAGTCAGAGCCTGGGGCGGTGACGGGAACCGAGTTCAGCGCCGATCGCCTGATGGTTACCATGATCAACGAGGCCGTCCTCTGTCTCCAGGAGCACGTGGCCTCCGCCAGCGACATCGACATGGCTGCCATCGCGGGCATCGGGATGAAGATGGGCGACGAGCGGATGGGCCCTCTGGCCATGGCCGACAGGATGGGCTTGGACGTGGTCCTGAAGAAGCTGGAGCGGTTCCAGCAGGAACTGGGCCCGCGCTTCCACCCGGCTCGCCTTCTGCGACTCCAGGTGAGGGCCAATCACCTGGGGGAGAAGACCGGCAGAGGATTTCTTGAACACGTAGGCTAACGCCACCGTGCGGGGACACACAGACACACGACCAGCGCTGCGTTGCGCACCAACGTGCACCTTGAGAGGAGTAAAGATGACGGAGAGACAATACGCGAAGCTGTCCAAAGACGAACGTGTCGCCATCCTCACCATCGACAATCCTCCGGTCAACATGATCTCCCGCCCCGTGGTCAATGACCTCCAGAGCGCCCTGGAGGAAGCCTGGTCTGACGACGACGTCAAAGTCATCGTGATCACGGGGGGAGGCCAGATGGCCTTCGTCGCCGGCGCCGACATCAATGCCATCCTGGAACTGAAGACCCCGGCTGACGCCAAGCAGATAGTGACAGAGGTGCACCGGCTATTCCTGAAGATCGAGGACTCTCCCAAACCTATCATCGCCGCCATCAACGGCCACTGCCTTGGTGCCGGGATCGAACTGGCGATGGCCTGTCACATGCGCATCACCAACAACCGGGCCATGATTGGGCAGCCTGAGATCAGTCTGGGCATCATCCCCGGTTTCGGCGGCACCCAGAGGCTG
The DNA here is from genome assembly GCA_034411995.1 of Anaerolineae bacterium. Lineage (GTDB taxonomy): Bacteria > Chloroflexota > Anaerolineae > UBA7937 > B3-Chlor > JAUVXJ01. The sequence goes on along the minus strand of DAOUME010000007.1, from coordinate 165,126 downwards.
GCTCGACTGGTGGGGAAGGGAAAGGCGCTGGAGCTGATCCTCACTGGTGACAGGATAACCGGTGCCGAAGCCGCCAGCCTGGGCCTGGTGAACAAGGCGGTGCCCGGGACCGAGGTGATGAAGACCGCAGTCGGACTGGCCAAGAAGATATCGTCCTTTGGTCGGCCCTCCATCACTGCTGCCGTAGAGGCCGTTACTCAGGGCCTGCGCGTCACCTTATCAGATGGTCTCGAGATAGAGGCTGAGAAGTTCTCCAGCCTGGTAGAGACAGAGGACATGCGCGATGGCCTGAGCGCTTTCCTGGAGAAGAGACAGCCCAAGTTCCAGGACAAGTAGGAGAGGACGTCGATGGACTTCGCCCTTACCGAAGAAGAGCAGATGTTCCAGGAGCTGTTCCGCGACTTCGCCGAGAACGAGGTGGCGCCGCTGGCAGATGAGATAGACCGGGAAGAGCGTACGCCTCTGGAGACGCTGAAGAAAGCAGCAGAGATGGAGTTCATGGGGCTGCCCTTTCCAGAGGAGTATGGCGGAGCCGGGATCGGGGCCACGGGTTATTGCCTGCTGGTGGAAGAGCTGGCCAAGGCCTGCCTGGCCACGGCCTGCTGCCTGGGCCTCCACACCTCGTCGGGAGCCATGGTTCTCTACCTGGGCGGCACCGATGAACAGAAATCCAAGTATCTGGTGCCCCTGGCCAAGGGCGAGAGAATGGGGGCCTTCTGCCTGTCGGAGCCAGATGCTGGCTCCGATCTCTCCAGCATCCGCACCACCGCCACCAGGGCAGATGACCACTACGTGCTCAACGGCTCCAAGGCCTACGTGGCCAACGGCGATATCGCAAGAGTGTTCACCGTCTTCGCCCGGACCTCAGACGAAGGAGCGACGGATGGCATAAGCGGCTTCATCGCGGAGAAGGGCTACCCGGGTCTCAAGGTGGGCCGTATAGAGCGCATGATGGGTATCCGCGGCTGTCACGTCGTGCAGCTCTTCTTCGATGACTGCCCCGTGCCCGTGGAGAACCTTCTGGGAGGCGAGGAGAAGGGGTTGGGCAGGGGGTCTGAGCTCATAGGCCAGACGCAGAACTTCAGTCGCCTGAGCGTGGCCGCCACCTGTCTGGGTGCAGCCGAAGGAGCCATGGAGGCCAGCGTCAGGTTCGCCAGGGACCGAGAGCAGTTCGGTGTGCCCCTGGCCAACAAGCAGGCGATCTCCTGGATCATCGCCGACATGGCCACGGAGATTGAGGCTCTGCGCCAACTCGTCTATCGCACGGCCTGGGCCTTCGAACACGGAGAGGAGTACACGCGGCTAGCGGCGATGTGCAAGCTCTTTGGATCCGAGGCGGCGTGCAGGATCGCCAACAAGGCGGTGCAGCTCCACGGCGGCGCAGGCTACATCAAGGATCTCCCTATAGAGCGCATGTACAGGGACGCCCGGGTAACGCGCATTCTGGGGGGCACGAGCGAGATGCAGCGCTTCATCATCGCCGCAGACGTCTTCCGAGGGGAGGAGTTGCAGCTAGAGCCATAGCTGGCGCACACCGGCCCACAATTCGATCAGCATGCTGTTGGGGAGGACTGCCAGATGCAGTGTGTCTTCTGCCTCATCGTCGCAGGACAGGCAGAAAGCGACGTGTTGTACCAGGATGAGGAGATCACGGTCTTCCGAGACATCAGACCACAAGCCCCGACCCACGTGCTCATCGTGCCCAACAAACACGTGTCGTCGGTGAAGCAGTTACTCACTCGCGACAGCCCGCTACTCGTCAAAATGTTCGCCAAGGCACACGATGTGGCAGAAGCCGCGGGCATAGCTGATAGGGGGTACCGCCTGGTCATCAACACCGGCCCCGAGGCGGGACAGGTCATCGATCACCTGCACCTGCATCTGCTTGGTGGCAAGGCGATGAGGCCTGACGGCATGGCCTTGCGCTGGAAGAACGACGTGACCTAGCAACCCAGGAGGGGTTCGAGATGGAGTTGTTGACAATCGCCATAGACACACCTGAGGGCAGCAATGTGATCGTCGGCCAGGCACATTTCATCAAGACGGTTGAAGATCTACACGAGGCGCTCGTCAACTCCGTGCCCGGCATCAAGTTCGGACTGGCCTTCTGCGAGGCCTCCGGACCGTGCCTCGTTCGCGTGAGCGGCAACGACGAGGGGCTGACAGAGCTGGCCCAGGACCGGGCCTTCGCTTTGTCCGCCGGTCACACTTTCATCATCTTCATCAAAGATGCCTTCCCTCTCAACGTGCTCGGCGCGATCAAGCAGGTAGCAGAGGTCTGTTCGATCTTCTGTGCTACCGCGAACCCTGTCGAGGTCATCGTGGCCGAGACGCAGCAGGGACGTGGTGTGCTGGGAGTGGTGGACGGCTTCAAGTCCAAGGGTATAGAGACCGCCGAGGATGCAGCCGAGCGCAAAGAGTTAATGCGCAAGATCGGCTACAAGCTGTGACGGAGCCAGCGGCATCTCGAGAGAAGGCTGGCAGACACGTTCAGGAGCAGAGTATGGGACTCAAGGAGAGGCTGGAGCAGGATCTGCGAGACGCCCTGAGGAACAGGGACGAACAGCGCAAGGGCACGCTGCGATTGGTGCTGACCGCCGTCAAGTACGCGGAGATCGACAAGGGAAGAGAGCTCGAAGAGGGCGAACTGCTGGCCGTACTCTCCAAACAGGCCAAGCAGCGACGCGAATCCGCCGCTCAGTTTGCGGAGGGCGGGCGAGCCGATCTGGTGGAGCAAGAAGAGCAAGAGCTCAAGATTATCGAGCAATACATCCCTGCGCAGTTGTCCGAGGAAGAGATAGAGGTTCGGGCTCGAGAGGTCATTCAAGAGCTGGGAGCGACGAGCCCCTCCCAGATGGGCGAGGTGATGCGCGCGCTCATGCCGCAGATGAAGGGCAAGGCTGACGGCCGCCTCGTGAACAGTATAGTCACGGCAATCTTGAGCGAGACCCCATAGTCGTCCCGACCGCCAGCGGCTGGCCCAGAGGCGGACCTGGCCGCTCGACGCTATTGTGGAGCGCTAGTCAGCGCTCCCTTGCCTAACTCTAGCCGAGACTGTAGGCACAACGTGACTCAAGATCCCAACGATAAAACGCCCAGTGGTGGCGTGCCCATCGAGCGCCTGACTGCGCGAAAGACCTTCCGGGTCGTGGTGTTCTGCGTTCTCCTCGCCGTGGCCCTAAGCTTCGTATTGACCTTCCAGTTCCTGCCCCGTCAACTCAGCCTCGAGCCCGGTGACGTCAGTCCTCGCGATATCCGCGCCTCCAGCAGAATCACCTACGTGAGCGACGTAGAAACAGAAGCCGCACGCCGAAATGCCGAATCGGCTGTGCCTGAAGTCTATGATTATGACCCCGCCGACACCAGCATCGCCCGCGGACAGATCAACCACGCGAGGAAGGTCTTCGACTACGTCGCGGCGGTTCGCGGTGACACCTATGCCTCGACGGAAGAGAAGTTGGAGATGATCGCGGCCATCTCAGGTCTAGACCTATCCCCTACCACCGTGTCCGATTCCGTGAATATGGACGAAGCTTTGTGGGATGAAGTGGTGGCCAGAAGCATTAGTATTCTGGGCGAAATGCTGGACCAGGAGATTCGAAGCGATCAACTCGAGTCGGTGAGGGATCAGGTACACGTCTTCGAGCCCGATCTGACGGAGCGACAAGCCGCCCTGGTCGAGGACTGGGTGGCAGCCTTCATCGTTCCGAACAGCTTTCCCAACCCTCAAGCCACCGAAGAGGCCAGGGTCAGGGCTCGCGAGGCGGTCGAGCCCGTCTACATCACCCTCGAGGAGGGTGAGACCATCGTCCGCGAGGGCGAGATCACCAGCCGCGTGGCCTGGGAAGCGTTAGTCAAACTGGGTCTGCTTCAACCTCAAGTCGAGTGGACCGACATCGCAGCTCGGGTTCTGTTCGCATCTCTGCTGGTCTTCATTCTCGGTCTGTACCTGACCATCTTGCACCCAAGTTTCTGGGCCAACTGGCGTGACATACTTCTCTTGGGCGTTCTGGCCGTCCTATCCGTTCTGGTCGCGAAGCTAATGATTCCCGGCCACGTGGTGCTGGGCTATCTCTTCCCTCTCGCCACCACCTCGATGCTGCTGACGGCCCTCGTGGACGCCGAGATAGCTCTGGTCATCACCGCCATTCTCAGCCCCATTATGGGCTTGATCGCGGGGGGATCTCTCGAGTTTGCTGTCTACTGCTTCGCTGGTGGAGTCACGTCCTCACTCAGATTGTGGAAGATAGAGAGGCTGAACGCCTTCCTGTGGGCAGGAGTCTACGGGGCGCTGAGCAACCTGAGCGTGGTCCTCGTGTTTCGAGCGCTGGAACAGGACCATGACCTCCTGGGCGCGTTCCAGATCGCAGGGGCGGGTGTGGCCAACGCGGTTCTGGCCATGAGCCTGACTCTGGGGGGTTTCTTTCTCTTCAGCAACGTGCTGAACATCACCACGTCGCTTCAACTACTGGAACTGGGAAGACCCACGCATCCCCTCCTGAGCGAGCTGCTGCTCAAAGCCCCGGGAACCTATCACCACAGTCTGATGGTGGGCAACATGGCGGAACAGGCAGCGCAGGCCGTGGGAGCCAACCCTCTTCTGGCCAGAGTCGGGGCCTACTACCACGACATCGGAAAGATGCTACGGCCCTACTTCTTCGCGGAGAACCAGACGGACGGTGAGAACCCGCATGACCGGCTGGATCCCGAGACGAGCGCTCAAATCATCACGTCTCACGTGAAGGACGGCCTGCAGCTAGCCAAGAAGTATGGATTGCCGAAGGAGATACAGGATTTCATTCCTCAGCACCACGGGACCGCTGTGTCGAGCTACTTCTACCACCAGGCTTGCGAGCAAGGCGAAGGCTCGGAACAAGCGGACGAGAAACGGTTCCGATATCCAGGACCGAGGCCCCACAGTCGCGAAGCAGCCATCCTGATGTTGGCCGACGAGGCTGAAGCCGCCTCTCGCGCGAATCGGCCCCGGTCGGTGGAGGAGATAGAGAAACTGATCGACTCACTGATCCGGAGTCGCGTGGACGACGGTCAGCTCGACGACAGTGATCTCACACTGCGCGACTTACAGAAGGTGAGAGACACGTTCTCCAGTGTTCTTCAAGGGATCTACCATCCACGCATCAAGTACCCCGAGGACAGCCTCGAAGAGGAAGATGAGCAAGAAAGAGCCACGCATCGAGCTAAGCGTACAAGTAGACCCAGAGCTCGAGGAAAAGGCAAATCGTGAGCGTCTGAATGAGCTGGTGGTGGGCGTCATCTCTCAGGAAGCACCGGGTGACGCCATGACGGTGGGCTTGCTCATCACCAATGACGAGCACATCAGGAGGCTGCACCTCCAGTATCGCGGAGAAGATAGCACCACTGACGTACTCGCGTTCGCCTCAAGAGAGAGCGACGACGGATTCGTGTCGCCTCCCTCCACCCCTCCCCACCTGGGCGACATCGTGGTCTCCTACCCTCGGGCCGTGGCCCAGGCCGCAGACCACGGACTCTCCACCGAGGAGGAACTCGCTCGCCTGGTGATCCACGGGGTCTTGCATCTCCTCGGGTACGACGACCGGGGTCGTGAAGAGCGAGCAGCCATGTGGGAGCGACAGGAGTCACTACTCCGGCAATTCCGCGCCTTGGGAAGATGACGCCTCCAGGCCACGCCGGGCAACGAGGACTCCCAGCCCGCGTGAGCCTGATGGCCCGAAGGAAAATCGATGAACACTCGACACACTACCCTCCTTAAGAGCTTCCGGTTTGCCTTCGCAGGCCTGGGAAACACCCTGCGCACGCAGCGCAACGCCCGCATCCACGTCTCCATCGCGGTGGTGGTACTGGTCCTGGGGACGGCGCTGGGGCTCGAAGCCACTGAGTGGGCCGTGATAGCTCTGACCGTTGGCTTCGTATTCGTAGCTGAGTTGTTCAACACCGTGGTCGAGGCAGTAGTCGATCTGGTCACCGAGGAGTACCATCCCCTGGCCAAACAGGCTAAGGACGTGGCTGCTGGTGCCGTGCTGGTCTCGGTCATGGCCGCTGTGGCCGTAGGAGTCCTGGTTCTCGGGCCGCCCTTGCTGGCCAAGATCGGCTGGAACCCATGAGCGGCAGCACCCGCTACGATGTGATCGTCGCCGGAGGTGGGCCCGCAGGCGGGACCACGGCGTACGATCTAGCTCGCAGAGGAGCCCGGGTCCTGCTGCTGGAAAAGGAACGACTGCCGCGCTACAAGGTATGCGCTGGCGGAGTCACCCTCAAGACGACTCAGCTCCTCGACTTCGACCTGAGCCCAGCCTACGAAGATGAGATCACCCGAGGCACGTGCACATACCGGGGTGGCTCCCCGGTCACCATCCACTTCGACGGACCTGTGGGCTGGACGGTGATGCGTGACAAGCTCGACCAGCTTATCGTTCGACAGGCCGCCAGGGTCGGGGCTCAGGTGCTCGACGACCAGAGAGTCACAGGAGCCGAATTCCTCTCCGGTGGAGTTTCAGTGTTCACCACTCGGGGCAGCTACTCATGTTCGATTCTGGTGGGGGCGGACGGCGCCAACGGAGTCGTGGCACGCTGCGCCGGGTTGACGGGAGAGCGGAACCTGGCCGTGGCAGTGGAGGCCGAGGTCCCGACCTCAGGGGAGCCTCTGCAAAGCCGGCGGGGTTGCGTACACTTCGATTTCGGTTTCGTTCCCCGGGGGTACGGTTGGGTGTTCCCCAAGAAGGACCTCCTCTCCGTGGGTGTAGGAACCTTCTGGGGAAAGGCAGCCAACCTGAAGGCGTTTCTTTCACGATGGCTCGAGATGCTCGGGCTTCCATCCGATCCGCGCGCAGTGAGGATGAGGGGGCATCTCGTGCCGTTGGGAGGAGTGGCTCGCGTCTTACACGGTACTCGGGTCCTGCTCACCGGAGACGCCGCCGGCCTGGCGGAACCGATGACGGGCGAGGGCATCTACTATGCCGTGAGGAGCGCCAAGATCGCCGCCGACACTATCTATCAAGCGCTCCAGAAGGGTCAGGAAGATCTGTCCACGTACACCGAGAGGATCAATGCGGAGATAACGCGAGATCTGAAGTATGCTAGGCGTATGGCAGCCCTGCTCTACCGCTTCCCTCGCCTTTGCTTCCACTTCTTCGTCAGAAGCACCAGAGTCCAGTGGGGCATGGCCGACGTCCTTTGCGGCCGCTCCAGCTTCGAGAACCTGGATCGCGAGCTGAGAGCGGCCAGTGTCGAGATACTGATCTCCGGGATGCGGCGGGGTTGAGCCCAACGCCCCTCGGCCACATCGAAGGGCCAGCAGGACGCCATCCCGCAGCATGGCGACGCTATGGGGAGGTAGCTCGCTGAGGCCCGCCAGTGCATCGGGAGCGCACAAGGTAGGCAGCGACGCCTACCAGCGGCACCAGAGAGCCCACCGTCGCGCCTGCGATGAGCGCCCAGCGGCGATGCTCTGGTGGTAGCGCAACCTGGAGCTTCGCCTTGCATCGCATCGTCGCCAACAAGTCACCTCGAAGCCGTCCTCTGAAGCCGCGCTCGGGACGCACCGCCGGGTACAATCGCCGGATCTCTCCTGCCAGCGGCGCTTCTTCGGAGCGATCAGCTTGCTCGTCCCCTGCTGTTTCCGGGCTGCGTCGATTACCTATTCTCTCAGTCATCTCATACCACATCCATCGCCACTCCAGCGCGATCGACCAAGCACGACGGTTTTCGGAGTCATCACACCTTGTAGAAGCACAGCCCTATGGTGCCGGGGCCAAAGTGTACCGTCAGGGATGCGCACAGCTCAGTCAGGTAGACCTCCTTGCAGTTGAACCTCCCCCTTGCCCTAGAGAGCACCTCCTGCCCCACTTCCGGTGCCCTGGCATGTATGACTCCTAGGTTGATGGGCACCGTGGTGCTGACTCTCTCCTCCATCATCTCCAGCAGCCGATCGAGGGATTTCTTTCGCGTCCTGACTGTCCCCATGGTATCGAGAAGCCCATCCTCCAGGGTGACCAGGGGCTTCAGGTTGAGCAGGGACCCCAGGGCGGCTGACAGTCCTCCGACCCGCCCACTCTTCCGCGGATACTCGAGATTCTCCAACACGAGTATTACGTTGACGCGCGACCTGATCTCGTCCAGGCGAGCGATGATCTCCTCCGCCGTCTTGCCGGCGCGAGCCATCCGCGACGCTTCCATACAGGCCAGGCCAAGAGCGGCTGAACCTGCCAGGCTATCGTGCGGATAGACCTTCACCTCATCCTTGACCAGCTCCGCAGCGTCACATGCTGATTGGTACGTGCCACTCAACTTGCTCGTCACGTGGGTCGAGATGATGACGTCGGCACCTTCCTTCGCCAGACGACGATAGACCTCTGCGAAGGCGCCCACGGATGGTTGCGACGTGGTCGGCAGGACACCGGTCTCCTCAATCTTCGCATAGAAGAGGTCCCAGTCCATATTGACCCCTTCCTGGTATGAATCCGTCCCGAACTGGATGTTGATGGGCACGATGGTGATGTCGTACTCCTCCACCATCTCCGGCAGCAAGTCACACGTGGTGTCCGTCACTATCTTGATCACGATCTCTCCTCCATACACTCCTCATGGTCTCCACAATGCCACACCGTACTACTGAAATCCTCTTTTCCCCAGATCCTTCTTGAGGGCCGTCAGTGTACGGTGGTACAAAGCCTTGATCGCCCCTTCGCTGCGACCCATCACCTTGCCTATCTCTCTGTTGCTCAGGTCCGTGGAGTACTTGAGCAGGAGCAGCTCCTGTCGCTCAGGGGGAAGCCTCGAGATAGCATGCCTCAGCACCTCCAGGCGCTCGTGAGACTCCACGAATTCCTCGGCCGACTCCCCCTCCTTACCCATCATGGCCAGCGTGTCCAGAGGAATGCCAGTACGCCGTTTTCGATCTCTGTGCCAATTGGCCACGAGGTTGTGAGCGATACGGTACAGCCACGCCGAGAACGGGAGCCCCCGGTACCGATAGCGCTCCAGGTTGGAAAGCGCTTTGTAAAAGGTCTTGGCCGTCAAGTCCTCTGCATCGTACCGGTTTCCCGTTCGATAAAAGACATACTGGTATATCTTGTCAACATACCTTTCGTAGAGGACTCCAAAAGCCTCGGGATCCTCCTTGGCCCTTTCGACCAGCTCCTCTTCAGTGTCGCGCAAGCTGTAGCTCCATCTAGCCCAGGAGCGTCCTCACAAATAGAACACTCTCTGACCACGGCAGTTACGAGCCAGAACAGAGGTGGAAGAAGCCCAGCGTTCATCACCATCGGGGACAGCAACTGACTATCCCCGTCAGGCCCGGGCTCTTCGACCGCGAATATGGCCTGTGACTGGGCTCACCCCTCCGGCACGCAGCTTCATCTACCACCACGCGCCTGAAGGACGCGGGCAATGGCATGCTGGCTAACACAACGCTCATCCGCTGAGGGCGTCGCGGCCAGAGACGGGTCACGGCGCCGTCTCCGCCCCTCCCCTGGAGAGAATGCCGCAGAACCCGACGATACGCGGAGGTCGCCAGCGGCTGACCTGTGCCCACTGGCACACGCCATTCACTACGCCAAGCAGCCCTCTGAGACGCCAACTCAACGGCGCCCCGCGCCACAAGTGTAGCACATCGCCGCAGCCCCGGCAATCCTGTATGCCGATCGTGGCCTTTCTTGGCGCGTGGTGTTATAATGGTCAAACTTGGTCATCATAAGGAGGTGTTCCATGGCGGAGGCAAGGCAAGACAGTGACCGCGTGGTGGTCACCGGACTAGGTGCAATCACCCCGCTGGGCAATGATGTCGACAGCTACTGGGCCGCTGTAGCAGCCGGGGCGTCGGGGGTGGGCTACATCACCCACTTCGATACCACAGACTGCCCCGCTAAAATCGCTGCGGAGGTGAAGGGGTTTGACCCCCTGGACCACATGGACCACCGCGATGCCAAACGGAGTACCCGTTTCATACAGTTCGCCAGCGCCGCTGCCAAGATGGCCATTAAACACGCCAGACTGGACCTGGCCAGGGAAGACCGCACCAGGGTGGGTCTGGAGATAGGCAGTGCTGTGGGGGGCATGGGCACAGTCGAGGAGCAGGCGTGCGTCCTCAAGGAGCGAGGCTCTCGGCGCATCCAGCCCACTGTGCTTCCGGCCGTCCTGCTCAGCATGGCGCCCTGCCAGATGGCGATATCGCTGGGCATCAAGGGCCCGGCGTCCTCACCGGTCGCTGCCTGCGCGACTGGGGTCATAGCCATCGGAGAGGCTACGCGTCGCCTGCAACGTGGTGAAGTCGACGTCATGATCGCTGGCGCCTCCGAGTCGGCCGAGTCGCCGCTGGCCCTCGCCGCCCTCGCACGCCTTGGTGCCTTGTCTCCCAACGACCATGACCCTCAAGGTGCCTGTCGTCCTTTCGACGCCGAGAGGGACGGCTTTGTCATGGGTGAAGGCGCAGCAGTCCTGGTCTTGGAAACCCTGCGTCACGCTGCGAAACGGGGCGCTCACGTTCTCGGCGAGATCCTCGGCTACGGCTTCACCTCTGATGCCTACCACCTGGCCGCTCCCGAACCCGATGGCCACGGATCGGCACGAGCGATTGCGCTGGCCCTCAAGGACAGCGGCCTGAGCCCGCACGATGTGGACCACGTCAGCAGTCACGGGACGGGGACGGTGCTGAACGACGCGGCCGAGACCAAGGCCATCAAGGCGGTCTTGGGCCCGAAAGCCCACTCCACGCCCGTCAACTCCATCAAGTCCATGGTGGGGCACCTGCTGGGAGCAGCGGGCGCGATCTCGGCCATCACGGCCATCAAGACCATCGAGAAGAATCTCATTCCTCCCACCATCAATCTGCACACGCCCGACCCCGAGTGCGATCTGGACTACGTTCCTCTGGCAGCCCGAGCGGCCCGGGTGGACACCGTTCTGGTCAACGCCCTGGGCCTTGGGGGACAGAACGGCGCGCTGATCATCCGAAGATTCGACGAAGCGCTTGCCTGACCACCCCTTCTGTGCTAAACTAGCCATAGAACCGTAGAACGGACGTACGAGGGCACTGTGAGACACACCCTGGCAACCGGCGTTACTTTGGTTGTCCTGCTTGCTCTGTGCACAGAGGCGCTGGCAGCGGCGCCCGTGCCGCAGGATCAGCTATACGAAATAGCCTCTCCCCGACCCAACGCGGAGGTTCGGGGCAGCGTGGAGATTGTAGGCAGCGCCCGCACACCAGGGTTCGACTTCTACAAGGTCGAGTACTCATACTCCGCGACCCCGGACATCTGGGTCGTCATCGGAGACATCCACCGGCAAGAGAAGGCCAACGAGCGGCTGGAGACCTGGCATACATCCGGGCTTGCCGACGGGGCCTACTTCCTGCACTTGATGGTCGTCAAGCAAGACGGCAACTACGTCGAGACCGAGCGCATACCTGTGCGAGTCGTCAACACGCAGCCACAGGCCACGCCCACCCCCGAGGAGTCACCTACGCCCACGGCCACGGTCGTGATCCCTACTCCCACTACGGCCATTGTGGAGCAGCCAACAGTGGTGGGCACCAGCCCTACCGCGACGACTGCGCCAGAACTATCCCCTACCCCGCCCCCGGAAACGGGCGAAACCGTGTCCATTCCGAGTGTGGGGGTGTTCGTACGACAATGCCTCTTCGGGGCGTTCGTTGCCGCAGTTCTGTTCATCTTCGTGGGCATAGTCTTCCTGCTGCGGCGTTTCATCTGAAGCGCCAGCTTCTCTATCAGCACTGCTTGACTGCTCAGGGGCTGGTGATACAACCAGCCCCTCGTGCTTGATACAGCAACAGACAATCCAGTGATACAACATGTGGAAAAGGATTCTGAGGAAGCACGCTGACAGAATGGTGGATGGCCGCAGGCTGATCGTTGGCTTGGGCAACCCCAGCAGCGAACACAGCAAGAACCGCCACAACGTTGGCTTCCAGGTACTCGAGAGGCTGGCCAGCTCGTACGGGCTGAGCTTGGACCATCTCGAGGCCCACGGTCTGCTGGCCCAGGGGGAGATCGAGGGGGAGCCGGTGATCCTGCTCAAACCACTCTCCTACATGAACCGGAGCGGCGGTGTGGTGAAGTCGGTGATGTCGCGGTACAAGATCAGGCTGGGCGACCTCCTCTTAATCTACGACGATCTGGATTTGCCTCTGGGCAGGGTGCGTGTCCGTCCCAGCGGTGGCTCGGCCGGGCACCGCGGGATGGAGTCCATCATCTCCTCGCTGGAAACTAACGGAATGGCGCGCCTGCGCATCGGGATCGGAAGGCCATCCCAAGACCCTCCTGAGGCGTACGTGCTCCAGGATTTCTCTCCCGAGGAGAGCATCATCATGGAAACGGCCTACGAGAAGGCCGTGGCCTGCGTGCTGTGCTTCATCCGGGAGGGCATCGACGTTTGCATGAACGAGTACAACTAGAGGTGCGGCTTGCGACTGTTTGGATTGGTGCCCCTGATCGGCAAGCTGCGCGGTTATGGCGAGCTCGTCAGCGCCCTGAGGTCACTCCCACGTGAGGAACCTCCAGCCCTCACCCTGAGCGTCTTAGACGCGGCGCGACCATACCTGCTCGCCGGCCTGCGCCGCGATCTCGACCTGCCCCTGATGATCGTGACCTCCCGTCGTGATCGCGCCCGTGAGGTCTACGAGCAACTGAAGATCTGGTCGCCGTCCCCGGATGGATTGATACTCTTTCCCGAGTCGGACGTTCTGGGCTACGAAAGGATCCCCTGGGACAGGAGCATCGCGCGGGATCGCCTGGCTACCTTGACCTCCCTGGCGGCCGCCGGCCCGCGACAGAACGATAAGCCGCTCATCATCATCGCCTCGGCCCGAGCTCTACTTCAGAAGACCATCCCTCGGGACCACTTCGTGGAAAGCCTCACCACGCTGTGGGCTGGTCAGAGAATGACCAGAAGGGAGCTCCTGGAAAGGCTCCGTAGTCTCGGCTACGAACGTACCACGGTGGTGCAAAAGCCCGGTGACTACAGCGCCCGAGGGGGCATCGTTGATGCCTTCTCTGCGCAGAGTGGACATCCCGTGAGGATCGACTTCTTTGGCAATGAGATCGAGTCCCTGCGGCTCTTCGACCCCGCAACTCAGCGCTCCATGACCACGGTAGACTCGTTTACTCTGGCTCCTGCCCGGGAGGGTTTCCTGTCGCACGCCAAGCTTCCACCCGGCCTCAAGAAACTGGATCTCACGTCGTGCCACAGCGAGGCGGCGAGGGAGTTCGAAGCAGACCTGGAGGCCCTCCGCAACGGGGATCCCTTCGACGCCCTGGAGTTCTATCTGCCCTACCTCTACGAACAGCCGGGCATGCTACTGGACTACCTGCCGGCGGGAACACTCCTGGTGCTGGAGGACCCTATGGGCCTGGAAGCCACGGTGACGAACCTCCAGATCCAAAACGCCGGCCTCCGGCACGACTTGATACAACAGGGCGAACTGCCCAAGGGCGTCCAGCCTCCCCATTTCACCTGGACCGCCCTCCAGAAGGCGTTCGGCGAGTGGCCCAGACTCGAGTTCCGCTATCTCGAGGACTCGGAATGGGCCATCGACGAGGGCTTCCTGCCCGGCACCCCCTTCGCCGGTCGCCTCCAGGACGTGATCGCGGACTCGGTCCAGATGGCCGACAAGAACTGGCAGGTGATCATGGTCTCACGACAGACCCCCCGGCTGGGCGCGTTGTGCGAGGAATGGGGCTTGACCGTGGGAGAGGTCGAAGAAGTCACGGAGCCTCCTGCGGAGGGTAGCCTGACGCTGGTCAGGGGAAGCCTGGCCTCTGGCTGGCAGATGAGACAGGGCGATGAGCGGCGGACGGTTTTGCTCACCGACGGCGAGATCTTTGGCTGGGTCAAGCCGGAGCGGCGCCGCCCGCATCGCGCCAAGCCTCTGCCCCCCGAGGCCTTCTTCTCAGACATTCAACCCGGAGACTACGTGGTGCACATAGAGCACGGCATAGGGATCTTCCAGGGCCTGGTGCATCTGGACGTGGATCAAGCCTATCGCGAGTATCTGCAAGTGGACTACGCCCAGGGAGACAAGCTCTTCGTGCCCACGTATCAGGGCGATCGCCTCAGCCGCTACGTAGGTGCAAAGTCCCAACCGCCTCGTATCGATCGTCTGGGCACCGCGAACTGGTCCCGAGTCAAGGAGAGTGCCAGGCGGGCGGTGGAGGAGATAGCCAAGGACCTCCTGCAACTATACTCCATCCGGGAGGTGGTCTCCGGCCACGCGTTCTCCCCGGACACACCCTGGCAGAGCGAACTGGACGCATCGTTCCCCTACGTGGAGACCGAAGACCAGATGCGAGCCATAGCAGAGGTGAAGGGAGACATGGAGAAGCCAAGGCCCATGGACCGGCTGGTGTGCGGCGACGTGGGCTACGGCAAGACGGAGGTCGCACTGCGTGCTGCGTTCAAGGCGGTGATGGACGGCAAGCAGGTCGCCCTGCTGGTCCCGACCACGGTCCTGGCCCAGCAACACTACCACACTTTCCAAGAGAGGCTTGCTCCTTTCCCTGTAAGGATCGAGATGCTTTCCCGCTTCAGGACCCACAGCGAGCAAGAGACCGTGCTGGAGGGACTCGAGCGAGGCACAGTGGATATCGTCGTGGGCACCCACCGACTCCTTCAGAAAGACGTCCGCTTCAAGGACCTCGGCTTGCTGATCATCGACGAGGAACAGCGCTTCGGTGTGGCCCACAAAGAACGGTTGAAGCAGATGCGAAGCGAGGTCGACGTGCTGACCCTCACCGCCACACCCATCCCGCGCACCCTCTACCTCTCGCTTTCCGGGGCAAGGGACATGAACACCATCGACACGCCGCCGGAGTACCGGCTGCCGGTCGTCACACGGATAGCGCCCTACGAACAGGCGCTCGTTCGCCGGGCCATATTGCGCGAGATCGACCGCGGAGGGCAGGTCTACTTCGTGCACAACAGAGTGCGCGGCATACAGCACATCGCCAACCGCCTGCGCAAGCTAATCCCCGAGGCAGACATCGTCGTCGCGCATGGCCAAATGGACGAGGGCACACTGGCCGAGGTGATGACCGACTTCGCCTCGGGTGCGCACGATGTCCTGGTGTGTACCTCCATCATCGAGAGTGGCATAGACATCCCCAACGCCAACACCCTGATCATCAATCGGGCTGACCGTTTCGGGCTGGCCCAGTTGTATCAACTACGAGGGAGGGTGGGACGAAGCACGGTGCGAGCCTATGCCTATCTGCTCTACGATGGCGATGCGCCGCTCAGCGATGAGGCACGCAAGCGACTGGAGACCATCAGAGAGGCCAGTGAACTGGGAGCGGGCTTCCGGATCGCTATGCGAGACCTGGAGATCAGGGGAGGTGGCGACGTCCTCGGCACCAGACAACACGGCCACATCAGCGCAGTGGGTTTCGATCTCTACTGCCGCCTGCTGGCCAAGGCCATTCAAGACCTGAAGGAGGCGGAGCAAGAGGCACCCCACGAGGGCAAACGACGAACAGACAGGAGAGGCCCCGCCCTTCCCGAGGCCACAGGACCCACTATCGGACTGCCCCTCGATGCCCTGCTGCCAGAGGAGTACGTCCCCGAGGCCGACCTCAGGCTGGGCATCTACCGCCGCATGGCTGGCTTGACCACCGAAGAGGAGGTAGACCGCATCCATCGTGAACTGGAGGATCGTTTCGGGACGCTGCCCGAGGAGGCAGAGAACCTCATCTATCTCTTGCGGCTCAAGGTCCTGGCTACCGCCGCGGGCGTGGAGATCGTCACTACTGAGGGAAACCAACCCGCCATCGGATTGGGCACCGTGGCAGAGGTAAAGCGCCGCCGAGCCGAGGGACGCCTGCCCTCAGAAGCGAGAGTGGTCGATGATCGCCTGATCCTGCCTACCTCCCTCGACCGCGAGGACTGGCAGCGCATACTGGAGGAAACGCTGAGGGACATGGCCGCCTGACCATGGATCCAGCACGCCCCAGGAATTCACTTCACTGGTTGTGCGTCAGGCTGCTGTGCGCCCAACGGCTATTCTGCGCCAGCTACCTCATCTTTGCAGCAACTCTGCGACCTTCACTGGTCAAGCTCCAAGCTCTCCCGTGATCGCCGATGGTGCACAGATCGCGCATGGAACACTCGGTGCAGGCTGAGGAGCAAGTCTCGCTCAGAGGCTCCAGGTAACCCATGCGAGCCAGGTCTTCAACCATCTGTCGCAGTAGATCCTCACTCACACCTAAGGTTTTGGCCAGTTCGCCGTAACTGTGCACACCACCTTCAGTCACAGACTTGAGAAGTCGTTCCAGCATTCTTCTCTACCCCTCAGGGGCCCTAGATGATCAGCGAGGTCACCTGGTAGGCCACGATCCCCAGCGCGAAGGAGACCAGCAACAGAAACAGTACATTGAAGGCCGTCCATTTCCAGGAGTTGGTCTCATGGAAAACAGTGGCCACCGTAGCCACGCAGGGAACGAATAGCATCTGCACCACAAGGAAGCCCAGAGCACTGGCGGGTGTCATCACTTGAGGAAGGACCTGTGCCAGTCCTGCTCCTTCACCCACCCCGTAGAGAACCCCCAGGGAAGCGATGGAGTTCTCCTTGGCGACGAAGCTGGTCAACAAGGCCACCATCATCTGCCAATTGAGTCCCATGAGCGCTCCCACAGGAGCCATCAGCCGCCCCACACTGGCCAGGAAGCTAGTTTCGATGTGGCCGGTGGGCAACTCTGACAGCCCCCAGAGCACCACCGACACCACCAGGATCACCGTACCCGCGCGCTTGAGGAAGGACAGACAGCGCTGCCAGATCAGGAAGCCAATGGTCCGCCAGTTGGGCACGTGATACAGCGGTAGCTCCATGATGAAAGCGGACAACTCACCGCCGAAAGCCACTTTGTTGATCACCACGCCGGACACGGCCAGAACCGTCAGACTCAGAGCCACCAGACCCCAGGCCACCAGCGGGGCCGCCGCACCGAAGAAAAGCGGGGTGAAGAAGGCCAGGATCACCATTCTCGCCGTACAGGGCACGAGAGGCACCAACATGATGGTCAACAGGCGTCCCCGCTGCGACTCGACAACGCGGGCACCCATCACCGCCGGCACATTGCAGCCAAAACCCAGAAAGAGAGGCATGAAGCTCTTGCCGTGCAAACCCATCAGGTGCATGAACCGGTCCATGACGTAGCCCGCACGAGCCATGTAGCCCACGTCCTCCAGCAACCCCATGAAGGCGAAGAAGATGATCAGGATGGGAATGAAGGTGATCACAGTCCCCACACCGCCGATCATCCCATCCAGGACCAGCCCGCGCAGCCAAGCAGGAGCTCCGGCCAGAAAGTTTTCTGCAAGCTGAGCGATTCTTCCCACAACGTATGTATCCAGAAGACCCTGTACCGGTGTGCCCACCGAGTAGGTCAACCAGAACACCAGACCCAGGATCCCAGCCAGCACCAGCAAACCCCACACCGGATGGGTCGCCCAGCGATCCAGCCGCTCGGTGATCGTAACCTGCCCTACACCGGGCTTCACCAGGGCGGCGCGCATCATGCGGCCTATCCACTCATAACGACCGCTAGCCACAGCAACCACGGCGTCCTCATGTTCCCTGAGAAGGAGGTGCACCCGCTCCCAGACATCCTCGGGGAGACACTGCTCCATCATCTTCAGGATCTCTTCGTCTCCCTCGAGAAGCTTGACGGCTATCCATTCTTTGGGATAGGGCTCCGGGACGTAAGGAGATACAAGTTCCCTGATCTCTCTCAGGACCTCACCATGATCACCTTTGATCTCTGGCCGCTTGGGCTCGTACACGGCACCATCCTGAACCAGACTATCGATGGCTTCCACCAGCTCGCGGATGCCCTGGTTCTTGGTCGCGACCATGGGCACCACAGGCACTCCCAGAGCTGCCTCCAGTACCTTGGGTTCGACATTCACGCCCTGTTGGTGTGCCACGTCCATCATGTTCACAGCCACGATCACAGGGGAAGGCAGTGGGAGAAGTTCTGCGACCAGGTAGAGGTTGCGCTCCATAGAGGAGGCGTTAACTACAGCCACCACTACTTCAGGCCGCTCCCTGATGATGAAGTCGCGAGCGATGACCTCCTCAGCGGAATTGGCGGTCAGGCTATAGGTGCCAGGCAGGTCCACGATGTGGACCTCGGTGCCGTTATGGGAATAGACCCCCTCCTTGCGCTCCACCGTCTTCCCCGGCCAGTTGCCCACATGCTGGCTGAGACCAGTCAGCAGATTGAAGATAGTGGACTTGCCCACGTTGGGCTGCCCGGCGAGCGCGACCTTGATCGTTCTCTGTTCTGTCACTGTTCCAACCTGCACCACACGCCGTGGGAGCTGCTCACTGTCCTACCTGCTCACCCAGACCTTCATCGCCTCTCCACGACCGAGGGCGATACGCGTTTCCCGCATCTTCACGATCACGGGTCCGCTGCCGAAGTTCTGCAACATGGTCACCCGGGCCTGGGGAGTGAACCCCAGCACCGATAGGCGACTGATCAAGCCGTGCCCCGCGTCGAAACCCTGAATTGTCGCCTGCTCTCCAGCCTTGAGCTCACTCAACCGCTCCAGACCACGCTGGTCGTAAGCAATAGTCCGCTCAGTCGGCTCCTCCCGCTCCACGGCGCCAAGCACCCCCGGCTCGCCGCCGACATCTGCCCCGCTGCCCGCCCTGGGTAGCCGTCCGTCCCCTTTGCGCATCCTTCGTCGTCCGCCACGCATATCTAGAATCTCCATCTGTGAGTTATTGCTAATAATTCCTATTTCTATCTCCATTATATGCCAGTGCCGCCCGTTTGTCAAGTGCTCCATCAATGCGCATGAGGAAGGGTGAGCATGGTGCCACGCGTCATATCCTTGTTTGAGGGTGTTGAAAAACGGGAGTCAGACGGTGGCGTTGGAGCTCGAGATGGGATAGGGTGAGGGTAGGCATGTGAGAGGGGGATAGGGGCATGGAGATAGGGAGATGGCACGGCAGCGGTTCAAGGGACAGAGGACTGATTCCTTCTTTGGGCGTCTGGTGTATGATCGGATCGTGCCTGAGGACCATTTCTTCAGGAGGCTGAACGAGATCATACCGTGGGAGCGCTTCACCAAGAAGTTGGTGAGGTACTATCAGGGCAGAGCTCGGGTAGGACGGCCTCCGTATGACCCTGCCGTGCTGTTGAAGATGCTGTTAGTGGCCTATCTGTATGACCAGTCGGAGCGGCAGGTGGAGGAGATGGCGAGGTTCAACCTACCGGTGAGGTACTTTCTGGGGCTAGGAGCGGACGAGTTGCCACCAGATCACTCCACGCTGACGGCGTTCAAGAGGCGGTTGTTGGACAATGGGTCGCTGGATGCTTTCGAGGAGTTGTTGGTGGAGATCGTCACCCTTGCCAGTGAGCAAGGGATAGAGTTCGGTACTCTCCAGGTGATAGACAGCGTACACACGGTAGCTGATGTGAACGTGGAGAAGGAGGACAAGGGGCGGAGGGATGGGAAGCCACCACGAGACCGCGGTGCCAAATGGGGGGTGAAGCACAGCCGGCTGGTGAAGGATGATCAGGGGAAGAGCAGCAGACAGAAGGTGTACTTCTACGGTTACAAGGGGCACGTGAGTCTGAACGCCCAGACAGGGTTGATCACTAGTGCCCTGGTCACACCAGGCAATGCCCATGATGGACGTCAGTTTCCGGGAGTCCTTGAGCGAGACCTGGCATTGGGTTTGCCGGTGGAGATAGTGGCAGCGGATCGAGCCTACGATGACACGCGTAACCGCTACATGTTGAAAGTGCGAGGGCTGCACTCAGCCATTCGTTTGAACGACTACCGCACCCAAAAGAAGGACCAGAGCAAAGCGGGCTGGGTAGCCATGAAAGCCAAGCGCGAGTACATCCGGGGTCAAAGGGAGCGGTACAAGATCGAGAGGAAGTTCGGAGAAGCAAAGCAGGGTCACAGACTAGGAAGGTGCCGCTACGTAGGGTTCGTGAGGTATGCCATCCAACTGTACCTAACCGCTGTGGCCCTGAACCTGAAGAGGATGGTGAAGCTACTGACCTGAGTGAACTTCAAGGGTCGAGCCAGAGCGACGGCGTGATACCACAGGATCAGCGCGCCAGATGAACGAAAAGGCCAGGACTCAGCAGTGGAGAGGCCAGATCGCAAGCCCAGGAAGCCACAAATTCGAGGTCTCGGAACGGCAAGTCACACCCTGCTCAACCCACAAAGCTGCTCTAACCCCCTCCCGATGAAACCTTAAACCCCCAAACCTTCTTTTTCCACACCCTCCGTGTTTGTCGGTTGACAAACCGTAGCGGAGGGGATATAATGATCGTCGGAGCCCCTGTGGCGGAATGGGAATACGCGGCAGGTTGAGGGCCTGTGCCCGTGAGGGCGTGCTGGTTCGAGTCCAGTCAGGGGCACCAATGCCCACTTGCTCTCCGCAAGTGGCAGAGGGCCACACCAGGCCCTCTTTCTCTTACAGCATGCCAGGGCCACCAGACAGCAAGACCAAGTCGGGCCTGGCCGCAAGGCAACCCGGACCTGCCCATAAGTACCCACACCGAAGGCCTGGAGAGAGCCACTCCGGGACTGTGGGCACAGGGCACCAACTCGAGACCCCTGGGAAGGCAGGCGCGGACGAATCCAGGTACCGCTAGCAACCAGGACTGTCGCCACAGGCACCAACGGCATCCGGCGCGGTGAAGGATAGCGAGGGCAAGCCCGCCATGGCTGAACGACACATCCTCCACATCGACGTTGACGCCTTCTTCGCCTCCGTGGAAGAGATCCTGGACCCCTCGCTCAGAGGTAAGCCTCTCATCGTGGGAGGCCCCGCGCAGGAGCGCGGCGTGGTCGCCTCAGCCTCTTACTCCGCCCGGGCCTTCGGCGTCCGCTCCGCCATGCCCACCGCTCAGGCTCTGCGCCTCTGTCCCCGAGCTATCGTCCTCCCTCCACGTCACAAGATCTACGGGGAGTACTCGAAGCGCATGATGGATATCCTCTACGAGTACAGCCCGCTCATCGAGCCTCTCTCCTTGGACGAGGCTTTCCTCGACGTGACTGGCTGCGAGGCTCGCTGGGGCTCGCCCGAGAGTCTGGCTCGCCAGCTCCAGGAGCGGCTGGGGGCCGAGCTGGGGCTGACCGTTTCCATAGGCCTGGCGTCCAACAAGCTGGTAGCCAAGATCGCCTCAGGCCTGGAGAAGCCCCGCGGGTTCGTCGTGGTGCCCCACGGGAGGGAGGCCGAGTTCCTGGCCCCACTCCCGGTGGAGAAGCTGTGGGGGGTAGGCGAGGTCACCGCCAGGCGCTTGCACGAGATGGGTGTCTCTACCATCGGGCAACTGGCCGGGCTTCCTGTAGCCCAACTGGAGGCTCAGTTCGGTCGTCGGGGGCACGATCTCGGTCGGCAGGCGAGGGGTATAGATCATGGGGCGGTGGTGGTCGAGAGAGCGGAGAAGTCGCTAAGCAGGGAGACGACCTTTGCCGAAGACATCGGTGACCCGAGAGTATTGAGGAGGACGCTGCTCGTCCTCAGTGAGAGTGTCGGCCGCCAGCTCAGGAAGCGACGACTGCACGGCCGGACGATTAAGCTCAAGCTGCGCTACTCGGATTTCGAGACCCTGACCCGTCAGGTGACCCTGGAAACCCCAACCGACCTGGAGCAGGTGATCTTCGACCAGGCCGTAGCACTCCTCAAGAGCGCCTGGGACAGAAGAAGGCGGGTGCGACTGATCGGGGTGGGGGTGAGCAAGTTCGATACGGAAGCGCGCCAACTGAGCCTGTTCGAGGGTGAAGACGAGGCCAAGATCGAGAAACTGAGGCGGCTGAGCCGGTCTGTCGATCGGATCAGGGAGAAGTACGGCGACGACGCGATACGGCGCGGCTAGTCAGTGCCTGTTCCAGTCTTCCACCCTCGTGCTCTTTCGGCATTGCAGCATGCGCTGGTGCCACCACCCGCTCAGAGGGAGGCCGAACATGGCTCCCACCCCGAGATGGCTCTCCGCCCCTGCCCTTTCGTCCACGCGCCGGGATTGGAGTTGACAGCAAGCGGACCTTCCGCTACAATGTGACGGAGCAGCGTTCCTCCCCGAGGAACTACGTCGCCAAGGAGCAGGTGAGACCCATGTCCGATCTGGCCAGCCAGGTCGTGATCGCCCTGTGCATTCTGCTCACAGCCTGGTACGTCGTCGGCTGGCGCTTGAATCGTATCCGTGGCCAGCGCCTGCTGGAGTGGATCGTCCGGGGTTTGCGGACCAGTGGCGATCAAACCACGGTCAGCAAGCTGGGCATGTCGGGGTTTCAGGTGAACGTGAGAAAGACCGGGGCACCGTTCAAGACGATCGAAGCGACTATCGTCCTGCAACCCCGGGAGATACTCCTGCTCTGGATCCTCAATCTCCTGCGAGGTCGCACCGACTACCTCATTCTCAAGGGCACTCTTCGGTCCGCTCCACGAGGTGAAGTCGAAGTGGTGGAGAAGAAAGGGTCCCAGGCCCAACGAGTAACGAAGGGCCTCGAGGACAGTGACTGGACCAGACGGGACGCGACCAGCGGCCTGGTGATGGCCTTTCGGGGCCGGGGCGGTGAACAGCACGCCAAGGCCATCTCTCCTCTGCTGAAGGATCTCGGCCCTCGCCTGGTGAGGCTATCTCTCGGCAGGAAAGCCCCTCACCTTCTGGCAAACCTCTCCCTGGCCGGACTGGACCAGGAATCAGCGCTCCTTCTCCTCTCGTCCCTTCGAGAACTGGCTCAGGCTATTGCCCCGGGCACCCGCTGAGCCAGCTCAGGCCTTTAGTCCGCGCGCTGGTCACCGCTCTCGCTCTTCTCTTGGCTCAGCAACCGGCCTGTGGATCGCCTCCGCTCCAGGGCTGCGCTGGCCCGTTGGGCATACGGCGACGGTGGCCAGGCATCAATGGTCCGATTGAACTCACGTACGGCTCGGATCTCGCTCCCCATGCGCAGGTGGGCCACCCCCAGGTTGTAGTGACAGGCCGCCTCATGCTTGGGAGGCAACTCCTCTCCCCACTTCTCCAGGACCTCCTCCAGGACACGAACAGCCTCGTCCAGGGCTCCGACACGCACCAGTACAGCGCCGTAGCTGATCAAAGCCGACAGAAGGGCAGGCGAATCGGGCCCCAAACGCATGGCCAGCCGGTACAGAGACAGGGCCCATCGATGGTGTCCCCAGGAAGAGAGCGTGTTGCCCAGATCGATCAGTACCCGGCAGCGCATAGTGCTCACATAGAGGAGGATCAAGAAGATGACGGGATGGAGATACAGACCAGTCAGCTCGGAGGCAGCAATGACCAGAGCGGTGAGCACCAGCACCCCAGCCACGAGCTGTAGGGAGGGCTCCTCCTTCCTCAACACGGGCAGGCCGCCAAAGATGAGGATGAACAGCAGGGCCGTCACGATGGTCAGCAAGTGTGGGTTCACGCCCATTCCTCAAAGCCAAGCCCCTGCCATCTCTGGCGGGATGACAGGGGCTCCTGAGCCAGGATCCGCCTCTCTCAGCCAAACATGGCCCCGGCCGTCCGCTCCAGCATGTCCACACCCCGCACTTCGGTCTCGAAGAGGGGGACGACGGCCCGCACATCAGGGAAGCTCTCCCAGATGGTCTCCATGTACTCGTCCTGCATCTTGAGGCGATTCTTCACGAAATCCGGTGCCCCGTCTCCTACCGCAGCCTCATCGATCTTCATGTTCACCACCACGCCGCCGACCGGTATGCCGAAATCGTGGAACCAGGCGACGAAGCGTTTGATGACCGCGATGGGCAGCGCCTCGGGTAGGGTGGCAAAGAAGAAGGCCGTCTTCTGATCGTCGGTCAAGAGCTCCTTGGCCCGCCCCATGCGCTCTCGAAATGCCAGGAGATACTCGAGAAGCGGGTCCTTCTGCTGCTTCTTCTTGCTGTACGAGAGCAACTCTCTGAGGCTTGTGGCCTCCTCGCGGCTCTTGAGCATCTTGTTGACCCACATGGAGTAGACGCTGGACATGCCCAAGAGGCGGCGGGCGTTGGCCGTAGGGGCGGTGTCGAAGACGTAGGTCTCGTACTCGTCGTCGAACATGAGATCGATCATGTTCTCGAACATGGCCGACTCTTCGAAAGCCGGGTTCATGGTCGCCGACTCCACGAACTCGTCGGCCTTGGTCTTGATGTCGGCGAACTTGAGAAACCAACTGATCTTGTCGCGAATCTCAACCTTAGACTTCTCGATCGTGTCCTTGGTATCGATCTCGTAAGCGTAGAGGTTGTCCACTCCCTCCACCAGCGTGGGGGCACCGAAGACGTCCTGGTCCAGCATGCTGGTCAGACTGTGCACCGGGTTGGTCGACGCCAGAAGGGTGCGCCGACCCTGGCGGGCGAACCACAGCGCAGAGGCCCCAGCCAGTACAGTCTTGCCTACGCCACCCTTGCCCCCAAAGAAGACGTATTTCATACCCGGGTGCTCAGCCAGGAACTGGCGCATCGCCTTTTCGATCATCGCGCCCCTCCGAACATGGCCTCAGACATCTGCTCGATCATCTCGAGGCCGGTGATATCTCGCTCGAACTCCGGGATGTGGCCCAGCACCTGGTGGCCGAACAGTCCATCTATCCTCTTCAGTGCGCCTTCTTGCATCTCTAGACGATGACGCAGGTAGTCTGGGATATTCTGCGTCGCCAACTCGGGAGGCAGCACACGGTTGAC
Source organism: Anaerolineae bacterium (assembly GCA_034411995.1). Classification (GTDB taxonomy): domain Bacteria; phylum Chloroflexota; class Anaerolineae; order UBA7937; family B3-Chlor; genus JAUVXJ01. The sequence continues at coordinate 140,465 of DAOUME010000007.1, read as the reverse complement.
CACGTATCCGCACAAAGGTACCTGGAACTTGGCGAAGAGAGTGGCTGCCTTCTGCGTGTCGAGGATGGCCATCTCCTCGGGGATGATGACGAAGTAGAAGGCCGTCTTGTCCCTGTCGGTCAGGATGCTCGACGAGGTATTGATCCGGTACTTGATGTCTTGCAGTTCCTTGAGGATCAGGTCTTCTTCGAACTCCTTGTCGCGCTGGACCAACGCTGCCACCTGCCGGTACTCTTCCATCTCCTCACGCAGCGCGGTGATCTTTCCTATCCACTCGTCATAGACACTGGCCATGCTCAAATAATAGAGGGCGTGGCCCAAAGGGACCAGGTCGTAGATGTAGTAGTCGTACTCCTCTCCGACCACGATGTCCACGACCTTGTCAAAGATGGCGCTTTCCTCCATCGCTGGCTCGGCCGCAGCCGCCTGGATGTAGCTCTCGATCTCCTCCGGGATCTCGTCCAGGCCGTACATGTCGAAGATCTTCTGTCGGATTTCCTGCTGGTACTCCTTGATGCGCTGATCGGCATCGATCTCCTGGGCGTAGAGGTTCGGCATGATCTCCACCGCCCCCTTGCCAAAGATGTCCCTCTGGAAGATGTCGGTCAGGGAAGCTTGAGGGTCCACGGAGAATACGAGCACCTTGTAGCCCTTCTTGGCCAGCCAGTAGGCTGTGGCAGCCGAGAAAGTGGTCTTGCCCAACCCCCCCTTGCCACCAAACATCACGTAGCGGCGATCCGGATACTCTTCAAACACCCTTGCTAGCGAAATGGTGATCACCTCCTTGCTGTGTTGACCCGCCAGCAGACGGACGCCAGGCACCCGCTTCTGTTCCCTGGCCTGCTCGCCTGCGGTCTCTAGGCCAGGGCGTCTGTCAGGTCACGCTCCCTCAGCATACGCCGCTTCCAGGTAGATATCTGAGGTACTACGTAGGGCAGCAGCCGCAGCGAGTAGTAAGGCGGTAGAATGGGCACCCCCAGCAGGTCGCCCATAGTGATCAGAATGAAAAGGTGCTCCATGCTTCCCCGCGTCTTGAGGGCGAAGCGGGTCATGTCGTGGCCGGCCATACCGTACAGGAAGTCGCGGGCGCCCGCCACTATTCCCTTCAGCCCGCCGCCTTGTTTGCCTTCTGTCATCTGGTTACCTCCAGATTTCTGGGGGCCCTGACACGAACCTCTCAGCCTATGTCCTGGCCCAGCAAGTCTGTGATGTCCTTTTCTCTCAACATGCTGCGTCGCCACGTGTCCAGCGTGGGCACGATGTAGGGCAGGAGCCTCAAGGAGTAGTAGGGGGGCAATATGGGCACGCCCAGCAGGTCACCGAAGACCATGAGAATGAAGAGGTGCTCGACATTGGCCCGGGCCTGGTTGAGCCCGCGCACCATGTCGTAGAAAGCCATCCCATAGATGACCTGCCCACAGACCCGGGCCGCCTTCCGCAAGCGATCCAGCCCCGGCACTCTTGCGGACGCTTTCACTCCACCACCTCTCCGGGCTCACCTCCAGACTACACTCCACCGCGTCAGGCACGCAGAAGAGGGAGAGCCGTTTGCGGCTCTCCCGTCATCCAGTCCGAGCTCACACTCGCTACGCCTTGACCGGCGCCCCCTTCCTCGCCCGCTGAATGGCGCGCCAGCCATCCACCACCAGGATGAGGGCCGCAACCACCAGGACCAGGCAAATGATCCCGATGAGGCCCGTGGCGAGGAACCCCTGCAAGTTTCCAGCGGCCAGGGCAGCCGGCACCTTGATCAGGTTGGTATAGGCGACGTAAAGCAGCGCGGCGAGAGTGGTAACGATCATGAAGATCGCTGGGTACAACGCCCAGGCGTGCTTCCTGCCCTCCGACATCAGCCACAACGAGACCAGCAGCAGCGCCAGGCCGGCCATCAGTTGGTTGGAGGCGCCGAAGGCCACCCAGATGGTCAGCCAGGGGATGACCCACACGAAGAGCAGCGTCAGGAGCAGGGCCACGATGCTCCCCACGTGTATGTTCCTCATGACCGGCACGGAGTCACCCACCATCTCCGAGCTGGCCACCCTCATGAAGCGCACCACTAACTGCATGATGGTGATGGCCATGATGGTCAAGAACACCGAGCCATAGGCTGTGCCAAACTCCAACGGGACGCCGATGTGGTTCAGGAAACTGGCCAACCCACCGGCGAAGACCGCCAGTGCCGCCGCCGCGCCGCCTGCGTCCAGGTATCCCTGCCAGCCTCCAAAGGCAACTGTGGCCGTCAGGAAAGCGATCACCGCGAAGGCCGCTTCCATGAACATAGCGCCGCCACCCACCGGCAGCGCATCGGTCTCGCTCTCCAACTGGCGAGCGGTGCCCGACGTGGACACCAGGCTGTGCCACCCGGAGATGGCACCACAGGCGATGGTCACGAAGAGCATGGGCCACAGCGGCCCGACGCCAGCGACGTTGAACCCGGTGAAGGCCGGGAAATCACCCATTCCCGGACGCCAGAGCACCAGGCCGATCACACCACCCACCATCCCCAGGGTCACGATCCAGAAAGACACATAGTTGACCGGCTGGGCGAAAGACCAGATGGGTAGCACTGCACCCAGGTAGCAGAAGATGACCATGAGCAGGGTGCCGATGATCTGCGCCTGGGTGTTGCCCAGGAAGATGACCGGAGATGGAGTGCCGCCATAAATGGCCGTGAAGATGTTGGCCATGAACGGCAGCGTACTCACCCAGATTCCGACGAAGGTCAGCCCGACCGTGACCACTGTGGTGAGGATCATGTCCTGCTTCCACTTGTAGGTCATCTGGCCGGCCAGGACACCCATCAGGACCAGAGCGATCATCCCGAAGGGCACCTTGGGGTTGGCCATGAGCACCTTACCCACTGCGTTGCCGAAGGCGCCCATGATCAGCAACAGGTAGAAGTAGATGAAGATCATGAGGATGTTGCGCGCACGGGGCGAGATGAGCTTGTAGCTGAGGGCGCTCATCGTCTCCCCATCGCGCCGCACGCCCATGATCATCGCGCCATAGTCCTGCACCCAGCCGATGAAGAACACGCCTAGCAGGATCCACAGCAGCGCGGGCAGCCACCCCCACTGCACGGCGATAACGGGCCCCGTGAGCGGGGCGAGGGCGGCGACGGACTTGAACTGGTAGCCGAACAGCACATTGCGACTCGCCGGAGTGAAGTCTACCCCGTCCATGTACATCTTCGCTGGGGTAGCCTTTCCGGCGTCGGGTCGGACGATGCTACGGTCTATCCGCCTCGCATACCAGCCGTAACCAACCCCGATTCCCAAAGCCCCCAGTAGCAGTACAATGATCGAATTCATCTCTTCGGCCTCCTTTTCCCGTTTCAGAACGGGAGTTCAACATGTGTCGTTGAATGGCACCTTTGACCCTGGCAGGCCAATGGAGACCACCGTGTGTCGCCTTCGATCACCCCCTTTCCTGTCCTCACTGCTCATGACCGACAAGACAGACTTCGCCATCGCTGGTCAGGACTTCCGAACAGGTGTGGAAAGAACGCATCTGGCACAAACTGGCCTATGCTACCCTGTATGCAAGACAGGTGTGGCATCTGTTCGCTAGCTTTCATTATACCTCGAAAAGCCGTTTGCGTCAAGTACTGGGGACTAACTTGTGAGGGTATTGGTTGCACCCTGTGGGCAACCCCGGCGCTGAAGACACGTGATCTCACACAGAAGAGCGCACGGCCGCGCCGCGTCAGGCGCCCGCAGACGACTTCAGCACACAGACGGTGCCACACTCGCCGCCTCGCTGCTCACGCCCACCCATGCGGGACCGCCCGGAAATCTCAGTTTGCTCGATCAGCGTGGCTGCGATACAATGTGGCGTAGCTCAGCAGAGGAATCTGCCGGGACACACTGTGCCAGGACATGCCTGGGCTCTGCGGGCCAGGGGCTTCTCCACAGATTCCTTCTCGGTCGTCACCCGCTTCATCCTTCTCACGCAGAGCAGTTCCTCACGACGGGAACGGCCGTCAGGCTTGTTCGTGGACAAGATTGGGGGTGGCTCCGCGTCCACCCCCGCAAAGAGGAACACTTGCGTCAACGAGTCAGAACCATCAGCCTATCGCTGCCATTCAGGCTGGGTAGCGTGAATTGTTACCTCATAGAAACCGACGTCGGCTTCGTGTTGATCGACACGGGCGGTTCGAACAAGCGTGCCGACGTCGAGAAAGAACTTGAGAAGGCGGGTTGCAGGCCAGGGAATCTCCAGCTCGTCGTGCTCACCCATGGTGATTTCGATCACACTGGCAACGGCGCTTTTCTGCGGGAGAAGTTCGGGGCGAAGATCGCCATGCACCACGACGACTCGGGGATGGTCGAACGTGGAGACATGTTGTCCAACCGGGAATCAGGCGGCGTCCTCTTGAGAATGCTGGCCCCCCTCCTCTTCGGGTTCAGCAAGTCGGACAGATTCGTACCCGATCTCTACGTCGACGAAGGCTACGATCTTTCCGACTATGGATGGGAGGCCACAGTTCTTTCTATCCCGGGGCACTCCAGGGGCTCCGTAGGGCTCCTGACCGCCAGCGGAGAGCTGTTCTGCGGCGATCTGTTCACCAACATAGACCGACCTGCTCTCAATTCCCTCATGGACGACCTGGGGGCAGCGAAGGCCAGCGTCGATAAGCTACGAAGCCTGGAGATAGGTACCGTCTATCCCGGCCATGGCCAGCCATTCGCCATGGAACTATTCACGAGCAGTCTCGTGGGAGCCAACGCAGAGGAGTAGATCCCGAGATCGCAGGTTCGCGCTGACCTGGGCTCGACGTAGTCAGCAGGGCGGCTGCTCTTCGTCAGTCGCTCCGATCTCCGATACTCGTCGGTTGCGGCCTGCGACCCAACACCTCATGGGAGGTATACGATGAAGACCCTGGTTGTCTACGACTCGGTCCATGGAAACACGGAGCAGATCGCCCGAGCTATCGGTGAAACCTTAGGGGGTGAAGCAGAGGTCCTCCGCGCGGAGGCGGTGGACCCGTCCCAGTTGAAGACGGTCGACCTGCTGTTCGTCGGCGCTCCGACCCACGGGGGCAGGCCGTCACCGGCGATGCAAAGCTTTCTGGAGAAAGTCCAGGGCTCTGCTCTTCAGGGTATCGACGTGGTGGCCTTCGATACGAGACTCTCGAAGAGGTGGGTCCGCATCTTTGGTTTTGCGGCAGGAAGGATCGGCAGCGCCCTGGAGGAGAAGGGCGGTGCTCTCGTCGCCTCACCGGAAGGTTTCTTCGTCAAAGGCACCGAAGGCCCGCTGAAAGAGGGCGAGCTCGAGCGTGCTGCCCGTTGGGCGCAGGAGATCGTCAAGAGCAGAGCATAGTCCGCCGACGGAACAGCACCACACAGCGCCAGGAGAACTAGGGGGAGCGCGACGAAGCAGAGACTGGCGGCAGAGTCCAGTGGCTCATCTCCACGGCCAGACAAGCACGACGACGAGGGCCACGAGATAAGCCAGTTGCCCGACGAGCAAGGCCACGGAGAAGCCGAAGCTGATGGACAGCACGGCGGCCAGCACCGAGCCCAGGACCGATAGCGTTCCGTTGATCCCCCAGGCCCAGGGCACGATCCTGGGTTCTCGATCGTGCACCGCCGCGATCCCCATAGGAAAAGGCATGCCCATCAACAAGCCCAGCGGGCAAACCAACAGCACCGTCAAGGCGATCCTGTAGACCACGTGGAGGCCGATGAACGCCTCCAGCAGCGCGGCGTAGCCCACGTTGTAGAGACCCAATAGCAACACCAGGAGCAAGAGCACGACCCTGAGAAAGGCGCCCCTCCTCTGTGGTCGGACCCGGCCACTGGCGTAGCTCCCCAAGCCTCCAAAGAAGAGCAGTGAGAAGAGGATGACGGAGATGGCATAGACCGGGTGGCCCAGGAAGAGAATGAACCTCTGGATCAACACGATCTCTACCAGCAAGAAACCCACGCCCAAGCAGGCGAAATACAGCAGCGCACTACGATAGCCTGCCACCAGCTCCCGCAATGACCTCCCTCTCAAAGCCACCAGAGGCGCTACGATTAGCCCCACAGCCAGGGCCGAGACGATGGTGAACAGAAACGTCAAGGTGTCGCTCTGCCCGCAGAAGAAGAAGAAGGGTCGATCGTCGGTAGACGGGGATACGCTGCACTGCACTCCAGAAGCTCGCTGGAAATCTTGCCTGTTGGAAGAAGTGATCAAATCAGCGAAGAGCGGCTCCGGGTGCTGGAGAGGCGTATATACCAGGGGGAACCAGAAGGTTTCGCTGGCCTGGTCTATGGCCTGCAACTCCTGAGGGGTGAACGGGGTCCTCTTCACCAGCAGAATGCCCAGGTACTCCCGTCTGGCCACCACCACGTGCTCCTCTGGATGGACGATCTGCATCTCCTCCATCGCGTCCAGAGCCAGTGAGGTCAGCCTCAACATCTCTCTGGGATCCTCGACGTACCACCGGGTCATGGCCAGCACACCATCGTCGGTGAGATGCTGGAGATAGTCCACGAAGGCTTCTTTGGTGTACAGGTAGTTCTCCGTCAGGGCATAAGCGCCCGCCTGACTGGCTGCCCAGGTATCCACCAGCGTCAACTGGATGATATCGTACCTCTGGTCAGAGTTGCGGATGTAGCTCCGGCCCTCGTCGACGACCGCCACGACGTCAGACCTGCTGTATGGTTGACCGGAGAAGTCGGCAAACTCACGATCCACGATGTCCATCATCAAGGGGTTGATCTCCACCGCGGTGACCGACTTGCTTCCAGAAAGCAAGGCCATCAAGATCTCCGAGCCCCCGCCCGAACCGATGATCAGCACGTTCTTCCTGTCGGGCAGGTGGTAGGGCAGCGAAGCCAGTTCCAGTCTCAGCGGCTCCAACATGGAGAAATCCCCATCGAATCCGACCATGGCCGTGAAGGCGTACCCGTCTATGAGGATGGACATCCTCTCCAGATCTGCTGACAGGGGGTTGGAGGGATAGACCGCCACCCTGGAAAACGAGTTCCACTTCTCGTAGATGGGCTGTTCTTCGGTCACTCCCTTCGTCTGTCTGATTCGTATCAGCCCCTGGCTGGCATTGAAGGCCGCCAGCAGTCCCAGGACCAGGCACGCCAGCAGCGCCACGTAGATCCGCTTCCTCTCCCCTCCTGCCCAGGCGAACACCAGGGCCGCGCACGCTCCCAGGATGGCGACGAACAGCACACCCTGGATGCCACCCAGCAGGTCCATGAGAGGAACGATCAAGATGCAGGCCAGACTGGCTCCAACCAGGTCGGAGAAGTAGATCCTGCCGGCCGCGTGACCAAAGTGGGTCAGGGTCAGGGAGATAGAGAGACCGCTGAAGAAGAACGGCAAAGCCATGGCACAGATGACGACCACGACCCGCAGTCCCTCCGGGGTTGCCAGGGCACCCAGGGACAGGTCCATGTCCGGAGGCACGTTCAATACCGCCACCAGAGCCAGGGGGAGCGAGAACGAGAAGAGGAGGCAGGAGAGGAAGGCCTGCTGAGCGGCTCTATCCCTGGGAAAACGATGGGCCAGCAGATAGAGGTAGACCCCGGCCACGCTCATGCCCAACAAGGCGATGGAGACCGCCAGGAAGGCAAAGTGGTAGAACATGACCACCGAGGCGATGCGGGTCAAGACCAATTCGTAGGTCAACGCAGCGAGACTGATGAGAAAGACCCCACCCATCAGCCCCGCCATCCTCGAGGACCGTACCACCCCCCTGGCACCTCCGGAATAGTTGGCGTCGGTTGCGCATTGTATCATGCCCTATGCTCTTGGGCAAACCACTGCGAACTTGCCGGGCACATGGTCGACACCATGTAGCCATCCTCTGGGTTGGAGATGTCGGTCGTCTGATCCCTGGCCAGTCAGGGGCATGGAGGGGAGACATTTCCGCACCGGCGATTCCCGCTACACACCCCCGGTCTAATGTTTCAGATTGTGCACGAGATGGCCACACCCCATCGGCCCCGCAGACGCCACCAGCACTTGCGGCCTGACCCCTTGCTGCCTACAATGGCTCTGAGCGATCATGAGATCCCGTTTCGGACCCGTACCCTGGGGCCTGCCCCCTTGCTGTCTCATGGTTCTGTTATGTCAACTCGTTGCTGGCTGCCGTCCTCTAGCGGCACCTCCATGGCAGCCTGCGAGTGAGGGCATCACAGCTCAGAGCGACGCCGTCCTGGTAGCCATCGCCCCTCACCAGCCGCAGACCCTGTTCCTGGCCACCTACGAGCCCGACGGGTTGTACTCCTCCACCGACGGAGGGCGGTCCTGGTTGGTATCCAACACAGGCCTGGAGGGGGTCACCGTGCTCTCCCTGGCCCACTCCCCTGTCGACGACCAATCCCTGCTCGCGGGCACGGTGTTTGGCGCCTACAAGAGTTCCGACGGGGGCCAGTCCTGGGCGCCCGTGTCCGCCCTGCCCACGACCTGCGTCTACGCCCTGGCCTGGGCGTCCGATGGCCACGCGGTCTACGCAGGGACCGAAGGGCTGGGCGTCTACCTTTCCACGGACGAGGGCCTCTCGTGGGAAGGCATCGGGCCAGCGGGGACGTCGATCCTCTCCCTGGCCGTGGCTCCGGCTGGGATCGTTTATGCGGGCACTTCTGGCCACGGGATCTGGCTCGACGACGGCGGAGGAGCACGCTGGAGGGCAGCACCTGGAGACCTGGAAGCGGCTTTCGTCCCCAACCTGTCCGTGACCGGCAACGGCACGGCGTGGGCTCTGGCGGATGGCCGCGTCTACACCAGCGCCGACAGCGGCCAGACCTGGGTGGAAACGGGGCCGGAGGGATGGCAGGGACGCTCCCTGGCCGTCGATCCCTCACGCGGCGAGATGGTCTACGTCGGCGGCCGGGATGAGGGTCTAGCCGTCAGCCAGGACGGGGGCCAGACCTGGGAGATCGTGGGCAGCGACCTGCCGGACACCGACTTCACCTGTCTGGCCGTGGACCCCGCCGATCCTCGGACGACCTACCTGGGCACCAGGGGCTCAGGCCTGTTCAAGACCACCGATGGTGGTCAGACCTGGACATCCACCAGTGATGACGTGGGCAGGAAGGTGGTCACCGCCCTGGTGCAGGACCCTCACCGCCCCGAGACACTCTACGCCGGGACCCTCCACGGAGTCTACAGGTCTATAGACGGCGCCGGGAGCTGGACCCTCATCAGCAGTGAGGCAGGGGAGCTCTACGTCCAGGCCCTGGCCGTGGATCCTCGAGATAGTCAGATCCTCTACGCTGGGAGCGACGAAGGGGTGTACGTCAGCCGGGACGGTGGCTCGTCCTGGGTATGGGCCAGCGAGGACCTGGGGGGCATCACCATCTTCTGCCTGGCCATCGACCCCCGCCAGCCCGACACGGTGTGCGCCGGCAGTTGGGGCAACAACGTCCTGCGCAGCCTCGATGGCGGGCGAAGCTGGGCCCCTGTCCACCAGGGGCTGGAGACCCTCTCCGTGTACTCCTTCGCGGTGAGCCCCGACGACCCTCAGTTACTCCTCGCCGGCACAGTGGAAGCCATCTACAGAAGCACCGACGGAGGCGAATCGTGGCGCATGGCGGAGGGGTTGCGGGAAGAGATCACTACCTTCTCTCTCCTCTTCGATCCCGCCGACTCTTCGATTCTCTATGCCGGGACCACCGACGGAGTATACCGCAGCACCAATGGGGGTGAGACCTGGACACCAAAACGTGCCGGCATGGGAGAGGTCACCGTCACCACCCTGGCTGCGGAGCCGGGCACCGGGGCTCTGTACGCGGGCACCGAACATCGGGGCCTCTTGCGAAGCGCGGACGGCGGTCAGCTTTGGACCGCCTGGGGGCTGGAGAACACCAGCGTTTACACCCTGGTCGTCGACGAGGCCACCGGAGCATTGTGGGCGGCCACGGACGAAGGGGTGTTCAAGGCGCAACCGTGACGCGTAGCGTCCCGCTGGGAGTCTGGCAGGCCTTGCGATCAGGTGGAATCGAGCCGCACCAGGCGCAGGTGACGGAACTGGAGGCTCTCGAAGCTGGCGTGACCATCCTGGTAAACGGGCAGGCGGGGGCTGTCCAGGACGTCGATCACGTTGAGCCCCTCTCGTAGCACACCAGGAGGCACGTTCAGAAAGGTCGTGCTCCAGCTAGAGGCGAAGTCCACTTTTCCCCGCAGGGGTATGGCCACCGGCTCCAGGGGCCGCCCGTTGATCTCGACCAGGTTGCCCTGCTCCTCCACCTGCATGATCTCCGTGGCTAGCTGCCAGCGAGCCTCGTCTGGCTGCTCCAGGTAGAACTCCCCCCTCCAGTATCGACAGGGGGCCTGGCCGCCGTAGATGCGGGCCCAGTGGGGGTGGAAGGTGTCCACGTCCCCCAGGCGGACCACCACGTCTGGAGCCAGAATCTCCACCTGGCCGTTCTTGGGCTGGGCCGGGGCCGCTGGTCCGGGCAGGCTCGCCTTGGGCATGACCGCCAGGGCCTGGTAGGCCGCACGGGGACGGTACTGGTCGTCCACGATGCTGTACCCCCGTTTCTCGTCGTCGGCCTCCAGCCCGGCGCTGAGGTTCCAGACGGCTATCCTCTCCAGCCAGGGCCATTCCTCCTCTGCCTTATCGAAGGCCCCGATCAGGTAGGCGGCTTGCTCTTCCTCGGTGACTTGAAGCCAGGCCTGATCCTCCCTCACAGCCTCGGTGGTCCAGCCCACCTCCGTGGCCCACACCGGCTTCTGGCCATCCCCGTTGACCACCATGATCTCTCGCAGATCCTCCAGGCGGGCGAAGTTGAGGCCCTCGTGGGCATCGTGGGGATCGTCGGGAGCATAGGCGAAGCCGTAGGGATGGGCACCCAGCACGTCGAAGAACTCCCTCGCCCCGGCCTCGTACAGACCCTGAAGGAAGACCCGGTCGTCCATGGCCGTCTCGTCCATGCGGTTGGTGGGAGCCAATCCGGCGCTGACCACCAGCGCCTGGGGATCGCTGCTCTTGACCGCTCCGTACGCGGCCCGGAGCAACTCGGCGTACCCTTCTGGGTCCGGCGGCCGGCCGCCCCACTCCTGGGCCAGGTTGGGCTCGTTCCAGATCACGTAAGCCTCCACCCGGCGCTGGTACCTATAGGCCACCCGGGCCACGAAGGAAGCATAGGCGTCCACGTCGATGGGGAGTCCGTCGTCACCAGAGGACACAGCCCACTCAGGGGGCTGATCCAGGCGCACCACCAGGTTCAGTCCGTAGTGCTGGCAGGCCCGCGCCACGGAATCGGGGTACTCCCAGAAGTACTCTCCTGGCAGGGGCTCGATCTGGGACCAGTCGAAGAGTTGCACCATGAAGGAGCAGCCCGCTTCGTGGACCAGCGAGAGGGCTGTGTCGTCGGCGCGGATGGTGTGCACGCCGCAGACGGGCCCGTCTTTGCCCGCCATGCCGAGGACCAGCCCTCCCAGAAGGGTTACGACCAGAACTGCCTTGCCACAGACCAGTGGGTAGGATCGGTTCAACTCGATATCCCACTCCTTGCTGCCCGAGCGTTACGCATCGTGGTGTCCTTGGGACATGCCACAGGCAATTCTAACATAGGCTGGCGGTCTCGCCACGTCCGCAACGAGCACAAGAAGGCGCAGGCAAGCCATCAGGCAAAGCTGGCACCGGATCAAGTGGTCCAGACTGGGGAGATCCTGGAACAACTCATCGCACGAAGGTCAAGAAAAAAAGGAAATCGGGGCCTGCCCATGGCAGTTAAGCCCAGTGCTGCCTCCAGTGGTGTGCTGGCGGGGACCTGGGCCACCCGATTCACTCTCAGTATATACGAACCAGGGCGTTTTGTCAAGGCCAAGACCGAACCGGAAACGGTGGAAAGAGTGAGCAAAACACCGCATATGCGGTCACCGAGGCCCTCAGGAGGCGGCCAGAGTTCCCCTGCTACGACGGTCTCACGGCTTGCCTCTGCCTTGGGACAGAGGGACGATTGGCCCGCTCGGGCTCCTCTCCCTCTTGGTGGCCCATCTTGTCGGCCGGCCAGGCAGCGCGGCCTGGCACCGACTGCGGTAGTCGCGCTGCGACCTTCCGCACCAAGCTTGGAAGTAGGCAGCTACGACCAGCATCCCTTTCTGCTCCTAGAGCCCCCACCCCTGGCATGGGGCGGCGCTTAGCCCAAGGCCGAGAGGGGTATTCCGATCGCCAGAGCATCAGTCTGGTCAGCGAAAGATCGATCGAGCGCCCCGTGCGACCCTGCTCTGGCGGACCCGAGGAGAACCCCCCTCGCTAGGGCAGCACAGTTATCGACTCGGATAGCACCCTGTCGCCCATTGGCTCTCCCGCCAGGTCGTAGATTGGAAGGCGCTGCCCGGTCGCGGCGTCGTACATGCCCAATTCCAGGACGTAATCGCCGGGCGGCGTTTGTGGGTCCACCTCGAGCTCATACAGGTCGGTGACTATCTCCCCCTCCACCCAGGTATCGGTGGGCACCTGCCCGTTCCCTGGCACACTGTCACGCTGCGCCCAGATGTGTTGGCTGGCGTCGAGCAGATGGGTGAACACCGTGTAGGAGACCTCCATCTGACCGACAGACTCCCAGTACAACGTCAACCGGAGCACGCCTCCTGCTCTGACCTGCTCGCTCTCCACGTCGTAGCCCAGTAGCCTGGCACCGTCGCCGACCTGGACCCCCAGCGGATGGCCGGTCTGTGGCACGGCGAAGTAATGGGGCCGGCCCACAACCTCAACCTCTCCCAGGCTCAACTCCCCGACGACGGCACCACCATCCCTGACCTGTAGATAGACCTGGTATGTACCCTGAGGAGTGGCGGCCGGCACCCGCAGATCGTGCCAGTCGCGCAGCACCTCTCCTGCCTCCCACAGTGTGGTGGGATAGTTGCCATCCACGGGGCGGTCCACCTGCTCTGCCCACACGTCTCCTTCGTCGTCCCTCAGCCCCACAGCCACCTGGTAATCCTCGCGCGTCCTCTCCGTGGCGCGCCAGTACAGGGCCACGCGGATGGTCCGCCCGGGGTCGATCTCCCTTTGAGGGAAATCATAGCCCAAGAGGCTGATCTCAGGAGCCAATTCTCCACCCTGTACCCTCACTTGCGGATCCACCTCTGGCGGCACGAGAGGTTTCACCACTTGTAGCGTCCCTGCCTTGTAACTAGATCCGCTTATCTCCCCCTCCTCATCCAGCACGGGTAGCCTGGCCATCGACTGGGCGTCGTACACTCCCACCTCGATGTAGTACCGCCCGGGTGGTGTCGCCGGAGGGCAACCAAGGGTGTAGTACTCCATGACCACCTGCCCTGGGGCCCACTGGGAGGTGGCGCGGAGATCGTTACTCAACAAGACCTTATCCATCTGCGCCATCAAGCGCCCTCTCCCGTCCACCAGGTACACCGCCGCTTTGTAGTCGCCAGACAAGCGAGCCGCGGCTTCCCATTGCAGAGCCACCCAGGCGCCTTTCCCTGAGGGGAGCACCTGTGCCTCGACCTCAGAGGGGGCGCTGGTCTCATGCTGCGAGGACCCGCCATACGCTATCCCTGTCAGCAGAAGCTGGTTCTCGAAACTAACGTCGAGGGGCTGCCATGATCCAGCGAGGGCAAAGTCCGGAGTCCCAGGCAGACGATAGCTGGTGATGTCGAAAGTGGGAAACCCCTGTCTCCCCACCTCTGCCCCATACTTGGTGAGGAGGAAAGACAGAACCCCCTTGGGGTCGCCGTAGTACAGCTCGGCTCCGCCCAGTGCAGGCTGATCCCACTGGATGACCCACACTTCATCGAACCCCCGAGTCAGAGCCGTGAGCTTCTCAGCCACGGTATCCTCGTCTACGCGCAAGTAGTAGTGGGGAGCAGCGCCCTGGTACAAGAACTCCACGGTTTCGTGGACCGGTTCTGGACCGGCCAATGAGGTGAGAGGCAAGATCCAGACCCCTCCCGGCCTGGACAGACTATTCATGGCCTCGGCGGCTTCAGCGAAGGAAACGTCGAAAACGACATCCAGCTCTTCTGTACCCCAAACGGTGAAGTAGTCTACGTAGGTGAACAGAGCGACCACGAGGAGCAGGAGGCCCACTACGAAAGGGGAGATGGGAAAGAGACTCTGGGCCGTGCCTCGCTTCCTCAGCCACCCCAGCCCTGCGTGGAGCCCCATCGCAGGGAGGATGCATGTCAGGGGTAGGAGACCGATGCTGCGGGCGGAATGGGGCACGGGGACCGCCAGGACAGCCGGCAGAGACATGACCAGGAGCCAGACCAGGATGAGCAGGTGCTGTGGCTGTCGCCATCTGCTGAGAGTGATGCCCAGACCCACCACGAGCAACAGTCCGGTGACAGGATCGAGCAAGGGCCGCCCGGCCGGGTTCTGACGCGCATTAGGGTCAGGCAAGAGGTGAAATGAGGCCACCATCCCGGCCGTGTTCGCCGCCAGCGCCCGCCAGGGAGAGCCTTCGTTCAGTTCCGGGTTGAAGATGGAAACGTTTCGTGCATTCATGAGGAAGATGTCGGCATGGGTGACGAAATAGCTGGCCAGCGGGACGAAGACCAGCAGGGCTATCAGCAGCGGAAGCACCAGCTTCCACCTGTACGCTGCCCAGAACCCCCTGCTCATGAGACTGCGACATGCCAGATAGAGAACTATCAAGATGGGGAGGAATCTCATGGGTTGGTAGTTGTACAAGCTGATCCCCAGCGATACTCCCGCCCACGCGAAGTCTGCCCAGCGGCCGGTTCGTAACCCACGGAGCAGGAACCAGAGGGTGACCAGGACGAGCAGAGGGACCAGCACGATTTCGCGCCCCATCCGGCTGTAGTTCAGATGCCAGTAGGAGACAGCCAGCAAGGAACTGGCCAGCAGAGCCACTATCCTGGAGCCCAGGAGCTCTCTGGTCAACAGATACAGGACTGGTACCGTGAGGATACCCAGGGTGGCAGATACGAACTTGAGCACAAAAGGCGTCTTGCCCAGAAGGAGCAGGAAGGGAGCCAGCACGTACATGTACAGCGGCTCGATGTTACCGCCCCACGCCGCCTGGAAGAAGATCGGGAATTCACCCTGCAGTATGCGGCTGGCTCCAACTCCGGTGTACGCCGCGTCCAGGCATAAGCCGGGTGGAATCTCGTCGAGCCGGTAGAGCCTGAGAAAAGCCGCTGCCAGAACGACGATTACGACAGCTGACACCTCTCTCCAAGGGCCGGATGTGGGCTTACCGGCGCGGAACTCCATCTCGCCACCTCGATGTGCCAATGATAGCGGACTCCCGACGCTTCATCAAGCGACTCTGACACAGAACGACGGAACGGTCAGAACAACTCCCTGGTAGGCAGCGAACCGGGCTGGGCGCATTCTCGCCGCGAAGCGGATGCCTCGCTCCAGCCGAACGGAGCAGCCACACCGCAGGTTGTCCTCTGTCCAGTAGCGCAGCACAGCAGCGTTGGTCGCCCGCACCTGCTATGGGCAGCGGCTCCAGATGCCGCTCTCTTCCCTCTCGGCAGGCGGCATGTGCATCGTCGCTGGCGAGAACGTGGGCAACAAAACCGTGGCCGCAGCCATCGAGGACTATGAAGAGGTATACGCTGGGCCGCAGGGGTCCAGAGGCTACGAAGCACTACGCACCCGGACAGACGGGCAACCTCAAGGACTCAGACCTGCTCCTGCCTCTCCGCGAAGCGAACGTCGAGGGCCGCTAACTCCCCTAGCAGCCTCTCCAGCAGCGGCCCGGCGACGACCTGCTCCGGCGTGAACAAGCCTCTCGCCGTGAGGTCACCTCGGCCGATCATCCGGGCCACGATGGCCCCGGTGAAAGCCGTGGTGCGCGCCATGGAGGTGAAGCCCAACACGTTGTCGTACCGGTCCACCATCTCCATCTTCAGCCGCAGCCGCCTGCCGTCCTTCTCGCCCAGGACTTCCACGCGGAAGAGAGTGATGTCTCGCTCACCTTCCTCCAGCCGGACCCGGGGATACAGCACCGCGTCCACAACGCTCTTGGGCGCCACCAGAGCACCGTCCACCTCCACGGGTTGCTCGCTGAGCAGGCCCAGCTCCTTGAGCATGGTCGCTTTGGCCGCGTAGCCAGGCCAGCGAATCGTCTTCTGTGTACCCAGCTTCAACCCCTGCAAGGCCTCCAGGTTCATCAGCCAGGGCATGAACCCTTCGTGCCAGGCTTCGCACTCCCCCACGCCCGGGAAGGACACCGTCTCCACTCCAGAGTAGCGCGGCACGGGCTTCAACTCGCCCTTCTCCACCAGGTAAGCGTCTTCCTCGCGCAAGGGCAACCGTCCACCACCGAAAACGATCTTGTACCCCAGGGGCGGGGTCGGCCTCTCTGGAATCCCGCCGCACTTGATGTGCACCTCCTGCACCCGGTCCAGCTTCTCCGCCAGGTAGCGGGCCAGGGTCTCGGTCAAGCCCGGCTCCACCCCACACCCCAGGACGACCAGCCCACCGGCCGCCTCCACGTCACGCTTCAGATGGTCGACCCCAGCCTCTGGAGGCCGGGCCAGGTCCAACAGAGGTGTACCCGCGGCCACCGCCGCCCGAATAGCCGGCTCCACGGCTGCCCAGGGAAGTGCTCCCACGATGGCCTCGAAGCCTGCCATCAGCCGGGCGGCTGCCTGCTCATCGTTCAGGTCCAGCACTGCGGTGGTCAGTTTGTGTCCCCCAGCCAGACCCTGAAGCTTCGCCTGGGCAGCTTCCAACTGCCGCCGATCGAGATCGCAGATGGTCACTCCCGACACGTCTGGGTCCGACAGGGCATTGAAGGCCGCCGCCGGTCCCATCAGCCCACTGCCCAAGACCAGGATTTTCATTCAGACGTCCTCGTTCCTCACCAGATCGTCCCGGCACAAGAAGAGAGCTCCTGCCGGGAAGAGGGCCTGCGCCACGCGGGGCAGATCCCTCAGCTCAGAGTCGCGCTGTCTCAAACCTTCCACTCCCCACCCTCGATCACCAGCCTGCCATCCAGCAGGAGGTCGGGCTTGGGCAGCACGAAGTCCTCGTGGAGGTCAGCCACCACCGTGCCGCCCATGTGGGAGCTGTCGCCGATGGCCAGGTGCACCGTGCCCTTGATCTTCTCCGCCTCCAGCACGTTGTCGGGCTGCTTCGCGTGGGGGTTGGTGCCGATGCCCAGCTCCGCCAGGTTGCGGCGCAGCCTGTACACCTCCCCCTCACTCCCCAACTGGAGCAGCCCCCTGAACTCATCTCCTACCTTCCCTCCGCCCTCTAGCCGTACCACCAATCCCCCCTCGAAACGGAGCAGCATGTCCTCGCTGAGGTTGGGATACCAGCCCGCCGGGACCACAATCACTCCCTCTGCCGTGCCCTCCACCGGCGCAGCGTACGTCTCTCCGGCTGGAAGGTTGCTCCAGGCCGCCCTTTCGGAGCACAGGCCCGTATCCATTCCCCCCTTACGCCCGGCCAGGCTGAAGGTGATGTCCGTACCACTGGGGGAGCGCACCGTCGCCCTCTCCGCCGCCGTAACCAGTTGGGCCAGCTTCTCCGTATCCTCCGCCACCTGCTCGTAATTCACGGACATGGGCCCGCCAGGGTGAAACATGCGCGCCTCGAAACCGGGCATGCTGGCGATGCGCGTCCCCGCCCTGGTGGCACCTGCCCGGGCGTTGGTGTGAGAGAGGGAGTAGTTGACGATGGCGATGAGCACGTCGGCCTCGAGCATCTTCGCCGCCACCGTCTCTCCAGGTTCCGTCCCGTGCTGCCCCACCGAGGGGTAGGCGTAGAACTCCACCGCGCAGTCGGGAAAGGCCCCCTCCGCTATCTCCGCCACCATCTTGGCCAACATGGAACGCTCCAACTGAGTCTCGAGCGTTGAGGCCTCTTTCTCTTCCCAGTGAGCCAGGGCCGGCGGATCGGCGACCACCAGCAGTCGCTCCCCCCCCTTCAGCCCCATGTTCACCCTCAGCATGCTGAGCACACCCTCTTCGATCAATCTCCTCTCCGGCCAAGCCATGAGCTCCTCCCTTGTCGTATTCGTCGGCGGTCACTGTTCTGGATCGCCCCATTGTAGCGCAGACAAAGCGGGCGCGCATGCGCGCCCGCGACGACTCT
This sequence comes from Anaerolineae bacterium, assembly GCA_034411995.1. GTDB lineage: Bacteria > Chloroflexota > Anaerolineae > UBA7937 > B3-Chlor > JAUVXJ01. Next base: position 122,473 of record DAOUME010000007.1, on the reverse strand, counting down.
CCCGAAAAGGCCCCAGGTTGATCACGACAAACCGGCAGGCATCTCCCCGCCTCCGGCCAGATACCACAGGTTTTGCACATCCCCGGCGATGGGTGGCGCCTCCTCCAGAGGACCAGCCTGAGGCTCGCCTACGGGCGTCGTGCCGTTGATCTGAAGAGTGTATGTGCACGGCCTTGAGTAGGCCCCCACCTCCATCAGATTATCTCGCACCCTCCTCACGTAGGCCACCGGAGGCCCATAGCCCTCCAAAGCCAAGGTGAAGGTGGTCCCATCCGAGGCCTGCATGCTGTCCACGGTGTCGAGGGGCACGTGACCTGAACTCTCGAAACTGGCCATCACGATCGGCGCTGGCTGACCCTCTCCAGCGGGACCGGCAAACACGGTATAGTTGAAGATCTCGTCCCGAAGATGCTGCGCCACAGCCTCGTTGTCGCTGTATATAGCGAAAACGTCGTCCACGCCATCGCCTGAGATGTCGCTGCGCACGAAGAGCACGTTACCCTGCCCTTCCGCCGTGTAGTGCACCTTGACCAGGAAGGCGAAGGTGCTCACCCGGTCGCAGTGGGTGAGCACCACCCAGCGAAGCGGACCCGCCATCACCAGCGTGTTATACTCAATCGCCATCTTTCTCTCTCCGCTGCGAAGCCACTCCAGGTTGGTGACTTCGACCAAGCTCCGCACAGGCTCGTCTGTCACAAGCGGTCAGCCGCGGTCCCCCGTCGCCAGTATTCCCTTCTCGAGGGTCCTCGTACCTCACTCCTTGGCCCTTGCCGAAGGCTCTCGACTGCATGAGCGCGTCCGGCGGCATCATTGCGCTTCCTCAAGGCACGAAGGAGGGTTCGTCACAAGTTGAGCCATTCAAGAGCCTTTTGTTGATCGGTGAATACCCCGAGGTTGAAGCCGCGATTGACTGCCACTGTCTCTAGAAACCACGAGCGAAGCGGAGATACTGGCTCATCTACTATGCCGGCCCTATGGATCCCCTTCCCCCGAAGTGTCTGAAACACGCCGGTGACAACGAGGTAGCTGTCGAGTATCCCGAGCCGCCCTTCTAGCTCCCTGACGTCAATCAAAACCTTCGAGAGAGCCTTAGCCAGGGCGGCATCGAAGATCTCCATGGTCATCGCTGTCACCGTGGCGCGGGTGCGCAGGCCACGCGAGCGCACAAACAGGTGATCGCCTCTAGCCTCCATGGCCAGCGTGTAATGCTCGCCCTGCATGTGCTCGTACCGTCCTGATAAGGCCGCGCCTTGCACCGCGAATCCAGGTTGTCCCCCATGGGCATAGACGCCGCCCACATAGAGAATATGCGGCGCCAGCTCAGCCTAGTCCTCTCTACGACTTTCCTCCCTACCCGGCTGCGCTGCGCTTGTCCAGACCGTAGTACGTGTTGGCCTGCTCCGTCGTGATGTAGCCGTTCTTCAAGTCCTTCTTCACCAGATCCAGGGGCCGCTTCATGGGATCACCCCAGCCGGCTCCTGTGCCGGTCATCACCTGGATCACGTCGTCGGTGTGCAGGGTCAGCCCGGTCACCACCGAGTAGCGCTCCGTGTTGCCGTTGGTTCGCCGGATCAGCACATGGTTGGGGGAACCCTCCTGGCCGCCTTTGAGGGGCCAGGGAGGCACCTTGCAGCGGGTGTAGGCCACCGTCAGCCAGGCGTTGTCGGACTTGATACGATAGTCGATCCGCACACCCTTGCCGCCCCGATGGAATCCGGCGCCGCCGTCCTCGTCGTGGAAGCTGAGGTAGTCGACCGTCACCCCGTAGCGGGCCTCGGCCACCTCCGCCGGGCAATTGTAGGTCTCCCCATGCAGTGCCGAGAACTGGCCCGGGTTGCCGTCAGAGATCGGCGACCCGCCCCAGCCGCCCAGCTCCGGCTCGATCACGGCGTAAGCTCGTCCGGTGTCGGGATGGGTGCCTCCAAAAAGCGTGCCGCAGACCGAGGAGAAGCTGCCCGCGGGCAGCAGATCCGGCAACTTCTCAGCCAGGCAGCGCCAGATCAAGTCGTGGAGTCTGATGGTGATCTCATAGTAGATGCCCTGGGCCGCCGGGTACATGGGGTCAAAGACACTCCCGTGGCGAGTAAGGACCTTGAGGGGACGGAAGGTGCCGCCGTTACTCAGCCTTTCGGGCGAGACGATACCCTTGAAGGCGATCTGGCAGGCCACCACCGCCTCGTCCCTGCTCATGTTGAAGGGACCCGGATCCTGGTCTGGATTGTCACGAAGATCGACGACGAATTCGTCCTCTGTGATCTCCACGGTGACCACGTAGTCCGGGCCCTGGTCTTGCTTTTCGACCAGGTGGTACGTGCCCTTGGGCAGGCGTCTGAGCGCAGCCAGGGTGACCCGCTCGCCATAATCCAGGTACTCTTCGACAGCCTTCAGGAAGACGTCCTTCCCGTACTTGTTGACTATCTCCAGCACGCGCCGTTCGCCGACGCGCACCGCAGCCACTCCTGCCCACAGATCCCCGGTGAGGAAATCCGGCATGCGACAGTTGGAGGTAAGGATGTCGAACACAGACCGGATGGGCTCTCCCCTGGAGATAAGCTTGACCGCAGACAGGATCATCCCCTCCTGGAAGATCTCCTTCGCGTCGGTGGACATGCTGCCCGGCACCATCCCGCCCACATCGTTCCAGTGGGCGATATCTGCTGTCCAGGCCACCAGATCCTCGTCCGCAAAAACCGGCATGACCAGAACCACGTCATTGAGATGCGTCACGCCGCCGGTGTACGGGTCGTTGGTGATGAAGATGTCGCCGGGTTCGATCTCCCCGGGCTTGTTGTACTTTTCTATCACCCGCTTGACGGCCTTGTCCAGCACACCGACGAAGGCCGGGATTCCGGCCCCGGAGCCGGCCAGTTCGCCGTATTTGTCCATGATGCCCGTGCCCATGTCCAGCACTTCGTAGATGATCGCGCTCATCGCCGTGCGACGCAGGGCCCCGAACATCTCGTCAGCGGCCGCCTGCAGCGAGTTCTGGATGATCTCAATGGTAATCGGATCGCGCTCTCCGTTCATAGGGAACCCTCCTCAGCGGGCGGTGTGGATCTGATAGTTGCCATAGTCATCGACAGAACAGGGCAAGCCGGGTGGAATCACGGTGGTGGCACCAGACTCCTCGATGATGGCCGGCCCCACGAACTCCATGCCTGGCTCCAGGCCGTCGCCGTCGTAGATGGCTGCCAGATGTACCCCAGCTTCCACGTAGTCCACTTCCCGTTGCCCCTTGGTCGCGTCCTCGAGCTTCCGCCCCGTCGTCTGCATTCTCCGCGGCTGAAGCTTGTCGACCTCGGCAATGGCCACCAGGTGAAAGACGACCAGCTCCACCGGGGCCTCCAGCCTATAGGTGTATTCACGCTCGTAGTCCGTGTCGAAGCGCTGCCGGATGGCCTCGAGCTGCTCGGCCTTGATCTCGCCGTCGGGCAAGACGATCTCCACGGAGTGCTCCTGGTTCTGGTAGCGGCATCGGGCGTAGCGCAGGAAATGCACGCGCGCCGGGTCGATGTCCTCGACGGAGTACTCCTGAAGCGCCTTGTCCTCCAGTTGGCGCAGAGACCCGTCGAGCCGTTCTGCCGCGCCGGGGGCCGACAGGTCCACGATCTGGGTCTGGAGGTAGTCACGACGCAGGTCGCTGAGCAGCATGCCCCAGGCGGAGAACACACTGGACTGCTTGGGGATCACTACCTTCTTGATGCTGAGCTCCTTGGCCAGGGCGCAGGCGTGCATTCCTCCTCCGCCGCCAAAGGCGAGCAGCGCAAAGTCCCTCGGGTCATGACCACGGTTGACCGAGATCAGCTTGACGGCGTTGACCATGTTGTTATTGGCGATGCGGACGATGCCGCGCGCCGCCTCCTGGCGGGTGGTATTGAGGATCGTGGCCAGCTTGTCCAGGGCGCGACCCACTGCTTCCATGTCCGCCTCGATCGTGCCACCGCAGAAATAGTCCGGGTTGATGCAACCGAGCGCCAGATTAGCATCGGTGGTCGTCGCTTCCGTGCCGCCGAGGCCATATGCTACCGGACCGGGCACGGCGCCGGCGCTCTGGGGACCTACGTGGAGCCTCTGGAACTCATCCACCCAGGCGATGGACCCTCCACCGTTGCCGATCTCCACCAAGTCGACCACTGGCACCATCACAGGATAGCCGGCCGAGGTTGCGCGGCGCTCGATCACGTAGTTGGTGTTGAGCTTCACCTGGCCGCCCGTGATCAACCCGCACTTGGCCGTGGTCCCGCCGATATCGATGGCGATGGCATCTGGCTCTTCGATCAGCCGACCCAGCGCCGCAGCGCCCCAGATTCCACTGGCGGGACCCGACTCCACCATGGTGATGGGGATCTGGCGTGCGCTCTGCACGGTATCCACTCCGCAGTTCGACTGCATGATGTATGGCGTGCAGCGCATGCCGGCATCGTAGAGCACACTGGTCAGGCGGTCCAGGTAGCGATGAGCCACCGGTTGCACGTACGCGGACAAGACCACGCTGTTGGTGCGCTCGTATTCGCGCCACTCCCGCGTGATCTGGTGAGAGGCCACCACGGATACCTCCGGCCAGAGATCCAGCACCCTGGCCAGCGCCGCCTCCTCATGGGCCGGGTTGGCATAGGAGTTGATGAACGAGATGGCGATGGCCTCCACACCTTCGGACCGCAGACTGTCGAGGATGGCCGGCAGAGGCGAAAGGTCCAGCGGGGTGGTCTCCAACCCTTTGTAGTTGATGCGCCCCTTCAGTTCCCGGCGCAGGTAGCGGGGCACGAAGGGCTCTGGCTTGCGGTATTCCAGGTTGAAGAAATCGGGGCGTGTGCCGCGGCCGATCTCGATGATGTCGCGGAACCCCTCAGAGGTGAGCAAGCCCACCCTGGCACCCTTTCTTTCAGTGATGGCATTGATCACGATCGTCGTCCCGTGCACGAAGGACGCGAACTCACTCGGGCTGATGCCCGCAGCCGTGATCACGTCCATCACGCCCTGTTCATACTGCGCGGGGGTCGTGTGGCTCTTCCCTGCGACGACCTCACCCTCAGGGGTGACGAACACCAGGTCCGTGAATGTTCCTCCAATATCCGTAGCTACTCTCAGCATACTGATCCCCTCCACTGCGATACCTATGGACGACTTGCGGACGCAGCCCTGCCCAGCTCCTTATGATACTCTGTCCATGAGCCCTACTCCCTCCGCAACCACGATCCCATGTCGCCAAAGTCGTATTGCTCCTCGAGTCGCCACGGGCTGAACTCCTCTGGCGGAGGTGACTCGTAGGCCCCTATCTTGCTGTGGCTCCAGCCCAACCGGCTCTTCAGCTCGGCCGCGAACTCAGCGGTCTTGAGGGCCGCGATCATGGCATCCAGGACTGGCACTCCCAGTTCTTGCTGTAACTCACGATAGAAACCGTAGGTGGCCGTGCAGCCCAGGATGATCACCTCAGCCCCATCACGTTCCACGGCCTCGTGCGCAGCCTTCCGGAATCGACAGGCCGTTTCCTTATCGTCTTGGTGAAACTCCAGCACCCCCAGATCCACGGACTTGAACGAAGCCAGCCTGTCCTTCAGCCCATAGCTGATCACGTTCTCCATCATCTCCGGGATCCACTTTCTGCGACCCACGATGATGGAGAACTTGTCCCCCAGAGTGGCAGCGATGCGCGTAGATGCTTCGCAAGGGCCCACCACCGGCATACGCTCCGAGATCTCTCTCGCCGCCTGCAACCCCACATCGTAGAAACAGCCGATGATGGCGGCGTCGAAATCCCGCCTCTCTGCTTCCCGAACAAGATGCAGGATGTCCACCAGGACCAGGGCCTCATAGTAGCGGTACTCCAGATGCTCCGGGCCTCTGGGCAGGGCGAGCATCTTCAGCTCGGTATCCTCCCGCTTGTGAGCAGTGAGGAACTCAAGGCCCTCCTCCACTACGCCCTGTCCCACAGGATCGATGTACAGAATCCTCTGCTTCATGACTGTCCACTCAGTGACTGCCTGGACACCGCAGCCGCGGTGGCCACACCCAACGCGCTAGCCGAACATATGGCAGCGGACCAGGTGCCCTGGCTCGAACTCGACCATGACCGGATCATCCCTGGAGCAGCTATCTTTGCTCTGAGGACAACGGGGGTGGAAACTGCACCCGGTGGGCACATTGACCGGGCTAGGAATCTCCCCCCGCGAGCTGATCTTTTTGGGCTTCAGTTCTTCCTCCTCCTCCGAGACCACGGGGATGGAGGAAAGGAGCATCTGCGTGTAGGGATGATAGGGATTGCGGAAGAACTCGGTCGCGTCAGCGATCTCACAGATCTTCCCCAGGTACATGATGGCCACTCGGGAAGCGACGTTCCTCATCAGACTGAGGTCGTGAGTGATGAACAGATAGGAGAGCTGAAACTCCTTCTGGAGCCGGAGCAGGAGGTTGATGATCTTGGCCTGGATGGAGACGTCCAACGCCGAGGTCGGCTCATCGAGAATGACGAACGAGGGATTGGTGGCCAGTGCCCTGGCGATGGCCACCATCTGCTTCTCGCCGCCTCCCAACATCTGAGGGTATTTCTGCATGTAGTCCGCAGGGAGTTCGACCATCTGCAGGAGCTCCAGGATCCTGGTCTGGAGATCCCCATTCGATCCGTATAGACGCAGCGGAAAACCTACGATGTCCTTGATGGTCCTCCTGGGATTGAGCGACGAGCCCGGATCCTGGAAGACGATCTGAATCTCCTTTCTGAGGTCCGCTCTCCGCCTCCTTCCCCTCCCATACAGACTCTGTCCCCTGAAGGCGATATCCCCTGCCGTCGGTTGATACATCCCCACTACAGTATAGGCCACAGTGCTCTTGCCCGAACCCGACTCCCCCACCAGGCCGAAGGTCTCCCCCTCCCGCACCGCGAAGGAGATGCCGTCCACGGCCTTCACGGTGATCGGTTTTCGTCGCAGGACACCCGTCTGTCCGATGATGAAATACTTCTTGAGTTCGGTGATAGTCAGGAGATCGGCGGTCATGGTCTCATCGTCCCTTGTGCTTCGTCCGAGTAAAGAAAGCAGGCTACTTCGTGGTCCTCACTGACTCGATAGAAACGCGGTTTCTCCTCCCTGCAGATCTCCATAGCCCGATCACAGCGCGGATGAAAACGACAGCCAGGCGGCGGGTCCAGGTAGTCGGCGATCCTCCCTGCAATACCATCAGCAATGCCGCCACCCGTCAACTTGGGTACTGCGGCCATCAGTCCCAGAGTGTAGGGGTGACAGGGCTGGGAGAAGAGTTCCTCTGTGGGGCCCACCTCCACCATATTCCCGGCATACATGACGTAGACCCGGTCGGCAAGCTCCCGTACCACCCCCAGCGTGTGGGTAATGAGGATGATGGAGGTATTCCTCTCCTCCACCAGCTTCCTGAGCAGACGTAGTATCTGGTCCTGGATGCTGACATCAAGAGACGTGCCCGGCTCGTCGGCGATGATCAGTTCTCGGCTCCCAGCCAGGGCCATGGCGATGCACACCCGCTGCCGCATACCGCCGCTGAGCTGGAATGGGTAGTTCTTCAGGAGACGCTCCGCATCGGGCAGGGCAACTTCCTTCAGGGCCGCCGTGGCCCGCTGTTGAACATCTCCCCTGGACAGGCTGGTGTCGCCTGCTGATGAGTACTTGACTGCAGACCTCAATTGCTGACCGATGGTGAAAACCGGGTTCAGAGCCGCTGTGGGATCTTGGAACACCATAGAGATCCCCCCTCCCCGCACCCGGCTCAACTCGCGCCTACTCATCTTCAGGATATCCTGTCCCTTGAAGTAGATCTCGCCTCCAGGGACGCGTGCTGGTGGCATGGGCAAGACGCGAAGGACAGCCTTCATGGTAGTGGTCTTACCGCATCCGGTCTCGCCGACCAAGCCAACCTTCTCACCAGTATAAACGGCGAAATTCACCCCGTCGAGAACCTTAAGACTGCCTCCAAAGACATCGAACTGAACATAGAGGTCTTTGATATCCAGCAGAAGCTCCCTCGCCATCTCAAACCTCCTCAGCCGCCAACATGTCCCGCAGGCCGTCGCCCAGGAGGTTGAAGCCCAGAACGACGAGCACGATGGCTAGCGCCGGGAAGACCGCAATCCACCACTGGTCCGGCAGGTATTTGGAGCCGTCGGCTACCATCGTTCCCAGACCAGGCCGCGGTGGTTGCACACCGAGCCCTACAAAACTAAGAGCGGAGCCGATGAGGATAACCCACCCCATGTCCAGGCTCATCTTGGTGAAGATAGGAGAGATGCAGTTGGGGAGTATTTCCCGAAAAAGGATATGGAACTTGCTGGCCCCTATGGTCTCAGCGGAGGCTATGAAGAACTCGTGCCGAAGAGTGGAAGCCAACCCGTAGACCAGGCGGCAGTACCACGGCCACCACATGAGAGAGACAGCCAGCATAGCATTGAACAGGTTCGGAGTGAGCACGGAGCAGATGGCCAGGGCCAGAACCAACGGGGGCACCGCCAGGAAGATATCGGTCGTGCGCATGATCACCGTGTCCAGCCATGTTCCTTGATAGTACCCCGCTACTAGCCCCAGTATCACCCCGGGAGGCACAACTAGCGCTAGAACGACTGCACCCATGGTCAACGAAAAGCGGAATCCGAAAAAGATCCTACTCATGATATCGCGGCCCACCACATCGGTCCCGAAGGGATAGGTCAAGCAGGGAGAGCGGCTGGCATTGGCAAAATCCACGAAAGCGCCCGCATGCTCTGGGTAAGGGGCCACCACGGGAGCAAAGATGGCGAGGAAGGTCACGAGCAACACCGTGGACAGCCCCACGATGGACAGTCTGTTGCGGGAGAACTTGTACCAACTACGATGGACGTTCTCCCTCCTCCTGGTCAAAACCTGGGATCCCACTGACACCATCCTGCTATTCGCTCCTTCCTGCGCCCAGTTGGATCCTGGGGTCCAACCTGGCCACAACGACATCGACCGCGATGTTCGTCAGGATGAAGACCACCCCCAGGATGAGGATGACGGCAGATATGGCGTTCAGGTCCTTACGAAGCATGGCGTTGATACCGTAGCGAGATATCCCGGGCCAGTTGAAGATCAACTCCACCAAGAAGGCGTTGCCCAGCGTGGCCGCAAAGTCGAGGCCCAAGATGGAAACCGTGGGGATGAGGGAAGGCTTGAGCAAGAAGCTACGCATGATCACGCTCTCCGGGATGCCCAGCGAACGCTCGGCGGCGATGTAGTCCTTGGTCAGGTTGTCGGACATGGTCGAGCGGGTGATACGCGCTTCTTGTGACATCCCTCCCAGGGCCAAAGCCACTCCGGGCAGAATGAGATGCCAGACAGCGTCAAAGAAGGCAGCCAGATTGCGACCCAGCAGGGAATCGATCGTCAGCAGGCCGGTAACCGTAGTCGGTTTGACTATCTCCGGGCTGAGTCTGCCCATGGTTGGCATCCACTCCAAAGACATGCCGAACACCAGTAGGAAGAGGATGGCGAAGATGAAGGAGGGCGTCACCACTCCCAGGTAGGAGATGACCCGGACTACGTTGTCCACCAACCTGTCCTTCTGCCAGGCGGAGATGGCCCCCAGCATGATGCCTCCTGCGCCATTGATGATCCCCGCGAAGAGGGCCAGTTCCAGCGTGGCCGGGAAGAACTCCTTGATGTCGGCGGCCACAGGACGTCGCGTCACCAAGGAGATCCCAAAATCGCCCCGCAGGGCATCGCGGAGCCAGTAGAAGTACTGGACATAGAGAGGTTCAGTCAGGTGCATCTGCTGTCGCAGGTTGTCGACCACCCACTCTGGAGCTCTAGCACCCACGGCCATTCGTGCCGGGTCGCCAGGCATGATCCTGGAAATAACGAAGATCAGTATGGAGAGACCCAGTATCACGAAGACGGAATGGATGGCACGACGAATGAGGAAGCTTAGGAATGTCATGTGAATCCTCGACAATAAACCCAGCCGAAGCCCCTGAGGTGCTGCAGAGGCCCCTCAGGGGCTCTCGACTTCAGCTTGACGCGTTTACGACTCTAAGGGCCCGTCACCCCAATCGCGGGTGCGAACATGACATATCCCATGACCGGGATGACCTCTCCCCGGGCGGGAGGCCAATCCACATAGGACTGGACGGCGTGCTTCTCAACTTGGTCGTACAGGAACAGGGACGGGCAGAGGTCGACGATATAGTCCTGCAACGCTGCATACTTCGCGTACCTCTCCGCCTCATCCACGGTGGACAGGGCATCATCTATCATCTCATCCAACGTGGTGTCCAACAGCCACTCATTCTGCGACCAGGTTGGTGCGGCATCGGAGTGGTACCTCAGCTTCAGGATCGAGCCTGCATCCGGGAAATCAGCCGAGACGTAGGTGGTCTGGATGTGGGGGCTGGTATCCTCCGCTCCTCCCTCCTCCACCATGGACATCCAGGGCGTGGAGACGATGTTGACGTTGATGCCAATCTCAGCCATGTTGGCCTGGAAGAGGAGCGCGAATTTCTCCTCGGCTGGCACCTCCGTGCACCAGTGGACTTCCACCGGGTACTGATCGAGCTGATCGGCATACTTGGACAGGGCCAGCTCCTCGCGGGCCTTGTCCAGGTCCCGGTGATAGACGAAGACGTCGGCCTTGTGACCGGCACACAGGGAGGGAACCGGCCCCACCGACTGCTGGGTGCCCGGCCACTCCAGACCCACGGCGGCATCGTAGTCAAAAGCGTAGGCCATAGCCTTCCGGAAGTGGATGTCGTCCGTGGGCGGTTTCCGGTTGTGGACCATGTAGTAGAATTCGGTAAGTTGAGGGAAGGCGACGATGTCCACCCCCTCGATCTCGTCGAGCGCCTGCAGCGCCTCCACGGTCTGCCACTGGTCAGTGATCTCCAGTTCCTGCCGTGACATCATGGTGCGGACGGTGGCTGCCTCGGTTGTGGCTATGAACCTCACCTCGTCAGGTGCGTCCTCGCCGAACTCTCCCCACCAATCCTCATACTTCTCCATCAGGAGATACTCCTCCAGGGGAAACTCCACGACCGTGTACGGGCCCGAGCCCGCGTCATGGGTCAGCAGGTACTCTTTGCCGTAGTCGCCATTATCCCCATAAGGTCCGGGGGTGACGATGTTGGCCATCACCTCTTCCTGGTCGACGATGTACAGCCGGATCAGGCTGATGAGGAAGAGGCCGGTCGGCTCGGTCAGGGTGAACTCCACCGTATAGTCGTCCACCGCCTCGGCGCTGTCCACGACGCCCAGGAACACGTAGGCCAGCCCCTCGCCGATCTCCAGCAGGCGGTTCATGCTGAAGGCCACATCGCTGGCGGTCAGTTCGCTCCCGTTATGGAACATGACCCCTTTCTTCAGATGGAAGGTCCAGGTGAGGCCATCGTCCGAGACATCCCAGCTCTCCGCCACCCAGGGGTCGACCCCACCCTCGGTGTTGGGAAAGACGAGGGTGTCATACAGGTTGACGAGAGACGAGGTGCTGGAGAAGTCGGACCCCACCGCAGGGTCGATGTAAGTGGGCCAGGCGAAGGTAGCTCTGAGAATCCTCTTCTCAGGCGTCGGTGGAGGTGTGGTGGCCTCGGGTGGCGGTGGTGTGGCCGTGGCTTCAGGTGGCGGCGCCGGAGTTTCTCCAGCGGGCGGCGGAGTGGCCGGGGGAGCTCCACAACTGGGCAGCACCATAGCCAAGACCACCAGGAGACTCAAGGTAGTCCACAAGCAGCGTTTGGTAAGCATCTTTCCTCCTCTTGCTCACGACTCACAGAGTAGGCGGCCCAAGGAAACCTTGCTGCTATCACCCCCTTTCCCTCAATACCCGGAAATTCCCATCCTCCTGCACAACTCAGCCAGCCGGGGATGCACGTACGTCCCCTCGTCCTCTAGCTGCACCTCGTCTGCCCAGACGGACGGGTTGGTCACGATGCCGTCGGTGTGGCTGGGCGCCCCCATCCGGGTGCGGCCAATGCCGAATTGCATACAGCCAAAAAGCCTCTCATCCTCCAGGATACGCCCTGTCAACCGCGTCACTCCAGGGTTGAACCCGTAGCAGGCATGATCCACCAGATACATCAACGGGTTACCCAAACTGTCCAGCCATCGCTGGAAGGTCCTCGCCTCCGCTCCTCCCTCGATCCTCTCGACGTGACCCTTGTCTATGGTGATCTTGACCGGATTGGCCAACAAGCCCAATTCCGCGGGGGGCCAGAGCGCCCCATCGAAGACCAGAACCCCATGGAAGGTGTCGGCCAACTCCTCAAACCATGATTGCCCGGCCAGCATCTGAGAGTAGCCCCCGCCCTCGCTCGCACCCATCTGCGTGAAAGTGGGCGGTGCTTGAGGATCGGGCTGCACCACGAGGTCGGTGCCCGCGGGGCTGGTGATGTGCATCTCCTCGGCCTGGTGCGAGATTTCGTACAGGGCTCGCGCCATCTCCTCCAAAAGAGGATAGTTCACCTGGCCAATGGTCCGCACCATCATGTCCACATCCATGCCCGGCAGGCAGAAGTACCGGCAGCCGGAGGCGATGGCCTCCCGATGGGCGTTGCTGTACAGAGTGTAGGTCACGGCGAACTCCAGCCACACGTCAGCCGCGGTCAAAGCTCGCGCCACCGGCAGAGGTGGATCCTGGCAAGGGTTGGGCAGCGTCTCGTACCAGATGATAGTCGGCGTTGCGCCCACCGCATAGGCGGCTTGAGCCGTGGCCCACACCACCCGCTCGTCGCTGGAGGTATCCGCCGTGATCACCACCTGCTCGCCGGGCTGCACGGGCATGGCCTCCTCCACCAGCTTCCGGGCCGCCCTGGCCAGCTCCAGCACGCGGTAATCTCCGCTGGTCTCCGTCCCTATCGCCAGAACCATTTGCTTCAACCTCCCTCTCCGCCACTGGAGGGCACGAACGGGGGAGACAGCGCCCAAATTAGGGTGCATTCCTTCTCCGATTCGTTGCGCCACGCATGTGGCTGATTGCCCTGGTAGTGGATGCTGTCGCCCTCCTTCAGATTGTGGATCTCCTCCCCTACGTTTATCTCGATCTGGCCATCCAGGATGAAGACGAACTCTTCACCGCGATGGGCCTCTGCGCCGACGTCCATGCCAGGCCAGCAGGTCACCTTGTACGGCTTGAACTTGCCCCTGATTCCTGCCGACGAAAGGAGCTCGAAGGAGACTTTCGTACTGTCATAGCCGAACCCTTCCCCTCGGCCTTTCCTCACCACCTTCCACACCGGGGTCGCGTGATCGAAGAACGACCTTAGCTCAACCCCGAAGGTCTCCGCGACGGAGGAGAGGGTAGCCAGAGAGGGCTTGGCTTTGTTTCTCTCGATTTGAGATAGGTAACTGGCCGACAGGCCCACCATGCTGCCTAGCTGGGCGAGGGTAATACCGTGTTCTGTGCGGAGACCTCTCAGTCTCCTGCCCAGGCTCTCTGTCTCTCCGTCCGTCTCTCCCGTCGTGCGCGATCTAGCCAGTAGCCTCAGGTCCACTTTCTCTTGACTCCTCTGCGAGTATGCGATCGAAGCCACCAGATGGTCACCTCAGACCAGGTGACTAGAAAACGGGAGGTGTGAGCACCCAAAGAGCGGTCACCGCCTTCGTCCCGGGGTTCTCCCAGCGGTGCTTGACCGTAGCCATAAAATGTATGCTGTCCCCTGGAAGCAGATCGTAACGCTCGTCTTCGATCCAGAGCCGGAGCGTCCCCTCCAGGACGTAGCCGAACTCCTCCCCAGGGTGGGCACGGTACTCATCGGCAGGTAAAGAGCCATCGCTGGGCTCGATGGTCACCAGCAGAGACTCCATGACCCTGTCGGCGAACTGGGTCGAGAGGAGGGTGTAGATGATGGGAGAGCCTTCGAAGCGGAAGGGCTCGCGCTCCTCGGCTCGCACTACCTTGGTGGGGTTGACGACTGCGGGAAAGAAATGGGTGATGGAAACGCCCAGGGCTCGGGCGATGGAATAGAGCATGGAGATCGAGGGGGCAGCCCTGTTCCTCTCTAGCTGCGAAAGGAACCCCGCGCTGCAACCAGTCCTCTCCGCTGCTTCCTCCAAGGTAAGCCCTCTCTCCAGCCGGAGCTCCTTTATCCTCTGCCCGATGATCCCTATCCTGGTCTCCATGACTACCTTCCATCTTACTACCATTGTTGCTGTTTGTCAATAGTGAAATTTCTTAAGTGGCGGCAAACAGACCCGGCAAGGCTCTTTCCACCACCCTTGTCTCCTCGCACGTCAAAAGACGATCTGCAATGGTTGGTGCGGAGGGTCGGGATCGGCGATCAAGGTGGGCTTGGTGGGTTCAGTACACCTTCCCTTCGGTGCCCAACACGATCTCTTTGTCGTACCCAGTCCTGACCTGCGACAGGAGCTCTTCCTCAGTCGGAGCCCAGAAGAGCCCGTGGTGGAAGATCAGCAAGCCCGGCTAGGCCCTGAAAACGATGTGAGCGAGTTCGCCCATGGGGGTGCATATGCCGGAGTGGTCATACCCCCAAGTCGGAGGAAGCTGTTCGAGCCTCGTGGCTGCGGACGTCGCCGCCTCGCGCGGCCCAGACTACGGATTGGGCGTCCATCGCGCCCAGACCCGCTCACGCTATCCTCCCCAGGTAATCGCTCACGGTTTGCAGCTCTGCGCACCAATCCTCCCGCTCGCTGCGATAGGTCCGATTCTCGAGAAAGGACAGGGCTTCCTGGGGGCCAGGTAAGGCGCCCCCGGCGCCGCTCACCGTCGTGGCCAGGGCGCCCAGGGCATTGGCCAGGAGGGCAGACTCCCTCAGGCTCAGCCCCTCTATCTGCCCCAGGATCAGCCCTGCGTCGAAGCTATCGCCAGCCCCCGTGTCGTCCACCGGGTCCACCTGGAAAGCAGGCACGGCAAAGATCCCCTCGCGCGAGCCGATCAGAGATCCTTGATCCCGCAGCTTGAGAGCCACCATCTCGGGACCCCAACCCAGCAGGGCGTCGACCGACTCTGCGGGACCGTCCTCGCCGGTGAGCCACCCGGCAACAGCCCGGTTGAGGAGGACCATGGAAACCATGGATAGTACCCCAACCACGCCCTCCCGTGCCGTCGTCGTCACCTCCGTACCGAGATCCAGCGACACCGCCACTCCGGCCCGGTCTGCGATCTCTATGCCTCGGAGGGCTGCCTCCCTCTGCGGGCTCTCCACCAGGGCGTAGCCTGAGACGTGCAAGAGCCTGGTGTCCTCTATGCGTCTTTCATCGCCCGGTTGAAGCACGGCTCTGGCGTTCGCTCCGCGGCAACTGAAGAAGGTACGCTCGCCGTCGGGGGTCACGGCGGCGAAGATCAGCCCGGTCTTGGCCTCTACGTCTTCTTGCACCAGGGAGAGGTCTACCCCCGCCCCTCGCAGGTCGGAGAGCGCATACTCCGCCAGGATATCTTCGCCAACCCGGGCGATCACGCTCACTTTCAACCCGAACTTGCTCAGCACCACGGCGGAATTCGCAGCGGAGCCTCCCGCCCGCACATTCACCCCTTCGGCCAGGCTATCGCCTCCCTGGGGTGGATAGAACGGCACGCGCGCCAGAAGGTCTACGTTGATGTCGCCGAAGGTCACTACGTCAGGCATAGGTGATCGTCCCCTGGCTTGTCCAGTGGAGAGGTCGTGTTGGCGGTGCTCGGTCGGTGCCCTGCCCGAAGGGCGCCCAGGACTCTCCCATAGCCTTTCGTTCTAGACGACAGAGGAGCTATCGCAACTCCCCGACCACGGCCATCAGTCCAGCGACCCTTTTCTCGTCGACAGGGTTCGTGGTGACTCCACCCTGCTTGAGGCTCGTTCCCACGATAACTCCGTCCGCAACGGAGAGAAGCGGCGCCACGTTTCCCTTGTCTACGCCGCTGGCCACCAGCAGTGGGACGTCCGGCACCGCCTCCCTCACCCTCAACACGTCCCCCATCTCCGTGGGCTCGCCGGTTCCGGAACCGGTGACGATGAGGGCGTCGGCCAGCCCGCGATAGGCAGTGTCTCTGGCCGCCTGCTCGATACTCTGCATTCCCAGGGGCGTGGCGTGTTTGACGAACACGTCGGCCAGGATCTTGATGTCTACGCCCAACTGTCTCCGACATCTCACGGTCTCGTAGGCATCGCCTTCGACAATGCCCTGGTCGGTGACCATCACGCCGGTGTGGACGTTCACCCGCATGAAGCCGGCCCCAGCGACAGCGGCTATGGCCAGGGCTGACCTGCCGTCATTCCTCAACACGTTGACCCCCACCGGGATCCCCACGGCGTTCCCCACGGCGGCCACGGCCAGCGTCATCGCCGAGACCGTGTGCGCCTCCACCCGGCCCTTGGCGAAGGGGATGTCGCCGTAGTTCTCCACGATCAACCCGTCGACCCCGCCAGCCTCCAGAGCCTGGGCGTCGGCGACGGCCCTGTCCAGCACCTCCGGCATTGCCCCTGCCCACCTTGGCGATCCGGGCAGCGGCAGCAGGTGGACCATGCCCAACACGTACTTGGGCGTTCCAAACATCTGCTCTAGAGCTCTTCTGGGATCCAGACTCTTCGCATCAGACATCTCGGGACCTCCGCCAGCGACACAGACGAAATGGCACCAAAGGGACGTGGCCTGGCCGCCCCATCACGTTACACGGAAAGAAGCACAACGATTATAGCGTGTCGAACCCAAATGGGCCACTCGCGCTGCGCGCGACGGGACGCCCCTCCATCTCTCGAGCCTCTCGACGCCCTGCAACTCTGGCGCCATGACCGTGCGCCTCGCACCCCCATGCTTTGTGAGCATCGGGGAGGCATGGTACAATTGCATTATCTCGCCCGAGACACGAGGGGACCGGCCAGGTCCCCCTGAGACGTGGGTACGTCCGACGACCATGAAGAGACTCTTGCGAGCCCCCGGGTTTGACTGGGGCTATCTCGTTGTGTTGGGCCTTTCGTTGCCCGTTCTCTGGCCCCTGGTAGGACCAGCCTACTTGAGTTCTCACGACGGGCTCCACCACCTGTATCGCCTGCTGGATCTGGACTGGTGCATCCGAGGCGGCGCTCTCTATCCGCGCTGGCTGCCCGACATGGGCTTCGGCTACGGATTCGCCATCCTCAACTATTACGGCCCGCTGAGCTACTACCTCGCCGAGGTCTTCAAGCTCCTGGGGGCCGGCTACATTGACTCCCTCAAGCTCACCTACGCCCTCGGCTTTCTGACCTCCGGCGTGACCATGTACCTCTTCGCCAAAGAGCACCTGGGGCGGGTCCCTGCCATCCTGGCCGGTGCAGTTTATGTCTACCTACCCTATCACCTGGCCGACGCCTACGTACGCGGGGCGCTGGCCGAGTTCCTGGCGTTCTCCTTCCTACCCCTCATCCTGTGGTGCTTCTATAAGCTGATCAAGGAGAAAAGGCTGCAGTACGTCGCCTGGAGCGCCCTGTCCCTGGGAGGGCTTCTCGTCACTCACAACCTGATGACCCTCATCTTCGCCCCCTTGCTGGTGGCCTACATCGGCTTCGTCTGGTCCAGAAAGCGCGATCGCCAGGCACTGATCTACGCCGCGCTGGCGCTGCTGCTGGCCTTCGGACTGGGTGCCCTCTACTGGCTGCCAGGATTCGTGGAGTCCAGGTGGGCGCGCCTGGGCCTGGTGGGCCCTGAGGCCACCGACTACGCCTCGGGCCTGGTCACCATCACCGACTTCTTCTCGCCCTACGCCGTGTACCGTTACTTCCCCCACCAGGGTGTGGAACTACAGCACCCCCTGAGCTGGCTCCAGTTTGGGCTGGTGTGTCTCTCCCTGGTCGTGCCCCTTCGGCTACGGCACTCCTCCTGGACCCAGGCGCGGCGCCACGTGATCTTCTTTCTCTGCGCCGCCTTCGTCTCGGTGTTCATGCTCTTCACCTACTCCCGGCCGCTCTGGGATCACGTGCCCTTGCTGTCCTATCTCCAGTACCCCTACCGATTCTTGACCCTGACCAGCTTCACCAGCGCCTTCGCCATCGGCTCTCTGCCCCTGCTCCTGCTGGACGGCTCGTCAGAGCAGAGCAGAACATCGCGGACCGCCAGAGGGCGCTGGAGGTGGGGCGTGGCTATCATACCCTTGATCGTGGTGGCCCTGATGATCACCTCCCTGCCCGGGCTCCCCATCGAGCCCCAGTATCTCCCGGAACACGAGGAGCCTTTGACTGAGGGCACGGTGAACTTCGCCACCATGGCCGAGTACGATTATCTGACCGGCCTGTGGGCCAGGCTGTATCCCAGCGCCTGGCTGATGGAGTACCTGCCTACCTGGGTGGAGGTGCCACCAAGCGAGCTCTTCCTCCCTGCGGACAAGCCTGCAGCCAAGATCCAGGAGCTGAGGCCAGAAGAGATCCCCAGCATCTCTGTCCTCCAGCATGGACCTCTGTTCATGGAACTGACGACCAGCACCCCCCAGCCAAGGACCCTGTCGTTCCACAGCTTCTACGTGCCAAACTGGGCCGTCTACGTGAATGGCCACCAACAAGCCTCCTACCCGCTGGGTGGGATGGGCCTACTGGCGGTGGACGTGCCCTCGGGCGAGTATCACATCGTCGTACGGTTCGAGAATACACCCACAGAGCTCGCGGCGACTTTCATCTCGCTGGCGAGCTTGCTGGCGGTGCTCGTCCTCCTCGTCGTGGCCAAGCGGTGGAGGACGCTGGCCACTGCACTCGCTATCTGCATCCTGCTCGGGCTGGCCACAGCGTGGCACGTTCATTCCTCCCCTTCTGTCCAGCGCCCCGCGACGGCGCAGGCCAACCTGGGGCATCAACTCAAACTGCTGGGCTACTACACGGACCGTCCTTCATACCGACCTGGGGACACGATCAACGTCACCCTGTACTGGCTCGCTTTGCAGGACATGGGTCAGAACTACAAGGTCTTCGTCCACCTCACGGACGAGAAGGTGACCAGGGTGATCTCGCAAAGCGACCGGTGGCCGGTGTACAACTTCTCGCCCACCACGCGGTGGGAGCCCGGTGAGATCGTCTGGGACCGGCATGAGATAGCCATTCCCCAGGACGAACCGCCCGGTACCTATCGACTGGACGCCGGGGCCTATCTTCTGGAGACGATGCAGAACCTCGAAGTCCTCGACGAGAAGGGGAATCCCCAGGGTGTCAGCGTTCCACTGACCGCCGTCGAGATCACCCCCTAGCCTGGTCTCCCCAAGCCGGGCCGCAATAGATAGAGGATTCCACGCCATGTCATCCGTCGCCCGTCCCGAGCCGCGCCCCAGCTTTCGGCCACGCCGGCGCGCTCCCCTAGGTTCAGACCGCTCATGAGCCCGCAGTGGATGAAGAAAGTCGGGCGTTTGGACCTCGTGGTCATCTTGACTCTGACACTGGTCGCTGCCTTCTTTCGCCTGTACCGCCTGCAAGAGTGGCCCATCGGCCTCTGGCGCGATGAGGCGGCCAACGGTCTGGAGGCGCTCCGTGTCCTCGACGGTAAGCTGGCCATCTTCTACGGCACAAGGGAGCCGATGTTCATCTATCTGGTCGCCGCGTCGGTGGCTCTCTGGGGCAGAAACCCCTTTGCCGTCCGCGTTGTCGCTGCGGTGGCCGGGACCATCACCATCCCCGTGACCTACCTGCTGGTCAGGGAGGTCTTTCGAAGGACCGACCGCAGCGCCCGCGTCCTCGCCTTCGTGACCAGCTTCTGGCTGGCCACTTCCTACTGGCACCTCAACTTCAGCCGCCTGGGGTTTCGAGGCGTCCTCTTGCCGCTCTTCGCTTCCCTATCCTTCTACCTGTTCTGGCGCGGCTGGCACGAGTTCCAGTGTGACTCAGTACGGCCGCTCACGACCATGGTGTGGTTTGCGGTCGCCGGCCTCTGCTTCGGCCTCACCATGTACACGTACACCCCGGGTCGGTTACTGGTTCTGGCGCTGCTTCCCTTTGTCGCTCAGGTTCTCTGGGCAGGCTTCAGGTCGCGACCTGGCGCGGGGGCGAATGGCAACTCCCTCACGAGCGCCTTCACGCTTTTCGTACTATTCGCGCTTGCTTTCGCGCTAACCTTCGCCCCCCTGGGCGTGCACTTCCTCGCAGACCCTGGCAGCTTCTTCGCCAGGTCAGGAGTCTCCGTGTTCAGCGCCGCAGAAGGCGCACCGCTGGTCACCACCCTCACCGAGAACGTGGTACGCCAGTTGGGCATGTTTGGCTTCCTGGGAGATCCCAACACCAGACACAACCCCGCGGGCCGACCCGCCTTCGATCTCTTGACCCTGGCTTTCCTCATCGTGGGGTTCCTTCAGAGCTTGCGGGGCTGGAGGAAGATGCCCTACTTCTTCTGCTTGATCTGGTTTCTGATCATGCTCCTGCCCGCCGTTCTGACTTATCCAGAGCTGCCCCACTCTCTGCGGGCCATCGGCGCTTTGCCGGTAGCCTACGTCTTCCCCGCCCTGGGCGTGGAGAGCGCCTGGAAACGGCTGAAGAGCAGCACTGCATCGCTCACGGTGAGGGGCGCCCTGTCGGTCCTCCTGGCGCTCTGCCTCGTCTCCAGCGCCATACTCACTTTCCGCGACTACTTCGCCCCGCAGGTGGAGGAACTCGAATTGGTCAAGGCCTTCGATCCGCGCTTCGTCGAGATAGCATCGCTGATGAACGAACTCGATGAGCCAGGCTCGGTGTGGATCGTCCCCCTCGGCCCTCACGGCGAGCAGAGGATGCCGTATTACGTCATCGACTTCCTGTACCAGGGTCAGGCCCCCTACCGGTACGTGCACGTCGATAGCGCGGTGCTGGCGGACGAACTGACCGACAGTTGTCGTGGCGCACAGCGGGTGCTGGTACTCGCCAGGAGCGAAGACCCACTGGCGCAGCCGTGGCACGAGCTATACGCCGACTCCAGGCAGTTGATACCCTTCCTTCTGGACAGGTACGGCCAAAGGCTGGAGACCAGGTACTTCGAGAACGTCGAAGTATTAACCTACCGGCTGCCAGAGGACGTGGTTTTTTCCTTCCCAACCGACCTGGAACCCGTGGAGGTGGACTTCGGCCAAGAGCTGAGGCTGACAGGAAGCCGGTACGGTCTGGGCACCGCGGACCCGGGGCAGGTCTGGGTGGCCCTGAGATGGCAAGTGGAGACCACCCCTAGCGCTAACTATGGGGTGGAGCTAGCCTTGGTCGACCAGCACGGCGAACCAGCGGCCACGCTGAACAAGCATCTTCTTGGTGCCGAAGTGCAGCCCACCAGCGCGTGGGAGCCCGGACAGCAGGAGGCAGACTACTACAGCTTCGCAGGTTTGCCTACGCCCGCACTGCAAGAGTATAGTATAGAGGTGTCTGTACACCCCATGGACGTAGACAGCGGCCTGGGACCTCCCGTCGCCACGCCAGACGGCAGGACGAGCTTCGTACTCGGCAGTATGGCGCCCGCTCTCGCGCCGCCGAACTAGGGCCGTTCCGCACTACTGGCAGATGCTGAGAAGAGCTCACTGGCTCGCCCCGTGCGCGCGGGAGGTGTTGGTCGGGCACATGGCCATGGCCAGGCTACTCAACCAAGCACTCTGGTCTGCTAGACTCTCCGTGTCTGGGTGGCAGTGCTCTTTCCAGAACATGGAACTCCCGCAGCGAAGATGAAGATACGTTTCTCCAGGCGAGAGCTGTTGCTCGTGGCTTTGATCACAGTGGTGGCCGCCTGTCTCAGACTGTACGGGCTGGATAGGATACCTCCCGGTCTGAGCGGTGATACCGCCTACAAAGGCGTGGCTGCCGATCGGGTCCTGGCCGGCGAGCACCCCATCTTTTTCGAGGAGAGTTGGGGTGGCATCGAGCCCATGTACATGTATCTTCTAGCCGGCTTCTTTAGGCTCTTCGGCTCCACTCCCCTGGCCATCAAGGCGCTGTCGGCTCTTCTGGGAATCGTCACTGTACCGCTCCTGTACCTGCTCGTCAGAGAGCTCCTCAACTCGATCAACGTCGCCTTGCTGGCTGCCAGCTGGCTCGCCATCTCCTTCTGGCACATCAACTATAGTCGTTTGGGGTGGGAGATCATCCTGGCGCCCCTCTTCGTCATCGTCACCATCTACTTTCTCTGGCGGGGCTTGAAAACCGGGCGCTGGAGGGAGTTCATCTACTCAGGGCTGGCCCTGGGCGCCAGCCTGTACACCTACCAGGCGCTCAGATTCCTGCCCATCCTGGTGGTTCTCTATCTCTTGCTTCGCGCTCTGCTGGAGAAGGGGTTCTGGAGAGAGTACGGGCCCCAGGCCGTCGTCTGCGTGGTGACGGCCATCGTCGTCTTCCTACCTCTGGGCGCCTACTTTGCCACGCACTCCGACGCCTTCCTTCGTCGAGCGGGAGAGGTTTCTATCTTCAACCCGGAGAAGAACCCCCAGGGGCCCCTTTATTCCTTCGTGCTCAGCACGGTCAAGGTGCTCGGTACCTACAACGTCCAGGGTGATCCGCTTTGGCGCCACAATCTGCCCGGACGGCCCGCTTTCGACGTGCTGACCTCAGTCTTCTTCTTCGTGGGGCTGGGGCTGAGTCTCCTGCGCTGGAAGGAGCGTTCCTATTCACTCCTGCTGCTCTGGCTGGTGGTCTTGTCTCTACCTCCCATCCTCACTCCGCCGAGGGATGTGCCGCACTTCTCCCGCTCCATCGGTGCCCTGCCGGCCGCATGTGTCTTCCCAGCGCTGGGTATCCAGACCGCGTGGCGATGGCTGCGAGACAGAAGGCCGTCCGCCTGGTTCAGGGCCATCGCTGCGTCCGGCGTGGTGGCGGTCCTCCTGGCCAGCGCCACCCTCACCGTCCGCGACTACTTCGTGGTCTGGGCTGGCTACCCAGAACTGCGCGAGCACTACTTCGACGGGCAATTCGTTGACCTGGCCGCGGCGATGAACGACCTGGATGAACCGGGAGCCGTCTGGCTGCTGCCCATCAGTTCCCTGGCTTCCCCCCACGACGAGCCAGGTCACCACACGGTGGAGTTCCTGTACCGCGGTGTGGCTCCGTTCTACTTCCTGCGCCTGGACGAATCGGCCGTGGCTACAGAGCTATCGACACTGACGCGCGACCATGACAGGGCGCTCCTCGTCGACTACAAGAACTACGTGTTGGAGGAAGCGTACAACTTCATAGACGCCGATCCCAAGCGGCTGGCGCCGTTCTTGCTCGGCAAGTACGGCGAGGAGGTGGAACAGCACTCGTTTGAATCCTTTGATATCCGGGCCTACGCCTTGCCGGCGAATGCGGACTTCAGCATCGCTGAGTCGCCGGAACCTCTACGGGCCAACTTCGGTCGTCAGTTGCTGCTCACAGCAACGGACTTCGGCGTGCGCCCAGCAGGAGAGCCTGGTCAGCGGCTGTTGCCCTCCGGTGGCGAAGCATGGGTCGTCCTCCAGTGGAGAGCTCTGGCAGAGCCACCGACAGATTACACCGTGGCACTCTACCTACTGGATCAACGGGACCGGGTGGTGGGGCAGGCGGACAAGCTCCTGCTGGCAAACAACATGCGCGGCACTTCAGAATGGACGTCCGGACAGGACGAGATGGACTACTACGTCCTGCCCAGCTTGCCAGCGACTCCTCCGGGAGAATACCATATCGAAGTCTCGGTCTACGATTCTTCGACCATGACCAGGCTGGCACTAGAGGACGAGGCTGGAAGAGTGCTGGGACAGAGCTATACTGTGGGCACATTGCAGATCATCGAACCAGCGGTTCCCGCTGCGGTCCAGCCCACGCACAGCTTGGAGGGCGCAGGATTAGCCCCCGAGCTGAGATTGCTGGGATTCGACCTGCCGCTCGAAGAAGCGAATCCCGGCGACGACCTGGCGGTGGCTCTCTACTGGGAAGCCGTACGAGACGTACCTCGAGATTACGTCGTCGTCCTTCAGCTCCGGGATGCCTCTGGTTCGATCTGGGCCCAGGAGCAGAGCAGGCCCGCGTACGGCACCTATCCCACCACCGGGTGGCAAAAGGGAGAGGTTGTCCGGGACTGGCATGACCTGCCCGTGTCCCCCGACGCTCCCGGCGGAGAGTACACCCTCTACGCTGGGCTCACCAGCGATGGGCAACCTGCGGGAGAACTCGCCCTGGGTTCGGTTCGGGTCTCGCACAGAGCCAGATCCTATGACGTCCCGCCCATGGAGCACGAGATCGGCTGGCTACTGGGTGACGGTGTGCGCTTGCTCGGCTATGACGTAGACGACAGCGCGCGGCCAGGCGAAATCCTGAGACTTACCCTCTACTGGCAGTGCGTGGCTGAGATGACGGAGTCATACACCGTGTTCACCCACTTGCTGGATAGTGACAACGCAATCAGAGGCCAGGTGGACAGGCTTCCCGTGAGCGGAGCAGCGCCGACCACTGGTTGGCTCCCGGGAGAGGTCATCACCGATCCCTACGAGATCGCTGTGGACGCCGAGTCTCCAGGGGGCCGGTACGTGGTGGAGGTGGGCATGTACGACGCGGCGACCATGCAGCGTCTGCCGGTCTATGATGCCCAGGGCGCTGTCCAGGGCGACAGAATCCTCGTGGGGACCGTGGCCGTCGGCCAGTAGATAGCTCGCCCTGGCTGGTTTGGAGAGAGTATGAGCATCTCGCAGAGCGCAGGCTTGGGCAGGATCAGGGGTAGAAGATTGGAATACTTGGTCCTCGGCCTGATCGTGCTGCTGGCAGCGATGCTCAGGTTCTACCGGCTGGAATCCATACCGGTGGGAGTGAGCGGCGACGAAGGGGCCGACGGTCTGGGCGCCAGGCGCATCCTGAGTGGCGAGGAACTCCCCCTCTTCATCACTGAGGATTTCGGAGAGGAACCCATGCACACCTACCTGGTGGCCCTCTCCTTTGCCCTGTGGGGAGCAAAGCTGTGGGCTATTCGTTTCGTATCCGCTGCTATCGGCCTCATCACTATTCCCGTGATCTTCTGGCTAGCCAGGGAACTGCTGGGACAGGAGGACGGCCTTCTGTCTGCGGTGCCCATCATCTCCGCGTTCTTCCTGGCCACTTCTTACTGGCACATCATCTACAGTCGAGCCGGCCTGGAGGTGGTCGACCTGCCGCTTTTCTCGTCTGCATTGATCTACTTCCTGTGGCGAGGAATCCGCACCGGGAGTCGCTGGTCTTTCGCCGTATCCGGACTGATCCTCGGCGCAAGCCTCTATTCCTATCGTGGGGCGCGGTTCTTGCCCATTCTGCTCACCCTCTTCTTCGGTGGCTGGGTGATTCTGAGCCGTGAGTTCAGACGGCGCCATTTCGTGAACCTGGTCCTGGTGGCCTTGGTGGCGGCCATCGTGTGCGCTCCTCTGGGCGCCTATGCCGTCGCCCACCCGGACATCTTCTTCGCTCGGGAGCTGCACGTCTCAGTATTCAATCCTGACTGGGATCGAGGCTCGCCCCTCCAGGCCTTCAGCTACGCCGCGCTCAAGACCCTGGGCATGTTCAACTTCCAGGGGGACCCGGAATTCGACCGCAACCCCGGCCGAAGGCCAGTCTTGGATCCTGTCAGCTCCCTGTGTTTCATCATCGGCCTGGCCGTCATCCTGTGGCGATGGAGGCAGCCCCACCGGCTCTTCATCGTGGTTTGGTTCCTGGTCATGGCTCTGCCCGGGGCTTTCACCGCCGAGGCCCTTCCTCACTTCCACCGCGGCATCGGCGCGCTCCCACCCCTCTGCCTGCTCTGCGCCTTTGGAGCCACCTGGGGGGCAGAGCGTCTGGCGGCCATCCACTGGCGCGGAGCACGCGCCTCTTCTGCGGCAGTCCTGTGCCTGTTTTTGCTCACCCCGACCATCCTCAGCTATCGAGACTACTTCCTTCCCTGGCAGCAAAGACTCGATCAAGGCCAGATCATCGGGCGCAGCCTGATCGAGGCGGCAGAGGTCATGAACGTCACGCGCGTTCCGGACGGGGTGTGGATCCTGCCGGCTTCCTCCCTGCGACCGCGCAACCTCCCCTACTACGAGGTCAGTTTTCTCTACGACGGCCCGGAGCCAGAATACACGTTCACCGTGGATGAGGAGACCGCCCCCGCTGAGCTCTCCCGGATCATCCAGGGCTACCAGCGAGCGGCGGTGATCAACTGGAAAGAGTACGTGCTGGAAGAGGCCTACAACTCCCTGAACTCCGATCCCAAGGGTCTGCTCGACTTCCTGCTCAGAAAGTACGGCAGGCTCATCCAGGTGGAACCGCACGAGAGCTTCGATCTCATGGTCTACCAACTCCCTGCTACGACGGAGTTTACCATCGAGGATTCGTCGGAATCTTGGAGCGCCGATTTTGGTGGCCAGCTCCGGCTCGAAGGCGTGGCCTTCGGTGGATCCTCGTTGCAGACCACCAGTACGGTGGAAGAGGTGCAAACCAAGACGCTACCTTCTGGCAAGGAGGGCTGGGTCGTCCTTCATTGGCGCGCTTTGCTAGACATGGATAGAGACTACAAGGTGGCTGTCTGCTTGCTTGACGGAAAAGGCAGAATCGCCGGACAGGCAGACAAGCTGCTGCTCAGCAATCGTCTCGAAGGAACGTCACGCTGGCAGCCTGACCAACTGGAGATGGACTACTACACGCTACCCTCCGTGCCGGGGGCTCCCCCTGGCGAGTACACGGTTGAAGTCGCCGTCTACGACCCCCAGAGTGCGGCCA
Organism: Anaerolineae bacterium; assembly: GCA_034411995.1. Classification (GTDB taxonomy): domain Bacteria; phylum Chloroflexota; class Anaerolineae; order UBA7937; family B3-Chlor; genus JAUVXJ01. Next base: position 95,955 of record DAOUME010000007.1, on the reverse strand, counting down.
GGCTAGAGGTCCTCAGGCCCGACACAGGGGTTGCCGCCAGTAGCCTGAGCGTGGGCAGTCTGAGAATCATCAGGCCGCTGACGCCACCCCAGGTTGAGCCTATGGAACGACTCTCCGCCGCCGAGTCAGACCTCGCCCCCGGGCTGCAACTCCTGGGCTATGATCAGCTCGAGAAAATCGCCAGCCCAGGCCAGACCATAAGAATCGGCCTCTACTGGCGAGCCACGAAGGACTTGAGCCAGGACTACCTCTTGTCCCTACAACTGTCGGACGAGGAAGGAACCGTCTGGCTGGAGCAGCAGGGGCGTCCCGTCGATGGCACCTATCCCACGACCGAGTGGGAGCAGGGAGAGATCCTCAGAGACTGGCACGATTTGGCTCTGCCTGCGAACATACCACAAGGAACGTATCAGATCTTCGTCGTCGTCTTGGAGGGGGAACGGTCGGTCCGCGAGTTGGTCTTGGACACCATGGAAGTACGAGGTCGAACACGCCAGTTCACCATGCCCCAGATTCAACACCCCATGGAAGCCAGGCTCGGAGAAGCGGTGCGATTCCTGGGGTATGACTTGAGTAGTAGCCAAGTGGCGTCTGGAGAAACCTTGCGCCTAACACTCTACTGGCAAGCCGTACAGGAGATGGGGATTTCGTACACGGTGTTCACTCACCTCTTGGATCCAGGGCAGCGCGTCTGGGGGCAGTTGGACAGCATTCCTGGCACTGGGGCAATGCTGACGACAAGTTGGCTAGGAGGCGAAGTAGTCTCCGACCCGTACGACATTGTGGTGAACCCAGAAGCGCCTCCCGGCGAATACCTGATAGAGATCGGTATGTACAACGCCGACACCGGCCAACGACTGCCTGCCCGCGACACGGCGGACAACCCGATGGGAGATCGCATACTGCTGACGGGCATCGAAGTGGTTGCCGCGCCGCAGTCGAACTAGACTAGACAGCGCGCGGAGGGAGAATCCATGTTCAGGCCCAAGGCTGCACCAGCAGAGACTGCCGAAGAAGCTGGCTCAGGAGGGCGTGCTCTGCATGGCAAGCACCTGTGTGTCCTGTTGCTTCTGCTGACGGCTGCGATCTTCGCCGGTTACGAGGTGCGCCTCCCTGTCACAATACAGCTAGGAGAGGAAGGTGACACTCCCCATGTCGACGGGTTCTACGAGCCTGAGTCAAACCCCTTCGATGTCTATCGCTGGAGCGCAAAGACAGCGGTAGTACGCTTTCCCGGCATTGGTTGCCCCCAGGGTCTAACCGTTAGAATACGGATGAATGGCGCCCGACCAGAGGGGGTTCCACTGCCCAAGGTTGTATTGAAGGTTAACGGTCGCGAACTCAGTCGCTTTGCTGCCGAGAATCATATGACAGTCCACGAGTTCCATACTTCGCAAGCGCTGTTGGGGTGCACAGGCGATATTGAGATCCAGATCGACTCCGAGGTGTACTCGCCCGGAGGGACTGACTTAAGAGAATTAGGGATCATTGTGGATTGGGTAACGATATTGCCAGACCACGGAGGGATTGTCCTCCCCCCTCCTTTGCCGCTGGCAAGCGTGCTTGCCACTACGACGATTGCATTCTTGCCTCTCAAAGGACGGCGGGCGCCCAGAAAGGTCGTCCCGCCGATGATGATTGGTGTGACCATCGTAGTGGCACTACTCTTTGGGTTCAGGAGAACGCAGGCGGCAGAACTGTCTTCGCAGCTGCTGCTCTTGAGCGCCTTGGGCTATCTGACTGTGATCATCGGGCGCGGTGTTCTTGCCCTGCGTGGTGTGATAGTGGTCGTACGCAGGTCCACTGTTGCTATACTATTCCTGGCCATGGTTGTTCACATCACCCTGTTGGCCCCGGGCCTGGACGAGGGACCGAACGTCTGGACATACAAGAACTGGATCTGGCACGCCAATGTCAAGGGCCTGCAGAGCCTGTATCTAGAGCCGTGGGCACTCTCGCAACCAGTATACCCACCTCTTTCATTGTATATGCTCAACAGCCTGGGTTGGGTGTACCGAAGCCTTGTCGGGCCCATCCCTCCTCCTCTCGAGGAGCCTCCACCAGTACTAAGCTTCCTGATCAGGCTTCCAGGAGTCATATGCAGCATCCTGCTGGCCCTAGCTATCTTCCTGTGGGTGCAGCCACGACAGGGACACCGCAAAGCGCATTTGGCCATGGTGGCCTTCGCTTTCAATCCTGCCCCTCTCCTACTTACCACGCGTTGGGGTCAGATGGATTCTATTCACTCATTGTTCTTGCTTCTGGCCCTACTCTGTGCTGCAACTGAGAAGCCGGCCCTCTCGTGGGTTCTGATCAGCCTTGGAGCCGCAGTAAAGCCTCAGGCGTTGCTGTTTGTGCCAATCCTAGCCGTGCTGACATGGCGAAGATCGGCTTGGAGAGGCGTCGGGGCGGGCACGCTCGCGGTAGCATCGACAACCGCAGTCCTGGTGTATCCGTTTGTCCAAACAGGCACTTGGCACAAAGTGATAGAGTATTATGCAGCCTTGCCTGCTCAAGCATCCTACTGGACCCACACCATTCACGACGCCCTCAGTGTGTGGTGGCTGGTCAGTCTGGGGAAGCCTCTGCCGAAAACAGATGCTCTCTGGAACCTGTCACTACCGCTCGTCGGACCTCTGACCTACGAAGTCATAGGCTTGTCTGCCGTCACCATGGCCTACCTTGCTGCGTTGTGGCGGCTGGTCAGAATGGGCGATAATCGATGGCTGTGGGCAACTGCAGCCTATGTTGCATTCGCCAACTTCATGTTGGTCACGGCCACACACGCAAACTACCTGTACTCAGTATTCCCTCTCCTAGCGATGAGCCTCCTTGTCGGCAGAGCCATGCCAGCTATCTATCTCGTACTGTCAGTTACCTGGCTGGCAAACCTGGTGTTCCACTACCCCGGGATTGACTGGGCCGGATTCCACGGGCCGGGATCGGTTATTAGCGCTGCGATAAGCAGTGTGAGCGTTTTGTGTGCGATGCTGAACACAGCTGTTCTGGGATACTGGACAATGTTGCTGGTATCAGAGGAAACGGAGGAGGCCTTGCCTATCTCCCCTGGAACGGCCGGTCCAAGCAGCCACACAAGAAACCATGCGATAAGATCGAAGAAAAGAGGTCACTGATCCATACGCCAGACATGAAGATGCTTCCGTCTACTGCCGAGGCCAGGCTGTTCTTCTCCGCCGCCACGATGGTTCCTTGTGCGACGGCCATCACGGCGCGCGGGCGAGAATCAGAGATCCAGCAGTGGAAGAATCGCTGCAAGACCGCTGTGGTAGGACACCGCCCCGCAGCGGCTTTCCTCAGCTTGATGATCACCATCTATGTGGTCACCTTCTCGGGATTGTCAATCGTTCGTCATATGAACTTCCATAGCCACAATGACCTCGCCATACACGCTCAAGTGGTGTGGAACACGACTCAAGGCCGCTGGTTCGAGACCACTCTCCTGGAGGATCGTCAAACCAACTACTTGGGCCACCATTTTTCGCCGGCTCTGCTCCTTCTGATGCCTTTCTACCTCCTCTGGCCGGATGCCTCCGTGCTTCTGGTGCTGCAGACCATCCTCCTGGCGCTGGGTGTGGTGCCTGTCTACGCCTATGCCTGGCATGAGACACGCAGCAAGCTAGTCGCCGCCTCCATCTCTGCAACGTATCTGCTCTTCCCCGCCTTGCACTATGCCAATCTCTTCGATTTCCACGAGATCGTATTGGCGGTCCCTCTCCTTTCCTTCACCGCATACTTCTTGCTGACCAAGCGCTATCGCCTGTTCTTCGTGTTCCTCTTCTTGTCCTTGCTGGTCAAGGAAGAAGTGGCCTTCGTCGCCGTGGCGTTCGCCTTCTACATCCTGTTCGTGCAGCGCCGATATCGTCTCGGCATGCTGGTACTGTTCCTGGCTATCGGGTGGGGCTACCTGATCATGGGTATGGTCATGCCCACCATTGCTGGCCACACCTACTTCCCCTCAGGGCGCTATGGGTATCTGGGCTCGAGCTTCGGTGAAGTAGCTCGCTCGATGCTGCTCGATCCCCTTCTCGTCCTGCGGCACCTTCTGGTTCCAGCGAAGCTGGAGCTTCTCTTGCAACTGCTGGTGCCCGTGGGCCTCCTGCCCGTGCTTGGATTCGATACCCTGATCCTGGCCTTGCCTACCACGCTGTACATCCTCCTGAGTGACTACGAGCCCCAGTACTCCATCTACTTTCACTATACGGCACCCCTGATCCCCCTGCTGTTCATGGCCGCCGTCACGGGTGTGGAACGAATAGTCCGCTGGAAGGGGCGTTCCGTCACGGTTGCCGTTTCTGCCTGCATCCTGGTCACCGGAGTTTCGAGCTATCTCCTTCACGGCCCGGGGCCTCTGGCTAGACACTTCAACCAGGACGATCAGTACAGCCTGGGGCCCCACCTGGCCTCTGGTTACGAAGCCCTGGCCACGATCCCCTCGCAGGCCTCGGTGATGACCTTGGAGGAGTTCGCGCCCCACCTGGCGTCGAGGGAGCAGATCTACATCGAGAACGAGAACTATCTCCCTGTAGAATACATATTCCAGGAGTATACGGCTCGTACCGCAACCCCGCGGTACCCGGCCCTCGTCCCTCAAGATCGTGACCTCGTCTATCCCTACTACGAGACTGTCTTCGACAAGGACGGATACTGGGTACGCCGATACCAGGACTCCATCCCCATCTCCCATGAGCTCGGCGTGAGCTTCGAGGACAAGGTCACGCTGCTGGCCTACCAGTGGCGAGACCAGGGAGGGCTCCCCCTCCCCGTCTTGAAGCCTGGAGAATCCCTGGATCTGATCGTTGCCTGGCGAGCTGAGGGGCGATTGCCAGAGAGATATGCTTTTTTCGTGCACGTTCTGGATCAGAACTTCCATCGTTGGGCACAGGTAGACCAAGAGGTGGAGAGAGGGGTCTATCCTACCACTCTGTGGGAACCGGGGATGGTGGTGGCCGACCATTACAGGTTGAGCGTTCCCTGGGGCACGCCTCCCGGCGACTACCAGGTGCTGATAGGCGCCTATTCCCTGGACTCAGAACAGCGCCTGCGCCCAACGTGTAATGCAAGCTCAGTACGAGACAATGCCCTCCTTCTCGGACCAGTCCGAGTGACCAAGGCTGACCCCCCTCCGCCCCCGGAAGCGGTATCACCTCAGCATCGTCTGGACATGCGTTGGAACGACGAGCTCGAACTGGTGGGTTACGACCTGGGGATGACCGATATTCAGCCGGGCGGGACAATCCCTCTCGTCCTTACCTGGCGCGCCCTGGCCGCTATCGAGGGCGAGTACACCATCGCGCCCATACTCGGTCAAGCGGACGGTGCGACGCGGTTACAGTGTTTCGAGGAGCCAGTGGGGCTCGCCTATCGTCCAGACCTGTGGGAGGTCTCCGAGGTGGTGCGGGACTGGCACGACCTGCACGTGCCCCCCGAGACACCGCCAGGACTGTACGAGATCTCGTTGGAGGTTCTCGATACGGGAAAGACCATCGGCGAGGTGAACCTCGGCCGGGTGGAGATCCAGGGGCGACCTCACCAGTTTGACGTCCCCGAGATGCAGCACACCGTAGGGGCCAGAGTCGGACAAAGCGCTTTGTTCCTCGGCTATGATCTGGAAGACGCCAAACTGAGACCCGGCGACACGCTGAAGCTGAGTCTCTACTGGCAGGCCCTGGAGGAGATGCAGGTCTCCTATACCGTGTTTGCTCACCTCCTCGACGCGGACCAACGGATCTGGGGCCAGATGGACACTGTCCCAGGCCGGGGAGCCGCAGCAACCACTAGCTGGCTGCCAGGGGAGGTGATCAGTGATCGGTATGAGATTGCCGTGAGTCCAGAGGCTCCCCCTGGTGAATACGTCGTGGAAATCGGCATGTATGATGCCACTACAGGGGAACGGTTGCCTGCCTTCAGCAATGGCCTGGCCCTGGAAGAAGACCGAGTCCTGCTGGGGACAGTTCAGGTCATCCCCCGAGACTAGGCCTCTCATCAGGAAGAGCATGGTCGATAGGGAACCACAGCGCAAGACCATCTACACACTGGCTGCCATCTCGGTTGCTGTGCTCTTCCTGGCCTATCAGGTGAGTGGACCCTTCGAGGTAGACGTTGGGCAACCAGGCGATGAAGCCTACCTTCGCGACTTCTACGCTATCGAAACTGTAGATGGGGTGTCTTACCGCTGGAGTGCTGACAGCTCATCCATCGTCTTCCCTGGCATCGGAGGGCACGCCCCTGTTGTCCTCAGTTTGCTCCTCAATGGGCACAGACCTGCGGATCTGCCTCACCCCACGGTTACCGTGAGGGCCAATGGAAGGGACATCGCCTCATTCCCTGTGGCAGAGGGCTTCCAGACCTATGAACTGACGGTCGAGAGATACGCGTTGAGCGCCTCTGGGTCGCTTCAGATCGAGCTGCATTCGCAGACCTTCGTACCGCATGAATCCACTGGCGGTGGCGACCAGAGAGCGCTGGGAGTTCTGGTGGATCAGGTCTCGGCACGATTCCAGGGACACCTGGGCACCGTTGTCTTCCCGGCTCCTCTACCCACAGTCTATGTGGCCGCAGGCGTCCTCGTCAGCTACCTGCTCGGACGCCGCTTCCTCTCCACGCGCTGGGCGCTGCTGGCGTCACTGGGCATTCTGGTTGGTCTTGCGCTGGCGCTGGTCGTAGCCAGAATCCAGGTGGCGCCGCATTGCCCTTGGGTGCTCGTCGCCCCGGGCGTGGGCCTGCTGGTCATGGAGGTGGCGCGCCGCACAACACAGACTAAGATCAACGTGCCCCTGTACGCCATGGGGGTAGCGGCCGTCCTCCTGGGTCTCTGGCGATTCGCCGGCGTGGCGCGGCTCTCATGGATGCGCGTGGCCCCTGATCTGGCCAACAACTACCACACCGCAGCCGTCCTCAGAGCCGGAGGGATGATCTACGACGTCCATGCACCGCTGTTCACAGGTTACGACAACCCTCCCCTCACCGCCATCCTGACCTTGCCTCTCACGCTCTTCGATCTCCAGAGCTCGATCAGGCTGTTCTTCGGGCTGAACACTGTGCTCGTGGTGGCCTCAGTGGCGCTGATCTTTGTGGCGAGGCGAGAATACCTGCTCACCTACCCCTCTTGGCTGATCGCCCTGGCTCTCCTGCTGAACCTCGACCCGCTCCTGGATTCTCTTCTTCTAGGCCAGCTCGATGCCGTACTTCTTCTGCTCATCGTCATCTCCTTCTTCGCCTACCGCCAGGGGCGCGACCTCATGGCCGGAGCACCTCTCGGGTTGGCGGCCATGATCAAGTTCAGCCCTCTACTTCTGGCCATGTACTTCTTGCTGAAAAGGGAGACCCGGGTCTTCGCCGCAGCCCTGGCGGCAATCGTCGCCACCGGGATTCTCTCCCTGCTGGGGGCTGGTCTCGATGCCCACCGGGTGTTCGTGACCAAGACACTGCCCACCCTGCTCGCCGGAAGCGCCCAGTTGGAGAACCAGAGCCTGAATGGTTTCTTCAACAGGCTATTCTTGGATGGCGAGTTCATCACCGGCCTTGAGGCGGCCCCGTCCCTGCCCCAGGTGCGGTTGCTGACCCTCGCCTCCTCAGTCCTGATCGTGGGTATCACCATCTATCTGCTGCGCAGGAGGCTACCGTCGAGGACCGACGTGCGCTTTGACCTGGAGTTCTCACTGGTGGTGATCACCCTGCCCCTCCTCTCCAGCATCGCCTGGCACCACTACCAGACCTGGTACGTGTTGCCACTGTTGGTGCTCCTCAATCCAAAGCTGAGAGACAGGCCGGCCAAGAGAGCACGCTGGATCGTGACCGCCCTCGTTGTCCTGTCCTTCCTGATCCTCTCCATTCCCGTCACTTCCTACGCGCCCAGCTTCCTGGAGGGGCCGGCCAAGCTGCTGATATCGATGAGGTTCTACTCGGGGTTGGCGCTGTTTGCCGTCCTTGCATACCTGCTCACTCAGCACCGAGCTGACCGGTCCCCCAAAGAGTCCGGCGGCGGCAGCCACCTGGAAACGGAAGCACCTGGCAATCAGGTCCGCGAAGACGCTTCGCCGGCTGCGCCAACGCCGACAGGTCACCGACCAGCCCACGGGATCCAGTTCACACGATACCTAGATCACTAGTGCGCCCTTCTCGTCATGCGACGTCTGCCATCGTCTCCGGGATGCTCTGGATTCACTTTCTTCTCCCTGAGTAGGTCCAATGCTGGTTCGAGAACTCAAGCGTAGGACTGTCTACATCCTGACGATAGTCTCGCTGGGTGCGCTTGGTGCCGCGTACCAGATTAGGCCGCCCATGCAGATAGACGTGGGGAGCCGAGGTGACGAGCCTCACCTCATCGGCTTTCACGACCCTGAGCAGGCCAATGGCGTTTCATACCGGTGGAGCAGCGGCCGCTCCACAATCCGCTTCCGCAGCGTCGCCAGTTGGACACCGGTCCAACTCTCAATTCGCCTGAACGGCTGCCGCCCCAGTGGGCTGATCTCGCCACGTGTTGTTGTAGTAGCCAACGGGCGCGAGGTCGGGCCACTGCCGACCACAGATCATTTCGAGACCTACGCCTTGCACCTCGCCCCCGACATCGCGGGCCTATGGGGTGATCTAACCATCGACATTCACTGCGATGAATTCGTCCCCGCTCAAGTAACAGGGACAAACGATCAGAGGAAACTAGGGGTACTGGTCGACTCGGTTTCCCTGGAGCCGATTCGGGGCCCGATGTCTCTGGTTGCTCCGCCGCTCCGGCAGTACTTGAGTCTATTGCTCGTCGTGGTTGCTGCCTATCTATGGACGCGCCAGCTTGCCCTGTCTACGGAGCTTTCCCTCGTCGCAGCTGGACTGTCTCTCGCGGCCCTCGCGACGCTCGTTGTCAGATGGCCGATGGGACTTGGCCTGTACGAGCGGTGGCCTGTTGCACTCATAGCGGCTGCTAACGTGGGGACTACTCTCTTCAGAGCTGCGAGGGCCCGCCTCACCCGGAAGCGAGGTATTCCTGCCGAAGTCGTGTCAGACGTGCACCTCCTCCTCGTCTCAGCCGTGGTCGTTGCGGCCGCCCCCTACGCCTGGAAAGGACTCTGGCAACCCCTCACTGAGGATAGGGCCACGGATTTCTTCATCAACTATACCGCAGCCACTGTACTCGCCCAAGGAGGTGACATCTACGATGCGGCTGCTTTGAGGGAGGCCAGTGCACAGCAGCATCAGCCGCACACGGCGTTCGACTTCGGATCCTTGTTCGTCACCTACATAGCCCCTCCTTTTCACGCTGTCATACTGCTCCCCCTCGTGCCCTTGGGTTACGAAACAGCACGGCTTGTGTTTCTGGCGCTGAGCAACCTTCTGCTGTTCGCGTCAATGGCACTCATTCTGCGAGCGAGCGACAGAGCCTTCCACCGCCCCCCCTGGCTTCTCCTGACCTTCCTTGTTGTGTTCGTCTTCCACCCTATCTACATCTCCCTTGCTTTGGGCCAGGTGGATTTCGTCATCCTGTTCCTGATCTCACTCTCCTATTGGGCCTATCTAACCGGCAGAAAGCTGGTCGCCGGCCCTGCCCTGGCCGTCGCGGCCATGATCAAGCTAGGTCCGGCGCTGTTGCTCCTGTACTTCCTGTGGAAGAGAGAGTTTGCCGTGGTGGTATCTGCGGCAATCACGGGCGTAGCTTGTGTGATCATCTCCATCGTGGCCGCAGGCCCGCGCGTGGCGCTCCACTTCGTTACAGACATCTTGCCCGCTCTGCTCAAGGGAACGGCGTTCTTTCAGAATCAGAGCCTCAACGGCTTCTTCAGCAGGCTCCTGGTTGACCCGACCCTCTACTACTCTCTCCAGGAATTCCCCTCCCTGCCTGCCGCGCGAATCTTGGCGCTTGTATCGTCCCTGGTTCTGGTCGGACTAGTCGCCTATTTCACCAGGCCGCGATGGGCTCCCCCAAGATTACACTTTCCCTATGAATCTGCCCTAGTCCTGGGGACTCTTATCCTGGTCTCCAGCATCTCCTGGGATCACTACATGGTCTGGCTTCTGCCGGGCTTCGTAGTCCTGTTGCGCGCCCACTCCAGTCTGCCTCTGGGCAGGGCCAAGTACTGGGCAGCGATGGGCCTAGCCTGGTGCGCCTACCTTCTGATAATCATCCCCACGAGTTGGTACGGCATGTCACTCCATGACTGCTCAGGTATGCATGGCTGGCAGACACCACTGTGCCTGCTGATGTCCATGAAAGTCTACGGTGTTCTCCTATTCTGCTCGAGCCTGGCACTTGTGCTGGCGGTTAACAACTCCAGCCAACTCCTTCGCGGCGCGGCGGGACAAGAAGCCAAGGGGCATCGGGTGCCGCTCTAGGAAGGTAGTTCTCGTTGCGGAATCCCCTGTTGGCGTTCGCCCCGGGCGCGCATGGCGAGCATCATATGCACACTCGCTGCCAGGATGCCTGACAGGCCACGTCAGCGGTTGCGGGCCCCTTGTTTGCCCGAGGCGCTGAAAGCCTGTATAATGGAACGAGTGTTGAACCTCCTCGGGGAGGCCATGCTCGAAGTGGAGGCCAGGATGAGGAGAACGGTAGCTACATGCGCATTGGGATTGATGCCCGGCTGGTACACTATAGTCAGGCGGGTATCGGGCAATACATCGCTGGCCTGGTAAAGGGGTTGAGCCAATGTGACGAGGACAATGAGTTTGTCCTTCTGCAAAGCCGCAAGGACAAGACGATCCTCGCGGACGCGCCCAATTTCGCCCGGAAGTCCCTCTGGACCCCAAGCCATCATCGACTGGAGCAACTCGTCCTACCCTTCGAGATCAGCCCGCTGCGCTTGGACATCCTTCACAGCCCCGATTTCATCCCCCCCTTTCGGCGCGACTACAAATCCGTGATCACCGTCCACGACCTCGCGTTTCTTCTCTACCCTCATTTCCTCACTGAGGAAAGCGCCCGCTACTACGGGCAGATAGATCGGGCGGTGAGATACGCGGACCACATCGTTGCGGATTCCGTGAGCACGAAGCGGGACATCATCAACTTCCTGGGTGTCCCCGAAGCCAAGATCACGGTCGTCTACGCGGCGGCGAGTCGCATTTATCACCCGATCACAGACACAGAGCTGCTCGACCACACCCGCCTGAAGTACGGCCTCGACAGGCCGTTCATACTCTTCGTCAGCACCATCGAGCCCAGGAAGAATCTCCCAACTCTCCTTCGAGCCTTTCGCCAACTTCTGGACCATTACAAAGTGGATGTGACCCTGGCCGTGGCGGGGCAACGGGGTTGGTTCTGCGGCGAGGTCTTCGCCGTGGCGGACGAACTGGAACTGGGCGACGCCGTTGCCTTTCTGGGACACGTTCCGCTGGGAGACTTGGCGCTGTTGTACAACGCCGCTCGCATGCACGTGCACCCCTCATTCTACGAAGGCTTTGGGCTGCCGCCTCTCGAGGCCATGGCCTGCGGCACGCCCACCATCGTGGCCAATGTATCCTCGCTGCCCGAGGTGGTGGCAGACGCAGGGTTGCTGGTAGCCCCCGAGCATACCGAAGGCTGGACTGTAGCCATGTGGAGAGTCCTGACCAACGACTCGCTCCATGCAGATCTCTCCGAAAAGGGCCTCGAGAGGGCCAAGGCTTTCTCCTGGGAGAAGGCGGCCCGCCAGACACTCGATCTCTACAAGCGCCTCATCGGATGAGCCCCAGACTCCTCTTTCTGACGCCCGACCTTCCGTATCCTCCCCACCAGGGCGCTGCTATTCGGACCTTCAATCTGATCACGAATCTGGCACCTCGGCACGAGGTCCATCTCCTATCTTTCGTCCAGGGAGGGGATTCCGCGCCACGGCTTGAGGAATTGTCCCGGTACTGTTCCAGTGTTTCGGCCGTTCCCGCCCCACACCGCTCGACCTGGCGCCGAGCGATGTCTGTTTTTCTCTCCAGCAGCCCCGACATGGCTCTGCGTCTTCCATCCAAGCGCTTCTCCCACGAGCTGCGGAATCGCCTCTCGCGTGAGCAGTTTGACGTCGTCCAGGTAGAGGCTATCGAAATGGCCCAATACGGGCTCGCTGTCAAAGAGATGGTACGTGGCCATGCACCCCTGGTCGTCTTCGACGACATCAACGCCGAGTACTTGCTCCAGAAAAGGGCCTTCGAGAACGATCTCCAGCAGCCCGGTCGGTGGCTGGGAGCACTGTACTCGTTCATCCAGTGGCGCAAGCTACAAGGCTATGAGTCCCGAGTCTGCCGGCAGCTCGACAAGACCGTGGTCGTCTCCAAAGCCGACGCCAGCGCACTCCAGAGGCTGCTTCCGGACCTCCAGTGTAGAGTCGTACCCAACGGCGTTGACACCCGCTTCTTCCACCCCTGGGACGGGGGCGAATCAGAGACGACTCTCGTTTTCACAGGCAAGATGGATTTCCGGCCGAACGTCGACGCCATGCTCTGGTTTGTCCAAGACGTACTGCCCCTTGTTCGCGAACAGGTACCACAAGTCCTGCTGAAGATTGCGGGAGGCCACCCTCACCCTCGCCTGGACGTCCTCCATGAGATTCCCAACGTCGAGCTGACCGGGTACGTCGACGACGTGAGGCCCTACATCGGGGAAGCCGCGGTGTACGTGGTCCCCCTGAGAGTGGGAGGAGGCACCCGCCTGAAAGTCCTGGAGGCGATGTCCATGGCCAAGGCCATCGTCTCTACCTCCCTGGGATGCGAGGGTATACAGGCGGGCCACGACCGGGAACTGCTCATTGCAGATGACCCGGCCTCCTTTTCCGAAGCAGTTGTCAGCCTGATCAGGGACCGTGAACATCGCGTCAGCCTCGGTCTGGCAGCTCGTGAGCTGGCCGAGTCCCAACACGACTGGACACGCATTGCCCCCTTGCTGGAGAGGGTATATGAGGGCTAAGCTGCGCACTCAGGTACTGCGGACACTGGCCTGGAGCTCCAGGCCATTCATCCGCCCTCCTACGGCCCCTCCCATCAAGGCAGCGCCCCGCGTGTTGCTGATTCGTCCTGACCACATCGGGGATCTGCTTTTCACCACCCCCGCCATACACGCAGTGCGTTCATCCCTTAGCGACGCTCACATCGCCTGCCTGGTTGGTCCCTGGGCGGCGGAGATCCTGGAAACCAATCACCATCTGGATGAGGTCATGACCTGCCCTTTTCCAGGCTTCACACGGCGACCGAAGCGGCACCTGCTGGAACCATACTCCGTGTTGTGGGCCTGTGCACGGGGCCTGAGGACCAAGTCCTACGACGTGGCAGTGGTACTGCGCTTCGACCACTGGTGGGGAGCCATGCTGGCCTACTACGCCGGCATTCCTCGCCGGGTGGGCTACGCGATGCCGCCGGTGGCCCCTTTTCTGACAGAGGGACTACCTTACAGCAGCGGCAAACACGAGGTCGAGCAGAACATGGGCCTCGTCGCCGCGGTCGCCAACGAAGACCTGGGCGATCCCGGCCCCCTGGAGTTCGCCCCAGGGGAGGAGGCCCTGAGGTCTGCTGCCAGTCTCCTCGCCCCTCTGAACCCGCGCCGGCCATACTTGTGCCTCCACCCGGGCGCGGGAGCCGCGGTCAAGCTCTGGCGCCCCGAGGCGTTTGCTCAAGTGGGCGATACCCTGGCCAGATCGTACGGACTTCAGGTAGTCATCACCGGCTCAGCAAGAGAACAAGCGCTAGCCCAGAGCATAGCTGGGCGCATGGAGACCAAGACTCTCTTGGTGGTGGGGCAGACGGATCTGGGAGGGCTGGCCGCCATTCTGGGAAAGAGCAGGCTCGTCATCGGTGTGGACAGTGGCCCGCTACACCTGGCGGTGTCTCAAGGAGCGCCCACCATTCACCTGTTCGGGCCAGTAGATCACCATGCCTTCGGGCCCTGGGGCGATCCCCAGAAACACGTGGTCCTGGTGGCGAACAGAGAATGCATCCCCTGCAACCGTCTGGACTACGGGCCAGACGAACTGGACGATCATCCTTGCGTGCGCTCCATCTCCGTGGCTCAGGTCCTGGAGGCAGCGGACTCTCTCCTGAGAAGCGATAGCTGGGTCAGGGGAGGGGTGATATAATACCGCACGAGCCTGGATCTGAGGGAGACCATGTCGCAGAAACTGACCCCGCAGCAACTGGAAGAGGATGCTCACTGGTGGTTTGCCAGCCGGACTCGTGCCCTGCTCGGGCTGCTGGACGGCCAGGCGGTCGGCAACGAGGGCAGAGTACTTGACGTCGGCTGTGGTGCGGGGAATATGATCCACCACCTCAGCCGCTACGGTTCCGTGGTGGGTATCGATAATGACTCCAAGCCTCTGGAGATAGCCCATCAGCGGGGTTACGATGCCCGTCTTGCTCGGGCGGAGGAGATGCCGTTCGAAGATGAGTCGTTCGATCTCGTAACCGCGCTCGACGTCATCGAGCACTGCGAGGACGACTTGCAGATCCTGCGAGAATGTTTTCGCGTCTGCGCGAAGGGCGGTCTGATCGCCATCACCGTGCCGGCGTTCCAGTGGTTATGGAGCAACAACGACCTGATCAACGATCACAAACGCCGGTACTCACGGGCAGAGCTGCGAGCCAAGGTGGAGCAAACTGGCTTTGACGTCAGACGTATGACCTACAACAACTTCTTCGTCTTCCCCGTGGCAGCACCGTTGATCCTGGCCCGGCGAATGGTTCAGAGAGAACCCCAACTGGCTACCCCCTCTACCGATCAAGAAGCCTATCAAGTAGAGATGGAACCGACTTCACCGCTGGTCAATACCTTGCTGAGTGGCGTCGGCCGACTGGAGGCCGCCGCGCTGCGCGTCACCGATCTACCCCTGGGCACATCCATCATCTGCATCGGCGTAAAAGGGACCTAGCGGTGATACGACCAGAGTAGAATCCCCAATGGATCCTCAGGTCCGCCATCCAGGAGCGTGCGGGACCGCCCGGCTGGAGTGAAAACGACACATAGAGCTCTCGGGAGCATACCGTGGAAGATCAACACGTCATCGAAGAGTTCGTCATCGAGGGAGGGCATCCCCTGGAGGGCACTCTGGTTCCCAGTGGCAACAAGAACGCGGCGCTTCCGATGCTGGCTGGAGCGCTCCTCACCGACCAGCAAGTGGTACTCAGGAACGTGCCTCGTATCGACGACATCCGCACCATGGTGGAGATTATCTCCGAGTTGGGCGTTGACGTAGAGGAGACCGGCCAGCGCGAACTGACGGTGCACGCCAGGAACGTGCACACTACCGACCTAGACCCGGAACTGTGCCGTCGGATCAGGGCATCCATACTCCTCGCTGGACCACTGCTGGCACGGTGCGGAAAGATCAGGCTTCCTCCCCCTGGAGGAGACGTCATCGGCAGAAGGCGGGTCGACACTCATCTCATGGCCCTGAAATCCCTTGGCGCAGAGATCCGGATAGAGTACGGCTACGAGATGAAGACCAACGGACTCACCGGCCAGGACATCTTCCTGGACGAGGCGAGCGTCACCGGCACTGAAAACGCCCTCATGGCCGCGTGTACCGCCAGGGGCAGGACCATCATCAAGAACGCCGCGTCAGAACCTCACGTCCAGGAGCTTGCACTGTTTCTCAACAAACTGGGTGCCAGGATTTCGAACATCGGCACAAACACACTGCACGTGGAGGGCGTGGACAGGCTCCATGGGACAGAACACGAGGTCGGCCCTGATCACATAGAGACTGGCAGCTTCATCGGCGCAGCAGCGGTCACCAACGGCGAGGTCTTGATCAAGGGGGCGGTGCCGTCCCACCTGACCATGATCCTGCTCGCTTTCCAGAGACTGGGGATCAAAGTCGAGATCCAAGGCGATGACGTCTTCGTGCCCCGCGAACAGAACCTGAGGATCGTTGCCGACGCTCATGGGGTCATTCCCCGGATAGACGACGCTCCGTGGCCAGGCTTCCCCGCTGACCTGATGAGCATCGCCACCGTGGTCGCCACTCAGTGTGAGGGCACCATCCTGATGTTCGAGAAGATGTACGAGAGCCGCATGTTCTTCGTAGACAAGCTGGCCTCCATGGGTGCTCACATCATCCTCTGCGATCCCCACCGTGCCATCATTACGGGCCCCGCCAGACTCCACGGTGAGACACTGACCAGCCCGGACATCCGTGCCGGGATGGCCATGCTCATCGCTGCCCTCTGCGCACAGGGACGGAGCGTGATCAAGAACATCGGTCAGATAGATCGTGGCTACGAGAGAATCGATGAGAAGCTTCGATCCTTGGGGGCCCGGATAGACCGGCGGTGCCACTAGGTCCTGGGGCGGGGATCGAATGACTACGATCTATCTGAGCCTGGGGTCGAACCTGGGCAATCGTGCGCTCAACATCTACCACGCTCTGCGCCGCCTGGGGTCACACATCAGAATCGACGAGCTCTCGTCATTGTACGAGACGGAGCCTGTGGAAGTCAGGGATCAGCCCTGGTTCCTCAATCTGGTCTGTCGCGGCGAGACCGACCTGACGCCGGAGGCCCTGCTCGATGTCGCCAAGACCATCGAACGGGAGATGGGGCGCCAGAAAGGGGTGCGCTTCGGCCCTCGCCTCATTGACATCGACATCCTTCTATACGGCGATCTGGTACTTGACCTGCCCCAGTTGGAGATCCCCCATCCTCGACTCCATGAGCGCGGCTTCGTCCTGATCCCACTGGGCGAACTGGCACCGCATCTCACCCATCCGGCGCTCAACAGAGACGTGACAGAGCTCACGAAGGCGGCCGGCCCTTTGGAGGAAGTCCGGCCCTATCGCTTCAAGGATTCATGAGCCAGTGGTTGAACCAGTGGTCGAACTCCTTGAGGTCATAGCTTCCGCGCACTCTTATCCGCCGGAGCTCGAACAATCGCTCAGTGGTCTGCATCGAACCCGCGTCCACCGTGACCGCAGTCCAGTACCCGGCTGACCTGAGCACGTCCATGGCTAGCTGATCGTACTGCCCCGAGGGATAGGAAAACGTCCGCACAAGCTGGTGCGTGCGAGCCTCTATCGCCTCTTTGGATCCCAGCACCTGCCAGACCAGGTAGTCGAATGACTTTCCCTTCAAGCTCGGATGCGTGTAGCTGTGGCTGCCTATCTCCATCCCTTGCGCATGAAGGAATTCTATCTCAGACCAGGACATGTACTCAGGTCGCTCCTCGTCAGCGAAACGGGTGATGATGAAGAAAGTCCCTACGAAACCGTACTTCTCGAGCAAAGGATAGGCGTTCGTGTACTGGTCCTCGAAGCCATCGTCAAAGGTCAGAATCACAGGCTTCGCGGGCAGTGGTCGGCCGATCTGAAGGTGCATGACCAGCGATTCGAGAGTAATGGGTTCATAGCCGCGCGCGATCAAGTACCGTAGCTGGGCCTCGAAATTGGCGGGCGACACGGAGAGATCCCGCCGGATCGCGTCGGCCGCCGGATCGGCCAGGCCGATGTGATGGTACATGAGAACGGGCACCACGGCTTGCCTGAGTGTACCATCGGGGGTCGGCAGAGCAACGGCAGTAGGCGTCGCGGGCAGCCTGCGCACCGGCGTGGGCTCCAAGTCGGAGGCAGCCACCGAAGGTGCGGGACTATCCGAGGGACCAGGGCGCTGCCTCACAAGCTGACGTACTGCGGCTACGGGCGCGCCCTGCCCCGACCAGCCGCCCGCGCTGCGCCCCCGCGCGTCTGATTCAACATCGTATTCCATGCCCTCCACCTGAGCTTGCACCAGGAGCGCTGTCCCCGTTACGACCAGACCCAGCAGGAGGGTCAAGATGGCGCGGCGTTTGCCGTAGTTATCCACTAGCGTCGACAACGTCCCCTTCATCCCCGCAGAAGTTACTGCATAGCATATCGCAGAGTAACAAAGCTGTCAAGCGGTCACGCTGTTCGCGCCGAAGGTCAGCGGCAGGAAGGGCCCCAGTCCTTGCCGAGCTGCGTCAG
Organism: Anaerolineae bacterium; assembly: GCA_034411995.1. Taxonomy (GTDB): domain Bacteria; phylum Chloroflexota; class Anaerolineae; order UBA7937; family B3-Chlor; genus JAUVXJ01. Next base: position 78,058 of record DAOUME010000007.1, on the reverse strand, counting down.
TGATGCTAGAATTGGGCGCCAGGAGGGCCAGAGCCGTCGCCTCCAAACTCAGAAAGGGGTTTCCCATGTTTCAAGAGAAGATCGCGCAGAATTACGCCCGCCTCGGGAGGAACCAGAAGAAGATCGCCGACTTCCTGACCCAGAAATACCACGAGGCTGCTTTCATCAACGCCTTTGCTCTCTCCCAGCGCCTGGAGGTGGACCCCGCCACTGTGACCCGCTTCGCCCAGAGGCTTGGTTACGCAGGGTATCCGGAGCTCCTGCGTGAGATTCAGGAGATGGTCAAGAAGGAGCTCAGAGTGGCCCACAAGCCGCCAGCCAACCAGGATGACGAAGAGGCTGTGTTCCTCACAGCCCTCGCGGAAGAGAAGGAGAACCTGGAACGCGCCATCACCCACATGAGAGGGGAGACCGTGACTGCGGTGATCTCCGCGCTGCGTGCGGCAGAGAAGATCTACGTTGTAGCACACGGCTTGGCCCGCGGACCGGCGCAGACCTTCGTGGCGGAGCTGCAAGGTTTGCTGGGCATGACGGCTCAGTTAGTACCATCAGAACAATTACCGGCGACCGTGGGCCTCTCCGCAGCCGGCGAACGAGACGTGGCCTTCGGCGTGAGCCTTGCGGCGCTCCACGATGACACGGCCCAGCTCCTCACCCTGGCACGATCCCGCGGCACCAAGACGGTCGGCCTCTGTACCTCGCACACGTCTCCGACGGCATCCAGCGCCGACCTGATCCTCGTCTGCCCTGGCGAATCGCTCACTGGCATACCCTCCACCGCCTCTCTGTCGGCCGTTCTCTCAGCGCTTTTTCAGACTCTGGCACAGCAGGAGCCTCAGAGGTTTCAAGTGATGAAGGACGGCCTGCTGAGAAACGTGAACTGGCTGCAGGAGAGAAGAGGCGAAAAGCGGATCCAGGAGGGAGAGACGCTAAGACAACTATAGAGAGGGTCTCGTCTTCAATTGGAGAACCGCCCGCCCGCAGCACCCCGGGCGGGCGTTGTTTGTGGGATGAGATCAGTCGGCCCGGTCCGACCGCCTACTCATATCTCCACAAAGTAGGAGCTGCAAGCCTGATCTATCAGGTCGTCGGTGAGGGCAGGCTCTACACCCTGGTAGTGGGCGATGTCAATGATCTGATCTACGATGTCTCGAGGGTGGACCGCTCTCAACTCTCGCTTCACTTTCAGGTAGTACTCGCGCATCAGGTACATGAACCCGTCCCTGTCGAAGGGCACGTTCCGCTCTGCTGCCACGCGCCTGAAGATATCGTAGAATTCGCGCTCACTGGGATTGCCCACCTCTATCTTGTGCCGGATACGTCGCAGAAAAGCCTCGTCCACCAGGGCCTTGGGGTCGATGTTGGTGGAGAACACGATCAGTTGATCGAAGGGTATCTCTATCTTCTTGCCGGTATGCAGCGTCAAGTAGTCGACCCTGGTCTCCAGAGGCACGATCCAACGGTTCAAGAGATCCCTGGGCCGCACTTGCTGCCTTCCGAAGTCGTCGATCAGAAACATACCGCCGTTGGCCTTCATCTGGAATGGGGCTTCGTAGAACTTGGACGTGTCGTCGTAGACCAGGTCCAGGCTCTCCAGGGTGAGCTCGCCCCCAGTAACCACGATCGGTCTCCTGACGGGGATCCAGCGTCTGTCGAGTCGTCCTCCCTCAGACCGCGCAGAGGTCTCAGGGTTCTCTGCAACCTGATGGCTCAGCTCATCGAAAACCTTGATGATATGACCATCCACCTCCACAGCATACGGGATGAAGATCTCACCCCCGAGCATGGAAGCCATCGCCTTGGCGATCACGGTCTTGCCGTTGCCGGGAGGCCCGAAGAGGAAGATCGACCGCCCGGAATTGACGGCGGGACCTATCTTCATCAGCATCTGGGAGTTGACTACGAGGTGAGACAGCGCGTTGCCAACTTGCTCCCTGCTGACTACCACTTCCCCTATCGTCTGTGTCTTCATCACCCTCTGATAGGCTTCCAGGGTCACGGGAGCGGGGCCCACATACTGGCTGCGATTCAGGGCCTCCCTTACACGCTCTATGCCTGCTGAGGCGATGGAGTAACGAAACGCCCGCTCGTCGAAGCCTTTGCTGCCGGTGATGCTCAGCAACTGCTCGCGCTTCAAGTAGGTAAGGGCCTCTTCCACCACTCCGCTGAAAGGGAGTGCCAGTTGCTCAGCCACATCCTGGCCGCTCAGCTCTCCGACCGAGTATATAGTCTTCAGGGCCAAGTCGCTCAAGAAGCCCCTACTCATTCCCGTCTCTTCGATGGAACGGGGCTCGAGAAGAAGATTCCTGGCATCCTCCATCTCCGCCTTCCTTTCGGTCATCCCCACGATACCGACCTATTGTACCAAACCCCTTGCCTGGTGACAACACAGGTGGTAGGAGAAGCGTGCCTGTGTCGCGTTGCTACCCAGAATCCGGTACGTTATAATGTACGGCGATTGCTCGCCGAACGTGGGCAATCGAGGGCAGCACAATGGCTGAAGAGAGAACGATCAACTACTTCGCCAGGGCTCTGGTCAGTGCAGTCTACACCCTCTTCTTGGCAGGCAGCCTGGTCTTAGCCTACCTATTCTACACCTCGGTGAGGGATATCGTCGCCTACTCTCCGCTGTCCTCCGGCCTGCCCCTGCCTGTCGTCAATGACTCCGTGCCCCGGCCAGAGAGCGTCCCTGATTGGAGCCAGAGAGAACGTATCAATATCCTGCTCCTGGGCGTGGATCAGCGCCCCAACGAGGAGGGTCCCTGGCGATCCGACACCATAATCATCGTCACCATCGACCCCAGGTCCTTGACAGCAGGCGCGCTGTCGATCCCCCGGGACCTCTACGTTGAGGTGCCCGGATACGGCGAACAACGCATCAACATGGCCCATTTCCTCGGCGATGCCTACCACTACCCGGGTGGCGGACCAGGCCTGGCGATGAAAACCATCGAGTACAACTTCGGCATCCCCATGCACTACTACATCCGGGTCAACTTCCAGGGTTTCCGCGACATTGTGGACTATCTGGGAGGCGTCACCATCAACGTCGAAGAGGAGATCTGGGACCATCGCTATCCGGATGGGCAGTACGGGTACACGACCATTCACATACCCGCTGGCACGCAACTGATGGATGGTCGGATGGCCCTGCAATACGCCCGCACTCGACACAGCGGGACCGACTTCGACCGGCTCCGGCGACAGCAACAGGTGCTGATGGCCATCAGGCGCAAAGCCTTGCGGCTCGATCTGATTCCCAAGCTACCCATGCTGGCGAGCACCATGGGCCACACGGTGACCACGAATCTGCAACTCGGCGAGGTGATAACACTGGCTCAGATCGCCTCACAGATAGACGCAGAAGACATCCGCTTTGGAGTGATCGACGAGACGATGACCGTCTCCATCGTTCTCGACAACGGAGCTGACGTCCTGTTCCCCAAACGCGACAAGATCCGGCAAGTGGTGGAGGAGATCTTCCCCACAGATGGCGGCCAGTAGCAGCACCCTAGACCTGCCCACGGACCCGTCTCTTTGCCGCCCTGGGACCAAGCTACCCTCACGCTGCCGAGGGACCCCGCCTAGGCTAGAGGCGATCCGCGGCGCGGCAGCACTGAGTCGATCCCGGTCACGCCGCACCCCGAGAGCCCGCCCCTGACGTCAACGAGCCTCACTTCCCCACGAGGCCGCGCTGACCAGCCAGCACGCACGAAACTCGCTACGACGTGCGCTTGAAGTCGATACGCACAGAGTTGAGATTGCAGCCGTTATTCGTCGTCGTGGTGAAGGTCACCGCCGGAGATACGCCAGTATCTCCCTGGATGACCTGGCAGCTCCACGTTTCGTCCCTGGGCTGGTCGTACAGGTTCACCTCCCACCCCGCCGGACCATACTCGGGATGGGAGCCAGACACACTGATAGGAAAGACGTATCCTCCAATCCAGCACCTGACGCTCACACCCGGCAGCGGTATCCCTTGTGCATCGTATACCTGGCCCCCGACACCCAGCCAGTCACACCCCGCGTCGTTCTTGTCGTTGGGGAGCATGTATGTGTAGCCATGCTGGATATAAGGCCAGGGCGTCGGGCTGGGAATCGGAGTATAGGTGCTCGTGGCTGTGGGTGGCGGGGCCGGTGGCCTGGTCGCCGTAGGCGTGAACGTAGCAGTCGCGGTTTCTGTAGGGGTAGCCGTGACGGTAGGCGTATCCGTCGGCGGCGGTGTGTCCGTGGGCGTCGCTGTGTAAGTTGGAGTCCACGTGGGAGGGAACGTGGCGGCACCCTCTGGAGTGCGTGTAGGCGTGGCAGATGCCGCTGCGTGCTCCCTGGGCGGAGGGAAGGGGTTCAAGGGCATCTGCGGATTGATAAAGATCGTCAGGTAGCACAGGCACGTCATGACGGTGAGCGCAAGGAACACCACTGTCGCCAACAGAGCCACCCTGTCGCTTATCCGACTCAGCATCGCGCCCTTACCCCCTTTCCACCCCCGCTGGTCAGCCGCGCCGGCCGCTACTCAGTCCAGGCCAGGCTGAAGCGTGGGATGCTGCCCTCGTAGCGAACCTCCGGATGCAGTGACAAATCTCCTGCCTGCACAAGATTTCCGCTCACTTCCACAAGGTCAGAGATCAGTTCTTCCACCGGGTAGTCGGGATAGAGCCCCAACCTGCCCTGGAGAATCTCCAGTCGCAAGAGGTCAAACCACGCACGATCCTTGGCGGTCTCGTCGCTGAAGGTAGCGATCTGATCCCCATATACGTCGTGCAGCTCCCTGCGAGCCTCATTCAGTTCCGCAGCGATTCCGGCCACATCCTCCGACCAGGTCGGCACCAGAGATAGTCCGTATCCACCCAACGCCACCCTGTACTTGGTGAGCAGCCAGTCCACTCTGGCCTGGGCTATGCCTATTCTGAGCACCATCGATGAAGCCCCGGCCAGCTCGTCCTCGTAGGAGGCACCGCGCGCCTTGTCCTCGTTTACGAAGGCCTGGGAGGTCTCCGTAGCCAGTTCCTGCGGTATCGCCTCTCCGCCAGATGAGGACTGCAGGAAGTCGATGAGCTTCGACACGGCCTCAACTCGTTTTTCTTCGTAGGAGGCTACCATCGCCGCCGTCGGCGCTGGGATTTGCACCAGGAAGTTCGCTATGGGCTGCTCCGCCTGCCCTGGCGTGCCAGTGTCCTGCCCCTCAGTCGTGTACAGAATATCGACCTGCAAAGAACGACTCTCAGCAGCCCTCTCACCGTCTCCAAGCGAGTCGTATTCCAACGCGAGCTGCCCCAGGAGGTCTGCCCTGAGGGGGTCCCTGATGAACGGACTGTGCAAGGCCAAGGCGAACGCTTGCTCGCAATTGGTGAGCGCTTCGGCTCTGTTGCCGAGATCAGACAGACTCTGGCCGACTTGCACGAAGGAGTAGGCTCTCCCGACATCGGAAAGGGCCGGGCTCATCGTGGAAAGCAGGCTCGCCTGCTGGTAGATGACCTGCGCGCGCGATTTGTCGCCAAGAGCGGCGTACCGCTGCCCCAGCAGCAAGAGATTCCCGACTACTTCTCCATGCGTCAGCTCAGAGCTGAAGAGTATCGTCGCGTACGCTGTCTCCAGTTGATCTTGCTCTAGCGCCCCGTTCACCACCTCCAGGTCATCAGCGCCAGTCAGAGTTGCCAGCGCCAGAGCCGGTTCGATCCGATCCGGTCTCAACTCAGCAACCGCCTCTCTGGAAGCGGACGGCCCTGTCAGGCGAAGATACAGATAGGCTCCGCCGCTCACCAAGCCCACGACGATCATCAGTAGCAGGAGCACGAGTATGACCCGCGACAGGCAGGTCCGCCCCAAGCCAGTATGACCACTCCGCACCATTATCCACTCCACATATCGAGCAACGAGGCGCCAAATGCGCGCCCCGCATACCTCAAGTATATCAAATCGAGGAGACCCTGGCTAGCAGGTCCCCGAGGCGTAGACTGGCCCAATCCTCGTCGACGATAGCCTGTGCTAGAGTATCTCCTCCCAGACCTTTCTCCGGCGCCGTCTCCGGCAGACCGTGTGGTCGTCCGTCTCGCGTCGTGCAGGTCTTTGCGAGCCGCCAACTCACTCCACGAAGCGCTCAATGACCGCCCCTTCCCTTTGCTCCTGCAGCCACTGCATGAACGTCTGCTGCCTCAGACTCTCGAACACCTCAACGGCTATCTCTCTTTCTTCCTTCTCCAGGACCTGAATGATGTGAAACCCAAACTGAGACTCCACTATCTCGCTGGTTTGCCCAATTTCCAGGCTGAAGGCGACGTCCTCGACCTCTGGTGGCATCACTCCTCGCGGGAAGAAACCGACGTCTCCCCCGCTCTCCCGAGAGCTGATATCCTCAGAGTACTCTCTTGCCAGATACGCGAAATCCTCCCCCGCCTGAAGCCTGGCCTGCACCTCCTGCGCTATCTCCGCGGTCGGCAGGAGGATATGGCGGGCATGTACCTGTTCTGCCACCGGACTGATGGACGCCGTGACGGCGCTGTAGACGGCCTCGCTCAAGAGCTGGTCCAACAGCATTTGCCGAAAGCTCTCATATGTCGTGCCCATCCCCTGCAAGGATTGGTTGAACTCCTCTTCGCCGCCGGACTGCTCGATGATGTCCCCAATGCTGGCTTCCAGTTCCGCATCGGAGATACTGATACCCATCTCCGCGGCCGCCTGCCTGATCAACTCCTGATCTATCATCTGCTCGAGAACCTGCCGGCGCGCCTGGGCCAGCCTGTCCTGCCCTTCCTGTCCCTCGAGATCGAGCCCCTCCTGCTCGAAGAAAGCCTCGACCTGGGCTACCTGCCTCTCATACTCTTCGTAGGCAATGGGCTGATCGTTGACCAGCGCTGCCAATCCCTCCGTGGGCCCGGGTGTCACCGCTTGCGTGGGCACCGGGCTCGGTTCCCCGCCGCACGCGCCAGCGAGAATGCTGATCATCAGTAGCACCAGAGCACCGGAGATCATGGACTTCTGCATGCTGCTGCCTCCTTCTCGGCACGTGGCTTCACCACAGCCGATTATCACACGTAAGTGGGTTTTGTGCAACTCACTTAGAAGGAGGGTGTGGATGAGGAGAATGTTCGACTCAGCATTGTCGAGAACCCCCCGGTAGCCTAATCTCCCGGAACACGGACACACCTCACAGCGGCCGCCAGCATCTCCTCGCCGTACGCCAACCCCAATCTCCCGGACCCGGAGTCCACCCAGCGCTGCGGTGGGGTGGACTCTGGACTCCACCGCGGCGCCGCTCGTTGACCACCGACTGACACCAGAGCTGGGTTTGACAAGCCTTGAGCCGCACGCTTATAATGTAATGACGAGTATTCAGACCGGTCTCAGTGACGGGTCAAAGGCGTGCTCCAAACGGCCTGCGGGGGCTGTGAGCGAATGGGCAGGGCACAGCCTGTGGATCGGGAGATTGGTGAGCTAGATTACACTTGCTGAGGGAAAATGGTTATGATAGAATACGCTCCGATCAACCTATGACCACTAGGCCCTGTGCTTCACATCCCACTGTGGCTGAAAGGAGTAGATGATTTCCATGGAACAAGGGATCAATCCCGCGTTTCTGAACAGCCTGGAGTCGATACTGGAGGGAAAATGGTCCGGGCGAATCTTGGCCTTCGTCGTGATTCCGGCCCTCATCGTCGCCAGCCTTCTTCTTCCTCCCCTGGCTCTTCCGGAACGCCTGCTATCCGCCGGTCACGTGACGTTCACCAAGACCGGCGGCTCTCTTCTGGACCCGGATGGCACGCAATTGACCATTCCGCCAGACTCGATTTCGGGACAAGTCCAGGTACAGTTCTCCTCCATCCCCATGGCTGACTTCCTGGCCGGAAGCGCTGGAGACTCCAGCATCGCCCAGGCCATACCCAGCAACCTGGTGATGAAGAGCCCTCTCTACACCTTCTCTGTCAGAGGAGAGATGCCACAGCACGTGACTCTCTCCATACCAGTACCCAACGATGCAGAGCCCCTACGTACTCTGGACCTGTACGCCTGGACAGGGCGTGAGTGGCAGTGGATTCCCAGAACGATATTCGCAGAAGACGACCTCCTGGAGACAAATCTGTCCTTCCTACCGCCAGCGGTGGCAGTGATGCAGACCAGCCCTCTCGTACCCTCTGTCTCTGCTCCTCTCAAGGCAGGGGATGCTCTGCCGGTGGAGGCAAGGGACGTCCTCGTGGAAGTCGAGGCTGAGTCATTGCCGGTCCAGAGCGATGGCATTGACGGCAATACCACCGTCTTCGCAGCGAGCGGCTTGCTGGAGCAGCCAGGAGAGGGGACGTCTTACATTGTACTCCCCGCCTTGCGCAATGAGATGGATGGAGTCGTTCGCAGCGATCTGATCAACAACATCCTCGTCAACGATGAGCTCCGCAAGAACCACATCAGCGACATCGTCAACCTCGTCGTCCAGAACATGTATCCCGGCGTCAACCTTGACTATCGCGGGCTAGACGCAGGCCTGAGAGAACAATTCACAAGCTTCGTGACCGAACTGGCGGGCGAATTGCACGCCAATCACAAACTTCTGGCGATCACCGTCCAGGCCCCGCTCCAGATAGCCGAGGATCGTTGGGCTACAGGGGTTTACGACTGGCAGGCTCTTGGCCTGGCTGTCGATAGCTTCAAACTGCCGGGGCTCACCAGGGCCGATGCCTACCGCCCTGGTGGTCAAATGGAAGCGCTGCTCAAGTACGCGGTGTCCAATGTCGACAGATACAAGATACAAGTCATCCTGCCCAGCTACAGCACTGACTGGCTGGGCGATTCCGTGACTACAAGATCGTACGCCGAGACGCTGCAGTTGCTGAGTGGAAACCTGGTCCTGGCAGAGGGCAGAGACACTTTCGCCCCGGGAGAACAGATCACCGTGCAGCTTTCGGGTAGCCCATCGTCCGTGAGCTTCGACGACCAGGCGAAGAGCTACTGGTTTACCTACACGGACGATTCTGGGGAACACACCGTGTGGCTGGAGAACGCGACGAGCATGGCCCACAAGCTCGATCTCGTGAGCGAGTACAACCTCAAGGGAGTGAGCATCGAAGGTCTGCTGGCGGAAGGGAACGACCAGCAAGTGTGGGACGTTCTCCAGGAGTACTTGAAGTCTGTGACTCCTGCCGCCGACACCCAGTTCGCCGTAGTGTGGACAGTCGAAAGCGCTGTGGGATCCAGCCTTACACAAGAGGTCGGCTCTCTGTCCGAGCCAGTCTTCGCGTGGACGGCGCCTACTGAGGGAGGCGAGTACTCCATCTCTGCCGTCATCTCAGACGACGGCGGTCAGACGGCGGGCGCAGAAGGCGGCAGAGTATCGTTCAGCGTCGCCGAACCGACCCCTACACCGATACCGTCACCCACGCCATCCCCTACGGCCACTACGAGATCGACAGGTGGAACGTCAGCGCCTGCACCCACGCCAGTGCCACCTTCGGCCCCAGCACCCCCCGGCACGGGGTTCGGGTACGGTGCACAGCTCGCCCGCGTCAGTTCCTCCACCATCGGGCACCTGAACGCGCTAGGATTCAAATGGATCAAGCTCCAGATTCGTTGGGAAGCCCAGGAACCGTCACCTGGCTCCATCGATTGGGGCACCCTGGACGGGGTGGTCGCGCTGGCCAATGGAGGCGGGAAGAGCCTCCTGTTCTCAGTGGTGACTACCCCTAAGTGGGCCCGGGCCAGAACCGAGGGCCAGGGCCCTCCTGACGATCCCAACACCTACGGGAATTTCGTCAGCGCTATCGCACAGCGTTACTGCGGCAAGGTACAGGCCATCGAGGTGTGGAACGAACAGAATCTCCTCACGGAGTGGAACACGGGCCGGGGGATAAACGCCAAGGAGTACATGGACCTGCTCAAGATCGCCTACCGGCGTATCAAAGACGCGTGTCCCGGTATGATCGTCGTTTCCGGAGCGCCTACTCCTACGGGGCTCACCGACGGGTGGACCGCCGTCGACGACGTGGAGTATCTGCGGAGGATGTACAACAACGGACTCAAGAATTACTGCGACGCCGTAGGTGTTCACCCCAGCGGCTTCGACAACCCTGCCGACGCGGACTGGCGGACGTGGAAGGATTCCAGCGGATTCAATAACCACCGATCCTTCTTCTTCTCCAACACCATCAAAGCCTACCACGACGTGATGGTGCAGAACGGAGATGGAAACAAGAGGCTGTGGGCCACTGAGTTCGGCTGGGCCACCATAGAGAACATGTCCGCTACCCCAAACCCCGGATATGAGTATGCAGCCACCAACACTGAGGCCTCCCAGGCAAGCAACCTGGTCAAGGCCATGCAGATTGCGAAACAAAGTGGCTACATGGGCGTCATGTTTATCTGGAACCTTGACTTCTCAGTGGAAGTGGGCGCCTGGTGGGAAGGGTCGAAGTTCAGCCTTCTCAGGGCAGATGGAACCCCCAGGCCGGCCTACACTGCCCTGGCTGCGATGGCGAAATAGCAGTCGTATGGGTGGTATTGCCAGCGAAGGAGCATGGGTCGTCCCCACCCATGCTCCGTTTTTCTGAGTCCGGGGGACAGCGTCGCTGGGCGCCCATAGGTCGCTCCCCAGGTAACACGAGAGGCAAGGAGGTTACCGTCTCTTGAGCATGACGCCGCAACGGAGACTGACCGTCAACCGGAAAGGCTGCGCAGCCCTGGCTGTGGTATGCGTAATCATGGTGGGGCTGGCCTGCGGCTTCGTGGCTTCCAGTCTACTAGGGTTCCTGCCTCCGACCGCCCGTCCGCAAGCGTCGCCGACCACCGCGTCCTTGGTGACGCCAGAAGCAACCACTGCCGACCCTCATACGCCCACGGTGCCGGCGTTCTCACCGACGTCCACCCCATCTGTCGAGACGCCTCCCGCGGAAACGCCGGTGGGCCGTGCCATCCAGACCCCGTCTCCATCTGCGCCGGGCACTGGCTTCGACTACGGCATACAGGTCCACCTCTTCCACCTGGATGCAGGCTACGTCGCTCAACTCGTGAACAACATGCACTTCAGGTGGATCAAACACCAGATAGAGTGGAAGGAATTCGAGCCCAGCAAGGGACAGTACACTTGGGAGCCCATCGACCTGATAGTGGATGCCGCTCATGGGGCAGGGCTCAACGTGCTGCTGAGCGTCGTCAAAGCACCAGACTGGGCCAGAGGGGGACACCTGGAGGAAGATGGCCCGCCTGTCAACAGCGGGGACTATGGCGACTTCATGGCCGCCATGGCGGAGCGGTATTGCGGCAGAGTACAAGCGTACGAGATCTGGAACGAGCAGAATCTCAGGCGAGAGTGGAACACAGGAAGACCACTGAGCGCCGCGGAGTACGTGGACCTTCTTCGCGTGGCCCACGACCGCATCAAGTCGGTGTGCCCCACGGCCATCGTGGTCTCAGGAGGCCCGACCCCCGTGGGCTACACCAGCGACACCGCCATAGACGATCTGGATTACCTGAGGCAAATGTACGAAGCCGGACTGAGCAAGTATTGCGATGCGGTTGGGATACACCCCAGTGGCTTCAATAACCCTCCTGACTGGCGTTACCCGCCCGCGTACAGCGAGCCCGGGGACTCGGAGTCATTCAGAGGCAATCGCCAGTTCTATTACCTGAACACCATCGAAGGATACCGCGAGATCATGACGGCCTTCGGCGACACCGATCGCAAACTGTGGGCCACCGAGTTCGGGTGGGCCTGCATCGAGAACCTGACCGAGCGGCCTCGTGATGGGTACGAATATGCAGCGGACAACACGGAGATGGAACAGGCAGACTACCTGGTGACCGCCCTTCAGATAGCCAGGGACAAGGGCTACATGGGCGTGATGTTTGTGTGGAACCTCAACTTCGCGCCTGCCGGAGGCGCAGCCGACGAGCGCGCTGCCTTCGGCATCCTGCGAGAGGACTGGTCGCCGCGGCCTGCCTACCAGACTCTGGCGGCAGCGAGAGCGACGGGGGAGCTTCCATAGCAGAACGAATTCACTCGACTCGTTGCCAATCGACGCGTTGGCTGCAGTTGGGGTTGTAGTCCACGTCCACTACAGGACTAACCGGCTGGCCATCGTTGTCTACGATCAGCAAGTGGAACAAGCCAGCCTCGTACCCCATGGTAAACTCATACTTCCCCGCCTGTGGCGCTCCTTCGGACTGCTTCTGCCCGCTCCACCCGTAGTCGTTGTAGAGCCGCAGATTCGCCCATCCCAGACCGTTGCCCTCAGCATCATAGACCCAGCCCCCTATGAGCCCGCCCTTGGCACAGTCTTGCTCGTTCTGCGTGACCCGGTACTGGGATCCCGACGGGGGCACCGGTCCTGGTCCACCGCTCGTCTCAGTAGGCGAGGGAGAGACGTTGGGGGTCGGCGACGGCGGTGGAGTTGAGGTCGATGGTGGCACGGGAGTCGCGGTGGGTACGACGGGCGTCGACAGCTCCGGGTTGGGCGAAGGTGTCCCGGCGGGAGTATCGGTGGGCACCGAGCTGGCGTCAGACGGAGCAGTCGCCGTCGCCCCGACGGGAGTCCGGCTCTCCTCGGCCACGGTGCCGGATTCACGGCCTCTGGTCAGTGCCGAGAAACCCGCACAAGCACCGATACACATGACCAACAAAACGACGACAAACGCCACAGCCGAACTTCTACTTTGCATTGGAGTCTCTGGTCCCTTTCGCCGGGGATGAGTTCGTCAGGTCGAGCCCTGCCGCAGCGGGCAAGTAACGGAATCATACACGCCTGGACTCACAAAGGCAAGAACGTTACCCATTTGCGGCCATGGGCATTAGGTGCTATAATGTCACGGAAGAGGGCGAGTAGCTCAGCTGGTCAGAGCGCGCGGTTCACATCCGCGAGGTCGTAGGTTCGAGTCCTATCTCGCCCACTGTCTTTTGTGTGTTTGCCACGTACGGGTGACGTAGCCATGCCCAAGAAGCGATACACCGGAACTGAGTGGTGGATCAGCCACATACGGTGGGCATTGCTGGTTGCGCTCCTCCTTATCGGTATCCAGGATCCCATCCAACGGCCCAGGATTGTCGCGGTCTTTGCGGTCTTGCTGGCGTGGGCGATCTACAATGCGGCTGTGGTCCTCCTGCTCTACTTCAAGCGCTCCTTTCGTCGCCTGGACGAGGTGACTCTGGCGCTCGACACCTTGCTCCTGGTGATTCTCGCCTACGTCTCGACCCAGCCCGCCTATTTCCTCTTCTCCCTGTTCCCCATCATCGTATCTGCTTTCAAGTTCGGCACCGAGATCAGTCTCCTCGTCGCCAGCCTGGTGGCCGCAGCATATGGCGGCTTCGTCTTTTTCGTGCAGCCGTGGCTCGTCGCCGGCCAGGCCATGTTGACCACCACCGTCAGTATCCTGGCCCTGTTCGTCACCGCCATCGCCACGAGCCTGCTCGAGCCAAGGCCAGAAGGAGAGCCCGAAATCCCTCCGAGCGCTGCCTACCGTGAGCGGTTCCGAGCCATCTATGACATGACGGGGGAGTTGATCAGCTCGCTCAACTACCAGTTGGTGCTGGAGAAGATGCTGGACGCCGGTCTTGCCGAGTACAAGGAAAGCGCACAGCAGAGCCTCCAGAAACCGGTGAGCATGGTTCTCTTCTTCGACGAGGAACAGGACGGCCTGTACGTTGCGGCGTCCCGCAATCTCAGCAAGACCGACGAAATGAAGCAGCTAAGCGGCAAGTCTGGCCTCGTGGCTCACGTGCTAACCAGAGGCGAGCCAGCAAGGAGCAGCCGGCCCACGGCGGATAGCGAGTTGTCGAGCTTCCGTGCCATTCGCCGCTGCCGCTCGTTGCTCTGCGTTCCCCTCAGGGCTGGCCTGGATCTCTACGGAGTCGCGCTGTTCGCCAGCCCCGAGCCCGAGGCCTACGGCGATGCGTACATGGAGCTGATCACCGCCTTCTGCAACCAGGCCAGCATCGCCATGCAGAACGCAGAGTTGTATCAGAATCTACAGGAGGAAAGGAAGAGGATCCTCTTCAGCGACGAGGAACTACGAAAGCAACTGGCACGCGAACTCCACGACGGTCCAACCCAGAGCATTTCTTCGATCGCCATGCGTCTGGACTTCGTCCGCACCCTCCTGGAGTCAGATCCCGTCAGAGCCAGGCAGGAACTGGACAAGCTGGAGAGGCTGGCGGGGCAAGCGGTCAAAGAAGTGCGCATGATGCTGTTCAGTATGCGGCCCATGCTTCTCGAGACTCAGGGACTGGCTGCGGCGCTCGAGCACTACGCAGAGCGCATCAGGCAAACCGAGAATATCCACGTTCACATTGGCGCGGAGGGGCTGGTGGCTCGGCCGGCTCCACTCGTGGAGGGGGCGACTTTCTTCATCCTCGAGGAGGCTATCAACAACGCCAAGAAGCACGCCGATCCGCAACACATCTGGGTGAACCTCGAGAACCGCAACGGCGAACTCTTCGCCCAGGTGAGAGACGATGGACAGGGCTTCGACATCTCAGAAGTGGAGCGTTCCTACGAGGCGCGAAGCAGCTTGGGGCTGATCAACATGCGCGAACGGGCCAGACTCATCAACGGGCGACTGACCATAGAGTCACAGCCACTGCAAGGAACAACAGTAACGCTCACCGCGCCGATGAGTGGCCAGGAGGAGCCCCAGTAGTGCCGTTTCGCCCAGCTTTCCTCGACGATCACCTACTGGCAGCGCATGTCTGACCTCGAGCTGCTGCGAGCCCTGTTTGAGTACAGAGTAGAGCTGCTTCTCTGGGTGCTGAGCTCCATCCTCCTCTATGGTCTCAGCGTCAACATCGTCCAACGCCTCTGCCGTACCTCCTCCGGTCGCCTCGGTCGGTGCGTGGCCGCGGTGGAGGGCTGGCCTTACAGCCCATGGCTGTCGCAGGCTCTGCGCTTCGTGTACTACCTGGGCATCCCCTATCTGGCTCTCACGCGGGGGGTCACCAGCCCAGCCTTGATGGGAATGTGGGGCAGGGACTGGTTCCAGCCGGACTGGTATGGGGGCCTGGCCTTCGGGTTCACGCTTGGTCTGGGGGCGCTCCTCGTCATGCTGTGGGGTTGGCGCCGCTTCCTCCTGATCACCGCAGGCCTGGACCAGAGCACCCCCCGGCAGCCCTATGTGTTCCAACGCAGGGTTCTCGCCGGTCCATGGGGCTGGGGGTTGATCGTCCTCGACGTTTTGTATCTGGAGATGCACTGGGCGTTCTACCGCAGCGCCGCCATCCGTTCGCTCGGGGACTACTACGGCGTGTTTGCTGGCTTTCTGCTCGTCCTCGCCGAGTGGGGGCTCAATCCCAGAACCAGATACGATCTCGGCATCGCCAGGCGCGACCCGGAGACGGTGACGACCATGGCCATAGCTTTCGCCATCAGCATCGTCTACTACTTCACAGCCAACGTGTGGCTGTGTTTGGTAGCGCACCTGGTCATGCAGTTCGGGCTGCTGGCCCTCGTGGCGATGTCGCGCGGACTAGTGGATAACGAAGGAAAGAACGATCAGGACAGCGAACAACGCGCTCGCGATGATCGCTATCCTCTTTAGATCACCGTAGACGTAGGCGTACTGACTACCGAGTTGTGCGGTCGAACTCGCCACAGGTCTGCCGACCTTGTTCTCGATTGGTTCCTTCGGGAGGGCACGCACGGCAGCCCCCGCACCCTTCTTGGCGGCTGACCTTCGCCGTGCACGACGCGATTTCCTAGCCATTCTCCATCTTCCTCTACGCTATTGGTTGGCAAGCTCAGCGATGACTACCACTCGCTGGGTGTCGATCATGTAGGGGTGACAGGTGATCAGAGTGAGGGTGGCGTTTGGAGTGGACTCAAGCAGACTGACCTCCGTGGGCTCCACCACCATCTTTGCTACCACCAGGTACGTGTAGGGCGTCTCGCCTGCATAGAGCACTACCTCATCACCGATGTTGAGATCCTCGAGATGCCTGAAGATTTCCCCGTACACATCATTGTGTCCAGAAATGACTACGTTCCCTCTCACGCCTGGATTTGCCGAGCCGACGCGATGACCTGCCCCCATCTTCAACTCTTCCCACCCATCCCCCTCGACCACGGGAACGTCCACCTCGATGGCCGGGATTACGATCCTCGATGCCTGTTGCGGCCCAGGCGTAGGAATGGGAATGGAAGCTCCCGGCTCCACCAGGTGACGAAGCTGATCGGGCACCGTGCCCTCGGACCCGGGAGGCAGACTGCTGCCAGGCAGCATCGTCGCCGGAGTGGCCACAGGTGTGACTCCCTGCGCTGGTTCCAGAGCCTCAGCAACCTCCTTGTTCAAGACCCGCAAGTTGGAGAGTGTACTGACAATCACGAAGATCAACCCCACCAGGGCCGCCAGTTCCAGGAGAAGCAGCATTCTGTCGCGCAGTCTGGCGAAACCCCTCCGCCAGATGGGCTTCTTGGCCCCTGACAGCACGGAAACAGCACCATCCACAGCACTAGCTTCCGGGACGATCTTCACTGCCTTGAACGAAGGGGCCTGGTGTGCAACGCCACCTCGTGGCGAAGCTGCGCGGATCCCGGACTCCGACGCTGCGTGCGCTCTCGGTTCCCCCTCCCCACCCTTCCCCGACCTGACATCGCGAGTCCGATTTCCTGCAGATACGTACACATCAGCGAACGCATCGGGTTCCTGAGTCTCACCGTCGGCAACGCGGCGAAAACGCTTGATCGCTCGGCCGCGCCGCTTCTCCGCCAGGATCTGCTCCAACTCCTCTATAGTCAGATCGTCGAGAGGAGAATCGTCACTCATCACCCCATCCTCTGGAGACCTACCGCGCGAGTCACCTCGGTGTCTTATGTAAAATTATATCCGGAGTTGGCGAATAGTCAAACCGTGGTCCAGGGGCCCCGGTGAGTTCCGGCAGACCCGAGTGGCGTAGTGGTCGATCCTGCTTGCTCGCACCAGGCCGCGCTTCGCTCCTTGTGCGCGACGCCAAACCACTCCACCGTGAACAACGCCTACACCTGTCACTCCGCCCGCTTCCTGCTCTTGAGCATCGTCGCGAGCCCGGGGCCTTAAGACGGCGAGCTTCGGAGCCCGGAGGCCAGTCTGGCCGCCACCATCTTCCGCAGGTAAGCCACATCCTCTACCCGCAAGAGCCAGGCCACGAGGCCGTAGGCAAGCAATCCCAGAGACCCCCCAAAGAGCACGACCAGAAGTTCGCCCCAGGTTGGCGATAACGCTGCCAGCCGCGCCAGCCAGGGCAGAGTGATCAAGACCACCACCCCAGTCACCGCGGAGGCGACTATCACCTTGCCGACCGACTTGCCCAGCCGCTGACCCCGAAGCCCGTCGAAGTTGCGGTGGACCAGATAGAGCATAATCAAGGCGTGGCTGCTCAGTTGGACTGAGTTCGCCAGCACCAGTCCCAGCATGCCCAGGGGACTGATCAACGCCAGTGCCACCACCAGGTAGGTGAGGACTCCCAGGACGCCTACCAGCACAGGGGTCCTGGTGTCTTTCCGGGCATAGAACGCGAAGATGAGCAGCTGGTCTATGGCCGCGAAGGGGAGCCCGATGAGGTAGAAGCGCAGGGCCTGGACAGTCCGCACCGTGTCGTAGGGCTCGAAAGCTCCGTGCTCAAACAGCAGAGCCACCACAGGGGTGGCCAGGATCAGTAATCCAGCGGTCGCCGGCACGATGAGCAGTATGACGACGCGAAGGCCCATGCCCAGGGTCTGGCGAAAGCGAGCCATGTCGGCTGACGAGGCCAGGCGGGAGAGTGAAGGCAATACCGCGGTGGAGACCGCCACTGCCACCAGACCCAGAGGAAACTGGACGAGCGTCGTGGCGTTCTGCATCCAGGCAATGCTCTGTTCTCCCGTGCGCGAAGCCAGGTTTCGATCGATGGCGATGCCCACCTGGCTCACGATGAGACCCAGCGCCACAGGAAGGTATAGGCCACCCATGCGCCTCAGCCCCGGGTGTCGCAGATCCAGAGAGAAGGAGAGCCCCATGTCGCGAAGCCCTGGCAACTGGATCGCCAGTTGGAGAATCGAGCCTAGCAGCACTCCCAGCGATAGACTGGCGATACCCACCCTGTCCCCGAAGAACAGGGCCATCACTACGATCCCAGCGTTGAAGACACTGGCCCCAAAAGCCGGGTAGACGAACCGTTTGTCGGCGTACAGCAGCCCGGCCGCCGCTCCAGACAGGCCAAAGAATAGCACAGCAGGCAGGATCAAGCGCATGAGCCTGGTCGTCTCAGCAAGAAGGTGTGGGTCGAAACCTCCCCCCAGCAGCCAGGCCACGCCAGGAGCAGCGATTTCCAGGATCAGGACCACTACGGAGAACACGACGGCAACGAGGGTAAACAGCGCGCCGACCAGCCGACAGAGCTCCTCCCGCCTGTCAGGGGCCATGTAGTCGCTGAGCACAGGTACCAGAGCCGCGCTGATCATGCCCCCGATGAGCAGATCGTAGATCATGCTAGGCACAATCGAGGCCACTCGGAAGGCGCTGACCAGGCCCGTGGCGCCGAAGAGGTGCGAGATCACCGTCTCGCGAACGAGTCCCAAGAAACGACTGCTGACGTTGCCCAGGGAGACAAGGAGCGCCGCCTGAGCGATTTCCCCGCCCTCGCCCTCCGCTGGCAGATTGTGCACGTCGGGCAGCTCAGCCGCAGGTGCACTCTCGGGGCTCACTCCACGTCCCTCGGATGATGGGCCAGGACAGCGGAGACGAGATCGCTGGTGGAGCACTCCGGAACCAGCCGAGCCAGGTACACGCGTCCTCCGTATTCGGCCACGATTCGCGCCTCAGGCAAGTCCTCGACCCGGTAGTCCCCGCCCTTCACGTAGACGTCTGGCCTCAGCGACTGGACCAGCCTCTCCGCCGTCCTCTCACTGAACATGACCACCAGGTCGACGCACTCCAGAGAGCACAGTATCTCCGCCCGATCGTCTTGCGCCATGTAAGGGCGTCCAGACCCCTTGACCAGTCGTGTGGACTGATCGTCGTTCAAGCCCACGATCAGCAAGTCGCCCTGCCGCCTGGCTTCCTTGAGGTAGCGGACGTGCCCCACGTGAAGGAGGTCGAAACAGCCGTTGGTGAGCACCACCTTCCTGCCCTGAGAAGCGGCCTGGTTGCGCAACTCACGGGCTTCTGCCAGCGAGACCACTGCCCCAGCCATTCTCGTCTCTCTCCCGATTGTGGACCAGACAATTCTACAGTGTTTGCAACCTTGCGGCAAGCCCCGGCCTCCCTGGACGCCGACAACGGATCGCCAATTGCACACACCGTTGCCTCTTCTACGGACTAGCCGCTGGAACACCACCCCGCGGCGATCGTCACGCCTCAACTCGGGGTGAGGATGACGCGCCTCCACGTCTGGAGGCCCTGCCCGGTAGCTTGCCCTCTCTGAGCTATGATATAATGGTCGCGTGATTGGTGATGATCACCGGGGGAGTTCGACAAGGAGAAAGCTGACCCTTGCTGTCCTAGTTAGCGGTCTCATACTAACCTGTATGCTTGCCGGAGCAGTCTTCTCCGCCTGGCCCAGGGGCCCAGTCGCAGCCATGCTGCAACCCACTCCCACCACGACTTCCACCTGGACCGCCACGCCTACTCACGAACCAACCTTCACCCCCCGCCCCACCGCGACCGAGGCGCCCAGCCCGACGCCTACGGTCGGGGAACCTCAACCCCATCAGTGGCTGGCGCGCCCGTTCGACGGCGCCGATGCGAACGAGCCCAGCCGTTTCTATCCCTATGGAACGACCGCCGGAGGGAAGTACCGCGTCCATCGCGGAGCTGATTTTCCGAACACCTTGGGCACGCCGGTATTCTCCGCGGGCAAGGGGCGGATCATCGTTGCCGGCAATGACTATCGAGTCATACATGGCGAACGTGTGGGATTCTACGGTCAACTGGTCGTCCTGCAGCTCGAACAACTCTATCGCGGTCAAAAGGTGTACGTGCTCTATGGGCACCTCTCCAAAGTGCACGTTCGCTTCCTCCAGGAAGTCAACGAAGGTGATCTGATCGGAGAAGTGGGCATGACCGGGGTGGCCATCGGCCCTCATCTTCATCTGGAAGTGAGGGTCGGCGAGAATAGCTATGAACGCACCAGGAACCCTGAGCTCTGGCTCCGCCCCCTCCCCGAGAAAGGCACCGTAGTTGGACTCCTGGTGGACGGACAGGGCCGGCCCATCCCCGAGCAGTCCCTGACACTGTGCCCGAGCGATACCCCTGACCGACGCTGGCAAGATGCGACGACCTACTCCTCGAGCGAGGTCAACCCCGACGACGAGTGGCGCGAGAACTTCGCCGTGGGTGACGTACCGGTGGGGCAGTACATCCTCAAGACGTACGTGAACGGTCACCTGTGGACAAAGGAGTTCGCCGTCAGCCAGGGTGAGATCGTCCGCGTCATCATCGAGGCCCCGTAGTGGCGCCCGCGTCGGGTACAGGTGCTCCTCAGGCCGGAGGCCACAACGAACCCCGTCACCAGCGCCGTGCGCAACCGAACCAGCCTACTGAGCCGCTTGCAGGCTGGCCAGCGGCTGAGTCCGGTTGAACGCACGAACACCCACCTCGGGGCTCACACGTCTAAGATCCGCCAAGACGCCAAGACACGCCGGCCGACGCGGCAAGCGCATCGTGAGGCACGCTTTGCCGACCAAACCTTGCAATTACCCCTTGTTGATGATAAACTAGACGCTGGCCTGGTTATGGTCTCGTACCACACGGTTCAGATCACGAACCGTCCGCTCACCGCAGGAGACCCATGGTGTCGCACGCATTCTACCGTAAGTGGCGGCCTCGCACCTTCAGCGAAGTCGTGGGCCAGGAACACGTCACGCAGACCTTGCAGAATGCCGTGAGGAGTTCCCGTATCGTTCACGCCTACCTGTTCAGCGGGCCGCGAGGGACCGGCAAGACCTCTACGGCGCGGATCCTGGCCAAAGCGGTCAATTGCCTTGCCGAGAGCGATAGCAGACCTTGCAACGCCTGTGAAAGGTGCCAGGCTATCGACGAGGGCAGAGCCATCGACCTGATCGAGATAGATGCCGCCTCCCACACGGGCGTCGATGACATCCGAGAACTGCGAGACAAGATCAGCTTCTCACCTTCTGTGGCAAGATACAAATGCTACATCATCGACGAAGTGCACATGCTCTCGACCTCGGCCTTCAACGCCCTGCTCAAGACCCTGGAGGAACCCCCGGCCCACGCCATCCTGGTCCTGGCCACCACCGAGCCGCACAAGATACCAGGGACGGTTCTCTCCCGGTGCCAGCGCTTCGATTTCCGACCCATCCCGCTGCGGGCGATGATCGACCGTCTGCGAGAAATAGCCGCCCGGGAGGAGCTGAAAGTCCACGAGGGCGCGCTGGAACTAATCGCGCGGCAGTCCACGGGAAGCATGCGTGACGCGGAGAGTTATCTCGATCAATTGGCCTCCTATGGAGGTTCTGAGATCACGTTGGAGCAGGTGCATAGCATGCTGGGCACGACCTCTTCCGAGGCTGTCAAGGACCTGGTGGACCACCTGGTGACCCGAGACGTGGCTGCAGGGCTCGGCAAGATAGGTCTGGCCATAGCTGATGGCGCCGACCCACGCCAGCTCAACAAGGATTTGTTGGGCTACCTCCGGGGTCTGCTGCTTCTGAAGACCACTCAGCGTGGCCCGTCGGATGTGACCGAAGAGCAGTTAGGAGAGATGGCGCGTCAAGCGGAGCTCTTTTCGCTCGACAGGTTGGTACTCACCATTAAGCTCTTCAATCAGGCTGCTCTGGAAGTGAAGGGCTCATCCCAGCCTCAGCTACCCCTGGAATTGGCCTTCGTGGAGACCGTGCTTGGCGACGAGACAGCCGATTCCCCTCGCGCCTTGGAATTTGCCGCTTCACCAGGAAAGCCTTCGGCCGTCGCTGAGCAGCCGAACACCTCCACACCCACCGGGACTTCGTCACCACCGATTGCTACCCCACCCCCATCAGAGTCCAGACCGGCCAACGAGACGATTCAACAGGAACGGACTCGCGCCACCCAGGCACGCGCAATCGACGGCCTGGAAGGCTTGCAGGACGCATGGGGCGACATCGTGGCGGACATCAAGCGTACCAGCAAGCGTATCGCGGCGATAGCGACGGACTGTCCACCGGTGATGCTGGAAGACGACTTGGTCACTCTCTGCGCCCGCTCCACCTTTCACAAGCAAGAGATGGAGTCCACTCAGGCCAAGCAGCTCGTGGGGGACGTGGTCAGCGGAGCGCTGGGAAAGCAGTACCGCGTCAGATGCGTCATGACTCCCGAAACACCCAAACGAGATGGCGTCGAGAAGGATCTCCAGCAGCTAGCCGAAGATCCCATCATCAAGGCCGGCCTGGAACTGGGCGGCAAGATTGGCACAGTGCAGTAGACAGACGAACACCGCCATGGCGGCGAGTCTGGCAGCGCTGGACAGTCTGCCCTGGCTCTCGGACCATTTCCTTGTCGTTAGGTCTGGTTGTGGTCCCAGGAAGGAGCAAAAATAGTGGCCAGAAGAAAGAAATCTACGTTCGGAAGTCAACCCGGGGGTACCTTGAAACAGATTCAAGAACTCCAATCCAAAGTACTGGAGGCGCAGCAAGCCCTCGGAGAGCAGACAGTGAGTGTTTCCGTCGGCGGTGGCGCGGTCACTGTCGTCATGACGGGACACCATAAACTCCAATCCATTACCGTGTCTCCTGACGTGATCGACCCCGAGGACCCAGAGATGCTCCAGGATCTCGTCATCGCGGCCGTGAATGAAGCTTCCGACAAGGCCGGCGAACTTGCGACCCAGAGTCTGGCCAGCCTCACAGGCGGGTTGGGGATACCAGGCATGATGTAGCATGAGAGCAGTCCCGCGATCAGTAGAGCGCCTCATCGAGGAGCTGAACCGTCTACCTGGCATCGGACCGAAGACCGCCTCACGCCTGACGTTCTACCTGCTCCGTTCCCCGCAGGGTCAGGTTCAGGTGCTGGCCAAAGCCATTGGCGAGTTGCAGGAGATGGTCGTCACCTGCTCGGTCTGTTTCAACATCGCCGAATCGAGTCCCTGTCCCATCTGCGGCGACGATCAACGAGACCGAAGCGTGCTCTGCGTCGTCGAAGAACCACTGGATGTCCTTGCCATAGAACGCACGGGAGAGTACGATGGACTGTACCACGTCCTGCACGGTGCTATCTCGCCCGTCGAAGGTGTGGGGCCCGAGGACCTGAAGATCGCAGAGCTCGTGGAGCGTCTGCGCACCAATCCAGTTGGCGAAGTCATCCTGGCTACCAATCCGAATCTCGAGGGTGAGTCCACAGCCATGTACATCTCCCGGCAACTGGCGAGCCTGGACGTCCGAGTGACGCGGCTGGCCCACGGCTTGCCCATGGGCGGTGACCTGGAATACGCTGACGAAGTGACTCTGACCAGAGCGCTGGAAGGCAGACGAGAGATGTAGTTGATCCCACTGAGGATCACGCGTGCCCGCGAGGCGATGGCTACCTACCGCGGGCTAGTGAGCATGAGGGGAGGACCAGTTGGGAGAACTCGGTCAACTACTGCGTGAGGCCCGCGAGAAACAGGGTCTGTCCATTGCCCAGGTCGAAGAGGACACCAGGATAAGACAGGCGCAGATCGAGGCCCTCGAAGAGGATGACCACAGCAAGCTTCCGTCGGGCATTTACCGCATGGGCCTCCTTCGTAGCTACGCTCGGTACTTGGGGCTAGACCTCGAGGAGATCCGTGCCTTGCAGGGCGCGGACCAAGAGCGCGTCGTTCCCGTTCCAGTCGTGGCCGAGGGCTTCGAACCGCCGAAAGGCATGGCCATTACATCGTGGCTGTTCATAGACATCTTCCTGGGAATCCTCATCGTGGCCTCTGCTTTCGTCGTTGGATCGCTAGCCTACAGCCGCTGGTCAACAGCCTTACCAGAATCATCCTCCACCCCCACTCGCGGTGTCAGCCTGGCCTCACCCGTGATACAGTTCACCCCCACCGACACCCCCTCGCCCACTCTGGCGCCGACTCAGATTCCGTCAGGCCGACTTCAAGTGGACGTGCAGATCACTGCCCGGACATGGCTGGAAGTTGCCGTGGATGGTGAGCCCGCCTTTCGTGGGCTGATCGAAGCAGGCACTAACTGGTCCTGGTTCGCAGAGGACAGTATCGCCATGCACGTGGGCAACGCGGGCGGGCTTCTGGTGACTCTCAATGGGGAACAACTGGGCCCTCTAGGGGAGCAGAACCAGGTGGTCGACATAGAGTGGACCTGGGAGAACCTCAACGCCACACCTGAGCCCGTTCCACCCGGCACGGCTGTCATCACCAGCACGGTGAGCATCACCCCGAGCCCGGGTCCTTAGCGGGCCACCGATGCGGTTCTATCTCCTCTCTCTGGGCTGTCCCAAGAACCTCGTGGAATCCGAGGGCATGCGTGAGTTGCTCCTCGCTGCGGGTCACGAGCCTGCGCCCGAGCCCCGACAAGCCGACGTTCTCGTGGTCAACACCTGTGGATTCATCGACATCGCCAGAGAGGAATCCCTGGAAGCCCTCAACGAACTGGCTGAGGACAAGCGCCCCGGCCAGTACCTGGTAGCTGCTGGTTGCATGGCCGAGCGCTATGGGTCGGCCATGGCTGAACTGGCCCCTGCCCTGGACGGAATCATAGGCACGAGGCGCTGGACCGAGATCGTGACTCTCGTCGATGCTCTCACGGCTGGAGACGAGAGGATCGTACCCCGCCAGCTACCGGAGCCAGCTCCCGAACGGCTTCCGGTCCACCCACTCCCTCGACGCTGTCCGGGGCTGGCCACAGCGTACGTCAAGATCGCTGAAGGCTGCGATGCGCCGTGCGCTTTCTGCGCTATTCCTCAGATCAAGGGTCCTTTTCGCAGCAAGCCCAGAGAGGCTGTCCTCTCCGAAATCCACGAACTGGTGCGGCAAGGCATCAAAGAGATCATCCTCATCGCCCAGGACACCACCGCCTACGGCCGCGACTGGGGAGAGGTCAACGCCCTGCCATCACTCGTCGAGAACGTCGTGGCTGCCGTCCCCGACCTGCCGTGGCTGCGACTGATGTACACCTACCCTGAGCGCATCACCCCTCAGCTCGCGGAGACCATGGCCTCTCACTCCCAGGTCCTTCACTATCTCGACCTGCCGCTGCAACACGCTCATCCATCGGTCCTGCGTCGCATGAACCGGCCCCACGACCGCGGCCGCATCCGCTCGGTCATAGCCCACCTCCGCGAGTTCATGCCGGACATCGCGCTGCGTACCTCCTTCATCGTGGGCTACCCCGGGGAGACGGAGGAGGAGTTCCAGACACTGCTGGATTTCATGAGCGAGATCGCGTTCGACAGGGTCGGCATCTTTGCCTACTCGCTTGAGGAGGGAACCCAGGCCGCCCTGCTGGCGGGGCGAATCCCGGACGAGGTCAAGCGGGAGCGGTATGAGCGCGCCATGGCCCTGCAACAGGAAATCTCCCTGGAGAAGAACAGGCAACTCGTCGGCCAGCGGCTCGAGACTTTGATCGAAGGTGCAGGAGATGGCATCAGCGTTGGTCGCTCGTATCGAGATGCCCCCGAGGTCGACGGTATGGTGGTCGTCCAGGAAGAGCTGTCCGTGAACGAGTTCGCCTCCGTGCTCATTACGGAGGCGCTGGAGTACGACCTCATGGGCAGTCGGCATTGGGAGCCGTCACAAGACTGGCACAACTGACCCTAGTCGACCGTTCAATCCCTGCTTCTAGAAGGCGATGCTCTCGCAGAGCGCGTGCGGTTCCCTGAAGCGGTAGACCATCCTTCCGTCGTTGTCCTCCTCCTGGAATTCTATGATCTCCGAATCGACGTACTCCGCTTCGCTTTGGTACCACGTGAGGTAATCCCGCACCCCACCGACCACTCCCTGAGCCCAACTGTAGAGTTCGTCCACTGCCACCTCGGGCTTGATCCTCCGGATGAGAGGCAAGTCGAGCAATCCCGCCGGCAGATACCGGTGCAGGCCCTCGTGAACGCTCACTTCGTAGCGGACCATGATCTGGTGTGCGAACATGTCATCCGGCTCCGCCGCGAAACGGCGGTCCCATGTGGCGAAGCTGTACACACCACCAACTCCACCAGCCAATGTCACTCGGATGATCAAGTCCAGCAAATCGCTCGAGAAGACAAGCGAGCATACGGCGCGATCAGTGGAAACCTTCAGAGACATGCCCGGTGGCAGCACAATATCTCCGTCTCTACCCCCATAGCACAGTCGGAGGAAGCGATTTCGGTCTCCGCGAGTCGCCGCCAGCTCCGACACCAGCAACTTGTGTAAGGGTCTATCTCGATACCAGCCAGATGGCCCGAAAGGGCCAACGCGCCGATACTCAGCTCCAACCGACCACTGAACCCAATACTTCAGCCTGTACCACTGCAGCACTGCAAACTGTACCATCTCCGCTGGGAGTTCGTCGAGGATCGGGTCGGCTGTGGTCTCCCCGGCCCGTCGCTCGGCCCCATCTGTGATCGCCAATCGGTAGAGCTTCCGTGCAAGTATGGGGAATGGTGGTGGACCCCCCTCCAAGATCCTCTCACGAGCGGCGCTCATGACCAGCGGCGGCGGTACCTCGTTGCACGAGGTGTCGACGACCACCAAAGTAGGGTACTCCCCGCTCTCCCCGATGGGACGCAGGATGGCCCACTTAATGGTGATGCCAGTCGCAACAAAGCTAGCACCTGTCAGCATCAACACTAGAAGCAGCCAGTGTTGTGCCACAAGACGGCCGCCCACGCCGGCGAAGAAGGCCGACACCCAACAGTTGAGCAGCAGGCCCAAGATGATCACACTGAGGAAGAGATTGAGAATCGCCCGGTTTTCAGACTGGATGGCCTCAAGCCCGCGCATTCGCCCCTCCCGTTCCCCAGGCACTACCTCGCCCGGATGCTAACCCGATAGGCCTCACCAGCTACTGCGGTCAATCGAAGAGTGCGGTGCTCAGATACCTCTCCCCCGTATCCGGCAGGATGACCACCACTAGCTGGCCTCGACTCTCCCCTCGCTTGGCGACCTCCAGTGCCCCGCAGGTGGCCGCGCCCGAGGAGATGCCGGCCAGTATACCCTCCTCCCTGGCCAGACGGCGCGCCATGTTCACAGCCTCGTCGTCCTGGACGGTGAGGACCTCGTCCATCACCTCCACATCGAGCACATCAGGCACGAACCCCGCACCGATCCCTTGAATGCCGTGGGGCCCTGCGTCTCCCCCCGACAACACCGGCGATCGGGCCGGCTCCACGGCGATCACCTTGAGACCTGGTTTGCGCGCCTTCAGTGTTTGGCCCACGCCTGTGATCGTGCCGCCGGTGCCCACACCTGCTACCAGCGCGTCGATGCGCCCGTCGGTGTCCCGCCAGATCTCCTCGGCCGTGGTCCGGCGGTGTGCGTCCGGGTTGGCCGGATTCTTGAACTGCTGAGGAACGAAGTAGCGGATATCCTGCTCCGCCAGCTCCTCTGCGCGCCTCACGGCACCGACCATGCCCTCGCTGCCAGGAGTCAAGATCAACTCTGCTCCGAGAGCAACGAGCAGCTTCCTGCGCTCCGTGCTCATCGTCTCTGGCATGACCAGCTTGAGCCTGTATCCCCTCGCCGCGCAGACGAAGGCCAGACCGATCCCTGTGTTGCCGCTGGTCGGCTCCAGGATGACCGTGTCCTGGCCGATCAGACCCTCTGTCTCCGCTGCCTGGATCATACTCAGGCCTATCCTGTCCTTGATGCTGGAGAGAGGGTTGAAGGACTCCAGTTTGGCCAGGACAGTGGCTTCGAGCCCGGCACTGACTTTGTTCAACCTGACCAGAGGCGTGTTGCCCACGGTCTGAGTGATATCCTCGTAGATCTTTCCCATGTCTCAGTCCTTCAGTATCCAACCTTGTACTTGAGATCCGGCTCTTCCATCGTGACCACAGCATCGCTCGGTACCGAGTGTGTCAGCCACACCGAGCCTCCGACGACAGACCGGGCTCCGACGACCGTGTCGCCCCCCAGAATCGTGGCGCCGGCGTAGATGATCACGCTGTCGCCCACGGTCGGGTGACGCTTGTACCCACGTTCCAGGGATCCATCCTCCGCTCTCCTGAACCTGTACCCGCCGAGCGTTACCCCCTGGTAGAGGGTCACGTGGTCGCCAATCTCCGTGCTCTCTCCGATCACCACACCCGTTCCGTGATCGATGAAGAAATCGGATCCAATGGTCGCCCCGGGATGTATGTCGATCCCTGTAATCCTGTGCGCATACTCGGTCATCATGCGCGGGACGAAAGGCACCTCCAGCAGCCAGAGTTCGTGCGCCAGGCGGTAGACCGCGATCGCCACCACCCCGGGATAGCTGAGTACGACCTCCTCCGGGCATTTCGCCGCCGGATCTCGGTCGAAGGCGGCGTTGATGTCTCCCAGCAGGAGCTTCCTCAGACGGGGGATACGCTCCAGGAAAGCCATCGCCTTCTCCTGTCCCTGCCTGCTACACTCTGCGCAGGGGTTGCCCGTCTTCATGCAGCCGTGACGCAGACTCAGGGAGACCTGCAAGGACAGCATCTCGGACAGCCACGAGATCCTCCGGCGCACCTCCTGCTCGAGCGTTTCACCACCGATGACCTCATGGTCGCCTGGGCGCCCCGGCAAGAGCAGCTCCAGCAACTGCTCGACTATCTCGATCACCTGCCGGCGAGACGGGAATGGTGCCGCGTCTTCCCCTTCGATCGCTGTGCCGCGACAACTGCTGACCACGCCATCGATTATGCATGCCAGACGCTGCTCCGACTCTGAGCCGAGATGCCGCCCGCCGTTGTTTCCCATCTCCCCGGATGCATTCACTTCTCCCACTTTTCCTCCTCAGTCACCTCCCTGGTAGCTACTCCACAGATGATGCGTCGCCACGGCCTTGTACAGGACAGCGGCCAGGAAACCCGCGGCAGAGGTCAGGATGATCGTCGCACCCGAAGTCAGATTGAGCACGTAAGACAACCACAGCCCGACCGTTGTGAATACGACGCCCAGTAACACGGAAATGAGCATCATCCGCTTGAGATCGACCGTAAACTGCCCCCCGATAGCCGCTGGCATGGTCAGAAGGGCGATCACGAGGATCAACCCCACCACCCGCATGAGCATGACCACCGTCAGCGCCACCAGGCAGAAGAGCAACAGGTGGATGGCGTCGACCCGCACGTTGGCCGTGGACGCATAGGTTTCATCGAAGGAGATCGCCAACAACTCCTTGTAGAACGCCACGACGAGCAGGATGATCACCACATCCAATAGTAACATGATCAGCAAATCCGTCCAGGGCACCGTCAGGATGCTCCCGAAAAGATAACTCATCAGATCCACAACGTAGCCCGGCGTCAGATCCACCAGAACGATACCCACGGCCATGCCGATGGCCCACATCATGCCGATGATGGTGTCAGCCCGTTGACGCGTTCTCCGTTGTACGCCACCCATGCCCAGGGCAGCCCCGACGCTGAACAGAATAGCCCCCACGACGGGATTGATCCCCAGGTAATATCCCAATCCAATCCCTCCGTAGGCTGCGTGCGCGATAGCCCCACTGATGAAGACGATGCGGTTCACGACGACGTATGTGCCAATTATGCCGCAGCCAACACTGACCAGGAGCCCGGCGATCAGGGCCCTTTGCATGAACTCGAGCTGCAGGACTTCGATCATCTTCTTCCCTCCGCGGAGTCGTGGATGTCCAGCACCCGATGCGGCAGTCCATGCGCGATTAGGTCGACAGGACAGTGATA
Source organism: Anaerolineae bacterium (assembly GCA_034411995.1). Lineage (GTDB taxonomy): Bacteria > Chloroflexota > Anaerolineae > UBA7937 > B3-Chlor > JAUVXJ01. The sequence continues at coordinate 48,337 of DAOUME010000007.1, read as the reverse complement.
GGCAGCCTCGAGCATGTCCGCCGTGATCTCCTTGGACTCATGGTAGATCAGGCGCCTGTCGAGACAGGCGATGGTCTTCACGTACGAAGACACCACTCCAATGTCGTGAGAGACCAGGATGATGGTCACCTGTCGGTTCAGCTCCTCCAGCACCTCGTAGATGCTCCCCATCACGCGGGTGTCGACGCTGGCGGTTGGCTCATCCAGAAGCAGTATCTGCGGCCTGGTGGCCAACGCCCGGGCCACGTAAACGCGCTGCCGCTCGCCTCCCGAGAGCTTTCCTATCTGGCGATCTCTATGCCTCAGCATATCCACCTGCCGCAGAGCGTCTTCCACCGCACGTCTGTCCTCCCCAGTGTAGCGGCGCAACAGACCCCGTCGGCCCAGCCGGCCCATCATCGCCACATCCCACACGCTAATCGGAAAGGAGTGGTCGAGTTCGGTGTGCTGCGGAACGTATCCCACGGCCCCACGCGCCTCCCGCGGCGTTCGTCCCAGGACTGTGACTCGGCCGCGAGAAGGCTCCACCAGACCCAGGAAGACCTTGAGCAGAGTGGTCTTGCCCCCGCCATTGGGCCCAATGATGCCGATGAAGTCCTGCTCTCGCACCGAGAGGTTGATGCCCTCCAACACAGGCAGGCCATCGTAGCGGACCCAAACGTCCTCCAGTTGCATTACCTCTGGCTTCTCTTCCAAGCGTGCCCCTCCTCCCAAGGTTGGCCACCCATCCGCCGACGGAATAGGCAAGTCCCAATGTCAGCCGCGCCTCTCGACAGCGGTGGTGGATAGTGAGCCGGACGACCTGCGTGTGGATAGGACCCCTCCGCGCGCGGCGCTGCTCGCTCACCGGAGAACTATGGATGGGCGCTCATGGGACCAGGTGACGCGGCAGTCTCAGCCGGCCTCAGCCCTCACCAGCCAGCCAGACCCTCGTTCAAGGCCGGGTGGCGGGGGCCGTCTCTTCGCCTGCTCGAGTGACGGCGATCTCCGGTCGTGCAGTGTCGCCCGGAGCCCTGTCCGGAGTCGCCATCTTGCTGTCGATCATCGCCCCATGGTGGTTACTCCTGGTTCCTGAGCACCACACTGAAGCTGTCAGCAACTCGTCGCAGGTTGTCCATCCAATCCGGTGCCAGTGGGCTGATGAGCAGCACCTCTCCGCCTATCTCACTGGCGATCGTCCGCACACTCTGCGTGCTGAACTCGGGCTGTGCGAAGATGACCTTGATGTCATTGGCTCGCGCCGTCTGGATCAACTCGGACATCTCGGCCGCACTGGGATCGCTCCCCTCCACCTGAACCGGGATCATCTCCAGGTCGTAATCCCTGGCGAAGTACGACCAGGCAGGATGGAAAACCATGAACTTGCGATTCTTCAGGCCGGATAAAATCTGCCGGATGCTGGCGTCCAATTCGTCCAGATCGGTGAGAAAGACGTCCAGATTGGCGCGATACAAACCCTCATGTGCTGGATCTAGCTCCACCATGCTGTCACATATCGTCTGGGCCTGAGTCTTGGCCAACCTCGGCGAGAGCCAGATGTGAGGGTCTGTGCCATTGATGCGCTCGATACCCTCCGATTGGTCCACGACGAGCATCTCCTCATTAGCCGCCATGATACGAGGCATCCAGGCCGCTTCAAACGGTACCCCGATACGGATGTACATGTCCGCAGCGGTCAATCCCTCGATCTGACTCGGCTTGGGCTCATACGTTGCGGGGCTGAAACCTGTCGGGACCATCACCTCTACCTGCACCCTATCTCCACCGATGCGCTCTGCGAAGTATCTCTGGGGCTGTATGCTGACCCAGACCACGAAACGATCATCGGCCACATGGGGCCCCGTTCCGCCCGAGGGCGAGCAGGCCGCCAGTATCCCCGCCAACCCCAGCGCCAACATGGTGAGAGCAGAAGCCCTCTTCAATCTCTCCCCACCACCCTTCTTGCACACCGTCGACCGGGCTGCAGACTGGCCGCCCTTAATCACTGGCAAGCGGGGCAGAAACCCACCAACTCCAGGAAGTGAGATTCCACAGCGAAGCCCGTGCGCTGCGCTGTCTCCTCGATAAGCCCGGTGAGACCCGTGCAGGGGAATTCCACCACGCGGTGACACCTCTGACAGACCAGATGGTGCCCTTCCTTCTGCCGCACGGGCGCGTACGCCTGACAACCCTCTTCCAGATGAATGCGCCGCACAAACCCCATTGCATTCAACAACTCCAGCGTACGGTACACCGTGGTCAATCCAAGCCCCGGATGAAACCTGCGTCCTCGCTCGAAGACCTGAGATGCGGTCAGATGCTCCTCGGCCTCTCGAAGCACCCTGACCACAGCCAGCCTCTGGCCGGTGAGCTTGTAGCCGTGAGCTCGCAGCTCCGTGGTCGCGTCTCCCTCTGTCATGGCAGGCTCCGATGCTAATTGAAAGGGATTTTCATTTAGCTTCATCTTACACCAGCCCGTCCCCGTTGTCAAGGCATAGAAAAAAGAGCGCCGACCCTGGTCATCCGACGCCCTCAGAACACTCACACCCGTGCAGGAAGGGCTATTACTCGAGGTGAACCGAGTATTGATAACTCGCCACCTCTGTGGTGTCAGGGGCCAGTGCCGAGACAACCAGCACCGCCCTATCGATCTCCGTCCCAAAGCCCTCTATCCCCAGGCGGCCCGCTCCAGTTTCGCCGAGATCCATCTGCCGTACCTCTATGTTGGATCCGAAGGTGATGACCTGCACGATCCATCGCTGTGGCACGATGTTGGTCGAGCGGACGAAACCCTGGGCTTTCCAGCCGCCCCCGCTTTCGGCATCGTCGTCGTAACCCAGTTCCGGGATGGAGATGTCGTCAACGCACAGCCCCGGGTCGTTGTAGGCATCATCGGTGACATATTCGAATCGAATCAACACCTTCTGGCCGGCGTATGGCGTCAGGTCCAGCCGTTCCCTGGTCCAGACGGCCCTCTCGCCTCCCCCGCTGGTACCCGTGTAGCCGTGGCCGAAGTTGTTGCCGTAGGGGTTGGTGTCGACAGCGTCTCCACCTGGCAGGAGATCCCACTTCCGACCTCCGTCTATCGAGACCTCCACGTAGGCATAGTCGTAATCGTCCTCGATGTCGTACCAGGTCCAGAACTCTAAAGTGGCCGCCTCCACCTGACCCAGGTCGAACTCTCTGGTGAGGGTCATGTCGCTGACGTCACCTCTGTTGGACCACCATTCGTACATCCCACTGTGGGGCTCGTTGTCCACCAGTCTCACCTGAGTGGAGCCGGCGAACTCGATAGTCAGTTCCCCGCGGCCGTGCTCCAACTCGATGTAATCGGCCGCGTACTGATGAACTGTGCTCGCACGGCTGTCCGGAAAGGTACGGTGGCTGTGATCGACGGCCACGGTCCCCGACAGGCTGATGCCCCTATACCCATACCTGCCGTCGCCAATACCGGGGTCATTGAGGAAGTTGGCGATCAGCCAATCCCTGAACACGTCGTTGGCGGTAGGACCCGCTCCGCTCTGCACCAGCACCTCGTCGAGCCCCTCCATCCCATCCGCTTCGGTAGCCGTCAATTCCCTCATCAAGTCAGGCCCAAAGCGCTCGGCAAAGTAGTACATGAACAGATGGGATGCATCATAGTAAGGACCAGCATCCTCTATCTCATCGGTCCACGCGGTGAGTTGAGTATCGGGTTCCAAGAGGAACGCCTGGATCCAGGCATCGTAGCCATTGAGGGTCTCCGCAGTCTGTGCGCACCCCTCGTTTACCCACGTATCTTCGTTCGGATCGACGTTCCAGTGGATCATGTGTTGGAACTCGTGAGCCAGGTAGTTGCCGTACTCCTCGTCTCCCGGTTCCACATAGCTGGCATTGATGTAGACCATCTCCTTCTCATTGCTGAAGTGGTTGACGGTCCGAGGATATTCGTCGCTGCTCGAGTAGTACCCGCCGACACTGGGGAGCGAAGCGTTCAGCACGTGGATGTGCACATCGTTGTCCACGCCCGGACTCCACTCTGAGCCGAAGTACTGATGATTCGTCGGATAGATGTGGTCCTCAAACTCGTGAGCCGCCTGCTCTACGCCCGCCTGGTCCAAGGACAAGCCATCCGCCACCCACATGTAGACGTGAGGCGTAGCGTAGCGAAGAGTGGCTTCAATCTCGAAGTAGGTGTCCGACAATTGCTCGTCGTTGACCCAGAAGGTCTCTCGCTGGCCGATCTCGAAGGTGGGGGGGGCCTCGTTCACCACTCGCGGCCCAGGATCACCGGGCTTGAGGCTCTCAGCAAGAGCATACAAGTCTCTGGGAGGGATTGTCGTATCGCGGAGTTGCTCCTCCGTCGACAACGACTCCTGGGCCACCGGCACTCGCAATACCGTAGGAGTGACCTGGGGCTCTTCCAGCGAAGTGACGACGTCCCTGACCAACACCATCGAGGCCAGGAAGACGTCCAAGGCCAGGCACAGACAGGCACAAAGGCCAAGTGTGAGCAAAGCAAAGGCGAACTTCCGCAAGGCTGCCTCCCTCTTGCGCGTCAGCCCTGCTGCACGATCACGGGGATATCACACAGGGGCAACCAGTTGCCGTCGACAAGCACCACGGTGAGCCGCAAGGTCACGGGGCCCGACAGCTCGCCGGTATTCCACAGGACCAAGACACCATCCTCCACTGGGGTGTACTTCAAGTCGTCGATCACGTGGAACTCGCTTCCGCCCTGCCCAAAGCTGAACTCCACCTTGTAGAACTGAAAGGCATCGGCCTTGGCCGTCCCTCTGATCTCCACGACTCCACCAACCGTTTGGTTAGGAGCCGGAGAGGAGATATGAGACATCGGGTCTGGACAGGATGCTGCCGCTATCATCACAGTTGGGCTTGGCTCCGGGGTGGGCGTCCAGGGCGGTGTGGGTCTCACCAGAGGACCGCTGGTGGCAGTAGCCGTGGCCGTCGGCGCCTGAGGTGTGTCGGTGGGCGTCGGAAGAACCAAGGGCGCCTCGGGCGTGCTGCTGCCCACCACGATGCCCAGGCTCGGCGCCAGATACAGGTCCACAAAGGCCACGAGGCTGATGATCACTAGCAGGCCAAGGATGGTGAAGGTGGCCCGGTAAGCCTTACCTGTGGCAACCTCCTTCTCAATGGTGAAGAGGGAAGCCCCTCTCTCCCTCTTCGCCAGGAAGATGACCCTGAGGTAGATCAGGATGGTAAGCGCGCAGGCCACGTATATCCAGATGGCGAAGTTGTCGACTAGCTCGATTAGTACAGTCATTGATGTTCTTGAACAAACCTCGCTATTCTAACATGGGTCCCGGCCTGCTGTCAAAAAAGGAACGAAGATCGAGCGAGAGAGAAGCAAATCTTCGTTCCCTTGCTTTCTCCGGTAGAGCCCGTCGCGCTACACTTCTTCCAGTCGCCTGATGATGCTGCTGATCAGCAGACTGAGCTTGGGCGTCACCTTGCTCCCTGCCTCCAGCACTTCTTGGTGTAACTCCTCCTCGCTGTGCCCCTCCTTCAGAGAGCCATCGGCGCCCGGTATGACATTACTAATGTGAGATAAACCTAGAACCCTCATCCCCTCGTGTCGAGCCACCACCACCTCAGGCACAGTGGACATGCCCACCACGTCCGCCCCGATCAGCCGCAGGAATCTGACGTCCGCCGGTGTCTCGAACGTCGGGCCGGCGGACATGACATAGATCCCCTGCCGCAACTTGATGTCCAGTTCCCCCGCCACTACTAGGGCCAGGTCCCTTAGCGATACGTCGTAGGCAGACGACATGTCCACAAACCGCGGCCCCAACCGTTCATCGTTGGGGCCGCGCAGGGGATTGAACCCTGCCAGGCCCACCAGGTTGATGTGATCGGTGATGAGCATCAGATCGCCGGCTGTGAAGCTCTCACGCAGCCCCCCAGCAGCGTTGGTCACGATCAGGATCTCCGCACCCAGCCGGTGTAGGACCCGAATGGGAAAGGTGACCCGTCGTAGGGAGTGCCCTTCGTAGAAATGGACCCTCCCCCGCATGAGAGCCACCTCCCTGTCCCCGACCCTGCCGAGGACCAGCTCTCCGGCATGGCCCAGCACACTCGTCGTGCAGAAATGCGGGATGTCTCCATATGGCAGCGAAGATGGCTCCTCGATGTCGTCCGCCAACCCGCCCAGGCCCGATCCGGTGATGATCATCACCGTCGGCCGGCAGCCCGTGCGGTCGCGGATGTGAGAGGCCGTCTCCTCAATCTCCTCCCAGCCCAGGATCTCCTCGTTCGCTTCCATGTCCCGGCCTCACTCAGAGCTTCGCCAACAAGGCCTTCTTCTTATCCTGAAACTCCTCGTCCGTAATGACTCCCTTCTTGCGTAGCTCGTCCAGCTCAGCGATCAACTCGGGTATATCTCCTCGGGACGGTGCCTCCTCAGCCAGGACTCGACCCGCTTTGCCCTCGAAGACATCAAGCTCGCTCAGACCTTCCTTCTGGTTGAGCATCTCGGTCTTGAATCTGACGGGGTGAGATATGCGCCGGAACAGATTGACTCCTATTTCGCTGGCCGTGAGTATCTGAACGTCCCCGTAGTTCAGCATCCTTCCCAGAGCAGATTGCTCCAGCACCACGTCGTTAACCTTCTCCAGCGAGGAATCGATGGAATGCTTGTTGATTATCCCCTCGAGCTGGATCACTCTACGGTTGGTGATCACGTACTGCTCGTTCCACCAGTTTAGGGAGTCGACCATGATCCTCCAGAAGGGAACGACGAGCGCCAGCAACAACACCAACGCCAGTCCATCCAATGGGGTCACGGCGACCAACACAATGGTGACGAGCAAGACGAGCAACGAGACTGCAGCCCACAACGCGACCCTGGGCGCGATCACCAGCACGTGCTGTCTCTCCTTGAGGACGATCTTCTCCTTCTGACCCATCAGATTCTCTAGATACCCCATTGCTCCAGAACTCCTTCCCTTCCCCAGTATTGAAGTAGAGCGACCGGGCTCCTCTGTGAACCCGCTACTTGGCTCGAGGATGTGACTCGTCGTACGCCTTCCTCAGCCGCTCGCTACTGACGTGGGTGTACACCTGAGTCGTAGAGATGCTGGTGTGGCCCAGCAGCTTCTGCACGTTGATCAGGTCGGCGTTACGATCGAGCATATGCGTCGCGAACGAGTGCCGCAACGTGTGGGGGGTGGCGTCTTCCGGCAGACCGGCCTTCTCGACATATTCCTTGAAAATGAGCCACAGCCCCTGTCGGGTCAGGGGCTTGCCCCGCAGATTCAAGAAAAGGGCCTTCTCGTCCGCATCCTTGACAAAGTGTGCCCTGCCTTTTTCCAGGTACTCGCGCAGTGACAGAACAGCCTGCTGGTGTATCGGAATCACCCTCTCCTTGGAGCCTTTGCCCCAGCAGCGCACGGAGGCCGAGGCCAGATTCACGTCGTCCACCCTCAGGGACACTAGCTCGCTCACCCTCATACCTGTAGCGTAGAGGAGTTCCAGCATCGCCTGGTCCCGCAGACCCTTGGGCCCAGACAACTTCGCTGGCTCGGCCAGGAGCCTATCAACCTCTTCTACGGTCATCGGCTTGGGCAGATGCTTCTTGACCTTCAGAGAGTCGAGGGTGGCGGTGGGGTCGTCTCTTATGAACCCCTCAGCGACGAGGAAGTGAAAGAAGGACCTGATGGCGGCGACCTTGCGAGCCGAGGTAGCAGCTGCGTACTCTCTATCACCCTTCAGATACATGATGTAGGAGATGATGTCGTGCTTCTCGACGCGCCTCCAGAGAGCGCTCTCCTCTCCGCCATACCGCCGCTGAAGGTACTCCAGGAACTGATTCAAGTCCACACGATAGGCAGCGATGGTGTTTTCGGAGCATCCCTTCTCAGCGGATAAATGAGTGAGGAACTCGCCTATCCTGCTCACTGGCGTCTCTCCCACGGTCCCACGTTGGGCGGCAATCTGCTTTCGCCGATTGTATCATAACTTTCCATAAAACCCAAATGGGCAACGGAGTGGTGTTGGAGGGAATCGCCCCTCAGACCACCTCCCGTTGCCACACACCCTGCCGGGGCGAAGTGGCGTCCCCGGCTGGCTACCCGACAGGTCCGCCGGGCACGTCTTCGCTGCCCAGGTCCCATCGGTTTGTGCGGGAGGCGACGCAGCATCAGGAGTAACGATCACACTGTTTCACAGAATGAGCATCGCGTCGCCAAAACTGTAGAAACGATACCCCTTCGCCATCGCCTGCTGATACGCCCTGCGGAGCAGTTCCTTCCCGCAAAACGCGGCCACGAGGAGCAAGAGCGTCGATCGAGGCAGGTGGAAATTGGTGATCAGGCAGTCGACCGCCCGGAACGAGTAACCCGGGTAGACATACAGGTCCGTCCACCCCTCGTACGGAGCAACCGTTTCCGAACCGGACCCGGAGGCCGCCCGGGCTGCCGTCTCCAGCGCGCGAACCACTGTCGTGCCGGAGGCTACCACCCGCCTCGCCGTGGCTTTGGCTCGATTCACTGCACTGGCCGTCTCCGCCGATACCAGGCAGTACTCACTGTGCATTCGATGCTGCTCTGCATCCTCTTCCCTGATGGGTAGAAAGGTGTCCACCCCGATGTGAAGCGTGAGGAACGCAACCTCGATCCCCTGGGCCTCGAGCGCTCTCATCAGCTCAGGCGTGAAATGGAGCCCGGCTGTCGGTGCTGCCGCTGAACCGTTCTCCCTCGCATAAACGGTCTGATATCGCCCAGGATCCTTCAGCTTTCTGTGGATGTAGGGTGGCAAAGGCACGACTCCCAGGCGCTCCAGGAACGGCTCCACTGGCTGCTCGAACCTCACCAGCCGTCCGCCGGACGGAAGACGTTCCCCCAGCTCCGCCCGGAGTGCCGCTCCTGGCGCCCCTTCACCGGCAGCAGCAATCTGCACCTGTCCACCGACTGACACTCGTCGCCCTCTGATCAGCGCCTCCCACAAGGTCTCATCCCGTTTGGCGGTGAGCAGAAGCTCGACCTTCCCCCCGGTCGGCACCTTCTGAGCGAAGAGACGGGCCGGGATCACGCGGGTGTCGTTGCACACCAGGAGGTCGCCAGGCCGCAGGTACTTCCCCAGATGGCAAAAGTGATCGTGAGTCAGACTGCCTTCTTCGCGGCGCACGATCATCAACTGAGCGGCATCCCGGGGCTCTATGGGGGTCTGAGCGATGAAGTGAGAAGGTAATTCGTAGTCGAACTCGGCCGTCTTCACTTGCGCAGCAACCATACCAGCAGGTTCAGGATCAGCGTGGCCACGATGCTGACCACGACACCCGTCATCAGCGGGAGGTAGCAGGATACACTTCCCCACCGGAGATGGAAGTCGCCTGGGAGCCGGCCGGCAAACGGAACTCTGCTGAGCACGAGCAGGACCAATCCCAGGGCCACGAGCACCCCCCCTGCCACCAGAATCATCCTACCTAGTGCGTCCAGCGGGTTCATCCTGGTGCAACCCACCCCTTCCGACGGTAGACGAACAGGAAGTCGTAGAGCGAGGGGTCATCCGTCCAGGGAAGTTCGAGTCTCTGGTACATATCGGAACCTTCCAGAAAAGGTGCCGAGGCGATGATCAAGTCCGGCTGCTGCCACATGATGTAGTTGAAGTCGAACTTCTCGTGACCCGGTACCCCCTGTCCCATCTCCTCGACCTGGAGATGCGCAGTGTGCACATCGTTCACTCCGAACATGTCCAGAGTGCGCAGGCCCGCATAGTACGGGATCTGGCCAGCCGCGTCCACACCTATGAAGGTCTGTGCAGGCACATTCTCACGCAGCCACATACCCATCGTCACGCGAGCACGGGTTGCCCTCCCAGCCTGAAAGCGAGACACGAACAACTCGTGCTCGCCGTGCCAGGACGACGATACCAGGAGGGCCAGGCACCCCAGTGCCAGACCCAGTGACGCGATGATCTTCAAGGAATTCACGGCGATGGCGGAGCTCGTCCACCGGCTCACCCAACCTTCCACGGTCTCGTAGGCTTCCACCAGCCCGGCGGACACCAGGATGTATGCCAGGGGCAGTATCGGTACGAAGAAGCGACCCACGGACCAGTCGCCACCCACGTAGACGATGTACGCGAGATAGACCAGGACGACCGCCAGGAGAGCAGTGAACCAGAGTGAGAACCTCCGCTTCAACACCGGGACCACAGCCACAAGAGGTAGCAGCCACCCCAGATGAAACCTCCCGAAGGTAGCGACGTGTCCCAGGCCCCTCTGCTGCTGGGCCATACTGTCGTGGACGGTGACCTTGACATAGAAGGTATTGGGCAGCAGGAACCCATAGTAGTAGTAGCGCCACAGGAAGTACGGCAGGTAGAAAGCCACGAATGCCCCGACCCTGGCTACATCAGCGGATGTGATGAGCTGCCTGTTCAGCACCAGGCGCGCCAGCACCTGGTGGACCAGAACCACAGCCAGGACTAGAACCCCCTCGGGGCGGGTCATGGCTGCCAACGCCAGGAGAGCCCCAGAGGCCAGACCCAGCCTCCCTGTCCGCCATTCCCAGACGTAGCAGGTCAGCGCGGCCAGCACCACGAAAGCGAACATGGACGTTTCCATACCGCTCACTGCCCACAGGGCAAACGAACCATCGAGGGCCAGGCACAGGGTAGCCAACACTGGTATGGCCGGGCTTCGCAGCGACGCCACTCGCGAAAACTGGTACACCAGCCACAGCGTCGCCACGCTGAAGAGCACCCCCAGCCCAATGGCGACAGCCGACGGGTGCATACCCAGGCGCATGAAAAGGGCAAGGATGATGGTCCACGCAAAGTTGGTGTAGCCCTCCACCCGCTCTCCCGGGTTGAAGACGAGACCGTGTCCCGCCAGCAGATTGTCAGCATACCGGTAGGAGATGTACGCATCATCGACGGCATCGGCACCCAGGTCCCTGTAGTAGAAGGCTTCGTGAGCCAGCAGAACGAGGCAAGCCCCCACCACGAAGATCCAGGGACGTCTCAGGAATCTAGACGACACAGTTGCCCCCACGCTACTCCTCTGTCAAGGGTGAAGTCCTGACCGCTATCTTGCGGCCCGAGTACCTCTCCCATTCGCTGTATATACAGCCACAGTACTGCTGGCGATAGAGATCGTGTTCACGCGCCAACCGGCCTCTCTCAGACCACCCCCGCCTGAAGTTCTCGAAGTGGAACTCCACCCTGTACTCCTCACCTGCTGCCTCGCCCGTTTCCCGGAGGAGCCCCTGATCCTGGTGAGGACTGATCAGCAACGTGGTCGTAAAGGCATCGAAGCCTTCCCCAGCCGCTACCTTCGCGGTTCTCCCCAGCCGCAGAGCGTAGCAGCGCCGGCACCGCTCTCCATGGGCCTCTCTGCCCACCACCGCCCGCAGGAACTCGAGCATCTCGTACCCTTCTTCGCGCATCAGAGGCAGTTCCACAGACTCAGCATACGCCTCCATGCTGGCCAGCCTCCTCTGGTGCTCCGAGAAGGGATGTATGTTGGGATTGTACCAGAACCCCCACACATCAAAACCCTGCTCGCGAAGGCGGTTGATCGTGTAGGTCGCGCAGGGCCCGCAGCAGGTGTGCAACAAGATTCTCCTGCCCTCTCCGACCTTCTCCTGGCCCACGGCCTGTGGGTGAGGGGGTAACTCGACCGCGTAAGGTAGCTGGATGGTCAGAGGGTCTTCACAGATCAGACTTGCCCCACCCTGGGCCAGGAGCTTTCTGGCCTTAGCGGAAGAACAAGGAGAGAGTTGCCTGCCTGTACTGTCGAGGACGCGTGCGGTCTCCATCGCGACTGAGGCCGAGGCTAGAGCAGCCGGGGCTGCGGCGGCTCTTCGTGGTAGGCGATGCCCAGGTGTCCGTAGGCCAGCTTGGTAGCTACCCTGCCTCGCGGCGTCCGGTCGATGAAGCCGAGTTGCAACAGGTAGGGTTCGTACACATCCATGATCGTGTCTGCTTCCTCGCAAATGGAGGCCGCGATCGTATCGAGACCCACTGGTCCGCCGCCGAACTTCAGGATGATCGTCTCTATGACACGTCGATCTATGTCATCCAGACCCAACGAGTCTATTTCCAGCATGGCCAGGGCCTCCCGGGCCACCCCCTCGGTGATCGTACCATCCGCCCGGACCTGTGCGTAGTCGCGTACGCGCCTGAGCAGGCGGTTTGCCACCCGTGGGGTTCCCCTGGCACGTGCAGAGACCTCCTCCACCCCGCCTTCGTCGATCTCCACATCCAGCAGCAAAGCAGTTCGCTTGACTATCCTTCTCATCTCTTCCCGATCATAGAAATCGAGGCGATGCACCACACCAAAACGGTCTCGCAAAGGCGCAGTGAGGAGAGCGATCCGGGTAGTGGCGCCGACGACCGTGAACCGATGGAGGGGAAGATGAATCGTCTTGGCGCTGGGGCCCTTACCGATGACGATGTCCAGCGCGTAGTCCTCCATCGCAGGGTAGAGTCGCTCTTCCACCACACGGCTCAAACGGTGCACCTCGTCTATGAAGAGAATGTCCTTCTTGCCCAGATTGGTGATGATGGCCGCCAGGTCGCCAGCCCGCTCCAACGCCGGCCCGGAGGTGACAGTGATCTTGACCCCCATCTCCCGGGCGATGATGTGGGCCAGGGTGGTCTTGCCCAGTCCTGGCGGACCGTACAGCAACACGTGGTCCAGAGCGTCGCCACGAGCCCGTGCGGCGTCCAGGAGTATACGGATGTTCTCCTTGGCCTTGGTCTGCCCGATGAACTCCTCGAGACAGCGCGGGCGCAGGCTCGACTCCTGGACCCTATCCTCTTCCCTGACCTTTGGAGACATTATCCTCTCGTCAGACATCCTGTCCCCCCGGCAAGCAAGCACCTCACTGCATTATAGCAGAGCCTCTCGGATTGGCAAAGCAGCGGTTCGCACAACGGAAAGGAGAGCTTTTGCCAGGTGAAGAGAGAACCAGGGAGATCTAGCGGGCTTTGGTGTGCTCCTTTGCGTTGACATCTGATGGAAAATGCGCTATATAGTATAGGCTCAGATATCACACGATATTGCCAACCCTCTTGCCCGCTGTCCGAACGACGGCGCGCGATTCCGATTCGCCAGGCTGCATAGGGAGGGATGTCTTGACCGAAGACAGGTGGGAGCAGCTCAAGAACAAGCTGGAGGCCGAGCGGGAAGAGACTCGATCCGAGATCGGTCGCATGAAGGCCAACCTCAAGTACGAGCTGGACGCCGATCCGGAGGAGGGAGATCCGGACCTGTACGAGCGCGAGAAGACGCTCGCCCTGTTGCGCAATCTGGAAGAGAAGCTATATGACCTCTCCCGTGCTCTGACCATGATCGAGGACGGCACCTACGGCTTGTGCGAGATCTGCGGCAAGGAGATTGGGACTGAACGCCTCGAGGCTCTGCCCTACACCTCATACTGCCTGGCCTGCAAAGCACTGGTGGAGCGGGGCCTCGTCGTGGGCCCCGCTGAGGAGCTAGCCCGCTGACGAGGGCCAGATTATCCGACCGTCCTTAACGTCCCTCAGGCCTTGGGGAGTCAATCTCACCCACGGCAAAGTCGAGAAGGTCAGGAAGCCTATCGTGAACACAGGGCTCTCCAGACCGCATCCCATCTCTCGCAGCACTCCATTCAGCCTCTCTATCTGAGAGGCAAGCGTCCCCAGCGGCTCCAGCGACATCAGTCCACCGATCGGCAACGGTATCTCCGCGCGCACCTCTCCATCGTGGGCCAGCACAATTCCGCCGCCCAGCTCCCGGACACGGCTCAAGGCCAGCACCATGTCCGCCTCCCGACGGCCGAGGACCAGCGGGCGATGCGGCTCATGCGCAAGGCTGGAGGCCAGACCGCCCACGCGCGCACCAAAGCCCGTGAGGAACGCGACCCTGAAACCCGGCAACTCCGTGCTCAACAAGGCGACCTTGAGCACATCCGCATCCCGGGGGAGTTCGCAACGGCCATCACGTACGGGTAGCGTCACGTCCTCACGCTCGGTGATCGTCTTGTCCGCCACCCGCATGGCTGGCACTGTCATCGAACCATCGCGAACTGAACTGAGCACCTCGAAGTCGGAAGGAACGAGCTCCCCAGGTATGACCCGGTGAGGAAGCCACGACAGTCGAAGGACATTCGGCGGCACCGATAGCTCTTCTCCCAGGTACTCGCCATCCCTGGCCACGACCTTGCCGTCCGCGAAAACCAGCCTGGGAGTTAGATCATCGAGATCGTCGGCGACCACGAGATCAGCCATCCTGCCCGGTGCAATCCCGCCAAGCTGAGTGTCCAGCCCCAGGTATGTTGCGGGATTCAGCGTGGCCATCTGAATGGCGATCACCGGCGCCACCCCTCCACCGATAGCCACTCGCACCAGGCTATCCATGTATCCCTGGCGCAGAATCGCCGGAGGATCCATCCAGTCTGGAGTGAGCATGACTCTGCTGGTGTCCACGCCGGCCTCCCCGGTGATCAAGTCCAGCAGAGAGTCCAGGTCTCGACGGATCGACCCATGACGCAGCATGACGTGCAGTCCGAGGCGGAGGCGATCTCTCGCCTCCCGGGCGTCGATGGCCTCGTGGCAGGAGGTGAGCCCGGCGGCCACCAGGGCGTTGAGCCTCTGGAAAGACGCACCGGTGGTGTGACCTTCGATCCTCTGCTCATGCCGCTGGGCCAGTTCAAACTTGCCGAGCAGATCGTGGTCGCCCGAGATGACCCGCAGCCAGGGGGTCACCTCCGAAATGCCCCTCATTTCCGGCCTGGACAGCCAGGCCTTCACCTCCTCGGCACTGAGCACCGGCTCTCCCTCCAGCTCAGGGAGCGGGGGAGTGGCCACGGGAACGCTGAAGTAGAACTTCAGGGGCAAACCCCTGGTCATGGCCACCAGGGCCTCCAGCCCCTGCGCTCCCAGGGCGCCCACCACCTCGTGGGGATCGGCCATCAGGGCGGTTGTGCCGGTCGCGAGGAGATGGGGAGTGAGAGAGAGAGGATTGGCGAAGAAATCCACGTGGGCGTGGGCGTCCACAAAGCCCGGCAGGAGGTACGACCCGTCGACGTCCACGATTTCGTCGCCCGGCTTCACCTGGGCACTGGCAGGGCCCACGTAGGCGATACGCTTCTGGCTGATCGCTACGTCCTGGCCTTCCAGTATCTCGCCAGAGTACACGTTCACCAACCTGCCGTCGCGGACGTATAGCTCTGCCGGACGCCGGCCCAGCGCCACCTCCATCAATGCCCTTCTGCTGTCCAGGCCACCCGCCGACGGTGCCCTCATCTCGACAACCCCAGCAACCGGGCAGCGTTGCCTCCCAGTATCTTGACCTTGCTGTCCTCGCTGATCTCCAGGCTCCGGATGGCCGCGACGTTGGCTTTGATGTCCGTGACAGATGGCCAGTCGGAGCCGAAGATGATCTTGTCGGCATTGCGCTCGAGGTTGGGGAAATATCGGAGCAGCCTGTGCGGCGGCAGGCCCGTGATCTCCATATAGACGTGTTCGTGCAACTGAGCCATGAAGAACGCTGCGTCGTACCAGAAGCCCCGTCCGCTGTGCGCCATGATCATCGTCAGGGCGGGGAAGTCTACCACCACGTCATCCACGTGGAGCGGGTCGCCGTACTTCAAGCGCGAGCCCCGAAAGACAGAGGAGCCGGTGTGAATCATCACCGGGACGCCCAGACGCTGCGCCTCGTCGTACAGCGGGTACAGCCGCGCTTCGTTCACGTAGAAGTGCTGATAGGTGGGGTATAGCTTCAGTCCCCGACAGCCGAGATCGTTGACGCAGTGGCGGAGCTCACCAGCCAGATCAGCCGTGACGTAAGGGTTGACGTTGGCGAAGGGAATGAGTCGATCGCTTCCACGACAGAAGTCGGCCACACGCTCGTTGGGGCTGGTTCCTGTGGTGAGAGGGTTGGTCTCAGCCAGGGCCACGGCATAGTCCAGTCCCTGCTCATCGAGGTAGTCGAGCATGGCGCCGGGACTGCTGAGCACGTGACGCAGGTGGGCGAGAGTAGCCTCGCCTCCATAGTCTCGTAGCCAGTCCAAGAACCACTCGGTGTACTCATCGGCGGTGGTAACGTGGAAGTGGAAGTCTACAAGCGGTACAGTCACATCCATGATCTCACTCTTTCCACACTCTCTCGAAGATCAGTCTCGGTATTCACCTCCAGGATCAGCACCCCGTCGTAGCCCGCATCGACCAGGCTGTCCAGGAGCTTGGCGTAGTCCACGTTGCCTCTGCCCAGTGCCAGGTGATCTCGCCCTCTTGAACCCTTCACACCCGCCGGATAAGCGTCGTGGAGGTGGATCTCGCCAATGAACGCCCGGTGATCCCCGAGGAACTCCAGCGGATCGCCGCCTTCCACCGCCAGGTGCCCAACATCGAGGCAGATCCTCAGGTCCCGCTCCTCCACCAGCGGCACAATCGCCTCCCAGGGAAAGCGCTCGATGTTCTCCACGCAGACCTTCCGCGATGGGATGAGTTGACGGACCTGCTCCAGGGTCAGGGCTGCCCGATCGAGCATCCGGTCCAGCAAGGTTCGCTTCTCCCCATCCGGCAGGGCCTGAACGGTGGCCATCAAAGAACTCCACGTGCCCCACAAGTGTAGCACGTACGATTCGACGGCCAGTGGCTTGGTCGACTCCACCACCTGATTCAAACACTCCACGGTGGCCTTGCGGACCGGCTCGGCCAGACTGAGCCCATCCAACCACAGGAAAGGCAAGTGCACGGTACAGGCGAACCCCAGCTCGACCTGTAACTGAGCCACCTGCTCGTAGTACGCTCCGTCGAATACCTCGGGGAACAGGGTCGTGAAGTCACCATTGAGCTCCACCGCTGCCAGACCGAACTCTCCTACCAGCCGTCGAATGGCCTGTAGATGCGCATGCCTGCTACCATTCGCTCCTGCTCCCGCCAGTCCCCAGCCCACGAGAGGGATCAGGGCAGCCCCTATCTTCACTGCTCACCCCTCTCCTTACTCTCCAGCCATGACGACCTGCCTCGATAGTCTCTCTCCGGATACTTCTCTGCATCCTTCGCCAGCTTGTCCACCACGGCGGTAGTCACGTCGAGCTCGAGGCAGTTGGCGAGACTCAGGGCGTAGATGATGATGTCCGCCAGTTCTTCCCCCATCCTCCTCAGCCCGCCCTCGTCCTCTGCCAGTTCCCAGGACTCGTCTGGTGCCAGCCACTGGAACTGCTCCATGAGTTCAGCGGCCTCTACGGCGATGGCCATGCTCAGGTTCTTCGGGGTGTGGAACCTTTCCCATCGCCGTCTGTCCCGGAAATGCCTGACCCTCTTCTTCAACTCAGCCAGTGTCGCGTCCGCGTCATTCATTCCACTCGCACCAGTCTGGTTCCGTGTCATCGAAGGAGTTGTCCGTGAGGCGCATCTGATCGCTGCCGTCCGAGCGCATGATGTAGATCTCTCGAGCCTCGAGACCTTCCCCCCGGCCAGTGAAGGCAACGCAGGCTATCCATGCACCATCCCGCGACCAACGAGGCTGCTCCGCTCCAGAGGGAAACGCTGTGATGCGCCTCTGCCCGGTCCCATCAGCGTTCATAACGTAGATCTGCCGGTTTCCCTCTCTGTCCGACACGAAGGCGATCTCACTACCGCCGGGCGACCAGGCCGGTTGATCGTCCTGAGCCGGATCCTCCGTCAAACGGGTAAGGCTCCGGCCATCGATGGATACGGAGAAGATGTCCCAGTTGCCTGCACTGTCGGCCGCCACGAGCCACCCCGAGCCATCGGGGGCCCAGCCAGGCTGCTCGACTGGCAACTCTTTTTGGGTCAACTGAAGCTGTCCGCTTCCGTCGGGATCCATGAGGAACAGTTGGCTGGTACCATAGCGGTCCGAGACGAAGGCGATGGACCCCTCATCAGGCGCCCACCGTGGCCAGCGGTCCCCGCCCAGACTCGCCGTGAGATTGGATTCTCCCCCGGTCTCGAGCTGCAAGAGCCAGACGTCCGAGCCACCTCCGTCGTCGGAACGACTGAAGAGTAGCCGTCGCCCGCCGCCACACGATGGTTCACGCCTCTGCCCGGGATCTGTCGTGAGAGCTACCAACTCGTGCCCGTCGGTCGGCATCGTGTACAGTTGGTATGTCCCCGCACGGTTGCTGGAGAAGACGATGCTCCCAGGAGGCGGAACACCTATGACCACACTGCTCGATTCGGCAACCCCGCCCGAGATGTCGAACACACGCACTCTCAACCGATGCAGTCCCGCGGACTGCGCGCGCCAGGAGTAGGCCATGGACCAATCGGTCAGTCCAGCAGGACGAGAACTGGCTAAGGACTCGGCGATGACCCCATCGACCAACAACTCGGACTTGATCAGACCTCGGCCGGAGCTCTCGACCTGGACAACGAGTGCCTCCCCTTCAGCAACCAGATGCCCGCTGGCCGGTGATGAGATCCGCACCTGGGACACACCAGTGCCGAGGAGCACGTAGGCTGCGGCCAGGATGGCCGATGCCAGACACACGATGAGCACGAGGCCCAGGGGGACCAGTGTCCCTATTCCAGGTTGAGGTGTAGGCTTGCCCACGCCGCACCGCCTCGCCTGCGCAACGTCAGGATTATATGCACCCGGTCTCAGAAGCACAATCGCAGAGATCCTCTATCAAGACCTCTGCGATCGTGAGTCCGGCCGATGTTCGTGGTCAGGTCACTATCCGTCGAACGTTATCCCATCGACGTTGAGAAGGACCTCCCTGCCTGCGGTGGGCCACTTCTTCCAGAGCCTGATGAAGAGAGTCAGGCTGCTGGACTCAGCCTTGACGTTCATACAGTAGGAGTCCAGCTCCTCCCCTGGCTCAGTCCGAGGATAGACGTTGTCCCACGGTATGTCAGTCCAGTCCTCCGCCGCGAGAGCCGACCAGTCTGTGCCGCCCGCCTGGTCGATTCCGATCTGGGGGGTGTAGCCCCAACTGATCGGATCCGGATCGCCCCACAACGAGCGCAGCATGCCATGCAGGCACAGTTCGTAGGTCGTGCCGGCCTTCACGGTTAGTTTCTGGTAGATGCCTGCGTATCGGTCGGGGTCCGACGCCCCCCGGCACACCGTGTTGATCTCGATCAGCTGGGAGTGGGCACCGTCGTAAATGACAGGCAGCCAGGTGTCGTCGTGCCAACTGGCGGTCATCTCGCCCCCGTTGTCGAACTTGTGCCACGCATACGCGACTCCATCCACGCCAAACCCACCCTCGAAATCGCCGTTGGCAACCAGATTATCGCCCGAGCCGGCGATGGAGGGCATCACCACCACGGCTACTAGCAAGCCCACCAAGGCCAGAAAGGATCCTATCCCCACGCCAAGTCTGATTCTCATCGCTCCTCCCTCTTTTCGCTCCCTGGGGCCCCGGCAACTGCGCCATCTTGCCGGAACAGAGCAGCCAGCATGTGGGTCACTGAATCCGCCGCAACCACTCCCGTCAGGGGTCAGACTCATCACCTCCCTTCGAGACGCCCGAGGGCTCATTCCTGGCCATAAAACCAGACCACCACCAACCGCGAGTCGCACAGGCCGAAGCCGCGACCAGTTCCTCACCCACAGTATACCACAGTAATGCCCTTGACGCAACGCCTCTAACCCTGCACTACTCTTCGGCACGAACCCCCGCGCACTCGCTCAGAAGAGCGGCTTGCACAGTATTTCATTGACCCGCAGATCGAAGAAATCCTGGGCATTGGCGGCGCGCACGATCACTGCGGTATCCGCTCCGTGTCCCGTACCGGCGATGGCCAGCACAGGCTCGCCCGTTCGAATCAGACCTGCATCAGCCGCCATCAGCGTGATCTCGCACGCCACCTTCATCCCTTCACCGAAGATACGCAGAGTATAGGCGATTATCTCATCCAGTTGATAGGTCGCCAGCTTGCGTCTTACGGCGCGATTGACCCCTCCAAAGGCATGCTGACAGGTCAGTAGCCTCGCTCCCTGGGCCAGTATCGCCTCTCTGTTCTCCTCGGTCAACTGGTGCGCGCTGGGCTCGTGGAAGCCCGCCGAGTGAGTGACCACCACCAGGCCCAGATCGGCGAACAACTCGGCGGCTCTCCGGCCCGTATCGCCGCTCGTAGACGCAATCAACACCTGACGGATACGCAACCGCTCTGCGGCTTCTTTGGCGATCTTCAGGGTAGGCTCGGTGTTCTCCTTCCCAGGTCTGGCGAAGTAAGTAACGCTACCGCAGTTTGAGGCCATGGCGGTCTCCTTTCTGAGCCGTAGCGGCCGGGCCCCCTCCGGACTTCCCTGCAAGAACACAACGCGGCCATTCTCCTCTGAGTCATGGCCGCGCGTGCAACTGAACTAAGAATACCTTGGTCGCTATCCCAGGACACTCATTTCCAGCACTCGGCGCCCAGCGTTCCTCCCTTACGGGTTGGCCATCGCACCGTCGGAATTGACTCGTCAGCGCGACCCAGCCTCCACCCTCCACGCCGGTCTCCCGCGAGGCGGTATCGCCCGCTTCTCCCCGACGCTCACCGATTCGCTGTCGGGTTGCTATGCCCGGTGCCTGAACCGCCTCATCCTCGTATAACCCGCCAGCCCAGCCAGGCCGCTCCCCAGAAGCAGAAGGCTGCCGGGCTCCGGGACGAATTCGTGACATACCTCTATGTACGAACTAGGATCAAACTCCAGAGACGGCTCTTCAACGATTACTGAGGCTGTGTTGTCGATCCGGAACCCCGCAGGTGCTGTACCCTGCACGGTACAGGTAATCGTGATGGTCACCGTGGTGCCCTTCGTGATGTTGCCCACATTCACCGTGACCATCTGCCCCACATAGGAGGCAGTGCCGTGGGAGGTCCAGACGCTGTTGATCTTGAGCAGGGGATCGAGGTTGTCTGTGACCACGACACCGTACCAGTCCTCTGGACCAGCCCTGAAGCTGATCGTGAAGACAAAATCCTCTCCGGGGCAAACCACCGTCATGTCGGCTTCCTTGACTGGGGGAACGCTCTGCTGCTGACTATGTTCCTGAGCCGGCGTGGCCCAGGCACTGGGGCTGATGAAGGAAAGCAGCGCCACAATCGCCAGCACAACCGCTGCAATAGCCAGGAACCCCCGTCGCTTCCGCCGTTCTTCCGTCATCTCGTCCTCCTTCCCTAAGAGATACGCCTTCGATACTTCGCCCGCAGGGTGAGATGATTGCTGCTTCTCCTGCTATCTTAGCATAGACCTGTCAATCCGTCAACAACCAGCCAAACCCTTTCGCTCGCGGTCCTTACGCCCGCCAGGATGGTCAAGCGCCCCACTCCTCCGCGCAACTCCGGATCCGGCGGCTGGCCCCACTGTACCCCCGCCGCAACCGCCAGCCGCTCCTTCGCAGGGTCCTTCCTTGCCTGGGCTCGACCGCCAGCAGCTTTGTGCAAGCACCTTGACATTCGGGGCGCACCGGCCGACAATGTGCAGAGGTAGAGATAGATGCGCGGGACCAATCACTGTCCCCACCAGTACGCCTGCTCTCCAAGGTAGCCATGGGCCGTACGATTCTGCTCACAGGTCGCCCAGGCGTGGGTAAGACGACCATCATCCAGTCGATCGCCCACAAACTGGGAGGCGCCGCTGGGGGTTTCTACACCGCTGAGATACGTCAGGGCGGCCGTCGCCTCGGCTTCAAGATCGTAACCCTGGAGGGCAGGGAAGGCATCCTCTCCCACGTGGACGTCAAGGGTCCTCCTCGGGTGAGCAAGTACGGAGTGAACGTCAGAGACCTCGAGGAGATAGGAGTAGCGGCCTTGCTTCGAGCCATGAAGGAAGGCAGGTACGTGATCGTGGACGAGATAGGCAAGATGGAGCTATTCTCGCAGAGATTCCGCGAGACCATCGCGGCTGCCATTGCCGGCGACAGTCTCGTGGTGGGAACGGTGATGAAGGGTCGGGACCCCTGGGTGGATGAGCTCAAGTCCCTCCCGCAGGTGACCGTCCTCGAAGTGACCGGATCCAATCGCGATCACATGGTTCAGCGTGCGCTCAGCCTGCTTGGCACTTCACCTGAAACCCATACTTAGGCTGGCCTCGAGAGCGGCCTGCTTTACCAGGAAACCGTTCAAGGCGAGCCGCGCGCAGTCCACACAGAGGATGCTGCCTGTCGGCCCCGCCGATGCCCGGGCCTGGCTCGCCCCTGCCCGCTCTGCTGACCGAGCCCGCAGGTAACTCCTACGGTTTCAGTTGCCGGGCCACTGCCCTGCGTGCAACTGTCCGCGAGACCACGTCCCACGTGCCCCAGACAATACAGTGGGTCGGACACGCCTTGGCACAAGCCGGCCCTTCTCCCTTCCGCAAGCGCTCGCGGCATAGGTCGCACTTCACGGCCACTGCCCGCTCCTCATAGAATTGCGCGGTGCCGAACGGGCAGGCCTCGACGCAGGCCATACAGCCGATACACGACTCCTCGTCGATGAGCACTATGCCCTGCTCATCCCGAGAGATGGCATCCACGGGGCAAGCGTCCGCGCAGGGCGGCTGAGCGCAGTGATGACAGTACATGGGGACGAACAGGGGTGCCTGTTCAGATACCTGTATCAGCCTGGGGCCGACGTCAAGCCCATGCTCCTGCTTGCATGCGACCTCGCAGGCGTGACATCCCATGCAGTCCTCGCTGAAGATCAATAGTGCAACTCTGTCCATCCGGTCTCCCTCTATTCGTCCTGGCAAGGCGATATGGTACACAACGAAACCCTCAGATTCGTGGAACCCAAGGCCGGATCAAACCCTGCCGGATCGTTGTCAGTGAGCACGTTCACGTTGGAGACGTCCCAGCCGTGACCGGGATCCTCCACCTCTGGATACCACCACCCATGTTCCGCCACCACCACACGGGGATCAATGCCCTGGTTCAACTTCACGCGCTGCCTGATGCGCCCCCTGGGGCTCTCTATGTACGCCCACGCGCCATCCTCGATCCCATGTCTCTTGGCCGTTTCGGGGTGGATCTCCATCAGAGGGTCGGGCCTGATCTCCCTCAGCCAGGGGATCATACGATGCTCCGAGTGGAAGAAGACAGGTGTGCGGAGCCCTGCGTTGAGGATATACGGGTATCGCTCCGCGAGGTCTGGGCGCGACACGGGGCTCTCAGGCACCTCTCTGTACTGCGGCAGAGGATCGTACCCCCACTTCTCCAAGAGCGTGGAGTACAGCTCCACTTTGCCCGTAGGGGTGGAGAACCCCTTCTGCTCGTACTTCCGATACCTCATTTCACCCTGGAGATACCCTCTCCTTTTGAACTCCTGGAAGTCCATACCCGAAGGTTCGAGCATGTAGTTGAGGGCCCCTTCCAGCGTATCCCACCAGTACTCCCCCTGTCCCATGCGCTTACCCAATTCCTGAAAGATCTTGTGGTCCTGCCAGCACTCTCCGATCTCCACCACCTTCTGCCTGGCCATGACGTAGCCATGCCTCTTCCAGAAGTCGCCCACGTAGTCCTGCTCCAACCAGGTGGCGGCGGGGAGAACCACATCCGCCAGTTCTGCCGTCGGCGTGAGGAAGAAATCGATCACCGCCAGGAACTCGAGCTTCTCCAGCGCCTGATGCACCTCTCTCGCGTTGGCCCTGGTCACGACGGGGTTCGTCCCGCACAGCAGCCCGGCCACGACCGGGTAGGGCTTGCCCGTCAGGATAGCATCCCAGACCACTTTGGGGGTGACCAGAGCTACTCGTGACGCCAACTTGTACTGCTCCCCTCCCAGGCGCTTGGCTCGCTGCTCCGCGGGCAACTCTCTGTGGAGGGCAAAGTCCGACACGACCCTCACCGGCGGAGGAACGAAGAACACATTACCCCCTGGCACGTCCAGATTCCCGGTGACCGCCATCAACGCGGTGAGCAAACGGTTGCTGTCGGTGCAATTGATGGTTTGTTCGATGGGCACGCCCCACTGGATGCAGGCGGGCTTCGTCGTAGCATACAGCCTCGCCGCTTCCTTGATCAGATCCCGGTCCACCCAGGTGATCTCTTCCACCTTGTCCAGAGGGTACTCCTTCACCCTCTCTACGAAGGCCTCCCAGCCATGCACGTAACCCTCGACGAAACTCTTATCGTAGAGATGCTCCTCGATGATCACCTGGAGGAAACCCAAGGCCAGCGCTGCATCAGTCCCCGGGCGAAGTTTGAGCCACAGATCGGCCCTCCTGGCCAGAAAGCCCTCTCGTGGATCGATGACGATGAGCTTGCTGCCCTTCTGTAGAGCGGTCCAGAAGTCCACCCCCTTGTACTCGTCCGGGTTCGTCCACAGTGGGTTGTTGGCCCAGACGACGATACACCTGGGTTCCCCTTCATAGTCGCCCACGGGCAGATTCCCACAGGTTATCAGCGTGGCACCGATCCTGGACACGTAGCACATGTGGCCAGCGGTGAGGACATTGGGAGTCCCCAGCAGGTTGGCGAACCGGTACAGAAAACTCTCGTAGTCTCGCCCCGTCCCCTGCCCGATGACGATAGACTCCGGACCATGCTCCTCAGTCACACCCCGGAAGCTGTCGGCGATGGTGTCCAGCGCCTGGTCCCAGGAGATCCTCTGCCAACCTGAGCCAGTCTTCCGCAAAGGGTGCAGGATCCTCTGCGGATGATAGGCCAGTTGCAGCACCGCCAAGCCCTTGCTGCACATGGTGCCGTGGCCTATGGGCGCCTCAGGATCGCCCTCCACCTTTCTCACCTGGCCATCCTCCACGTGGGCGATCACGCCGCAGCCACCGTGACAACCGCGACAAGAGGTGTGTATCTCCCTTGTCTCTACCATCGTTGACCTCCCTCCTCCTTCAAGATCCAAACGCCTCAAGACCTCGTCTCGTCGAACCTCTGCCTCCAAATCGCTTCCTCGGCGACGCCCCGCCGATGGTACGCAGACGGCCGCACCTGTAACGCTCCGAGATCAGGCGGTCAGGGCGGGCGATGCACATCGCTCTACACCCGGCCCTTCGGCGGATCGGTGGCGGCGGGCGCAGGAGCCCGCGCTCTGCTGGCCAGCAGCCACGCAGAAGAGCCAATGAGCACGGCCAGGGCACAAGCACTCGTTCCCAACCCGACCTTGAAAGACAACGGGTCATAGATCAGTTCCACGAAGTGAGAACCCTTCTCGACCGGCACCGCCCTGAACACATAGTCTGCCTTGTACACCTCCTCGTTCTCGCCATCGACGAACGCCTTCCACCCCACGTAGTACAGATCGCTGAGCACCAGGAAACCATCGCCTGCGGCGTCAACCTCGATGCTCACCCTGTTGGGTCCATAATCCACGATCTGCGCCGTCGAGTAGTCTCCCGGGAGGCGAGTGACCTCTCCAGAGCTCAAGGGCTCTTCTTCCAGCACAACGTATGCTCCTGGGTCGAACCTCTCGCTGGTCAGCTCGGAGAAGACGTCTTCCTGGTCGGGCAAGACCTTGTAATCGTGCACCACGAAGGCCCGCGGCAGGACATTCTTGTTCTCGTATATCCTGATCTCGCCCTCGTACACCAGCTCGATGTCCTCGCGCGCCGCGTCAAACTCAGCCAACTCCTGACTGACGTCGGGTCTTGTCAGTACGTACTTGACGTTCAGCAGATCCAAGAGAGGCGATGTCAAGGACTCGACACGGGTGAGCTCCCCGATACGCCTGGTCTTCGCCAATCCTGGTTCGATCAGATCCATGAACTGGCCGTAGTAGTCGAGCACCAACGATGAATAGCCTTGGGCGTCCGAAATCCCGTAAACGGCTGCCGTGTTGGGCGGAAGAACCCCACCGCCTCCTGGCCCACGTATGATCCTGAACAGATCGCTGTCTGCGCTCAAGAATCGAGTGCTCTCTGTCTCGAAGAACAGATCGTCCGCTCTCTGGGGTGGGTTCAGTGTCCACCCGAAGGAGTACATGTCCCCCAGGAGCAGCAGGATGGCCAGAGAGCCGTACACGCCAACCCCTACTCTCCGCCGCACTCGAAGAAACAACAGGGCAGCGACCAGAAGGACCAGCAACGTCGCGCGACCAGGGCTGCCTAGGTTCTGGAGATGCCATGCCGGCAATGTCGGACTTCCCATCCCATAGGGCTGCAGAGTTACAGCCACCAGCACTCCCGCCAGAGCGACGCCTGCCAGGGCCAGCACTGACAGACTCGCTCTCAGCATGCTGGACTGATTGCGTTCGTTTGTCACCCCTATGAGCGAACTGAATCCCAAGGCCGCCAGCACGCTCAGAGTGAAGGCGTACACGATCTTGACCTCCATCAGTCTGCCCACTCTGAACACGGGTATCAGGTATAGCAGTCGGTACAGCACATCGGGGATATTCAAGAACAGGCTGAGGGAGAGCAAAGCCAACGCCCCGAAGAACAAAACATATCGGTCCCTCCGGTGCGTTACCGCCCAAAGGGCCAGCAGAAGGATCACGACCCCGCCATAGATGCTGGGGCGCCATGGATTCGTCAGAATCCCCGGCACAAGAGCTGTTCCCAGAGTGAGGGGCGCTCTACCAGTGTCGAGCGTCTCTTCGTAGCCCCATTCTGCGCGTTCGAAGAAAGGAGCTGCCTCGTAGGTAGGGATAAGCTGTACGGCCGCCAGCGCGGTGCCAAGCCAGACGCCTGCCACAACAACTGCTACGCCTCGCAGCGCCTTTGTCAAACCGCTACTTCTCAGCGTGACCACAACTCTGAAGAAGACATACAGACCCAGGGCAAACAGCACGAAGACCACCACCGCGGGCATACCTGCCAGAATGCTCATTGCCAATCCAAAGGCCAAGAGACACATGTAACCCAACACCCTCTCCCTCCAGTACTTCTCGAAGGAGAAGAACAACAGTGGTGCCCACGCTGCCGAGGCAACCCTGGGCAGCCACATCAGGTTGATAAGGAAATAACCGGATAACTCGAAGCCAACAGCGCCGAAGAGAGCGCTGGCCTGGGCCAGACCAATGCTTCTCAGGTAGAGGTACATAAAGAGGCCGGCAAGGAACAGATGCAGGGCAGCCGACAGGCCGAACGCGCGCAAGGGGTCCGTGAGAAGATAGATCATGTTGGGCGGGTAGAACAGGCCGGCCAGGAGCTCGGTCGCGAGGAACGGCGTACCCGAAAGATAGTAGGGGTTCCAGAGAGGCACGATTCCTGCTCCCACCATATCACGAGCCAGGACCCTGCGTGGATAGTCATCCTGCAAAGGATCGATCCTGCCGTTGGTAGGCCGGCTGAGAAGTTCCTCATCAGCATATGCTGCCCAGGGGAAGTTTCGTGCCAGGTTGTCGCCAACCAGCACCTGGTCCGTAAACAGGACGTTGGCCAGGAAGACCACAGGCATCAAGCCCAGCAGTATCACGCAGCAAAGGTCACGCTGCCTGTGGGAGAGCCTTGCTCCGATGGCAGGCATTTCCCTCCTCGGTTTGTCTATCACCCTCATCCCGACGGCGCGGGTATGAGCATCTGGTACAGCTCAGACCATCCAGATTATTGCCGGAAGAACGGTACCAGCGCCAAGCCAGGGCCGCTGTATGGAGTACCATGTGGGGGTCCCTCGGGCGCCGTGCCTCTCGAGCCTCTCAACAAGGAAGACGAGCTGGATGAGGGCTTCGAAGGCTGCCGCGAGGCCATCCTCCAGCGCCCGAAGTGGGGCTGGAGCGGCATGTGCCATGGCCGGGGAGCGACTGAGGTCCTGGGCGCCGACGCCGCACACGGCGTGGGTCCCAGGGGAGACACATGGCCCTGGACCGACGAGGCTTTGGAACCGGGCCAGCTCCTTGCCCCCTCTGAACCGCATCAGAGTTATCTCACATATCCGATTTCCGAAGGGTGGGCCTGGACCTGCAGCCTCCACCTCCAGGACCACGAAGGTGGCCACTCCCAGCAACGTGGCCTCAACCCCTGCCTCAACACCATCTCCTATTGGAAGCTGTCCGCATACACCCCTCGGTACTCCGGCGGCAGCAGTTCAGCCAGTCTCTCCATGATGAAGTCGGCGTCAGGCTGACGCCACTCCTTGTGGGCAGAGTACCGTCCACGATCTGGCAACCTGAAGGCATGGCCGATGATCACCCGGATATGCGGTCTCCGCAACCTGCACCACTCTCCCAGAGCCTTCTCGGTCCCGGTTATTCCCACGGGAAGGATAGGAACGTCCGCCTTGCGAGCGATGAACACGGGGCCGGTTTTACCCCTCTCCAGCGCCCCGGTGACGCTCATCCTGCCTTCAGGGGCGATGCCCAGCACCTGACCGTCGGCCAGTGCCGCCAGGGCCTGTCTCAACGCCTCCCGGTCGTATCGCCCCCTGTCGACCCAGATCGGATCGCTCAGGCCGAGAAGCTGGCCCGTGACCGGCACGCGCTGTAAGTCCTTCAGCGCCATCGCCCTCATCCGCCAGGGGAGAATGGCCATGGACACCGGTGCATCCCACCAGGCCAGGTGGTTGAACACCACCAGCAGCGGCCCACCCGAGGGCAGGTTCTCCTCGCCCTCCACCTCGTAGTGGGTCAGTGCCCCCAATAGCAGTCTGACCAGGGCTTTGAAAAGGCGGTACATGGTCGATGCCTCCACCATCAGGGCGAGGGGGTTCGTCCCCCCTGAGTCACTTCGACGCGATTCGTCAGGCAATGAGGAACGCCCGGGCTCCCGGCAGCGCTCCCGGATGGATCCTGGTTTAGTAGTGATTCACCACCCTGGTCCCCACGGGCGCCCAGTTGAAGAGCCAGGCCGCATCAGGGATGCTCAGATTGGTGCAGCCGTGGCTCATGGGAGTGCCAAAGTTGCTGTGCCAGTAGGTTCCATGGAGCGAGTAGCCGGCATAGTAGTACATGCAATAGGGGACGTTGGGCAAGTAGTAGTAGTCGCCCCGCGCGCGCGACCCTCCTGTCATGTCGTCGTACCAGTACTTCCGCTGGATCCAGAAGGTCCCTGCGGGTGTCGGATACCGGGAGATGCCAGTCGATACGCGGGCCGTATAGACGACAACGTCGCCTTCGTAGGCTCGCAGCGTCTGCGTGCTCAGATTCACGTCGATCCACTTCTCCCCTGGGACCGCAGGGGTGGTGGGTGTCTCAGCCGGGGTGTCACTGGCAGGAGGATTCGTACCACCCGCCGGGATGACCAGCCGCTGGCCCACGTACAGCAGCGAGGGGTTGATGAGGTTGTTCGCTCCGGCGATGGCGCTCACCGTGGTGCCATACTTCCGGGCGATCTGGGCCACGTATTCTCCCCTCTGCACCACGTGGATGGTCGTCGAAGCCTGGCTCTGGTCTGCTGTCCCGGAGGAGGACGAGGGCACCCTGAGCGACTGACCGACCCAGATGAAGTCCGGATTACGGAGTCCATTGAGACTAGCCAGATAGTTGACCGTGGTCCCATACCGCGCCGCAAGTATGCGCAGGGTGTCACCACGACGAACGACGTAGATACTGGTGGCGCCCGCGGCAGTGGCAGAACTACTCGTGGGGATGACCAGCCGCTGACCGGCGTAGACGAAGTTGAGGTTACGCAGGTTGTTGGCGGTAGCGATGGCGGCGGTCGAGGTTCCGTATCGGCGGGCGATGAGATACAGTGTCTCGCCCCACTGCACGACGTGGATGACGGGATCGGTGGTTCGTGGGCTCGCCGAGGCAGGGAGTGAAAACTGGCCCAGAAGAAGCACCAGCACCACGATCGCAATTGCGCCCTTCGAAGCGACTCTCGCGTACATGCCAGGTCCTTGTACACTCGGGATCACGACAGGCGATCCCCAACCTCGTGCGGCCGACCTACCCCTGATTGGCCACATTATACAACATTGAGACGATTCTGCAAAGGGGATAGTTCCCACAGTGTGGACACCAGCAGGCGAGGCCCGGCCAGCCGGCGGGTGACCGTTTTCCACCCGCTCCTCGCATACTTCTAGCCTTGCTCCGGCAAGTAGGTCACCCAGGCGTCGGGGGATTCCCACACCTCCACGGACCTCAGCTCAGCCCCCTCGATGGACCCGTCCAGCTCCTCGTAGACGACGCGCGCGATGTTCTCCGAGCTGGGATTAATCTCGTCAAAGGGAGCTATGTCGTTCAGGCACTTGTGGTCCAGGCGCTCCATGATCGCGTCCAGGGCTCGCTTGAGAGTGGTGAAATCGTAGGCCAATCCCGTCTCATCCAAACGGTCAGCCTCCAGGCAGGCCACGACTTCATAACGATGCCCGTGCGTGGTCTCGCACTTTCCCTCATAACCTCGCAAGGCGTGAGCCGCATCGAAATGGCGCTTCACTCTAACCTGATACATGTCGCCTCCCGGCAAGCATCTCCAGCACCGGTCTGATCCCGGCGGCCGCCCTCGCCCGATGACTGATGTGATTCTTCTCGTCTGGGGGCAGTTGAGCCATCGTCCTCTGGTACTCGGGCAAGAAGAAGACAGGATCGTACCCGAAGCCGAACGTGCCCTGCGGCGAGAAGGCGATCACCCCCTCGCAGACCCCCTCCGACCTGAACGTGTCGCCCCCTGCCTCTGCCACTGCGATGGCGCACCTGAAGCGAGCCTTTCGCTGCTCCCAGGGCACCCGTCGCAGCCTCTCCAGCAACAGGAGGTATCTCTCCTCATCGCTCGCCCCGGCGCCCGCGTAGCGCGCCGAATGTACACCCGGTTCGCCCCCCAGCGCATCCACCTCCAGGCCCGAGTCGTCTGCCAGCGTCAATAGCCCGCACACCCCCGCATACTCCTCCGCCTTCTGGACGGCGTTCCCGGCGAAAGTCTCGCCACTCTCCTCCACCTCGTGGGTGATCCCCTGTTCCGTGAGATAGGTGAGGATCATCGGCAACCCCTCCAGGAGTCGCTCGTACTCTCTGAGCTTACCTTCGTTCCTGGTAGCGATCAAGAGCTTGCGCTTCTCGCCTGCCATCTCCCTTCCCACAGCGTGTCACTCACTGCCTTCTGTCGACGAGCCCCGGCTCAAGAACTCCAGCACCGCCGCATTGAATTGGTCTGGCTGCAACCCGGGCACCCAATGGTCGCTCTCTAGCATCACCAACTCCGAATGAGGAATCATGGCCTGTAGTTCCTCGGACAGCAAGACCGGGCTGATCGAGTCCGCGCGACCCTGAACGATCAGTGTCGGACATTCGATCTCGCCCGCGCCGCGACCCACGACGTACTGGTCGCGCTCCACCCGTGCCAGCACCGCCCCACTGTAGTTCTTCAGGAGCACGCGCCACTTGCTCTCGCCGTGCAGGCGCGCCAGCACTTTCGCCCACCCCGCATCTACACTGTCAGGCTCGGCCAGGTTCTCCCACAGCTCGAATAACCCCGGCGCGATACTCCTGTTCACCCGCGCAGCGCCCGAGACCACGATCAGCGACCTGACCAGCGACGGCTCCGAGAAGTACAGCCACGAGGCGATGGATGCCCCCATGCTGAAGCCACAGACGTGAACTGGACCCAGACCCAACGCTGAGACCAGCGACGCCACATCCATCGCGGCCATGTTGAAGTATTCGCGACCCGTGATCGTCTCCGGATGGTCAGTCCGCCCGTGCCCCCTGAGATCTGCCACGATCACCTGATGCGTCTGGGAGAATAGAGGGATCTGGTGTCTCCAATCGCTCTGGCCCGTGCCACCGAAGCCATGGAGAAGCAGTATCGGCTCCCCCTCTCCCCACAGCTCGTACCAGATCCCGAGTCCGTCGTGCTGCAAGTATGGCATCTCTTCCTTCTACCGGTCCCCGATCCCCTAGCCTCATCGACTGCGGAGGGCCAACATCGTGTTATGTCAAGACGACACAATACGGACTTGGCCCAGAGGCACAGCGGTCCCCTGGTCTCCCTCGTAGACGACGGTCATCTCTTCACCTGAAACAGTCAGCAGGCTCACCTCCAGGCTGTACGTCCCTTCAGGCGTCCTAGGGTTGAGATTGACGTCATAGTCGTCCCTCACGATTTCGCCCGCTTGCCAGGAACTCGGGGGATACAACCGCAGCGTACCCGTGGGCCGATCCAGCGATCCCCCCCACACCCCATGGGCATCGTCCACCAGCCTCACCACGGCCGCGAAGTCCCGCGCTGGTGACCGCACGGCCTCCCAGTACAGTGTCACGTGTATCCAGCCACTCGGTGGATGATAGGTATCGTCTGTAGCCGAGAACACCTCACCATCCAGCTCGTAGCCCACGAGGCGAACCGTCTCGTCGTAGAGGGCGCTCACCGGCGTGGCGGTGGAAGGCAGCTCCTTCATCCGGTACTGGGCTGCGAACCCCTTCACCTCCACTCCCGGTGGGTACTGGGCGGTCACCAGAGGGAAACGGCTGCCAAGCCAGCCTTCGACGGCGCGGCCCGGGTCTGCCCACTCGACGTGCGACTGGATCAGCCACACTGTATTGTAGTCGGCGAGACCCTCCAGAGTCGAGCCTATGTCGGACCCATCGCCGACCGGCCCTCCAAAGGGCGCGAAGATCGGCAGATCACCCCGATAATAGTAGCCGAATGGCAAGCGAGTATAGTCGACGTGACAGAGGATGGCGTCCCCCTGGCGACCGTGCTCCGCCACGTACCGCGCGGCCGCCCGCCACTCCTCTTTGCAACTGTCCAGAGTCCAGTTATGGCTGAGGCCGTAGCAGAATGGGCCTACCACCACGAGAAGTGATATGAGCCCCAGCGCGCGCCGGAAGGAGGCTGCCTGATCCACGGCAGATGCCAACATCAGAAGGAACGGAGCCACGATGACGATCAGGTAGTAGACGGTGAAGATCTGTTGCCGGAAAGAGAGTACGTAGGCTGATAGGATGGGCAGCAGCATCGCCAGGGCCAGGAGGACGTTGGGGCGCCACTCCGCCATGGTCCACTTCCGTCGCCAGAGCCCCCCCTGAGGCACCCGGGGGAGCAAGAGTCCCGACAGGGAGACGATTCCGAGCACGACCAGGGCGCTGCCCCGCATCGCCCCACTCAGCGGCGCACTCCGCATCGAGAAAGCCTCGAGGCACTCCACCAGCATCGAGCTCAGGCCGAGCGCCGGACGCCACGAGGGCGTCGTAGCGCTGAGCTCCCAGGCCCTCCAGAGCCAAGGGGCGAAGCCCAGAAGGCTCAGCGCCCAGGCCAGGGCGCCGCGCCGCAGTGCAGCCTGATACCTCCGGGCATAGGTCAGCAGGAAGATCAGCTCCGCCGGCAGGAGGAGCACGGCGTAGAAGTGCGTGTAGAGACTGGCCACGGTCACGCCCACGTACGCGGTCCACCAGTACCAGCGAGGCGTATCCAGGGCGCGGACGAAGCAGTACAGGGACCACACGCTCAGCGTCGCCACGAGGGCATACATCCTGGCTTCCTGCGAGTACCAGACCATGAACGGGCTCAGAGCGGCCAGCAGTGATGCCAGGAGAGCCCCACGCTGGGAAAGCAGGCGCCTGCCCAGAAGATGGACGGCTGGCAGGTAAAGGATCCCCGCGAAGACAGACAGCAGCCGCACCGGACCCTCCCCGGATCCGAGGACCCTCATCCAGAGGGACAGGGCCAGATGGTACAGAGGAGGATTGGGCTCCTGTAGCGTCATCCCCTGGCGCAGGATCTCCAACGGGGGGAAGCTCGCCAGGTACACGCTTACTGCCTCGTCGAGCCACAGGCTGTGGAACTGGAGCCCGTACAGACGGATGCCGAAGCCCACGAGCAAGAGGAGACAGAAAGCCCACCTGCCATGTTTGGACATCATGAGCACGGAGGGCGAGTTTCTTTGTGTGGCGACCGATGAATCCTTAGAGCACACGGCTCTAGTGGCCGTCCGGTCAACACCCGTCGTCGCGCTGGTGTTCTATGGTATGCGACGGGCCGCAGCAGCAAGACGGTCCCGCTTCAGATCGAACGATACATACCCGCCAGAACCACTTCCCTGGGCCCGGACCATGGATCTCGGCGTTGGTGTGACCACCCGCCTGCCACAACTCCCCCATGCCCTGCGAATCCTTCCACGTGAGAGGAGGGGTGCGGCCCCAAGAAGCCTGGTCCTGGCTGAACTCCAGCACGTAGGCATAACCAGAGGGGACCGACGCACCCAGTACGTCCCACTCGATGCCAAAAAGGCCGTAGGGAGGGGCTGTCGAGGGCACGTTGATGCGGAAGGTGGGGCAATTCCGTGGGCATACAGGGGTAGTGGCTGTCGGCTGAGGTCTGCGCGTGGCCGTCGCCGTAGGGCTGGGTGGAATCGGCCTCGAGGTGGCGGTCGCGGTCGGCGTGTCCGTGGCAGTCGGGCTCGGCAGAGGTTTGTTCAAGAAAGTCGGCATATCCCCGCCCTGTACCCCTGCCTCCTCGGAACCGGTGACTTCGCCGGCCGGAGCCTCGGGCACCATGGCCACCTCAGCGTACCTCACCGGCGAAGAGCCAACCTTGACCACGAGGGTATCGCCCGGAGCCACCGGCATCGTACTGCCGCCTCCGGAGACCACCACCTGGCCTTCCTGACCGCGCACCCAGGTGTTTCCCACCCCGTCGACGGCGACTCCATACTCGCTCCCGTGGCACACAACCGTGGCTGCCAGAGTGGAGACCTCATGCAACGAATCCGCCGGCAACTGGGCGATCCGGTTCCAGATCTGACCAGCATCGAGATCCAGCCTGATGACCACTCTCTGAGCACCAGCCAATTGCAGCGCATCGACCCTCAGCTCTGTCAATTCCGACAGCTCTGTGGCGGTTCCCTCCAGGAAGGTGACCACGGCATAGGACCCACTGGCCGTACGGATGCGGTCGCCCGCCTCCACGGCGAAGTCCTGCGCCACCTCTATCCACTCTCCCTGGCCGCCCTTCTGAACGAGCACTTCACCCTGCAGCGCAGTAAGAGTGCCGCCCACGGCTGACTCCGTACCCCTGGGCCAGATCAAGACGACCGCCTCTATCAGCACGACCAGCAGCAGGACGAAGATGGCAGCCACCACCAGCAACATGGGCAAGGGGTTACTCCTGGCTGGCACAGCCGCTGAAGCGGGAGCGACCGCCCTGGGAACCGAGGGAGGAGGTGGCGGGGGCACCGCCTCCACTGGTGGCGCAGGAGGAGGTGCAGCCAGACGCGCTCCACAATGACTGCAGAAAGTTGCATTAGTCGCGTTGCGGGTTCCGCAGCTCGAGCAGAACAGATTGGATGAGCTCATTTATGCACCCCCTTACCCCCGCAGCCGACGAGGTATCCACATCCACTGCGTGTTGCAAGACCTCTCAGCCCGAAACGGCCGCTATCGCTTCCCCCGTGTCCTTGTCCACCGAGACGATGACGATATTGGGAATCTCGTAGGTCACACCCTCCAGCTCAGCCTGGGCATCCTGGCGGTAGGTAACGGTCCAGAACCCGGTACCCGCCGGGTTCTCGTAGCTCCCCACTGATTTCTCGGCATCCTCGAGGTCAGGGAATTGATCCGCAACCAGGTCGTCGGCAATCCTCTCGGCTTCCTGCCGGCTGATAGCAGCCGGCTCTTCCGTCCCACCCGTGTCCCCTCCCGGGCGCGTGAGGATGATCCCTGCTCCACCAAGGGCCATCAGACAAAGCAAGGCGGCCACGGCCAGAGCACCAATCAGAAGCACCGAACTTCGCCCGCCTTTCGGAGACCGTGCCGCACGGGACGGAGGCCTCGTTGCTGGGGGGACACCGCCTGGAGTCCGCGCCGAGACCCACTTCGTGCCATCGTACTGGAGCCAGCCACCAGTCGCCGCCTCAATGGTCCAGTACCGGCCTCTTTCATCTTGCACGCGAAGCCTGGCTACCTCAGAGTTGAACTCGTCGGCGCTCAGCACGCCTGTATCCAGCCGTCCCTTCAACTCGAAGTACTTGCTCTCCGCCTCTTTGAAATCCATCCTCGATCTCCTCCCGCAGGGCTTCCGGATCCCCGTGCTCTGCCTCGTCAGCTACGCAGGCAAGGGCTTACGTAGTCTCGAATCTCCACTCCCAACCGACACCCAGCACCGATGCCCTGCAGCCCTTCACGGTCTCCCGTAGTAGTGCATCTCGTGCAAGGTCTTGATGTCAAACGGCTGGGCACGAGGCCCAGCAGACCAATCTCCCATCTCCTGCTTGGCCGATATGAAAGCTTCCAACGGCGCCTCCCCAGCCGCCAGAGAATTGAGATACGTGTATTCGAACCTCCCACCCGTCCACCGAATCAGGTCTTCGGGATCAGAGACATTGACGAAAGCGTACGTCATCACCGTAGATCCCACGAAGGCCCGGCTGCCGTTGGCCAGGAAGGCGAGGGCGATGGAATCCTCGGGCGTATGCCCGTAGGTCAGTGCTCCGTAACAGGCAGCGCTGAGAACCACGCCCCGGGTGTGGGCTTCATTCACCGTGAAAGCCACAGGCAGCGTTGGCTCCTCGCCCCACCAGGCACTGGCGATTTCCGCAGAGCCGTGCAGCACGAGGTAGTCGTGACGGACGTTCACGGAATCTGGCGCGATGTCGTCGTGGTGGGTCGGCAGGCTCCAGATCAGCACCCGGTCGGTGCCGAAGGCCCGGCTGCTGGCCACATCCGCGTGAGGGCGCTTGGCGTTGGCGACGATGAAGTTGCCCCCCTCAGGCATCTCTGAAGGTGAGAGTTGAGTCAGCAGAAGGTCCAGCGAATCCCCGTCAGGTATCCGCGCCACCGGGATGTCAATCACGGTCAAGCTGTCGTGATCCGTGTCGCCGTAGACGTCGTCGGTCACCAACGGGTCCCCATCCTGAGCGGGGTTCGGCAGCACCCCCGGGGGCACGATGTCCCAGTCGCCGACGATGAGCAAGAAGGGGCAGGTCTCTGCCACGCTGCGCATGTTGTTCAGCAGAGCGTCTATCTGCTCGAACCCCTGCTGGCCGAACTGATCGATCAAGCGCTGACGGTGGGACACGATGAGGCTGTACTCCGGCCCACCCTCTGCCAGAGCCGCCTCGATGGCCGCGTCGATGGCCAGCGCGTTCATCTCCACGTCGTAGTCGTCCAGGTACATGATCCCCACCGGGCCGCAAGCCGCAGATTCTCCACCCACGAAATCGGGGACGACAAAGTGGAACGTGCATACCTCTTGCTGCTTTCCGTCACCCACCTCCACCATAACCGTGTAAGGACCCGGTTGGAGACCACCAGGAATGGAGAAGACGTAACTGTCCAGGGGGCTCACGGGACCACTCGGACCCACCGTCTGCCCGCCGCGCCCCAGGTTGAACACATATTCGAGCGGGTCACCGTCCGCATCACGCGCAGCGGCGATCGCGCCCAAGGAACGAATCCCAGGTCGAGGGGAAAGAGGCACGATACTCACATCGAGGCACTCCGGCGGGTTGTTCGGCTCCACGTCACCTATGCTGAAATGCTTGCTGCACCACGCTTCGTGCCCTCCATCCGTGACCCCCGCGAACAACCCATAGTAGCCGTCAGCGAACATGGTATACGACCAAGTGATCGTGGGGCTTAGACCCGCAGCCATCACGTCGAACTTGTTAGTGACACCCTGGCGCAGGATCCACGCTGCGTCCAAGGTGGCGCCAGGCCCAAACCCCGTGGCGGTCACGCTGGCCTGAAAACTGGTATCTCGGGCCCCGAGCTCAGGGGGATCGGTGGTGATGAAGCAAGAGATGTCCTGTGGTGTCTGCACCCGGGGTTGCGGTGTGCAAACCAGGGTGATGTCGTGAGGAAAGACCCCAGAGGGCGGCGACAACCACTCGGTGTTGGGGATCTCGCTGGCATTGACGCTCGTCAGGGTGAACTCTCCAGTCACACCGCTGATGTTCACCGAACCCCCGGGACCGCGAGTGGCCGTGCCGGGCGTGTTCAGTACAGCCCGATAGGAGCGGTCGAACCTGTCGTCAAAAAGGTTGTCTATGTCGACTGCGGCGGTGCCGGCAACCTGAAACCCTGAGAAGACGCCATTCTCGCCACCGGAATAGGTGCCACTGAACTCAGTATTGGTCGTTACCGTACGGTCCTCGTCGTAGTAGTCCCAGGAGCCATCCTCATCGTAGAGAGGCGAGGTATCGTGTGCCGTGTACTGGCTCAGATAGCTCCCTTGGACGGGACCGCCCGCGGCGGGGAATGTCAACTCCACCATCGTATCACGGGAGAAGGAGGTACACTGGATGATCCCCGTCTCTTGTTCGCTCTCCTTGGCCATCGTGGGCTCTGGCCCGCACACCGGCACCACCATCGCCAGGCAGGAGAGCAACAACAGGACCCTGACCAGCCATGCTCTCATCGCTGACCTCCTTCGCAAGCGCCGCTCACTCTAGCGGCACAGCCATCCCCATGTGGTTGACACCAATGGTACCACATGGCCGGTTGTCCTGCAACGCTGCCAGAGCCATCAGGTTGCGCGACGTGGATTCTCGTCCACTACGAGGGGGCAGGACGTCGCCCTCGGGTCCGATCCCGCACCGCCCGCAAAACCAGCACAGTGTCACCCTTAATAGTCGTATCTGTCGTCTCCTTCGTCGCCAGACCCCTCATCTCTGGAGTGTATGATGGCATGGGACGGCCCGCAGCACTCAGAAGGACCCTTGAGATCCGACTGACTGACCAGGCAGATTCGCCAGTACCACGTTCCCGCACCTGGTCCGTTGATCACCGCCTTGAAGTGGCCACCCTCCTGGTACCAGTACGGATCCAGAGGGACCGCCAACCTGGTCCAGTTGACCTCGTCTGCGCTGTATTCGATGCCGAACTCGTAGCCGCCGGGAATGGGCCCGCTCGAATCCCACTCCAGGCCGCAAGCACGGCGAGGGTAGCAGCTAGACGGCACCTTGATGCTCAGCGTCGGGCATGGCGGACGAGTGGCTGTGGCCGTGGGTGTGGCCGTGCTCGTGGCTGTCGCTGTCTTGGTGGGCTCGCGAGTGGCAGTTGGCGTACTGGTCGGCGTGGTCGTAGGCAGCGGCTCGTTGAGGAACGTCGGCAAGTCGATGCCCGACAAGCCGCAGGTCGCCGGCGGTGCAGATTCATCCACTGGCGTGGTAGGCACTGGCACCCCCCCAGAGAAGGGTTCCGGCGCCATGCCGGGCTCCACGACCAGCATCTGCCCCGCTCCCAGATCGACGGTTTGCCCGCCGCCGGAGACGCTCGCCACTCCCTCGTGCCCTGTGAGCCAGGTAGTGCCTTGCTCATCCACGGCCGCGCCGTACTCGGTCCCGTGAGCAACCACCTTGGCCGCGGCCGTGGTGACTTCGTGTATCGAATCGGCCGGCAAATCGCCGATGCGATTCCAGATCTCGCCCATCTCCAGATCGAGGCCGGTCACGAAGGGCTGGCCCTCGGCCAACTGAAGCTGGGCCACGGTGAGTTCGGTGAAGGCCCTCAGGTCGGTGGAGGTGCCCTCCAGGAACGTCAGCAACGCCAACGAGCCTCCACCTACACGGATGCGGTCACCCGCCTGGACAACGAAATCCTCGGTCACCTCCATCCAATCACCCTGGCCGCCTTCCTGGACGAAGACCTTGCCTTCCACCACCGACAGTGTGGCCCCCACCTCTCGAGCAGGGGCCTCCGGCAACAGGATGATGACCGCCTCCGCTACGACCAACATGAGTAGAACGAAGACCACACCCATGGTGATCAGGAGAGGCCAGCGATTTGTCACCTGGCGAACCTCGACCACCGGGGGAGGTGCTGCAGGCAAGGCGCTCCCACAAGCGGTGCAAAAGCGATCCTGCGCCCTGTTCTCAGCTCCGCAACTTGGGCAGAAGATGCGAGAAGCGCCCATGTGCCACGACCTCCCTCGGTATGACCCAATGCCGTGTGGCTGTCCGCGCAGGTGTCAGCTCCGTCCAGCATCTCCCGGCCCCCCGCCTGGAAAACCAGCTAGGGCTTGCCAAAATAGATGAACTCATGGAGCATCTTCAGCTCGTCGCCGGTGGAATCCGCCGTCCGGCAGAGATCCGCCATCTTGCCCTTGGCTTCCATGAACGCCGCCAGAGGCGCCTGGCCGCCGCTCACCGCGCTCAGGAAGGCCTGATGGAACAGGGCATCGTGGCGCAGGGGGCCCGTGGGGTTGGGGCCGGATGTCCAGAGCGGTGAGTAGGTGATGCCCGTGGATCCCACGAAGGCGCGAGCACCACTCTCCAGGAAGGACAGCGTGATGGAGCTGCGAGGCGTTCGCCCAAACGTGTAGCTGCCATAGCAGGCGCCGCTCAGGACGATGCCCTCCGACCTCGCTTCCTGCACGGTGAAGGCCTCGGGATACACGTCTTCCTCGCCCCACCACACGCTGGTGTCCCACGCCCCTCCGTGAAGCATGAAGTAGCTCTGGCGCACGTCCACCTGTGAGCTGTCCAGTTCCCCGTGTCGGGTGGGCAAGCTCCAGAGCAGGACACGATTCTCTCCGAAAACCTGGCTGGCCACCCCGCCGGCATGGGGGCGCTTGGAGTTGGCCAGGGTAAAATCGCCGCCCCCCGGCACATCAGAAGGCGACAACTGAGTCACCAGGAGATCCAGTGACCAGCCATCAGGGATGCGAGCAACAGGGATGTCAGGCATCCCCAGGACATCGTGGTCGTTGTCGCCGTAGACGTCGTCGGTGTAGAGCACGTCGCCATCACTGGTGGGATTCGGCAGCATGGCGAAGGGAATGACGTCTGGGTCTCCCACGATCAGGACGAAAGGACACGTCTCCGCGATGTTGCCCAAATCGTGGAGCAGCCCGTCCACCTGGTCGAAGCCTTGCTCTGTGTACCTGTCCACGAGCGACTGACGATGAGAGATGATCAGGCTCAGGTCTGGTCCTCCCTGGGCCAGCGTATTCTCGATGAAGGCATCGATGTCCGCCTCATTGAGCGGCACGCCCAGGTCATCCAGGTAGATCACCTGTACCGGACCACACTCGTCCGTGGGCGGTGGGGCAGGAGACGGTGCGGGCGGCTGCGGCGGCGCCGCGGGTGGCTGAGGCGGCTGGGGTGGGCGCGCGATGGGTGCGCCCTTGGGCACCGGGGGAGCAGCCGCTGAACCCATCGACTGGCACGCCAGGTTCAGTTCGGTGGGCATAGACACCGCCGGCGGCTCCATCCACTCAGTGTTTGGAATCTCGCCGGCTTCTATCTGCTGCGGGGTGAA
Source organism: Anaerolineae bacterium (assembly GCA_034411995.1). Lineage (GTDB taxonomy): Bacteria > Chloroflexota > Anaerolineae > UBA7937 > B3-Chlor > JAUVXJ01. Next base: position 7,459 of record DAOUME010000007.1, on the reverse strand, counting down.
CTCCGCCGTGAGGCCACTAAGGGTCAGAGAACCATCTTCGCTAAAATCGCCGGTGGCGGTACCGTGCAGCGTGACTTCGTACGAGCGATCGAATCTGTCGTCCTCAGTGTTGTCGATGTCTACGGACCCAGTGCCGCTGAGTTGAAGAGAGAAGGGAGGAAGGGAATCTGGGGCGTACGTCCCGGCCAACTCCACGCTGACCATCACGGTACGCGCTTCCAGGTACTCATGGCTGGACCCATCCTCGTCGAACAGGGCGGATGGCTCCTCCATAACCGCGAGGCTCGCGAACGTACCACTGACTGCACCGCCGCTGGCCGGGTAGCGGAGCGTCATCGTGGCTTCGTCGGAGGCGCAGAAGCACTGGATGAGCTGCTCCTCCTGGGCCCTCATTGACGAAGGCCCAGAGAGCGGCACCAGCAACGCCACGCAGGCCAGCAACAACAAGGCCCTGGTCAGCCTAGCACTCATCCTTGATCTCCTCGCGAGCTGGTATCTCGGCGCTCCGAGCGGTGGCCTGAGCATGACAAGCTGCGACCTGCCGTGAGCCGAACCAGTGTAGCACACCCCTCCGGCTCATGCAACTGGCTTCGCCCGGCAGCGGCCATCTAGCGACGCAGCCCTGACGCTGAGTCTGTCCCTCGCACCTCATGGAAACCGGGGCAGCCCTAACGTTCGACCCTAATGACTCTGTCCAAGATGATACGATTGCCCACGACGTGGCCCTCATCATCCAGCAGCGGCAGGCGCTGGAAATCAGGTGTGCTGGCGTCGTACATTCCCACCTCGATGAGATAGTCGCCTGGCGGCGCATCGGGCTGGACTACCAACTGGTAGTCATCCCGAAAGTACTCCTGTGGTATCCAACCCGTGGTAGGTCGCGCACCGCCCACAGGCTGGCTGTCCATCTGGCCACGCACCTGGTTGTTTTCGTCGAGCAGGTGCGTGAAGACCGTGTATGGCGTGTCCATGGTCTCCAGGGCCTGCCAGAACAGGGCCAGGTACAGCATGTCGCCAGGACGCACGACCTCCGCGCTAAGATCGTAGCCGTACAGCGCTACCTTCCCGCCGAGATTGCCATCTTCCACCCGGTGCTGGACCTCCGGCGTGGAGAAGATGCGCTCCGTGGCTTCGATCTCCACGAGAGCCACGGCTACCTCAGCGCCCACCTCGCTCGCCCGGCAGATCGCAGCCTCGCTCTCTGCACCGGAAGGGGCCTGGAAGGCGATCACCGTCTCTTCCCCCAGTGACTCCTGCTCAGTCGGCGGCCAGGAGCCAGCGACCAGCCCATCGCGGCACAGAAGAAGGGTCGCTCGCAACTCGCCTGGGCCGGGGGCCGCGTCGACGGGTATTCTGTAGGCGTACTGACCCAGGAGGACCTCATCCGCCCTCCACTGCGACGTGGGATAGCGCACGTTGGCCGGTTGGTAGGCCTGCCCGCCGCGGGCAGACCCGCCGGTGACGGCCACTCCCAACACGTCGGGTCCGTCTAGCACCTCGTCGACCACTCTCCCCTGCCCGTCGTAAAGCCGCAGCAGCAAAATGTACTCCTCCGATACCGGGGAGAGGGTGTGCCAGTATAGTTTCAGCAAGAGCGTGTCCCCCGGTTGGGCGGCTGTAACACTCATGTCGCTGCCCACGAGTTCTAGCTGACGAGTGAGCGCGCCCACATAGGGTGATGGTGGTCGAACATCAGCCAAGGTGACCAATGGGCCGCTGCCCAACTCCACACGTCCCAAGGTAGCGGTGGTTCCCGTCGGTGTACCTTTGTCGTCCAGCACGTCGAGGCCGACCAGATGGGCATCGCTGTACAGGCTGACCTGCAACTGATAGACGCCCGGCGGGGTCCCCAACGTGGGCGTGATCTGCGACGTGCCAAAGAGGGTCGCGCCAGCGGACCACCGGAAGGTCGGATAGAGCAGGCCAGTCGGGCGTCCGTCGTAGCCTCCCCACTCATGGCCCGCCTCGTCACGCAGCCTCAGAGACACCTTGTAGTCCTCGGACAGGCCCTGAAGGGCCTGCCAGTAGAGCACGACCTCCAATCCGCCGGTGGTAGCCTTCCCCGAGGTCACCGAGTAGCCCAGCAGCCTGACCTGGTCGTCGAAGTTGACCGTCACCGGGTGCTGGGGTCGCGGTTCATTGGAGAAGCGGACGTCTGGTGGCAGCGCGTAGTGAAGGAGCTTCAACCCCCAGAACCCCCCCTCGTAGGGCACCAACTCTCCCTCTTCACCCAGCATCATGGTCAAGAAACCCACGGGGTCCACGACCTCTTGCTGCCACAGGAGCACCCAGACCCCGTCCTTTCCGGGCAAGATGCGGTTCAGCTCGTCGGCCAGCCCATAGGTCAGCACGTTTTCTGCGGACAGGGTGGGCTCGTCCGGGATAGGATACCAATCGTCGGCTGGGTAGTAGTACTCGAACACCGGGAAGAAATGCCCAGAGCTGAGAATGATCACCTCGTTGTCGCCTTTGTGCTCCTCAATGAAGCGCGCCGCACTGCGAAAGTCATCCTTGAGGAAGTCGATGTCGAAGTAGGCGTTGTAGATGGCGTAGCCCGAGGTCACTCCCACGTAGCACAGCAGGACGTAGCCGAGAACCAGAGCAGCGGTCTTTCCGCCGCCAGCAGTCTTGGCCACCCTTCCGAACAGGCCCACGAGGCCACCAGCGATCAAGAGAAAGAATGCCGGAGAAGAGAGCATCAGATACCGCGGGTGAAACTTGGCCCGCTGGTAGGAGATGAGTAGCAGCAGCAGGCAGGGCAGCGTGAGATATAGGAGCAGGGCCCACAGAGTCAGCCATGGCCGTCTCTCCATCAGCGGGGTCGCCCTGGCATCCGTGGCCTCGTCCACCCGCGGCCCTCTCGCCGCCCTGAGAGCCAGGACGACCAGCGCCGTGAGCAAGATGAAAAGATAGCCGATGGCGATGGGCTGGGCGATGGCCTCCAGGACGCTCTGGCCAGTACTGAAGGCGATCAACGTCTTCCTCAGCACCTCACCTATCATCAGTGTGCCCTTCCAGTAACTGACATCGGCACCGTAGCGCCGGAGGACGAAGCCGCTCCAGGGCAGATAGGCCACCACCACCGCGGCCTGACAGAGCAACCCGCTCGCCAGTGTGGGCCAGTGTTGGCGGAAGCGGCCCCTGGCCCGCAGAAACCACCAGCACAGGTAGAAAACGAACTGGAAAGCCAACACGAAGAAAGCATAGAAGTGGGCATAAACAGCGACCACGCTGGTCAGCACATAGCTCGACCACAATATGGCCTGCCGCCTGCCTCTATCCATGATGCGCAGCAGCAGATACGTGGTCAGCAGGCAGAGAAAGGTCACCAGCGTGTACATCCGCGCCTCCTGCGAGTACCACAGGAAGAGCGGTGACAGGGACACGAGAGCGGCGGCCAGAAGACCGGCGGCTCCTCCCAGGAGTCGCCTGCCCGCTGCCCACATCAAGGGAATGGTCAGCACGCCAAACAGCGCTGAGAGATACCGCAGGCTGAACTCCGTGCTGCCAAACAGCTTCGTCCAGAAGTGGAGCACGTAGTAGTAGAACGGGGGATGGATGTCGCTGGCGGTGCGGGACGTGATCTCGCCGAGGCTCATGCGGGCCAGGTAGATGCTGAACCCCTCGTCGTACCACAGGCTCTGGTAATCCAGGCGAAAAGTGTAGAAGAAAAACGCCAGGAGGACCAGGAAAAGGAGCACGATGATTGGGGAGATGCGGCGAAGCCTGTGCATGAACGACCACCCTTTTCCGCCGTATCTTATCACAGCGGGAGACTGCATTCAACTACCGTGGGAACTACTGGACAGGCGTGAACTCCACCTCGACCATCGCGGCAGCCGCCTCCGGCTCAGTGAAGCCCTGCCCCACACGCACGCTGACCGGTCGTAGCAAGCCGGTGGCCTCCAGCGCCTGGCCCGGCTGCGCCCCTTTGACGCCGATGATGGCCTGGGCCCAGCGGAACATGCCACGGAGGTCTTCCTCTGCCCCGATGCTACGCAGCGCCAACACCGCCTCCTCCGTCAGGTGGAGTGAAGCCTCGTCCTCCACCGCCACCGCCACGATCCTTCCCTCCGGGATCGCCTCTACGAACTCAGCGAGCCGGGCCGATTCCTCTTCGCTGGCGAAGGTGTCGAAGTGCCCTCTTCGGTCCACGGCCCCGCTCGCAGGATCGAGCACCACCACGTTGTACCCCCGCTCGTCCGGGGAGACGTTGTGGCCATCGACGTAGATGTGCCCGAAGTCACCCACCTCCTCCCCAGCGCTCTTGACCAGGATGTTCACCGGCGACGTCACACCCGTGCCCCCAATCGTATACACACCCTCCCTGATCTGCTCCGCGGGGAACAGCCGCCTGAACCTAAAACGCAGCTCATTCAGACCGTCGCGCAGGAGCTGCGGAGGAAGCGAGACCTCGTAGTGTTGCCAGTCCTCTGACAACTCCACGGAGGTCACCACGTGACCGTTCAGCGCCACCTCCATGCCCTGCCCGGGGCCTGGAGCCATCACGCGCAGTATCATCCTCCGGTGCTCAGGCGACAGCACTGCCAGGAGGCGCGCTTCCTCACGCTGCGCCCAGACGTACTCCGCCTGGCTTTCGCTCCACCCCTCGCCCAGATGGAGCCCGGCCTGTTCCGTGCCCAGGTCGATGAGCACCTTCCCGCCCTCGGGGGGTAGTCTGAGGCGATAGGCGACGATACCGTGGCCCTCGTAGACCCTCTCCCCGCCGAAGACGTACTGCACGTACTCCTGGAGCACCGACGGGACCACCTCGGTGTGCAGCACCACGTACCGCACTCCCAGGACGCGCAGGATCTCCGGCGCCAGACTCCGGTCCCTGTCCCACGTATCCCTGCCCACCTCGTGACCGTTCTCCAGGGCGATGATGGTGTTGATCACGGGCGCCTCGGTGAAGTACTGGAACTTGTACTCCGGGTTGCGAGAGGTGTTTCCTCCCAGCAGTCTCTTCTCGTGCTCCGTCTGGTAGAACTGCGTGAACATGATCATGGGATCTTTGGTACCCGTGACCCGAAAGCCGTTCCTCCAGGCCAGGGGAATCTCCAACACGCTGAAATCCCCCGGTTCCGCGGCGATACTCTCGTACACCTCCGGGACCTGGAAATCGGAGAGGGGCAGAGGGATGGCGAGATGCTCGAAGAGAACGAGCCCTGACAGAACGAGTGAGACCGCCCATCTCCGCCGCCTGCCTCGCAGGATCTCCGTGAGACGAAACAGGCCATACCCAGCCAGCGTGGCCCAGCACAGGGCCAGCATCACGCCGTACCGGCTGGGGTACCGGTTGCCCTTGAAGAAGGGTAGGGCAGCGAGCAGGTCGAAGGGCAGAGGCAGTTCGTGCTCCTCTCCGTTGAGGCGCAGCGTGGGTCCCAGGGCGATCAGACCAAACAACAGCGCAGCCACGAACCAGAACCGGATTCTTCGATCCCTGAAACGCGACACCGCACCGAACACAGCCAGTCCCAGCACGGAGTAGCCGATGAACACGAAGTTCAGATAGGAGAAATCGAAGCTCTTGCGCCACAGGTCAGCCAGCGGATGGAGACCACTGGGCACGAAAAAGCCCAGCAGGTCCGCCGAGAAGACGTTGGCGAAGCCCCCGCCCTCCACCAGGAAATCGCCCTCCACCGTCATGACCTGCACCATCCGGAAAAGGATGGGAGACATGCCGGCCACGAAGACCAGGCCGAGCAGGGCCAGGTTGACGAAGAACCTGAGGTTCTTCTGCCAGCCATCCACCACCAGCCAGTAGAGCACGTAGATGAGGGTGAAGACCAGGAGGAACGACGCGTAGGTGAACTCGGTATAGCCGTTGAACAGGAGGAACACCGCGGCCAGGAGGGGACAGTGCAGGCTCTTGGGGTTCCTCCTGGACTTGATCAGGAAGAGCACGTAGAACGGTATCCACTGTGTGCTCAGGATATTGAACTGCCCCAGGGAAGCATAGACGAAGCGGTTCGACGAGAAGGCGTAGATCAGGCCCACCAGGAAGGGGGCAGAGGGATGGACCTCTCTCGGCAGCAGATACCTGCCGAGGACGTAGGCACCATACGCTGACAAGACGAAGGAGGCGAAGACGATCACGTTGTTAGCGCTCACCAAACCCAGGAGCGGCTGCAACGGCACCGAGGCGAAAGCGTTCAAGATAGTCAAGGTATAGAAGCTGAGATCGATGCCCAGGGGGTAGAATATGTAACCGCAGAGCAGCGGGTTGGAGTGGAGATCGATCACTGCGTGCTTGACCCACCACAGGTTCCACACCAGGGCGGGGTCGTCGCTGCCATCGCCGGGCACGTGGGTGGTGAAATGTTGGGCCAGGGGATAGGTAAGGAGGACGGTGAGGGCCAGATACACCGCCAGAACGAGAAGATGCTCTCCCCAGGCGACCCGTTTCACCAAGAGCGGCTGCTCCTCTGCGCGAACACGAAGGCCATTGACGAACCATCATAGTATAGCCACTTCCACGGACCTTGGGCAAACCGACGTATTCACTCACGTATAATGTTACCGAAGGGGTATAGTTCACTCAAATGATAATGTTACCGAGGGGACTATGCCCAACAAAGAGAAGATGACCGTGAGCGAGCGGAGGAAGTATCTGGGTCTGATGCGAGAGAGGTATCTCAGAGCGAGCAAGCTGGAGCGTGGTGGTTTGTTGGACGAGATGGAGGCCGTGACAAGGTTGCACCGCAAGAGTCTGGTCCGGCTGATGTCGGGCAGCCTGGAGCGAAAGCCCCGGCAGAGGCAGCGGGGATGCACTTATGGTCCCGAGGTTGATGACGCCTTGAGGGTCATTGCGGAAAGTCATGACTACATCTGCGCCGAACGCCTCCAGCCCACTCTGGCGGAGATGGCCACTCATCTGGGCCGCCATGGTGAGATCCCGGTCTCACCACGTCTCTTGGATCAATTGAGCCAGATCAGCATCTCCACGCTGCGACGGATCCTGAAGCGCCTGGGGCAAGATCAGCCCCGCCTCCCTCGTAAAGGCCCTGCGGAAGCCAACAGGGTGGCCCGAGAGATCCCCATGAAACGGATCCCTTGGGACGAACCACACCCAGGGCATTTCGAACTGGACGCGGTCCATCACTGTGGCCAGAGTAGTGCAGGCCACTATGTCCATACCATCCAGATGGTCGATGTGACCACTGGCTGGATCGAGCAGGTAGCCACGCTGGGGCGCAGCTACATGGCCATGGAAGATGGTTTTCGCCGCATCTTAGCCCGTCTCCCCTTCCCGGTCCTGGAAATCCATCCCGACAACGGCAGCGAGTTCCTCAACTATCACCTCGTTCGCTTCTGGAGAGAGAAGGTCAAAGATGTCACCCTCTCCCGCAGCAGACCCTTCCACAAGAACGACAACCGCTTCGTGGAGCAGAAGAACTCCACCCTGGTCAGGGCCTATCTGGGCACCGCTCGCTACGACACCGCTGCCCAAACCAAC
>DAOUME010000006.1:0-225803 GCA_034411995.1 Anaerolineae bacterium | reverse complement strand
TAACTTTCAGTAGCTATCATGGCATCACCCCCAGGGCATCGAGAGCCAGTGTTCGGTGAGGAATCCTACCACATCTTCAACCCAGAAGATGACCTCAGGGTGTAAACCATGTACCCGACGAGTTCGGTGAGTCCTTGACAACTCGCCACCTGTGGTTTAGAATGGTCCCCAGGCGCCTGTAGCTCAGTGGAATAGAGCAACTGCCTTCTAAGCAGTGGGTCGGGGGTTCGAGTCCCTCCAGGCGCGCTGTGCGTCCCACGCTTCCACGATGTCCGCGAACACCGCCCGGAACCACGGTCGAGGCACGACCTTGGCGATGCGGCCCGATTCCGCGTCCACCTCGACCCTCTCGAAGACGCTGCGGAGCACCGCTCGCCGCAGCGACGGCGTCCCCTCGCCTACCAGCCTCCCCAGGTCCGTCACCCGCCGCAAGGCGCTGTCCGGCTCGTACGAGCCCAGGCCCAGCCGCGCCTCCAGCTGCGCACGCGCCGCCGTTATCCCCGCTTTCCGCTCCAGGTAGTCCCCCCTGCTGACTTCCCCTTCCAGTCGCATCTCCTTCAACCTGACCAGCCTCGCCCGCAGCGCTTCCAGAGCCTCCAGCAACTCGGCGTTCCGTGGCTCACTCTCTATGCGCTCCCTGACCAGTTCCCGAACCCTCTCCTGAAGCTGATCGGGCAGCGCCAGGTCGTACAGCAGCGCCACGGCTTGCCCCTCCAGGTCCTCCGCCTCGAACGAACCCCCGCGCTCCAAGCACGACCGCCCTCGATGGCGGTACGTGTTCACGCCCCTGTCACGCCGAGCCCTACCCCACAGCCTGGCCTCGCAGTCATGGCAGTACACCAGCCCGCTCAGCAGATAGACCCGCGACGCCCCGTGCCCGGACCCCTTGGTCCTCCTGTGCCTGGTCGCATCGACCCGGGCCGCCAGATCCCCGCCGATCAGGGGCTCGTGGTCCCCGTCGAAGATCTGAGAGTAGCTACCCTGCCGTTGCCGCCCCACCGGCAGCCGGCCCGAGTACAGCGTTGCGTTCTCAACGACGCTCCGCACCGACACCTTGCTGAATGGCTTGGCCCCGTACCGGTCCCGGAACCGGAAACCCCTGCGATTCAGCTCAGCCGACAGCTGCGGGTAGCTGTAGGTCCCCGTCGCGTACAGGTTCATCAGTAGCTGGACAACCGGTGCATCGTCGCTAGCCACCAGGTGCCCGCCCACTCGCCGGTACCCGAACGGTGGTATCCCCACGTGCACTCCCTTGGCCCGTCGATGGCGGATGCTGTCGGTGACCCTCTGGCTCGCCAGGTCCGACTCCAGCGAGGCCACCACCATCAGGATTGCCAGAAACGCCTTCCCTATCGGAGTGGTGATGTCGAACTGCTCGTGGACACTCACGAGCTCCACATCGTGCTTCTGCAGCAGGTCCAGGAAGACGAAGAAGTCCCTCGGCGATCGCGACGCCCGGTCCAGCGAGTTGACTACAACCGCGACTACCTCCGGCCGCGACAGCTGCGCCTTTAGCCGCTGCCAAGCCAGCCGACCCTTCTCGGACCGCCCGGACCTATGACCCTCTGCGTCCTCGTAGACCTCAGTCGTCCACCCCTTCTGCTCGCAAACGGCCAGGCAGTTGGCCAGCTGGCTCTCCGGGCTGGCCCGGTCCTCATCGTATCGCACCATCGAGCGGCGAACGTAGATCAGCGCCACATCTCTCACCGCTTCCGCTCCTCCCTCGCTTCCAGCCTCTCCCTCCGCTGTCTACGTAGCAGCAGCATATCTCCGAACTGTAGCCACTCGTTCAGCTCCTCGGCGTTCAGCGCCCGCGCCATGTCCCGGACAAGCTCATCCACCCCGTCCAGCAGGTCCGCGTCCAGCTTGCCCACGTCGAGACCCCCCAACTTCATGATGCTCGCAGGGGACACCCCGAAGTAGCGGGCGATCTTGTACGCCGACTCCGCGCTGGGCCGCCGATGGCCCCCGACGTACGAGTTGAACGCATTGTGGGAGAACCCTGCCTCCATACTTGCGGCCGAGATAGCCCTGCCTCGCAACCGGCACGCCCGTCTCAAGAACTCCCCCAGATCCTTCGCTTCCCGGCTCAGCCGGCTGATCTCCTGCTGTCCCTCCATAGCTCACCCACCTCCACTCCCACACACGCCCGCCGAACTGCGCGGTCAATCCTCGCACCGATTGTACCAAGAACATCAACATTTGACAAGCAACACACAAGCTGCTATACTGTCATCAAGTGGTGATACAATACAGACCCATCTGCACGACCACCTGGACGTCCTCTACTTCAACCAGTTCGTAGACGCCCTGGTGGACATACTACTCAACGGGAAGGCCAAAGTGCCATGCGACTGCCAAGGGGACCGCATCCGGCGCAGCGGGGGCTGCGCGCCTGGCTGTCAGAGCGGGGTATCAAACACGTCTGGGCAGCCCGCCGACTCGACTACACCCAAGCCTACTTCTCTCGAGTGATCAACGGACGAGATCGGCTCACCGCCTCATTCCGCCGCCGCTGCCGCGAGATCCTGGGGGTGCCCGACGATGTCTGGACCGAGTGACGACACCGACATAGAAGTTCACGCCGTCGCCACGGACCCCACCAGCCACGGCTACTCGGTGGCCTGGAACTACTCTACCAGGTTCTGGCTATCCCTCCTCGGGCCCGTTCCTTGCTGCGTCTGGCAGACTCTGCTCAGCTTCTGCTACGGCCACACCGACATCTGCTGGCCCTCCATCAACCTCATCGCCGACATCTGCGCCAACGGCAACCGCCACGCCATCACTGGACGCTCGCGCGGCAGGGGCGCCAAGCGACGCCGCCAGGTAGGCGCCTTGGAGATCCTCGAAAACGCCGGCGTCCTATCTATCGAGACCAACCACTCCGGCCGCCAGACCCGCTATGTCTTTCACCTGCTCAGAGAGCCACCGCTCCTCACCCTCGACCAACTCTCCCAACTGCCGCCGCGCATCCAGCGACCCCACGCCGACCTCCTGGCCCGCTGCAATATCGACCACGCCACCTACCAACACCGTGTCCAGAACCTCCGGCCCCGTGGTGTCCAGGACACTACCACTTGTGTCCAGGGCACCACCCCTGGCGTCCAGGACACATCGAATCATTACAAGGAACAACTACAGATTGAAGAAGTACTAAGAACCATTAAAGACGCGCTTTCGCGCGAAATGAATTCTCTCAATTACGACACCTACGTCTCTCGACTACGCCCACTCCACTTCCGTCCGGACACCGCTTGCCTCACCGTTGAGACCTCCAGCCCCCTCATCGCGGCCCAGCTCAACGGCCAGCTCTCCATGCTGCTCCGCCGCACCCTTGCCAGCCTTGAACCCAAGATCTCCGGGGTCCAGGTCCACGAACTCGTCGCCGTCCCAGGCCCGCCCCAGGCCCGCCCCACGCCTGGGACCCCGACAACCACGAACCCAACCCATCCACGCGGCCCAGCTAGAGTTCCGGCCCGACCAGCCGTCCTCACTACCTCACGAACCCCTCTTCTTCCGCTGGGCCATCGGCCCGTCCATCGGGAAGCCCCAAATTGGACCCCTGGGCACGCCGCCCTGGTCCTCCAAGAGGTGCAACGCGCAGACGCCGCTGCCTCGCCTGACACTCGCGATCTCCCTCGGCGAGCATAGGAGAAACGACAGACTGAATTGCCTGGATAGATGGAAGGGCGCGGGCCGGTCGCATGGCTTTTGAACTGCAACTGCCAAGACGTAGATTGATGCTTGACAAATACTTGATGCTTGACAAACAATTGAGGCTTGACAAATAGTTGAAGATGGGATATAATGTGACTATGAGGAGGCGGGTATGCGAGAGATCAACACGGCTGACCAGGAGGTCAACTCTGTGCCGCTTGAGGCGCGCAACCCAGAACTCTGGGAGAACCTCAAGAAGATAGGTCGAGCCATAAGGGCCACCTTGGGCGATCGATGCGAGGTAGTGATCCACGACTTGAGTGACCTCGACAGATCGATCGTTTGGATCGAAGGTGACGTGACCGGACGCAGCGTGGGGGGGGCTGCAACGACTCTTCTGCTCGAAGAGCTCCAGAAGCCGGAACCCCGCGAAGAGATCCTGGGCTATGCCGGATACGTTGCAGGCAAGACGATGAGATCGTCCACGGTCTTGTTTGGGGAGCAAGGCGAACCCTATGCCGCTCTTTGCGTCAACTTCGATCTCACTGGCTTCGCTGCGGCACAAGAGATGCTTCAGTCGCTTTGCAGGCCAATCACAGACCAAGAGGACGAGAATTTCGGTCAGGATGTGACGGACATCCTTAGAACCATGGTTGCCGAAGCCGCCCATGAGATAGGGACGCCTCTGCCATCGATGGATAAAGAGCAGAAGGTGCGTTTGGTGGGAATCCTTGACCGAAGAGGGGCCTTCAGGATCAAGAGCGCGGTTCCCATCGTCGCCTCATATCTGGGCGTGTCGCGCTTCACGGTGTACAACTACCTTGGCGAGGCTCGGGCTGATCTGGAGACGCAGTGAAGAGGCTTACTCTTGCCGGCCCATTCGCTACAGCCCAGAATACGCGCTTCAACGACTACTTCTCGCGAGCGATCGCTCGCGGCCAATGCGACTCCAGTGGGCAGCAGTGCAAAGTATCGTTGTCCAGGGGAGTCGTTTCAGTGTCGCCAGCAGCAAGAAGGGCGGACGGACTCTGCTCCGACGCTATCTCTAGCCAACAAACAAGACGCTCTCAGCGCCAACCGCCATGGGTGTGCCACACGCGAGGCCGCAGTCGAGGGGGGTGATGCCTAGCGAGAGAGTTCGAACACAGGGCAGTCCGAGAGCTGCCCACTACACCGGAGGCAGAGTGGAATGAGGGCGGACACGACACGAGCGTGCGGCCAGCGATCCCACACCGCCTGGCGATTGCTGGTTCACGCGGCGCGGGTCCAGTTGCCCTCCGACAAGGGTCCGTAGTCCTGGTGGCGGAACGGCCATAGTGGAAACCCTCTGAATACTCGATGGACTCCAGTCGGGCCACTGGCCCGGAGGGCTGCCGGACCTATTCTCGCAAAGGAGGAAACCATGAATACTACGGTGCACGCAACCAGCCGTGTTCGGCATGTGATGAAGGAGGCAACCGTGAACATCTTTCCATACATCTCCAAGCGTGGGCTGGGTATCCTGTTTGTGGCTGTGGGTCTACTTGCAGGCGCGTGCGCTTGCGCGCCCGCTCCTACAACAGAGGCCATCCCGACCCAACCCTCGGAGGGCACTCCGCCAGTCCTCGCGCCCACTGCTACAACGGAGGCCGTCCCGACCGAAGCCGCACCCTCCCCGAACGAGATCTTCAGGGTAGCTACCAACCGAGACCCCGGGCAGTGGGATCCCCATAAGGTCGTTAGCGGTGACCTATTCTGGTGCCGCAACTTGTACGAGCCCCTCGTGGATGTCAAGACGGGAACCTGGGAAGTTGAGGGCGTCTTGGCCGAGTCTTGGACCATCTCCGATGACGGACGAACCTACACTTTCAAGCTTCGCGACGGTGTCACGTTCAATGATGGCACGCCGCTGACCGCCGAAGCTGTCGAAAGCACGTTTGACCGCCTGAAGGAGGTTGGCCTGGGCCCTGTCTATGTGCTGGATCCGGTCGAAAGCTACGAAGCCACGGACGCAGACACATTCGCGATCACGCTGAAGCAGCCCTTCGGCCCCTTCCTCTATACGCTGAAGCTGGTGTACATCGTCAGCCCAGTAGCTGTCGAGGAGCACGACGTTGATGGCGACTTGGCTCAGGCGTGGCTGAACGAGCATAGCGCCGGCACAGGGCCCTATATGCTAAAAGAGGTCGACCCGGGGATCCAGTTTGTGCTCGAGCGGTTCGAAGGGTACTGGAAAGGGTGGGAAGGCAAGCATTTCCGTGAGGTCCAAACGCTTATCGTAATGGAAGAAGGCACAGCAAGGCTCATGCTGGAGAACCAGGACGTTGACTTGAGCGAGATCTATCCCCTGGAGGCGCTGCCTGCCTTCAGGGAGAACCCCGACATCAACGTTGTTGAATACGAAACAGTCGGCACCTGGGTCTGGATGCTCAATACGAACTGTGGTCCCACGTCGGATCAAAGGGTTCGAGCGGCGATTTCGCATGCCTGGGATCAAGCCTCCTGGGAAGACGTGGTCGGCGAAATGGGCCGACTCACCACCCCCGTACCCCCCTCATTTGTCGGAGGCTATGAGCCCGATAATCCTTATGCCGGATTAGATCTCGATAAGGCCAGAGCTCTGCTGGAAGAAGCCGGCTACCCTGGCGGGGGCTTCAGCTTGAGGTTCCAGACCTACCCGAACGTGAAGGCAGTAAGAGCAGGAGAAATCCTGCAGGCCAAGCTCAAGGAAATCGGCATCGACCTGTCGGTCGAGGAGCTCGCTCTGCCCACCTTCCTTGAGCGCGCCGGGAGTGCTGAGACGCAGACCGACCCCGAGCAGTGCATGCACATGTGGCTGCTGATGAACAATCCGCGCTATCCAGACGCACACTGGTTCCTACACCGTACCTATCACAGCGACGCATACCTCGGTACCGGCTTCAACAAGCTTCGCTACTCGAACCCGGAGGTCGATGCAGCGATTGAAGCTGGTGACGCTGAGCTCGAGCCTGACCAACGCAACGTACACTATCGTAAAGCGATCGACCTCATCATCGACGATGTGGCCAGCGTCTACTGCGGATATCAGGTCGCGCGGTGGCCCATGCTTGAGTCCGTCAAAGGATACGAGCCGAGACCAGAGTTGGGAGAGCTTGGACTTCTGCCCAATCTGTACAGCATGTGGAAAGAGTAGGGATTGCATAATCACATCACGGGGTGTGTTGGGAAACAGGCTCAGACTCCACTGCTCTCCCAACACACCCATCTCAGAAAGACAGGGAGGACCATATGCAAACTGGCATCACCGTTCCTAGCAAAGCGCACAAGCGTCCGCGGACTCGCTGGGACAAGATCCCCGAACTCCTTCGGGACCAAGCTATCGACGTTTTGATAGCTGTCGCTCCTGAGAACGTAACCTATACCAGCGGCCACTACGAATTCACCCTGTCACTGATTAGGGATCGAATCGCGGCCACCATCATCCCAGCGGACGGGGAAGCCACCTACCTTGTGGTAGACAGGATTGAACCCTCGGCGCGACAGTATTCTTGGATCAGCGACGTCGTGAGCTATCGGGAGACTGCCGAGTCACCCATCAAAGTGCTGGCGGGCATTCTTCGAGACAAGGGCTGTGACACCGGGACCGTAGCCATTGACGAAGAATACCTGTCGGCAGGCTACTATCAAGAGTTGAAACGGCAACTGCCAGAGGCCAGCCTTCGAAACGGCAGTGCAATTCTCGCCAGGGTCCGCAGTGTCAAGACCGACGAAGAAGTCGCTTTCATTGAGACAGCCATCAAAGCAACAGAAACGGCCCACCTCAAGGTATACCAAACGCTCAAACCAGGCGACACCGAGGCTGCCATTGCCCGCCGCTTGGAAATCCAGAACCTCCTGGAGGGTTCTGACTCCATTCATCAGTCGTTTGTGGCGGCCGGCAGCCACACGATAGAGGGCCATCACATTCCCGACGACACACCGATCCGCCCAGGAGATGTGCTCATGACGGATAGTGGCGGCAAGTTCGCCGGCTACTTCACCGATATGGCGCGCGCCGTGGTCGTCGGCAAGCCAAATGCCAGGCAACGATCGATGTACGAGAAGCTTCGGGATGTGCACTTCAAAGGGGTGGACAGTCTCCTCGTGGGGACGGTAGCCGGTGAGGCTTTTGACCACCTTAGAACACAACCGGAATACAAAGATGTCCATTTCTTTGGGCATAGTCTGGGGGTCTTTCCGCACGATGCGCCAATGGTCACCCCGTATTACGAGGACGGGGTGCAGACCGCCACCAATATCAGTGCCAGTTGGGAGCTTGAGCCCAACATGGTGATCATGGTGGAGTTTGCCCTGACTGACTGGGAGAAAAGCCAGAGATACCACTTTGAGAATCTCGCCTTGGTTACCGACAAAGGCCCCCGGATACTCTCCGACGTCATAGATACTGCTGAGATGTTTGTTGTCGACTAGTGCTGAACTGGTTGTGCCCGTCGCCCATCACGCAGGCAGTGCCGAGAGGCGCCGACCGGGATCACCGGCTTGCCACCGTCTGGGCTCCGCTCAACAAGAGGATCAGGCAATAAACCGGTATGAGGTATGCCCTGAAAAGGCAAGCCTCTCGCGACGATGGCCGGTGCCGGCCAGCGGGTGGTCGAAGCAGCGAGCTGGCGCACGACAGGCATGGCTGTCAGTGGCTTCGACACCAAAGAGGCTTGACAGGTACTCGTCGCGGCCTCAGAGCTGGCGATATGGCACCAACAGCAACTCCGATCATGCTCAGAGGCTGTGAAGAAACCCCCGCAAATGTAGGGGAAGCAGGGTACAATAGGGGCCA
Organism: Anaerolineae bacterium; assembly: GCA_034411995.1. GTDB lineage: Bacteria > Chloroflexota > Anaerolineae > UBA7937 > B3-Chlor > JAUVXJ01. The sequence continues at coordinate 217,351 of DAOUME010000006.1, read as the reverse complement.
GATTTCGCGGTGAAAGGGGGAGCCATGCCTGAGACACTGTTTCCACTGCCAGAGAGTGAGGGCGAACCGGTGAGCCATGGCCAAGGGAAGCCTCGTTTGTGCATGGCGAACCGCGATCAGGTTGAGATGCGTCTGGCCAGCCTGGATGAACTGTTGCCGGAAGACCATCGAGTGAGGATGGTGTGGGCGATGGTGCAGGAATATGATCTGAGCGCATCGAGGCGCTGGAGGGAGAAGCGGGAAGGCCGGCCATCGATCCCAGGCTGCTGGTGGCGCTGTGGTTGAACGCCACGCTGGATGGCGTGGGGAGTGCGCGTGCGCTGGCCCGCCTGTGCGAAAGTCATCTGGCCGACCAATGGTTGCTGGGGGGCGTGAGCGTGAACTACCATACGCTGGCCGATTTTCGGGTGCAGCACGAAGCGGTATTGGATGGCATCTTGACCCGCAGCGTAGCTGCGCTGATGGGCGAAGGCTTGGTGGAGTTGGAAAGCACGGCGCAGGATGGGGTACGCATCCGAGCCAGCGCAGGGGCCAGTTCGTTTCGACGCAGGGAGACCTTGGAGGCGCATTTGGAGGAGGCTGAGGCCCGGGTGCGGGAGCTCAAAGCTGAACGCCAAGCTGGAGAAGGGGAAGGGGTTACGCCACGGCAGCGTGCAGCCCGCCAACGTCATGCTCGCGAACGGGTCGAGCGGGTGAAGCGAGCCCTGCGAGAAGCGGAGAGAATAGAAGCCAAGAAAGCGAAGAACCGCGAGTCTAAGCGCAGGAATCGCCCCGCATGGGGTTCCACCAGCGATCCGGAGGCCCGGGTGATGAAAATGGCGGATGGTGGTTTTCGCCCGGGCTACAACGGACAGTTGGACGTCGACATGAACAGCGGGATCATTGTGGGAGTGGACCTGAGCAATGAAGCCGATCAACGCCTGCTGGAGCCGATGATAGAGCAGGTGGAGGAGCGCTATGGGCGGCTGCCGGATGAGCACTACATTGATGGCGGATTTCGCTCCAACACTGGCATTGAGGTGCTGGAGAAGAAGGGCGCGGCGGTGTATGCGCCTATCCCCGTGCGTTACAACAAGGACAGTCAGAAGAAGCCAGAACAGATCCTGCCCTCTGATAGCCCCGAAGTGGCAGCGTGGAAACGGCGCATGACAACCGAAGAGGCCAAGGAGAAATACAGGCGGCGTGCCTCTATCGCCGAATGGGCCAACGCCATATTGCGCAATCGCGGATTGTATCAGTTCCTGGTACGCGGAATCCGTAAAGCACGGGCCGTCCTGCTGTGGTTTGTGCTGGCGCACAACCTGCTGCAGACATTCAGTCTGCGCCAGAAGCTCCCATTGGCCATGGGATGAGCCGCAAAGGTCCGCCCAAGCCTGTCGGCCAGGCGGGCCGAAAAACCCCAGGCCGAAGCGCGTCACTCTACAGTCGTCCCTGAGAGTCGATTCAGGAACCACACTCACCTCTGATCTTCATCAGAGCCAATTTACCCGATAGGTTCACAACCTTTCAGGATGGCTCAGAGCGCCGTCGGATTCCGGCAGCAAGCTAGCCATGTGCCTTACCAGTATCCGAATACCATCGCCCGGTCGATCAACATGCGACGATCGGCACGACGGTGAAGAGAGCTTGGCTCGATGGCGACCGAGGAGATGCATCTGTTTGCCCTTAGCAGCGAGACCAGCGAGTTCCCCGGCTGTCGCGCAGGCTTATGCCCCACTGGCTCGTAGCGCGGCCATCGGTACGCCGCACCTATCGCCCAGTGAGGATTTCCCGCGTGGCGGCTTGACCCACGCGGGTGAGCGGCCAATCCGAGCGGCTTGGACGCAAGCACTTGGTGACGGGCGCTTGTCGCCTTCCGCTCAATCTCAATCGTACGAAAGAGGCGATCAAGTAGTGTAATCACCGTGGAGGCGTCGAGTATGCTAGGTTACGTGGTGCGTCGTGCACTCTCCCTGGCCGCCGTCCTCTTCGCTGCGTCGGCAGTCATGTTTGTTCTGATACGTGTGGTGCCGAGCGACCCCGTCCGGGCCGCTCTTGGTGATGGAGCCACCCAGGAGCAGGTTATCTCTTACCGCGAGGAACTCGGACTCGACCGGCCGCTCCCAGCCCAATACGCGGTGTATTTGGCGCATCTCTTGCGAGGTGACTTGGGGCGGTCAATCTACACTCATCGCCTCGTCGTTGATGACATGCGCCGATTCCTCCCAGCCACTGTCGAGTTGGCACTCTTTAGCCTAGTCTTTAGTACCGTGGTCGGGATTTCGCTGGGCGTCTTCAGTGCCATCACTCACAATAGTCTTTGGGACTATCTGAGCCAGATGTCCTCGCTTTTCCTCCTCTCTACCCCCGTATTCTGGCTGGGTTTGATCTGTCAGTTGATCTTCTTCCATTGGCTAGGTTGGCTTCCCGTAGGGTTTCGGCTCGACACCACAATGACCCGGCCTCCGCAGGTGACGGGGCTTATGACCGTTGATGCACTATTGGCCGGCCAGTGGACCGCTCTTGCCGACGCTCTAAGACATATGATCCTGCCAGTCGTGGTCTTGAGCAACCTGACTTTGCCGGCTGTGGCCCGTATGACCCGAGCTTCCGTCCTTGACGAGAGTACTGAACTGTATGTGGTCACGGCGCGGGCCAAGGGTCTCTCGACCGGGCGAATCCTGCGAGGCCACGTTCTCAAGAACGCCGCCTTGCCCGTCGTTACTCTCCTCGGCATCCGGTTCGGCCAAATGCTGGGAGGGGCCATCGTGACAGAATCCATCTTTCAGTGGCCGGGGATCGGCAGGTATGCCTTTGATGCTATCTCTCGTTTCGACTATCCCGCGCTCATGGGATCCTTCCTGGTCGCGGTATTCCTATTCGGCCTTGTGAATCTACTCGTGGATTTGCTCTACTTCTGGCTTAATCCAAGACTCCGAGAGGCAGGCTAGAATTGACGCGGACATTTGACGCGGCCGAGAGCGCGGTCTCAATGCCCGCAGGCGAGAGCCTCCCGCTCCGGGTGGGATGGACGAGACGGCACCGCCGAATCGCCGCACTGCTTGGCCGCCGACCTGCCGAGTTCAGTCTCTGCATACTCATCGCGTACCTGGTCATAGCCCTGGCCCCCGGAACCTTCACGCAATGGGATCCCCTCGCAATCGATACGCAAATTCGCCTTCTACCGCCGAGCCGACTGCACCCCTTTGGCACGGATGAACTGGGTCGAGACGTACTTGCCCGAGTGCTACATGGCGCGCGGTTGTCTCTCGGTGCTTCCGGGCTCGCGGTTCTTGCAGCTGCCCTCGTTGGTTCGGGTCTCGGTGCCGTAGGCGGGTACCTCGGCGGAAAAGTGGACGAGGTTATCATGCGAGTCACTGACATGCTGATCGCTTTCCCATACATGTTTGTCGCGATTGCCGTGGCGACAGCACTGGGTCCAAGCCTCCGCAATGCTGCCCTGTCGCTCGCCCTGATATGGTGGACCGTATATGCGCGCCTGATGCGGGCCCAGGTGATGCAGGTCGCCTCTGAACAGTTCGTTGAAGCGGCCCGGTCGATCGGCGCCCGCGACTTGCGCATTCTGGTTCGTCACGTAATCCCGAACAGTTTCTCGCCTGTTCTCGTCCAAGCGACTCTTGATGTCGGAGTAGCCGTGGTCGCGTTGGGCGCCCTCAGTTTCGTGGGTGCTGGCGCCAAACCCCCTTCTCCGGAATGGGGAGCGATGGTTGCCGGTGGCCGCTTGGTCCTTTTTGAAGCATGGTGGATATCAACCTTTCCGGGGTTGGCCATTTTTGCTTTCACGATGGCCGCCAATCTCTTGGGAGACGCGCTTCGCGATGCGCTTGACCCGCGATTGCTGACCTGACAAGCACGCCGGGCACAACGCACGCGCGCTGATGATCGCGCGGCGAAAGCAAGGCTGAGACCTCAAGTGGGAAAGGCTGGCCGACTGGCGTCGGGCGATTCTCGGTAGTTCTCCGGCAAATGCCGGAACGCTCGGATGAGCGTTTAGTTCTGCCAGGAAGCAAGGTCCCGTGGGAAGACGCAGGGTCGAATAGATGCTGGCGAGCTGCAGCTGCACACATGCCGTGGACAAGATGCGCGAGGGCCCGGCTTCCGGCTCGTGGGGGATGATCGCAGACGCTGTAGCAGATCTCGCAGGCCCCAACAGAGCCGGACTTCTTGAATAGATCGCGCGCTCCACGGCGGATCGAGACCCTTACTTGAAAGAAAGGAGGCCTGGAGTGATAGTCGACATCCACACTCACGCCTGGCGTGGTCACGGTAGTCCACAAGAGTTCCTATCAGAGATGGATCGACTAGGAATCGATATGGCGGTTGTCGCGGCTCTTCCGCCCATTCCCGAAATAGGCGACAGCTCCAATGACTACATCTACGAGTTCATCCAACAGTGTCCGGACAGGCTCCTGGGATTCGCCTGTGTCATGCCCACCGACCTTTCAGCGCCAGAGCAAGTGGAGTATTGGGTTGCGGACAAAGGCTTCAAAGGGCTCAAGCTGAATCCGTGTACCCAGAACTTCGCTGCTAATGACCCTAGGACGTACCCGGTCGTTCGCAAGGCGATTGAACTCAACATTCCAATCCTGTACCATACTGGACCCATCTACGTCCAGTCCGGCCGCCAGATATACGGAGATCCCAATCTCCTAGATGAGCTCGCGCTCGCCTTCCCAACAGCGAAGATTATAGCCGCTCACTGTGACCCCCTTGGCTGCATACCTGCCCTTGCCGGCAAACACCCCAACGTCTACACGGACACTTCGAGCGGCTTTGGCGATCGCTGCAGCCTTATTCCGGGCCTCGGAGAAATGATGCTGACTCGCGTGACGTCGGGAGTCTCTTCACTGGCCGACAAGACCATGTTGGGGTCCGACAGCAACCCCGGCTTCGGCATAGAACGATTTGAACAGAGCATCGAGCCAATCCGAAAGCTGCGGGTCTCGGACGAAATCAAAGCCAAAGTCCTGGGCGAGAATGCCGCGAGACTCCTGGAACTCTGATTCCTTGCAGTCGGGGTCAGCGAACCGGATGGCTCAGAACCGGCAGGCACATTCATCAGGCGGTGTCGGCCTGCTTTCCCGTTCTCCTAGCACAGGTTCGTGACTGCCATTCGGAGAGTGGAGTGAAGGAGCCGTCGGCGGCACCGTGCTCGCTAGCGCGGCGCACGAAGTGCGCCAGATGGCATAGGGCCATTGCGACAGTAGAAGCGGAGAAAGTGTCAGCTTGTGAGGGAGCGTTGTGCATCAGGGCGATACTGCGGGCGGCGCCCGCAGCGACTGGCTCGCACCATGACCAGAACTCCCAGGCGCCTTGCGGCGTTGGCGCAGACGCCACGTGTGTCACTCTACGAAACGCCAACTGAGCTTGGCGCGTTCACTCCTCAGGTGCTTTCTTGGTGGAAGCGCCACTTATGACCAAGGTTCCGACAAACCTGAAGGTTAAACAGGAGGTGATGGTGATACAGTTCCACGAGAGCATTGACCGGACGGTGACAATCGAAATGCGGCCCCATGGATTGCCACGTGGTGTTATGCTCCAGGCCTACCACTACGTAAGAGGCGCGGGCCCACCTCTCAGTTATCAAATCGCTCAAGCTATACTGTCTCGGCCTGGCAGCCACATTGGGTTCGTGACAGGAGTAGTATTTCCCCCTTACCTCCCCCATGGCGAGATTGATGGCTTGCTTGGCAGCGCTGTCCTGGCACATTGTCTATCCCAGCACGGCCACCGAACCACCATCTTCGTGGAGGAGCCGATCCTCCCGGTGATGGAGGCGCTTCTCGGTGTATTAGCATCTGATCGTCCGAGATTGATCAATGCATCAACCGTTGCCCATGACGAGTGGGATGCGCTGGCCGACGACCTGGACGCTTTGGTGGCAATCGAGAAGCTGGGCGTCAACCGCAAGGGGCAGCGACACGCAATTACCGGAACGCCTGTCGATAGCGAGTATGCCTATGCAGACCACTTAACTGGCCGTCTCAATGAGCATGGCAAACTGACCATAGGTTTCGGCGACGGCGGAAACGAGATCGGCTTTGGTGCAATCTTCGACTTCGCCCGCGAGATCGTTCCCCACGGCCGTGAGTGTGGCTGTCCGTGCGGTGACGGCATTGTGACCAGTACCGCTACGCGCTATCTTTTCCCCGTGGCTGTCTCCAACTTTGGGGCGTACGGAGTCGCCGCCGCTCTGGCTCTGGAGACGCAGCGGCTAGAAACCTTGCCAGATCCCGAACAAGAGATCCCATTGCTGAAAGCTGCCGTCAACGCGGGGTGTGTCGACGGCGGCACTCTCACCTCCCAGATCGCCGAAGACGGCGTCCCCGGCGATACCGCCGTTGCCATACTGCGTATCCTGACCACAATCGTTGAGAAGGCACGGCAGAGTTTTGAACGCGCTCTGTAGGCTGCCCGGCCCTCGCTGGACCGGGCGCCACGTCATGGAGAATCCACGATTGTCGCCAGGGAAGACAACGTGAGGAACTGTGGCCACGATCCCGCTCCTGTGTGAGCACTCGCCGCACATGTGCGGTACGTTGCGCGCCCGGCTGACCAGGGGCGGCCCTTCGATGCGAACCCCGCCTATTGGCCACCCGTGCGCACGCATCCTATACCTGAGATGCAGAGAGTGTCTTGCGTGCAGCCGGAGGTGCGCAAGGTTGACCGGCGTCTCAGTGATGTCCATGTTGTTCGCTGATCGCGATCGCCATGGGACAACACGCTGCGCTCAGTCCTCCGTAGCCATCGACAATGGAGCTGGCAAGACCCCACCGTTCAACCACTCTAGCGGAAACCGGCGTTGGGGCCCCCGCAAGCGACCACTTTAGCCGACTGTACCTTGATCGCGACCGGCAAGGCGAGGGGCTCAGAAGCCGACTCGCCCTTGCCAGTCGCGGTGCCACCGGCACGCCATGGACTGTATTCGGTTCAAAGCCGGTTCGCAGTAGGACGTGAAAGGAGATCACAAATGACCCTGTTGCTGAGTCGCGAAGATGTCAGAGAAGTGCTCACCATGAAGGACACGGTTGGGATCGTAGAGGAGGCATTTCGACAGCTTGCCCTGGGGAACGTGATCATGCCCCAGCGCACGGCAATTCGGCCGCCCGGTTATCACGGACTACACCTGGGGATGCCGGCGTATATCGGCGGAGATCTGGACGCACTAGGTCTAAAGGTAGTCACGGTCTATCCTGACAACCCGGCAAAGCACAATCTGGCGACCACCATGGGCACACTGTTGCTGAACGACCCACGGACAGGCGCACCGTTGGCTGTAATGGATGCCGGCTATCTCACAGCAATGCGCACCGGTGCTGTCGGTGGAGTTGCTGCGAAGTACCTGGCGCGCGCCGATGCCCAGAATGCAGGAGTGTTTGGCGCAGGCGTACAAGCTCAGACGCAGCTATGGGCCCTGTCTACGGTGCGGGATATCAAGTCCGCCATGGTATATGACGTTGACGCCGACGCTGCCCGGACCTACGCGGAGGAGATGGGAAGACGTCTGGACATCTCGATTACCCCCGTAGATCATCCGCGCTTGGCTGTTCAAGGCATGGATGTGATCATTGCCGCTTCTAGCGCTAGTGAGCCGGTGTTCGACGGCAACTGGCTCGAGCCTGGGCAGCACATCAATGGCATCGGCTCCCATTCCCCTAATGCGCGAGAACTCGATACGACCACCATCGTGCGCTGCAAAATCGTCCCCGACTCGACACCTGCCTGTCTTGTGGAGGCCGGCGATCTGATGATTCCTATTGAAGAAGGGGCCATGTCCAAGAACCACCTACACGCCGATTTGGGCGAGGTGGTCGCAGGCCTCAAAACCGGCCGGGAGAACCAGGAGGAAATCACACTGTTCAAGTCGGTAGGGCTAGCCATTCAAGACGTATCAACCGCCAGCTTCGTATACGCCAAGGCGCTAGAAGCCAAAGTAGGAGCTCAATTCAACTTCTAAACAATCAAGACTGTACGCACCGACTCGCACGGGCGGATCTCCCCCGCCCGTGCGGGGCTACAGGTGCCTCGACCTCAGAACCGGTGTCGTCCCGCCCGACCAGAGGGCGGGGCACTGCGGCACTCATGCAGACCACAGTCCCAGCAACGATGCCGTGCACCGACGGGTTTGCCGTCGTGTGATCATGGGAGCACACGACCGCAGACCTAGAGTGCGCTCTGCGCCGCGAGCGCACTCCATGTCTACCAACATTCAATCCGTCAACATTGGACCCGCCTGGTCCCCCGACGGCGCCCGCATAGCCTTCTCTTCAAACCGCGACGGAGACGACGAGATTTACCTCACGGATCCCGACGTCTCAGGCGTCGTCCAGCTCATCCACAACGTGGTTGACGAAGTGAATCCCTCGTGGTCCCCAGACGGGCGCTACCCCGCCTCCACCAGCGACCAACTCGGCGAAGCTGAGATGTTCTTGGTGGGCGTCGACGGTCTGCATTTGGTGCCTCTGACCGATGACCTCGCCTCACGATCTGGCTCCACAGCGATGCTCGCCGGTTCGCCGGCCCGCTAGGTTTCGGCCTCGTGCTCGCTGGCCCCACTGTGGAGTACTCACTGACAGAGGCTCTCGCAGGGCCGTCCGTCGTGGTCACCGTCCAGCCGCGAAGGATCCCCTGGGCACGCGTTCCAGTAGGACATCACGTCAGCGCAGGAGGTGAAGCTATCGCAGTTGTAGATGTTGCCCAAGCAGTTCCACCCTGGGCCAGAGGTGGGGGTAGGAGCGGCCCAAAGCCCCCGTTGGCCGTCCCGGGCCTCTCGTTGGAGCTGGGCGAAGAGGTCGGCATACCTCAAGTCCGGAGGATAAGCCCAGGCGGTGGCATACCCTCTTCGCACCAACTCCGCGTTGACGAAGATGTCGCCCACGTAGACGTAGCGCAACAACCTCCCGTATTGATCGGTGTCGGAGACGTCCTTCTCCAGGCGCAGGGTCTTTCCTTCCACCAGCCCACGGTTGACCTGCGTGGCCAACTCGGACCCGTATTGACCCGACTCCGGGCACTCAATTCCTATGTAACGGAGAGAGTAAACCTGGCCCTCGACCTCCACTTCGATGGTGTCGCCATCGACGACGTGGGTTACTCTGCCCTCTGCCCAGAGAGGGGTACTGGTCGGCGTCGGGGACTCAGGAGCGGGGGTCTCTGTGGGCTCGGGAGTCCAAGTTGGAGTCTGCGTGGCCGTGGGTTGCGAAGTGGGGCACGGTTGAGCAACCGTCCAGGTCGGTGGTGGTGCTCGCGTTGGAGTGTCGATCACCTCGGCGGGCCGAGCCGATGGCGAGCCCGTAGGGCTGACAGAGAGGGAACTGGTGATCGTCGGTTGGGGCGGGCGGGCCGTCTCGCCGCCCACGCCCGCCAGGATGTACCCCAGCAGGCAACCGCCGAGGCAAAGACAGACAACCATGACCGTTGCGGCCAATACTCCGATGAACAGCCGGTGGTTCCTGGACATCCTCTCTTCCCCGCGCATCCTGATGGTCTGCTCGCCGGAGAGGTACCGGACCTGGCTGGGGAGCACCTGGTAGAGAGCCTTGGTCGCCGGGCGGAGTGTGGGAAGCGAAGTCAATATACCATACCACGAAACTGAAGAGAGTGCCACACCAGGGTTTGCCTACAGCAAGAAGGTAACGGTGCGGAAGCATGGACTATCGGGGTCTCAGTCGGCCTTTCTCCGCGGGGAGGAGGAGTTCATGGCTAAGCCAGCGACGCTGCCACTGACGGGAAAGGGCTGGCCGGCCTGGTGGGCTGCGCCCACCTTCGCTGGAAGACGAGGCAGCGGGCGCACGGCGGTACGCTCCAGGTGACCTGCGGGAGGTGTGCCGGCGAGGGTCGTCCCCTCGGGGGATGACGGTCTGCTTCGGGGAATGGGGTCGGCGCCTAAGGGTTGCAGGCGGCGAGCGCTGCCTCGTGGCGGGCGTTCTCGGCGTCTATGTCGGCAGCTTTCATGTTCTGGTACATGTCTCGCTCCAGCTCCAGCTCCTCCATGCGCATTTGGTCCCCGTCTCGCGTCGCCTGCTCCATCTCATCCTGGATCCAAGTGAACATCGGCGCATACTCCGCCTCTATATCGGCCAGCATCTGCTGATGGTGGGCGTTCTCGCCGTCGGCGCAACTGGTGTCCGGCGTGGGCGACGGAGGAGGCAACGGCGGCGAGGGACTGGGGGCGGTGGTGGGCGTTGCCTGTGCAGGAGAGGTGGGACTGGGTCCCGCGGGCTGGATGGGGAGCGGCGTGTCGGCAATCTGGGGAGCCTGGCCAGAGGGGGTTGCGGTAGGCGCGGGTGCGCCCCCTTCCGGGCTGCCCAGCGGGATCACTCTGGTGTTCGTGGGTGCGGCTCCCTCGGCAGCGCCCGGAGGCGCTTGCTGCGCCGCACTGGTCGTGGGAGCCGGGTTGGGCAGAGGGGTATCTGAGGCGGCGACTCCTGCTGGCGGCGACTCCGCCGTCTGTGTGGAGACTCCATCCGTCAGGTAGATCAGGACGTAGGCCCCGAGGAGGCCGTACACCAGGACGATGGCCGTTCCCAGGATCCCCAGGATCAGCTGCTCGTTTTTCGACACCGTGCGTTTCCTGTGATGACGACTGGAATGTCCAGTGACCCAATGGAATGACGGCCTACACAGTCACCGCCGCAACTCGGCGTGCTGGCCAGGGGGGTTCGAGGTCCGCACATGTTGCCAGCAAAGCCTCCCCACTGGACCGCGGTGACCGACCGTACAGGAGTCACCTCGCCAAGTCAAGAGGCCGCCTTGTAGTGATCTACCGCGGCGGCGGGCGCAGACCCGGTGGGTAGGGAGGCGGCCTCTGACCGAACGATGGTACACGAAATAGAGCCTGAGCACATCTCAGGCCAACCACTGGACCCCGCTGGGTTGCGTGAAAGGTTCCCTGCGGCGATGTGGACCGCGAGCCCTGCCCACCAGCGACGTCTCAACTCGCCGTGGTCGGCGCCGGGTCCCCGCAGAGGAATCCGCGCGGTCCAGTTCGGGTACAGGCTATCCACAGAGCTGGGCGATGATGCCTTCTGCGGTCTCGATCAACTCTGCCGCCACGTCAGCCGGCAGTCGATCCGATTTCGCCAGCGCCTCTACCTGGTTGACGAAGGCCTGAAGCTGGTTGCACGCAGCACCCGTATTCTCGGCGTCCAGCAGCCGGGTGGCGTTCTCCAGTTTTTGGATCAGGCCGTTGCTGGCGCCCCTGGCCAGTACCCCGTCGTCGACGAGCGCTGCCACCTTGCTGATCATCCCCTCGATGCGCTGAGCAGGTGAGGGGGTCGTCCAGAGCACCACGTGCTTTTCGCCGGCAGGGGTGTAGCTCCAGCCCACGACTTGACCCCGCTCGTTGACGTCCACAGCATCGCTTCCTTGCCCGCCGGGCAGAGTGCCGAGGTCGATCATTCCGCTGGCGGGGGTCCAGGTGAAGGCACGTGTGTAACCAGTGTCCAGCCAGACAGTGCCGACGACCTGGCCGAGGTCGCTGACCCGACAGGGTCGGCTCCTGCCTCCGCTAAGGGCGCCAAGGTCTTGCATGCCGCCACTTGCCGTCCACAGAAAGCCGTGCCTTTCGGCATCGCCGGCGGTGTCGCTCCAGCCGACGACGTAACCGGACTCGCTGATGTCGAAGGCGGCGCTGTAACTCCCGCCAAGCGTGCCGAGATCGATCATGCCGCCTTGAGCGGTCCAGAGGAAGGCGTGGTCAACGCCCGCAGTCGTGCTGCTGGCGCCCGCGACCTGCCCCAGGTTGTTCACGTCATTGGCCCGGCTGTAGCTCCCGCCCAGCGTGCCCAGGTCCCTCATCCCGTCCGCGGCAGTCCACAGGAAGGCGTGGTTGTCACCGTCTGGGGTTAGACTGTCGCCGACGACCCACGGAGAGTCGTTCATGGCCACAGCCCTGCTGCGGTTTCCATCGAGCGTGCCGAGGTCCTGCATGCCATCTGTGGGCGTCCACAGAAAGGCGTGCCACTCTCCCGTGCCCGTGAGGCTGTCCCCAGCTACCTGGCCCGCCTCGTTGAGGTCTCGAGGCAAAGCATTCGAGCCGCCGAGATGGCCCAGCGTGGTCACCTCACCGCCGTCCCAGAGGATGGGCTGGACGTTCGGCTCAGTGATGTACTTATTAGTGGCCACCTGCCTCAGGTCATTGATGTAGGTGTTCGACAAGCCAATCGCTGGCAGTTCTATCCAGCCAGTCTCCGCGGTCCAGAGGAAGTGCGCAGCGCCCAAGCCTTCCCCATAATGCGAGCCTGCTACCTGACCTCGGCTGTTGATTTCCGAAGGAACCCCCGAGCCGGTCGCTGGTCCGAGGTCGGCCATGGGTATGTCGCCTTGTGAGGAGACCGGCTGCGCCAGTAGCAGGAGCGCTGCCGCCACGCCCAACAGAATGAGTTTGCTCACGGTTTTCCTCATGATCTTGAGCCCCTCCTTTCACTCTTCTAGGCGGCACCCACCACCCCTACGGCCAGACTGGTCAAGCAGATGCCTCGCACGCTTCCAGGATGCTGGAACGCCTTGCTACGTGCGAGCTCGAGGTTGGCAGGAGTGCGGCCAGCGAGTTGCTGAGCACAGTGTGCGCAAGCCACACGCCCACGATCCGTGCCCATCGGCGGATCGGGTCGGGTCCGACTTGCACTGAGCCTTGCCAAGCAACCCGCCAAAGCGGGGCGACTGTGGCAGCGGTACAAGGGAGCAGCGCTTCCACACGCTTCGCGCTTCCCTTCTCCCATATAGTCTATCGCAGGGCACCGCAAAAGGATATGGTACTTTCTTCCTATCTTATATGCTGCACCGTTCACCGGCCGTGTCAACTGGAAAGACGAAACTTGGCACGACGGTATTCTCAGGCGGAAGGGACTGGCGCCACCGATGCTTTGGCGTGGTCATTTCCCTCTTCTTGACTGCTGTCGCGCGGCCTGCAGGGGAACGGTGCCTCTGGATTCGGGGTGACAGCCCTGGTCAGCGAAGGAGGGAAGATGGGAAGGCGCCCGGTGCTGGGGGGCGAGCCGGTTCGAGGATCGATAGCACCATCTTCCCACTGACATGGTGCGGTCAGGTAACTAGACGGGGTAGAGGTGTGTGCTGGGTGGCCCGTGTCGACTGTGGCCACGAGGGTGCGACGGACTAGGCAGTGGCTCTGGAGCCGACGGGGCACGTGAACGTGTCTCAGACGCAGATGCAGCGGCGGTGCGAGGCAGAGGCGACCGTGAGCCGGATCGTCAGGCTGTCAGTATCTGGGACAGGAAGAGCCTGGTTCGCGGCTCGGTGCATTCAGTGAAGAAGGTATCCGGCGGCGCCTCCTCCACGATGTTCCCCTCGTCGAAGAAGATGATGCGGTCCGAAACCTCCTTGGCGAACCCCATTTCGTGGGTAACCACGATCATGGTCATGCCCCCCTTGGCCAGCTCGATCATCACGTCCAGGACCTCTTTGATCATCTCCGGGTCCAGCGCTGAGGTAGGCTCGTCGAAGAACATGATTTTGGGCTGCATGGCCAGGGCGCGGGCGATGGCCACCCGCTGTTGCTGTCCTCCTGACAACTGGCCGGGGTACTTGTCGGCCTGCTCGGGGATACCCACCCGTGCCAGGAGTTGGCGCGCCACTTCTTCGGCCTTGTCCTTGGACCACCGACGAACGTAGACCGGCGCCAGGGTCACGTTCTGGAGCGCCGTCAGATGCGGAAAGAGATTGAAGTGCTGAAAGACCATCCCGATTTCTTTGCGAACCGCGTGCACATTGCGGATGTCGTGGGTCAACTCAATGCCATCTACGATGATATCGCCCTTCTGATGCTCCTCCAGGCGGTTGATGGTGCGAATGAGGGTCGACTTGCCGGACCCTGAGGGGCCGCAGATGACCACGACCTCGCCCTTCCTCACGGTGAGGTTTACGCCTCGCAGCACGTGAAAGTCCCCGAACCATTTGTGCACGTCTCGGCAGATGATCATCTCCTGGGCATTAGAGGGCTGGCGATTTCTGTTTTCCACTTCCTGGCCTCCAGACTAGGTGCTACCGCTCTCCTACACCCAACTGCTTCTCCAGTCGGCGACTGGCGTACGACATGGCATAGCACGTAACGAAGTAGATCACGCCAGCGAAGGCGTACACTTCCTTCTGGGTGCCGATCCACTGCTGCTGGCCGGTGACCGCCTTCGCTATACCCAACAGATCGAGGAGACCGACGATGACCACCAGTGACGTATCCTTGTACAGACTGATGAACTGGCCGACTATCGCCGGAATCATGGCCCGCAGGGCCTGCGGCAGTATGATGAGGGCCATGACCAGGCCCTCGTTCAGACCTACGGCCCTGCCGGCCTCGTACTGCCCTTGCGGAATGGCCTGCAACCCCCCGCGCACGTTCTCGGCAACATAGGCTGCACTAAAGAGGGTCATGCCGACCATCGCTCTCAGGACGTTGTCCAACCTCAGGGAGGGGGGTAAGAAGAGAGGGATCATCAACATGGACATGAAGAGGACGCTGATCAAGGGCACTCCCCTGATGACCTCGATGTACATGGTGCAAAACACCCTCACCACCGGCATACCGCTCCGGCGGCCCAGGGCGAGAAAGATGCCCATAGGGAAGGAAGCGACGATGCCCACGATGCCCAGGGACAGAGTGAGCAGTAGCCCGCTCCAGATGCTGATGGGGATGGAGGGGATGACAGGAAGGCTGTCAAAGCCCTTGAGCAGGACGACGGTCAGGACAAGGACGACGCCCCACGAGATAGTCACTGCGCGCCGCGCGGCAGAGAGCCTTCCCAGCCAGATAGCCAGACTCACCATGGCCATGAGCGCGAACAGACCCACACTCGCCCAGACCCGCCAGATGTCCGAGTAGGGATACCTTCCGATCATGAAGACCTTGATGTTGGTGGTCACCACGCCCCATTCCGCGGTCTCCAAGGCCCAGTGAAAGACGCCGTAGAGTACGACGCCGATGAAGGCCACGGAACCGACGGTGAGGAGCCCATCGTACCAGGTGCCAAAGAGGTTCTTCCTGAGCCAACCCAAGGCCCCCACTTCCGTGCGAGGGGGCCTCATGACTTCAACTTCGATCGTCATTCCTATCTCTCCACGAGGGCCAGTCTGCGGTTGAGCACATTCATGATCACAGAGATGGTAAGGCTCATGGATAGGTACGCGGCCATGATCATGATGAACACCTCGACGATGCGACCGGATTGGTTCAACATGGTGTTGGCGACGGCGTACAAATCGAGGAAGCCGATAGCGATGGCGAGGCTGGAGTTCTTGGTCAAGTTCAGATACTGGCTGATCAACGGGGGAATGATGATCCGTATGGCCTGAGGGAGCACGATGAGTTGCAGAATCTGCATCTCCGTGAAGCCCTGAGCCCGAGCCGCCTCCGATTGCCCCTTGGGCACGGCCATGATTCCTGCACGAACGACCTCGGCGATGAACGCGCCGGTGTAGACCACCAGGCCGAAGAGTATCGCGGCGAACTCTGGAGACAGGCTCGTGCCACCGACGACCTTGAGTCCCACCACCTCAGGTCTGTCGGCGTAGAGGGGGTTGCCTGGCACGACGAGCCAGCCGATGAGAGGAACGACCAGTGCCAGTGAGACCCACGGCAGCCGCGACAGAGGGCGTTTGTAGCGCCGTTCGAGGCGCACTCGCCAGACGTAGATGGCAAGAGCCATGGCCAGGGCCACTATCCAGAAGGGTAGCCACCAGGCGAACGAGGCCGTGGGACGCGCCCAGACGAGCTGAATGCCGCGGTTGCTGAGGAAGATGGGGCCGGGCAGCACGAGACGATCGCGGAGCTCTGGCAGTTTCAGGATGACCGCAAAATAGATGAAGAAGAGCTGCACCAATACCGGGGTATTGCGGATGATCTCGATGTAGACGCTGGCGATGTTGCTGATCAGCCAGTTGCTGGATAGTCTGGCTACCCCGGCCACCAGACCCAGGATGGTGGCCATGATGATGCCGAGGATCGCTACTTTGACGGTATTGGCGATCCCCACGACAAAAGCCTTCCAGTAAGGATCTATGGGGCTGAAGGCCATGCCCTCGGCGAGGTCGAAACTGGCTTCCTCGCGCAGGAAGGCGAAGGAGAAAGTCAAGCCGCGTGCTCTGTAGTTCCCCAGGCACCACGCACCGAAGAGTATCACCGCCACGGCAAAAGCGACCTGGCCCACGATCCTGAGGAAGCGTTCGTCGCGGAAGGTGCTCACCACTCGCCAGCGAGAGACTGTCATCTGGGACATACGGTCTCACCTCTCGTGGAAGTGCAGCCCGGCGTGGCACCGGGCTGCACTCTGTGACATGGGAGCAAGCATCTACCGGAAGGCCATGGCGTAGAGGAGGCCGCCATTGGTCCAGAGCTCGTTGGGGCCGCGCGGGATGTTGAGCCCGTCCGGGCCCAGCCAGCGGTTGTACACCTCGCCGTAGTTCCCGACCTGCTTGACTATCTGGACCACGAAATCGTTGGGGATGCCCAGGGAGCTCCCCAACTCTCCCTCGACGCCCAGCAGTCGCCTGACCGTCGGATCGTCGCTGCTCAGCATCTGGTCCACGTTGGCGGAGTTAACTCCTGATTCCTCGGCCTGGACCATGCCCCACACGACCCATCTCACGACGTCATTCCACTTGTTGTCGCCGTGGGCGGTGAGGGGTCCCAGAGGCTCCTTCGACATGGTCACGTCGAGGATGACGTGATCCTCAGGGTTCTCCATGGCGGAGCGAAGGGCTGCCAGTTGAGACTTGTCGGAGGTCTGACCATCACAGCGCCCTTCCTCGTAGGCTGTGGCGGTATCTTGCGTCTTCTCGAAGAGAAGCGGCGTGTAGTCGAGCCCCCGAGAGCGGAAGGCGTCGGCCAGGTTCATCTCCGTCGTCGTACCCGTGGTGGAGCATACGGTCGCGCCGTCCATGTCTTCCAGCGTAGTCCACCCGGTGGCCACAGGCACCATCATGCCTTGCCCATCGTAGAACGTCACGGCCGCCCAGTCTACCTCGTTCACTGCGTCGCGAGTGAGGGTCCACGTAGTGTTGCGGATGAGCACGTCGATCTCGCCGGTCTGTAGCGCCGGCAGACGCTCGGCCGCAGTGAGCGGTCGGTACTCCACGGCATTGGCGTCGCCAAAGACCGCCGCCGCAATGGCCTTGCAGAAATCGACGTCAAACCCCTCGAATTCCCCCGCTGGGTTCAGATAGCCAAAGCCGGGGAGTTCGCTGTTGCAGCCGCAGATGATCTTCCCACGATCCAGGATCGTCTGGAAGCGCGCGCCCGTCACCGGTGGGGCAGCCTCTTCCTCCTCCGGCGCAGCAGGCGGCGCGCAAGCCGTCAGTAGCACCCCGAGGACCAGAAGGCTGACCAGCGTCCATCTTATCGCTCTCACGGTTTTCCTCCTTACTTCAGCGTTTCTGGGAATTCCTTCAGTGACAATCAGCGGGAACTGGCTTCCTCTTCTTGACCTCACCTCCTTTCCGGGCACTACGACGGGGACTCATCCGGTCCAGAAAGCGCAGGCTCCACCCCCCACATAGCCCCTCACCGGCCTAGAATTATACCACTACTTCACCCCGTTCGCAAGCCGCGCTGTGCTTCGTATTCTTCACCTGGGTGCGGCAATGTCGCCTTGCTGGTAGCTTGTCACACATGCGGGCACAGGGCCCAGTCCGTACGCACGCGAAAGGAAGAGTGGCTGCTGGGTCACTGTTGCACAATCGTCGTGAGTAGCGGAACTCCTGCGGTCGAGGAGCGCACCCGCGCGCGGAAGTCATGGACGGAAGGCGGAGCGGTGAAGTAGAGGAGATGGGTTTCACAGCCGCAGTCTGAAGAGCCGAACTTGGGAACCAACACCTCCGCGCCAGGCATGCTCAGCAAGGTCTGGGCGCACAGGCACTCCAGTCTCTCGGTTGAGGGCGCGGCCCAGACTTCTACTACCACGGCTCGCGGGAGGAGATAGTCGATGTGCCAGTGGGGCTTCTTGCGTTGGCGCAGATGTCGGCTCAGGCGGGCTCGCAGTCCGCCGGGCCCCCTGGCGCTGCCTGCGTAGCAGTAGTAGCCCGCCTTGAAGATGTGCGTTCCGAGGTGAGCCACACACAGGCACGCGTCGTGGCTCAGGTACAAGACGAGTACGTAGGTCCCCGGGACTGTTCCCACATATCCTCCTGTCAGCACCCCTTCACGTCATTGTAGCACAAGAATGGAATTGACAACCGCAGATAAGTCCTTTACAATTGGCCACAAGATGTCACTGCACCAGCATGGAGGATTGCTATAGTGAAGGAGTATAAGGCGGAAGAACTGAGGAATATCGTGCTTCTATCCCACGGGGGTGCGGGCAAGACATCTTTGGCCGAGGCCATGCTCTACGTCAGCGGCGGCGTGAGCCGGCTCGGCCGAGTCGACGAGGGCACGACGGCCTCGGACTACGATCCTGAGGAGATCCGGCGCAAGATCTCCGTGAACACCTCAGTGATTCCGTGCGAATGGGATGGACACAAGGTGAATGTCCTTGACACCCCAGGCTACGCCGATTTCGTGGGTGAGGTGAAGGGAGCATTGAGGGCGGCGGACTCAGCCGTCGTGGTTCTGGACGCGGTCTCAGGCGTCGAGGTCGGGACTGAGCTGGTCTGGGAGTACGCGGACGAGGTTGGTCTGCCCCGGATGTTGTTTGTCAACAAGATGGACAGGGAGAATGCCGACTTCGATCGGGCCGTGGGCCAGGCCCAGGCGAGCTTGCCTGGCAACATCGTGCCGCTGCAACTGCCAGTTGGCGCTCAGGACTCCTTTGAAGGCGTAGTGGACCTAGTGCGCATGAAGGCCTATCGGGGCGAGAAGGGCGAGGAGGGCGATGTCCCCCAGAGCATGCGCGAGAAGGCCGAGGCGTCCCATCTGAAGTTGATGGAGGCCGCCGCTGAGCAGGATGATGAGCTGTTGGAGAGGTACTTTGAGGAGGAGACCCTCACGCAGGAGGAGATCGTCAGAGGTCTGGCGGCGGGGGTGAGAAGCGGGTCCTTGGTGCCGGTGATGTGTGGGGCGGCTACTAAGGACGTTGGAGTGAGACCTTTGCTGGATGTGATCACGAGGTACTGCCCCTCTCCTCTCGACGTTGAAGGGTACGTGGCAACGAGCGCAGCGACCGGTGAAGAGGAGAGACTGGAGCCTGTGGTAGGGGGACCGCTGGCGACCCTGGTCTTCAAGACGTTGGCGGATCCATACGTGGGCAAGTTGACTTACTTTCGGGTCTTCTCCGGGGCGATGGAGTCTGACTCGCGAGTGTTCAACGCCAGCAGGGGAGAAGAGGAGCGCCTGGGTCAACTGTACTCTCCGAAGGGGAAGGAACAGAATCCGACAGAGAAGGTGGTCGCCGGGGATATCGGAGCGGTGGCGAAGTTACAGCACACGGAGACGGGTGATACCCTGTGCGACAAGGATCATCCACTGACCTTGCCGGCCATCAGTTTTCCTCACCCCATCTTCTCGGCGGCGATCACGCCGAAGACCAAGGCCGACCTGGACAAGCTCGGATCGGCGCTGGCTCGGCTGACCGAGGAGGACCCTACCCTTCGTGTGGACCGGGACGCCAGTACGCGGGAGACCGTCCTCTCCGGCATGGGGGAGTCTCACATAGACATCGCGGCGCGTCGCCTCCACTCCAAGTTTGGAGTGGAGATCACCACGGCGGTGCCCAAGGTGCCCTATCGAGAGACAATCAGCAAGGTGGGCACGTCGCAGTATCGACACAAGAAGCAGACTGGCGGGGCTGGGCAATTTGCCGAGGTGTGGCTGAGGGTCGAACCTCTTCCGCGAGGAACCGGCTTCGAGTACGACAGCGAGGTGAGAGAAGGCCACATCTCCAGGAGCTTCATACCATCTATCGAGAAAGGGATCAGGCAGGTACTGAGCCAGGGAGTGACCTCGGGCTCTCCCATCGTCGACGTGAAGGGTGTAGTCTACGATGGCAAGGAACACCCGGTGGACTCCAAGGACATAGCCTTCCAGATCGCAGGGAGGGAGGCGTTCAAGGAAGCCGTGCGGAACGCTGGGCCTGTGCTGCTCGAGCCGATCATGACTTTCACCATCACCATTCCCGAGGCAAGCATGGGTGATGTCCTGGGGGATCTCAATACCAAGCGCGCTCGCGTGATGGGTACGGAGCAGAAGGGGAACAAGATCATCATCACCGCACAGGCGCCCCTGGCAGAGATGCAAGGCTACGCGACGGACCTGCGCTCCATCACCCAGGGGCGCGGGGTCTTCGGCATGGAGTTCTCTCGCTACGAGGAAGTGCCCAGGAATCTCGCGGAAGAGATCATCAGCAGGGCGCAGCCAGAAGAAGAGAAGGAATAGCCACGGCGCGGCGCCGGGTTCCGGCCAGGTGAAGGGGGTCAGACTCGGGGCAGCCAGAGTCGGCTATTGCGGACGAGAGAGCATACCGAAGGGTATCTGAAGCAGCCGACGGAGTGCACGCTGCTTGATTCCCTGAGGCTCCGCACAGGCCAGGCTGAGATCGTAGAAGTGTAGCGCCTCGAGCCACCTGGCTTGTCCGAGACGAATCCGGCTCACGAGACGTAGAGTGGCAGCCTGTTTCTCGCGGTCCCCGACATGGCGAAAGAGCTCGATGGCCTCCTTGAGGCGCTCCACGGCAGCATCGCTGTCCCCCTGGTAGCGGTACATGGCACCCAGGTTCCCCAAGGTTTGAGCCAGGCCACCCTCGTCTCCCAGCGACTCGAACATGGACCTGGCCCGGGCAAACGCGGCGGTGGCGTCGTCCCACCTTTCTTCCTGTGTGCGGACAGCTCCCACGTTGTTGAGCATCTCGGCCTGGCCCTTCTGGTCGTCCGCTTCCTCGTACAGCTTCACCGCCTTGCCGAAGACTTCAGCAGCTTCTTCATATTCGCCGTAGCGGAACAGCTTGATTCCCTGTTCCTTGAGCGCGCCAGCCTCAGCCGATGCCTCTTCTAGTGTCATACAGATCTCCCACTCTCGTTTGTTCCGCGTCTCCGAAGGAACTCACGACCTCTTCATGGTGTGGAGACGGGGGCCTGCCAGGTGGTGCTCACGAACCGGTGGGTGCAGTCTGACGCGGCACCCTTAGCGAAACCCTGGTCCCCTGATCAGGTGAGGATTCTATGTCGAGCCGTGCCTCGATCAGGTCTGCCCTCTCCTGCATACTGACCAAGCCCAGGTGACCGCCTCGGTTAGCGTTTTTCTCCACCGTGCTCAAGTCGAACCCGCAGCCGTCGTCCTCCACGGTCATCAGGAGGGAATCGTCCTCCGGAGAAAGCGTCAACCATATATTGTCCGCACCGGCGTGCTTTCGGGCGTTGTTTACAGCTTCCTGCAAGACGATGAAGGCCATGGCCTCGACTTCTGGAGATAGCCTCTGAGCGAAACCATCGTTGTGGAAATGGAACAGGGGCGGTCCTTCGCCACCCAGTTGCTGGACGTAAGTCTCCAGCGCTCCCACCAGACCCTGCGTCTCCAACGCGATGGGGTGCAGCTCGAAGAGGAGCACGCGAGCTTCTCTGGAGGCCTGCTTGACCAGTTCCTGCAACCGGCTGAGTTCGTCAGCGGCGGTGTCTGGCTGGTGTTTGAGCAGTTGTTTCACGTAGTCGATGCCCATGCTGATGGAGGAGAGGCTTTGCAGGGTTCTGTCGTGGAGATCACGAGCGAGAGCGCGACGCGCCTCCTCTTGTACCCGGAGGATCTTGTCCCTTTCTTCGCTCAGGCTGCGGTAGAGGCTGGCGTTCTCAATAGCACTGGCGGCCTGCGCAGCCAAGGTGCTCAGCAGGCGGAGGTCGTCGTCGTTGAAGCCTTCGCACGATACCTTGTTCAGAGCTTCGAGCACCCCGATGGTTCGATCTTTGATTTGTAGAGGGACGCAGATCACGGACTGGGTGAGGAATCCGGTGCGGACGTCGGTCCCCTTGCTGAAGCGCTGGTCGGTGGCCGCTTCGTTGACGATAGCAGGTTTGCCGTGCGTGGCCACCCAACCCGCTATGCCTTCACCCATGGACATGCGATAGCTTCTGAGCAGTTCGCGTTTCTCGCCGTAGGGAATATCGAAGACGAGCTCGTTGGTTTCTACATCGATGAGCATCAGCGTGGAGGCCTGGGCATCGAGGATCTTGGTGGCCAGTTCCATGGTGTTGTCCAGCACCCGGCGGAGGTCCAGCGTGGAAGTCAAAGCCTGACTGGTCTCGTGCAGGAAGGTGAGTTGTTCCAGGCTGTGCTGGGTGAGGTTTAGCTGCTCGATGATGTCGGCCAGATTGCCTATGATCCTGGCACAGGAGGCCAACGCCTGCCGCTGAGAGAGCGAGAGGGTATCTCCGGGGGCCAGGGCCACAGTGAGAGACCCTGTGACCGTCTCATCCCGCAGCAAAGGCGTGTTCACCAGGAGATGCCCGGTACCCTTGACTAGGTGGGAGGAAACGGGGAGCGTCTCGTCGGCCGCTATGCTCCAGGAACTCGAACGCAGGCGTTGTTCGAGACTCTCTTCCCACAACGAGATCTGCTTCTCGATCTCCGGTGACATGTCGCCGGCCCTGACGCGTTGCGTGCGATCACCCACGAGCAGCAGTGATCCAGCCTGAGAATCCGTGGCCTCAATGGCCTCGCGCAGTGCTGCGGCAAGGAACTGGCCTGACTGGCGATGGCCGGTGAGCCTGGCCAGGGTGTCAAGGAACGAACACGTTTGTTGACCGGCAGCGAGAGCGGAAGATGAGATCATGCTGTCGTTTGTCCAACTTACCCTTCGGTGGATAGGATCGCCTCGGCGAGAGGCCTGAGTGAGCTCTTGGGTAGCTCGTATAGCCTGACTGCCATCTCCAGATACGGCAGGCTGTCTGGGCTGCAAATGAATTGCTTGATCTCCGGGGCCAAAGAGGCCCATGCCTCGGCAGGAGATCGTAAGTCCGCACCGGACACGGTAGCGGGGAGTAGTTCGGTGGCTAGTTCCCGATCCAGGAAATCGGAGAGGGGAACCCCCAGGAGGTCAGCGAGGACTTCCAGATGCGGGAAAGGGATCGCTCTGGACCCGTACTCGTACTTGGCCATGGTCTCGGTGGAGACGCCAAGAATGTGGGCACACTCCTTCTGGGTCTTACCCGCCCTGGATCGCGCCTGTCGAAGCTGCACGCCGATCTCCTTGTGGCGCAGAGGCAGGAGCTTGCCAGCGGGTGGTTTGGCGGAGGGCTGATCCACGACGGCCACTTCCTCATCCCATAGTTCGTTCACAGGCACCTGCCACAGCTCCGCCAGTAGCTCGAGCTCTGGCAAGGAGATAGCACGACGACCGTACTCGTACTGGGACATGATGTGCGGCGAGCAGCCCAGCCAGTCAGCGCTCTCCTTGAGGGTCCTGCAGGCCTTCAGCCGAGCGGCGCGCACTAACACTCCCATCAGCTTCGAGCGGACTTCAAGCGCCTGTGCTCTCGAATCCATGATGGCCTCCCGGAGCGACAAATACTGCACCTATTATATCACAAGAATACTCTGGGGACAACATACCGGTTGACACAGGGAAGCGTCTATGCGATAATGCGCAACGAGTTGAGACCTCTTGCCAGCCTGAGGCTCTGGTGGCGGAGGATGGCCGGTGGCACCAGCGGACCGCGTACTGACAGTGCTGTACGTAGAGGACAACGAAGACATCGGACGGGTTTTCGCTGCCCTCGTAGGGCTCATCAGCGGCCTGGAAGCTGAAGTCCTCCTGGCGTCAGATGGTCAGGAGGGGGTTGAGTTGGCTATCAAGGAAAAGCCAGACGTCATCTTCATGGACGAAGAACTGCCGGTGATGGATGGTATCGAGGCTACCCGTCTGCTGAGGGCTCACCATGGTCTAGAGGAGGTGCCTGTGGTGATGGTCTCAGCCCACATGGACGTCCAAGACAGACGCAAGCGCGCCAGGGAGGCAGGGGTGAGCCGATGGATAGGCAAGCCCTTCGAGCCAG
Source organism: Anaerolineae bacterium (assembly GCA_034411995.1). Classification (GTDB taxonomy): domain Bacteria; phylum Chloroflexota; class Anaerolineae; order UBA7937; family B3-Chlor; genus JAUVXJ01. Next base: position 193,426 of record DAOUME010000006.1, on the reverse strand, counting down.
CGGATCTGGAAGCGGTGTTGCGGAGCGCACTGGCACGGTAGCCATCTGTGCTATCCTGGGTCTGGCGTAAGCTTGTTCTTCCCGCTGACGACCACGACGTGCCAGACTGAGCTGTGGTGGCTTTGGTGTGCCGATCGACAGGCGAACACCTGGGGCGCTGGCTATCGGCTACTGCGCCAGGTCAAGCGGACCCTCGACCTTCCTGGCAAGACAGGTGCAGCTCGAGTGATCAAGGTAGACCTACATGTGCATACGTCCTATTCGGTGGACGGGACCATGTCTCCGCAGGAGGTCGTGGAGGCCACGCTGCTCAAGCGGGTTGGTGCTATGGCGATCACCGATCACAACGCCATCGCCGGTGCGCTGGCGGTGTAAAGCATAGCTCCCTTTCCCGTGATAGTGGGGGAGGAGGTCACCACGGGAGATGGTGAACTGCTGGGGCTCTTTCTACGGCAGGGGGTGCCCAGGGATCTGTCGGCCATGGAGACGGTGAGGTTGATCAAGGAACAGGGTGTGCTGGTGGGGGTGCCTCATCCCTTCGACAGGCTGCGGCGTGAGAGTCTGCATGGGAGCGTACTGCACGAGATCGCCGACGCGCTGGACTTCGTCGAAGTTCTCAACGGGCGTGTCACGTTTGGGGGAGACAATCGTCGAGCCTGGGAATTCGCGCGGCGGAGGGGTCTGATGGCCACAGCGGGTAACGATGCCCACAGTAAACGCGAAGTGGGGCAGGCGTATGTGCAGATGGAGACGCTGGGGGGCCGGGACCAGTTTCTTGAGCAGCTTCGGAATGGGCGTGTGCGGGGCAGCCGGAGCCCATTCTGGGTTCACTTCTTCAGCATCTACGCCAGAGCGCGCAGGACCCTGGGCAGGGGATAGACCATGCAACTGGTGTTCCTTCTGGCTTTTGGCATGTTGACTGTTCTGGCTGCAGTTGGTCCTGCGGTAGCCTACAGCCTGCTCGTGTGGTGGCTGGACAGATACGAGAAGGAGCCCTGGGGTTTGCTGGCAGCCACGTTCGTTTGGGGAGCCCTGCCCGCCGTCTTCCTGTCTCTGCTAGCAGAATTCATCATGGGTGTCCCCTTCTCCGGACTCCTGGGAGACGCGGCCTTGGACCTCCTCCAGGGGAGCGTCGTGGCACCCATCGTCGAGGAGTCAGTCAAGGGTCTGGCCATCCTGATGATCTTCCTCGTCTTCAGACGGGAGTTCGACGGGGTCCTGGATGGCATCGTCTATGGTGCGCTGGTAGGCTTTGGCTTTGGCATGACAGAGAACGTCTTCTACTTCCTCGGAGCGCTACTGGAGGGAGGCGCGGCGAGCTGGGTGGTACTGGTGTTCGTTCGGACGCTGGTCTTTGGACTGAATCATGGCCTCTTCAGCGGCATCGTGGGCGCGGGCTTGGGATATGCGGCTATGGCTGACGACACGTGGAGGCGCTGGCTGGCACCTGTGGTGGCTTTGATGGCCGCCATAGCAGTACATGCCGTGCACAACCTGTCCACGATTCTGGGTTCCGAACTGTGCTGGCCGATACTGATCAGCCTCGTCAACGACTGGGGCGGCGTGATAGTGCTGGGGGTCATAGTGTTCCTCTCTTGGGGTCGAGAAAGGCGATGGATCACCACGGAACTGGGCGAGGAGGTGAGCGCTGGCACGCTGTCGCAGGAGGAGTACGACATTGCTGCTTCCTACATGGGACGGGTTGGCGCCCAGTGGAGGGCTTTCTCTGGCGATGGGATAGAAGCAGCTCGGCGAATCAGGCGGTTGTACCAGTTGCTGACCGAGCTGGCTTTTGCAAAGCGACGCCTGCGGAGCTCATCGGGGGACGAGACGGGCCAGAGGATAGTCTCCCGGCTGCGCGACGAGATTGGAGCAATGAAAGAGCAGATTGCTCGACAATGAACAGAGGGGGAATGTGCAAGATGGACGCGAAAGGCAAGGCGTGTCCGGAATGCGATGTCCAGAACCCCGCAGGAGCCAACTTCTGCTACAACTGTGGGACCGGCCTGGATGGGCATCGTGGTCGGAGTCGCCGCCAGCGCGTGGTGGTTACCGGGTTAGGGGCCATCACTCCGGTGGGACTCACTGCCGAGGAGAGCTGGCAGGCCCTGCTCGAAGGGCGCTCGGGCATTAGGCTGCTCACGGAGATCAACGTGGAAGAGTATCCCACGAAAATAGCCGGCATTGCGCGGGACTTCGACCCAGGTCGGCACATGGGCGTCAAAGAGGCGCGGAGGATGGGGCGGTACTGCCAATTGGGCGTCGCCGCTGCCGGGATGGCGCTGGAAGATGCTGGGCTCTCGTCCGGTGGTTTCGATCGGGAATCGACTGGTGTCATCATCGGGACCAGTGGCGGGGGGGCGGTGGAGGAGTGCGACAAGGCCTGCCGCATTCTGTTCAGCAAGGGAGGGATGCGCATCTCGCCCTTTTTCCCGGTGACGGTGAGTCTCAACGTGGCTGCCCATCACATCAGTTGCCTCTACGGGCTGGATGGCTACAGCAGCACGGTGGTGACCGCCTGCGCCTCTGGGACGCAGGCCATTGGTGAGGCGGCAGAGGTGATTCGCCGGGGAGCAGCAGAGATCATGGTGGCCGGAGGGACGGAGTCTGGTATCTGCGAGCTGAGCATTGCTGCCTTCTCGGTGGCCAGGGGGTACTCACGTCGGAACGACGAGCCGGAGAAAGCCTCTCGGCCGTTCGATGTGGACCGCGATGGCTTCGTCCCGGCTGAAGGGGCGGGGATTGTGATCCTGGAACGGCTGGACCATGCCGAGGAGCGCGGCGCTCGGATCTATGCCGAAGTGCTGGGGTATGCAGGCACGGCAGACACGTATCATCTCATCGCGCCGGATCCGGAGGGGAGGGCTGCGGCACGGGCCATGCTCGGGGCGGTCGCGGATGCGCGGATTTCCCCCACATCCGTTGACTACATCAACGCCCATGCCACCTCCACGGTTCTTGGAGACGTGGCGGAGACAGTGGCCATCAAGAGGGCCTTCGGCGAGCAAGCCTACGGAATCCCCATTAGTGCCACGAAGTCGATGATAGGCCACTTGATCGGTGCCGCAGGAGGGGTGGAGGCCATCGCCTCGATACTGTCGATCCGGGACGGAGCCATTCATCCCACGATCAACCTTGATCAGCCTGATCCCGAGTGCGACCTCGACTACGTGCCCCACGTGGCTCGCCGAGCGAAGGTCGACATCGCACTGTCGAACTCCTTCGGCCTGGGCGGTCAGAACGCGTGCCTGGTCTTGGGCAGATACCGCCAGTGACTCTGCCCTGGTCGACCGCGCCGTGGAGCCAGCGACCTGATTGCGCTTGACATCTCCGCCGGTTTGTGGCATAGTTGCATCTATACAAAGGCTACGATGGAAACGAGTAGGCGGTTTGCTGGCGTGCAGAGAGTCCAGGTTGGGTGTGAGCTGGATACGGCGGCCCCGCTGAAGATCCTTCCGGAGCCGCCAACCCAAATGGTCGCAGTCGCGCGTCCAGAGTGGACTTGGCCGGGAACGTCGCCCGTTATCCATGGCGGGGGTATGAACACGTACCCCTCAAGAGTGAGCGGGACACCGCTAAGTAGGGTGGTACCGCGGGAGTGTATGGTCGCCAACGGAACTCCCGTCCCTATGTGGGGACGGGAGTTCTTCGCTTATGGGGCATGGAGTGGGTCTCATCCGCGGCGCGGAATGGCGTGATCTAAAGGAGATTGCCCGGCTGCGAGAGGCTGCCCGCGGGTTTCTGAGCGAACGGGACCTCCGGCTGGCGCCCGAAGCGCACGATGCTGATGGTTTCGAGAGAGAATTGCACTCCATGCTTGGCGCTCGATCAGCCCGCGTCTTGGTCGCAGAGGAGAAAGCCCACGGCGGGGTGACTGGGTATGTGATAGGCGCGGTGGCGAACAACGAGCCTTTCTCCGTCCCTCGGTATGGCTACATCGGTTGCCTGTACGTTGACGGGGAACACCGAGGTCGCGGCCTAGGAGACGCACTGGTGGATGCGGTGCTTGGCTGGTTCCGCAAGAGCAAATTGACGACTGCCCAGGTCGATGTGTCGTGCCGTGACCAGGCCAGTGGTGCCTTCTGGCAGTCCAGGGGGTTCGGAAGGTTCCTCGATCACCTGTGGAGCGATACCGACTTGGAGGTCGTCCGGAAGGTGGGTTCGGGCTGCGCGGTGCGTCCGGCTCGGGCTGAAGACAGCGAGGCTGTGGTGCTATTGTGGAAAGAGATGATGGACATCCACGCTGCCATCGACGGGCGCCTGAGGGTAGGTCCCCTCTGGAGGGCGAATGTGGTCCAGTCGGTTGCCCGGTGGCTTGAGGGGCGCGACAGCCATCTGTTAGTCGCCGAGACGACCGACGGGGTGATAGGCTTTGCACTGGGAGGTGTGGGGACAGTGGCGCTTGGTCTCCAGGCTTCCATTCATGGCCATGTCGCTCATCTGTGTGTGAGTCCCAGATGGAGAAGGCAGGGAGTCGGGCGGCAGCTCGTTGCTTCGTTGAGAGAGTGGTTTCTTGCCCGGAACGCACCGTCGGTACAAGTGTACGTTTCGTGTCTCAACCCTGTCTCTCAGAAGTTCTGGCGGGGGCTGGGCTTTGAGGATTACATAAGTCGGCTGTGGTGCAACATAGTCTGAGGGGAGGCTGCGATGACCGAGCTACTGTATTTGACCGACAGTTATCTGCGCGAGTTCACTGCGGTGGTGGTTGAGCAAGCAGAGGGTGGTGTCGTCCTGGACAGGACCGCCTTCTATCCCCAGGGTGGGGGGCAACCCAGCGACATGGGTAGCTTGTTGGATGAGGACGGGCGGCAATACCTCGTCAGGAAGGTACAGAAGTCCCAGGGCAAGGTGATCCACAGGATTGATGGAGAAGCGCCGGGCGTGGGCAGGCAAGTTCGTGGCGCGATCGAATGGGAGCACAGACACAAGCTGATGCGCACTCACACCGCCCTGCACATCCTGTGCGGCGTCATTTGGCGGGACTACGGGGCCCTGGTGACTGGTGGAAACATGGAGCCGCTGAAAGCGCGCATGGACTTCGAACTGGAGAGCATGAGCACAGCGTTCTCCGACGAGGTGGAGGCCAAGATCAACGCAGAGGTGGCAGCCGCTCGCCCCGTGCGCGTCGATATCCTGCCGCGGGAAGAGGCGTTTCAGATTCCGGATCTGATCCGGACCAAGATCAATCTGCTGCCCGAGAGCATACAAGAGGTGCGCGTGGTAGAGATCGAAGGGCTCGATTTGCAGGCGGATGGCGGCACCCACGTGGCCAACACCAAAGAAGTCGGTCGCATCGTGGTCACGGGACACGAGAGCAAGGGGCGTATCAACAAGCGCCTGCGCATCGAGATCGAGGAGTAGCGGGAGGTTGACTCAATGTTCAAAGAAGTTCCCAGCAAGGTGGACTTCCCTGCGCTGGAGAGGCGAATACTGCGCTGGTGGGATGAGACCGATGCCTTCCACAAGCTCGTGGAGAAGAACAGGGGCAAGAAGAGGTGGTCCTTCATAGACGGGCCGATAACCGCGAACAACCCCATGGGCGTGCACCACGCCTGGGGGCGCACCTACAAGGACCTCTTCCACCGGTACCAGGCGATGAAAGGGCATGAGATCCGCTACCAGAACGGCTTCGATGGGCAGGGGCTATGGATCGAGGTCGAGGTGGAGCGCGAGCTGGGGTTCACGTCCAAGCGCGATATCGAGCAGTACGGCATCGCCGATTTCGTGGAGCAGTGCAAGGAGCGCGTGTGGAAGTTCGCTGGTATCCAGACCCAGCAGTCGATTCGTCTGGGATACTGGATGGACTGGGACAACTCTTATCATACCATGTCCGATGAGAACAACTACACGATCTGGTTGTTCCTCAAGAGCTGTCACGACAGAGGCTGGATCTACAAGGGGCGGGACGTGCTGCCCTGGTGCCCGAGGTGCAGCACCGCCATTTCGGAGCACGAGATCGTCACCGAGGGGTACCAGGAATTGACTCACCCTGCCGTCACCCTGCGCTTTCCCCTCGTCGGGCGCGAGAAGGAGGCCCTGCTGGTGTGGACCACCACGCCCTGGACCCTGAGCTCCAACGTAGGTGCGGCTGTGCACCCGCAGGTGCCATACGTCAAAGTCAAGCAGAACGGCGAGTACTTGTATCTGGCTCGAGAGGCCCTGTCTACGCTGGAGGGCCCGTACGAGGTGGTGGGGGAACTCTCGGGTGCCGACATGGAAGGTTGGACCTACCATGGTCCATACGACGAGCTGCCACCGTTGCAGGGCGTGGAGCACAGGGTGATCCTCTGGGACGAGGTTAGCGAGAGCGAGGGCACGGGCATCGTGCACATCGCGCCGGGATGTGGCAAGGAGGACTTCGAGCTGGGGAAGAAGTACGGCCTGGCGTCGATAGCTCCGTTGGACGAATTCGGCGTCTTCCTGCCGCGATTCGGCTGGCTCAGCGGCCTCCACGTGGCAGACTCGGCAGAGGCGATCTTCGAGGATCTGCGCAAGAAGGGGTTGCTGTACAAGGTCGAGCAGTACACCCACCGGTATCCGGTGTGCTGGCGCTGTCAGAGCGAGTTGGTGTTTCGCCTGGTTGATGAGTGGTACATCTACATGGACGAGCTCCGGTATCAGATCATGGACGTGGTGCGCCAGATACGATGGATCCCGGAGTTTGGGTTGGAGCGCGAGTTGGACTGGCTGCGCAACATGGACGACTGGATGATCTCCAAGAAGAGGTACTGGGGTCTGGCGTTGCCCATCTACGACTGTGAATGTGGGCACTTCGAGGTCATCGGCAGCGAGGTTGAGTTGAAAGAGCGGGCGGTGGAAGGGTGGCAGCAGTTCGAGGGTCACTCTCCTCACCGGCCGTGGATCGATGCCGTGAAGATCCGCTGCCCGGAGTGCGGCAAGCTCGTGTCGCGGATCCCAGACGTGGGCAACCCGTGGCTGGATGCGGGAATCGTGGCCCTTTCCACCCTCAACTACAGGCACGACAGAGAGTACTGGGAGAAATGGTACCCGGCTGATTTCATCACGGAGTGCTTTCCTGGCCAGTTCAGGAACTGGTTCTACGCTCTGCTGGCCGAAAGCACAGCCATGGAGAACAGGCCGCCGTTCCTCAACGTCTTTGGGTACGCACTGGTCAAGGACGAGCAGGGCGAGGACATGCACAAGAGCAGTGGCAACGTGATCTGGTTTGACGAAGCCGCGGAGACGATGGGCGTGGATGTGATGCGCTGGATGTACTGCGCGCACAACCCTCGCACCAATCTGCATTTCGGGTACGGCCCGGCGGATGAAGTCAGGCGTCGCTTCCTCATCCCTCTGTGGAACGTCTATTCCTTCTTCGCGACCTATGCCAGCATAGATGGATGGACTCCGCAGCGGATGGAGCATCAGGGGATTCAGGGCGAAGCGCCAAACGTGCTGGATCGGTGGATCCTGTCGAGGCTGCACGCGGTGGTTGGGGAGGTGAGCGACTGCCTCGATAACTACGATGCGGCACCCGCAACTCGATGCCTGGAGGCCTTTGTAGACGACCTGTCCAACTGGTATGTACGCCGAAGTCGGCGCAGGTTCTGGAAGAGCGAACAGGATGAGGACAAGAACCTGGCCTACTGGACACTATACGAGTGCCTGGTGACGCTGGTCAAGCTGCTGGCTCCGTTCATTCCCTTTGTAACAGAGGAAATGCATCAAAACCTCGCCAGATCGGTAGATCCCGGCGCGCCAGAAAGCGTGCATCACTGTGCTTTCCCGAGGCCGAACGAGTCGGTGGTGGACGAGAAACTGATGCAGGACATGGCCCTGGCTATCCGCATCGCTTCCCTGGGGCGTTCGGCTCGGGGCCTGGGCGGCGTGAAGCTGCGCCAGCCTCTGTCATCCGCCGTGGTGGCAGGCCCGTTCAGTGCTGGGGAGGACCCCCTGGGGCCATTGGCTGAGCTCGTGCTTGATGAGTTGAACGTGAAGGAACTGCGCTTCACCAACGATGAGCGCGAACTGGTTTCCTACAGCCTCCATCCTGATCCGCGTGTCCTGGGACCCAAGTATGGGGTTCGGCTCCCGGCGATAATGGAAGCGGTGGCGGCTCTGGATGCCGAAGCATGGGCTACCAAGCTTCGGGCAGGGGAGGCTCTGATCGTCGCTCTGGAGGGGGAGACGATCGAGCTGGGTGCAGACGAGGTGGCCATCGATACCAGCGCACGGGAAGGGTTCCAGGTCTCCCGAGAGGGAGACTATCTCGTGGCGGTGGAGACTGCCCTGACCGACGAGCTAGTTCAGGAAGGTCTGGCTCGAGAGCTGGTACGCCGCATCCAGAATCTTCGCAAGGATGCAGATTTCAGAATAGAGGACAAGATCGATACCTACTATGAGGGTGATCCGGCGCTGGCTGGTGTCATGCGAGACTATGCGCAGTACATCAGCCAGGAGACGCTTTCCGTGGGCATGACCGAGGGTCAGGGTCCACCGGGGAGTCACACCGGTGAGTTCCAGGTCGAGGGGAAGAGCATAACTTTCCATCTGCTGATTGTTCCCGTCGATGGTCATAGCGGGTGAGAGGAGTCAGTTTGCATCTGATCCCGAGATTGGCTAGAATATGGTTAGGAGTAGAGCCCGCGGCGGCGTCCGCCCGCGGCGCGCGGGTGTAGTGTGCGCAAGAGGCCTGTGGTCGATGGGCACGGGCAGAGCATAGGGCGGATCGAGGTGTGATGTGCCGAGGCCATATAGTGAACTGAAAACGGTGCTGGAGGACGAGCGTGCTCGCCTCCACGAGGAGATCCGCCAGTTGGGCTCTCGTGACGATGAGCGTCCCGGCTATGGCAATCACATGGCAGACGACGCCACCGGCGTGTTCGAGCAGACGTACAACCTGTCGCTGCGTGGAAGCCTCGAAGACAGTCTGAGACTTGTGGATGAAGCGTTGACCCGTTTCGAGGACGGTACCTACGGCACCTGCGAGGATTGCGGAGAAGCCATCGAATGGGGACGGTTGAAGACGCTTCCCTACACGAGTCTGTGCGTGGAATGCGTGCGGCGCCACGAGAGAGCATCATAGTGGGTCCATCCACGGTGGCTGATGCCAAGGCCCGCTGGGCGCTGTTGCTGGGGGTCGCCGCCGCCGTCTTCTTGGGGGACCGGGTCAGCAAACACCTGGTAGTGACGAACCTGGGCGTTGGGGAGATGTGGAACCCCATCCCGTTCCTGAGGCCGTTCGTCACTGTCACTCATGTGACGAACACTGGCGGGGCTTTTGGGCTGTTCCGTGATTACGGGCTGATCTTCGCCATCGTGGCCGTCTTGGTCGTTGTCGGCATCATCGCCTTCTATCGATTCCTGCCCCCCGGCCAAGCCTGGCTCAGGGTGAGCCTGGGCCTGCAACTGGGAGGAGCGCTTGGCAATCTGTGTGACAGGGCACGTCTCGGGAGTGTGGTCGATTTCGTAGACTTCAAGATCTGGCCCGTATTCAACCTGGCGGACCTGGCGGTCGTCGTTGGAGTGTCACTGCTGGCCTTCCATCTGCTGTTCGACCAGCAGGAGGGCGAGCAGAAGGCGGAGGGGATCGACTAGGCTGGAGGATCAAGATACCATGGACATACACCGAGCGCCGAGGAGGGCTCGGTGTTTTTCGTCATGGGGTGAGTGAATGGAGGAGATCCGCTGTTTGACGGCCATCGGGAGTGGAGTGCGTGTGGATAAGTACGTTGCGCAACAGGTGCCTGCACTGTCACGCTCCAGGATCAAGCAGCTCATAGAGGACGGTTTCCTGAGAGTAAACGGGAGTGTGGTCAAGCCCAGCCATCGGCTGGAAGATGGCGACGAGCTTGTTCTGCGCATACCGCCGGTGGAGGAGGTCCAGCTAGTGCCAGAGCACATTCCGCTGAGGATCGTCTATGAGGACGAAGAGGTGGCTGTGGTGGACAAGCCCGCTGATCTCGTGGTCCATCCCGCCCCTGGTCACGAGCGCGGAACTTTGGCGAACGCTCTGGTGGCCAGGTATCCTGACCTGCCTCTGGACGAGGACGGTCGCCCCGGCATCGTGCACCGGCTGGACAAGAATACGTCAGGGCTGATCCTGGTGGCCAAGAACGAGGCGGCGCGTCGGGATCTGCAGGGGCAATTCAAACGAGGCGAGGTGGAGAAGGTGTACCTCGCTCTGGTACACGGCAAGGTCGAGCCGGTGAACGGTGTCATAGATGCTCCCATCGGCCGCGACGCACGAGACCGCAAGCGTATGGCGGTGGCCCGCAGCAGGGGACGTCAGGCGGTGACTCAGTATCACGTGTTGGAGCATCTGGGGGACTTCACACTGCTCGAGGTCAGGCCCCAGACAGGCCGCACGCACCAGGTGCGGGTGCATCTAGCCTTTGTCGGGCATCCTGTCGTAGGCGACGAGATGTACGGCCATCGGAAGCAGCGCCTGGGCATCATGAGGCAGTTCCTTCACGCTCACCGGCTGGGCTTTCGGCTGCCAGCTTCGGGCGCGCATCTGGAGCTGGTGTCCGAGCTCCCGGACGATCTGGCAGCGGTCCTCGGGCGGTTGCGCGAGCCGAGTCTGGTCACGGCGCGGGACTGGGAACGGCTCCGATCGGCCGATTGAGGGCTGGCGCCTGCCTGGGGGTCATAGGGGCGGCTGCCTGCCAACTCGGAGGTTCATACGCTCAATGGTGGTTGGCCATGATGATGGACAACAGAGAATCGTGGTGCTGGGCTCAGGCCCCGCGCTATCCAGCGTGGAAAGAGACAATACCTTCTTTCTTTTCGAGAGTGCGGGGGGCAGCCTGTTCATCGACTGTGCGGGCAGCCCCTTCCACAAGCTCCTCAGGGTGGGGGCGGATCCCGACAATCTGAGAGGGGTCATCCTGACCCACGCGCATCCCGATCACATCTACGGCCTCCCATCGTTGATCCACGAGTTGTGGCTCTACGGAAGGCGCGAGACTCTTCACATCTTCGCCAATCAGCCCGCGCAGCAGGTGGTCACGGCGTTGCTGGATGCGCTCCAGCTACGGAGCAAGCCGGTCCCGCTGGCATTCCACGTGATAGCCGACGACGAGGGCTATCTTCTTCTGGAGACCGAAAGCTACGCGGTGCACACTAGCCCCGTAAGGCACCAGGTGCCCACGTCCGCCGTGCGTCTTACGTCGCGGCTGAACGGGAGGGTGGCGGTGTTCTCAGCGGATAGCAGTCCGTGCCCGGAATTGCGCTCCCTGGCCAGAGGTGCGGACCTGTTGTTTCACGAGTGCACTGTCGAAGAGTCGCATCCCTTTCACAGCACGGCAGCCGAAGCGGGACAACTGGCGGCTGAAGCGGAGGTGAAACGAGTCATTCTGGTGCACTGTCATCGCAACTTGAGCAAGGAGCCGTACCTATCGCTAGCCGAAATAGCCAAGCGATATCACGGTGAGGTCGGCTTCGCAGAGGATTTCGAGAAGTACGAGTTGTGATGCAGATGCGGGGCGGAGAGCTCTTATTGGCCCTGGTGCTCACACAGTTGGTCCAGACCCGAGTTCACCAGGATCGCGGCCACGAGATTAGTCGGGGCCAGCGATCCGGTAGGGAAAGGGTTCCTCTCGACGAGCGGTGAGATCGCTTCTCCCAGGGCTGCCACAAGGGCCTCGTTGTCCTGGAGTTCCGGTTCGTCTTTCCTCGCAAGGTAATTCCATTCCTCGCAGACGAATTCCTGCAACTTGGGCATCAGTTCGTTGAACCAGACTCGTCCTTTTCCCTTGAAGCGGTAAGAGGCGCGCTGTCCGCCGGGAGAAGAGGCACCATAGTAGCGGTCGAGCTCCCGGAAGAGCTTCTTGCGGTCCCACTTGAGGTATCTGAGTATCTCCTGTTTTTCGAAGTCCGACGCGTCTGCCATGAACCGGTCCATCCCTGCGCGCGTTCTGTCAGCATGGCCAGTATAGCACGCGGGGAGCACCTCGTCAAGCGCCCAGAATCTTGATTGGAGCTGCGCTTGTGTCTATAATCGGCATGACGTCGGGTTGTTCAGATAACGATGACCATCGGAGGCCAAAGTGATTGGGGAACTCGTTCGCGTGTGGACCAAGGATGGACTGCAACTGCAAGGTCTGTACTGCGCTCCTCGCGCCACCAGCAGACCGCCCGCCGTACTTCACCTGCACGGAGCGTCCTCCAATTTCTATCGAAGCCAATTCCTGGATTCACTGGCAGATGCGCTGATGGATTGTGGCTGTGCGTTGCTCACCGGGAACACGCGAGGCCACGACATCATGAACAGTGTCTATACCAGGGACCCCACCACCAGCAAGCGCATCGGGACGGCTTATGAGGTCTTCGAGGAGTGCCTGCTGGATATCGAGGCCTGGGTCGCCTTGCTGGCGCAGCGAGGCTACCGGAGCATGGTGCTTCTTGGACATAGCTTTGGAGCCCACAAAGCGGCCTTCTACCAGAGCGAGACGGGTGACGAGCGTGTTCAGGGATTGATCCTGATGTCGCCAGCCGACCAGGGGCTGTGGGTCGGGGCCATGGGTTCAGAGGCCGGGCGTATGCTCCACTGGGCCGCCGAGAAGGCATCGTCGGGACAGGGCGATGCTCTGGTCCCCACCGGGCCTGCTCCATATCCCCTCTCGGCCCGCACCGTCCACAGCCTATTCGTGACTGCCAAACCAGATATCTTCAAGTTCAGCAGGCCGGATGAGCCCTGGGAGGTGGTTTCCAGACTGAGTTGTGCGATTCTGGCAACCATGGGCACGGTGGCCGAGTTCATCAGCACCAGTCCGCAGACCGCCATGGCCATGCTGAAGGGCAAGGCGGTGTCGAGCCCCAGGTGCGACACTGTGGTGCTGGAGGGTGCGCCTCACAACTACCGTGGGCACGAGGCGGAGGTCAACAAGGTCATCGTGGACTGGCTGAAAGAAGTCTTTGGTCCATGACCACCGCCCGCGGAGTTGGCTTCTCTGGTGAGGGCTGGCGTGGTGCGGATAGCACCTCTGCGGTGGGGCCAGGGCACGGAGGCAGGCGACCGAGGCGGACTCACTACCCGCCGAGCTAGTGAGCAGTAGTTGTCTGGCCGTATCCGGTGTTCCATTGGTGCGTTATGCATGGTGAAAAGTGCCATCCGCGGCTTGGACCGGGTGCATAGGCTGGTGGGTCGCCAAGGGTTGCGCCGGGAATGGGCCGGAGTAGTACGTAAGTACCATTTTGGTTGGGCCTCTGGTGAGTTAGAATGGTAGAGAACGCGGCATCGGAGGTGGGAAGAGGCTCTGGTGCGTGATAGCCATAGTAAGGAGGGAGAGATGGGCCATCGAGTAGCCAACAGCAGGATTCTCATTGCTGTCATCATCGTGGGCAGCATCTTCTTGTTAACGGCGGGAGCAGCCATCGCCGCCGGTTCGAACGGTGAAGCCGCGGCACCTGCGGATGGCATGAACAGTGCTCTCACTGGCGGCTCGGCTCTGTCTGCGACGAGCGCTATCTCGCACACCGAACAGGTCACCGGTGGCCAGATGATAGCAGGCTGCCTGGCGGCCTTCTTCGATGTGCCCATGACTGACGTGGTCACGCTCCGCAGCGAAGGCTATGGCTTCGGGGAAGTGGCTATCGCCTACTTCCTGGCCATGGATAGCGGCTTGACTGTGGAGGAGATCCTCGAGCTGAGAGAGGGAGACATGGGCTGGGGGGAGATCGCCCAGTACCTTGGTCTTCCACCAAGCAACCGGGATCGCAACCTTGGCCAACTCGTCTCTGGCCGGGTCGTATCCGGCACTGTGCCGGTGGGGGCACAGCGCCTGGCTGAACGATTGGGGGCGACGCCCGAAGAGGTGGCAGAACTGCTGGACGAGGGGGCCAGCTACGGCACGATCACCGTGGCCTACAAGCTGGCCGGCAAGCTCCAGGGATTCACACCAGCGGACCTGGTCGAGCAGCGTCTGGCTGGCTTGAGCTGGGGTGAGATCAAGCGAGCAGCGAGCACGACCACGACGTCGGTTTCCACGGGATCGGGCCAGGGAAAGCCGGAGGGTACAGGCCGTCCAGACCATGCGGGCCCACCTGAGGGAAAGGGACCGCCGGATCACGCCGGGCCCAAGAACAATCACGGGCACTCGAAGTAGCCGGTACTGGTACAGCGAGATAAGATTGTGTCCAGCGATATGTGATTCGCGGTCACTGGGGACAGCAGGAGAAGCCAAGTCGGGGGCTCCAGGCCCCCGACTTTCTTTTTCTATCAGGATCGGTGCCTGGGAGAGCCACCCGTGGCGTCCCTATCGGGAACGCGATAGCCGGGACTGAGAACAGGGCGTGTGTGCTGGCCTGAGGGTGTACACGTGTGTCGCGAAGCGACCGACGGTGATCCGGAAGCTTGGACCCAGACCCAGGTCCCGGGGACAAGGTTGCACGGCGTGTGGAGGGCTGCTGGAGCCCCAAGCGCCACCCGTTGAGAAGGCGGCGGCACGAGCCCGACCCGGTGAGATGATCAGCGTCTGACAGGTGCATGCCCGCTGGGGAAGGCCACCGGGCGACGCTCACCACGGTAAATGTGGGGCAGTGCGAAGCCTGGTGAGATGGTCTGTGTGGTCATACAGCATTGTGGATTGACTTCGGGCGCAGCTGCGACTATTATTGTCTTGATCCACTCTAACCTCTCGTGGCGCGACGCCAGCCTATGCAGCCCGGTCCACCGGCGCCCCTTACACACGATTCGGAGTGGGACATTCATGTCGGCAGCGAGTGACGACGCGAAGCTGGTCGCTTTGGCCCAGCGAGGTGATCGGTCCGCAATTGCTGAGATCTACGAACGCCACCACTCGGCCATCTATCGCTACGTCTACTACAGAGTCGGTGACACGGCCACTGCCGAGGATCTTACGGGAACAGTATTCGTGCGAGTCGTGGAGCACCTGGATGGCTTTGTCTACCAGGGGCGCCCGCTGCTGTCCTGGCTGTACACCATCGCGCGCAACGTGGTCGTCGATCATCACAGGCGCACCAGCGGACCGACGATCATACCCCTCGATGAGAGCCTGCTGACCGGAGCGCTCGACGTTGAACGGGCTGCCGAGCGCGCTCTGGTCCAGCGCCAGTTGGCCGGTGCACTGAATCGGCTCACAGAGGATCAGCGTCAGGTGATTCTCCTCAAGTTCATAGAGGAGATGAGCAACGAAGAGGTAGCTGATGTGCTGGGCAAGACGGTTGGTGCCGTGAAGTCGCTTCAGCACAGGGCTCTGGCTGCCTTGCATCGAGTGCTGTCCACCAGCGTAGCCTGATGGGGCAGAGATCCGCCTCGGCTCCCCGGCGATCCACCCGTATCTCTCCGCGCCCTTGCTCCGTTATGTATGGTGCGAAGTGAGATCTGGTCATGAAAGAGCGCATCGACGGCATACTGGATGATTGTCTCGCCGAAGTCCTCTCGGGTGCGGTGTCGGCGGAGGAGTGTTTGGCGCGCTACCCGGAGCAGGGGGACGAGCTACGCCCGCTGCTGGACCTCGGTGTTCACGTGAGCAGAGTGGAGCGACCAGAGATGGCTCCGTCGGCTTCAGCGGCTGCGAGAGAGCGCATGTTGGCGGCTCTGGCTCAGAAGCACCGGCAGGGTCGAAGGCATGTTCTCTCGCCGAGAGCTGCCGCCGCCAACCTGGTTGCCTGGCTCGGCGGCGCTGGAAGGCGCGAGATGCCGCGTGGGCGGGCTGTGGCCCTGGGCGCGACCGCGGCTCTGTTCGTGCTCTTGCTCACGGTTGTGCCTGCCCTTCTGGTCGAGACGACGCGGTCAGCACTGGTGGGTCAGGCGGCGGTGCTGCCCAATGTGGCTGGAGTTGTGGAAGTAGAGAACGGCTCTGGCGCTCCCTGGCGAGCCGCGAGCTCTGGCATCGTGCTCTCGAGCGGGTACCGCATTCGCACGGGTAGCCTGTCGGGAGCTACTTTGAGTTTCTTCGATGGTAGTAGAACCGTTCTGGGGCCAGATACCGAGTTGAGCGTTGCGGAGCTCAGTTCCCAGCGCGACGGGGGCGGAAGGACCGTGGTTTTGTACCAATGGGTAGGACAGACGGAGAATCACGTACAGAGTGCGACGGATTCGGCGGCTCGTTTCGAGATCCACACTCCCACGGCTGTGGCGGTAGCGCATGGGACTGAGTTCGTCGTGGACGTCGCACCCGACGGGACGACCAGTGTGACCGTCGCGGAAGGCATCGTGGGGTTCTCATGTGGTGGTGCCACCCAGCTACTGAGTGCCGGGCAGTTCGCCAGCATCCTCCCCTCTTCGCCAACGCCTGAGGCCACGCCGGTCGCGACCGCGGCACCGGGTGAGACGCCAGAGTCATTCGACAGATCCGAGTTGGCGGCGGTGCGGACATCGGTCCTGGCGGACGGACTGGCAGCGGGGTCCGCTGGCGACGAAGCAACGCCGACAGTCGCCAGTTCCACCGCCACTCCAGAACCCACACCCGCGTGGTACGCATCGGAGAACCCTGAGGATGCGGCGCATCCTGTGCATCCAGAGCATCCAGAACACCCAGAACACCCCGAGCATCCTGAACAATCTGAGAAGCCCGACGAGCCGCCGGGCAAGAAGAAGTAATATGCTGGCGCTTTGTAGACGCCTGAGAGCGAGTTCTTCGTGGCGGGAAGGGACGGCGCAGATGAAATGTGACTCCTGTGGTTGCGACGTGACTCCTGTGCCAGGTGCGCATGGCAGAGTAGTAGTCTGTCCCCGGTGTGGGTGGGGTAAGGTGGAGCTGGCGGACGGCGGCAGGAGCCTGGGCTTCGGGCCACGTTCGAGTCGGCGGTCCGTTGCCCGGCTGGCTAGCGTAGCGCACGGGGAGTAGTCACCAGCGGGATTGCTGAGACGGCTCTCTTGCTTGCACGCAGGACGGGTGTCGCAGATCGTCGCCTGTGGCGCGGCGAGTAGCTTGGCCAGCGGAGATGGTAGGGGGCAGCGGCCGAAGCGATCGTCGACTGTCATGATCGGAGGAGAGATGGTTAGCGGTGGACACGTAGATGGTTCTCACAGGCGTACCAGCATCCTCGTGTTCGACGAGGAGCCGGTGATTCTGGAGTTCCTGGCTGCGGCGCTGAAGAGGGAAGGGTATCAGGTAACGACCACCCCTCACGGCGACGAGGCCCTGGGCTTGTTCGCCGGAGGCCACCGCTTTGACCTGGCCATTGCTGATCTAGGGCTCCGCCAGCGGGACGGCCGTCACCTGGTACGGGGCATCAAACAAGTGAGTCCGGGAACGGTCATCGTAGCGATGACCGCCTACCCGACAAGTGAGGTCGTGCGCTTCGCGGAGGAGTATGCCCAAGCCTTCCTGGCGAAGCCGTTCAACTTGGGTGATTTGCTGATGGCGGTACGGGGCGTCCTGAATCAGAGGTCAGTTCCAGACGCCAGTCGGGAGCCTGGGTTCGTCCCCCGCGAGGAACTCGCTGTAGCCGCGGGCAGCGCATAGCCGATCTTCCGAAGAGCACTGGCCCAGGGCCTGGCAGTGACGGTCGGCACCGAGTGGCCACTGGCACCAGGGGCAACTGCCGAGGTCATCGAACTCGCTTCGCCCGGTAGCCAGTCAGACCGAGTGCACAGATGGGGGCGCCTCGCCTAAGAGTTCATCTGTTCGCTGGCTAGCTCGAATCCTCTACGCAGAGCCTTGACGCTGATCTGGCTGCGTTTCTGGGGCCCCTCTGAAAGGACTTCCTCGAGAGTCTTCTTCGATATCAACTCGGAAGAGGCAGCGACAGCTCCCAGCATCACCATGTTGCCTGCCTTCGCGTTTCCAAGAGCGGAGGCGGCTTCTATGGCGGGTACGGGATACTGGCCGGTCGGTGAAGAGGCGCTGGTGCTGGGACTCACCGAAGCAGGATCGTAGAAGATCAGGGTCTGCCTGGACAGGGAGCCTAGGAAGTGGTCGTAGGCTTCCTGAGAGAAGGCTACGACCACGTTGGGCTCCAACACTCCTGGATAGATGATGTCTTCATCAGAGATCACCACCTCGGAACGTATCAAGGTCCCTCTGGCTTCGGCGCCATAGGAGGGCAACACCGAGACGTGCCTTCCCGCCAGGGTGCATGCCCGCGCCAGGATATCGCCTGCTAGCTGTACGCCTTGTCCTCCCAGACCTGCAAGAAGCACCTCAGCTCTATGCATACCACTCTCCGATCGGAATCTTGCCCGCTGTCTTCTCGGAGTCGAATTTCTCTCGATCGACGACGGTGCCTTTCTGCCACTCCAGCATGCTCCAGATCAGACTCGGTCCCTCGAACCCGCGTTTGGTCCGGTTGGCTCTGCCATACTGTGTGGGGCAGAGCGATAGAACGTCCATGAACGTGAACTGCTCAAAACGAAGCGCGTTCATGATGCCCTGCTTCAACTTGCGGGGTCGTGAGACCGGGAATCGCGCTGCGTAGGGGGCCCCGGCTCCGCGCGCCACGGCGACCAGATCGAAAGCCTTTTCCGGGTTGCCTTGGGGGGTGGTGGCCGTGATATCACCCTGGGGGGTGGTGGCGGAGACCTGGCCACCCGTCATCCCGTACAAGAGGTTGTTCAGACAGAATACCTTGAGGCCGACGTTACGGCGGGCAGCATGGATAAGGTGATTGCCACCGATGGTCGCTATGTCGCCATCACCCCCGATCACGATGACGTTCAGCTCAGGGCGTGTCAGCTTGACCCCGGTGGCGAAGGCGACGGCGCGGCCGTGGGTAACGTGCAGGGTATCGGCTCGGAAATGAGGGCTGGGCACCCAGGCTCCGCAGCCAATCCCGGAGACGAAGACCGTGTTCTGGAAATCTAGGCCCACTTCGTCGACGGCGTGAAGGAACGCATTCATGAATATGCCGTGCCCGCAGCCAGCACAGAAAGGCGTTGGCTGTCTGACATACTTTTCTTTTAGCGGTCGGCTCATGTCTCATTCACCTTTCGAAACAAATCATCTCCCTCTCGTGCTCGCGGAGCAGAAGCATCGACCTCTCCGCTTTGTCTCAGCGCGGATGGAAGGAAACTAGGCCTTGCTGCTCAGCATGAAGTCGCGCACGCGCCGCGGATCCATGATCTCTCCGTTGGTCTGGGAGACAAGACTGACGGGCGTGGATGTGTACCCCCTGACGACCTGTGACACCTGACCCAGGTTCGTCTCCGGCACAATGAGTTCTTCGCAGCGCTCGCCCCATTGCTCGATCACGTCGCCGGGGAAAGGCCACAGAGTCTTGAGGCGTAGCATGCCCACCTTCTCACCGCGCTCACGGACCTCTTTGACGGCCCACAGAGCACTGCGTGCCGTCGAGCCGTACGCGACCACCAGGCGGCGCGCGCCGTCCTCGTAGTACAGTTCGTAGTCTGTGATCTCGGCCAGGCGGGAGGTGATCTTCCGGGAAAGGCGCCTCACCAGCCGGTTCTGGACCTCAGGGTCGGCCGTCTTACGAACTCCATACCGATTGTGCGTCGAACCGGTGATCAGCAGTTGCTCTCCCTCGCCAAAGGCGGGCATGGGAGGAACGCCGTCATCCTCGTTGGTTCCAAAGGGTGGCGCGCCAGGAACCTTGATTCTATTGAACTGCTGCACGGTGTCCGCGACGTGGAAGCTTTCGCGGAGATGCCCCACGATGGCGTCCCCGAGGACGATCACAGGGACCCGGAAGCGTTCCGAGAGATTGAACGCTCTGATGGTGAGGTCATACATCTCCTGAACAGACCAGGGAGCCAGGGCGATGATCTCCACTCCTCCGTGGGTACCCCATTTGGCCTGCATCACGTCACCGCTGGCGGGCCGACTCGCCTGGCCGGTGCTGGGCCCAGCTCGCTGAATATCGACCACGACGCAAGGCGTCTCTGTCATGCAGGCGTAGCCGATGTTCTCCATCATCAGGCTGAACCCGGGGCCAGCCGTGGCCGTCATGCTCTTGAAACCCGCCCAGGAGGAGCCGATCACGGCGGCCATGCTCCCTATCTCGTCCTCCATCTGCACGAAGACGCCCTTCACCTCCGGGAGTCGCTTGGCCATCTGAATCATGATCTCGGAGGCGGGGGTGATGGGGTAGGCTCCGTAGAAGCGACACCCCGCAGCAAGCGCACCCTCGGCGCAGGCCTCGTCGCCCATCATGTAGTGGGGGCCCGGCTCCAGTTTGCTTGGTACGGTCGTCCAGCCTCCACTGGCCTGGGCGGCGGGTCTCTGCTCCGGGGTGGCGGGGCCCACTGCGGGAGTCGAGGTCTTCTCTGTGATCGTAATGGCCAGGTCCGGGCAGAGAGATTCGCAGATCCTGCACCCGGTACATGCGTCGGGGTTCTCGATCCGCGAGGGGCGGAGTCCTTTGGGAGTGATATCCTCGCCCTCGGCCATCACCCCCCTGGGGCAGGCGTTGACGCAGATATAGCAGTCGCTGCCCTTGCAGATGTCGCGATCGAGCTCTATGTTGAACTTGGTGTCACTAGGCATATTCATCCTTTGTGCTACTCGTTCTTGGCAACGGCGCAATTATACGAAAAGATATGCGGACTCGCATCTCAAGTGCTTTCTGCTGGTGCTCACAGACTGGACACGAAACTGATAGGATCGCCGAGGTGGAGCCCCAGCTCACGACCCGTCTTGCGGTCGCTGGCGCCGATGACCACGTTCATGTGGTTCGGGAAGTGAGTGAGGTCGAATCCCGCTACCGTTCCCAGTTCTGCCTCTCCCGCCAGCACTCGATCACCCACCAGAACAATCCCGCCTTCTTCTACGGCGAAGAAGGCTAGGTAGGCGACCATATCCAGCACGTAGTTGGGGGCTGTCTGGGGATCGTCGGTGATCGCCAGTTCGTGAATCTCTCCCCGGCATAGCGCTCGCGACGGGTGGATGGTTAACTCCATGCCCCTCTTTTCTGAGCGGGCGTCGAGTATGCAGACCAGCTTGCCCACTACATCGCTCTTAGCAGCGTAGGGATACTTGTCCAGGATTCCAGCGCCGTGCGGTTCTTTTGACATAAGGAGACCTCCGGGTTGTGTGTTATGAGGATCGACTATTGCGGTGTGCGCGGCCAATGATGGCAAGGGTCATTCTCTTGCAGGGCAAGTGTGCGGCACCTCCGCTCCCGGGACGAAGATGCCGACCAGGACGGCCAGTGTGGCCGTGAGGCTTACCAGGTAGAAGTCTATCCGAAAGGCGTGGGTCGACGATGCGGCGCCGCCAGACTGGAGCACGAAGGCGAAGATCGTGGGACCCAGCGTGCCACCTATGAAACGCATGAGGTTGAAAAGACCCATCGCGATTCCCAGCTTCTGTGGCGGCACCACGATGCTTATGGCAGCAGGGGCAGGGGATTGGACCATGCCCATGGAGAGACCGGTGAGCGAAAGAAAGGCCACGGTGTACCAGAGTGGGGTGGCTGGGCCCAGGAGACTCAGCCCCAATCCGGATAGGGCGGTCGCGGCCATGCCTGACACACAGAGCAGCCGGCAGCCATAGCGGTCGGCCAGTCTCCCTGCGAGAGGAGCCGACAGGGCCATGGCGATGGGCAAGGAGGCCAGAACCAGACCTGTGCGCGCGGCTTCGTAGCCCTGCACGTCGATGAGGAAGAGGGGGATCAGAAACAGCAGGCCGAATTGAGAGAAAACCTGTATGAAGGCGATCACCGCCGCCGCCGAGAGCGGCCTGTTCCGGAAGAGGTCGAGGTCCACGAATGGCTGGGTTACCCTGTGCTCGGTCACGACGAATGCTCCCACCAGGCCCGCACAGAGGGCCCAGAGGCCAAGGCTGACGGGACTGGTCCATCCGATAGACGCACCTTGACGCAGGTTGAACATCAGGGTCAGGGTAGCCGCCGTGAGGGTGAGGGCGCCGACCGCATCGAAGGGCTGTCGCTGGTACTTGCTGTCGTTGGGCATCAAACGCCAGACGAGAACCAGTGCCAGGGCGCACAGCGGTACGTAGCACAGGAAGATGGACTGCCAGCCGAAGTACTGCGTCAGGAAGCCGCTCAGCGGTGGGCCGATGGCGTGGAAAGCGCTGTTCACCAGGGCCCACACGCCCATCGCCCGGCCCCTCTCGCCTGGTGGAAACAGGGTGCCGACGACGGCCATGATGGCAGGAAGAATTGGCCCGTTACCGACACCTTGTATCGCGCGAAGTAGGATGAGCAAGGGGTAACTCTGTGCGAGCGACGCCGCCAGCGAACTGAGGGCGAAGACACTCATGCCGATCAGGTAGGCGCGTTTGTAGCCGTACATGTCGCCGAGGCGCCCGAACAAGGGCATGGTCACGGCGAAGAACAGTATGTAGACAGTCACCGGCCAGATGCCCGTCGCCACGTCGACCGCGAAGTGGTCCATGATCGTGGGCAGTGCTACGTTTACCAGGCTATTGCCCAGGGCGCCGGTGGCGGTGCCGATCAGGAGGGCCAGGAGGATCGCCCAGCGAAGCCGAGGTGCGCTGTCTTGGTTTGAGGGCATAGATCAGGCCCTTCTCTACCCCTGCCCGTACTTGGTCATGACCCCCATGCGGTCCATCAGTGCTCTGAGATCTTGTACTTCCCTCTCTTCCATGTCCAGAAGAGGGTGGCGCACGTGTCCGGCAGGGAGACCCAGCAGGCGAAGAGCGGCCTTGACGACGATGGGGTTGGGCAGGCTATAGAGCGCTGCCATGAGGGGGTGATACTCGAAGAGCAGTTGTCTCGTGCGCTGCACATCCTGCCAGGAGAACCATGGCCTCGACATCGCTGCCATCTCCTCAGGGATGATATTGCCGGAAATGTTCGCGGTGCCGTGTCCTCCGAGGGCAAGGGTGGGCACGATGAGGCTGAAGCCTGGAGCATCGCAACAGAGCAAGTTGATCTTGTCGCCAGCCTGCCTGCGAATCTGGACCAGTTGGCTGACGTTGGGCATGGCCTCCTTGTCGGCCACCAGGTTGGGGAGCTCAGCCAGTGCCAGGACCGTCGCTGGTTCGATGTTGACCGCCACTCGACCAGGATTGTTGTAGATGGCCACCGGGAGGTCGACGGCTTCGGCCACTGACCTCAGGTGCTGGTAGACGCCATCCTGGGTCGGTTTCAGATAGGCCGGCACGACCAGAAGGAGGCCGTCGGCGCCCGCTCGTTGGGCATGCTGGCTCAGTTCGATGGTCAGTCTGGTGTTGCCACACGTGGTGCCGGCCAGCACGGGTATCTTCCCTTTGGCGTACGCCAATACCCTGTCGAGTATCTCCTTGCGCTCGTCGATGCTCAGGGCGGTCGATTCCCCCGTGGAGCCCATCAACAGCAGCCCGTTGGTGCCGTGCTGTATCTGGAAATCCACCAGCCGTTCGAACCCGGAGAAGTCCACCTGGTCTTCTTCGGTGAAGGGGGTAGGGATCGCCACCCATGAACCTTCGGGTCTCAACATAGTTTCTAGTCACCTCTTCGTTCCTGGTTTGGCCAGAGCGGCGGACGCGCAACTGGCATACTCTGTCACTTGTTCGACTTCCGCAACTCCTCTGGCCGGATCATGAGCACCGGCGAGGTAGCGCCGCGCAAGACTTTCTCGGTGACACTTCCGAACACCCAGCGCCCGATGCCGCTCCTGCCGTGGCTGCACATCACGATCAAGTCCACGCCTTCCTCCGTTGCGTAGTCTATGATCTCCTCCGCGGGTTGGCCGAGGAGGACTTCCGAACGCACTCTGATGCCCTTGTCACGGAACATAGCTTCCGCCTGGGCGACGGAGCGGCGTGCCTCGTCCTCAGCGCTGGCTATCTCCTGGTCCCTGTAGATGGGATGGAGGGCCGTGTGGGCGTCTTCCGCAGTCACCGGCAAGGGGATGGGCAGCTCCGGCGCGACCGGCTTGAAAGCAGAGCCTGATCTCCCCGCTGGGGGCGATACGACGCGCAGGATGATGACCTCGGCACCCGTCTTCTCGGCCAGGCTTTCCACGTGAGGAAACACGGAGCCCTGAGCGAGTTCCGAACCATCGCACGGCACGAGGATCTTCTTAAACACGCCTGCCCTCCTTTCCGCATCGCCGTTCGAGATCCTGCGAACACCGGACAGGCCGCCGGCGCTGCTGGGTGCTATCCGCTGCCCGTTCCCGCGGGCGCCGCTCTCACTCTCTGCTCTGGATCCGAGACAGTGCGCAGCCAGTTGGCGACCGTCATTACGCCGAAGACCGTCACCGCGATGCAGATGCCAGGGAACGTCACCAGCCACCAGGCGACGGTGATGTAGTTGCGGCCATCCGCAATCATGAGGCCCCAGGAAGCTTGCGGAGGCTGGATACCCAGGCCGAGAAAGCTCAGGCTGGCTTCTGCGAGGATGACTCGTGCCAGTTCCAGGGTGATAATGGTGAGTGTGGGTGACACAAGGTTGGGAAACGCATGGCGGAACATGATTCCCCAGTCGCTGACACCTACCAGCCTGGCAGCATCGATGTAGTCTTTCTCCCGGATAGTGAGCATGATGCCGCGGGTGATGCGGGCGAAGACCATCCAGCCGTTAATGGAGAGCACAATGATGATGTTCCTGGCGCTGGGCCCGATCATGGTGATGATGACCAGAGCCAGCAGCAGGCCGGGAAAGGCGGTCTGGGTGTCTACGATGCGCATGATGATGTCGTCCACACGACCAGCGTAGTACCCCGAGATCAGCCCCAGGATGGTGCCCACCGTGCCGGCCACCGCGATGACACCGATGCCCACGGCCATGGACACGCGGGCGCCGTGGAATAGGCGGCTCAGGATGTCACGACCTTGCTGGTCGGTGCCCAGGATGTACCGCTGGCCTTCTTGATTCACGAAGCCTGGCGCCTCCAAGCGCTGGCCGATGTTGCCAGCGGCGGGGTCGTGCGGGGAGATAAAAGAGGCGAAGATGGCGGACATCAAGACGGCGAGGACGATGATCGATCCGGTCAAGGCCACCTTGTCTCTGAGCAGATCTCGACCCATGCGTATGAGTCCTCGCCAACGCCACAGGGGGTCTTCGACGTATGCAGCAGCCTGGGCGTCTAGTATGTATCGCTTGTCTGCGGTCTGGGCCATATGAGCGTCCTCCCTCCGCACACTTTGGGGCTCGAGGGCCACTAAGCCAGCCTCACACGGGGGTCCAACATAGCATAGACGAAGTCTATAGCGATGTTCATGACTACGACAATGATGGCAACCAGGAACACGTCCGCCTGGATGAGGGTGAGGTCACGGCGCTCGATGGCTTGCATGGCCAGTTGGCCGAAGCCAGGCCAGGCGAAGACCGTCTCCACCACGATGGTGTAGCCAGCCAGCATACGGGTGAGCTCCCATGCGGCCAGAGTGACGATAGGAATACTGGCGTTCTTCAACGCGTGCGATAGGATCACATTGTGCTCCGCGAGGCCCTTCGCCCTGGCGGTCACCATGTAGGTACGGTGCATCTCATCCATCATGCTGGTCCTGACGATCTGCGTGATTCTTCCCCACGGACGAGCAGCCAGCGCGATAGCGGGAAGCACCAGGTGCTTCCAGGTTCCGTACCCTGACGTGAACACCAGGCGCAAGCCGACGGCGAAGACGAGAATGAGCATCAGTCCCAGCCAGAAGTCAGGGATGCAGACTCCGATCAAGGAGAAACTGGTGGTCGCCTTGTCCAACCAGGAGCGAGGTTTGAGCGCGGCCAGGATGCCTAACGGTATCGAGGCGGCGACGGCCAGGACGATGGCGGTGGAGCACAGCAGCAAGGTCGCAGGCATCCGCTCCAGCACGAGGGGCATAGCCGGCGATCGCTGCCAAAGAGAATTGCCAAAGTCACCCCTCATGGCGTTTTGCGCCCAGTCCCAGAATTGGACCAATATCGGGTCGTTGAAGCCCATCCTATCTCGGAAGGCCTCGACCTCTTCCTCGCTTGCCTCGAGAGGCAGCATCATCCTGGCCGGATCTCCGATGGCTCGGGTAATGACGAACACGACCACAGACACCCCGATGATGACTAGTACAGACTGAAGCAGCCGTCGGATCAGGTAGGCGGTCATCCCCGGCATCCTCCTTGCGGGTGGGTCTGGGCGGGGAGACAGCACCCCGCCCAGACGCGTGTGTGTAGTCTACTCGACGAGAGTCATATCCTTGACCAGGATGCGACCGTCGATACGGGGTGCCCAGTCGACGCGTTGGCTCAAGCCGTAGATGTCATCGAGATTGAGCAGGAAGATGCACGCTGCGTCATCGTAGATCATCTGCACGGCTTGATGGTACATGTCCTCTCGAGCCGCTACGTCTGTCTCCGTCCTGGCTCCGTTCACCAGGTCGTCGACCTCCGGGTTGAAGTAGGCGGCTTGACTGCCCTCCGACGTGAATAGCACGGACAGCGTGCGGTCAGCGTCGAAGAGGCTGTTGTCGTTGGAGGAGTACTGGAGATCCGGTGCGGCTTCGGCGCCGGCGAAGAGCAGGTCGAGCCACTGAGACCACTCAGCGATGTTGACCTGGATGTCCAGTCCCACGGCGTCCAACTGGGTGGCGATAGCCTCCACCAACTCCTTGTCCTTGAGCCATCGCCCGGACTCGCCGACGAACTCCAGCGTCGCGCCCTCGGCTCCTGCTTCCTGTAGAAGCTGCCGGGCCTTGTCCGGGTCGTAAGGGTAGGCCTTTACGTCAGGATTATACCCAAAGTGACCGGGAGTCAGTAACTGGCCCTCAGCTACGGCAGCGTAGCCGCTGTATAGGGCGTCCCGCAGCGCCTCCTTGTCGATAGCGTAGTTCAGCGCCTGACGAACCCGGACGTCGTTCAACGGCTCGACGTTGGTATTGATCCTGACCCAGGGGAACTCGATGCCGTGCACGGAGACCGCCTTCGGCACCTGGTCCAGGTATTCAGGTATGAGGTGTCTGACGATGTCCACCTCGCCAGCTTGGAGGGCTCCCGCTGCAGTGGCATCCTCAGGAATGGTCCTGATGGTCACCTCAGCGATGCTCGGTGCGCCGCCCCAGTAGTCCTCGTTGGCTTCCAGCGCGACGTGATCGCCCTTGACCCACTCCACGAACTTGTAGGGCCCTGTGCCGACGGGCTCATTCCCAAAGTTCGCGGCATTCTCCTCCGTGTATGCCGGCGGCACCATGTTCATCCAGGTCATACGGGCCACGAGAATCGGGTCCGGGCCGTCCGTGAAGATGTCCACGGTGTAGTCGTCTACCGCCTCAGCGCCGGTGATGGTGGCCACGAAGGAGATGATCTCCGAGTTGAACTCCGGGTCTATCATCCTCTCGACGCTGTAGACCACGGCGTCAGCGTTGAAGGGCTCACCATTGTGGAAGGTGACGCCCTCCTGCAAGTGGAAGCGCCAGGTCGTCTCGTCGACCTGCTCCCAGGACGTGGCCAGAGACGGTCCCAGCTCGGCGGTCTCGGCATCCCGAACGACCAACATCTCGTAGATGTTGTCGTTGACGACTCTGGCGTTCCCATCATCGGGGAACTGGGGGTCCAGGGTGGAGGGGTCGCTGCCGATCACGATGACGATGGACCCACTCGGCCCCGAGGGAGGGGGCTCAGGGGGTGTGGTGGCCTCCGGCGGGGTGGTAGCCTCCGGTGGCGTGGTGGCTTCGGGCGGTGGCGGCGGCGCTGGCGTGCCGCACGCAGTGATGAGCAGTGCTGCCAGCAGCACGAGTGTGGTCAGCGTGGTGAGCTTCGTTCTCACTTTGATTTCCTCCTTCTCGGTCTTTCGACGAAGATTCGCGTGATCGTGTGACTCGTGCGGGACCAAGTTATCAGCGTTGCTTGCTCACCTCCTTTCCTCGCTACCGGTACTCGACGGACGCGATAGCCGCCAGCGCGGGGGCACGAAGGTTCAGGTTATCTTTCGTGCGAAGAAACCGCTGAGGCCGGCATCGGCTACGCGACGGCGGATGGATTCCACATCCGTCGTGTACAAGCCCAGTTCCTTCATCCGGTCGAAGTATACAGAGCCTGAGAACGTGAACTTCTTGAGCATCCCTTCCTCGGTCTGCATCTCCTCCTTGACGTAGGCGATGATGTCGCCCGCACAGAGACTGCGAGGCAGTTCCACCAGTTCCTTGCCCAAGGAGCGGCGGACGGCGTTGTGGCCAGCCAGCGTCCCTGTGCAGATGGCCTCCGTGTGTCCCACGAGCATGCCCGCTTTCTCTCCCGCGCAGAACAGGTTGTCCAAGCCCTCCACTTGCAGGTGGTTGTCGCGTGGAGACATGGCCAGGAATCGGACGGAGTTGCCGATGCCTCCGGAGTAGGGATCCTCGAAACGGGCGTTCTCCAGACCTGGAATATTGCGCAGGTCGATCACGGGGTAGAACGGAGTCATGATCTTGGCGTGGCCTGTGTCGAGGATCACCAGGTTCTCGGCAAACGCTGGGAGCGCGTACTGTTGGCAGCTCTTGATGGCCAGGAGCTTCTTCTTGTGGTCGGCCACTTCTTTGGGAAGAGGGATCACCGCCACACCCTTGTCGTCGAGCTCCTGGTGTATCGCTTTGTCGAGCGAATCCTTGTTCAGCTTGCAGGACCCGCTCATGGATCCGAAGGAACCGTCGGCCCGCTTGGCCATCATCTCCGCGACGCCTGCCCGCCCGGCGATGCTCACCCGGCCGCCAAACGTGGGACAACGGGTGATGCACATGGCGCAGCCGTTGCCGTACTTGCGGCAGTTGCCCTGAGGACCCATGGTGCCGGTGGTCTCTACGAAGGCGTCTGCCTCGAACCTCTGTCCGTTCTCCAGTTCCACCGCGTCGATCCTGGTGCCTGTGGTGTGCACCTGAGTGGCCCGACTGACAGTCCAGATCTCGATCTGCTGCTCTTGTAGGTACTGTCTGACCGTGGGCTCCATGAGGGCCACGTCATACAGATTGGCATGCTTATGTCCCGGGAATTCGATATTCACGTGGCGCGCCCTCTTGTCGGTGAGCTGGAACAGGTCGCCGCATCCGAGGGCAATCATCTCTTCCGCTGCCGTGAACCGGCCGTTGTTGCGCATGATACCGCCCACCTGGCCGGACCCCAGGAGTGTATCTGCCCTCTCCAGAAGTACCACCTCCGCTCCCGCCTTCTTCGCAGAAAGCGCGGCAGCACATCCACCCCATCCACCACCAATGACTACTACTCTTGGCATTCTCTTACCCCTTTCTACTCACAAACTAGGTTTGGGATTCTCCGTCCTGGACCGGTTGCTGGCGCCTGGGCAGAAGACACCTCTTCCAAGGCGGCTTTGATGCGCGGTGGGGTCGCTGGCAAGCTGTGAACGCGGACGCCAACCGCATCGAAGATGGCATTCAGAATGGCGGGTGTCAGGGGCACCGTTGCCACCTCCGAGATGCCCTTGGCACCAAGGGGACCGGTGGAATCAGGCTTTTCCACGATCAAGGTCCTGATGGAGGGTGTTTCTGCGATGGTCGGGAGGTGCAGGTCCCCGTAGGTACGCACTTTGGGAAACCCCCGGTCCACAGGGTACTCCTCCGACAGGGCGTAGCCTTGTGCCATGTGACAGCTTCCTTCGATCTGCCCCTCGATCTTCTGCGGATTGATGGCCCGACCTACGTCGTGGGCAGCGAGCACCTTGAGCAGACTGACGTGGCCCGTTTCGGGATCGACCTCTACCGCTGCCACCTGGGTGGTGTAGGCGTAGGCGGGATAGTTGCGGTACTCCTCCGGCGCGATGCTCTGGCGCCCTTCGACGTCAGCGAGCGCCAGGGTCCGGGGGGCGACGTAGATGAATTCGACCTCCAGTTTTTCGCCCTGCTCGCGGAGCCTCTCTTCCAGCTCTGCCCAGGAGAGCCTGCTCTCGGACCTCAGGTGAACGACACCGTCGGGCAGCATCTCCAGTTCGTCAGCCGATGTCTGGAGGAGTCCCGCAGCCGCGTGGAGGAGTTCCGTCCTGAACCTCTTGGCCGCCTCCAGCACGGCATTGCCGCTGATCAGCGTCTGCCTCTCGGCCACGGCACCGCCGTGCCTGGGGGTCAGAGTGGTGTCTCCTGTGATCAGCTCCAGGTCGTCTTGGGACAGGGGCAGGATCTGCCCGGCGATCTGTGTCAGGGCCGTACGGATGCCCTGTCCCATGTCCACCGCGGAAGCCCTCAATTGGACCTTGCCGCCAGGCAGCAGCGTGAAGATCGCGCCGGCATCGTCTACCTTGCCCTTGCCAGCGCCGACGTTCTTGAAGCCAGAGGCGACACCGATACCTAGCCTCATGCCGGGAGTGACCATCTCCCTGATCTCAGGTAGTTCCTGTTCCAGGGCCTCCCTGGCGGCAACAATGGTCTCCTCGATGGCCACGCTGCGTGTGAGGATCTCTCCTGCCGCAGTGGTACTACCTTCTTTCAGGGCGTTCTTGTAGCGCAGCTCGAAGGGATCGATGTTCAGCCTCCGCGCCCCCTCATCGAGCAGGGACTCGATCGCCACGGCGGCCTGGTTGATGCCAAAACCGCGGAAGGCACTGGCGTTGACGTTGTTGGTGTGGACGGCCCAGCCCTCAATACGCAGGTTCGGCACGTCGTACGGTCCGCAGGCGAAGATACACGCCTGGTCGATGACTCGGGGGCCAAGGTTGGTGTAGGGGCCCGTGTCGGAGAGCAGCTTGGCGTCCACCGCCGTCAGTTGGCCTTCGTGGTCGAAGCCCACCCGGTAGTCCATGCAGTAGGGGTGTCTCTTGACGCTGCATCTGAGGGACTCTTCCCTGGTCAGAGTCAGCTTGACCGGCCTGTGGGTGACGTAGGCGCCCAGCGCGATGAGGGGCTCCACGACAGCATCGATCTTGCTCCCGAAGGATCCCCCGAGCGGTGTGGTTTGCACCCGGATGGTGTCCTCCGGCACACCCAAGACCTTCGCCAGTTGAGACCTCAGCTCGAAGGGAAACTGGGTGGGCGCCAAGAGATGGAGGAGGTCGCCGGTCCACTGGGCCACACCCGACTCTGGCTCCAGATAGGCGTGCTCGACGAAGGGGGTCTCGAAGTGTCCCTCCAGGACCAGGTGGGATCGGGTCATGGCCCCGTCGACGTCGCCCACCGTATGGAGAAGATGCTTGCATACGTTGCCCTCGTCATGGACTTGGGGGGCGTCCGCTTGCAGGGCATCTTGTGCAGAGAAGACCCCGGCGAGAGGCTCGTACTCCACCTCTATCAGGTCGCGTGCCCGGGTCGCCTCTTCGTCGGTCTCTGCCAGCACCAGGGCCACCGCGTCCCCCACGAAGCGCACCCGGTCTCCACAGAGCACAGGTTGGTCCGGCTTCAAGGGCCCGAATCCGTTGTGGCCTGGAACGTCAGCCGCCGTGAGCACTCCTACCACGCCAGGCGCTTGCTGCGCAGCCTCCGTTCTAAGCCTCTTGATCAGGGCGTGGGGGTGGGCGCTCCACAGAACTTTGGCGTGCAGCATGTCTGGTAGATACAGGTCGTCAGCGAAGCGCAGACTGCCCTGCACCTTGGCTACGCCGTCCAGGTCGATCACCGACGCGCCGTAGCCACCCTCTGACGTGAGCGAGACGCGCTCGGGGTGCTCCAGCCAGCGGGCCGCCAGCTTCACGGCGTCGATGATCTTCACGTAGCCAGTGCAGCGACAGACGTTGTTCTTGAGCGCCTTGCGGATCTCTTCTTCGGTGGGATGTGGGTTGGTGTCCAGCAAGGCCTTGGTCACGAGGATCATGCCCGGAGTGCAGAAACCACACTGCACAGCGCCCGCGGCCAGGAAGGCAGCCTGGATGGGGTTCGGCACCCCCGGCTCGGAGAGTCCTTCGATGGTCAGGATCTCCGCATCGTGGAGTCTGCCAACCCGCAAGCGGCAGGACCTGGTGGGCTTCCCGTTGACCAGCACCGTGCACGCACCGCAGTGGTTGGTGCCGCAACCGTTCTTAGCCCCAGTGAGCCCCAGCGCATCCCGGAGGAACCTCAGCAGGGATGTGTCAGGGTCCAGACTCGGGTTGATTCTCCTGCCGTTGACGGTGAGCGGGATAGTGACCATTACCTTCCCTTGGTCAACGCATGACGATGTGCCACCATCCGGGCCTGAGCCTCGAGGGCTCTGGTGGAGCGCCGGAGTGTCTGGTCGAGCACGCTACGGCGTGCGGTCTTGTCCCTGGGATGCACGGTGCCACTTGTCGACGGGCGGCAGCTCGGTCTCTTCAGACTCAGTGACCACGTCTATGAAGGTGGGCTTGCCGCTCTGGATAGCTTCCCGAATGGCACGCCCCAGGTCTTCGGGGCGCTCGATGCGAACGCCCGAGAGTCCAAACCCCCTGGCTATGGCCGCGTGGTCGGTGTCCGACGAGAAATCGACAGACATGTATCGACTGTCATAGTAGAGATGTTGAAGCGTCTTGATCCACCCGAAGCAGGAGTTGTTGAATTGCAGAATCGTCACCGGCAGTTGCAGCCGGGAGATGGTCTCCAGTTCACCGGCGGACATGCCGAAGCTGCCATCGCCCATCAGGCCCACGACCGTGGCCTGTGGCCTGGCCAGTCTGGCGCCTACCACGCCGGGTAGGGCATACCCGAGGCCCCCGTAGCCTCGGGGGATCACCACGTGCCTGCCCGCGGGAGACCTGTACAAGGCTGAGGTGAAAGGCGTCCCCGTGCCCGCATCGGAGACGACCACGCTGTCACGGGGCAGTGCGTCGATGAGTTCCTTCATCACTCTCTGCGGCTTGATAGGGATGCTGTCGCTCATCATTTTCGGTCGGACCTGATCCCACCACGCCGCGGCCTCGGCGGAGACCTCGTCGAGGCGGGCCTTGACGGGAGATCGCCTCCGTCGACCGGTTGAGAGGGCCTCGTGGAGGTCAGCGAGACCCAGCTTGGCGTCTCCCACCAGTCCCACCGCCGTGGGGTAGTTGTTGCCGATCTCCCTGGGGTCCACGTCGAGGTGGATGACGGTAACTCCGGCGGTGGGAGAGGGGAGGGTCCAATTGTTAGTGGTCACGGAGTCGGTCTTGCAGCCGACGTACATGACCAAGTCGGCGGCGCTCACCAGTCGATTGGCGTATGGACGGGCCCCGTTTCCACCTACCACCCCGATACTCAGGGGATGGTCCTCCGCGATGCTCCCTTTTCCGTTGATAGAGGTGCCCACCGGCGCGCTAACTGCCTCCGCCACGCTGGTGAGTTCTTCCCACGCCTGGGAGATCATCGTTCCGCCGCCGGCGACGATCACCGGGCGCTGAGCTGCCAGCAGTAGCTCTGCTGCCTTCTCTACAGCCTCGGGATCCGGTCGCGTCCTGAAGGCAGGGTAGGTTTGACAACCGTTGCCCGCGCTCAGAGCGAAGGGTCCTACCTCTTGATCGAGGACGTCGTGGGGGAGGGTGATTTGCACCGCTCCTGGGCGGCCGCTGGTGGCGATGCGCAACGCCCTGGCCACGATCTCGGGCGTTTTCTCCGGCTTCTTGATGCGCGTACGCCACTTGGTCACCGGGCCAAAGAGCGCTTCTTGATCCAGTTCGGTGAGACCACTCTTGTCGTCCCCAGATAGCGGAATATCGCTGGTCAGCACGAGAACAGGTATGGAGGAGGCGTGGGCCTCCGCGACACCAGGCAGGATGTAGGTGGCCCCAGCGCCGCTCGGCCCTTCGCAGACCCCCGGCTTGTAGGAGAGTCTGGCGTACACGTCGGCCATGAAGGATGCCGACCGCTCGTCGCGGGTCAGGATGTGCTTGATGCTTCCCGGCGCATCGTACAGGGCGTCGTAGAAAGGCATGCTCGTATCGCCGGGCACCCCGAAGACGTACTGCACACCATTGGCTTCCAGGAGACGTACGATGGCCTCACCGACTTTCACTGCATTGACTCCTCTCCGCCGTACGAGACATCGGCGTGTTGCTCCGAAGTGAGCTCGGCCAGCACGCTGTGCAGATGCTCCTTCATGGTCAACTCAGCCAGCTCGGGATCTCTTCGCTCCAATGCCTCCACAATCTTCCCGTGTTCCCCCACGGATTTCTCCAAGCGGCCGGAGATGCGGTCCGACATCAAGCGGAAGCGCTCGGTCTGATCGTCCAGGTTCTGCCAGATGAGGTGTAGACGCTCATTGTCCGCTTTCCGCAGAAGAAGGGAGTGGAGCTTGGCCCCCGATTGAGACGCCGCTGACCTGTCGCCGGCTTCCAGGGCCGTCTCCATGAGGCGGACGGTCTCCCTGGCGCGCTCCAGGTCGCTTTCGTCCAGCGTGGGGACTGCCAATCGAGCAGCCATTCCTTCCAGCACCGCTCTCAACTGGAAGATCTCCCGCACGTCGCGGGAAGTGATCTCCCGCACGTAGGTTCCCTTGTAGAGGACTTTGGTGACCAGGCCCTCACGCTCCAGCTCCTGCAAAGCGGTTCTCACCGGTGTCTTGCTGATGCCAAGTTGTTCGGCGAGGTCGTTCTCGACCAGGGCGTCGCCTGGCTTGAGCCTGAGAGTCAGGATGGCGTCCTTGATAGCCACGTAGGCCTGGTCCTTGAGGGAGATGGGTGCGGCGACCTTGTCGAGCAGAAGGGGGGTCTCGCTGTTGACCTTACGATTGGGACTCATGGTGCAGTCGCCTCCGGAGGCCGTACGATGAGAGATATCATATTCCGCGCATAGTATATCAGATTCATTTCCCCCTGTCAAGGCGAGAGACGGTAAACGGTGGGGATCTTAGGGCTGGTGGCACTCGTTCCCCGGCTGCGTGCGGGGCGACCCGGAAGGTTGACGGGCTGGCAAGCGCTTGGGCGCGCGCAGCCGGTCGGGAAGAATCGGCGGAAGACAAGGCCAGAAAGCGGTATAATACAGCGCCTCGCTACCCATCGAGGGAATGGCATGCATGCGGAATGAAAGAGGGGGGAAGAAAGGCCAAAGTGGGTCTGCTGGCTGGCTGAGTTTTGGCGCGGAATTCGGCAATCCTGGTCCGGCCAACGACAGTCACGTGCGAGCCCAATGAAGCGAACCCGAGACTCATGGGAAGGAACCGGGATAGCTCGCACTCTGCATTGTTGCAGCATAGGGGGGTGGGGATGAGACCCTGGGAGAGGATGTCCACACCACAACTCGGCAAGACGCCGGTGGTGCTTGTGCTCTGTGTGGCCACACTCCTGGCGATGGCCTTGTGGTTCTCCCTCTCGGCAGTGGTTCCTCAACTTGCTGAGGAGTGGGGTCTCAGCGCAGGTGAGGCGTCGTGGATGACGATTAGCGTCCAGTTGGGCTTCGTCGCGGGGACCCTGCTTAGTGCCGCCCTCAATCTGCCAGATCGATTCTCCAGCCGGGGCCTCTTCGCTGTCTCTGCGGCGATGGGCGCAGCGTTCAACGCCGCAATCCCTCTGCTGGGGGTCGGGCCGCAGGGGGCGCTGCTCCTGCGATTCCTGACGGGGGCTTCCCTCGCTGGTGTATATCCTCCTGGTATGAAGCTGATAGCGACGTGGTGCAAACGGGATCTCGGTCTGGGAATCGGTCTACTGGTCGGGGCTCTGACGCTGGGCTCGGCACTGCCGCACTTGCTCAACGGGCTGGCTGCTTTCGAATCAGGCGGCCTGCCCCCGTGGCGCCCATTGCTTATGGCAAGCTCACTAATGGCGATGGTGGCCGCCGGCGTCACCGCGGTGTTGGTCCGGCCCGGCCCCTACTTTTCCAGGACTGCGCCATTCAACTGGAGGTTCTCGGGCGAGCTGTTCAGGTTTCTGCCTACGCGCCTGGCCAACTTCGGCTACCTGGGCCACATGTGGGAGCTGTACGCCATGTGGACCTGGGTCCCGGCCCTGCTGATCGCGAGCTACGAGATGGCGAGCTGGGAGGCGAGAGCAGCGCGCTTCGCCGGGTTCGGCGTCGTGGGCGTAGGCGCAGTGGGATGTGTGTTAGCCGGACTGGCGGCTGACCGCCGGGGGCGCGTGGTCGTGACCGTGGGCGGCATGGCGCTTTCCGGAAGCTGCGCCTTGATTGCCGGGCTTCTGTTCAAGCAGCCGGGCCCTCTCACGGCGCTCTGTCTCGTCTGGGGCTTTTCAGTCGTCGCCGACAGCGCGCAGTTCAGTGCGGCAGTGAGCGAGATGACCGACCCTCTCTACGTGGGAACCGCTCTGACCATACAGACCAGCCTTGGCTTTCTGCTGACTCTGCTACCCATTCGCCTTGTTCCCGAGCTCGTGGCGCGTGTGGGGTGGGACCATGCGCTGATGGTCCTCGCTATCGGCCCTGCTTTTGGGGCCTGGAGCATGTTTCGGCTGGGTAAGGTTCGCAGATAGTTGGGCCTGGCGTCGCCGGGCGGCGACTGTGAGGTCAACTCACCAGACGGGCAGTGGACGGGTGAGATAAGACGGACCCACGGGCACCTAGAACGCGGAAACAAAAGAGGACAGGTCAGGTCACAGTCAGCATACTGTTTTTCAGGAAACTAGTCCAGGAGGTCCGCCGACAGAATCGCAATCAGGCACCAAGCACAGTCCATCAAAGGGAACGCTAGAGTGGCGTACCGCAACCTCAACTGGCGGCTCGACGGCGCCAGTTCGGGCGTCGTTGGGAGGGAATCGTAGACACGGCGGTCCGGCGCTTTGGTGGTTGTGACGGCGGCCTGCCCCTCAGACGGACGTGTCAAGTGCACTGGGTCGCGCCAAGGATTCCAGTTCGTCTTGGGGCCTGACCGCCACGATGCAAGTCGTGGCACCATCCAGTTGCTTCCCATCTAGGGTAACAAGCCGAGCGTTCTCTCGAAGCGCAACGGCCACGTAGATTGCATCCATTCCCCTCAAGTGATGTCTTGCTGCAACCTGCACTGCAGAATCAGCCAATCGCCTGTCTACAGTGACGAAGCGGTGACATGGAAGGTTGCGAATAGCGGCTGCCGACTTCTCTGCCAGGCTGCTATCCTCCAGCCCGGCCGCCAGTGCTGCGGAGACCTCCGGTAGCAGGATTTCCGGGCAGAAGACCGAGTCTTGGCCAGAGCAGACGTTGCGAAGGAACCGTCCACTGGCCTCGTGGCCTTCTTCATGTGAATTGATACGACTTACGTACACGCTGGCATCGACGACGTACCGCACCTACCGACGTGCCCCCAGCAACAGGTCAAGGGCTGACCTTCCCGGTTTCCACGCCTTGCTTACCAGTCGGCCCAATCGGTCCAACTCTGCCAGAGGATCCGTATCTTGGCTGGTCTTCAGCACGAGGGCTCTGTAGCTGGTCTGGGAGGTAGTGTGAGATAGCTGCCGGTACGAGGACGCGAGTGGGACCGCCGCGCCCATCCGGCCCGCCAAGCACACGGACGCAGAATCCCGCAACGTCACGCGCTGTGTTGGCCCACGTCGGTAGGCATACTCGCGCTTTCCCTGTCCCGCGTCGTGGCCCGTCAACCAGAGCAGGTGATAGTCTTCGGTAGTTCCCCCCCGGTCTGGCACGCGCGCCAGGCTACTCATTCGAGAGGACCTCCTTCGTAAGCACCTCTTGCTCTCGCAAATCCTTCGTCTCAAGATACTTCTCAACATTGGTTTGAATGGTCTTGGCCATCGCCAGCATTGACTCTGGAGACACCGCAATCTTGGCCACAGGCGCGGCCTCCACCTCTTTCAGTTCCGCGAACTTGGCTTCATCCCCAGGAAGTATGAACGGGGGGGTCACCACGCCAAAGATCAGGAAGAACTCAGGACCCGCATGCGAGACGAAGAGATGGTTCGCATATACCGTGGGCATAGTGATGGCGTCTTTCCCAAAGATGGCTGGAATCGACCGAACGATAGATGACTCGTCCTTCTCACTGTTCTCGGCCATGTTGCCCTCCTAGCAATCGGCACAGTCCGCGATTCAACACAGGGTCGCAATGCGCCGCCTTGACACCCAATACTACACTCTCGATCTCTTCTATGCAAGCACACACACCACCACTATGACAGAACACGTGTCCAGGGAGAGTGCCGTGGGCCTATTCCGCTCAACGAGGCGCTGCACTCGCTGGCTGGGGGACGTTGGAGAAACCCTCCCAGTGCCCAGATGAGAGCCACCCCCGCACGGCATCGTGGCTCGGCTGGCTGTCAGCTTCGGCGCAAGTCAAATGCTCATGCGTACTTCTCAACGAACCGGGCCGTGGCCTCTATGTGGCCGAGAGCGCTGTCCTCTATCGTTTGGTCGAAGTCCATCAGCGTTGTGAAAATCGCCACGAGGTGGCGGGTCGCCCAACCACTCGTTTCTCTTGATGAGCCAACCGACGATGGCATGCTGAATCGGGTTTCCAACCTCATCGAAGAAACGTGGTATGTCCTCAGCGTCTGAGCGGTCAACCTGGTTCTTGAGGGATACTTGCTGAGTTACCTATCCAACCTGAGCCTGAGAGTGTCCTCTATCTCTTCACGCACTTCGAGAGCCAGCTTGGCAGGATGACCCTGCTACCGTGCATGGCGCTGCTCGAACAGTGCTGCGATGAGCGACTCACGGAGAACCAGTTCCACCAGGGCTGACCCTATCACACCCGCCGGCGGCCACCAGGGCGGCGGAGGCGCTATGCTACGGCTGGGGCCGGCCTTCTGTGAGAAGGCGCGCGATCCACGCTCGCTTGCGAGCGGTGGGTGCCGGGATGTCTGCAGCTTGGTGGGGCAGGGTGCCTTTGGTCGCGCGGTGCACGTCCTAAACATCATGCTCCGTCCTGATCTCCTCTCGAGTCTTCGTCTCGCAGCTCTTTGGCGACCTCTCGACGGCGCAGCCCCTTGCGCCTCATATGCAGCGCCATGACCAGCTTGCCAACGGCGACCGAGAACTCATATCGGGCCATGGGACGGTCAGCGGGAACAGAGACCCCAAGCTCGGAGAACACTTGGTGGGTTGGCTCTCCTAGCCGGAACCGGGAGCATTTTCCTCGTACGGAGTCGCTGGAGAAGGAGACGCTGCGCAGGTCGTGTGCGAATTCGTTGCGAATCTTTCGCATGAGGTCAAGGTCATGGTATTCATCGGCCGATATCAGACCCATGCAGTACGCCGCAAGACTTCTCGACCAGAAGCTAGAAAGCGGTCCATGAGTGCCTATCAGCTTCTTGACCTTGACGGGGTTATCAACAAGGAAGCTGGATAGATAACCTGTGAGTATGTCGTCAATCAGGGCGAAGCCAAGGATAGCGGCAGCCCTGTCGCTGTCCCCTTCGAACTCGTCCATGAAGCTCCCCCAACTAGACTCCGAAGCAATGCCTGTTCGCGTGCTTTCTCCCATGGTCACCTCCTCGTGCTGAATCAGAAGGTCCACTGACACACGGCCGTCCGATGCGTTGCTGTTATGCTCTTCTCCCCTAGCCCAGTCTAGCTTCATGCGCCGTTCGTTCATCCCGAAGGGCCGCCCTAAACTCATCGCTCAAGCCTCGGCGGTGAACCTCCACGTAGTAGTGGGGGAGAAGACTATTCAATTCGTCCCGCCGTCTCATTTTGGCACGATGCCTACGCATACCTCTGTCCGTTGTGAGGTCGTCCTCGGGGGCTTCCCACACCGAATCGAGGTACTCCGCCTCGACTGTTTCCCTCGCCGCCGTTTCCAGGAAGTCCGCGTTGCTGAGCTTCTCACATACCATTGGCTTCCCCTTTCGATGCAGCCAGCTCATGATTTGCGTTCTCTGGCCAACTTTCCGTCCGTACTTCGTGAGGTCTCAGGCGGCCCACGTGTCAAACGCCGTCAGGAAATCCTGAACGACTGGGAACCTCCAGATGACTGTACCATGGACCAGAAGAAGTGGCAACGGAGAATGAGGGGCCTTCCTAACTGGTCGGCCTTCCGCGGCCCAGCACCAGCAAAGCCAACGACCCCCGTTCGGTCTCGGGATCCAGGTCAAGCATGACACTGACACAGCGCCGCTTCTCCCTCGCGTCTCCCCTGTCCGCTGGCAAGCCAGAACCACGCCTGGACTATGAGCAATCGCGGCCGGGTGAACCGACTGACTAAGAAGTCGACTAGTAGCGTGCTAGACGTATGGAACATGGCCAATTCCGTGAGACCTCAACAATAGCGTGGGTATGCAGAAGCCGCCTATTGTGCAGGAGCCTTAGTTGGTGAGCCAATCGGGCCCGTCCGAGCGGTGGCCGATTCGCCAACCATGGTAGACCAGAGCCCGTGGAGCGTCCTGTCCCCCGGAGCGCAACATCGGCTACAATTGTCGCGGAGGAGTATTACCATGACCGTTGAGCAAGTCGCACTGAGCCTAATTGTCGCAGTCCTTACGGCGTTTGCCACGTCAGTGATCAACAATTGGTTTGAGCTTCGGCGTCTTCAGGCCATGTGGAAGCGAGAAACTAACGAGCGAATCGGGAACTACAGGAGGGAACGTTTGCAGGAGAGGCTGGCTTTCATAGAGCACTATCTTGCAATGCTGCTTGGGTCGCTGCAACCCGAACCCACGTACTCAATGATAGGCCGCGAGAAGCTGGAAAAGGTGACTAGTGATTTGGCCTACGCCATGAACATGGTGGTCGCCTGCGCCCGTGCGGTTGGGGATGCGCAGCTAAGCGCGGCAATCAAGGACCTCGACTTGCTGAGTGACGAGGCCAGCGTACTCGTCTCTGAGCACAAGGTCTCATCGGAGCACACAGAGTGGGATGACCTGTCGGCAAGGGTTCTGGCCGCCGCCGAGAAGGCACTCAAACGGATGGACGACCTACCGGTGCAGGCGTACGCGCACAGTGTTCGTGAAGAGTGAACAACGATGCTGGGCAGAGAGCCCACAGCCTCACACAGTCCTTCCCTCGAGCCCAATCCATTCTGTCCAGCGCGGCGGCAACATCCTGAGCGCTGGCGGCGTCAAGGTATCGCTCCCTAGCCTTGATATCGGAATGCCCCAGGGCCCCTTTGAGCTTGCAGACGTTGCCGCGACCATCAATGAACGGCGTCGCAAACGAATGGCGCAGCGTGGAGGGTGCCGCGGGCGCCGGTTGCCGTCGTGTGGAAAGCTAGCTGACCCCCCCCTTGGGTGCCGCGACCGGACTCGAACCAGTGACCCAGGGGTTATGAGTCCCCTGCTCTACCAACTGACCTCCGCCGGCCCGCCACGGGCCCGACGACGAATCCTGAGCTGTGAGGGCTGTTTCTACTGTCCCTGCCACTCGTGGTCACCATAGACGGCGAACAAGAGTGGTGGGAAAGACGAATCCGTCGTCATAATACGGTCGTCGTCTTTGCAGGAGAGCCCGGTGCTGGTTCCAAGAATGAAGCCCGCTTCGAAGAGCTGAGTCCTGGCACAGAACCGCTTCTCCTGCTCCAGCGCCCAGCCGATCCCGTCGTACACACTGTCGTAGGTGCCCCAGATGTAGCCAAAGCCACGAATTGGCGCCAACAAGCCCGGGGGCGGTGTGCCCCTGGACGGAATGGGTGCTCCCTCCGTCCACTGGTCAGTAAACTCTGTCCAGGTCTGGTTGCCGTAGAACACTGCCACTCGGCGTGTGTCGGTGCGCCAAAGCATGTAGCCCCGCTCAAAGGGCTGCCAGGCTGCCCAAACAATCCTTGGCTCTGAAATCGGACAGCCAAGTCTGCGATCCCATGCGCTGGATAGCTGACTGTCTACACTTAGGACGCAGGTGGCGGTTGGGTAGACAGTTGGCGGTGGGGTGTGGGATGCAGTCGGGGAGA
This sequence comes from Anaerolineae bacterium, assembly GCA_034411995.1. GTDB lineage: Bacteria > Chloroflexota > Anaerolineae > UBA7937 > B3-Chlor > JAUVXJ01. The sequence goes on along the minus strand of DAOUME010000006.1, from coordinate 152,062 downwards.
GAGCTGGTGGCGGGGTGTGGGACGCAGTCGGGGAGAGAGCTGGCGGTGCCGGCGGGGACGCCGTCGGGGAGACGGCCGATGCCGACGGCTGTGGCTCGCACAGTGAGGTTTTTTCGCACACCAGGACCACGGTGGTGCCAACAACGGTGATAACCCCAGCAATCGCCCCTATCACAGCGGCTATCTGTTTCAGAGTCTCGGGTTCGAGGAGCTTGGCCCATGCCGATTTCTTGCCGTCATCATTCTTCTTCTCGTTACTCATGACTCCCCCTCCTTTTTGGCTTTCCCCCACAGGCGGGCATCTCAGAAGCCGGCCTCGTGCCTGTCCTGCGCGACCAACTCTTTCTCATCACCTTTGCATCCCCTGTCCTACAGGTATATCCGGACGGTATAGCGTGAATCCGCGTCTTGGTGCCAGCGTGACCAGGATTCCGTTTCCCATGCACTCCTCGGACGAGGGTAGTGTGAAGGATGGGGTAACATGTGCCAAGAAGCTGATGACGCAGGGGAGCGAAGTCACCGGATTGCAGCACAATAGTGCAAACGGCGCAAGCTACGTTCCGTAGGGGCACAAGGGGCCCCGCTCTTGGGCACAAGAACGTACCAGGGGGCTTGCGCAACGGTCGACTCTCCCAGCAAGGCCTCACGTCGATTGCAGCATTCGGACGCGCCGCCGGCCATGCAGCACAGGAATGTCTGATACCCATTGACGCGGATTGGGAATTCTGCTATAGTATGGACGGACACGGTGCGAGTCGGCACAACTGATGCAAAGGAGGGAGAGGTGATGAAGAGGCACCGACTACGAGGGTTGTTGTTGGGTGCGAGCTTAGGGCTGTTACTGGTCGGCGCTGCCTGGGCCCAGGAGGTCCGACCGGCGACAACTGTCCAACCTGCTCCGGAACCGCCGAAAGCTGCGGAGGGCCTCTACGTGACGACAGAGGACAACGAGGACAACGATGGCACGGGCCAGTCGGACGGAGACATGGGCTACCCAGATCCTCCATGGATCTGCCCCGACGACTACAATGCGCCCGTTGAGTTCAACATCAATGTGGAGCAGGAGATATGCTCAGGGGGCGGGCTGACACTGGCGATCAATGGCCTTGAGACCGGGGAGCACGAGCTGTACATCAATGGTCACTCGATCGGGCCCATACCTCCGCAGGAGGATGACGTGTGGGTACAGTTGGTCTTCCCCCTTGCTCAGGGGGCCCTCAAGCAGGGTGAGAACCTCGTGCAGATTCAACTGATGGGGGGCGACTGCGGCTACGTCGCCTGGGGGGCGCTGGAGGTCGAGCCCTGCGAGGAGTTCGTCCCCGAACCGGCGACGCTAGTGCTCCTGGGCAGCGGTCTCGCTGGGCTGGCGGGGTACGCCACGCTGCGCTGGAGGACGAAGAAGTAGCAGCCTGAACACAATCGAGATAGGAGAAGGGCTGTCCTTTGGGATGGCCCTTTTCTGTTTTGGGCGGCAACTGTACAGCAGTTTGTCAACTGGGTGTGCAGCTTGTGTGCCCTCTCTATGTCCTCACCTGCTAGAGCCAGGGAACGGTCAGCGACAAGTAGTGGCGCATTCGCCGGCGGCGTCAATTCGTGCTAGAGTCGTCGGTCAACAGAGGATCCCCGCACAGGGATAGGGAGCAGGCGCAACAGGTCACACAAACACTGATTGCTCGGAGGCCCGCCAGCTCGATTCGGCAGAGCAGCTGACTCTCAAACAGTTGGTTCAAGGTTCGAGTCATTGCCGGGTCACTGAGACTGGAATCCTCGCTGCGGTCGGGCTGCGTGGCGAAGGTGGAGCGCAACGTGGGCCGAGCGGCACGCATGCCAGCCCCTGTCATCGCTGCGAGGACCTGAGCGCCCTTACGGCATCAGAGACCGGAGAACAGAAGAGGCCCCGATGAGGATCATCGAGGCCTCTTTGGTGCCGGCGACCGGACTCGAACCAGTGACCCAGGGCTTATGAGTCCCCTGCTCTACCAACTGAGCTACGCCGGCACAAACTCCGGCCGACGACCAACAGTCATCGGCCCACAACTGGTAGCGGGGGTTGGATTCGAACCAACGACCTCCGGGTTATGAGCCCGACGAGCTTCCACTGCTCTACCCCGCAGCGCAACCGTGTTCTATTATAGACTATTCCCCAGGGGAAGTCAAGTTGGGGCGCTACTCCCCGCCCCCCAGAAGCAGATCGGCCCATTGTCGCCAGTAGGGCAGGGGCGCTTCTTCTGCGCCTCCCGGGAGCGCCGTGTCTCCAGAGGCCGCCTGCGTGTCTCCCTCTTCCGGAAGCACCACCACTGCCGCCTCTCCTGGCTGGACCAGCTTCAGCCGCTCCCGGGCGATCTCCTCCACGTAGGCGTCGCTGCTCGTGTAGTCGAGTTCGGCTTGTAGCTCATCGTGGGTGTCGCGCTCGATGGCCACCTGTTGTTTCAGCCAGTCTACCTGCCGCTGAATGTAGTAGTTGTCGAGGGCCTTGCGGCCAAAGTCGACAGTGAGTGCGGCGACCAGCGTGAAGGTGACGATGGCCACGATCTTCGGCAGAGACGCGATGCCCTGACGTTTCTTCCTAGTCACAGTCTTCCTCTTGATGCGATCACCGGCCTTGGACTACTGCCATGCTTGGAGTGGAGATGGCGGGAATCGAACCCGCGTCCAGAGAATTAGGGCGAGGACTTCTACAAGCTTAGTCGGCGGTTTGTTTTCCTCGTCTCCAGGGTCCTGCTGCCGACTGAGTACCTCGGCGACCAGCCGATTCCGGGTTGCCCCCTTTGCCAGGCCTTATCGGCGTGGGGTCTAGCGCACTCCAGCGTTATGACGCCCGCTCCCGACCAGCTAGAGTGAGGCCGGGTGAGCGTGGCTGCTTACGCAGCCAGTGCGAGTGTTTGCTCGCCGTTTATTGTTGGGTTGCCCCTGTTTAACGAGGCGGAGCACCTCGGCTTGCAACCCCCGACCAGCCTTCCCTGTCGAAACCTTTCATCCCCGTGATAGACCGCACCGGGTTGGATAGCTGGCAAGCAGGTGTACCCCCGATCCTGTTTCAACCGTCATCTGTCTCAGGGCCAGTGGCCCTGGTGATGCCTACCGCCAGGGGAGTTGCCCCTGTTGGTGCCATCACTGCGGCAGGAGTGGATTCCAGCGTACGAACCCACCCCACCTGCCTTGCTCCCAGTCAGACATTCGCCTGGCCGTCGCCGTCGCCGACGACGCCGGTGGTCTCTTACACCACCCTTTCACCCATCACCCACGAGCTCTGCCCGCCGGCTGGTTCGTTCTCTGTTGCAGTTGTCGTCAGGGTCGCCCCTGCCTGGACTTACTGTTTCGCCCAGTGACCGCGCCCACGGGGGGCTGGGAGTCGGGAAGTTCCTCTGGGACGTACGTCCCAGCGACGGTTCCCTTGCTTGCCCTCAAGCGATCCACTTGTTAAGGTGGCGAGGGTGCTTTGCGCACCCCCAAGGGTCCCTTGTCAGGACCCAACCTAATTCTAACATCTTGATCGTCTGTTGTCAAGCTTGACAGGAGGGTGAGGCGGTGGTATACTAAGGGTACAGCCCCACCCCCAGGGGGAGGGGGGAGACGGAGGGGAGGAATGGACTCGGTCAAGAAGAAGCAGGTCATCAACCGCCTGAGGAGCGTCGAGGGGCACGTGCGCGGCATAGAGCGCATGGTGCAGGAAGACGCGTACTGCATCGACGTGATCAAGCAAGGGATCGCCGTGCAGCGCGCCCTGGAGAAGGTGAACGGTATCATTCTGGAGAATCATCTTCAGTCTTGTGTGACTACTGCCATCCGCGGCGAAGAGCCAGAGGAGCGAGAGCGGGTCATCGGAGAACTGCTGGAGCTGTTCGAGGCCGGAGGCGGCGCGTAGCTTTGGCGAGCGCCTCGTGGAGGTCTCTGGGCGTGCTGCGGTGGCTGGAGATAGAGGACGAGTCATAGGAGGATACAGATGTCGAGCAAGACCTACAGTGTTCCCAACATATCGTGCCACCATTGTGTGGCCACCATCGAGCGGGAGTTGGGGGTGGTGCCGGGAGTGGAAACCGTCAAGGGCGACCTGGAGGCCAAACAGGTGACCGTGGAATACAATGCGGAGTCTGTGCTGCCCCGCGTCGAGGAGGTGCTCCAGGAGATCGGCTACCCGCCCGCGAAATGAAGCCAGGGCGGAAGGTTTCGGTGTGACTGAGCTCGGGGTCGCCCGCGGACCCGGCTGTACCTATTAGCGGTAGCCGGATTCGTGGGCGCCCGGCCAATGGAGAAGTGAACATGGCGGAAAAAGAGGTGGTTTTGCCCGTCACCGGCATGACCTGCGCCAACTGCGCCTTGACCATCGAGCGCAGCCTGGGCAAGACGCAGGGCGTGAAAGGGGCCAAGGTCAACCTGGCCAGCGAGAAGGCTGTGATCAGCTACGACCCCAGCCTGGTCGGCGGCGATGGCCTGGTCGGTTCCATCCGTGAGGCGGGATACGACGTGGCCACGGCCAGGATAGACCTGCCCATCACGGGCATGACCTGCGCCAACTGCGTGCATAACGTGGAAAGGGCGCTCAAGAAAGTAGAGGGCGTCCTGAAAGCTGAAGTGAACCTGGCCACCGAGAAGGCCAGCGTGGAGTACGTACCGTCTCTCGTCAGTCTCGACGACCTGAGGCAGGCGGTGGAGGACGCCGGCTATGGCGTGATCCTCTCCGGAGACGAACTGGCGGCTGAAGACGTGGAAGCCGTGGCGCGGGAGGAAGAGATCAGGCGACAGAGGCGTTTGCTCTTCGTGGGCCTGATCTTCACCATCCCCACTTTCGTGCTCTCCATGGGCATGGACCTGGGTCTGCTGCCGCGTTTTGCCTGGAGCAAGTACGTCCTGCTGGCCCTGGCCACTCCGGTGCAGTTCTACGTTGGTCGGCAGTTCTACCGCGGCATGTGGAAGTCGCTGAAGCTGCTGACGGCGGGCATGGATACGCTCATCGCCCTGGGTTCGTCGGCCGCCTACTTCTACAGCCTGGCCGCAACGTTCCTCATCGGAGGACACGTCTACTACGAGACGGCGGCGATGATCATCACCCTGATCATCCTGGGCAAGTACCTGGAGGCCAAGGCGAAGGGGCAGACGTCTGCGGCGATCAAGAGGCTGATGGGATTGCGCGCCAAGACCGCCAGGGTAATCCGCGATGGGCAGGAGATGGACATCTCCGTGGAGGAGGTCCAGGTTGGCGACCTGATCGTCGTCCGCCCTGGGGAGAAGATCCCGGTGGACGGCGTGGTCCTGGAGGGACGCTCCTCGGTCGACGAGTCCATGATCACCGGCGAGAGCCTGCCGGTGGCGAAGGAAGCGGGCGACGAGGTCATCGGAGCCACTATCAACAAGACCGGGGGTTTCAGGTTCCGGGCGACCAAGGTGGGCCGGGATACAGTTCTGGCGCAGATCGTACGCCTGGTGGAGCAGGCCCAGGGCAGCAAGGCGCCGGTGCAGCGCCTGGCCGACCGGGTGGCCAGCGTCTTCGTCCCGGCGGTGGTGGGCGCGGCGCTGATCACTTTCCTGGCCTGGTTCCTGGTGGGCGGAGTCGGGCTTGAGCGGTCGCTGATCAACATGACAGCGGTGCTGGTTATCGCCTGTCCGTGTGCCATGGGTTTGGCTACGCCCACGGCGGTCATGGTGGGGACGGGCAAGGGGGCCGAGCGCGGGATTCTGATCAAGAGCGGCGAGAGCCTGGAGAGGGCTGGCTCCCTGGACACCGTGGTCCTGGACAAGACGGGCACCATCACCGAGGGGCAGCCCCGGGTGACGGACATTGTGGTGCACGGCTCCCTGACCGAGGATGAGGTGCTGCGGCTGGCAGCCAGCGCTGAGAAAGGCTCCGAGCATCCTCTGGGGGAGGCCATCGTGGAGGCCGCAGAGGCCAGGAGTTTGATGCTGGAGGAGGCCAAGGACTTCGAGGCGGTGGCCGGTCAGGGGATCGTGGTGTCGCTGAACGGGCAGCGCCTCTTGCTGGGCAACCACACGCTGATGGCCAACCAGGGCGTGAACCTGACGGGAGCAGAGGCCGTGGTGGACCGCCTTCAAGGGGAGGGGAAGACCACCATGCTGCTGGCCCTGGACGGCAAGGTGGAAGGCGTGATCGCGGTGGCCGACACGGTGAAGGAAGGATCGGCAGAGGCGGTGTCCCGGCTCCACGACATGGGTCTTCAAGTCGTGATGATCAGTGGGGACAACCTGCGGACCGCCCAGGCCATCGCGAGTCAGGTGGGCATCGACCGGGTGCTGGCCGAAGTGCTGCCCGAGGACAAGGCCCAAGAGGTGAAGAAACTCCAGGAAGAGGGGCACGCGGTGGCTATGGTGGGCGACGGGATCAACGATGCGCCCGCCCTGGCTCAGGCCGACATCGGCATCGCCATCGGCACCGGCACCGACGTGGCCATAGAGGTGGGAGACATCGTGCTCATGAGGGGTGACCTGCGCAGCGTGCCTCAGGCCATCCAGCTAAGCCGCAAGACGATGCGCACCATCAGGGGCAACCTGTTCTGGGCCTTCGCCTACAACACGGCGGGCATCCCCATCGCTGCCCTGGGCGTTCTGGTGCCCTGGATGGCGGCGGCAGCCATGGCCTTCAGCTCCATCTTCGTGGTCAGCAACAGCCTGCGGCTGAGGGGCGTCGACCTGTCGGCGTAGCTGCCGCTAGTTCACCCAGGGGAGTGGCCTGATTCGAAGGCCAGGACGAGCACCTCGGGGAAGTGGTAGATGGGGATAGTGGGATAGCCCCTGCTCAGCGATGCGGGCAGCTCACTGGGGAACTCCATCAAGACGGTGGAGTGGTCCAGGATCTGCTCGTAGGTGGCTATCTCCCGCTCGTACCTCTGCGGATCCTCGAAGAGAGTGCGCCAGTGGCCGTCGCTGACGATGACGTACTCTACGCCCTCTTTCTCGTACCACTCCAGATCTTCGCTGTCGATGCGCACCAACTGGGTTGTTTGGAACCGCTCCTGATCCAGGGGGATGGAAAAGGCCTCGGTCACGATCTTCGCGCCCGCGGGCAGGTTGGCGTTCACCCACTCCGCAGCCAGCGTGCGGCGGTCCGTCCGGGAGAGCGTCCGGTCGAAATCCAGGATGGCCCGGCCCGGCAAAAGGACGATCAGGGCGGTCAAGCAAGCCAGGATGGGGATCTCCCCTCTGCGCACACGGGGCTGACGAGCGACCAGCCAGGAGAGCGCATCTACCAGGACACGGGCGGCCAGCGCCACCAGCAGGGGCAACAGCAGCACCAGGTTGCGCTCGAACCTCACCCGCCACAGGGAGATGAGCAGGTAGTAAGGTAGCACGAAGGAAAGCAGCAGCAGGTCCCCTCGTCGGTGCTTCACTACGGCCCAGACCAGGCCTAGCAGCCCGAGTATCACGGCAAGCACGTCAGCGCTGCTCAGCGTTTGCTGGAGGTACCACAGCCAGGCGCCGCCGCCCTCGAAGCCTGGCTGGCTGGCGGCGTAGTGGCCCAGGACCGTGGCCAGGCTGCTGAGGAAGGTGTTCAACTCCAGGAAGGCATACGGCGTTCCGAGGAGAAAGCCTCCCGCAAAGGCGGCCAGGCTAAGCGCGGTCCGGCGACCGAGGGCTTGCCAGTCTCGCTCTCGGCGAGCCAGCCAGGGGACGACGAGCACGGGGACCAGCGTCACTCCCGCCGGGTACTTGGTGGATGCTGCCAGGCCCGCGAAGAGCGCTGCCAGCAGGGTGTACCTCCTTTCCCTGTTCTGGAGGAGCAGAGAGCAGAACAGGAGGGAGAGGGTGACGAAGAAAGCTGCGGGCACGTCGGTAGTCACGTAGTGGGAGTGCACGGTGTGGAGCAGACAGAACGTGAGCAGTGTGGAAGCGATCAGCCCGGTCCTGCGATCGAACAAGCGATGGCCCAGCTCGTAGACTAGCGGCACCGTCAGAGCGCCCAGCAAGGCGGTCAGCAGCCGCCCGGCGAAGTAGAAGCCATGAGGTGCCGGGTCGGGGATGGTATTGCCGAAGCCCCTCGCTGCCGAGATGAGGAAATAAGGGATGTAGCTCAAGGCCTGGAGGTAGATGTAGACCGAGGGGTAGTTGAACCAGTGGGGGCTGTAGTCGCCCGTGCGCAGGATAGCCGCAGCTCTGTCCACGATGGCGTGTTCGTCAGGGTGGTAGACGTATTCAGGGAGGCCGAACCGGGCTCCCCAGACCCTGAGGAGAAGGGCCACCAGGAACAGGGCAAAGATGACCAGCCAGGCGGCTCGTGCGGGCCGTACGAAGCTGCGACCGAGATTCTGGAGGCTCATAGAGGGCATTTTAGCATTCTGGAGGCCTTCGGGCAAGCCTCGCTGCGACTTCGCCAGGGGTTTGACATGTAGCGCCTGGTGGCCACTGACAGCCTCGCCGCCCTGAGGGAGGAAGGCTGGCAGTGATGGCGTGCTACCCTCAGGGCGAGAGCCCTGGACTTCGTTGGGGCGCGTCCACCTGGGCCTGGAGAAGGTCTTTCTGTCACGGCCGGGCTTTGGGCAGCGGCCTTCTTTGTGTTATAATGATGTTTCGAGTAGCGCAGGTCGAACGCAGAGGTGAGTCTGGAGAGGCGAGGTTCGCAGTTGGTGGAAGGGCGAGTCTTCTCGCTGAGCGTAAGGGACGCCGGATCGAGGGTGAGGCTGGGCCCGGCCTGGGCGGTGCTGTGCGGGGCCGTGGCGTCTGGCCGACTGGCCCTGGATTGGCGGAGCCTGGTCTCGCTGCTCCTGGCTGTGATTCTGGCCGATGCGATCCTGGGAAGCGTGTGGGGTCTGGCCAGCGGTGGTCGGCGTCCCTGGCTTGGCAAGGCCATAGGAAGGTGGCGCCGCCAGCGTCGAGAGTCGCGTGTGCGTGCCTTCCTGGAGTATGTGAGGGGCAGGCCAGGGCACTGGCGCGCCCAGGTCTGGGCCAGGGCGGGAACCTCCGTCCTGGGGCTGTGGTTTCTCGTACTGCTGGCCGTGGTCATCGCTGCCGCCCTGGGCGGGGCGGCGCTCTTGCTCACGATGGGAGCTTTGGCGGTCGGCGTGTGGCGGCAGGCGCTCATCTCCAGGGAGGGGGCCCTGTCGGCAGCTCTGGAGAGCTGCTACCTGGCAGGGCTGCCGTGGTTGATAGGCTGGGCTGCCCTGGGGACCCTGGACCTGGCCAGCAGCGAGCTCGTGCCTCTGGCTCAGGCGCTGGTGTGGGCGGCTGGCTATGCTCTGACCTTTCACGCCTACGGGCTGGTGGGAGGTCGGGGCTTGCCCACGGGCGCTAACCTCCTGGTCATCGCCCAGGTGGCGGTGGTAGCCTCGCTGATTCTGGTCAGGCAGCCGTTGCTGGCAGGAGGCGTTGCCCTCCTGCTACTGCCGCAGGTGATCCTGCAACCGGCGCTGCTGGAAGCTGACGAAGGGGTGTTGTACTTGCAACGGGTGCAGGTCTTCACCATGCTGGGGATGCTGCTGGCTGCGGTGGCCCTGGCGGGATGACGGCGGTACCGCTGCTGCTGCTGGTCGTGGTGGCCGCTGCTGGGGTCTTTTACTGGCTCGTGGTCTTGACCGAGGGTGCCTACCTGGGGTCGCGGGCGGTGACCTTTCTCTACGATCGGGGGGCCACCAGCTACGACGAGATCAAGCAGTTCGATGCGGTGGATGACGCCTCTCGCCTGGCGTTACCTCTGATCAGAAGGCTGCGCGGCCACAGGAGGCCGCTGGTGCTCGACGTGGCGACAGGGACGGCCCGCTTACCTGTGAGCCTGTTGCGCAGCCTGGAGTTCGAGGGTAGCATTGTGGGCCTGGACCTGTCCATGGGGATGCTCCGCGAGGCAGCGCGCAAGACGGCCCGGTACGGAGACCGGGTATGCTGGCTGTGCGACGATGCTATGGACTTGCCCTTTGCGCAGGACAGCTTCGAGGCTGTGGTCTGTCTGGAGGCGCTGGAGTTCATGCCTCGGCCCGCGCGAGCCCTGGAAGAGATGGCCAGGGTCCTGAGGGCTGGGGGCACGCTGCTGGCCAGCAATCGCAGGGGTCTGGATGCCTTCCTGATGCCGGGGCGGGCTTTCTCCACAGGTCGGCTGCGGGAGCTGCTGGGTGAGCTATCCTTCGTCTCCGTGGAGCTAGAGCAATGGCAGACGTACTACGATCTGGTGTGGGCCAGGAAGGAGGGCGCCCCGTTGCCGAGGGAGGGCGCAGCGGCGCCGGAGGACGTGGTGCGGTGCCCGCGATGCCGGGGCCGGGCCTGGTCGTGGAGCGACACGAGACTGGGCTGCCAGGAGTGCGGTTCGGCATATACCATCAAAGACGGCATCATCCGTCTGGACAGGGCAGCAGAAGACATAACGAATTATCGGCGGCGATGAGCAGCCGGGTTGGTTTGACATAAGCGGAGATCAGAAAGGCTCCGCCCACACAGCGTGAGAGTAAGCAGCGGTAGTCTGCGCGGGCCCGCGGTATGCCCAAACGTGGGGGATGATCATGCAGAAGGCGGAGGACCTTGAGCGGAAAGACGGCGGAGACCGTGGGGAGAGGGTTGGTCTCTCGCTGGTCACCGTTGGCATGCTGGAGCAGGACCCGGAGGTCCAGGCCTACCTCACGCGTGGAAACGAGCAGATGGATATCCTTGGCTACACCGAGCATGGCCAGCGTCATGCTCGATTGGTGGGCAGTATTGCGGCCAACGTGTTGCTGCGGTTGGGTTTCCCTGAGCGGAGGACCGAGCTGGCCGAGATGGGGGGATATCTCCACGATATCGGGAACGTGATCTACCGTGATGAACACGACTGGGCGGGTGCCCTCATCGCTCGAGATATCCTGCTGCGGATGGGCATGGATTTCGACGAAGTGGCGCTGATCATGGGAGCGATCGGCAATCACGAGGAGGAACGGGGCGAGCCCGTGAGCGACGTATCGGCGGCGGTCATCCTGGGCGACAAGTCCGACGTGCACCGCTCCCGCGTGCAGAACCCGGACACACTGGCCTTCGACATTCACGATCGCGTCAATTTCGCCGTGGAACGCTCCTTTCTGCGCGTCGACGGGGACGAGAAGACCATCACCCTGGAGCTGGACATCGATACCGGGGTCTCTCAGGTGGCGGAGTACTTCGAGATCTTCATGTCCCGGATGCTCATGAGCCGCCGTGCCGCTGTCTTCCTGGGCTGCAGGTTCGACTTGACGATCAACGGGAACAGCCTTTTCTGATCTGGCGGAATACTGACGAAGGAGACAGAGGCGTGCTGAGAAGTCACACCTGTGGAGAGCTACGAGTCGAGCACGTGGGTCGGGCGGTGACCCTGGCGGGTTGGGTGCACCGTCGTCGTGACCACGGCGGACTGATCTTCATCGACCTGCGGGACCGGTGGGGTATAGTCCAGGTGGTCTTCGATCCCTCGGTGTCCGAGAAGGCCCATGACGTTGCCTCGCGCGTACGGAACGAGTACGTGGTGAAGGTCACCGGTGAGGTGTCCCGTCGCCCGGCTGGCCAGGAAAACCCGGAGATGAGCACCGGCGAGGTGGAGGTCGTGGCTGACGGTATAGAGATCCTCAACGAAGCACGCACGCCCCCATTCCCCATCAACGAGGAGGCGCCCACCGACGAATCGCTCCGACTTCGCTACCGGTATCTGGATCTCCGCCGGGCCGAGATGCAGAGCAGGCTCATGTTCAGGCACAGGATCGTGAGCTTCATCCGCCACTTCCTCGATGAGAGGGGCTTCGTGGAGGTGGAGACGCCCATTCTCATCAAGAGCACGCCTGAGGGCGCTCGAGACTATCTCGTGCCCAGCAGGATCCATCCTGGCTGCTTCTACGCCTTGCCTCAGTCGCCGCAGCAGCTCAAGCAGTTGTTGATGGTGGCGGGCATGGACAGGTACTATCAGATCGCGCGCTGCTTCCGGGACGAGGACCAGAGGGCCGATCGCCAGCCCGAGTTCACTCAGCTAGACTTGGAGATGTCCTTTGTGGACCAGGACGACGTGCTTCAGTTGACCGAAGAGCTGTTCACCGCCCTGATAGAAGAGGTATCGACCAAGCGCCTGATGTTCAAGCCGTTCCGCCGGATCACCTACCAGGAGGCGATGGACAGGTATGGCAGCGACAAGCCGGACATGCGCTTCGAGATGCTGCTCGTCGACCTCTCCGACCTGGTGGCGGACAGCCCATTCCAGGTCTTCTCGTCCACCGTGGCCGCGGGAGGGCAGGTGAAGGCGATCAGGGTGCCTGGCTGTGCCAGCTACACGCGTAAGCAGCTCGACGACCTGGGGGCCTTCGTCAAGGAGCACGGCGCTCAAGGCTTGATCTCCGTGGCCTTGACCGCGGAGGGGATCCGCTCCAGCGTGGCCAAGTATCTGTCCCCTGAGCTCCTGGAGGCCATCACGAAGAGACTCGGCGCGGGGAGGGGAGACCTCATCCTGATCGTCGCGGGCCAGCCAGGCGTAGTGGCGGAGGCGCTGGGGCAGTTGCGGCTGGAGATGGGGGATCGGCTGGAGCTGCGCGACCCGGACCTCCTGGCCTTCGTCTGGGTGGTCGAGATGCCGCTCTTCGAGTGGAAGGAGCAGGAGAACCGCTGGGACGCCATGCATCACCCCTTCACGGCGCCGGCGGAGGAGGACCTGCCGTTGCTGGATACGGACCCCGGCGCAGCGCGGGCTCAGCAGTACGACGTGGTCTGTAACGGCGTGGAGATCGGGGGCGGCAGTATCCGGATCCATCGTCGGGACATCCAGGAGAAGATCTTCTCCATCATGGGCTTGCCGCTGGAGCAAGTACGCTCGCAGTTCGGCCACCTGCTGGATGCGTTCGAGTACGGCACGCCACCGCATGGTGGCATAGCCCCGGGAATAGACCGGTTGGTGATGATGCTGGCGGGAGAGGAGAGTATCAGAGAGGTCATGGCCTTTCCCAAGACCGGCGCGGCCGCCGACCTGATGTTCGACGCTCCCTCTCGCGTATCGGAGGAGCAGTTGAAGGAGCTGCATCTGCGCCTGGACCTGGAGGACGAGTAACGGTTGTATACAGCTTGATTCAAGCCTCCCGGCCTCGTTTGGTCGTCAGGTGCAACAGCGTGTCGTCTTTGGTGGCACCTGGTATGGCCGTCTACCCAGTCGAGACGCATACGGCCTGACTCCTTTCTGGCCCACCTGGGGCGCGGGGGCGCAGTTGTCAGAGAGCAGGGTTGATGGTACAATAAGGTAGTGTCAAGCTAGAGGATGGTGTATCACGATGGTGGATTTGGTAGCATCTGTCGAGCAGCAACAACTGAAGAGCAAGGAAGACGCGCCCGTACTGCGCCCGGGCGACCTGGTTAGAGTTCACACCCTGATCTTCGAGGGTGGGAAGCAGCGGACGCAGATCTTCCAGGGAACAGTGATGCGCATGCGCAAGGGTGGTGTGAACGCCAACTTCACCGTGCGACGTATCGCGGCCCACGGTGTGGGTGTAGAGAGGACCTTTCCCCTTCATTCGCCCCGCGTCACCAAGGTCGAGGTCCTGCGGCACTCGCACGTGCGCAGGGCACAGCTCTACTACCTCCGCGACCGCAGGGGCAAGGCCGCCAGGCTGAAGGAGAAGCGTTTGGAGGGCAAGGCCACGATTTAGCGCTCAGCGGGCTGGATCAACCCTCACCTTCCGACCCCGCAGACTTCGGATCAACTCGAGCTGCGGGGCTGTTGCTGTATGGAGCCAGACGCTCATGGACAACGGGCCCAGCCTCGAGCGTGAGCTGGCACTCCGAAGACAGGGGTACAGGGCCGTCGTCGGTCTTGACGAAGTCGGTCGCGGCTCGTGGGCCGGGCCGGTGGTCGCTTGCGCCGCCATGCTTCCGCTGGACTCGACGGGCCTGATGGAGGAGCTGGCCGGCATTCGGGATTCGAAACGGCTTACTCCCAGGCGCCGCAGTGAGTTCTATCGTCGCCTTTGTGGGCTGGAGGTCGAGTTCGACGTTGGCGTGGTGAGCGCGCCGCAGGTCGATCAGCTAGGCATCGTGGCCGCCACCAGGCTGGCCATGAGCAGGGCCCTCGACCGCCTGCCAGTGACCCCGGACTATCTGCTGGTAGACGGTTTCCCCCTCATCTACCGTGGTCTGCCTCACGAAGGGATCATCAGGGGTGACGATCGGAGTGTTTCCATCGCTGCCGCTTCCATCGTGGCCAAGGTAGTGAGAGATGGTATGATGGTCTCCCTGGACTGCGTGTACCCCGGTTATGGCTTCGCCAGGCACAAGGGCTACGGCACCCCCCAGCACCGCGCAGCACTCTATCGCCAGGGACCCTGCCCCATACACCGCCTGTCCTACGCCCCCATGAGGCTCATGGGCGACGAGGGCTGTGCAGAGCGAGGGCGGCCGCGCACCCGGCGCTCCTCGGCTGGAGTGGGCCGCCTGGGCGAGGAGCTGGCCTCGAGGTACCTGGAGGAGCAGGGCTACGTGGTCTGTGAGATGAACTACCGTTGCGCCGTGGGTGAGGTGGACATCGTGGCCCTGGATGGTGAGTGCCTTGCGTTCGTCGAGGTGCGCACGCGGCGCAGCAAGAGATTCGGCTCGGCGGTGGAATCCATTACCAGGGCCAAGCAACGGAAGCTGATCGAGGTCGCGGAGACGTACTTGCAAGAGCATGGGTCGTCGACCGGCGATTGGAGGATCGACGTGGTGTCCGTACAGATGTCGCATCAGGGCGCGGTGGAGCACATCGACCTGATCAAGAACGCGGTCGAGGGATGACATGGCGCCGGGCAGCTCGCCTCCCTTGATCGCCGTGGTGGGACCCACGGGTGTGGGCAAGACCAGAGTAGCCATCGAGCTGTGTGCGGAGCTGGGGGGCGAGATCGTCTCCGCCGACTCCCGACAGATCTTCCAGGGCCTGGACATCGGAACGGACAAGCCCACCGAGGAGCAGCGCAGGGCTGTGCGTCACCACCTGCTGGACGTGGTCGCTCCCGACGAGGAGTTCACGCTCGCCCAGTACCAGGAGGCGGCGTACCTGGCCATCGACGACGTGCTGAGCAGAAACAAGGTGCCCTTCGTCGTAGGAGGCACCGGGTTGTACATCAAGGCTGTCCTGGAGGGCTTTGTGATCCCCCGCGTCGAGCCGGACCCACAACTGCGCCAGGAGCTTCTCGAGGAGGCGGCGAGAGAGGGCGCTGCGGCGCTGCACGCCAGGCTAACGGAGGTGGACCCGGCGGCAGCGGCGAAGATAGACCCTGAAAACGTGCGTCGTGTCGTTAGAGCATTGGAAGTGTACGAGCAAGCGGGCAAACCGATCACTCGACTGCAAGGACGGCAGAAACCGCCCTATCGTATCCTCAAGGTCGGCCTGACCAGGGAGCGCCAGGAGTTGTACCGCCGCATCGACCAGCGCGTGGACGAGATGATGGAGCGGGGGTTGCTGGCCGAGGTCCAGCGTCTGGTCTCTGAGGGGTATGGCTTCGATCTTCCGGCCATGTCTGGCCTGGGGTACCGCCAGATAGGGATGTATCTGCGAGGCGAAGTGGACCTGACCACCGCCCTTCGCAAGATCAAGAGCGAGACACATCGGTTCGTGAGGCAGCAGTACAAGTGGTTCCGTCTGGACGATGAGACGATACACTGGTTTGACTTGGAAGACGGTCCCGCCGATAGCCTCCGGGTACTGGTCGAAGAGTTCCTTGGCCTCGCGGCGTAGAGCGCGCTTTTCGCCCTGGGGAGCCGCCGGCCGGCTCAGCGACCTTGGGCGATGAGAGGGAAGTAGGTCACAGTGAAGGGGATTTCGGCTACCACGACGCCGGTGGCAGGGGCGGTGAAAGAGAACTGCCCCCCAGAGATGGCGGCGGTCCCGGTGATTTCGTCCTTGTGAGCAGCACTGTACTCCCGAATGATGGCCATGCTGTCGGGTACGCCCCACGCTGACAGGTCGACGCTTACCGTTCCGTCCCCGTCGACGACGATCACGTAGATGTGCTGGAGATCCCTGGTGACCATCACCTCGTCGCTAGCACCCTCCGACTGGAACTCTAACCGGTCTTTGCCACCAGCGAGTGCTCGTATCAACAGGCGGTAGGCGTAGTAGGTCTCCGTCTTGTCGCCGTCGCTGGTCACCAGACCGCAAGTGGTGCCCCAGTCGTAGAAAGGGAAGATGTTCACCCCTCGGATCCCTTCTCTGGAGAACACGAGAAGCTGGCGAGCGGTCCTCATCGCTTCGGCCAGGGTGTCGTAGGTGCAGGGCGAAGAGAAGTTACCGTACTCACTGACCCACAGAGGCTCGACCAGCCCGTCGGGATTGTGAGCTACGATCTCCGCGGCGATGCCCTCTATGGCGACCTGGAGGTCGCTCAGCGGGTAAGTGCCGTTCATGTGATACCAATGGAAGTCAGCGATGTCGATCAGACTATCCGCCGTCTCGAAGAAGTCGGAGAAGTAGGTATACGTGCGCGGGAAAGGACACTGTGACTCCACTGGCGCCAGAATCACCGTGTCTACCGCGGCCATGTCGTTGGCGGTAGTGATGGCGTCGCGCGCTACACGAACGAGGTCAGCGTACTCAGCCTGGCTGCCGTGCCATCCCTGGCTGGACAGATCGGGCTCGTTATGGATCTCGAAGTGGGTGACCCCGTAGCCATTTCGCACGTTGAACCAGTAGGCGACGGCAAAGCAGTACTGCCACCACTCGCTGAGGGCGGCGTCGTCGAACGGAGGGTCAGGGGCCCAGCCCGGCCAATCGAACTCGTCCCGGTTCCGCAAGCAGAGCACGGGGAGAATATCCTTGGCGACCAGCTCTCCTACCATGTCGCCATACGCTGTGTCCGGGTTCTGGCCGGTGCGCCAGCGGTAGCCAGGATCGTTGATGTGCAGATCCCAGTTTTCCCAGTCGATGACGTCCGGATCGGCCTTGATGGTGTCGGAGATGGGCAAGCCATACTGTGCGTTGCCGGCACGGTCGCACTCCCAGACGTAGCCGCGGGGGTCATCGTCGTCGCAGTACTCCACGTCGGACATCCCGACCCAGATGCGGTAGGTGTTGATGCCGCAATCGGTGAGGTCGTCCACGTTGAAGTACCCGCCCTCCGTCGCTCCGACGTATTGTGTCGTCTGGCCCACCACCGTCTTGTTGACTTCTATGCTGACGTCCTGCGAGAACGTTAGTGAGGGACTGCACAGGGTGAGGGCTAGCACGAGGCTGGTCAGAGTGAACTGTAGGGGCGATGGTTTGTACATGCGGGGCGGTCTCCCACGACTCCCACGGGACTGCGCGGCGGCGGAGATGAGCAGCATACTTGTTACTCGGCCGGAATCGGCCCCACCACCATGGTGAACATGTCTACTCTAGCCCGTTTGGCCCGAGGAATCAATGGTTGGTTGGTACTACGTGAGGAAAGCTGGGCCCAGTAGCGCAGTTCAGCCTGCCGCTGGTTGCGAGGTTGATTGAGGGTCGGCGTCATGGTATCATGTTGATGAGAATCAGCGAGTGCACTGAGGAAAGAACTCATGGGTGAGAAAGACGTGATCGAGACGACTCTGAGGGTGCGCTATGCCGAGACCGACGCCATGGGCATCGTGTACCACACCAACTACATCGTGTGGTTCGAAGTGGGCCGTGGTGAGTTCCTGAGGCAGAGGGGGGGCAACTACCGGGAGTTCGAGGAGCAGGGCCTGTACCTGCCGGTGACCGAGGTGGACGCCCGATTCCTGACTCCGGCTCGCTACGACGACGTGGTCGTGATCAGGACTTCGGTGGCGGAAGTCCGCAGCCGCAGCGTGACCATGTATTACGAGGTGTTGATGGAAGGAACCGGTCAGCTTCTGGTGACCGGGCATACCAGGCATTTCTGTACCGACCGCGAAGGGCGGGTGCGGCGGTTGCCGCGAGAACTCGCTGAGGCCTTCTGCAGCAGGAGAGACACGGGTGCCTGAGCTTCCGGACCTCGAAGTGATCTGTGAATACCTGAAGCGCGTGCTGCCCGGGCAGCGGATCGAGCGCGCGGAAGTATTGCGGCCTCTGGTGGTGCGCAACTTTCTCTCCGACGATGCGGTCTCCGTTCTAGAGGGTCAGGGTTTCACTGGCGTGCGCAGAAGGGGCAAGTTCCTCCTGTTCGACCTGGGGAGCGGCCAGATGATAGTCATCAACCCCATGTTCGCCGGTCGCCTGGACTACTGTCAGCCGGACAAGAGGCGCGCGGCCAAGACAGTGCTCATCCTGCACCTGTCGAGCGGAAGGGAACTCCGCTACGTGGACTCCAAGTCCATGGGTAAGGTGTACCTGACCCCTGACGAAAAACTGGTGCCCCGCTTCGCCGGGCAGGGGCCTGAACCGCTGGACCCCGAGCTCACGCTGGAGGTCTTCCGCGAGAGGCTGCGCACGCGGCACGGGGAGATCAAGGGCTTGCTCACCAATCAGGCGGTCCTGGCCGGGATCGGCAACGCCTATGCCGATGAGATCCTGTTCGAGGCCGGACTGTACCCCTTCCGCAAACGGCCGAGCCTCTCTGCCGGGGAGATGGAGTCTCTCTTCGACGCCATGCGCAGGGTGCTGCTGGAGGCCATCCTGGTGCTCCGAGAGCGTGTGGGAGGCGACATCGATGTCGAGATCAGGGATTTCCTGAAGGTGCACGGCAAGGGTGGAGAGCCGTGCCCCCGGTGTGGGGCCCCCATCTCGGAGATCACGGCCCGGAACAGGCTCACCAACTTCTGCCGCAAGTGCCAGCCTGGACGGATGATCAAGGGGTGAGGCGTGGACAGGTTACGGTTCGAGAAGCTGGTGGCGGAGGCTCTGGATAGTCTGCCATTGGAGTTTCAAGCGAAGCTGGACAACGTGGACGTGGTCATCAGGCCCTGGCCGACCCGCGAGGAGGTGAGGCACATGGGCCTGCCTCCTGGTGGCACGCTTCTCGGCCTGTACCAGGGCACACCATTAACAGAACGCACCACCAACTATGGAATGGTGCTGCCCGACAAGATCACCATCTATCAGGGACCCATCGAGCGTTGCTGTCGGGGTGCGGAGGAGATGCGTCGCAAAGTGCGGCAGGTGGTGACGCACGAACTGGGGCACCACTTTGGCATCTCCGACGAACGCTTGCGGGAGCTGGGGGTATACTGACTAGTAGCGCGCAGCGATGGTGAACAGGGGCGTGCACAGCCTCAGTGCTGGGACGCTGATGGCCCGATGAGGTTCTGCATGAAGGTCTCCAGGATGATCACGATAGGCCCGGCGCAGTTGACTGAAACGCTCGGTGATGACGCGGACACAAGAAAGGGGAGAAGATGGACAAGCAACTCTTGGCTGGCGCTCGGGCGCTCGTAGCACTTCATGCACGGGCCACACTCAGCTTGAGGGAAATGGGCATCTCCCGAACGCGTAACCCGTTGGGCGAATACATTGAGTGGCTTGTCTCTGAGGTGCTCGGTTTGGAGCGCCAGCCGCCGAATAGTTCGTTCGACGCGAAGGACGCCGACGGACGGCGGTACGAGATCAAGGGGCGCATGACTGAGAGCGGAAGTGGCAGCGGGTTGGAGGCCCACAGGACAACGCGGTTGAGCGGGTTCCGCGCCGGCAACTTCGACGTTCTGGTCGGAGTGTTCGTGGATGCTCAAGTCAACGTGGACATTGCGTTCTCGGTTCCGCACGACGATGCGATGCGGCTGGCCTACAGAACAGCTAGCGGACTGTACGTCTTGACTGCAAACGCGGCAACGCGGGGCGACCCGGCAGTCACGGACCTGAAGCTGCGTTTTGAGGATTAACCGAAGACGGCTCTCGGGCAAGTCTCGAGGGATTGACCGTCCCCGGCCTTGGGATGGCTCGGCGGGCAGCGGGTTCCATTGGGCAGAATTGGCTGGCCCCGCAAACGCATGCGCCTGATCTCGACCATAGGCGGACTGGAGGGGTCGGTGCGATTGGGGAGTTGCTCGAAAAGGATCTGGCGCTGGCGCCTGGGTCGGTGAAATCTCCTGACAGGGAGGTCGTGCGGCCGGGAGGTGGGTTGGAGAGATGAGGGAATGGCAGCAGGAGCTGACGGAACAGCTTCAGCCAGGGCTGGTTGCCCGGACGGAGGATGGGCAGGAGGCCTGGGTGGAGTCAGACTTCGACCCCCAGGCCGGAGCGTTGGGCCTCCAATGGAAGGACCTCGAAAACCGGTAATGGCATCCTAGCATCCCTCATGCCATGCTCATGGCCGTGATGGACCCCATGGCCAAGCGGCTGTATCCTACAGCGCGCTCCAAACGCCGGACGAAGGGTACTGGTGGAGGGGCGCGATCCAAGGAGTGAGCGCGACTTAGAACTCCGTGGCGCTGGTGAACTCGAAGCTCCCGATCTTGAGCGCCGGCACCCTGATGCCCCCGATGAAGTTCTCCATGAAGCACTCTCGGGTCAGCTTCGTCTCCCGGGAGATTCCCTCCGCCTGGCCCAGCACCCCCAGCAGGCTCTCGGTGAAGCGCAGGTTCTTCACTGAACCCACTATCTCTCCGTCCTGGATCAGAAAGGTGCCATCGCGGGTCATGCCGGTGACGATGGTCCTCAAGGGGTGTACCGGCCTCACGTAGTGCACCCGGGTCACCCACAACCCCTTGGCCGTCGAGGCCAGCAACTCCTGTTTCGTCGCCGCTCCGGGGGCCATGGTCAGGTTCCACGCAAAAGGCCCCATGTCGCTGGGTTGGGGCAAGGCGTGACCCGTGGAGGTCCGGCCCTCTTCCTTTCCCGCCGTGTACGAGTCGTAGACCGGTCCCTGCACCACTCCGCCGCGGATCAGGTCGACGCGCTGTTTGGGGACACCCTCGAAATCGAAGGGCATGGGCAGGTTGGTGGGGTCCAGGCCATCGTCGTAGATGGTGACGTTGGCGCCCGCGACTCTCTCTCCCACGTGGCCCGACATGAAGCTCTGCCCCTCCTGGAAGGCCTGGGCGCCGAAGCCCAGGTAGCCCAGGTAGGCCAGAAGCCCACCTACGGCGTACTCCTCCAGGATGACCGTGTACTCGCCTGGCGGCGCGTCGGCGGGGTTGCGGCTGCGAAGGGCCTTGTCGATGGCTTCCCGACCCAGCGCTTCGGCGTCTATCTCCAGCACGTCGAGAGAGCAGGCGGCGGCGTAACCAGAGCCCCCGTCGCTCATGATCACCGTCCGGAGATCGGCCAGAGTGGTGGGGTAGTAGGCGAAGATGCCCAGGGAGTTGCCGATGGCGTATTCGTCGGTACGGGTGGCGAAGGCCCCGGACGCCTGAAGCCCTTGTTCGCTGGCGGGCAGGCAGATGCTCCTCGCCGCCTCCGCTCTGCTGAGAGGCGTGCAGCTCATCGTGGCTTCCACGAGCCCATCCACCTGTCTGATGGGCTGCGGTTCGGGCAGCGAGAGGAAGTCCGGGTTGTCCTGCTGGTAGCGAGCGGCGGTCATGGCCGAGTCGACGGCGCGCACCAGGGCCTCGTCGCTGAGATCGTTGGTGGAGGCGAGGCCTATCTTCTTGCCCACCACCACCCTGACTCTCACCTCCAGGTCCTGCCGGGCCACGTTCTGATGGATGTAAGAGGTGGCGAAACGGGTCAGTTGTTCGTCTTCTGCCAGGATGAGCACCTCCATCTGGTCGGCCCTGGAGAGGGATAGGGCGTGCTCGATGCGCTCTCTGAGCTGGCTCTCACCCAGCATGGTTTCTTCCTTTCCCCGTTCCTATCGCATCACACCCACGTGGACGTCGCGAAATCGCGCCGTGCTGGCTCCGTGGCCCACGTGGGCCACTTGAGAGGGTTGCCCTTTGCCGCAGTTGGGAGTGCCCCATACGTCCCAGTACCTGGCGTTGCAGATGGCGTCGCAGGAGGCCCAAAACTGGGGAGTCATGCCGGCATAGGTGGCGTTCTTCAACAGCTCCCCCCGCTGGCCCTTCTTGATCTCGTAGGCGATCTCCGTTCCGAACTGGAAGTTGAGGCGCTTGTCATCTATGCTCCAGCTCTTGTTCATCTCCATGTAGATACCGTCGTCGGTGTCGGCGATCAGATCCTCCAGCTCCCAGTCGCCGGGCTCCAGATTGATGTTGGTCATGCGGATGAGGGGGATGTTGCCCCAGCCATCGGCTCGCATGGCGCCGTTGCTGTGCTGGCCCAGGCGACTGGCGGTTTCCCTGGAGGTGAGGTACCCGACGAAGATCCCGTCCTGCACCAGAGGGGAGCGCTGGGCAGGGACACCCTCGTCGTCGTAGCCGAAGGTGCCCAGGCCGCCCTTCACGGTGGCGTCCGCCGTGATGTTCACCACTTCTGAACCATAGCGGAAGGTCCCCAGTTTGTCGGGGGTGAGAAAACTGGTGCCCGCGTAGCTGGCCTCGGTCCCCAGGGCCCGATCCAGCTCGGTGGGGTGTCCGCATGATTCGTGGACCTGGAGGGCCAGTTGGGTGGGACCCAGGATGAGCGTGGTCACCCCGCTGGGGCACTGGCGGGCAGAAAGGAGGGCCACCGCTTCCTCTCCCAACCGCTCCGCGTTGCCCAGCAGGTCACATTTTTCGATGAACTCGTAGCCCGCCGTCCCCTGGTTACGCCCGAAGCTGTTGGGGTACGAGCGCTGCTGGACCTCGTCCTTACCTACCGCCGTCGCTTGCAGGCCAGCGCCCGTTTCCACGATCTCCTGCTCGATGACGCTCCCTTCCGAGCTGGCGAAGAGCTGGGTCTTGCGCAAGAACAGCATGTTGCCCTCCGCCACTTTGACCCCCTCACTCCTGCGCATAGCTTCGTCACAGGCCAACAGGAGGTCGACCTTCTGGTCCAGGGGCGCCCCGAAGGGGTCTACCTTCACAGGCGTACGGTAGGTGTCCACGTGCACCTCCGGCGGACCCAGGTCTATGTTACTCCCTCTGACCAGAGCGCTGGCCCTGGCGATCTCGATAGCCAGCGCCGTGATCTGGTCGACGGTGTTTCTGTCGAGCCGGGAGCTGGAGGCGAAACCCCAGACACCATCGGCGATCACCCGCACGCCGAAACCCTGGTTGGTGCTCAGAGAGATGGCTTCCACCGTGCCGTTCTTGACGACGATGCTCTGGTGCTCTGTGTGCACGACGCGGATGTCGGCGTAGGTGGCGCCCAGCGTCTGCGCTAGATTCAGCGCGCGAGAGGCCAGTTCGTTCAAGGGACTCTCCTTTCGCCAGGGGCTTCTACCACTATTTGACGAGGAGCCGATGGTGTGGTAAACTAAGGGGTGACCAACGGTTGTAGATCGTCAGGAGCATGATATGCCGCTCTACGAGTACTATTGCGACGGTTGTGGATGCAGGTTCGAGGTGCTGCGCACCTTCAGCCAGGCCGACGAACCCGTCGCCTGTGCGGAATGCAGCGGTTCTCACACCCGCCGGGCCGTCTCCCTGTGCTGCGCCGTGAGCAAAGGCGGAGAGGGAGGCGAGACCAGTCGCTCCTTGGGTGGAGGCGGCTGCTCCGGCTGCGCCTCAACCAATTGCGCCACCTGTGGCACATAGAGCATAGTAAGCGACGTAGTAACCTTTGTCAAGCTCTAGGGACATATGCGGTCGCCTCTGGTGAGGGGCGGCAGCATTGATGCGGGGACCGGCTGAGGTCTTCGCGTTTTCTTGTCTCGCCGACACATCGGTCGGCATCCCGGTGGGTCGGACAACAAAGGGAGGTGCCTGATCGGCAGTTGACAAACGAAGCACGACTCAATCTTGTGGCAGAGTTCTCGAGGTCGAGGAGGGTCGAGGGAAAGCGGACCCTCCTCGATTTTGATGTGACCGACGTGCTCGACCATGCTGAACTGGAGAAGTTCCAGAAGAAGACTGGACTCAGTAGGTCACCTGTGACCCTGGTATTGCCCGATCAGTTCGAGGCAGGTACCGGCCAAGGCGGGCATCCGGGCCGGGTGGTCGTCGCCTTCCTGCATGGTTTTGGCGGCAGCAGGAGGTCGTGGGGCATCGAGAGTTCGACGGCTGGAGCGCAGAAAGGCCTGGTCTCCACCGTGCTGCGTGCAGTTGAGAACCTGGGAAAAGAGGCCATCGGCCTGGTGGTGGCTGGTCTGGGCCGGGACGGCGGGACCATGGAGGCCAGCACTCGTGAATTGGGCCTCACCCCCGACCACTACTCCTGCCAGTTACACTACGTCCTGCGCTACCTGGGGCTGTATGACTGTGGCCGGATTGTGGCTATCGGTCACTCGGTGGGGGCTGCTGCGCTGTGGGAGTTCGCCAGGCACAGACTCGCCGCCAACTCCGGGCCAGAGGAGCAGAGGCCCGGCCTTTCCGTGGTGTCCATTTCCCCGGTGAGGGCCCTGGCCGATAGTCCAGGGCTGAGGCTGGGCTGCCGGGTCGCGGGTCAAGGTCTTGATCTGCTCGTGCGCTCCCTACTCAGCCTGTGGCGTTTCTCCAGCGGGAGGGTCTGGGACCTGCTGGGGATGGCGTCGGTGCTCAAGGGACTGGCACAGGAAGGTCCATTCAGGGCCGACCTGGCAGGCGTGAAGGGGTTGGTGCTGGTGGGACAGCGTGATTGGATCGCTCGCAGAGGGCTCATAGCCTGCCTGCAACAGGCTGGATGCGCGTGGCCGGTTGCGCAATTGACCGGGCTCGGGCACAATCTGTTGTGGCATCCCGCGACGGTCAGGGCGCTGGTGTCGTACATGCCTACTCTGCTCTGACCATCACCTGCGTAGCTGAAGGGCGTTTGCTCCGATGATCATCGATTCGCACACCCATGTCGATAGGATAGGGTGGTACGACCCCCCGGAGACGATCGTCCGGCTGATGGACGAAGCGGGGATCGGCAAGAGCATCATCATGACCTACGGGGAAGCGCCCGACGAGGAAGGAGCGATCGAGTACATCGCCCAAGCTGTGGAGAGGTACCCGGATCGGCTGATCGGCTACGCGAGGGTGCACCCGGGTCGCGGTGCTGAGGCCCATCGTCTGTTTCAGCAAGCGATGGAGGAGTACGGCTTCAAAGGGTTGAAGCTGCATCCCGTGGGCAGCCTCTGTCACCCGGCGGAGGCAGAGACGCTGCAGATGATCGAGCTGGCGACTCGATACCATGCTCCGGTGCTCTTCCACTGCGGCGACGAAGAGTTGACGCTTCCGCTCCAGGTGGCTCAGGCGGCTGAGGCGTGCCCCACCGCGACCATCATCCTCGGTCACATGGGTGGGTACTTCCACTGGAGGGACGCCATACGCGTGGCCGAGCGCTGTCCCAATATCGTGTTGGACACGTCCGCGCTCCCTTATCCCCAGGCTATCAAGGAAGCGGTAGAGCGCGTGGGTTCCTCACGGGTGCTGTACGCCAGCGATGGGCCGGGCTGCGATCCGAGTATCGAGGTGCACAAGGTGAGGCTGGCCGGGCTCTCAGCGGAAGACGAAGACCAGGTCTTCCACGGCAGCATAGAGAGAATCCTAGACCGGGTGACCGGAAGCGGAGAGCCGTGATGATCGTCGACTCCCGTGTCTACCTGGGCTCGTGCCTGTTCGGCTACGGGCGGGCTGTCGACCAGGTCCTCTCCAACATGGACCGTCTGGGGATCGACAGGGCGGTCCTCGCCCCGGTCAAACCACACGGGTACCGCCTGGGCCCCGCCAACGACCTGGTGGCTGAGTGCGTGGCGCAGCACCCCGATCGTCTCCTGGGCCTCTGCCGGGTGGACCCGTGGCAGGGAGAAGCAGCGGTGGCCGAGGCGCGCAGGGGACTGGGAGAACGGGGAGCCTGCGGTCTGTACCTGGATCCCTGGGAGGAGAACTTTCAGGTCAACGACGACCTGGTGGTGCCGCTGGTGCAGGAGGCCGGAGGCCACGGCCGACCGGTGGTGGTGAACGCCGGGCACGTGAGGGTGTCCCATCCCACACAGGTCTGGGATCTGGCGCGCCGCTTCTCCCAGGTGCAGTCCGTGGCGGGCAACGGGGGGCAGATCAACATCTGCGGGATGCTCCTCCCTGAAACGAGGCGCATGCTCGAAGCCTGCCCCAACGTGATCATCGATACGGCGGGCACGTACCGCGAGGACTTCCTGGAGGAGATCGTGACCGAGGTGGGAGAGGAACGAGTCCTCTTCGCTAGCGGAAGCCCGGTCTACGACCAGGAGTTCGAGATGGCCCGCGTCCGCCTGGCTCACCTCACCGCGTCTCAGAAAGCCAAGGTCTGGGGCTCCAACGCGCTGGCAGCCTTCGGTGTTCCGGTCGGGCCTGGCTAGGCCAGCCTTGGTGGGCACAGAGGCCACCATGGCCCAGAAGGCGGAGTGGCGGTGCCTCTGGCCACGCTGTAGCTCGGATCCACCGCCCAGCGACTGAGACAGAAGCCCCATCGCGTGATTGGACCTGGCTGCCTGGTTGACCTATAATCGCCGACGGAGGAGCACGACCGTGACCTTCGGCTTCGAGCTGACGGAAAAATGCCCTCATACGTGGGCTCGGGTGGGCGTGCTGCATACCCCTCACGGAGATGTGCCCACCCCGGTGTTCTGCCCGGTGGGCACGCAGGCCACCGTGAAGACCCTGACACCGCGGGACCTGGAGGAGGTGGGAGTCTCACTGCTTGTGGCCAACACCTACCATCTCCACCTCCGCCCAGGTGCCGACATCATCGCCAGGCTGGGCGGCCTGCACCGCTTCATGCGCTGGGGGGGACCGATTCTCACCGACAGTGGAGGGTTCCAGGTCTTCAGTATGGGTCACCTCCGCGAGATCGATAACGATGGTGTGACCTTTCGCTCGCACATCGATGGGACTGAGCACCGCCTGACCCCGGAGAAGAGTATCGCCGTCCAAGAACAACTGGGGGCGGATATCATCGTGGCGCTGGATGTCTGCCCTCCCTACCCGAGCGACCACGATCACAACGCCCTGGCGCTGGAGCGCACGCACCCGTGGGCAGAGCGCTGCCTGAAGGCCCACACACGAGACGATCAGATGATGCTGGGCGTGGTGCAGGGGGGGACCTTCGCAGATCTCCGAACGGAGAGCGCCCGGTATCTGGTCTCTCTGGACTTCCCGGGGTATGCCATTGGTGGCCTCAGCGTGGGCGAGCCCAAGGGACTGATGCACGACATGCTGGAGGTCACCATTCCCTTGCTGCCGGAGGACAAGCCCCGGCATCTGTTGGGCGTGGGGAGTCCGGAGGACATCTTCGAAGGCGTAGCCAGGGGCATAGACATTTTCGACTGCGCATTGCCTACGCGTGTGGCGCGGAACGGCACGTTCTTCACCCGTGAGGGCCGGTTGAACATCCGGAACGCGCTGCACAGAGACGATCCCTCGCCCGTGATGGAGGAATGCGCCTGCTACTGCTGCCGCAACTTCTCTCGCGCCTACCTGCGTCACCTGGTCATCGCCAAGGAGATACTGGGCTTGCACCTGGCGACTCTACATAACCTGCACTTCATGCTCACTCTCATGGCTGAGGTACGCGAGGCGGTGAGAGAGGGCCGGTTCCCGGAGCTAAGGGCGGAATTCCTGGCCGGGTACCAGGTTGCGGACTACGGAGCAGGCAGGCGCGATCGCCGGGCGTGGATGAGCAGGCTGGGAGTTTCGGAGGTAGCGTCTGATGACTAGTGTCTTGCAAGCGCTGATCCTCGGCATCGTGCAAGGTGCCACTGAGTTCCTGCCCATCAGCAGCTCGGGGCACCTGGTGCTGGTGCCCTGGTTGCTGCATTGGCAGAATCCCGGCCTGGCCTTCGATGCCACGCTGCACCTGGGCACGCTGGTCGCAGTGGTGACGTTTTTCTGGCGAGATCTTTGGGACCTGCTGGTGGAGGGAGTGAAGAGCATCAAGGAGCGCTCGCTGGCTGGTTTGCCTCGCCGACGAATGCCGTGGCTGATCGTATTCGCCACAGTGCCCGCTGCGGTGCTGGGCGTGGCCGTGAAAGGCTTCATCGAGGCGCTGTTCGACGCCCCTGTGTGGGTCGGTATTCTGCTCCTGGGCACCGGAACGCTGCTGTTTGTGAGCGAGAGGCGGAGTCGAAGAAGCCGGGATATGCTGGACCTGGGCTGGTGGGATGCTCTCGTCGTGGGCCTGGGACAAGCTATCGCCATCGCGCCGGGCATATCTCGCTCGGGCGCTACCATCAGCGCTGGTCTGTGGCGCGAACTGCGGAGGGAGGAGGCGGCCCGCTTCTCCTTTCTGTTGAGTGTTCCCATCATCTTCGCCGCGGGGCTGTTCGAGTTGAAGGACCTCCTGGGGACGTCATGGGTGATCGAATCGCCGTTACCCCTCCTGATGGGCTTCGCCTCGGCGGCGATCAGCGGCTTCCTCAGCATCAGATTCCTCATTGGTTATCTGCGAGCCCGGAGCTTGTACCCTTTCGCCGTATACTGCTGGGCTGTAGGGTTGCTCAGCATCTTCCTGGCTGTCCTGGCAATGCACTAGCAGGGCAAGCGACGGCCCTGTTTTCTAAAAAAAGAGAGATGGGGAAGAGCGTGATGCTGCGCCAGGGTGGTGGACGGCGGAAGGCGTGGTCTGTCCTTTTGATCGTCGTGCTCTGCTCCGTGGGAGGGTGCGCTGCCACCGTCGAACCACATCCTCCTGTCCGCCTGGAGATGGCCGGGTCTACCTCAATGCAACCGTTGCTAGAGGAATTGTCCGAGGCCTATACCATCCGGCACGACTACGTGAGCATCCACATCGAGGCCAGGGGCACGCGACTGGGGCTGGACGCGCTGGGGGAAGGAGCAACAGACATCGCTCTGGTGTCGCGCGACCTTACGGAGGACGAGAAAGAAGGGGTGGACAGCACGGTCATCGGCTACGATGCCCTGGCCATTCTGGTCAACGATGAGAACCCGGTGCGCTCGCTGACTTTGACGCAGGTGCGAGACGTGTTCAGCGGCCGAACGCTGCTGTGGTCCGAGGTAGGGGGTGACGAGGCCGAGATTCAGGTGATCAGTCGCGAGGATGGCTCCGGGACCAGGGACGCTTTCGAGAGTGCACTGATGCGAGAGGATAGCGTCACCCTCATGGCCATCGTCGTTCCGGACGAAGGGGCCTTGGGGCGTTTCATCGCCCAAGACCCACTGGCCGTCGGCTACGGGTCGCCGGTTGGGATCCCCGACGGCGTTCGAGCGCTGTGCGTCGACGACGTTGCACCTGAGCGAGAGGCCATAGAGCAGGGGACCTACCCGCTGATCCGACCTTTTGTCCTCGCGACTTCAGAAGATGCCGACGAGGAAGTGAAGGCGTTCGTGGAGTTCGCCCTCAGTCCTGCGGGCCAGGCCATCGTTGGCAAGGGGTATGGCCGGGCCGGGCAGTGAGCGCACGAGAGGAGGCCATGGTAACCGAGAGAGTCTTGGTGGTCGACGACGCTCAGGGAGTGATCGATTTTCTGTCGGATTATGTGCTGCTCCCCAACGGCTACCAGGTGCTGGCTGCCTTGGACGGTGAAGGCGGGTTGGCGCTGGCACTGGAGGAAAGGCCCGATCTGATCATCCTCGATCTGGAGATGCCCAGGATGTCAGGCATGGAGGTCCTGGCGGCGCTCAACGAGCAGGGGGTCGATATCCCGGTCATCGTCATCACGTTCCATGGTTCGGAGACCATCGCCGCGGAGACCTTCAGGATGGGGGTCAAGAACTACATCACCAAGCCATTCAAGATGGAGGAGATCCTTCAGGCCATCGAGCATGCCCTCACCGAATCGCGGCTCAGGAGGGAGAGGCTGGAGCTGGTGAAGCGGCTGCAACTGGCCAACAAGGAACTCGAACGTCGGATCAAGGAGTTCAACATCCTCCACGGCATCGGACAGGCCATGAACTCGCTGCTGCGACTCGAGGAGCTCCTGGCAAGGGCGGTGGAGGCGGCCGTGTATGTGACCGGCACAGACCAGGGGATCCTGTACTTGAAGGACGAAGATACGGGCCGATCGAGCGTTGGAGCCCGGCAGGGAAGTGCAGAACAAGGGGCGGGGACGTCTGTGGCAGAGATAGACGAGGCGCAGATGCGAGAGGTGATCCAGGGAGGAAAGGCCACGGTCCTGGAGGCGCCGTCCCGGGGCACGGGAGCTGAGCGACCGATCCGTAGCGCCCTGGTGGTCCCTCTGAAGGTCCGCGGTGAGGGGGTGGGCGCGCTGAGCGTGAGCAGCGTTGACCCGGAGAGGAGCTATTCCAGCAACGACAGGTACCTGTTGAGTGTGTTGGCTGACTACATCGCCATCGGCTTGGAGAACGCGCGACTCTACCAGCGGGTTGAGCGGCGGGCTGAGGAACTGGGCCTCCTCAACGAGGTGGGCCAGGCCCTCTCCACCACGCTCGACCTGCAGCAGGCCCTCACCCTGGTGATGCAGCGTATCAACTCTATCCTCAAAGTGGAAGCCGGCTCCCTGCTCTTGACTGACGAGGAGGCCGGCGAACTGGTATTCCAGATCGCGCTGGGAGAGAAAAGCGACCAGGTCAAGCCGCTGCGTTTGAAAATCGGTCAGGGGATTGCCGGACGCGTGGCAGAGACGGGGCAGCCGCTGCTGATAGCAGATGTCGGTCAGGACCGGGTCGAGGCCCCAACCGTCGACATCTCCACCGATTTCCTGGCCCAATCGGTCCTCTGTGTCCCTATGGTCGCCCGGCGACAGACCATAGGAGTGATCGAGGTCATCAACAAGCTGGACGGTCCTTTCACGGAGGATGACCTCAGGGTGCTCAGTTCCATCGCTAACTATGCGGCTGTGGCCATAGACAACGCCAGGCTCTTTCGCGAGTTCCAGTCATCGTCTCCGGAGTAGACTGGCTTGGGGCTCCTTCAGGCCATGCTTCTCTGGCTCCAGAATGACCCCGGTCGGCCGGGGCGCATAGCCTACCCGGGTGAGCGAACCCTCCCGTGGTGAGACGCGCAGCAGGATCAGCGCACCCTTCTTCTTGTCTTCCAGAGCGGCCAAAGGGCGCGTCCTCAGCTCGCTGGCTGGTAAGCCCTGATGGCGTTTGGTCAGATGGTCAGCTAGCGATCGAAGTAGATGCTCTTGCCCGTGGCCGACAACGGGATGCCGAGGACCACGTCGGCGTCTATGAGGCCCATGGCCCTGGCCACAGGGCCGATGCGATACATGACACGGTTGTCAGCGTTGAGTAGCCCTGCCGTCTTCACGGCGGACCCGATGGCGATGCCCAGATCCAGAAGGCGAAGACAGCACTGCGGACCCGAGAACTCACCGTCGTGCGTGTTGGGTGTGATACATTCATCGACGCCGCAAGCGCCGCAGTTCAGCCCCAGGGCCTTTCCGTCTTTGATGCCGATGAGCAGCACGGCATCGGAGCGGATGACGTTGTTCCCGTCGCGGTCGAAGAGAGTCTTGCCCGTCTTCTCCCCGAACTCGATCATCCTCTGACCAAGAGTCCTCAGGCTGTCGCCTTCCACGATCTGGGTGACCAGGAAATCGTCGCCCCTGCCCTTCGGGGCGGTCCGCGCCGCGAGGGCCATTAGCTCCGCCACTGTACGCAACTGGCTCATAGAGAAGCCTCCTTTTCTGCTCGCGGTGTTCAGTCTCAGGACCCGCTGCCCCCACTCGGGGCAGAATCCATCGGCAGACAACTGCCAGGCTTGAGGACCATGACTGTGACCGGCAGAACGCCAGATGAGGCCATTCTGGTGCACCGGCACTCTGGTTTGGCCACGCGAGTGGAGTGTTCCACGCAGGCCCTCGTGCTATGGCGTCTGAAGCTCGACGCGCGCCAGTACCGGCAGGTGGTCCGAAGCGAGCGACGAGATTACCTCCGCGGACATGACTGGCAGGTCAGGCGACACGAATACGTAGTCTATCGTCTCCCCAGGGACGTCGGCTGGGGATGTGTATCCGGTGCCGATGCCCGCGGCAGCGAAGGCAGAGTCGAACTGCCCGAGCACGCGTCCTATCTCGTGGGAATCTGGATTGGCGTTGAAGTCTCCCACCAGCACCTTAGGTGCTGGAGCACGGGCAGTGTAGGCCAGGACTTCGTCCAACTGGCGTTCGCGCTCTTGTGGGTTGAGGCCCAAATGCACGGAAAACAAGGTGATGGTCTGCTGGCCCAGGTCGATGGTGGTCTCCAGGCAGGAACGCTGCTGCTCTGCGCTGGAGAGGAGGTACCGCTGCTGTGCAGTGATCGGGTACTTGCTGAGAACTGCCACCCCATAGGTGTCGCCCCAGGAGGGGCCGTAGGCACTGTACATGTTGAGCCTGCGCGAGAGCCAGAGCACCTCTTCTACAGACAGGCTGGGCACCCTGCCTGCATCTGCTTCCTGCAAGCCGATGATGTCAGGGTCCCCTTGTGCGATCGTGGCCGCGATCTCGTCCATGTCCAGCTTGTTGTCCATGCCGAAGCTCTGGTGCAGGTTGTAAGTCATCAGTCTGAGGGTGCCCGTGGCCGTGGGCTGAGGGTTGACCATGGGCTGGAGCCCGAAGCCGATCAGGGCTACGATCACCGGCAGTGCAGCCACAGACTGTTTGACCCAGGGCACTTCCGGAGGCGGCGACGCGGTCCGCCGGAGAGTGAAGGCGGCGGCCATGGCGGTGGCGCCCAGTACCACAGCCGCAATGAGGAAGGACAGCGGTTCGGTACCTCGGAACGCATCAAGCGTGTAAGCGTAAGCGAAGCTGAGGGTCAACACGAAGGTGAGGACGAAGGCGCTCAACAGGCTCAGGCACAGCGCCACTCCCACCACGGTGGACGTCTTCCAGCGGAAAGGGTGAGAAGCGACCACCTGGAAGAGCAGCCGGAGGTCCAGGACGATGCAGACCTGCCCCACGAGGACGATGACCCCGGAGATCCAGCCGTCGTACCAGAGGAAGGCGCTCACCGAGAGCAAGACAACAACGTTCTGGACGAGGACAGCAGCCAGGCTCTGGAGGCCCTTGAAACGCGGAATGAGCAGACCAATGACCGTCGCCGAAGGTATCAAGATAGCCAGCAGGTCGTAGTCCACGTGGACCCACCGGGACACCGTGCTGGCGTGCATAAAGAGGTTGTATTCCAGGAACAGCAACGGACCGATACCAGCGAGTAGCAGGACCCCGGCCCAGGAAGACAGGGGTTCGAGTTTCAGCCCGCCGGTGGGGCGCTCGGTGCGGGTCCTACTGACCCATACCGTCAGGACAGCGATGGCGGACAAGACCGCCTGGACAAGGAGCCACTCGGTCCGTCGGCTCAGGTCCACCGAAGTGCCGAGGGCGCGGATCGCCATATCGTAGGCCAGGGCGAGGGCCAGGCCGGACACCAGGTACCCTC
Source organism: Anaerolineae bacterium (assembly GCA_034411995.1). Lineage (GTDB taxonomy): Bacteria > Chloroflexota > Anaerolineae > UBA7937 > B3-Chlor > JAUVXJ01. Next base: position 119,011 of record DAOUME010000006.1, on the reverse strand, counting down.
GCGGGCCCACGGTGCTACGCGAAGGGTGGAACTGCTCGAAGTATGCAGGTACGAAGAGCCCGTAGAGGGCAACGATGACACAGGCGGCAGCAGTTTCCATCTGGAAGGAAAGTCCGGCGCTGAGGAAGGGGCGCACCAGGGAGATGCCGATGGCGGACGTCAGGGTGATAGTGCGTACGCCGCTCGCCCTGCGCAGCACGGGGAGTGTGAGAGGAACGAGGAGGCTGAGCAGCATGAGCATCGCCACTACCAGCCCGGAAAGATCGATGGGTTCTGAGAACAGCGCAGCCCAGACGACGAGATAGACCTCTGCGAAGTAGAGGCGAAGGGCCTGGAGGAAGAACAAGCTGACCAGGAGAGGGGCGAGCAAAGAGGCGAGCGTTTGTGCGATCCTGTTGACGGAGACGGTCTCGGTCGATGGTACGTTCGTCATCATCGCTACCTTCGGAGGGCGCTTCTCTACGTTGCAGGCTGCCCTCCGGCCTATTATAGCACTGCGCCAGGGGGGCAGCAATGCGGGGACCTTCTTTGCACACGCGAGGAATGCGGATACAATCGTACCTGGCCGGGGGATTCGGTTGCCGCGAGCCGTCGAGCCTGTCAGGTCACGCGGAGGAAGGGACTCCAGTCTCAAGGCGTGAATGTTTGGATCCCGGCGAGGTGCTCATTGCAGACTGACGACCAAGAGATGGTTGCCTCCAGGCATCTCCAGGAGAGCATCCTGGGTTGGGGAGCTTCTCTCGTGGGCTTTGCCTGTCTGGAGGACGCCGCGCCGGCGGGTTTCTGTGGGTGGCCGAGAGCCATCTCCATCGCCGTCGCTCTCGACCCTCGTGCCCTGGATGGGGTGGACGACGGACCCACCGGCGAATACTACGCAGAGTACGATCGTGTCAACCGCGCCCTCAACGAGATCGCGGGGCGGACGGCCCGACTGGTCTTGTCTCTAGGCTATGGTGCCGAACCGTTTCCCGCCACCGTCCCTGAGTCCCGGCAGCGCGACGAATGGACCAGCACTCTGAGCGTCGCCTTCCAGCACAAGACGGCGGCCACACGTGCCGGCCTGGGTTGGGTGGGGAAGAGCGCGCTGCTGATCACGCCCCGCTTCGGACCTCGCCTCAGGCTGGGCACCGTGCTCACAGACATGCCTCTGCGAGTGGGAGAGCCGGTCACGGCCGGGCGGTGCGGTAACTGTAAGGTTTGCTCCCTTGCCTGCCCCGGATTGGCGATCAGGGGGTGCGAATGGCACGCGGGTATGCCCAGGGGGGAGTTGGTTGACGCCTGGGCCTGCTGGGAGACTGCGCGGCGGCTGATGCGCGAACGCGTGGGTGCGGACAACGCCGTATGTGGAGTCTGCGTGGCGCTCTGCCCGGTAGGGCGAAAGCAGGCCTAGGGGCGATCGCCTGGCTTTTCCACCTACTGCTCCACGCGGTCGAGTCCGATGGTCTTGCCCGCCTGCTGGACCTGTGCCATAATTCGCCGGATAGGCAGATGAACCCGGGAGTAGGTGCACAATCATGAAGAGTGCGTCGCTGGATGGCACGTGGGAACTGCTGCCGGTCGCCGAGTTCGCAGACCGGTACCCTGACGATGGGTGGCTCGAGGTGGAGGTCCCCGGCCATTGGCAGCAGCATGAGGACCTGCGTTCCTATGCGGGCAAGGCGGTCTACCGCCGGGAATTCTCCTTCCGGCGTGCGCGGGGCAAGAGATACCACCTTCGTCTAAACGGTGTGTTCTACCGCTCTGCCGTGTATCTCAATGGGCGTCGCCTCGGGCAACACGAGGGGTACTTCGCCCCGCAGGAGTACGAGGTCACCGGCATCCTCACGGGAAAGAACACCCTCCTGGTGGAAGTGGATTGTCCCAACGAAGAGGATAAGGCTCACAAGACGATGATCACCGGCGTGTTCTCCCATTGGGACGCCTTGGACCCCCAATCGAACCCCGGGGGCGTCTGGCTCCCGGTGGAGATAGTGAGATCAGGCGAGGTCTGCATCAAGGAGAGCCGTCTGCGTGTGGAGAGCTTGAGCGACGATCTGGCCCAGCTCGAGGCTCGCGTCGTGCTCGATGCCCAGGCACCATCGTCGGTGTCAGTACGAGTGACTGTGGCGCCGCACAACTTCGAGGGTAGCCAGCAGGTCTTTGAGAAACGGGTCGAGCTCTCGGGCGGACCCAACGTAGTCTCGATACCCCTGGCCCTGCAAGAGCCCCGGTTGTGGTGGACCCACGATCAGGGCTTCCCGCATCTCTACCGCGTCTCAGTGGAGGTAAGAAGTGCAGGAGGTACGACTCCATTGGACACAGCGGAGTTCAACTATGGGGTGCGTACCTTCGAGATGCGCGACTGGATAGCCTACCTCAATGGCCGCCGGATGTTCATCCGGGGGAACAACTACGGTCCTGGCGATACTCGGATAGCCACCATGGATCGCGGGCGCTACCAGCGCGATTTAGAACTGGCCAGGGATGCCCACATGAACATGATGCGGGTGCATGCCCACGTGGAGCATCCGGCTTTCTACGATCTGGCTGACGAGATGGGCATGCTCGTATGGCAGGATTTCCCTCTACAGTGGGGCTACTCCAGCGAGATACTGCCCGAAGCGCTGCGCCAGGTGGAGTCGATGGTCGGACAACTGTTCAATCACCCCTCCATCGTGGTCTGGTGCACGCACAACGAGCCGGGGATAGAGCCGGAACCATCCGGTCGCCGCTGGGGATGGATCGCCAAGACGTTGTTCTCACTCCAGCTCTACAACTGGAACAGGGACCGCCTGGACACGCGGCTCAAGCGGCGGGTGGAAGAGCTGGATGACACGCGCTTCGTGGTGCGCTCCTCCGGAGAGTGGGGCACACCCCTTCTGCGAGAGGGGACCGACAGCCACCTGTACTACGGCTGGTACCGAGCTGATGATCCTGCGAGAAAGCTAGATGGCCTGGACAGGAAGCTGCGCTTTGTCACCGAGTTCGGCGCGCAGAGTTTCCCTAACTACGAGAGCAGCACACGGTTCATGGAAGCTGACCTCTCCCGGGTGGACTGGGATCATCTGGAGGCGCGGCACAGTCTCCAGCGCCAGATCATGGACAAATGGGTGAACATAGGCTCCTATACCGAGTTGAAGCAACTCATCGAGGCCAGCCAGGAGCACCAGATAGCGGTGAACAGGGCGTACATCGACCATCTAAGACGCCAGAAGTACCAGGCCGTAGGAGGGGTGCTGGCCTTCTCTTTTCACGATCCTAATCCTGCTGTCCAGTGGTCGGTGATCGACTACTGGCGGGTACCCAAGCGCTCCTATTACCACATGCAGCGCGCGTTCCACCCCGAGTACGTGTTCACGCTGCTGGAGCGAGGGGAGTTCGCCGTTGGTCAGGAGATCGCGGTTCCGATCTACATCGTCAACGACAGTCCACATGGTTACGACGAAGTGAGCATCACGGCGGAGGTGCTGGACAAAGAGGGTCGGAGAACCACTTCTGCCAGCTTCTCGACAGCCCTCCGCGCCGACTCGGAGGCGCAGCTAGTGCGCTTGCTGCACCTGCGCTTCAAGAAACCGGGGCCGAGGAAGTTACTGCTGACGCTGGGATACGGCGACCAGGTGTTGGAGAATGACTATCCCCTGGTCATCAAACGAGCTTAGCTCTCGGTCCCCTCGTCGGCCGTACTCCCGGATTGGGGGAGCCGAGTTCATTCCACCGGGCCGAGTTGCCCCAGTTGCTCCAGGATCACCTCGTCGGCCGGGCGATCTCCCGAGGACTCGCCCACGTAGCGCCACCTGATCACTCCCTCCATGTCGATGACGAACACCGAGGGTGTGGCCAGCGAGTCCCCCAACAGGTCATATACCCCATACTGCTCCGCCACGCCGTGATTGGCGTCTGACAAGACAGGAAACTGGAGCTTAAGCAAATCCGACACGTACTGGCCCATGTCTGGCCCTTCGACGCTGACGGCTAGTATCTCTGCGTTGAGTTCCGTAAATCTGGTGTAGTCCTGCTGCAACTGCCCGAGTTGCGTCCGGCAGGGGCCTCAACCCCCGGTCCGGTAGAACAGCAAGACGACGTTCTTCTCACCCCGGTAGCTCGATAGGGTGACCGGGTCGCCCCATACCGAAGGCAGCGTGAAGTCGGGGGCCGGCTCTCCCACAGCGGGGATGCCAGCACCCAGATCCTGGGTGGACGGGGGAGTTGCCGTGGATCCACCTTGAACAGTAGCCATCGATTCGACGCCGGGAGTGCGAGTGGAGGTGGGTGTTGGCGAAGGTTGGCTCATGGCGGCCAGGTTGTAGGTCACGAGGACGGCCGCGCATACGGCGAGCATGAGGATAGGGATCAAGACTCTCTTGGTGTTCATCACGTCTCCTGGTTGCCTTACAAGGACTATCCAGTCCTGGGCTGTGGGATCTCCTACGACTCGTTGCGGTCAGGCGCTCCAGGCCTTGTCGGTCGGAGGCTGGTCTTTGACGTCCACGAGGTCTCGCGTGGCCAGGTGGACGTCCGTGCCGCACTGTGTGGAAGGAGATCATAACCCCTGGGTGATCGATTGGCAAGGAGCTGATGCCGCTAGGCAGAGTCGCGGTGGCAGCCTGGAGTGCGACCGGGGGCTCGATACTGACTTGAGGACGGCGATGGAGACGCCAGTTGTCGGCGCCGCGCTACCGTCTCACGGCTACGTAGACACCGGTCAAGAAAGCCAGGCCGAGGAAGAGCCAACCCAGCTCTCGCGAGCCGCTGATCAAGAGCAGCACTCCCGACAACAGAAACCCGGCGAAGGCGATGATCTCCATCAGGCGGTTGACGGACCTCTCCAGACGTCCCACGAGCCTGTCGAGTTCCCTCGTGGGAGCCACGCGGACCTCTAGTTCCCCTCGAGTGCTTTCCGTGAGGAATCGCTCCAGCTCACGGGGGAGTCTCCACAGCAGGGTCGCCAGGCCCTGCACTTCCTTGATCGCCCGGTCGGTGAGCCTTTCCTCAGCCAGTTCCATGGTCATTAGCTGCTTTACATAAGGCTCAGCCACGACGAAACCGTTGAAGTCGGGGTCCAGGCCAGCGCAGAGGCCTTCCAAGATGCCCATGGCGCGAGCCAGGAGGACGAAGTCGATGGGAATCTGGAAGGGGAACTCATAGATGAGGTCGCGCAGTTCGTAGGCCATAGCCAGCATTTCGTCCATGTCGATGTTGGCGAACTCGCGCACGGAAAGGCCGTAGTAGCGGTCGATGAGGATGTACAGAGCCCTCTCCAGGGGACGGGTGTCCGTGCCGGGGAGGATGAAGCCGAGTTTCTGCATGTCACCAATGGCCTCCGGAACGTCTCGATTGAAGGCATGGATCGCCAGATCGCGGAGACGGACCCTGTCCTGGGCTCGGATGCGTCCCATCATCCCAAAGTCGACGAAGGTGACGACGAATTCCCTGGTTGATGAGCCGTCGTCGGGTCGGGCGCCGCGGGGCTCCACGAACAGATTGCCAGGGTGGGGGTCGGCGTGGAAGAACCCATCGATGAGCATCTGCTGCACGTAGGTGCCAAAGACCCTCTCCGCAACCTGGGCGCGATCGATGCCTGCGCGGGTCAGAGCCTCGTAATCCGTGATCTTGATGGCGTCGGCCCTCTCCAACGTGAGGACCCGCCTGCTGGTGTGAGACCAGTAAGGCTTGGGGACGAAGATCTCAGGGTTGTCGGCGAAGTTGGCCCGGAGCTGCTCGGCGTTGTGCCCCTCAGCGATGTAGTCCAACTCGCCGAAGGTGATGCGGCTGAACTCGTCGAGGAGTGCGTCCAGGTTCGCCCTGCGACGCAGCGCAGGGTACCATTTGATCAGGCCGATGGCTCGTCTTATCGCGGACAGATCGGTGGCTACCAGGGCTTCGATGTCTGGTCTCTGTACCTTGACGATCACGGGATCGCCAGTGGGGAGCCACGCGTAGTAAGTCTGTCCTAGAGACGCGCCCGACTGAGGCTCCTCGACAAAGCGTTGGAAGAGACTGTCCAGGGGGGCTCCCAGCTCTTCTTCTATGAGCTTCTTGATGGGGGGAAAAGGATCGGGCGGAACCTCGTCCTGGAGCGCGGCCAGTTCCCTGGTGATCTCGGGTGGCATGACGTCGGCCCGAGAGCTGAGGAACTGGCCCAACTTGATCAGCATGCCGCCCATCTGCACCGCCAGGTCCCGGAAGCTGGCGGCCCAATGGCGGCGCCGCTGCGCTGCGTTTCGCTGGGCCAGACCTGGCGAGAGGAATCTGCCCAGGACGAGCTCCCACCAGACCAGGGAGAGGAGCAGCCGCGAAAGAAAGAAGACGATGCGCAAATAGCGGCGACGTCTTATGCCCATGCCTCTCGCCTCAGGGGTAGAGACGATGCAGCATACGAGGGAAGGGGATCGTCTCCCGGATGTGCTCCAGCCCGCATATCCAGGCGACGGTGCGCTCGATACCCAGGCCGAAACCAGAGTGAGGAGTGGAGCCGTAGCGCCTGAGGTCGAGATACCAGCGAAAAGCCTCCTCGGGCAGCTTGTGCTCTCTGATGCGCCTCAGCAAGAGGTCATAGTCAGCGATTCGCTGCCCGCCACCGATGATCTCTCCGTACCCCTCGGGGGCGAGACAATCCACAGACAGCGACAATTCCGGGCGATGCTCATCGGGCTGCATGTAGAAAGCCTTGCACTGCGTTGGAAAACGGTGGACCAGCACAGGCTTGTCCCAGCCCTCGGCGAGGGCCGTCTCGTCAGGGGAGCCGAAGTCACTGCCCCATTCGAAGTCCAGGCCTTTCTCGTGCAGGATCTCCACCGCGTGGTCGTACGTGATGCGTGGAAAAGGAGCTTTCACCTTCTCCAGGAGCGTAGTGTCTCTCTCCAGTAATTCCAGTTGCGGCCTCTGCCGCTCCAGAACGGTCTGGACGATGTAGGTGACGAACCCCTCGGCGAGCTCCATGCAGTCATCCAAATCGGCGAAGGCCATCTCGGGCTCGATCATCCAGAACTCCAGGAGGTGCCGTCTGGTCTTCGACTTCTCGGCACGGAAGGTGGGGCCGAAGCAGTACACCTTACCCAGCGAAGCGATGCTGGCCTCGCTGTATAGCTGACCGCTCTGGGCGAGATAGGCGGAGTCGCCGAAGTAGTCTGTTTCGAAGAGTGTGCTGGTGCCCTCACACGCCGCTGGGGTCAGAATCGGGGTGTCGACGAGGACGAACCCGTTGTGGTCGAAGTAGTCACAGCAGGCGCGTATGACCTCAGCTCGGATCTTGAGGATGGCATGCTGTCGAGACGAGCGGAGCCAGAGATGCCGGTGGTCCATCAGGAAGGTCACGCCGTGCTCTTTGGGAGTGATGGGGTACGGGTCGGCGAGTTGCACGATCTCGAGATCAGTAAGCGACAGCTCGTAGCCCCCGGGAGCCCTCTTGTCGGCTCTGACGGTGCCGGTGGCCACCAGAGAGGACTCCTGGGTGATGCTCTGGACAGCCTCAAACGCTTCGGATGAGAGTTCATCCTGAAGACCCACCGCCTGGATGAGACCTGTGCCGTCTCGTATCAGCAGGAATTGGAGCTTCCCCTTGTCGGTCTTGTTGTACAGCCAGCCTTTGATCGTTACCTCCTGTCCCTCGTGCTGGCTGATGGTCTCCACGTACGCTCGTTCCGCCATGGTTTTGCCTCCTGGACGAGGATTATAGCAGAGGGGTGAATGTGACAGCAAGGGTGGAGGACCTTCAGGGGACAGGGGAGGGAACGCTGGCGACCGAGGAGGCGCTGGTCGCTGTGGTGGCGAGCACGATCCCCGCGGGCTGCGGAGGGTGGTGCTTTCTGGCGTGCTCAGCCATTGGCGTCGGTAGGCGGCACCTGCCTGCGCAACCTGGCCGGCAGCAATCGTCGCATCAAAGCGATGTCTTCCTGCGCAAAGGTGCCGGTCACGACCAGCAACCCGACGTAGGCTGCCAGCGCTAGAGGTACGAGCAGCAGGAAGGAGACGTCACGGAGTAACCAGACCAGAGCGCCCGTGAGCAAGGTGCTGATCAGCGGCCGCCAGAGCAGGCCCACCCAGGGGATGGGAGCAAGATGCTTTCGCACCCCGTAGTAGAAAGGCAACAGAAGCACAAGCTCCGACAGAATGGTGGTCACGGCCGCGGCCTGGTAGCTGTAGACCGGGATCAGCACCAGGTTGGCGCAGAGATTGAAGGTCGCGCCGATGACGAAGGCCCCCGTGAGGAAGCGTTGCTTGTCGATGGCAATGAGGACGTACTGAGTCACGCTGTTGATGAAGCCGACGGGTATCGACCAGATGAGGAGCCGCAAGGCGATGGCTGCATGTGGCAGATACGCCTGCCCGCCCACGATGAGGATGATCAAGTCGGCGTAGAAGGTGGTCAGCAGGGCCACGGGCAGGCTGACGATTATCAGCACCTTGAGGGAGATGATGTACGTGCGCACCAGGGTGTCCCTGGCATCCTTGGCATATCGTGACATCACCGGGAAGATGGCGGCCGTGAAGGTCGAAGGTATGACGTTCAGCGCGTCGAGGAAGCGATACGCTGTGGTGTACCAGCCGACCACGACATCCCCCTTCATGGGCTGGAGGAGCGTCACGTCAACCCGCCAGAAGACGGTGGCCAGCAAGTGGTTGAGCATCAGTGGATAGGATGTGCCCACCATCTCCCGGTTGAAGCGCGCGTCGAACTCCAGCGTGGGGCGCATGAGCAGGCGCAGCAGCAGGTAGAAAAGAATGGAGGCGGTAATGATGTTGGTGACGATGGAAGTGGCTGCGAGACCGACGATGCCCAGTCCCATGAGCAGGACCACCACGCTCAGGCTGACGCGGATGATGGTCGTCACCGTTGTGATGGCGGCAGGATACTCCATCTTCTCGTAGGCCAGGAAGACGGAGGTGAGGGCGGCGGAAATGCTGCCCGGGATGAGGCTGAGCGTCAAGAGGAGAATGGTCACCGTGGTGTCGTCCGCCAGGGCAAAGAAGCTTCGCCAGGCAAACAGGAACAGGAACAAGAGGGGCAAGATCGCCAGTAGAATGATCAGCCGCAGGATAGCGGTGTTGCTGAGGTAGCGATTGGCTTGAGAGCGGTCCTTGGATACCTCTCTGGTCAACAGTGTGTTCAGGCCGAAGTTGGTCAGTATCTCCAGGAACAAGAACACGACCACCGCGAAGCCGTACTTGCCTGCCCCTTCAGGCCCCAGAATGCGGAGCATGAGCATGGCGAAGGCGGTATCGATCAGCTTGTTGAGGAAGGACGTGGCCATGGGCGTCATGCTGTTCTTGACGACGCGCTTGATGACGGGGTCCCCCTCTTCTTCGCGATACAACCGCCCCCACAGCCAGAAGCCTGCCACGGAGAGGACGACCACCAGGCCCATGAAAGTGGCGTAGACGCCCAGCTTGAAGGACATGGGGCTGTATCGGAAGCGCACTACGTTGGGGCCGGGCTCGAGGTGTACGGCACGGAAGTTGTAGTCTGCCCGGTAGATGTCCAGTTCCCGTTCGCTTCCATCATCGAGCTGGAGGAAGGCCTTCCAACCGGGGAAGTAGCTGTCCGAGAGCACGAGCCATCCTGCGCGCCGCAGCTCCACGTCGACGACCACCTGGTTGATGCCGTACTCCGTCACCTGGGCTGCGGCTTCTGGCTCAGCCTGGCCTGGGGGGGCGCTGGCCAGGTACTCCTCTGGAGGGCGTTCACTGAGCAAGACCCGCTCTCGGGGATCCAGGGCGCCGACGCTGGCCAGCAGAGCTTTCTCGTCCTCTATGACCTCGGCTTCATGGACGACGAAAGCCCGGGGCAGATAGTCGTCGTTGCGATAGATGCCCACCTCGCCGTCGTAGACGAGAGTGTATCCGGGGTTGGGAATGTGCTGGGTGGTCAGCACGTACTTGACGTTGAGAAGGTCCAGGAGTGGGGAGTCCAGGGAGTCGTAGTCATAGAGCGGTGCGATCCGATTGTAGATCAACTCGCCCTGTTCCTCGATCAGGCCCATGAAATCCGCGTATTGCCTGGGGATGATGGAGTCATACCCCCTGATGTCGTCCAGGCCGTAGTACATCCCCACGTTCGAGTTGAAGGTCTTCTCGCCACCTGCATTGAAGGACATCACACGATACGCCTCATCGTCAGCCAGCAGGAACTCCACCGATGGGGGAGTGAACTCCCCCAGGCGCGGGTCAGCGGCGGCATTGAAGCCCCAGGCCGCGAGGAGCAGATCCAGGCTGAGGACGCCGACGGCCAGCGGCTGCCACGCGGGGTACGCCCGCAGTCGCCCGGGCAGGGTGAGGCGAGAGCTACTCAACCTCAGCACGACGCCCGAGGCCAGGAGACACAGGCTGAAGAAGACAAGGTTGGGCCACTGGTAGGAAAGAAGAGCCTGGGCATCTGGGAAGGCCCCCTGGGCCAGATCCGACCTGGCCAGGAGAAGAGCGGCGAGCGGCACAAAGCGTTCGGGTGCCAGTAGCACCAGGACGCAGACCCCAAGAACGATGGCTCCCGCGCCAACGGCCAGCCATCCCAGTAGACGTGCAAGCAGGCCATGAAGGTGTGAGGTGCTCGCCGCCTCCCCCGCCTCGCCGAGGGCATCGGCCCCCAGTCCGGCCAGTACGGCCATGCTCACGGTGTAGGGGAACACCCAGCGAAAGGGCGTGTGTAGCTGGCTGTAACCCGGCAGCAAGTGGTAGAGAAGGGCGTACAGGGGAAAACCGAAGCTCAACAGGAACGAGAGTCCTGCCAGGCAGGTGAAGATCCACACGTACCGCCCTCTCCGCCTCACGATGGCCACGATGGCCAGCAGAACAGGCAGCAGCCCCACGTAGCTGCCGGCCTCGACATAGTTCTTGATTCCCCAGAAGATAGTACTGATCGGCTGGCCGAGGGAGCTTTGAGTGACAGGGGTCCACTGGCGGGTGACCAGGTCGAAGTAGCCGTGGTGGGCGGGGCTGCCGAAGAAATCGGGGATGACGAACGTTATTAGCTGTCGCAGAGGGTAAGCCCAGCCAATAATCTCGCGGTAGCTGGCGGATCCCTGCCGGAAGTTGACGGTTACCAACTCCAGGAAAGGAAGCAGTTGAACCCCTCCCAGGATCGCCCCGAGCGCCACCATGGCAGCCAGTAGGATGGCCAGCGATACAGCGTGTCTCGTGGCTCTCTCTCGCCACCAGAAGAGCCCCAGCCGGCAGGCGGCGTAGAAGGCAATGACGAGGACCACATAGTAGGACATCTCTGCGTGGCCAGCCAGGAATTGCACTCCCAGGGCCAGCGCTCCCCCCAGGAGCTGAGGCAGGGGCAGAGAGGTGACCTGCCTTGCTTCCTGGCTTCTGATGGCCAGCTCCGTCATCGTCAGCACGAGGGGCAGCCAGGCGATGGCGGCGACCACCATAGGAAAATCCACGCTGACGATCACGAAGAGGCTCAGGGCATAAGTGATGCCAGCGATGGTTGCGCCCAGCCTGCCCACACCGATGGTGCGCAGGAACACATGCATGAACAGCGCTGCCAGGAAGAGGTGGAGTATGGTGAACCAGCCGTAGGCCTGGGTGATCGGCAGGATGTAGAATAGGGCGCTGAACGGATAGAGAGCCGAATGCTGGCCCGCGGCCAGGAACGGCACCCCGGCAAAAAGATGGGGGTTCCAGAGAGGCATTTGGCCATCCCGGAGGGCCTGGAGGATGAACGTCTTCCAGGCGTAGTTCTCCAGTAGCAGGTCGTTCAGGAGCTCGTTGTGTGGTACGCCGACTCCTAAACGCCCGGCGTACTCCTGCCAGGGTGGGAAGGCGTAGAGGTTGTCGAAGGGTATGAGGGTTTTGCCGCCGACAGTGACAGGCCAGAAGAGGAGGAGCGGGAGCACCAGGAGGAGCAGGACTATGAGAACGTCCCAGACTCTCTCTTTGCGAATCAACTACTAACCCCGCCTGCTAGGTGACTCTCGGCGTTTCGATAGCGCCATCTCATCTGCCACACGCGCCACGTGGCCTCCAGGATGATCCTCCAACTCATCTTCGAGAGCCCCATCGAACGATCCTCGAAGTAGATAGGAACCTCACCCAGACGAAGACCCTTGGACTGGCACGCGTAGGCGACTTCTATCTGGAAAGCATATCCCTCTGAGCGGACACGATCCAGGTCGAGCGCAGCCAGCGCCTCGCGGCGGAAACACCTGAAGCCCCCTGTCGCGTCATGCACCCGCAGCCCGGTGACGGCACGCGCGTAGGCGTTGCCACCCCAGCTCAGGAAGCGGCGCCAGGGGCTCCACTGCTCGTCGACTCGGCCCTCGGCGACGTATCGAGAGCCGATGACGACGTCGCATTCCTGTACCTTGTCCAGAAGCGCTGGGATGTAGGACGGAGAGTGGGAGAAGTCGGCATCCATCTGGACCACGTAGTCCGCCCCTGAGTCCAGAGCGTAGTGGAAGCCAGTCACGTACGCCGTTCCCAGACCCAACTTGCCCTGGCGATGGATGACGTGCATTTGGTCGGCATACTGCCTGGCCAGATCATCCGCTATCTGCCCTGTGCCATCCGGAGAGTCGTCATCTATGATCAGGATCTCCAGCCCGTCCAGCTCCAGCGTCATCAACTCGGCCACGATCTGTAATAGATTGTCGGCCTCGTTGTACGTCGGCATGACTACCATAATGCTCATGGAGGAAGACGTTCACACCCCCTGGTTTTGCGCCCATTATACTATCTCGCTATACTGGGCGCAAGAGATCTGTGGCGGAATCAGAGCAGCGAGTGGGCAGGGGGATCAGGGGCGTCTTCTAGACTGTCAGTGGAGCTTGGTGAGCTATCGGGTGAGCACAGCATCACGTCCATAGCGACGGCGCGGTTCAACGCACCCGTATGCGCTGGTGATCCAGGCTCCCGATGGGCCACCCCTTTGGCCGCTCCTACCGCGGCAGGAGTCCTGCCGGGGGTAATCTCTCCACAGGGTCATGAGTCGATTTGCGCAATTCAACTAGATGGACTATAATTGTTATTGAGGACTCCGGTTGCACGGGGTCGGCCTCCCCTCGATTCAATGCTGATAGCAGCAGGAAGAATAGGAGGGTAACCATGTTCAAAGAAAGGATCGCACAACACTACGCCAGACTAGGAAGGAACCAAAAGAGGATCGCCGACTTCCTGACCCAGGAGTACCGCGAGGCAGCGTTCATGAACGGGTCCGCGCTGTCCCAGCGCCTAGATGTGGATCCCGCGACGGTCACCAGGTTCGCCCAGAGGCTGGGCTATGCGGGATACCCCGAGTTGCAGCGCGAGATCCAGGAGCTGGTCAAGGAGGAACTCAAGGCAGCCTACCCGTAGGGCGTCGGCGGGCCACAAGGAGTACGGGCTCCAGAACCGCCAGGATCGCTCTCGACAGGTTGTGTCTGCCGAGGATTGGCTCGAGAGGTCCCCATTCTCGCTCAGGTGGGGGCCGGGCCGAACCGCGCGTGGCCGAGAGGTGCCGCGTGCATGTTGGGCCTGCTTGGCTGCCGTCGACCTCTTGGGCTCTGAGCGAGCGCGTCTGACGGGTGGCCAGGCTGGGTGGTGTGTGCTGGCCTTCGCAGCCGTTGCTTGGAGGAGGCCGGGCAGGCCTGGCGGGGCCTCCTGAAGCAGGCCAGACGAACAACCAGTGATCCACGGCTGGCCGCCGGCCCTGGAGACCCAGGCATGGACATCTCTCGGTTGGCCCCAGTTCGCGCAGCGCATTAGCTGTCCCTGCCGATGTGCGCTGGGGGACCGTGACTAGGCTCGTACCGCGAACGCAGGTGGTGATCGCTGCCCGGCGGCTGATATGCAGCCGCCAGGCGGCGATTGCTTTTTGTATGCTGGCCCTCCAACAGACCGACCTAGCAGGCGACTGGGCCACCTGGAGTCTGCGCTGGGCAAAGTGCACCAGGCAGGTAGAAACCGTCTGGGCCCACGGGGGCTGGCGGCACACCCGAGAGGCACAGCTCTGCTTTGTGGGTGGTAGGTTCGTCGTCTGGACGGAGAAATCGTTGACAGGAAACGGGCAGTGCGATAAAATCCCGGCGGAGAGGCAGAGGCGCGAACGGGAAAGGAGAGGGAGGCGATGGCTGATCAGAGGGTGACAAGGCTGGCGGAGATCCTCGTGGACCACTGTACCCAACCAAGCCAGGGCGACACCGTGATGATTCGGTCATACAGTGAACTGGCCAAGCCGCTGGTGGTAGAGGTCTACCGGCGGGCACTTCGGAGGGGAGCTGGGGAGATAATCAACAGAGTCGAGTACGAGGAGATCAGAGAAGCCCTGCTCACGGAGGCGTCCGATGAGCGCCTCGCCATGTTGCCTTCGCTGGGTATGCATCTGGCCGAACATACCGACGTCTATATCCAGATCCTCTGTCCAGCAAACACGAAACTCCTGAGCAGCTTCGAGCCGGCAAGAGTGGCCCAGTGGCGTATGTCGGACGCCAGGCTGCGAGCTTACCTTACCGATAATACTCGCTGGGTAGTGACGCTGTTCCCGACGCCCGCGGGTGCCCAGGATGCAGAGTTGTCCACGGAGCAGTTCGAGGACTTTGTGTATGGGGCCATGGATCAGGACTGGACGCAGCTAGCCCGAGAGCAGGCGAGACTCAATGAGTTGTTCGACGCCGGCAAAGAGGTGGTCATCCGGGCGGAGGATGCTGAACTGAGGATGAGCGTTGAGGGTCGGATTTTCATCAGCGCTGATGGGAAGCTGAACATGCCCGATGGAGAGGTGTTCACAGGACCGGTCGAGAACAGTGTCGAGGGACACATCCTCTTCAGCTACCCGGCTATCTATCCCGCCTTCGGTGGGCGCGAAGTCCAGGGGGTACATCTCTGGTTCGAGCAGGGCAGGGTGGTCAAAGCCACCGCTGACAAGGGAGAAGAGTACCTCCTGGCGATGCTGAAGATGGACGCGGGCTCCAGCTACGTCGGGGAACTCGGTCTGGGAAACAACTACAAGATAGACCGTTTCATCAAGAACATCCTCTTCGATGAGAAGATAGGCGGTACCGTCCACGTGGCCCTGGGCAGGGGCTATCCACAGACGGGCAGCAAGAACGAATCGGGCCTGCACTGGGATATGATCAAAGACCTGAGAGATGGAGGAGAGATACTCCTCGACGGCACCGTTGTTCAGAGGGACGGCCAGTGGCTAGGCTGAGGTGAAAGAGGATCTCTAGTTGACGAGGCAAAAGGCGGTGGTTCTATTGAGGGCACTGCTGCTATGCAGCATGCTCCTCACGTGGCTCCCGAGCCCTGCTCGCGCTCAAGAGGTGTCCGTCGACCGGATCATGAGTCTGATGACGGTTGAGGAGCGGGTTGGACAGATATTCATGGTGGATTTCGCCGGGACAGATACATCGGCAGAAAGCAGCATCGCCGAGCTGGTGCTGGAGTACAAGATTGGTTCCGTCCTCATCTCTGAGTCCGCGGGCAATTTCGACAATGCCGGCCAGCAGCCCCTGGCGCAGCAGGTGTCTAGTCTGACGAACCAATTGCAGAACCTGGCGTATCAGGCCAGCAGCCGCAGTATTGATGGCCAGGAGGTGTTCGTGCCCCTCTTCGTGGCGGTGGAGCAGGAAGGCAATGGGTACCCTCACACTCAGCTACGTAGTGCGTTCACTCCACTCCTCAGCAACATGGCCATCGGTGCGTCGTGGAGTGAAGAGAACGCGCGCGAAGCTGGAGCAGTCGTGGGGCACGAACTGGCAGCGGTGGGAGTGAACCTCCTCCTGGGTCCCATGGCTGACGTGGTGGATACGCCAAGATCGGGCGAAGAGGGGGATCTGGGGATCCGTGTCTTCGGTGGCAACCCGTACTGGGTGGGGAAGTTGGCGCGGGCCTACGTGAGGGGTGTTCACGAGGGCAGTGGTTCCAGGGTGGAGACCGTAGTCAAACACTTCCCCGGTCATGGCGGAAGTGGACGAGACCCTGAGCGCGAGGTAGCCACCATCAGTAGCACTCTTGACGAGATGCGGGCGCTTCAACTGGTGCCCTTCGCGGCGGTGACGGCGTCCAGGGCCAACGATCCTCTGGCCACCACGGACGGCCTGATGGTGGGCCACATCAGGTGCCAGGCCTTCCAGCCAAACATGCAGTTCTTCAGTGATCCGCTCACCCTGGATGAGAAGGGGCTGGGGGTGGCGATGAGCCTGCCTGAGTTCGCCAACTGGCAGGCAGACGGGCTCTTGGTCGCCGATTTCCTGGGGGCACAGGCGATCAAGGATCATCTGGATGCGCAGCGCGCTGGGTTTCCCCATTTCAGAATCGCCCGGGAGGCGCTGATGGCAGGGAACGACATCCTGCCCCTGGTTCAGTTCTCGTTGTCTGACGACTGGCAGGGTGATGCCTTCCCCAGGATGGTGGACACGATCAAGTACTTTCAGGATCGCTACAGGTATGACCCGGAGTTTCGCCCCTTAGTGGATGAATCTGTGAGGAAGATCCTGCAAGCCAAGCTGAGACTCTATGGCAAACTATCCCTCGAAGAGGTGCTGGTTGATGAGGCCGCTGCCCCCGGCTCCGTGGGGAGTTCAGGGGACTCGGTCAGGCGGATGGCGGAGGAGGCCGTTACCTTGCTGTATCCGACCCAGGAGGAGCTGCGGGTTCGCATGCCCAACCCGCCGACCACCGAGGACGATATTCTCATTCTACAGTGCTTCGAGGACTGCTACTCCTCGCCGATTCTGTCTGGAGAAGCTCTCCAGAACACGCTGGTTCGGCTCTACGGCCCTCAGGGCGCAGGACGGATCGATCCAGAGAGGATCCACACTGTGGGGTTCAAACAGGTGAGTGACTGGATGGCTGGAAACCTCACGGAGGCAGACGCGCAGCTGATGGAGGGTCTCTTCCAGGATGCCGAGTGGATTATTCTGGCCCTGTCTGACTACAACCCCGACGATTTCCCGGCATCGAGGGCTGCGAAAGAGCTTCTGCAAGAGAGAGAGCAGTACCTGAGCCAGAAGACGTTGGTGGCCATCGCCTACGATGCTCCCTATCATCTCGACAGCTCCGAAGTTGCCAAGTTGACGGCATACTATGCGGTCTACGGCAAGTCGGCTCCCTGTCTCGAGGCTTCGTTACGGCCCTTGTTCGACTTGGAGTTCGCAGCGACTGGCGCTCCGCCCGTGGACGTCCTGGGTATCGGTTACGAGCTGGCAACTGCGCTGCAGCCTGGGCCGGACCAGACTATCGGACTGGAGAGGCTTTCTCCTCCTGAAGACGAGCCCCTGTATGTTGGCGGAGATCCCCTGGTCGTGCGCTCTGGCGTGATACTCGACCGCAATGGTCACCCCGTTCCGGATGGCACGCAGGTGGAATTCAGGGCTAGCTATCTGCAGTCGGATATCTTCGTCGAGCCCCAGGTGGTCACAGACACCATTGCAGGCATCGCGGGGGCCAGCTTCGTGCTGGACGCTCCGGCGCCAGCGGGCATGCTCCACGTGACCGCCAGCAGCGGAGACGCCGGGTCGGACACCCTTATCGTGCGCGTGGTGCTCCCCGTGACGCCGTTTCCCACGTTCACCCCGACTGCCACGGCAACCGCGACACCCACGCCCACGATCACCCCTGTGCCACCAACGCCGACCATGGCCATGGCCACGCCCACGCCGCTGGCAACTCCGCCTGCCAGGCCACGGGGCCATCCAGTCGACTGGCTCGATCTTGCCCTCTTGGCCGCTGGAACGATCCTCGGAAACGTCGCCGGCGTCCAGGTGCGCCGGGGCCGCAGGAAGGCATGGGAACGCGAGGTACAATTGATACTGTACGGGATAGCCCTGGCTCTGGTGGGCTACCTCCTCTATGGACTGGGGCTGCTCAGCCCCACGTCGCTCGTGGGACTGCAGGGTCCAGCGACGAGAATCACCCTCTTGCTGCTTAGCGTGCTCCTGGCGTTCCTTCCGAGCGGGGTGGTGTGGCTGAGACGCACCTGACGTCTTCGCACTGTCGATTCCGATTAGAAGAGAGGTTCAGGGTGCATGATGGTCATCAGGACCGCTAGTATGAGAAGGACCATCACACCGAGGGACAACCATTTGTGGGGCAGGAGGCTTGACCACACTAACGCCAGGCCGGTTTGCGTCCTCGTTCTGAGCGACAGGTTCTGCGCCATGGTCAGGTCTGTTCTCAACTCGCCGATGGTCTGATAGCGGTCGTCGGGCCGGGTAGCCATGGCCTTGAGAATGAGATACTCAGTCAGAGGCGAAAGTAGCGGGTTGAGGCTGCGTGGGCTCACGAGACTCTCGGGTTCCAGGAAGCGTTGTTGAGCATTGGTGGGTGCGTGGCCGGTCAGCAAGTGGTACAGCGTGGCGCCCAGCGAGTAGATGTCGGATCTGACGTCGGTGCGGCCGCTGCCACCACCGTACTGCTCCAGGGGCGCGTACGTGGGCGTGCCGAAAGCGTGGACCAGCGTGATAGTGGCTGGGTCGCCTACATCGAAGAACTTCACCAACCCGAAGTCGACGAGCTTGACCAGGTTTCCGGGCATCAACTTCACGTTGGCCGGCTTGACGTCGCGATGGATGATGGGGGGAGTCTGTCCATGGAGATACGCCAGGGCGTCGCAGATTTGATCGGCCCACTCCAGGACGGCGCTCTCGGGGAGGTGCTGGCCGCTCGCGCGGGCATCGTCCAGCACCTGCTTGAGGTTGGGGCCGGTCACGTAGTCCATGACCAGGTAGTCGCGCCCATTCTCGGAAAAGTAGTCAAAGACCTTCGGGAGATTGGGGTGGTCGAGATTGGCGAGCGCGATAGCCTCCCTGTGGAACTGCTCCCGGAGCTGTGCCTGCACCTGGGGGTCGGAGTCTGACGAATACCGTATCTCCTTGAGGGCGAACTGCTTGGACCTGAGATGCAGGTCTTCAGTGAGGTAGACCGCTCCCATACCGCCAAGGCCGATCAGTTCCACGATCCGATACCTATCTTGCAGCAGGGTATCGGGACGCAACGCGTTAGTCAAATCTTTCTCCGCCTTTCTTGCCAGAGGGCTGGACATGAATCTGCGTTCATCAGTCCCCCGGTTCCCCGCCTAGATGATATTCAGTTCATGGCGGCCTGTCAAGGACAACACTGGAGGCGTGTGATGGAAGCGAGAGCGCCCCGGCTTCTCGTCAGAGGAGGGGCAGAGCGGGGCAGAGAAATAGTGCTGACCCAGGAGCATGTGACCATCGGCCGTCAAGAGGGGAGTGACGTAGTCGTGGGTGATCGCCTGGCATCCAGGCGTCACGCGCGTCTGGAGAGGCGACAGGGTCAATACGTCCTGCAGGATTCTGGAAGCCGAAACGGCACTTTCGTCAACGGAGAGCGCATCTCGGCTGCGCACGTGCTACGCGACGGGGATGAGATACAAATCGGGTTGGAGTTCAAGGCACTGTATATCGACCCGGAGGCCACGGGAGCTCTGGTGAGCGAGGCGCTGGTGCGAAGGAGCGCAGGGTTATGGGTGGAGACGGACAGGCGGGAAGTTTGGGTTCAGGGAACGAAGCTGGCCCCACCGGTGTCCAGGGCTCAGTTCAGCCTCCTGACTCTCCTTCAGGAGAAGCCCGGCCGTGTCTTCAGTCGTGACGAGGTGGTCGAAGCGGTGTGGCCGGAGGACGTAGCACAGGGCGTGTCGGATGAGACCATAGACGCGCTGGTAGGGCGGCTGCGGCGGCGCATCGCTTCCGTAGACGCCGATCATCAGTACATCGTTACGGTGCGCGGACACGGCTTCAAGTTTCTGCAGCCCTCCGATGTGCAAGGCTCTCCGTCGTCCTCTACTCCCTAGAGTGTATTATGAACTCCCGACTCTCACTCGGCAGCTCAGCAAGGTGAACTGCCAAGCGTTTTGACCTGCCCCTCGCGAGGGAGATCACCCGCAGAGCGGCAGGGGGCCAGACCAGTGCAGACTCTGGTTAGCTCATCAGTGAGATTGGAACTCTACCTCCGGGCAAGACGTTGGCGATCCGTGCAGCAGCGGGGAGTCCTGGGCCTTGAGCGTCTCGTCGAAGAACGCCGCCAGATAGTCGGCGGAGATGCGCAGCCCCCGCGCCCCGTCAATAGGGCCGATTACCCCCAGTAGATGCCCTGCCGGGTTGAACCCGGCGGCAAGATCGCTGAAGTTGAAATGCCGTGCCCCTGTGATCGTCACCTGATAGCCTTCTGGCACAGAGGCAAAGATCACTGTCGTATCTCGATCAGACTTCGCGATCATCGGGTCTGATCTGTCGAGCGCCTCGCCCCACTCAAACAGTACAGGCTTGTCCAGACCCGTGGTGATCACGGTGCCGAATGGTGTGCCATCAAGATCAGCGGCCGCTGTGCAGCGCTCATCGAGGTGGCGGGCTTCCAGCGCCGTGGCGCCACCAAGCGAATGTCCCCACAGCCCGACATGTTGCATATCCAGCTTGCCGCTGAAGGGGCTGCCCGGATCGGCATTGAGACGCTCTGCCTCGTCGATCGCAAAACGGACATCCCCTGCCCACACTGCCACCAGCCTCTCGGCCTGTTGCTGCGCCTCTTCGGGCGTGGCACTGTCTGGAATAGTCCCCCGATCGCTGCGCCGGATCACCTGCCCATCCAGCACTGTCAGGGATGCGCTGTAAGTGGGGTTCAGCCCGAACACCACATAGCCCCTGCTCGCCAGGTCCTCAGCGAGTGTAGTGTATTCGGGGACCAGCGGCCCCAGCCCCGGCTGGAAGATCAGCACTGGGAACGGCGCACCCTGCAAGGCAGGCGGCCCATCCTTGACAGCGTGACAGTGAATCGAGCCGAGGGACTGAAGGAACAGTGAACCCACCCCGCGATCCGCTTCACGGGCGCTGGCCCAATCGGGGGGCAGATAGGGTGCGGGCGTTGCGTCGGACTGCGCCTCCGGATACCAGATCCAGACGGCGACCTTACGTGGGCCGCCTGATCCGCCCAAGGTTTCCTGCCGCGAGTCTTCCGTCCACTGCGTGATCATTCTACCCACTGGGTATTCGCCCGTCGGTGCAGGCAGGCTTACTGCGCTGCTGCGCCTCACCTCCAAGCCCGCGATCAGCAAGGCGGTGAGTATAACGATTCCGAGAGCCAGATAGCCACATGTCCTGATGATGCGCTTGAGCATGGCAGCCCCTCTGCTGGAAAGCTGAGGTAATAATGTCCCTCAGGATCAGGCGCCACCACGTAGGGCGGCTGCGACGTGTCCGGTAGAGCCCGTTATGACCTTTGGGCTGAGTGGGGTAAGCTCAGTCCATGGACAGAAAGCCCTACCCCAGCGACGTGAGTGACCAGGAGTGGGCATTGGTTGCTCCCTGTTTGGCGTTGATGAGAGAAGACGCTCCGTAACGCGATCACGATTTGAGAGAAGTCTTCAGCGGCTTGCGCTGGATGGTGCGCAGGGGGGCAGCTTGGCGCATGATGCCGCACGGCGGGCCGCCCTGGGAAGCCGTCTACCAGCGAACGCAGCGCTGGCTGGGGGCAGGCGTGTTCGACGACCCATTGCACGATCTGCGGGCATTGCTGCGCTTACCTCAGGGGCGCAAAGTGCAGCCCTCAGCCACCATCCTGGATAGTCGCACGCTGCAATCCAGCCCCGAGAGCGGCAAACCAGCGGGATACGATGGCGCCAAGCGCAAGCGGGGAAGGAAGGTCCACAAGGCGGTTGACACACTGGGCCATCTGCTGGCCTGGCTATCCCGCCTGCCAACGAGCAAGACCGTGATCAAGTGCACCAGTTGGCGCAGCGCGTTCAACAGGTCACTGGCCAATCGGTTTGGATGGCCTTCGTCGATCAGGGCTACGCGGGCCATCAGCCCGTCAAGGAAGCTAACCATGGCATCCAGCTTGAGGTCACCAAGCTGCCCGAAGCAAGGAAGGGCCTCGTCCTGCACCTGGGCGTTGGCTCACCGAGAGCAGCTTCGCCTGGGCTGCCGGCTCCCGCCTTCTGCCGCGTGACTACAAACGCCTGCCAGAGGCGCTGGCTGGCCTTCATTTCTTGGCTTTCGCTATCTCGCCCCTTGCGCGATTTGTCGCTATCTTGACTCATAATTCATAAGACGCTCTAGGTTCACCCTGACGCGGAGTTGCTCCCTACGGGCGGCAGCGCGGTCGCGGAGCAGCTCCGGGAGTTCCTCCAGCGAGCAGTCCCTCGTGACTCGCAGGGCCTCCCTGAGTTTTTCCATGGTGGAGCAGCCCGCTACGCTCGTGCCGACCAGCAGCCACGGCTCTGAGAAGCAAGCCTACCGGATGAATTCAGCCACCAGGAAGGTGTGGTCGGACGGCTTCTCCGCAGTGCGCGCACCGACGTCGATCCACGCCTTGCTTGATCGCTCTGCCAATGGCGCAGTGGCCCAGATGTGGTCTACACGCCACCCCATTCCCCTCTGGAGGGCGTTGGGCACCCGGTAGTCCCAGAAAGTATACTGCTCTGGTTCATCAGGGTGGTACCGTCGGAAGACGTCCACGAAGGCCCACTGACGTGTGTTCTCCAGCGCCTGGCGAGCATCGGGATGGAAATCCACGTGCTTCTCCAGACGCTTCGGATCATATACGTCTATGGGTTGGGGGGCAACGTTGAAATCTCCGACCCACAGCACGGGATCCCGGGGCGTATAGTGGCGCTCGAAGAAAGCGTGCAATCGGCCGAACCACCGGAGCTTGTACTGGAAGTGGGGCGACTCGACGGTGCGCCCCTGGGGAACGTAGGTGTTGACCAGAGCGATACCGGCGATCTCGGCGCGGATCAGACGTGGCTCGTCCGGGTCGCTCCCATCGTCCAGTCCAAACGTGACTCCCGTGGCTTCCTCCCGACTAGCGACGGCCACGCCGGCGTGTGCCTTTTGCCCTCGAAAGACCACGTGATAGCCCAGCTCCTCAAACGTCTCCACCGGAAACTCAGCGTCCTGGGTCTTGGTCTCCTGGAGGCACAGAATGTGCGGCTCTTCCCTGGCCATCCAGTCCCGCACGAGTCCCAGGCGCGCCCGGATGGAGTTGCAGTTGTAGGTTGCCACTCTCAGGATCTCAGGTGCCATGTGCTCCTTCCTTCAGCGTGGTTTCTTGCCGGCGGCTCAATCGTGGGACGCGCTGGGAGACTGACCCAGTCTCTCTGGAGCCACCTGTCAACAGCCCGGCTCGCCGTGGTGGCCGCAGCACGCGCTGCCCGTGCGGATCTTGATCCAGTTGTTGCGCACCAACAGCGCCAGCTTGCGGCGCCAGGGCATAGGCGCCTGCAAGTTGGTGAAGAATGAAGACAGGCTGGGCCTCTGACTCATCGATGTTTCTCCGTGGCGTCGGTCGCAGCCGTGTGGTGATCGCGTGAACGAGCGGCAGAGAGGATGGGTGACTGTCGGTGCGCGGTCACGCCGCCGTCAACAACCACCACCGAGCCGGTCATGTAGGAAGACTCGGCGGATGCCAGGAAGAGAATCACGTTGGCGATCTCCTCGGGACGGCCCACGCGCTTAATGAGTGTCTTCTCCACGATGTGGCGCCTTTGCCGCTCGGGATCGGACGAGCTCTGGATTGTGGCCTCCAGAAGGGGCGTGTCCACAGGCCCAGGGCACACGCAATTGACGCGGATACCGTCCGAAGCATGATCGACGGCCATCGCTTTTGTCAATTGTACCACACCGCCCTTCGTCGCGCAGTAGCCAGCGATTTCTGAGCCTCCCACCAACCCCAGCTCCGAGGCCACGTTGACTATCACGCCGCCCCCCTGACGACTCATGGCTGGTATGGCCGCCCTGGAGCAGAGAAACACTCCCTTGAGATTGACTTCCATCAGCCGGTCCCACTCCGCTTCGCTGGTGTCGATGATCTTCTTGGGAAGCTCGATCCCCGCATTGTTGACCAGCACATCCAACCGTCCGAAGGTGCTCAAGGTCTCCTGGATGAGATTCTCCACCTGTGAAGCGTCGCCGACATCAGTCTGCACGAAGCGTGCCTCCGCACCGGTGGTAGCTAGCTCGCTTGCCTGGGCGGTGGCATCTCTCCAATCGGCGAGGACCACCGCGGCTCCTTCTCGGGCAAACCGATGCGCCGTGGCGAGTCCTATGCCTGATCCCGCGCCCGTGATCACCGACACCCTATCTTTCATGCGCATGAGTCGCTCTCCCGTCGAACCTGGTGTCACTCGAGGGCTGGAAGCAGGTCCATCTAGATATGGACCCCCGAGTGCCAGGCGCATCGGCCTCAGCTCAACGTATGCAACTGCTCGACAGCCTTCGCCCTGTACGTCCCATCCTGATCTAGGTCAACGGCACGCTGAAATGCCCAGCGCGCCTGGTCACGGTCGCCCATTTCTTGGTACACCATCCCCAGATGGTAGTAGGCGCGAGCAAAGGTGGGGTCAAGCTGGAGGGCATGCTCCAGACTGATCCTCGCCTCAGGCAGGCTGCCCACCAGGTACTGGGCCCAACCGAGAAGCTCCCGCGCCACCGGGTCGTCGGGAGCCAGGGCGACGGTCTCGGTGGCAGCAACGAGGGCCCTCTCCGGCTTCAGAACGACATCCCCATAGAATTGCGCCAAGAGCAGACGAAAACCAGCCTCGTCGGGAGCCACGGAGATGGCTGCCCGATACCATTCTTCGGCCTCGGGGAGCCGTCCCATGAGTTGATACGTGTTCGCTATCTCGGCGTAAACCGCCGCGTTGGAGGTGTCGAGCTGCAGGGCCCTCTGGAACTCCCACAGGGCTGTGGGCAAATAGCCGTCCGAGCGATGGAGCAGGCCCAGGAAGTAGTAGGCGAGTGGGTTCTTGGGATCCTCACGCGTGACTTCGCGTAGCGTTCGGCGGGCGGACTCACGGTCATGCAAGGAAAACAGAGCCCATCCTGCGTAGGCGCGGGCGTTGTAGTTCTCAGGCTGCAAGGCTATCACGCGCTTCAGTTGCTCGAGGGCCAGAGTCGGCTCCTCCAACTCTAGATAGGCATGAGCAAGAAGTGCAGCCTTGCGGGCGACGTCCTGCCCGGCACCGACCTCCTCCAGGACGTTCAGTATTTCCCTGGCCCGAGCGGCCAGGCTTGGGTCCCCACCCGCGGCTGCAATGGACAGGTGCTCAACGGCCAGCGCTCTCTCTTCGGGCGCGCACAGCAGTCCCAGAAGGTAGTGTGCACCCTGGTGATCGGCCTCGCGGATGACGACGTGCTGTAATTCGTCCTTCGCTGTCGCGAACTCGCACAACCCCACGTACGCTTGCGCAAGGCTATAGCGGATCTCCACGTCACGAGGGTTGACCGCGAGCGCTGCCCTCCAGAGTTGAACAGCCGCCCATGGGTCGCCCTCGTGAAGGGCAACCTGCGCCAGCCCAGCCAGCGCCCGAGTGTCCGTCTCATCGAGTTCCCTCGCCTTCCGGAATCTCTGCTTCGCCTCGCCCCACCTCCCCTGGGCGATGTAGATCTCACCCATTCGAGCCTGGGGCACAGAGGATCGTGGTCTCAGAGCGGTCAGTTCAGCGTACTGCTCCATGGCCAGACCGTATTGCTGTTGCGCCCGGTACTGGTCACCTCGGAGGAGCAGAAGCCTGGGGGCGACGTCGATCCTGGCCGCTGCGCAGGACACGGCGAGGACAGCAGCCGCCAGGAGGACTCTGATCAGAACACTCGTTTTCATCTCGTGTGCGGTGCGGCAGCCAGCGGAAGCATCCAGGGGCAGACTCAAGAGGATGGAAAGTGGGGACCGTACCAGTGCCTGGCCACTGGGCCTCGCGGATTCAGCCTAGGGGCCAGGCCCTCGTGGGCAGGTCCGCGTCTACCACCCCGCACCAATCTCCACTCCCGAAACGTCAAGCCTCCCGTTGCGACCATGACTACCGCCAAGACAGAGGCCCAGGCATACGGTAGAGAAGGGCGCTCTCCTCTGGTGATCTCCAAGCCGTCAATGGCAATCAGGTTGCCTTCAGAGGCCAGGTTTGCCCGCTCGAGCACCGTCAACACGAGTGTATGCTCGGTGTCATCGACTTGGTAGACCAGGGGGATGCGTTGTTGCCACCGGCGAACCGGGCTGAACAGATCAACGTAGGACTGTCCATCTCCGTTCCTGGATAGGTTGTCCACGGGGTGGTTGTCGAGCGAGACCCCCAGGCGCCCTCCGTCGGGTCCCATTGTGGCGATCAAGTCGACGTTTTCTCCGACGAAGGACACTGTAGCGCTGGATCCGGCGGCACTGCTCACGACTTGTGCCTCGCCGCTGGCTTGAGGCTCGATCACCGATTCCCAGCCTCCACTGAGCTTGACGCCGGGGTTCGTCTCCTGGTAGAAACCGGGACCAAGGGGCCGCTGGAGCTCCAAAGCCGCCTGCTTGATGGCGTGGTAGATCAGGCGAGGAGTGAAATCAACGTCCACCATGCGAAAGTAATAGTCCGATCTATCGGGGGAGATGTTGCCGACCTGCCGGAAGTACCAGATGTTGAACACTCCGGCCCAGGGCCAGTGCTCCTGCGCGTACTCAATGCCGCGCACAGTGTACTCTGCCTGATCCTGCTCGCTGACTCGTTGCCACACGAGCTGCTCCTCCGGAAAATCCTCAGGGGAGGCGTTCCAGCCGTACTCGTTGAACCATACCGCCTTGTCGGCATCGCCATATCGCTCCATCACCGCCCGCAGCAAAACGACCCGCTGGAAGTTGAGGGCTCTTGGTTGGGCTGGGTCCTCGGGAGGGCTGCCCAGGCCGAAAGCATTGGCGGACAGAATGTCGAAGTAGTCTTTGGCACCCGCCTTGTACATCTCTTCGACGAAGTCGATCTCGTTCATGCTGATCCACTTGCCTGGTTCTGGGTGCTCTTGCCCCAGGGTGATAGCCAGCGGTGCACTCAATACGTACACATTGGGATCTGCCTCTTTGGCCCGCTCGTAGGCGACACGCAGAAGGTTCACGTACCCTGCGGGATCCACCGGCCGGTTTCCCCACTCCGGAAAGATGTTGGGCTCGTTCCAGATCTGCACGTACTTGATGCGGCCACGATATCGATCCACGAACGCGAAGACGAAATCGCCGTAGTCTTCGAAGTCGTCGGGCGGGCGTTCCTTGTAGGTATTGTCTTCTCTGGTCCAATCGGGCGGCCTGTCGAGACGCGCTACTATCTGGAGCCCGTATTCCTCGCACAGGTCCACTATGCGATCGTATTTCTCCCAACTGCTGCGACGGGTTCGCTCGTCGTAGAACTCCCCTTTTTGAACGGGCTCTATCTCCTCCCAGGGGAACTGCTGCTTCACCCACCCCAGACCAGCTTCGCTCGCCATCTCGAGGGTCTTTCTCAGCTTCCACTCTTCGACCTCGCGATCGAGGAACATATTGGCCCCAAAGGGGTTCACGTCGGTGTTGGGGATGAGGCGGGCAGTGTGGTAGTCGGGTCCAGACGTTCTCGCGGAGAGGGCCAGAGGCACGAGCATGTTGACGAGCAGCGCGCTCGCCGTGACCAGAATCAGGAGCAGAAGCCAGAGCCTCGCCTGTGATCGAATCCTCGAGAAACGCAATGTCCCTCCGTGAAAAGAGGCACAGCCTGTGTGCCTATCAGTCAGCGATTATAAGTGAGCGTGGCACGATTGTCAAATGGGACGCGCTCTGATACAATTCTGACGAGGAAGCAGAGGATGGAGGTCGTGACTTCGCACGAGAACACCGATTTCGACGGCCTGGCATCCATGTTGGGTGCGGTCAAGCTGTACCCCAAGACGATGGCGGTCCTCCCGCAGCGGTTGAATCGCAATCTCCAGGATTTCCTGGCCCTGTACTGGGACGAGCTGCCCTTTGTGCGGCGGGAGGAGCTGCCCCGAGACCGCATCAACGTCATGACGCTCGTCGACACACAGAGTATCCCCTCGCTGAAGGGCTTGTCGGGTGAGACGGAGGTGCGTTTCATCGATCATCACCCCCTGGAGCGGGAGCTGGAGGCCCGCATGAGCTTCCACACTGGGGACACGGGCTCGACGACTACCCTCCTGGTGGAGGAGATTTATCGATCTCAGTTCAGTTTGTCCCCAGTGGAAGCAACGCTCTTGTTGTTGGGTATCTACGAGGACACCGGTTCCCTCAGCTACCCTGGCACGAGGCCTCGCGATGCGCGTTGCGCTGCCTGGCTGCTCGAGCACGGGGCAAACCTGGACGTAGTCAACGAGTTCCTTCACCGACCTCTAAGTGAGAGTCAGCGGCAGCTCTACCGCCGGCTCGTCGAGGCAGCAGAGTTCCACGAGTTTGCTGGACAAACGGTGGTCATCGCCGCGAGCCGTGCCGAGGAGTATTATGAAGAAATCTCCAGCCTGGCTCATAAGCTCAGAGATCTATATGAGCCTGCCGCGCTCTTCGTGCTCGTTGACCTGCAGGGCCACATCCAAATGGTGGCTCGAAGCAACTCCGACGCGGTGGACGTGGCGACCATAGCGCGCCGTTTTGGAGGCGGCGGCCATAGCAAGGCAGCGGCTGCACTGATCAGAGACACGACCCTGGCGGACACCCGTGAGCGACTGCTCGAGATACTCGCTCACGAGGTGCGGCCGTCCGTGACCGTGCGGGACCTCATGTCTCACGGTGTGTACACGCTTCCCCCAGATACCTCGGTACTGGAAGCGGCACAGGTGATGCGCAGGTACGGGCACGAAGGGTTCCCGGTAGTGGCGGCCAACGGTAAAGTGCTGGGCATGTTGACTCGCCGGGAGATCGACAAGGCTCTACAGTACGAGAGGGGAAACGCCGCCATCAGCCAGTACATGCGGAAGGGCGAGGTTGTGGTGGCCCCGTGGGATCCTGTCGAACGCCTGCAGGAATTGATGATGCGACATGACGTAGGTCAGGTCGCGGTGGTGGAGGATGGCGAGATCATCGGCATCGTTACCCGCACTGACCTCCTGAACCTTTGGGCGAAGCCCAGAGGCCGGGCTTCCTCGGGACGGATGGCAGAAAAAGTCCGTGAGGCGCTGCCCTCCTCGCTCCTGGAGCTGACCCTGAGCGCGAGCCAGCTAGCCAAGGAGATGGGCTTCTCCCTGTACCTCGTAGGCGGCTTTGTGCGCGACCTGTTGTTGGGGAAGCCAGCCCTGGATCTGGATATCGTGGTCGAAGGGGATGCGATAGCCCTGGCCAAACGTCTGTCGCAGCTCGTCGGCGGGCGCGTCCACAGTCACTACCGCTTTGGCACGGCAAAGCTGATCTTCGAGGGCGACGGCAACGCTGTGCCCTTTGTCGATTTCACTACCGCGCGACGAGAGTTTTACGAGTACTCCACGGCTCTGCCCCAGGTGGAGCGCAGCTCGATCAAACAGGACCTATATCGTCGGGATTTCACCATCAATACCAT
Source organism: Anaerolineae bacterium (assembly GCA_034411995.1). Classification (GTDB taxonomy): domain Bacteria; phylum Chloroflexota; class Anaerolineae; order UBA7937; family B3-Chlor; genus JAUVXJ01. Next base: position 89,823 of record DAOUME010000006.1, on the reverse strand, counting down.
GGCTATCAGCCTGGATGAGGACACCTTCGGGGACCTCCTGGACTTCTACGGTGGAGAGCGGGACTTGAAGGAAGGTTTGATCCGTGTGCTCCACAATCTGAGCTTTATCGAGGACCCTATTCGCATGCTGCGCGCGGTGCGCCTGGAGCAGAGGTTGGGTTTTCGCTTGGAGGAGATGACCGAAGAACTGATCTCTGACGCACTGGAATGGCTGGACAGGGTGGGCGGCGAGCGAATACGTCAGGAGCTGGATGCCGTCTTTCAGGAGGACGATTCGGCAGGACCTTTGCGGAGACTGTCTGAGCTGGGGATCCTTCATCAGATATCACCGCTGCTGGAGTGGGATGATTGGCTGGAGGGGAGGGTGGCGGACTACGCGCCTGCGTTGACCCGCTGGCATTCCATGGCGGTCGATGGGCTACGCGGGCCAGAGTCTCGCGGCCCCACTGTGGCCACGAGCTACCTGGCCCTGGTGGCCATGAGGGCGGCTGAGGAGGATATCCACAGGCTGGCGGTTCGCCTCAAGTTGCCCAAGGATGAGACGCGGTTCCTCGTAGAGGCCAGGCGGCTGAGCTCGCTATTGCCCTCCCTGGCCGACACAAGCCTGGCCCGGAGCAGCATCTACCACCTGCTCTCACCGTATGGAGACGGTGTGCTCTTCGTCTGCTGGCTGGCCTCCGCCGAGGACCTGGTGAAGGAGCGGCTTGAGCTCTACCACAGCGAGCTTTGCTCGGTCACAGCCATGATTGACGGTGACCAGTTGAGAACGATGGGCCTTCCCCCTGGACCCCTCTACGCCGAGATACTGGGCACGCTGCGAGATGCCAGACTGGATGGCAGGGTCAGCACGCTCGAGGAGGAGAAGGAAGAAGTCCACAGGTGGATGGTCAGAACGGGCAGCGATCGATGATAGGAGTCGTCGGGTGGCGATGCTGAAAGAAGAACGAAGAAACTCTCAAGAGATCCTCAAGTCGCTCACAAGACTGGATTTGTACCTTCATTCTCTCAGACTTGCCGGTGAGAAGCTGGTTTTGCAGGCAGGGGAGGCGGGGTCCGGTGACGCGGAAGACCTGCTCGAGAAGTCCTTGCAGTTAGCCAACGATTGCTCGGGGGTGATTCATGGCCTGGAGCACCTCCTCCACGGGCCAGACTTGCGCGCCTGGGAGTCAGCGGTCAACCGCGTGGACCTGGCGATACGTCGGGCGTCCGGTGCCGGGACGCTGACTCTTGGCTTGGTGAACATCTGGCGCGTGGTTGAGGGCAGCGACGAGTTAGTCTCGTCCCTAGCCAAGAAGTATGGCTACACGAGACTGATGGGCCACTCAGAGCTTGATGCCGGAGAAAGTGAGGAGACCAAGGGGGCTGAACTGGCAAGGCTGTTCGAAGAGTATGGAAATGCCATGGCGGCCAAGCCCGAGGCTGCGAGTTCGGCCGGCCCACCGTTTCAGTTCGGCATTCTTCGCTGGCGAGGCAGTCAGCTTTTCTATGTGCAGCGCGTGGAAGGTGGTGCGCGCTGGATCGAACTAGACCCGGACTACGAGCCACAGACGGTGGGACAGGAGCCTGATGCCTCAGAGTCCGTCCAGGCACGCACGATCGAGGGACATCAGATCGAGCTAAGGCTCGATCTGGAGACGCACGACGATGAGGTGGACGACTACGTTCGCAGCCAGCGAGGGAACGAGTACTACGTGTCAGGCTATCAGGTGATCACCGAAAAGGGGTCCAATCGCCGTCAGCAGCGACGGCGTGGCTAGCACACCCCCTGTGGAGCCCGCGAGGCTCACAGGGCGGACCTCTCACCCGTCCTCGGAGCTGTTCTCCCCCACCTTCCTCAACTGAGACCCGGCCGATTGCTCAGCCTCATCGAAGGCCTGCTCCAGATAGGGATACGCCATCCAGATCGTAGCGCCGCTGGCCAGCAGACCGGTCAGGGTGCGCAACTCCCACGTGCTGTCACGCAGCCCCACGAGTTGCGTGATCCCGTCCAGAGCAAGCGGCGCGACGAGGATCAGCCACACGGGGATGGGAAGCGGCTTGACTCGATCCCTGACCATGGCAAAGAGCATACCTGCCAGGCATGCGCCACCATAGATGGCCAGGTCTCGCTGGCAGAGCCCGACCTGGAATCGTCCGATGTAGTAGCAGCGGGAAGGCATCTGGTGGCAGAGGAACTGGTACACGAAGTAGATCGCGTTGGCCGCTCGCGTCTGGCCCCAGGTCATGAGCAGGGGAGCCAGAAGTGGGAGGCCTGCGTAGAGGCCGAAGACGAGGTTAAAGATCAAAAGCCAATGCCGTGCCAGGCCCAAGATGAGCCTGTCCAGGATGGCGGCCACAGTGCGCGCCCGCTGAGAAAGCTGGGCGTTGGTCATCGAATGTCCTTTCACATGTCAGGTGAGCACCGGGCGAGAGATCGGTGCTGGCAACGCCCAGTGACGGCGCTGTCGGGGCCTAGCGGCTGCGCATTCCGTCGCCATGGGGGGGATAGAACAGCACCCGGCGAGGAAGCTTTTCTCTGTGGATCCGCGCCGCTCAAACGACGTTCTCCAGTTCTGCCAGGATCTGCTCCGGCGTGAAGTGGTTCAACACGATGGCGCCGGAAGGGCAGGCCGTGGAACAGGCTCCGCAGCCCTTGCACAACACCTGATTGGCGGACATCACACCCCTGCGCTCGTCGAGCGTCAGCGCGCCATATACGCACGCCTCGGCGCACAGGCCACAGCCCGAGCACAGCAACGGGTCGACCGCGCACGTAATGGACTCCACTCTCACTTTGCCCAGTGATAGTGGGATCAGAGCCGACGAGGCCGCCGCCTTGGCCTGAGCGATGGTATCCGCGATGTCCTTGGGTCCTTGACAGCAACCCGCCAGGAAGACTCCATCCGTCGTGGTATCGACGGGGCGCAGCTTGGGATGCAGTTCCATGAAGAACCCATCTGCGGAGCGCGACAGCTTCAGCAGGTTGCCGATCTCGGAGGCATCGCTCCGTGGTACCAGGCCTGTGGCCAGCACGACGAGATCAGCCTCGGCCTCCACCAGTCTTCCCAGCAGCGTGTCTTCCGCTCTCACGATGAGCTTGTCCCCACGCTTGTGGATCTCGGATGGGTTTCCCCTGCGGTAGAGGACTCTCTCCTCTCTGACCTGATCGTAGAACTGTTCGAAACCCTTGCCGAAGGCGCGCACGTCCATGTAGAAGACGGTGATCCGGGCCTCCGGGAGCAGCTCTCTGACGAGATGGGCTTGCTTTGCGGTGTACATGCAACATACTCGCGAGCAGTAGGCGTTGCCGACGGTCCGGTCTCTGCTCCCCACACATTGGATGAAGACCACGTCTTTGATATCTCCATCCCCCAGAGGGCTTCCCCCACCATCCGCATACGACTCTGAGAGGCGCTTCTCGAGCTCCAGACCTGTGATCACGTTGTCGTAGATGCCGTATGCGAACTCTGGCTTCCGGCTGGCATCGAAGGTCTCGAAGCCCGTGGCCACGACGATCGCTCCCACACTGAGTTCCGAGAGAGGAGCAGGTTCGGAGGCGCTGGAGCAAGAGTCCACCTGCACGCGGAAGTTGCCTATGTACCCATCCACCTGAGCCACGCGGGAGTTGGTGAGCACTTCTATCTTGGGGTGGTTCTGGACCCTCCCGACGACCTCGGCCAGCAACGCCTGAACGTCATCGAGGGTGGGGAACGTCCTGGGGAACTCAGCGACGTGCCCGCCGAGGCCAGCTTCCTTTTCCACCAGGTAGACCTGGTAGCCTGCGTCGGCGATGTCCAGGGCGGCCTGAAGACCTGCTATGCCACCTCCTATGACCAGCGCCGCCGACGTCACCTGGGTGTATCTCTCCTCTAATGGCTGGAGAAGACAGGCCCTGCCCACGGCGCCGGCCACGATGCCCTTCGCCTTCTCCGTGGCGGCAGCACGGTCGCTATGGACCCACGAGCACTGTTCCCTGATGTTTGCCACTTGGAGAAAGTAGGGGTTGAGTCCTGCCTCTTGAATGACCTTTCTGAAGGTAAGCTCGTGCATACGCGGAGAGCAGGAGGCAACCACCACCCGGTTTAGACCGAGTTCGCGGATGTCGTCCTGGATCAGTTGTTGGCCAGGGTCGGAACACATGTAGATGTAGTCCCTGGCCACTGCGACCTCCGGGATCTCCCCGGCGGCCTTCGCTACCTGTTCAACGTCCACGGTGTGGGCGATGTTTATGCCGCAGTGACAGACGTACACGCCAACCTTGGGCGCCATCTTCCCTCCCGGTGAGGCCCGGGGAGCCTCAGATCGCCTGGGCCACCAGTTCCATGATGTCCATTACCTGGACCTTTTCGTCGTATCCCCCGGCCTTTGCGGCCAGCTCGAACGTGAGGAGACAGAAAGGACAGGCTACTGCCAAGACGTCTGCCCCCACGCTGAGCACCTCCTCGAACCGGGAGGTGGCCAAGCGATCCTCAGGGTTGGTTCCCTCACACCACATCCTTCCTCCGCCGCCTTCACAGCACAGACTTCGGTCCCTGATGCGGTCCATCTCGCGGAATTCCAGCCCTGGGATGCTCTGGATGATCCTGCGCGGCTCATCGAACACGCCGTTCTGCTTGCCCAGGAAGCAGGGATCGTGGTACGTGACCACCTTGTTCAGCTCCCCGGAGAGGGGAAGCCTTCCCTGCTCGATCAGTTCGGCTACGAACTGAGTGTAGTGCTGAACCTTGACGTCCAGGCCCTCGTACTCGTTCTTGAAGGTGTTGAAGCAGTGGGGAGACGTGGTGACGATACGTTGGACGCCGAGGCTGGAGAACACTTCCCGCTGTTCTTCCATCATGTACTCGAAGAGGCCCTCCTCGCCCACTCGGCGTACCTCGTTGCAGCAGCACTTCTCTTCCACCCCAAGGATGCCGAAATCCACCTCTGCTTTCTGGAAGGCTTTCACCAGGGCCTTGGCGACCTTCTGTGCCCGGTCATCGTAGGACGGAATACAACCCACGAAGTACAGCACCTCTGCGCCCTCAGAGATGTTCTTCACACCGAGGCCCTCGGCCCAATCTGCCCTCTCGTCAGGAGGCATGAGGGACGGGTTGCCGTGCCTGAAGACGCTGGTCAGAGCATCCCTGATGGTTGGCGGGATCACGCCTCCGTCGACGAGGGTGGTGCGTAGCGCCACGATCAGGTCTGATGGTCCCACCTCCTTGGGGCAGCGAAGGACACAGGTTCCGCAGGTCGTACAATCCCACAACTCTTCCATGCCATCAGGGTTGAGGTCACCATCGATCAGAGCTTGATATACCAGCTTCCTGATGTTCAGAACGGTCTTGGAGGATATGGGACACCCCCCAGTGCACTTCCCGCACTGGATGCAGGCCCAGAGATCACAGCGCTCCAAGAGACTCTGTTCAGCTTCCATTCTCTCCTCACTCCTCACCTGAGGTGAGTCCCGAACGAGACTGCGACATTAAGACCACGGCAGACGCAGCGGCCGCCTTGCCCTGGGCCACCGCGTCCGGGATGTCCTTAGGCCCCTGACAGCATCCTGCCAGGAACACCCCTTGTACGGCCGTCTCTGTGGGTCGGAGCTTGGCGTGGGCTTCTTGGAAGAACCCGTCTTCAGACGCCGACAGGCCGAGGAGTTCGGCCACCTCTGGCATGTCTTCCCGAGGTACGAGGCCCACGGCCAGCACGACCAGGTCGGCCTCCACCTCCACCGGCCGTCCGAGCAGAGTATCCTCCGCCTTGACTACCAGACGGCCGTTGCGAGCGTAGATCTCCGACGGATTACCTCGGCGATAGCGTACGTGCTCCTCTCTGACCCGATCGTAGAACTCCTCGAAGCCCTTCCCGAAGGCCCTGATGTCGGTGTAGAAGACTGTGACCTGGGCCTGCGGAAGCTTCTCGCGGACTAAGTGCGCCTGTTTGGCGGTGTACATGCAGCATACGCGTGAGCAGTACGCGTTGCCGAGCTTGCGATCTCTGCTCCCTACGCACTGGATGAAGACCACGTCGTCGATCTTCCTGTCGCCCAGTTTGATCTCGCCGTAGGTCGGACCGGACGCCGAGGAGAGTCGCTCGAACTCTGGTCCCGTGATCACGTTGTCGTAGACGCCATAGCCATACTCGGGCTTCAGGCGGGCGTCGAAGGGATCGAAGCCGGTGGCCACGATGATGGCTTCCACATCGAGGTCGATGATTTCTTCTTGCTGCCCGAAGTCGATGGCGCCGGAAGGGCAGGCCTCCTCACAGGGGGGAGACTTGCCGCACTTGCCTCTCTGGATCATGAGACAGTTCTGGCCATCGATGGTGTACTTCAGGGGCACGGCCTGCGGGAAGGGCACGTATGCAGCCCCTCTCTTACCCATGCCCAGGTCGAACTCGTTGTCCAACCTGCCTCGGAGACGGCAACTCTCCGCACAGCTTCCGCAGCCCGTGCACTTGTTCAGGTCGATGTACCGGGGCTTCTTGCGCACTTTGACTCTATAGTGGCCAACGCTGCCCTCTACCTGCACGACCTCCGAGTAGGTCAGCAGTTCGATGTTTTCGTGGCCGCCCACACTGACCATCTTGGGAGTGAGGATGCACGAGGAACAGTCGAGGGTGGGGAAGGTTTCATCGAGCTGGGCCATGCGCCCCCCGATGCTGGGCTCCTTCTCCACAAGATAGGCCTTGAACCCAGCATCTGCGATATCCAGGGCGGCCTGCATGCCAGCGATGCCCGCTCCAATGACCAGAGTACCGCTCATACTTGCCCCTTGGCGGCTCGATGGCCAGATTGCCTTGAATCCGGCTCGGCGTGGCCCACACTAACGCGCAAATGGTGGCCTCGATTTCACGTGCGTCCAGTGGAAAATCGGACCACCATGGTAAGATTTACTATTGATATTATAGCCTAAGATGTTGCGTTGTGTCAAACTTCGGGGCGGGGTCCGGCGAAAGGCAGGCTGACCTGAGGAGCAGCGCGGAGCGTACCCTGACCATAGCCTGGAGGGCTGCCGTCCGCAGTCGGCGGCCATGCTGGAACTGGCAGTTCGAGCCGTGGGGAAGCGGTCGCGGCGGCCGCGTCTCCACGGGGCCGATGCGGGTTGCAGTGGGCCGGCGCCCGGGATGGTTTGCTACTGTCCTACGAAGCTGGACGTCCACTCCGGTGGCGGTGGAGCCTGCCCGTCGTTCAGCAGCTCACGCCAGGCTTCATCGGTCAGACGGTTGCCCATGGGCCACGCAAACTCGTAGTACGAGAACACGCCGCCCTGGGTCAGACTGAGGTGACCCTCGACCTCCGTCACCGCGCAGATCTCGAAGATCTTCCCCACCGCCTCCTCGAGGACTGTGCCGCTATTGGGATCGGTGGCGACGTCGGCGACCACTGCGGCTTCTTCTTCATCGACCGAGCCACCTGGCTCGGACTTATCGGCGGCAGCCACGGTGAGCATCTCCAGCAAGTCGCCGTAGGAGTTGATGAAGTCATACTCACTCTCCGTGAGGCTTTCTCCTCGAAGTTCCTTCTCGGCGATGGTGGTCAGGGAGAGCAACGTGTCCTCTAGCTGCTCCAGACTGTCCCGATCATCCGAGGACAGCAGGTCCCGTTCATCCAGCCCGGCAAGGGTCATGCGCGTGAGGGCGGTCAGGCGCGCATACGCCTCAGGGTTGGGCTCCACGTATCCCTTCAGGGCAGCTTGAGGAGGCATAGCGGTCAGCTCGGCGTACGCCTGTTTGGCATAGAGAATAGTGTCGTGTTTCAGCTCGGTCCAGCTACCGAGGGCCGTGTGCAGATCTTTGTCAGCCCAGGCACGCGTGTGCATGAATGCAGGGTACCGTTCATCCTTGGGCGCGATGATGGAGCGCAAGGAGTACAGCCACGTCCAGTACAGGTTTTGGGTCCAGCTATCCATTTCCAGGGCCGCCATCTCTCCGCGGACCTTGTCCATCTGCTCCACGTACCCTCCATACTGGGCCTCGCCCATCTCGTCCAGCAGGACGTAGGCCTCATCGGAGCCCATAGCGGAGAGGACGTCCAGCCCCTTGGGCAGGAAGCGGTCGGCCACGTTGCCGTAGATGAGCTGCTGGAAGACGTAGGCGTCGATGACGAAGCGCTGGCCCATGAACCGGAAGCCCTGCGTCGCCTCTTCTCGATCCTCTGAGACCCAAACCCACATGGAGTTGATCTGTGGCGGAGGCAGTTGTTTGGCCAGGTCGACGAAGGATTGGAGCAGGGCGTCGTCGGCGAAGACCGACGGGTCCGTGGGCACAGATCCATACACTTCCGTGATCAGAGCCTGATAGTCGTGGATATTGAGGTCGTCGGTGGCACCCACGAAGAAGACCGTGGGCTCGTAAATACGCTCCCAGAGGCGCGAAGCGGGCTCCCCCTCGATCTCCACGAGTGACAACGCCTGGGCGATGAGAAGGGCGGAGCGGGTCTCGTCCAACTCCTTGAGGCGGAAGTTGATGCGCCCATACCACATCATGGCCTTGAAATACCTCTGGCGGAGCTCAGTCCTGGTGTAGTGGCCTCGCGGAACGTACTGACTGTAGTCCTCCTCGTAACCCGGGAGAATGGAGGACGGGGAGAAGCCGCTGTGAGCTTCGATCTGGCTCAGTTCAGCCTGCACCTCGTCTCGGACCTCAGCCGGTATGTCGGCCTCAGGGTCCAGCAGCCCGAGGGCCACGGCGAAGTAGGCCACGTTCCGTCGAGCTGCTTTCTCCATGGTCGTGCGCTGGAGGCTCTGGGACTGGCTCTGTGATGCCCACAGCATGCCCTGCGTCAGCTTGACCAGGTCGTGGAAGAAGTGCTCTTCCTCAGCGGTGCGCAATACCTTGTCGAACAACAGGTGATAGACGTGCAGCACCGAATCGGTGGAGACGAAGAGGGGCCTCTGCTGCGCGTGAGCGCTCTCGTAGAGCGTGTAGAGCTCCCGGTGCTCGGCGGGCAAGACTACGAACCCGTTATCTTCCAGCAGTTGCTGCTGCTCGTCGGTGAACTGGTAGAGATCGCGGTTCATCACCTCACCCAGGCTCACCGGAAGCGTGTACCCCTTGTATCGCTGTGGCAGGTTGATCTCCAGAGGAGTGTAACTGCCGAAGGATACGTCCTCGACCAGCAGCGGACTGGCCAAGAAACCAATCCCTTCCACAGGCTGCGGAGTCGCTACAGGGGTGGGCTCTGCCGAAGGCTGGGGAGGCGGGAGCGGGGTCTCAGCGGGCACGCACCCGGCCAGCAAGGCCACGATGAGCAGCACCAGCAGGGGGTAACGAGCGGAGTCTGATAGGCCCAGGGCTCTCCTACGCATGTCGTGTTTTTCTCCTTTCCGGCTCTGTCACCAGTAGGACGCTTTTCAGTGTGGGCTTGTTCCCAGCAGGGCCAGGGGGCACAGATCACGTGCCTGCCGCGCTATAGATCCAGCGCTGGAAGAACTCCTCCAGCGGGTGACCATACGCCGTCTCCATGGTGCGCCCTAAAGCCTCCGGTGTGCCTACGCGGTACTTGTACTGCTCGTAGTAGCCGCGCAGGCCCTGGAAGAAGGCGTCGTCGCCCATCTCCTTGCGCAGGGCGGCGAAGAACATGGCACCTTTGCCGTAGACGAGAGGGTAGTAACTGGCCCTGGTATAGACGCTGGTGGGTCCTCCCACGATGCCGTCGTCGTGGGCCTGCACATACGCCTCGTATCTGTCGTCGATGTGCTCTGCGATGGTGGCGGCTGCCTCTTGGGGATCACGGGTCCACTCGTAGTACAAGGCCGTCGAATAGTTGGCCAGGGCCTCGTCCAACCACGGCTCGTCCACCTGGTCGTTGCCCACGACACTGTACCACCACTGGTGGGCAACCTCGTGGACCACGTGCCACTCCCCACACTCCTCCTCAGGGTCAGAGTAGAGGGGTGCTCCTACCAGAATCAATCCCGGCCACTCGATAGCCCAGGGCCAGAGGTCGGCCTCGGCCAGGTCCAGTTCCGTAAACGGATAGGGCCCGAAAAGCTCGTCGTATAGAGCCAGTTCCCGCCCGGCGGAAGCGAGCGCCTCTCTCCCGCACGCCTCGTCCTCGGCCCAGTAGTAGGAGTTGATGGTGGTCTCGCGCACCTCGCTGGTCGCCACCTCGTAGCGATCGGTGACCACCAGGTGGAAGTCCCTGACCGGGCCGCTGTAGTACAGCCAGGTCTCACTGCCGTCTGCGTTGATGGTGTGCTCTGACTCGACACCGGTGGCCACGACGTCCAGTCCAAGTCCGCCTGGAAGCGTGACGCGCACGGTGTAGAATGCACTTTCGCTGAACACTATCTCTCCGACGGTACCCTCGGGATACTCGAGGTTCCACCCCTGATCGTCGTACACGGCCACCATGGGATGCCAGTCTCCCAGGGAGAGCACCCCCTGGGCCATGGCGAAGACAAGGTAGTAGTTCTTCTGGACGTGGGGCACGCGAGCGGTGAAGTCCATGGTCACCGTCGTGGCCTCCCCGGGTTCCAGGGGCTCGGGGAGGGGCACCCTGACCACCGTGGCGTCACGCTGGTACTCGAACTGCTGCTCTCTGCCCTGGATGGAGAGAGAACTGATCTCCATACTGGCGGCGAAGCGGGACGAGTTGGGAAAGAGGTTGAAGTAGAGCTCGGGCAGCGCTTGCTCTGAGTTGTTCGTGTACTCCGTTGTCTGTCGGCCCGTCAGGACCAGCGATTCCACGCCGATGGTCAGGTCGATGTCGTAGCGGGTGAGGTCCTCCAGCGCCAACAGGTCAGATCTAGCTTCCCGGGTCATCGCCATCTGCTGCTGAGCCAACCAGGCGGGTGGTGTGGGGGTGGGGGTGTGCTCCGGGGGTGGGCTCGGCGTTGCAGTTGGTCTCGTGATCAGGGGCCAACGGGGACTCGGGGATGCGGCCGGGACGGGCACATCTTGTGGAACGCACCCTGACGCGATGAGTAGTGGCACGAGGAGCAACACGAGGATGATCCGCCCAACCACCGACGACCTCCCGGCTGGTGTGATTATACTGGCCTCCACGCGCAGTGCCAATCGGGACGTGATGGTTTGGGGGTTGGCCATAAAAAACGATTCTCCCTCCTCCCTGGGGTCGAGGAGGAGGGAGAACGAAAGGAGGAAAAAGACCCGAGTCCGCAACTGTCTACATGATACATGAATCCGTGTCCTGGTGCTGGACGCCAACCCTGCGACTTGCCCACGATTTCCTGCGGAAAGCGGACATTTTCCCGACGTTTCCCCTACGATTTGCCTGTGGGAGGTCTATGACGGCCCTGCGGGTATGTCGGCGGGCAGCAAGAGCACAACGCGGCGGTTCCGGCAAGATAGGAAGGTCCCAGGCACGCCACTCCCGGCGAGCAGTAGGCCTGCAACGCCTTATACTAGCACTTGACAAGCTTGCCCTATTCCAGTATACTGTATTCAAATAAGCGCCGGTGCGTAGTCCGCTACGCCGCACTCGCAGTGTTCCCCTATCGATCCATGGGGCCCGTGCACCTGCTTCGCTCCACTACCTCGCAGCCCCCAGCAAAGCCTTCTTTGCGTCGCTGTCTGTGTCATGCTCTTCGGCTGGGTGGGCCTGCTCAGGCTAGGTCACCCCGCATTCCACCCTGTGAGACGCTCCGCGACGTCGTCGGGTATGCCTTTTCACCTTTCAGTCACCGGACGAACTAGATCAAGAAGAAGGAGGGTACAAACCATGGCCGCGCAGACGGGGAGAATCGGATTCGAGCTGGGCATGGGCTGGCTCCCGGACTATCCCGATTTCCGGGATTACACTGTGGAGCGCACGGAAGTAGCGCCCAGGCTGCTCCACCTCGGACAGGAGGATTCCGTGAAGGGCATGCTTGGTCAGGTGGGACTCGCGGAGCGCCCGAAGACCACTCCGCCTTCCGCGGATCTCCGGGAGTGGTGCCCCCCGGTGGAGAACCAGGGTTCCCTGGGCTCCTGCACTGCTCACGCGGGAGTGGGCATAGTTGAGTACTACGAGCGGAGGGCCTTTGGCAGACACACCGATGCCTCTAGACTGTTCTTGTACAAGGCGACCCGCAACTTGTTGAGGTGGACCGGAGACACCGGGGCCTACCTGCGCACCACGATGGGAGCGTTGGTGCTCTTCGGAGTGCCGCCCGAGGAATACCGGCCTTACGTGATTGCCGACTTCGACCGGGAGCCCACCGCCTTCTGTTACTCTTACGCGAGGAACTACCAGAGCCTCCAGTACTTCCGGCTGGATCCTCCCGGCACCAACCAGAAGGAGCTGCTTCGACGAATCAAGATCTTTCTGGCCGCGGGACTGCCCTCGATGTTTGGGTTCACCGTTTTCAGCTCCATCGGTCAGGTCGGAGACGATGGCCAGATCCCGTACCCGTGCCGTGAGGAGCGCACGCTCGGGGGCCACGCCGTCGCGACGGTGGGCTACGACGACAAGGTCAAGATCCAGAACCAAACGTGCAAGGAAGCGAAGACCACCGGCGCTCTGCTCATACGAAACTCGTGGGGAGAGACATGGGGCGAGGGCGGCTATGGCTGGCTGCCCTACGAGTACGTCCTCCAGGGCATGGCGGTGGACTGGTGGACGCTCCTCAAGAGCGAGTGGGTGGAGTCGGGGCAGTTTACGCTCTGATCGGCGTTAGGGCAAGCCTGAGGGCATCCGTCCAGGGCGTGTGCACTGAGCTGCGGCGCCGGATGCTGGCGGATGGAAACGGGTGGAGTGTGACAGCGAGGCAGGCATGTCAGGCATGTAGGGAAGGGAGGGAGAGATGAGAACCAATCGTGATCAGGAGCGTCGGGACCGCGTCTGGGGAAGGGGTCCCCTTCGACGGGACTCAGGGCAGGCTTCGATGCGGCGGCTAGTCAGGATGCCATGCCGGCAGCGGCCACGCGCCCGGTGGAGCGGGCGCTGGTGGACCTGGGGATCGAGTGAAAGGACGTGATGGCGTTCCGGATGCACAGTGACCGGGTGGTGATCGTCGAGGGTCCGGTGGGGTACAAGCGGACGTGGTGGTTCCCGGCGGGAAAGGCGCGTGCAGAGGCGACGGGGAGCTAGCTGGTGGGGCGCTGCTGGTCGAGAAGGAGGAGGGCAAGGGACGGAGGCTGGTTGTCGGGGTCGAGTTGGAGGACGGCGTGGAGAGAGCGGCGCTTGTCTTCGGTGTTGCGCGATTTGGCGGCCAGCCAGAGCCAGGATTGGACGACGGGCATCCGCGGACGGGCAAGGTGGTTGACGACGAACGCGGCGAGGAGAGTGCGGGGGCTGTCGATCATATGTCGGTCTCCAGCGGGCACATGGTAGAAGGTGCTGGGCGAGATCGTAGTCGAGGAGCTATTTGGGTGCAGGACAGAGTGCCGGAACCATGGTCCATAGCATAGCAAGGTTGACGACAAGGAAGACCAGAATTACGAAGAAAGCGGCGTAGCGCATCTTCACCCGACCGAGATCGCTCATGGTGTGGGTGTCCCCAGGTCTGTCGCTGTATGTCACGGACTCGCCCTCGCTCAGTTTTCTGCCGTCTCTCACGGTCCTCATGGGCTCGTGTAAGAGCTCTTCTAAGCAGCGGGCTGAATATGTGTAGTGAAACTGGTACCCCATTCCCCGTCTCAGGATGGCCCACCATGGAGCGCACAGTGCAATCCCTGCGATAGGGAACCATAGCAGCCACTCGGTCCGTGCATTGCTGACGAGGGCCGAGGCCGCTACCCCGACGAGTATGGAATTGGCCACAAGCATGACGTTGAATCTGTTCCACGCCGCAGTGCCCTCGTAGGTCCAAAGCTGGACGGCTACCCGATATGCAATGCGAGCGTTCTCGAGGAGTTCCTCATCCTGGCTGCCTTTCGTCACGTCACTCGCGTCAGTCTTGGGGTTCACGTCATCTCCCTCCCCTCACTCCACATTGGTGACGACGTCGCGGTCATGGGGCGTGGGCCCTGCCCCTGCGGCTTCAGCGGAAGGGGTCGGCTCCAGGCGGGATGCCCGCCTCTTTGGCCTTCTTTGCGACGCTGAGCCAATAGAGGAGTGTGTCTGCACCGCCAATGAGCGATGGTGTGAAGGCTAGCTCCATGGCGGTGAAGTGCCGATAGACAAGGTTGAGGACCCCGCCCGCAAGGTCGAGTATGGTCTCAATCTGGGTCCTGCCAATGAGCTCGAGCGGGTTATCTTGGGGGCTAATCGTTGTGTTGAGGTCCCTGTGACCGACGAGCTTGTGCCTGTACTGGCGGACTGGGGCGCAGGCCTCGCGGAAGTCAGCCAGGAGCTCAGCTAGACCGTGGAGTCCCTCGCACTTCTCGGCAAGAGTCTGGAGCGACAGGTTGAGCTTGCGTCCAGTGCGAGGCGGGTCACTGAGGCGGCAGATCGACATTGCCATGTCGTGGCGGAGGGACTCCTCGATGACGGCGAATGAGCCGGAGGCAAGCTCAGAGAGCAGATGGGTGCTTTGTTCGCCAGTGCCCAAGGCTAGGTAGAATTGCCACTTATTGTGAAGCGACGCGAGTTCCTGGCACAACCACATGAAGATCCCCCGAATGTCCTGGGGCAATACAGGGTTGTAGCCAAAGGCGTTATCGTCCATCATCTAGTCGCCGGGGTCAGCGATTGGGCGATCCAACCGCTATTGCGGAATCAGGCTGACCTTAAGAGGCCATGCGGCCCTGGCTGCGATTTGGTACCTGAAACCGACGGGGGTGGCATCTTCGGGGACGATGAAGCCAGACCAACCCTTCGCTTTCTCCCCGGGATTCAGGTCCAGCAACTCAATGCTGTCCTCTACAGCGCCGCTCTCAGCCCCGTACAAGAAGCCCTGGGCGTCGATGAGGGTCGCGTATAGGACGTTCGAACTGATAGTGTCGCCGGACATGTTGCTGACGGTGAACTCGACCGCCACCAGCTTCTTCCCGGGTTCGGGATTGTAGAATAGGCCAGGTCTCGTCGCGGGATCCTCGACCGCGGAGACAGAGAGCGAGTAGCCAAAGGCCTCGGCAACCCCCCCCAAGCCGGGCAAACCAGCATCCGGGGCGTATACAAATGTCGGTTCCTGAACAGGCTGCTCTGGCATTGCCAGCGCAACTTGAAGGGTTTGAGCCGCCCTGGCGGACACCTCGTACTTCAGGCTCGCAGGAAGTGACCCCTCGGGCACAATGAACCCTGCCCAGCCGCTGACCTTCTCCCCTGGGCCAACGTCGAGCAACTCAATGCTGTCCTCGACAGCGCCGCTTTCTGCGCCGTACGCAAAGCCATCGCTGTCCACGAGGACTGCGTAGAGCACATTGGAGCTCATTGTCTCGCCAGACACGTTGCCGACTATGAAGTCTACTGCTACGAGCTTATTGCCAGCTTCGGCTTCGTAGAACACGCCTGGTCTAGTGGCTGGATTCTCCACCGCCAAGGCACACAGTAGGTAGCCCTTGTCTTCCAGCACATCGCCCAGGTACTGCGCCTGTGGTTCGGGCGTGGCAGTTGGAGCCGGCGTTGGGACCGCGGTATTTGTCGGTGTGGCTGCGGCCTCTGGGACAGTCGTAGGCTCCTTACGCGGTGGTTGCGTCTGCACAGGCAGGGGGGTCGGCGGGCTCTGCGGGGGCTCTTGGGCTGGCGTGGATTGCCCACAGGCGAGCGCCCCCAGCAGTAGCAGGAGAAAGACGAGCAAGGGCACAACACGACTGGTTCCTAGCGAGAGCTTCTTCACGGTCCCCCTCCCCTCTGGTGTGGTGCTAGGTAGCAAACAGGCCCATCCGCGCACACCGCGGGATGAGCCTATCTGGCAGAGTAGTGCCGAACCGCTCTGCGGGTGCGATCCCGCCTTTCTTCGTCCGCGGGAATAGGCGGCTCCAATCGTTGTTGTGTCCTAGAAGCCCGGACGAAAACCCTGTTCCGGCGGGTATTCGGCGTGAAAATCGTGCGTGGCATACAGCCCGTTCTGCCAATTTCCGGGGTTTTCGGCCAGACCTCTAGCCCAAGTATAGCACAGCCGGCGGAAGACGCCAACGTCAGCCTTAGCGGTCCGCGTCGGTGCGAGGCCGCGCAGGCGGGCCTGCAGCCAACTTCGCTGCAGCCTTGCTTAACCTCGCTATCTCACCTTGGATCCTCTCTTCCAAGCCGTCGGCGGCGTCGGCCGCCTCGTCTAGACCCTGGAGCGCCATCCCAATCAGAGCTGCGCGCTTTGCGGCGGGATTGACCACGTCGTCCTCGCTAACCATCCAGCTCTGCGCAATCAACGGCACCCAAGTCTTGACGTTTGCAAGCGCCTCATACAGCCTGCCGAGGTCCCCCAACACTGCGGGGTCCCCCAGCCTCGCGACTTCCCCGCTCAGTTGCGCCGGGTCCCATATGGGGGTCGAGATGTTGAATATCTTGCCCCACGGCGTCGAGAGGAGTGCAGCGCGCCACTGCGGTATGTTCTTCGCCAATCTGCGCACTTCGTCGGACAAGAGCGTCATCCACTCAGTGGCCCTGGCGCTCTCACGAGCCAATCGCTGACGTCGTTCTTCCGCTTGCTCGAAGAGATTCAGCCTCTTGCCGACCTGCCAGGCCAAGAAAGCACCCAAGAGGGCAAGCACGGGCCCCACGCAGAGGTCCGCCGCAGCGTTCGCGAGGAAGTTGACGGCCAGTTCCTTCGCGAGTTGATCCACTGCAAGTACCTCCTCCCGCCGTCACCCTCGGGCTTCCAGCAGTGCGTAACCCTGCGGAGCCTCGCACGCCTGTGACAGCCCGACGCCAGAATGATATCACACCTCAGCACTCTTTGCCAAGGGATGGCGCTACCATTGCGATGGCCTTTCTTGTCACCTTGCCCAAGGGCCAGCGTGCGGTGCAACTGGAGCGGCTGCTTCTTGAGGTCGTACCTGTGGTGTATGCCGCCCAGGCAGTGCGCGCGGCGCGGCAGCCCACGTGTCGCTGATCTGGGGCAATCATCGGGCAAGCCAATCCGCGTTTGAAGGCCTGCGGTACTTGACAAAAGAGAACATCTGTTCTATACTAACAGTATCATCGATTGTGGGCGCGGACTCATCAGATGGACACGCTTGCGGTGGCGGGTGGGGAGCGCATGGTAGGGGCGATGGCGGAGTCCCCTTCAACCGGCCTCAGGGCAGGCTTCGATACGTGCTGCACTGCTCCTTCGATACGCGGCTCCGCGGCTACTCAGGATGCAGTGAGTGGGCCGGAACGCGTGAGGCTGGCGCTGGAGACGGATCTCTCGGGGCGGCGCGGCCCTTCGGCAGGCTCAGGGCGGGGGTACGGGGTGACGCTGATGCGGGCGGGGGACACGCTGCACGGGTGGCGGTTCCCGGCCGAGGTGCTGAGGGCGGCGGTGCCCAGGTTCGAGGGGGCGAGCTGCTTCGTGGACCACGTGGGCTGGTTCCAGCAGGCGGCGAGCCTGGGGGACCTGGTGGGCGTGATCAGCGACGTGGCCTGGGGCGAGACGGAGGGCGGGTTGGCGGGGCGGCCTCTCGACGACGCCGTGGGCCAGGATTGCGGGACCTTGGGTTGCTCAATATAGCGCGGCCTCTCGCAAGCCTGGTCCGTTCCACTGAGACACGTACGGGCTCAGTGTAGTTTCCTTCCGGAGCCGCGACCTCGCCTGTCGTCCACGTGCCGGGGGCTCTCAAGAAACGATCGCCGTGAGGAGTGTTTGCGCCTGGAACTCATACGACGTGATGCGGGTTAATCCCCGATTCGCAGCTTGCCCAGGGTCAGCGGATTTCCCAGCGGGGCCATTGAGGGGTACTCGTAGGCGCCAGCAGTGAGCGTGACCTGGGCTGTCTCTGTCCCGGCGGGGATGGCCAGGACGTGCACGTCCAGCAGGGTCTCCCGGGACACCCACATGCTGGAGGGGTAATACTCCTGCCCAGGCCGGTGGTCGCTCTGGGCGATGGTCCGGCCCTCCTCGTCCAGCAGATGCACGTAGGTGTGGTAGTCCTGGTCGAGGTCTCGCTCCACGCGCCAGTACAACGATACCCGCAGTTCCCCCCCAGCCAACGGCGCCTCGGGCTCCACGTCGTACCCCACCAGCGTCAAGCTGTCCCTCAGGGCCAGTTCGCTCACCTTCTCAGGCTCTCCGGTGATGGCCGGGCCTTCGACCTCCACCAGCGGTCCGGAGGGCCTCAGTTGGTACTTAATCTCCAACCCAGGCATAGGCTTCACCAGGTAGATCGGCCTGCCCACGTCCAGCACTCCATCCAGGACCCGCACCACGTTGGCATACTCGTTCCCAGGGAGCATGAGGGGGAACATGGTCAGCAGATCGGGGCGTTGGTCCTCCACATACTGGAGATAGAGCAGGGGGGTGATGTCGTTGCGGTCGTTGGAGACCAGGATCGCCCCCTGAGGGATCGGCTGCGCCAGCACCTCCTCCGCCCACTCCCGCGCGCGATGATCGCCGCTCCTGTCCACGCTCGGGTAGTTGTTCCAGAGAAAGCTGCCCGGCAGCATCGTCAGGAGCGTCAGCAGGAGGTAGCAGCCAGCACGCCTGGGGACGGTCAAGGCGCCGCCCCCCGCACCACGAACCACCTCTACCAGCCAGGCCATACCCGCCGCGATCCAGAGAGCGAAGATGATGTAGGAGGGGGTGTAGAAGACATGGATGTCGCCTACGTTGTAGACCAGAGTGAAGCCCACCAAGGCGGCGTACGAGAGGGCCAGTAGGGCCAGGATGCGGCGCGCAGACCCTCTTCTCGGCCCCAGAACCAGCCTGGTGAGGCCAACCAGGCCCAGAGCCACTCCAGGCATGCCGAACTGCCCCAGGAGCAGTCGTGCGGCCTGCTCGAGGCGCCCCAGGAGCGGCGCCTGGACCCCCAGTTCTCCCCTGAACATCTCCCCCATCACGAAGCCCAGAAACCCGCCGAGGGTGTTGTCGTACAGACTCAGCGTGCGGCCCGGCGTCAGCTCCAGGTGTAGATACGGCGTGACCGGTGCGCGCCAGGGGATGTACAGGTAGAGCACCTGCGGGATGGCCACCAACGCCAGGAGAGTGAGCAGGAGCCTGGCCTTCCGGAACACCGAGCGGTCAGTTAACCATACGAAGAGCAGACTGGAGGGCAACAAGAAGATCATCGTCCGGTGGTGGGTGAGACTGAGGCCACAGGTCAAGGCGGCCAGCTCCAGGGTACGAGGAGAGCCGGACTTGCACCAGCGCAGCAACAGGAGCAGCACCACGACCACGAAGAGGCTGTTCAGGGCGTAGACCTCGGCCCAGAGGGCCTGCGACCAGAAGGTGCGAGACACGGCCAGCGTCAGTGTGGCCAGGATAGCCACGGCGCGCCTCTGCGCCGCTGGGGGGCCTGGCGAGGCGTGTTGGAGAACCTCCAGCACCAGGGGGTAGGTGAGCCCGACTGTTGCCGCCGCGAAGAGCGCCGAGAGGAGGTTGATCCGATAGGCTCCATCTCCCAGAGGTAGGAGGTGCGACCAGACCCAGCCCACGATCACGTACAGCGGGTATCCCGTGGGGTGGACCACGCCGAGGACGTTGCAGGCCAATTGAAACTCGGCCGGATCCGCCATCAGTAGGGTGGGCGCCGTCGTCTTGACATAAAGAGCGAGAGCACCCACGCCCAGAGCCAACGCCCCCACGGCGTCCCCGTGCGAGGATAGGCGGCGAAGTCCGCTCATCGTAGCTCTATGTTGACGTAATCCAAGGCGACCGAGAGGGTGCGGTCGTCAGGATTCTGGCCCACGTGCAGGTAGGAGTTGCCTTCCCCGGAGGCCTCCAGCGCAGTCCCTGGTATCGCTCCCTTGACGCCGATGATGGCGTGGGACAGATATTCCGTGCCGCGCAGGTCCAGCTCTGCGCCCAGGGAACGCAGGGCCTCCACGGCCTCCTCGGTGAGATGAGCAGCGCCGTCGTCCCTCACGCCCACGGCCACGATGTATCCGTCAGGCATGGCGGCTACGAAGTCTGCCAGGTCCTGCGCCTCGAACTCGTTGGCGAAGGTGTCGAAGCCCGCTTTCTCGACCACCGCTCCGGTGCGGGGGTCAACCACTGCCAGATTGTACCCTCTACGATGGGGGGAGGCGTCGTTCTCGCCCACCGTGATGTAGGCGAAGTCGCCCGCGTTCGAGCCTGCGCTATTGACCGTGATCTCCAGGGGCGAGGTCACGCCGGTCTTCCCAATGGCGAACTGCCCGGGCAGCACATCCCGAGGGGATGCTGCGTAGGCGAACTCCAGCAGGACCTCGTTGAGGCCGGTCCTCAAATACTCCGCGGGCATGGAGAGGGTATGTTCTTCCCAGTAGGGACCAATGGAGAACGACTCGGCCAGCTTGTGGCCGTTGACGCGCACGGCCATTGTTTGCTGTGGCGCGCCCTCGTAGGCGAAGGCCAGGGCGCGGAAGCTGAGCTCGTAGTCGCCGATCTGACGGAGTGGAAAGAAGATCTGGGCGACCCGTGCGTCGGCCCAGTTGGCAGTGGCCTCGCCTATCGTCTCCTCGCGGCTCCAGCCTTCACCCTGGTACAGCCAGGCTCCCTCGGTTCCGAAGTCGATGCTTAGCTCGGTGC
This sequence comes from Anaerolineae bacterium, assembly GCA_034411995.1. Lineage (GTDB taxonomy): Bacteria > Chloroflexota > Anaerolineae > UBA7937 > B3-Chlor > JAUVXJ01. Next base: position 69,391 of record DAOUME010000006.1, on the reverse strand, counting down.
GATCTCCTGGCTGCTCCACGCGGTAGACGGTGAGCCCGCCCTCGTCCTCGTAGGCCTTCTCCACCGGGAAGACCTGTTGCACGTACGCTTCCACTTGAGGGCGGGTGTCGGAGTAGGGAGGGCGACCGGGCACGATGGGCTGGAAAACCAGATAGCGCAGGTCGAAGAAGTAGATCAGGTCGTCGACCAGTGAGCGGTCCTGCTCCACCCGCGCAGCATCCACTTCTTCGTATAGTTCCACCCTGGCGATAGAGTCGAAGATGGGCAAGCGCTGGAAGTATTCGAACTTGAAGGCAGGGTTCCGGGAGATGTTCCCCGAAGGCAGCCGCTTCTGGTGGACGGTCTGGTAGTACTGGACCTGTGTCCGCTCCGCTCCGAACACCCCAAAGCTGTTTCGCCAGCCGAGGGGAAACTCCAGGATGGAGAAGTCGCCGGGCTCTTCGGCGAGCTCACGATACCACTGAGGCACGGTGGCGTCGGTGAGCGGCACAGGAAGAGCAAGATGCTCGAACAGAATCAGGCAGGAGAGGAGGGCCGAAACGCCCAGGATCGACGACCGCCGGTTGAACCGGCGCAGGATGGCCTGGCAGGCGAAGCCCACCAGCACCGCCAGGCAAAGCATGAGCACGGCGCTGAAGCGGTTCGGCACCCGGTTGGCTTTCACCACGGGGATGTAGTGGAGGAGGATGAAGGGCAAGGGCACGTTGACCAGCAAGCCATCCAGGTCGAAGACGGAACGCCCGTTGATGTGCAGCAGGGGGCCCATGGCCAATACCGCCGAGACCAGCGCCCCCACCACCCAGGGCTTGACGGTTCTCCAGTACCTCACCGTGGCCACGACGGCCAGGAGGATCACTACCCAGCCCAGGAACACGGTGTTGACGTCCACGAAACGGGCCGTGCCCTCCCTGACGGCGGTTAGCTCGCCTCTCCAGTCTGTGCCGAAGAGGGGATGCAGAGCAGTGGGTGTGGTGAACCCGAACAGGTCCACCAGCAGCTTCTCAGAGTCGCCCCAGCCCTCCAGGGCGTACTCGCCTTTGAAGAACTCCCTGAGGATGGGGTACCCCACAGGCGAATAGGTCACCAGGCAGGTCACGAGCAGCGTGGCCAGGCACTTGAAGAAGTCCAGGTTGACGATACGTTTCCATCCCGCGAAGCCCAGGATGATCACCGTGAGCAAAGCCAGGAAGACCCCGAAGATCATCTCACAGAGCATGGCCAACGTGGCGAAGCCCCCTGCCAGCAGGGCGTTCCGCCACCGCCTCTCGTTCACCGTCTTGACCAGGAAGAGAACGTAGAAGGGTATCCAGTGGGTGCCCACCATGTCGTAGTGGCCCAGGGCGGCATAGACGAAATGGTACGACGCGAAGGCGTACACCAGGCCGCCGACGAAAGATGCGGCGTGGACGGATAGGGCGCCTCGCGCCCCGTTCTCTCTCTTCTGGTGCAGAAGGTAATAGAGCAGGAGATAGGTCCCGTATCCAGAGAAGGTGAACGCGAAGACGTTCATCAGGTTGGCGATGGCGGGCAGAGAGAGAAAAGGCTGCAAGGGGAGGGAGATCAGGGCGTTGAAGAGGTTGTACGTATAGAGCACCAGGCTGATGCCCAGCGGGTAGAAGATGTAGCTCGAAAAGAGAGGGCTGGTGTGCAGTGTGAGCAGCGAGTACCGGAACCACCACATGTTCCAGACGAAGGTATACTCGTCAAAGGCCCAGACGTCGGTCCCCATCACGTGGGTGTTGAAATGAGTGACCAGAGGATAGGTGAGCAGAAGTGTCAGGACGGCGAACAGGGCGACGACGATGGCTTGTGTGGTGGCTGGTTTGCGCATTGATCTGGCCAAGAGAGGCCTCCCGGCAACCGCTAGCTTGCGGCTAATCTTATCACAGCCAGGGCGTCGCGGCAACGGAGGGGCCGCGGCCTCTCCTGCGAGCAGACTAGGGTCGGGTGTAGAGGGTCAACCGTTCGCTGCCAAAGCTGCGGTGCTCCGCCGACCAGCCTCGCTCGGTGAACCACATGTCGAGGCCGTTGGTGGATGGCGGGAGGTCGCCAGGAATGAGCCAGACTCGGGGGTGCCCGGCGGCCAGACCGTCGAGCAAGGCCAGGGTGTCGCTGGATAGGGGTCCTTCCCCTTCGAAGAGCCCAAAGGAGGGGAGGTGGCCCTTGTAATGGTTCTGCAAGACCGCCGTCTCGGGGGGGGAGTTCTGCACGATGGCATCCTGGGGCTCGGACGCAGCCTGGAGGCTTTCCAGCATCTGCACGTAGTCTGCATGGCCGTCGTTCTGGTAGCGGGCCAGGAGCAAACCGGTGCCGCCCGCCAGGAGCAGAGGAAGCAGCACGAACACGTAGATCCTATGCTGGCGACCGGCAGCCTGGCGCACCACCAGTGCCAGGACAGCGCCACAGGAGAGCACCAGGAGCAGGCTCGCGGCCAGGGATAGCCAGTCCAGGGTGCAGCCAGAGGTCGTCTGCACCCAGGCGAAGTCCAGGTTCTCGGGCTTCAAGAAAGCCAGGGTGCCCCACAACTGTCCGTATCGCGGATCGAAGAAGGTGATCGGATCGAAGAGGGGCAGTCCTGTTTCGAGAAGCGCCTGCTGGTGATGGATGAAATGTACGCTCAGCCCTGGCACCTGGACAGCGGCACTCACCGCCAGTAGAGCCCAGAACGCTGCCCTGGTCTTGCCCTGCAGGCCCTCCAAGAGCGGGGCCAGGACCACGCACAACAGGGGGATGATGGGCAGGAGGAAGCGCGGGCCCCAGGCGAAGCCCCCGTGCCACATGAACCACTTGCCGTACAGCAAGACGTAGCACCCGACCGTGAGGAGGATGAACACGCTCTGCGCATGGTGGCGGCGGAAAAAGCGGGGCCAGGCGGGTATGCAGGACAGCAGAACAGGGCAAAAGAAGATGAGACCGCGGCCCGGGCTGACCAGCAGCCCCAGTATGCCCGTCATCCAGGGGGCGGAGAAGGACTCCTCGGGCAGATATCCCGTCATCAGCGGGTTGCCGAACCGGAGGTAGTTGTAGGCGGCCAGGAGGGCGGCCCATAGCAGTAGAGGGACAGCCCAGGCGAGCGATTGCCTCCACGTCGCGGACAGAAGGAGCGAAGGAGCGGATCGCAGAGCCGACCAACTAGTGAGACCAGGCCTGCGGAGGAGATAGAAGACGAGCAAGCCCGCATAGATGGGCAGAAGGACGGCGTTGGCGAACCGTGTGGCCACGGCCAGGCCGAGGAAGAACCCAGCTAGGAGGCATCCCGGCCACGATGGTCCTTCGTCAGGAGATGAGCCGCGAGGCAGAGTGAAATACGCGGCGGCCAGCAGGCAAAGGCCGGTCAACGGCTCGCTGAAGAAGTACTTGGCGTAGGGCCAGGCTATAGTGCCCACTCCAAAGACCACCGCCGTGACCAAACCCGTGGTCTGCCTGTACCCCAGACGTCGTACGTAGGTGAAGATCATTGTTGCCGTGAGCGCCGTGACCAGGGCGTTGAGAAGCATCGTGGTCTGGACGAGCCCCCAGGCCGGCACCGCCAACCCCAACCAGGCCAGCGGTAGGGCGACCAGCGAGGTTCCAGGACCCTTGCGGCAGTAGAGATTCCCATCCGGACCGAAGGTCCCTTGCTGGAGACCCATCCAACGGATCTGGTTGATGTCGTAGGCACCTCTCCTGACCAGGCTCTCGGACACGGACAACATGGCCTGTCCGTCACTGGAGTGGAGGGTGCCGCTGTAGGTGACGAGATAGACGGAGAACAGGAGAAGCAGCAGCGCTACGGCAAGATGCTTGTCGGTGCTCTTCATGGGCATGGTGGCAGCGCCATCCTGTCAGGGGCCAGGTAGGCCACAGCTTCTGACCCGTCTGTCACCGAATCCTCGCACCGGTCAACCCACGCAGGTGATGCCATCAGCAGCCAGGAGCCGTCCCGGCACTGGGCCATGGGAGCCGTCGTAGTGACGCGGGGGCCAGAGTAGACCGTGAGGTCCCCTGGGCAGGTCGAAGCAAGCTGGGAGACCCCCGCCAAAGGACGAAGCTCCTCTGCCCTCTGGCGGCTGGAGACGTAGGCCTGGCCCAGAGGGTAGAGCAGCGCGCAGAGCGACACCAGTACGCACACCAGCAGGGCTGTGGAGGCCCTCCGATGGAGGGTAGTTATCCGGGTCGATCTGACATCGACGAGGACGAATCCGAATTCGAGACTGAGGGCGATGATGAGCAGCGTCCGGAGCAGCACTGTGCTGACCAGTAGCCACCGTTGGTCCGGCAGCATGATGAAGTAGACCGTGGCCTCCAGGAAGTTGATCACGTCCAGCAGGATGACGTAGGAGGCCCCCTTCAGGTTGGGCAGCAGGAGCACGGCGAAGGGGATGAGCTGGACGATGAACTGGGGGCTGTACCCCTTGCTGTACAGCGTGAACAGGCTGACGGTCAGGCCCGCCAGGGCGATGGTGCGCAGTTTGGCAGCATAGGAGACGCGCCGGGTATAGAGCCACAGAAGGAGGAGGGCGAAGACGGCGGTAATGGCAGGCCAGGGCAGAGACGAGGCGTGACTGCTGAAATCGCTAGGTATGGTGAGGCGATCTGCGCTCACCACGCCGTATGAGTAGTAACCGTCGAACAGAGCCCACACCGTCTCCCACGAGGAGCGCCCCAGCAGATTGGCGAAGAAGGCCCACAAGAACCCTGCGTTCAGCCACATAAAGGGCACAGCGATGACCAGTAGAGCGAACCCCAGTCCCACCAGAAAGAGCGCCCAGCGTCGGAGTCCGCTCAAGACCCTGAGGCCCACGGGTACGAGGAGGATAGGGATGACTTTGAACCAGAACCCGACTCCGCCGACGACGCCCGCCGCCAGCGGCTTGTTTCTGAGCAACAGGTACAGTCCCAGGAGCAGGAAGAAGAGAGACCCGGAGTCGTTCCATCCGCTCCAAATGTAGACCGGGGCGAAGAGACAGGCGTAGATGAGGGCACACCGCAGGGCCTTGCTCCTGTCGTAGATCTCCAGGCCCATCAGGTAGACGAGCACGAAGTTGCCTGTTTCGAACAACAGGAACGACAGGCCCAGCAGTGTGTTGTACCACAGCCGCGGGTCCACCCATGGGGGGACGAGGAGGCTGAGACGGTACACCCCCACGACCAGCCAGGCAAAGAGCGGAGGCCATTCCAGCCAGTAGTGAACGAAGGGATAGAGGCCTCGATCCGACCACTGGGCAAAGGGAAGGTAGCTGGTATTGTAGTCGGAGTAATCGGCGATGAACCCACCGGGGCGGTAGAGGAGCAAGGTCATCACGCGGAAAGCCACGAAGAGCACGGCGAACAAAACGAGATCGCTGTGCTCGCCGTACAGCCTACGTGCTTTTCGCACCATCGGCACCTCTGTGTCTCACCGACGAGCTCCTACGTGGTCAGCACCTGGCGAGCTACGCGGATCAGGGTTGGCGGGTGAAGGAGCATGTTGGAATAGGAGACGTTGGCCATGGGACAATAGCACTCACCGGCGGCGATACTGCGCCTGATGGCCCTGGCTCGCTCGCCCAGCCAGATCGGTCTCAGATCGTAGTCTGTCTCTCGGAGGTTGCCGAGGGGCTCTGCTCGGGTGCAGCAGGACCAGACGTCGCCGTCCGGGGCGATGTGTGCCGAGGAGAAGCCAGCATAGCAAGGTATGACCTGCCTCCGCTCCGCCAGGACTCTCTTGGCCAGCTCGTAGTACTGGGCCCTGAAGGCCTGGGTGATGCGAGCCAGGCCGCTATAGGTGCCGTTCCTGGCTCTTGCGGCCAGGAAGTCGGCCACCGGTGCGTACTCCTCCGGAGAGGGGGCGATGTCCGTGCCCATGGTGCCCAGTTCCACCCGCTCCTCCGCCACCTCGCTGATATACGAATCCGGCTCGAGAAGGGCCAGTTCCTCGTATATCTGGGGCAGGCGCTGCACGTTGAAGCGGGAGACCACCGTATGGATGCTGAGGGTGAGGTGGGGATAGGAGAGCGCCCTCAGAGCCCGGTACGTCTCCAGGGCCTTCTCATAGTTGCCCGGCACACCTCTGATGGCGTCGTGCTCCTCGCCCACGCCATCGAGGGACACGTTGATGCCCAGCTCCGTGCCCTTCACCGCTGTGGCGATTTCTTCGACCCTGCGCGGCACCACGCCGGTCAGCAGACCGTTGGTGGGAATGGTGATGATGCCCGGTTTACATAAGCGCGCTGCCGTGACCACGATACCGGTGATGTCCTCGCGGAGAAAGGGCTCGCCCCCGCTGAAGGTGAGATAGTAGGGTGCACCTCCTATCTTGGAGAACACCCGCTCCCATTCCTCCGTGGTGAGCTCGTCGGCGGAGCGCTTCCAGACGTTGCAGGTCTTGCAGCGAGAGTTGCAGCGATAGGTGACACTGACGACCAGATTGAAGGGGAGAGGCCTTGGCCTCCCGAACCGATGAAAGGCCAGGTAAGCGGGGAGGCGCGGCAGGAGTTCCATCATCTCAGCCTACCTCCTCCCGGTACCAGCGCACGAACTCCCGCATGCCGTCTTCCACATTGGTGGAGGGGTCGTATCCCAGCAACTGACGCGCCTTGGAGATGTTGGCGTAGGTGAGCGGGGGCTCACTGGCAGGAAGAGGCAGAGCGACGATGTTCGCCCTTCTGCCCACCAAGCGCTCGATGATGCTCACGAAGTCCCTCATCACCACCGGCCTGGAGTTGCCCAGGTTGATGATCTCGAAATCCAGGTCGGCGTCGACGGAGGCCAGTACCCCCTGGACGATGTCGTCGATGTAGGTGAAATCTCGTTGGGGCCGCCCCTCGTCGAAGAGCGTGATCTCTGCACCGTGCGAGATGGCCTCAGTGAAGAGGTACGGTGTCATGTCTGGCCTTCCCCTGGGTCCATAGGCGGTGAACAATCTGAGGGGAGTACAGCGTAGCCCGTGTAGATGGTGATACACGTGGGCCATCAACTCGCACGCCCGCTTGGTGGCGGGATACGGGGCCAGCGGCTGAATGGCTGGATTGTCCTCTTGGAAAGGTATCTCCTTGGTGGCACCGTAGACGGAGGAAGTGGAGGCCAGGACGAAGTTCGCCACCCCATGCCGAGCGGCCAGTTCCAGGACATTCAGCGTCCCCCTGACGTTGACTTCCTCGTAGAGGAGGGGAAACTCGACCGAGTTGCGGACTCCGGCCATCGCCGCCAGGTGGAGCACCTTGTGTGGCTTTTCGGCCGCAAACAGGCGCGCCATGGCCTCGAAGTCACGGACATCGGCCTCGTACAGACGGAAAGCGGGTGAGTGGCCAGCATGCTCGATGTTCTTGTGCTTCCGCTCCGGGTTGTAGTAGTCGTTGAAGTTGTCTACGCAGACCACTTCGTCACCTTGGGCGAGAAGGGCGTCCACCGTGTGGCTGCCAATGAACCCCGCACCGCCCGTGACCAGAATCTTCATCGATGATCTACCTCTTGCTCGAGAGCACATACCGGTGATGGGCCCACACGACCTTCACCCACCAGGGCAGAGGTAGTTGCTCCAGAAAAGCGTACCTGTCGACCATGGCCCTGAACTCCGGCCTCTTGCCCAGGTAGTAGTCCATGCTGCTCCACTGCCAGCCATCGCCGCTGAACCGACCCTCTAGCCTCTCTGATCGGATGCCAAGCCTGCGCAGCAGTTCAGCCGCTGGCATCACCGTGTCCGGCCAGGGGGGCACGTCGAGCACGCCCTCCTCCACAGGCGTCAGCCCCTGCTCTCGTAGGGTGCGCTTCACCAGCCTCATGCTGACCCAACGTTCGTCCACGGTCCGGAAGAACTCACGATCGACCAGCAGCTTGCGCATCCAGTAGCCAACTTGCAGCCGGTTGGGCATGGCCACGAACACCAGGTGCCTGGACACCCTCGCCAGTTCGCGCAACAAACCTGCTGCGTCGGGTAGGTACCATAAGCCTGCCCACTCCCACGCCAGGTCGAAGGAATCGTCGTCGAAGGGCAATTCGGTCAGGTCCTCCTGAAGCACACAGTGGCAGGTTAGCCCCAGCTCCCCCCAGATACGCCTGACGCCGGCGAGTCGTTCGGCGTTGACGTCGACGAGGGTCACGTCGCAGCCTTGTTGGGCCAGATACACGCTGTTGATACCGGACACACCGGCCATTCCAAACAAAGGGGCCTCCAGTACCGTCCGAATCTCGTATCTGTCGAGCATACGCTCGAGATAGTCGTTCAGCACCAGGCGCTCATAAACGAGCCCCAGCCCTTCGTTGTATTCAGTGAGGTACTTTTGCCAGCCGCTTTCGCCCATGGTCGGGTTTGTGTCGTGCTGCCTGGCGCCTGCGCTGTGGATAGACGCGACGAGCAGGCACGGGTCTGGTCGCTCGGCCCCCACCAACGGGGGCCATGTGGTTACCAGTCCATTATAGCATGCGGCAACAGGGCCGGGCAAATACTCGGCGGGAACCCCCGCGCGATTGGTGAGGGCGCGGTCCCTCGCTTGGTCTCGACGCGGCCTTCTCCTCGAGCCGAGAGTCAAATGGTGGCCGGGCCTGCGCTGCTGGTCAGTGGACCTTTCGCGGTCTCGGGCGCCCAGCGACTGGCCAAGGGGGGACGAGTCTCCAGCGTCGACCAGGCGAACCGATCGACGACAGAGGGAGGCTCAAACGCACGATAGGCTTGACACCCCAGGAGAATCATGGTATTCTTCTCCTGCCCTCACTCGGGTGGGAAGGGGATGCGGGAGGTGACTTTGGGGATGGGCATGCGCACCCTTGGGGCTGCGGCGCTGGCTATTGCGGTCACCGCTTGCAGTGTGATGGGCGGCGCCTCTTCGGTTGACGACATCGTTCTCACGACCACGCTCGATGCTGATTTTTGCCCCGTTGACGAGGTCAACACCTTCTCCTCGAACGGTGCTTTCTACTGCTCGGTGAAAGTGACCAATCTGCGCACCGGGTCCACGGTCACCAGCCGCTGGTACTACGGGGAGCAATTCATAGAAGAGGTCGATTATCAGGTTCAGTCTGGTGGCAACGGCTGCGTGGGCTTCGAGCTGACCAGTCCCAACCCCTGGCCGCGCGGTGGGTACCGGGTCGAGATATACCTAAATGGGAACCTGGAACGGACGGCGACGTTTGCCGTGACCTGAACGCTATCGGCCACCGTCCTCAGCAGCGATGGGGGAGGAGAGAGGCATGGATTTCACTTTCGAGAAGAAGCATGATCTGCTTCGCCATGCGGTCCGCGAGTTCGCCACGCAGGAGATCGCACCCAGGACCCGAGAGATAGAAGAGACACATGCCATTCCCTTAGACCTGCGCCAGCAGATGGCTGAACTGGGTTTCTTCGGCGTGCCCTTTCCCAGCAAGTACGGAGGAGCTGGAGCGGGAGAAACGGGGTACTGCATCCTCATGGAAGAGCTGATGCAGGGCAACCCTTCCGTGGCGGTACTCATCGGTGCCCACACCAGCATCGGGGCTACCGCCATCTACCTCGACGGGAGCGAGCGGCTGAAGGAGAAATACCTTCCTCCGCTCTGCAAAGGGGAGAAGATCGCAGCCTTCGCCCTGACTGAGCCAAACGCTGGCTCGGATGCCGCCTCCATCTCTCTCTCCGCGGTCCGGGAGGGTGACAGTTATATCCTTGACGGCTCCAAGATCTGGATCACCAACGGCGCCGACGCCGGGATCTTCAGCGTTTTTGCCGTCACCGACAAGAGTATGGGCTATCGAGGTGGACACACAGCCTTCGTGGTGGAGAAGGGAACGCCGGGTTTCTCGCTGGGCACCATCGACGACAAGATGGGCATCATCGGTTCGTCGACGGCAGAGCTCGTCTTCGAAGGGTGCCGTGTGCCCGCTGAGAACGTCATCGGCCAGGTGGGCATGGGTTTCCTCACGGCCATGCGGACGCTGGATCACGGGCGTCACGGCCTGGGCGCTGGTTGCCTGGGCGGGGCACAGGGCGTGCTGAGGGTGTGCCTGGAGTACGCCAAGTACAGGGAACAATTCGGGGTCCCCATAGCCCAAAAGCAGGCCATCCAGTTCATGATCGCCGACATCATCACCGAGATCGAGGCCCTTCGTTCGCTGGTGTATCGCGTCGCCTGGTTGGCCGATTCCGGGCGTCCGTATAGGCAATTGGGGGGCATCTGCAAGCTCTTTGGGTCTGAGGTGCTGGCCCGCGCCGTGGACCGGGGTGTACAGATCCACGGCGCTTTGGGCTACATGAGGGATTATCCCATGGAGCAGATGTATCGTGATGCTCGGATCACCGAGATCTTCGAGGGCACCAACGAGATACAGAGGGTCGTCATCGCCATGGAGGCCTTCCGCAACGTGGGGGTGCGCATAGAGCCGTAGGAGGAGCCGGAGAGATGAAGGTGATCGTGCTCATCAAGCAAGTCTACGACCCACGCACGGTGCGCGTGAGTCGGTCCCGAGGGGTCTTGGACACGCGGCAGGCCGAGCTGACGATGAACGCGGGGGACCGCTATGCGCTGGAGGAAGCTTTGAGGCTGAAGCAGCAGCAGGGCGCTCAGGTAGTGGCCATCAGCATGGGACCCGCGGAGGCGGAGGACATCCTTCGGGAAGCTCTGGCCATGGGCGTAGGCGAGGTCGTGCTGCTCACGGATGAGGCTTTCTCCGATGTGGATGCCTCCACTGCGGTGCTGATCGTGGGTGAAGCGATCAAGAAGGTCGATGACTACGACTTGATACTGACCGGCTACAGAGCCGCGGGTGACGGCACAGGCGAGTTCGCTCCACGGCTGGCAACCTACCTGGGTCTGCCACAGATGGTACGAGCAAGCCAACTGGCGGTGGCCGACGGTGAGCTGACGGCCAGGCGGACACTTGCCACAGGCTACGCCGCACTACAGGCAGATCTGCCCCTGGTAGTCTCGGTGGACGAGGGAGCGAACGAGCCGCGTCATCCGAGTCTCCCTGGCTCCATTGCTGCCTACGAGCAGCACACGGTCACTATCTGGGGAGCCGAGGATCTGGGGCTGACCCCTGAGATGATCGCCGAAAGCTCGTGTACTGAAGTGAGGAGCACGTTCGCCGGCCCCGAGCGAGAGCGAGGCACGATCATCGACGACTCACCGCCAGATGCGGCGAGGGAGTTGGTCCGGGAATTGAAGGCCAGGGGACTGACTCAAGATTAGGGTCAGAGGTGGCCGCCCCAGCACGCGCTGGCTTGGATCCGGCGGGCGGACCGCTCCAGGCGCAGTCAGGGGATGGCCCGAGGAAGGGAAACCAGATGTCGCACGGAATACTCTTCGTGAATGGCACGGTTCACACCATGGATTCGGCGGTGCCCGTGGCTGAGGCGGTAGCGATTCAAGGCGGCCGGATCGTGGCTGTGGGTTCCAACGAGGACGTGCGCGCGCTGACCGACGCGGACGACTCGCGCATAATAGACCTCCATGCGAGGGCGCTGTTGCCAGCCTTCACTGATTGCCACTTGCATTTCCTGGAGCACTCATTGAAGTCCACCGAGGTGTTCATCGAAGAACAGCTCCCCTTGGACGAGACGCTTTCGCGAGTGCAGGAATACGCTCGGGACGCACACGTGGGGGCCTGGATTCGCGGCTGGGGCTGGAGCGACAGCACGTGGCCCCTCGGCGCCGTGGCCAGGAGACAGGCACTCGATCGAGTGGCCCCAGAGCACCCAGTGGTCCTGAGCAAGAAGGACGGACACGTCATCTGGGTGAACTCGGAGGCCCTGCGCAGGGCCGGCGTGAACGAGGATACGGCGGAGCCGTCAGGTGGGGTGATCGAGAGAGACCCGGAGACCGGACAGCCCACCGGGATCCTCAAGGAAGGGGCCATGCATCTGGTCTGCGACGCCATCCCTTCACGCAGCGCTGTGGAGCGCCAGGCCGCACTGAGGAGGGCTGTCGCAGAGGCACACGAACTGGGAATCACCGGCATCCATGACTGCGGCAGTTGGCAGTCCGTGAAGGACGAATCTCTCAGCGACTACCAAGCGATGATCGGCAGGGATGAGCTTGGGGTGCGGGTGTTCATGATGATCCCCCGGGCCAACCTGGGCGAGGCTATCAGCGTAGGCCTCAGAAGTGGCTTTGGCAACAGCTTGCTGCGCGTGGGCAACGTGAAGCTCTTCTGCGATGGCACTCTGGGTTCGCAGACGGCCGAGATGATCGAGCCCTTCGTGGGCCAGCCTGACAACAAAGGGGTGGCGGCGACCAGCCAGGAAGAGCTGGAAGATGCCATCTACCGAGCATCCTCGGCGGGCATCGCCTGTTCGGTGCACGCTATCGGGGACGCAGCGAATCGTCGGGTCCTGGACGCCTTCGAGAAGCAGCGGCGAAAAGGTGTGGGCAGGGGCTTGCGGCACCGTATCGAGCACGTCCAGCTCCTCGATGCCGCCGACGTTCCGCGTTTCCGGCAACTGGAGGTCATCGCCTCCATGCAGCCGATCCATGCCACGCAAGACATGTATTTGGCAGAGCGGTACTGGGGTGAGAGGGCCAGACTCTCGTACGCCTGGAGGTCCCTGCTCGAGGCGGGGGCGCGCCTGGCCTTCGGATCAGACGCCCCGGTCGAGAGCATGGATCCGCTGGTGGGGATCCACGCCGCCGTCACCCGGCAGCGAGCCGATGGCGAACCGCCGGGCGGATGGTACCCTGAGCAGCGGCTCACGGTGGCAGAGGCGGTGAACGGATACACCCTGGGCGCCGCCTACGCCTCCGGCACGGAGCAGGAGAGGGGATCGATCACGGCGGGAAAACTGGCTGACCTGGTGGTTCTGTCGCAGGACATTTTCGCCATACCAGCGCCGGAGATCCTGAATACGCGCGTCGTGGCCACAGTCTTCGATGGCAGAATCGTCCACGGCGATGAGGTGCTGTGATTGGTGTGCAGAGTCTGGGATGACATCAGGCTGTACGTCGTCCTGCTGACGGGCGTGGTGGCGGTCTCTTTCGCTGCCATTTTCATCCGTCTCGCTGATGCCCCCTCGCTGGTCATCACCACATACCGCCTCACCTTGGCCGCTCTGATCGTGGCACCTCTGGCCCTGTGGCGGTGCCAGGGAGAGCTCAGGAATCTGGGTCGCGACGACCTGCTCTGGGCGCTGGTCTCCGGAATCTTTCTCACGCTGCACTTCGTGTTCTGGATCGCCTCTCTGGATCATACCACGGTGGCCAGCTCGGTGGTCTTTGTGGCCACGAACCCGCTGTTCGCGGGCATCGCGGCCCACCTGCTGGGACAAGACAGGCTGTCGCCTCTCGTGTTCGCTGGGATCATGTTGGCGGTGCTGGGGGGCATGGTCATCGCCTGGGACGACGTGGCACTGGGAGGTCCTGCGCTATGGGGGGACCTCCTGTCTCTGATCGGCGCGGCCATGGCCGCGGGCTACTTCATGACGGGACGAAAGCTTAGACCGAAGCTGTCGTTGCTGGCCTACGTGGGCATTGTCTACTCTTTCGGAGCTCTGGGCGCGCTGCTGGTGTCGGCAGCCGCCAGGCAGAGCCTCGCTGGGTACTCGCCGCAGACGTACCTGATGTTCGTCCTCCTGGCCGTGGGGCCTCAGATCATCGGGCATTCGTCTCTGAACTGGGCGCTCCGCCATCTCTCGGCCTCTGCCGTGGGGGTGACCACCCTGGGGGAGCCGGTGGGATCTACCATTCTGGCGTACTTCATTCTTCAAGAGGTGCCGACCCTGATCAAGATAGGGGGCGCCGTCCTCATTCTGGCAGGGATATACTACTCTTTGAGGGAGCAAGGGCGCGTGCGGGCACTGCCCTTGCAGGCGTAAGCTGATCGAGGTGAGTCTTGAGGCAAGGGACCGGTAGAAGGCATGTGCTGTTGGACCTGGATGAGACCATGTATCCCAAGGAAACGGGGCTCATGGACCTCATCGGCGACAGAATCAACCAATACATGGCGCTGCGTCTGGGAATCGACTCCCGAGAGGTGGCTGCCCTTCGCAGACGGTACTACGAAGAGTACGGCACCACTGGCCGTGGCCTGTTTCTCGACTATGGCCTGGACGTGCAGGAGTACTTCGAGTTCGTACACGATCTGCCAGTGGAGGAGCTGCTGCAACCCGATCCTCGACTAGACGAGATGCTGGACTCACTGGAAGAGGAGAAGGTCATCTTCACCAATGCCACCGCCGGGCACGCGCGGCGCGTGTTAAGGGCTCTGGGTGTGGAGAGCCACTTCGGTCCCATCGTAGGGATAGACGAGTTGGAGTACATCCCCAAGCCTGACCTGAGGGCCTACCACAAGCTCCTGCAAGTGATCCATGCACGGCCGGAAGAATGCGTTCTGGTCGATGACCGGGCCCGCAATCTCATGCCTGGCCAGGGACTGGGCATGACGACGGTCCTCGTCGGTGGTGAGGACGCTGTAGACGGAGCCGATTATGCCATCAGCGAGGTCGTGGAGCTGGGCGCGGTGATGGAGAAGATCCGGTCACGCCGATAACCTGTGAAGCATGCTCGGAGATCTCGCAGCAATCCACGCCGGCGGGAAGGGGAGTGAACTCGTTCCGCCTCAAGGACGCGAGGCTTGAGAGCACATGATACCAGGAGGAGGCGGTCTATGTGGGACGAACTGTTGACGCCCATCGAGGAAGTGGCAGAAGCCATGAACGTGTGGGCCGTGGCCGAGGTGGAGAAAGGAACACTGGCCCCCATCAGCTTCGAGCTGCTGGGTGCGGCGCGGGACCTGGCTGACCTCTTGGGCGTGCACGTAGAGGCGGTCCTGATAGGCAGCGAGGTCCGGAGCCTGGCCGACGAACTCGCATCGAGGGGGGCTGACGTCGTCTACGTCGTCGAGGACGATCGGCTGGGCCAGTATCAGACTGAATCGTACGCCGACGCCCTGGTGAGCCTCGTCAGAGAGAAGAACCCCGAGATTCTGCTGCTGGGCGCCACCGACCTGGGTGAGGACCTGGCACCACGCGTGGCTCAGAAACTGGGCACGGGTCTCCTGCCCGATTGCAGCAAACTCGAGATCGATCAGGCAGAGCGGGTATTGCTGGCAACGCGGCCCACATACGATGGCGAGCTGATGGTCACCAGTGCCTGCCCCCAGAAGCGCCCACAGATCGCCACGCTGCGCGCTGGAGCTGTGGAACCTTATCCTCCGAACCCATCGCGCATCGCGGAGGTCGAAACTATCGCGGTAGAGTCCGAGCGGGTGGGCGTCACGACCAGGGTGCTGGAGGTTGTGGATGAGCTGCGCGAGCCCGCTCTCCAGCAAGCCAGGATCGTGGTGGCCGGAGGCAGAGGTGTTGGGGCTGACGGGTTTCAACTCCTCCAAGAGCTGGCGCACGAGCTGAGGGCCGCCGTCGGGGCCTCCAGAGGCGCACTGGACGAAGGGTGGATAGGCAAAGAGTACTGGGTGGGGGGCGCCGGTGGTGCTCCGGTGGCTCCCGACGTTTACGTCGCCTGCGGGATCTCGGGCGCCCTCCAGCATTATCTGGGCATCAAAGATGCCAGGTTCGTAGTGGCTATCAACAAGGACCCGTCCGCGCCCATCTTCAAGTTCGCTGATCTAGGCATCGTCGGGGATGTCGCCGAGGTCGTGCCGGCACTGATCGAGGAGCTGAGGACCAGGAGAACTTGACCCCCACAAACTCCGACTGCGGCGTCAGGGTCCTTCGTGGCAGCTACCATGAGATTGGGCTCCAGTTGGGAGCCAGGATGGGGGGTCTGGAGATCCCGGCGCCCGATGCGCAGGCGCTCACTTTCGCCAGGGCTTGCGAGGCGATGGTCGCTGACCTCTACCCTCCGATCTTGGAGAAGGTAGAGGGCATGATAGAAGGGGGTAAGCTCAACGAGAGGGACTTCCGGGCTTTCTTCTACGCCAGGCACCTCAGCCCGCAAGTGGGCTGCACGAACCTGGCCGTCCTTCCGCAGCACACTGCAAGCGGTTCACTCACCGTGGGGGTGAACTACGACTGGTACTACTACGCGCTGGAGTGGCGCGAGGTGAGAGAGATAAGGCCGCAGGGCGCGCTTCCGAGCCTCCAGGCAACCCACCATTGGGCGGGGAGCCCCGATGGCATCAACGCGGCCGGTCTCGGCGTGTTCCTGTCCGTGCTGCCTCGGGAAGAAGCGCTTGGACCCGGCCTGGGGTGGCATTTGGTCACCGACATCCTGCTGGACACGTGCAGTAACGTCGAAGAAGCATGCGGATTTGTGACCTCTGTACCTCATCTGGGGGCCTTCAACTACCTGATCACCGATGCGGGAGGGCAGGCCGTGGTGGCAGAGGCACTGCCCGGCGGAACCTCCATCAGAGAGCCAGAAGGGGGCTTCATTCTAGCCACGAACCACCTGCCAGGGAGAGAAGTGGCGGAGGACGAACTCTCGCCGCAGGACAGCAGAAGACTGAGGCGCTCATTAGAACGGTACACACGGGCTACCAGGGTGCTGGGGGATCTGGAGCGCCCCATCGAAGAGGCTGACATCCGGAGCCTGCTCGCCGACCATGAGACTCCTATTTGCAGAGGGAACCACGACCCTGTAGAAGGAGACGCCAGCTTCGACAACGTCTTTGGGACCATCTGGTCCTTGATCGCGAGACCAGCGGAACGCGTTCTGGACGTAGCCTGCGGTCATCCCTGTCGTGCTGAATACCAGACCCACTCCCTTTGCTAGCGCCGAGGAAAACTATGAAGGATCTCGCGGGCAAGAACATCTTGATTACGTCGGGCCCCACCAGGGGGCTCATCGACGCCGTGCGCTTCATCAGTGACAAGTCTACCGGAAGGTTAGGGGTGCTGATGGCGGCGGAGGCGCTGTCTCGCGGTGCGAGCGTCACTTTCGTGTACGGAAAGGGCAGCCTGGTCCCAGACGCTGAACTCGTGGGGGAAGACGCACTATCTCGCCTGCGGATCAGGGAGATCGAGACGGTGGAAGAGCTGGCCCACGTGATGAGGGAGGAGCTGCGAGATCGGCGGCAGGACGCGGTGCTTCACGCCATGGCTGTGCTGGACTACGTCCCGGAGACCTGTGTGGAGGAGAAAACTCCATCTGGGCAAGAGGAGTGGTGGATTAAGCTGGTGCCCACTCCTAAGGTGATCAGGGAGATCAAGGAACTTCAGCCGACGAGCGTCTTGATCAGTTTCAAACTGGAGGTGGGCAAGTCGAAGCAGGAACTCATCGAAGCGGCCCACCGTTCTCTGCTGGCGAATAGGGCGGATCTGGTGCTGGCCAACGATCTGCGGGACGTGGAGCAGGGGCATCACATCGGGTACCTGGTCGGACCTGCTGGGGACCTCGAAGCGGTCGCCGAGGGTAAGGAAGAGATCGCCCGATTGCTGCTCGACGTTGTCTCGGAGAGGATAAGAGCAGGGACAGCACAGGGCGTGTCTGCATAGGAGGTCTGGGATGTCTCTGGAAGGCAAGACCGTGGTGCTGGGGATCACAGGCAGCATCGCTGCCTACAAGGCTCCCACGCTGGCCAGAAAGCTCAAGGGCAAGGGAGCGGAGGTCATCGTGGTCATGACCGACGCGGCCACGAAACTAGTGGATCCCCTCACCTTCCGCAGCGTGGTTGGGGGCCCAGTGCTGGTGCACATGTTCCCTCCCTCTACCGACTGGCAGATCGAGCACATAACCCTGGCAGAGAAGGCAGATCTCTTCCTGGTCGCTCCGGCCACGGCCAACACCATCGGAAAGATCGCTGGCGGCATTGCGGACAACCTGGTGACCTGCGCCGTCATGGCCACCAAGGCGCCGGTGCTCATCGCCCCTGCGATGAACGTCAACATGTACGAAAACCCCATCGTGCAGGACAACATCGAGAAGCTCAAGGAGCGGGGTTATCGCTTCGTGGGTCCCAAGGTGGGAACTCTGGCCACGGGGATCAGGGGCAAGGGTCCGCTGGCCGACGTTGACGAGATCGTGGATAAGGTAGAGGAGTTGCTGCGAAGCGTTGGCTGAGACGCAAGCAGCTCAGGAGCAGAACGCCTAGCGGTATGCCCAGGCCGCGGTTACCCGGCGTCTTGCTGCTCCCACAGCCGTTGCAGCCATGCAGGCACAGACGCGTTGGCTTTGCAGTCGCCCCGGATCAGATAAGGCTTGATGTCCAGCACCGGGGTGCCGTGGAAAGCGTCCAGGCCGCGCACCAGTAGAGTGTGGCCCTCGACGCTGAGCAAGTGCACACTCGTCACCGCCAGGGGATTGGGTCGTAGAGGGGTCCTGGTGGCGAACAGGCCCACCAGGGGCATCTCTTGCTTGCCCTCAGGATGCACCTTGAGAGGCGTCTCCGTGTCACTGGGCCTGTCCAGCCAGAAGATGACCACGATGTGCGAGAACTGCTCCAGTCCTTCGAGCCCGTCCGCCCATTCCTCGTCAAGCACGATTCGTGAGTCGATCTCTTCCCAGATCACGTGCTCGCCAGGGCGTATCTCGTTTTCCACGTGCCCGATGGGTTCGAGGGTGAGCAGTCTCGTTGATGGATGTCTAACCATCTTCCTCCACCATGGTTCCGACTCTGGCTGTGCGACGACGATGTCATGGGCTGCGCTGCGTCTGCGACTAGTATAACAGCTCCATGGAGAGAAGGAAAGCGCTCACGCTCGGCCGCTCGTAGGCGTTGAACGCACCAATAGCTTGCCCCCTCGACGAGCCGGTGCTACGATTCCACGCGAGTGTCTACCATCGCCTTGAAGGAGTCACCATCGTGGCCAAAGTGAAGTCAGAGCGCTCAGCGGGAGGGGTGATCTATCAGGAGAGAGCTGGGGAGATGTGGGTGGCGCTCATCGCCACCAGAGGGAAGACTATCTGGGGCCTGCCCAAAGGTCAGATCGAGAAAGGGGAGAAGCCACTGGAGGCAGCGCTTCGTGAGGTGATAGAGGAGACCGGCCTCTCGGGCGATCACGTCGCTGACCTGGGGCAGATCGAGTACTGGTACCGCGACTCGACCAGCCATGTGCTTTGTCACAAGAGGGTGCAATACTACCTGCTCAGATACGTGGGCGGAGACGTAACCCGGCACGGTTGGGAGGTGGACGACGCCCGGTGGTTCCCCATCGATGAGGCCCTGGACACAGTGTCGTACGAGAACGAGAGAGAGGTTCTCAGCCGTGCCAGAGAGCATTGGAACACTATCCCAGCCCATGGCGGATGAGCTCAGTCGGGGGCTCATCCGCGGCGAACCTCGGGCGCCTGCCCTCCGTCATGCCAACACTGCCCTGCGATCCCGGGATCGCCCTCTGGCATGGCGCGGAATGTACCCATGATCAGCAGCACGTCACCTTCCCGGTTGGTTGCTGTTCTGGAGGCGTTCCTGGTGGTCACGCTGTGGTCATCGTCGTGGGTGATGATCAAGTGGGGTCTCGAGGACATTCCCCCTCTTACCTTTGGCGGGCTGCGCTACTTCGTGGCGTTCCTGGTGCTGGTTCCCTTTGCCCTGTCCAGGGAGAATCGCGTGGCTCTGAGCAGGCTCAGTCGCCGTTCGTGGATCCTGCTCGGTTCCCTGGGACTGCTGTTCTACGCCATTGGCGCGGGTGGGCAGTTCGTGGCGCTGTCCATTCTACCCGCGGTCACCACCCGGCTCCTGTTCGCCCTGAGTACCGTCGTCGTGGGCTTGTTGAGTGGGCTGCTGCTCCGCGAGAGACCGGCGATCTGGCAATGGTTGGGCATCCTGGCGGCCATGACCGGCATCTACGTCTACTTCCATCCAGTAGACGTGAACGTGTCACAACTGACTGGGATCCTGGCCGCAGTGACAGGCATGCTGGCGATGGCGGGGGCAGCCATCGTCGGCCGGGCCGTTGCTCGCTCGAAGGTAGTCTCCCCCCTCCTGGTCTCAGCGGTCAGCATGGGGGTGGGTAGTGTGGTCTTGCTCTCGTGTGGCGTACTCCTCCAGGGTCTCCCTGCCGTGAGTCTGAGGAACTGGCTGCTCATCGGGTGGATGAGCGTGGTCAACACCGCCATCGCCTTCGTTCTCTGGAATCACAGCTTGCGGACCCTGACCGCGGTCGAGTCGAACATCATCACCAACGTCATGATCGTGGAGATCGCGGTGCTGGCCTGGGTATTCCTGGGGGAGCGTCTGACCTACTTGGACACGGTAGGACTCGTCCTGGTCATAGGGGGAACGCTGCTGGTGCAACTGGGGGGCAGAAAGTTGCCCGGCCCTGACCCAGAAGTCGCTGCCTAGAGTTCGGCCAGCCTGGCGCGCACGTGGAGCCACAACTTGCGCAACTCTTCGCTGACACGTCCGTCCCCGTATGCCGTAATCGGCTTTCCCTGCACCATGGCTTCAGTGACCGCGGTATCGAACGGTATGCAGGCCGCGACTTCGACACCACGCTCGACGCAGTAGGCCGTGATCCCCCTGGTCTGATCGAGGTTGATGTCGTACTTGTTGATACAGACCACCGCGGGCACTCCAAAATGATCGGAGACGGCCAGGACACGCTCCAGGTCGTGAGCACCGGATACCGTCGGCTCAACGACGATCAAGGCCAGGTCGACGCCGGTAGTGGCAGCGATCACTGGACAGGCGATGCCGGGCGGACCATCGATGATCGAATACTGTACTCCCTCCTCACTGGCGATCTTCCTGGCATACTGTCTGACCTCACTGACCAGCTTGCCGGAGTTCTCCTGGCCGGCGAACAGGTGGGCGTGCACCAGGGGCCCGAACGGTGTCTGGGACCGAAACCAGCGACCATCTTGTGGTTCCTTCAGACTAATGGCCTCGGCAGGGCACTGGTAATAGCAAACGGCGCATCCCTCGCAGGCCACCGGGTCGATGGAGAAGCTGTTGCTGCCTGACTGCGGGCTGATCACGGCCTCGAAACGACAGACTTCTACGCATCGTCCGCACGCCTCGCACGAGTCGGGATCGATGACCGCCACCTTGCTGCTGAAGAAAGCGTGCTCTTCGAGTAACTCTGGCGAAAGCACCAGTTCCAGATTGGCTGCGTCCACATCCGCGTCCACCAGGACGATCGGGGCTTCCTGCGAAGCCAGGTGAGCCAATGCCGCGGCGACGGTCGTCTTGCCCGTGCCTCCCTTTCCACTGAGGATGACGAGTTGCTTCACCGTTGCGTCTCCGCCTGGATTTGTCCGATGAGATGCCTGAACCGCTCCTGATATTCCGGAATGGCTTCGACCAAAGGAATACCTCTCGAATAGGCCTCCGCGATGCGGCGATCCAGAGGTATGCGCAGGAGGATAGGGAGCTCTTCGGAGGCGCAGTACTCGTCCACGCCGCCGTCGCCCACTCCATCGTGATTCACAACCACCCCTACCGGCAGCCCCAGTTCATCGCGCCCCACCTCTACCGCCAGCCTGAGGTCATGCAAACCGAACGGCGTGGGTTCGGTGACCAGCAGCAAGAAATCAGCCCCTCTCATCGACTCGACTACGGGGCAGGCGGTCCCAGGCGGTGCATCCAGGATACAAAGCTCGTACTCCTCGCTGCTGATGCGGTGTTTGAGCTGCCGGATGATGGGCGTGGCCATCGGTTCGCCCACGTTCAGAATGCCGTGCCCGAAGGCAATGGCTCCAGCATGACCGTGCTCAATCATCCCGATGAGATGGGGCTTCTCGCTGATGGCCTGCTCAGGGCATTCCAGAACACACCCTCCGCAACCATGGCACAGTTCAGGAAAGACGAGCGTCGTGTCGGGCAGGGCAGCGATGGCGTGGAATTGGCAGACCTCAGTACAGCGACCGTGGTGCAGACAACGCGACGCGTCTACGTGAGGGATGCCCACGTTCACCTCTTCGCGGGCTGTGATCTTCGGATTGAGGAACAGGGCAGCGTTGGGCTCCTCTACGTCACAGTCGAGGAAGAGGAGCTTTGAGCTGTCGACATCTGAGGCCAGTGACAGGGCGATGCTCACCGCCACGGTTGTCTTGCCCGTACCTCCTTTGCCGCTGGCAATGGTGACAATCATGCGTTGTTCCTGCCGGGCTCCTACCGATGAGGCTCCGGGAGCGAATCGCTAGTTGTGGCGCGCTCTGGCGCACTCCTCGCAGTATCCGAAGATCTCGACTCGGCCGCCAGTGATGCTGAAGCCGTGCTCGCTGGCCAGCTTCTGGTGCACTGCACGGCAGTGACCACACTGGAACTCCACGACCTTTCCACAACTGAGGCAAACCAGATGTTGGTGTTCTTGCGACTGCGCTTCGTACCGAGAGTGATCTCCAGCTAGCTGGAGTTGGCTGATCAGATCCATCCCCTTGAGGAGCTCCAGGGTTCGATAGACGGTGGACAGACTGAGGCGGGGCACTTTCCGTCGAGCGAGGTCGTAGATCTCATCGGCGCTAAGGTGCCCTGCGTGCTCTCTAATGATAGCCAGAATCGCCTCTCGCTGCGCCGTAATCCTGTTTCCTCGCGCGCGCAGCAGCTCAGCAATCTCACCGCCGCCAGGACGCTCCGACCCGGGGTTGGCAGGGCACGTTTCGCGGAGGGTCACACCGCGTAGGATTCGTTTGTGGTCACTCATAATCTAGATCTCGCTGCCACGGTAACGCGCTTGCGCTCTCCAGTCTGCACTTGAGGCAACCGACCGAAGCGGTGTCCTCTGTCCGTTCTCCCGCGGATGCCGCGCCTCGGCTCATTCCTCGAAGGCCAATTCCGGCTTCCAGACCTCCCAAACCTTGCCAACGAGGTCGGGTCCAGGCTTGAGAGCAGGTTTGCCGGGCTGCCAACCGGACGGCGTCGCCTCTCCGGTCTCACGGACATGCTGATGGGCTTTCAACTGGCGGATCAACTCACTCACATTTCTTCCCACTGTGGGCGTGAGAACCTCCATGGCTTGTATCACGCCATCGGGGTCGATCAGAAAGCGCCCGCGGATATTCACACCGGCTGTCTCGTCGTAGACGCCGTAGACCCTACCCACCCGACCACCCTGATCGGAGAGCATAGGGTAAGGCACGCCACCATCGACCATCCTGGAAAGCTCCGCTTCCTGCCACACCTTGTGTGTGAAGCGACTATCAGTGCTGATGGAGAGGACCTCGGCGCCCAAAGCCTTCAGCTCTGCGTATTTGACGGCAACTGCCGACAGCTCGGTGGGTCAAACGAAGGTGAAGTCACCGGGGTAGAAGCAGAGCACCACCCACTTGCCCCGGTAGTCCGAGAGCTTCACGTTCCTGAACCCGCCGTCTATGTGGGCATTGAGCTCGAAGTCAGGGGCCACCTGGCCCACGCGCACTGCTGGCATCTGGACCTGCCTCGCTGGCGATTGTGCTCCAACCTCCTCCGCCTCCGGGGCAATGGGGCCAGCCGCAGTCTCCACACATGACGTTGCTTCGTCAGTCATCAGGGTACCTCCTTGCGAGCAATACGGGAGCTATTTGCGCCTGCATCCCCGTTCGGTGGTGCATGGCGGAGTTGCGCAGCGCTCCTCTTGACCGCAACAGGTCCGCCCTTTGGATCGTGCCGGCACGCTTCTCATCACATGAGGAGCAGACACCAGCTTCTCGAGGAGAGGACTTCCGCAACTTGGGCAACTGGGATTGGCCTGGCCAAAGTGAACCAGCACCTCGGCCTTTTCTCCGCAGTTGGCGCATCGGTATTCGTAGATGGGCATCTCCCTCACCTTCCCGGGCCGGGATACTGCGCCTTCCTGGTCCACTGATCTACTCAGGCCGAGTCGGTTCACAGGACATAGCAGGAGAGCATCCGGCCTTGCCAATGCTGGATCATACCCCCTGTCTATGGTCAACGCCCACGGTCATCAGCCCCTTTGGACCCGCTGACGCGCGTGGTGGTCAACCATGGCAGAGCTTGGCCAGCGAAACCGAGCCAGACGGCTATCAAGCTCCGCGGTGGCGTCTTCGGCGGTGGCGCCCGGAACCCGAAGGAGCTGCGTCCTCAGGAGTGACACTTGTTCCCACCGCGCCCCGCTCGGCCAGTTCGCCAGTCTTGCGCTCCACGGCGCCCAACACATACCTGGTCACCCAAGGCAGCACTTCACGTCCGACGTACAGCAGGGCGGCTCCCACGGCTGGCGCCACCCGAGCGGCGATCACCGCCGCACCTGAGGCGGGGAGCCGGTCTATGGACCGCGCAGAGCTCCCGTCGGCCACCAGGGTACCCTCGATGACCGTAAGAATGGCCTCTTGCGGACACGCAGTGAAGCAGGCCTCGCAGAGATGGCAGCGCCCCTGATCTATGGTAGCTTTGCCATCCTGGATGGCGATGGCGCCAGCTGGGCACACGTCAACGCACACACCACAGCCAGAGCATCGATCTTGGTCCACGTAGAACATGGCCATTTCTTCCGCACATCCCTTGCCCACTGCCACCGGGAACGGGCTACTCTTTCTTCTCTAGATTGTCGATTCGAGTGGTGATATCGTCGAGTTGCTGTTTGAGGGAGTCGGCCAGGCCTTTGAGCTCCGACAGCTCTTCCTCTGGGTTCGCGGAAGTCGCGCCTCGCGGAGGGGTTTGCGGCCCCCATGCCCCGGCACTCTGGCCTAGGCCCATACCGCGCCCCATGCCCATTCCCCACCCCATACCGCCACCCATACCACGGCCCATGCCGCGATGCAAGCCCGAGGTCGCTCCCGAGATAGGCTGGAGCTCACCGCTCTTCAAGGCTTCGACTGCCTGCCGCACGGTGCCCCCGGAGACGGGATAGATGGTCACCCCACCGGACTGAAGTACATTGAAGGCGTTAGGCCCGACGTTGCCGGTGAGTACTGCTTGCGCGCCCTTGCTGACGGCGAATTGGGCCGCCTGAATCCCTGCTCCCCCCGGCGCCGACATGGCCGGGTTGGGCGTCCCTTCGTACTCCATGGTGTCGGTATCCACGAAAACGTACGCAGGACAACGTCCGAATACGGGACTTACCTCTGCGTCCAACCCTTCCTGCATGGCGCTGACCACTACTTTCATCCGCTTGCCTCCTGTTGAGTAACTAAGCCCTGAGGGCCAGGGCAAGTACCACGACATAACCAAGGAGTCATGTCACAAGTCCCTACCCCCGGTACCCGCGCGGCCCGCAGCGTGTGATCTAACTTTCCTTCTCCAGCTCTTCCAGCCGTTTGCTGATAGCCTCAAGCTGGCTTCTGAGGAGCTGTGCCTGGTTCCTGAGCATAGATAGTTCGTCTGTCGGATTGTACGGGGCGGGCTGAAACCCTGCCGAAGGCCATCCCCCCCCTGTGGGGTACGGAGGCATCGGTGTGGGCCACTGGCCGGTCGCCAGGTACGTGGCGCACGGCCCCAGGCCCGTGGGGCTTCTTCCAACCCACCCTGGGCTGTAGCCGAACCGCATCCAACCGGGCAGCCCAGTGGCATAGTACATCCACCGGTTACGCATGTCATCACTCCTTTCTCAGGGTAGCGGACGTGATTCTGTTGCTAGAGACTGCGGGGACCGGGCCAACCCGGCGCATCGTTGATGACCCAGGGCCTGGACGCGATACCGTAGGGGTTCATTCCCGTGGCCCACCAACGACGCGGCAGCCAGGGGTAGAATCTGCAAGTGGAGAACGGATTGCCGAATCCCCGTCCTGGCCCGTACCCGCCGCCGGCCACCCACCCCATCCCATAGCCTCCAACGAAACCCACGCCGCGGCCGAAGCCACCGCCTCGACCCATACCAAACCGTCTCATGGAGCCATCCCCTTTCTGCCCTCTGGCACCTAGTGTAGAAGGTCCGCGCGCTGCACAATCGTGCCGTCGAGATACGATTGAACAGCTTCCTCAATGTTGGCGATGTCAGTCACTACCGCATCGATTCCTGCTTCCTTCATGCTCTCGAAGGCTCCCCAGCCCATTCCTCTGCACAGCAGCACATCGCAGTCTCTGATGGCCTCAGCCATGGCAGCGTGCCGCTCCCCGGCTCCTGGCCCGAAGCCGTGTCTACCCGTCTCGTCGATGAGACCCTCCTCGTGCACGAACTGGTGGTGCCCCATCTTGTCCCGTAGCTCCCGCTTGACTATCTGCTGATCCTCGATCGTGAAGACTGCGTAGAATGGGGCCCGCCCAAAATGGGGACTGATCTCCGTGCCGTCGTCCGTGATGGCCGCTACTCTCATCAAGGGTACCCTCCTGTTGATCCCGCTGCTATCGTTCCAGTGACGGTGGTTCCTTGGCCTGGGGCATGATCTTGAGCAACGTCTGAGCAATGGGGACGAACTGTGCAGCAGGATACTCTTCAATACGTCCCTCGTCACTCACTTCCGCGATTTCACTATCAAGTGGCAGTCGCCCCAACAAGACCACACCCAGACGACCTGCCGTATCCTCGGCATGACTGGGTCCAAAGACCTCGTATCGCTCACCGGTGTCAGGCGCTGCGAAGTAGCTCATGTTCTCCA
Source organism: Anaerolineae bacterium (assembly GCA_034411995.1). Classification (GTDB taxonomy): domain Bacteria; phylum Chloroflexota; class Anaerolineae; order UBA7937; family B3-Chlor; genus JAUVXJ01. Next base: position 43,157 of record DAOUME010000006.1, on the reverse strand, counting down.
CCAGTCCCAGGATGGGTATGGAGAGCTGAGCCGCCATCTTCGCTGCCTTGCGAACCACCATGCCTGCGAGATCCTGCGGAGAGGTGACCAGGACCACTCCGCTAAGGGGAATAGATTGCATGACGGTCAGCGAAGCGTCCGATGTCCCAGGCGGCAGGTCGACGACCAGCGTATCCAATTTACCCCAGACTACCTCCTCCCAAAACTGCTTGATCGCTCCGCTGACCAATGGACCCCGCCAGATGACCGCATCGTCCTCGCTGGGAAGAAGAAGATTGATGGACATGACCTTGATGCCCGAGGAGCTTTCCATGGGCAACACGCCGAGCGGACTGGCGGCAGGGTGGCCATTGATTCCAAACATCTTGGGGATACTTGGCCCTGTGATATCGGCGTCCAGGATACCGACCTCCTGGCCTTCGCGTCTGAGAGCGACCGCGAGGAGGCTGGCCACCAGGGACTTCCCTACGCCCCCTTTGCCGCTCATGACCGCAACCACATGTCTGACGTTGTTCAGCTTCCCCGCCAAGGAGGAAGAGCCATTCCGGCTCTGTTTCGCCTCATCCAGAACACGCTGCCGTTCTTCAGCACTCATCTCTGCGACCTCCACGTCGACGCTGGTCACACCATCCACTGCTAGCACGGCGGCCTCGGCTCGTGACACCAGCTCGTCTCGTACGGGACAGGCCGCAGTGGTCAGGGCAAGGGTGAATCGGACCTTGCTATCCTCGATCTCCACGTTTCGGACCATCCCCAGGTCTACGACATTGCGACCCAATTCTGGGTCCACGACCGCCTGTAGAGCCTCCCTAACTTGAGTTTTGGTTATCAACGTCCGCGGTCCTTTCTATCTCCATGATGTGACCTCCCAGCTCCATATGCTCGTCATAGGCGCGCAGGAAACGATCCAGCACGACCTTGGTCTGGCGCAACCCCTCGATCCACCAGGCCAGGTATCGATCACCTCCGGCGGTAAGTCTGTAGACCCTCCGAGGCGGGCCGGCACCCTCAGTATCCCACGTGGAGGCCACGAAACCCCGGTCTTCCATGTCCCGCAGGTAGCGGTAGACCACACTGGAATCCACGGCGTCTTGGCCGAACCCAAGCTCCGGTAGCCTCTCCATGAGGTCGTAGCCGTGGGTATCGCCTCTGTGGAGCAACAGGAGAAGACACGGCTCCACGAATCTGCGAATGCCGTGACCTCGTCCTCGCTGACGCCTACCCCATCCTCCGCCATGTGGCATGATGCACTCCTGAGAAACAATATGTGCACTACAGCTATCTGCAGAATGCACATATAATATACAACAACTTGTACTCCGCTGTCAAGCGGCATCACGCCGCACTTTGCTCGTCGTACTTCCAGACGGCAGCCGCCTGGGTCGGCCAGCCAACACCCGTCAACCGTTGGGCGGTTGGCCATGCCCCTCGTCTTCGGAGGGTTGCCGCGAGGTGGCACGGGCCCAGTAGCCAGAGTCGCCGCACCCAGGAGCAGGGAGGAGTTGGTGCAACGAGCCGAGGCGCATGGTGCGCGGCAGCATCCATAGGTCGCTGCCGCCTGGAAAAAGAAGGACCGCGTGCCCCAGGGCACGCGGTCCTCTGTCGATGGTAAAGAGGTGATGCTGGTATCGGCTACCAGTGTAGCAGTGTCCCGCCCGGCCACGATCAGCCGAACGTGCGCTCTGCTACTCGATCGGGGGAGGGTGCTGCTACGGCTGAGACACTTCAGGCACGCGAGACTGAACCGCGGACCACGCCGCCCTCCGCCTGATCTTAACTAGTGCCGCCTCTTCCAGCGATCTCTCTTGAGTCTCTTCCGGTATTTGTGCCGCGCGATCTTCTTGCGGCGCTTCTTGACTACCGAACCCATACTCTCTTCCTGTCCACGGTATCCACAGTTCTCGCTTGACAACATTATAGCACATGCAGCGATCTGTGGCAAACGAGCGCCCTGGAGATGGGGTCAGGTGTGGCGCGGCCATGTCGCGGTGCCTCACACATGCCGGATAGTGCTTGAGTAGCAAGCCACCCTCTGCACCGAGCACTGGATCAATCAGCCGCAGCAGGGTGAGCCGTTCCCCAGAAGTACCCTAAGCATTCGGCACCTCATGGCTGCTCCCTTGTTCGGATTTCGGTACGATCAGGACCTTGTCCACCCGCCGCCCGTCCATGTCCACGACCTCGAAGCGATACCCCGAGGACTCGAACTGGTCACCCTCACGCGGTACCCGTCGGAGCTGTGCCATGACGAAACCGGCCAGGGTGCGGAATTCACGCGTCTCCTCCCCTTCCACGTCCTCCGTGCCGAGCGCCTCCTTGAGGTCGAACAGCGAGAGGGAGCCGTCCGCGAGCATGGACCCGTCCTCCCTGCGGAGAAGCGCTGGTTCCTCGAGATCGTACTCGTCTCGGATCTCTCCCACAATCTCCTCGAGAACATCCTCCAGGGTGACGATGCCCTCGGTTCCGCCGAATTCGTTGATGACCACCGCTATGTGGCTGTGGGTGTCCTGGAACGTCTTCAGTGTAGCCAGCAGGGACTTGGTCTCCGGTACAAACAACGGCTCTCGCAAGAGGGGTTCGATAGGATCGTCCACCTCCGCACTGAGCAGATCCTTGGCGTGCAGAACACCCACTACGTCCGAGAGATCGCCCCGATATACCGGAAACCGTGAGTAGCCGGTGGACAGGAACTTCTCTCTTATCGACTCCACAGGCTCGTCTATGTCCACCGCCATGAGGTCCGGACGCGGTCGCATCACGTCCGCTACGGACTCGTCGGCGAAGCGGAAGATCCTATCCACGAATTCCTTCTCCGCGGGCACGAAGACCCCTGTCCGCGCGCCCTCAGTGATCATGTACCGGACCTCCTCCTCGGTCACCGTCTGCTGGTATCGGCCGCCGAGTCCAAACGGTCTCAGAATGACGTCTGTAGACTGGCTAAGGATCCAGACGATGGGCCTGGCTATCCTGGCCAGATACTGCATGGGACGGGCCATGGCCCTGGAAATGGCCTCTGGATGACTGAGGGCCAGCCTCTTGGGGGCAAGTTCGCCCACGATGAGTGTCAGATAGGTAATGGTCAGCACCACCAGACCGAAGGCCACCGGCTCAGCGTAGAGCTTGGCGCCCGGGATGGGCAGCCCGGACAGATAGGGCCCCAGGTGGCGCACTATGCTGGCCCCTCCAAACGCCCCGGCGAGGATGCCTACCAGCGTGATGCCCACCTGGATCGTCGAGAGGAACGCGCTGGGGTTCTCCAGCAGGCTGAGAACCTGCTCCGCTCGCCGATCACCAGCATCCGCCTGCGACAGAAGCAGCGGGCGCCGCACTGAGAGTACCGCGATCTCCGTCCCAGCCAGGAGCCCGTTGATGACGATGAGAAGTAGAATGATCAGCAGTTCAGTCATCGTTCCCTCTCCCCAACGGCGTCCACGAGGCCTTGCCCCCATTCTAGCACGGGCCAAGCCACCGCACAAGAAGGGCGCTGCGCGAAGGTTGGTAGGCCTGGCCAGCTATGATATAATCGGTTCCATGTTCCAGGGCTTCACACCAGGGCGATCAGGGGAGGCGGGCCCATGAAGGCTTATCTGTGGTTCACTTGAAGTGGAAGCGGGCGGGCCGTGAGGCCGCGCAGGCTGGCGACCGGCAACGCCTTCACCTGGCGCTTCAAGACCAAGGACTACTGGCAGGTCGTTCCTGCTCCGGGCCGGATCGAGACGGTCGAGCAACTGATGACCTTGCATGGGCCGTGGGTCACATCGAGCCCCGCGCAGGTACTGGCGGTGATCCGCAAACATGGCGGTGAGGCCGCACTCGACGAGGAGGGCTTGATTACGGTCGAGCTCGACGAGGCCAAGCTCGGACAAGTGAACGCTGAGCTCGCCGCTTTGGGATGTACGCTGAGCAACGAACTTCTGCATACACTGTGAAGGAGCGGCTGTGAGTACAAAGATCCGCGTGGGAGCAGCCCAGATATCGCCTCACTTCTTCGACAAGGAACGGACGCTGGAGAAGACCTGCAGGTACATCGAGCAAGGAGGCAAACTTGGGCTAGATCTTCTCGTCTTTCCCGAGACATACTTCTGCGGTTATCCCTATTGGCGCGGCTCTGTGTCAGTTCGGCGGTCCACAGAGTTGACAGCCCGCATGATTCACTCGGCAATTCGCCTCGCGGGACCGGAAGTCGAGACCATGGCAGAGGCAGCGAAGAAGGCCAGTGTGAACTGCGTCATAGGCTGCAACGAGCTATCGGAGCAGCCGGGAAGCCTGACCATCTACAACTCTCTGGTCGTGATCAGCCGCCAGGGCGAGGTTCTTGGCCGCCACCGCAAGTTGATGCCCACCCACTCCGAGAGGCTGTACTGGGGTCTCGGAGACGGCAGTGACATTCGCGTTTTCGATCTGGATCTCGGGAGGCTGGGGACAGCAATCTGCTACGAGCACCACATGACCTTGCTGAGAGCGGCGCTGGCACTCAAAGGGGAAGAGATCCATTGCGCCCTGTGGCCAGGATGGTGGCGGGTAGAAGGGCATCTCGGAGGGAAGATCGGAGAAGCTGGCGCTCAGAACTGCGACCTCGAATCAGCGATCCGACAGCACGCCATCGAGAATGGTGTGTTCGTGGTCAGTTCTAGCTGGTTCCTTAACCCGGACGACGTCCCCTCAGACTTGCGCGACGAAATGCGCTACAACCTCGCCGTCGGAGGGAGCTGCGTGGTCAGCCCTGCGGGCCTCTTCGTCGCCGGCCCCGTCTTCGAGCAAGAGGCCGTCGTCTGGGCGGAGATAGACATGGAGGAGCGGGAGGTAGCTAAGGCCTACCTCGATGGCGTCGGCCACTACTCGAGGCCGGATCTGCTGAGCCTCCAGATTCGCGACCAGGGCTACAGGCCTTCAGAAAGCCTCCGTCTCGAAGGCACCAGGACGGAAAAGCCACCAGAGCACCGCATCCTGGAGGTGTTGGAGGATCACGACATCACTTTCGAGGAGTTGGAAAGGCTACTGGAGGAGCGGAGAAAGGGCTAGCCCAGCCACGGCCACAGAAGTGTGGGAGGTCAGGTGTTGAATGGAAACAGTTGCCGCTGCTGCAACCAGGGGAGGAAAGCGGCGAGGATCAGACACAGCGACCCGGCGAAGACCAGGCTCCCACCGACCTCCTCGAGCAGCGCGGAGCGGCCGCCCTGCCAGACCAGGGAGATGATGGCGGAACCCAGCAGGAGATAGACCACTCCCACGACGATGAAGGTGAGCCTCCAGGGTACCCCGACTGAGTTGGCCGCACCGGCGAGCAATAGAGCAAGGAACAGCAGGGCCGCATTCAGCCCGACTATGACGAATGTCCACGCACGGAACATCTGTATCGTCCGAAGACCCGCTTTTGACACGCTATTCTAACACCGCCGACACTGTCGTGCAAGGGTCCGGGCAGTCATGTTGCACCTAAGAACGTTGACGGGCTTAACGGAGATGAGCCACCTTTCTTCCTATCACGAGAGCGCGGAAAACGATGACGCCTGAGATAGCCCTCACCCTCTTCATCCTTGCGGCGGCTATAGCCCTTTTCGTCAGCGGTAGAATCCCTTTAGATGTGGTCGCCCTGCTCTTGCTGCTCACCCTGGTTCTGTCCGGCCTGTTGACGCCCAGCGAAGCGTTCTCTGGCTTCGCCAGCTCCGCTGTGGTCGCCGTGGGGGCCATCTTCGTGGTCAGCGCTGGGCTGTTTCAGTCTGGCCTGGCTGGGCGCATGGCAGATCTGATGGTCGGGCTGGCAGGCAAGAGCGAGACGCGCATGATAGCCCTGCTGATGATAGGGGCGGCAGCACTGTCAGCAGCGATGAACAACGTGGCTGCCGTGGCGGTGTTACTGCCAGCGGTGATGGGCATCTGCAGGCGCATAGGGGTGTCTCCATCCAGGTTGCTACTGCCCATGAGCTACGGGGCCATCATGGGTGGTACCCTCACCCTGATCGGAACGCCTCCCAATCTCATCGTCAGTGACGTGCTCAAGCAACACGGCTTCGCCCCTATGGGCTTCTTCGAGATCACGGCACTCGGCTTGCCGTTCCTCCTGGCCGGACTGGTCTTCATGCTGACTGCGGGGCGGCGTCTTCTCCCCGATCGGCCCCTTGGAGACAGACTGCGCCGCACCAGGTTACCGGAAGAATTGATCGACCTCTACCAGATACCCCAGCATATCTACACACTGGAGGTGCCTCCCGAGTCTTCTTTGGTAGGCCAGACGCTGGAGGAAAGCGCTCTACGCCACGAGTGCGGCCTGACTGTCGTGGGGATGGTACGCGGTTCCGAGAAGATCGTCGACCCCGAGCCCTCGGAGAAGATCGAGGCCGATGACCGGCTCCTCGTAGAGGGGGGGCCTAGAAGAGCAGAGCGGGCAGCAAGCCTGTGGGGGCTCGTGTCCGGCAGCGCAAGCCCACAAGACGCCGAGATGCTCCTGGCCAACGACACCGGGTTCGTGGAAGCCACGCTGGCGCCGCGCTCTCCCTTCGAGGGGCGCTCATTGAGGGACGTGGACTTTCGGGAGAAACACGGTGTGACGGTACTGGCCCTCTGGCGAGAAGGAGAGCCCATCGAGCGGGAGATAGCGGACGAACCGCTGAGAATGGGCGACGTGTTGCTGGTAGAGGGCTCCTGGTCACGTATCCGGGTGCTGATGAGGGAGCCCGCTCTGATAGTGCTCGTCGGCGATGAGGCCGTGGCCCGCCGAACGCGGAAAGCCCCCATTGCCGTCGCCATCTTGCTGGGCATGGTCGCCGTGGTGGTGGCTGGCCTGGCGCCTATTTCGGTGGCGGCCTTGACGGCGGCACTGTTGATGGTCCTCACAGGCTGTCTCCGGATCGAAGAGGCGCACCAAGCCATCGAGTGGGATGTCGTCTTCGTGGTGGCCGGCACCCTACCCCTCGGCGTGGCCATGGAGAAGAGCGGCGCCACTCAATGGATAGCAAATGTGGTTCTCGCTCCAGTAGCAGATCTGGGCGTGCTTCCCTTGCTCGTAGTCTTGTTCGTGATCACCTCCTCGATGAGCCTGGCCACGTCCAACTATGCGACCGCCGCCCTCCTTGCTCCTTTGGCCTTGTCGGTGGGTGCAGGCGCGGGCTTGGACCCCCGTCCGTTGGCCCTGGCCGTAGCTGTGGGGTCATCGGTGGCCTTCGCCACTCCCGTGGCGCACCAGGCGAACCTGATGGTGATGGGACCGGGGGACTATCGTCCGAGTGATTACGCGAGGGTCGGCATTCCCTTCACGGCAGTGGCGCTGGCGGTCTTGGTGAGCGCGCTCATGCTGCTCGGTCCGCTTGCCTGACCGTGCGCGCCAGTGGGCCACACCGCCCCGGGCGTGAGGCCTCATCGCTCCAGCAACTCCAGGATGATTCCGTCCGGATCGGCGAAGATGGCAATGCGCCAGCATCTCCTCCGGACCGGTTTGGCGGCTCTCTTCAACTTGTCGCCCACGGGTTCGCCCACGTACTCTATCTGGGGCTCGAATTCGTAGGGCGGCGTAATGAGCTGTCCTCCGAGCTCCCGTACCCTGGCCACCGCCTGATCCATGTCGCCCACTCGGAACCCCAGGTGGGTGATGCCTACGTCGCAGTACAGTCGTTCTTCACACTCCTCCTCGTTGTGGAGAGGAGAGGCTTCAGCCGGGGCCCTACACTGAGTGAGTTCCAGCAACTGATCATCCAGGTACAGATAGGCGTTAGTGGTCGTCTTTCTCAGCAAGTTGAAGCCCAGGACCTCCGTGTAGAACCCGATGGACCTCTCCAGGTCCGAGATGGTGAGACCGACGTGTTCGAGTATCATGGTACGCTCCTGCTATGCTGGCCATATCCAGATGGTACGAGAGGCCTACACAACCGGCCACTATACGGGCGTGGTCCCGCGAAGCCCGGCCGATGGAGATGGCGACAAAGAATGCTCCCTGGGCGCGGTTGCTGGCGCACTCGGAGAGGTTGAGCTTTGGAGGCGGTTAGTGCCCCTCCGAGCTCTTCTACACCCTCCGTCTTGAGATCCGTGCGGGCGATCTCCGGCGCCCTAGGCGTCCGTCAAGCCCAGCACCCGCACAGCGTTCCGATAGAGTAGCTTTTCCTTCACCTCGTCCTTGAGGGGAAGCTGGTCAACCTCCCTGACCGCACGATCGTGCGGGATCAGCGAGTCTGTAGCGAAGAGGATTTGGTCCTGAAGTACCGAATTGCCGTAGGTCAGAAAGAGTTCCCACCCCGTGCCTGGCCTGGCGATGTACTTGGGGGATACCGCTCCGATCTCCAGATACACGTTGGGCCGCTTCCAGGCCACGGCGACCATCTCGTTTACCCAGGGCCAACCACCGTGGTTGGCCACAATGGTGAGGTTCGGGAAGTCGCCCGCAATCTCGTCCAGGTACAGCGGTCGGCTGTAGTCCATCCTCCGGTGCAAAGCGAAGTTCAAGGAGGCGTGGATGGCCACGGGGATGCCTGCCCGCTGGCAGTACGAATACAGGGGGTAGAACCTCTTGTCGTTGGCATACCAGCCCTGCACCCAGGGCTGGAGGTTGAGGCCCTTCATGCCCCACCGGGTGACGTATCGATCGAGATCAGCGACGGGATCCTGAGAGGACGGCGGATCGATGCCAGCGAAGCCAATGAGCTTGTCGGGGTGCGCTTGGACCTTTTCGGCCACGGTCTTGTTCAGCAGCTCCGCGTCACCGAAGGAGTATTCGGCGTGCAGAACGGCCCTGGAGACGCCCGCCTGAGTCATCTCCGTGAGGAAGTCCTCGAAGGGCAGGGCGCACATGCGCTGGAAATCGTAAAGCTGCTTGTAACGGGCCATGAAGGCTGGAAGGGCATCGTAGCCCCCAGGGAAAAAGTCCTCACCCGTGCCAATGATGCGGAAATCGAGAATCATGCCCTGCCTCCTTGCTTGTCTTTGCCCGCCAAGCGATCGTAGCAACCTTCAGTCAGATCCGCTTTCTCTTGGATCAGCTTCTGTTTCTCGACACGCTCCGAGGGCGTCTTGGGCAGCTCCTCTCTGAACTCCAGGTATCTTGGCACCTTGAAGGCGGCCATGTTCTGCTGGCAGAACTCGATTACCTCCTCAGGCTCCAGTTGGGCTCCAGGATTGGGGACGACGTAGGCCTTCACCTCCTCGCCCCGAATGGGGTCCTTCACCGCGACAACGGCCGCGTCGAGAATCTCGGGGTGGTCCATGAGCACCTGTTCTACCGAAGCGGCTGAGATGTTCTCCCCGCCCCTGCGGATGATGTCCTTCTTGCGCCCCACGTAGTGGTAGTCCCCGTCCTCATCCTGGTAGCCCAGGTCGCCGGAGTGGAACCAGCCACCGCGAAAAGCCTTCTCAGTCGCCTCGGGGTCCTTATAGTACCCCTTCATCATGCCCCGGCCCCGCTTGAGAAGAATCTCACCCACCTCCCCCCGAGCCACGCTGACATCCTCATCGTCCACGATCCTGACTTCCCGATAGGGGACCGGACGGCCGATGCAGGCCGTTCCCACCTTGCGGTCCATGTCGTGCGTGACCGCGATGTCGGCGGTGGTCTCCGTCGAGGCGTAGATCTCGAACACCGGCACTCCGAAGCGCTCCTCCCACGCCTGGTGAATACGAGGAGGGATCCCAGAGGTCTGGACCATCCGCACCTTATGCTGCCTGTCGAGCTCTGAGGGCGGCATGTTGTACAAGAACGAGGTCATGGAGCCGATGCAGTAGAAACAGGTGACCTCGTTGACCCTCACCTGCTCCCAGAACCTGCTGGTGCTGAACCGCTCCGCCAGCACGAGGGTCGCACCGTACATCATACACATGATCGTGTTCCACTGGGGGTCCATGTAGTAAAACGGCTGCGCCGTGAAGACGCGATCTTCGGGGGTGAGCTGGAAGAGCTGGCCCTGAATGTCGCCCAAATTGAGGAAGCACTCGTGGCTGGCCAGGCATCCCTTGGGGTGGCCTGTCGTTCCGGACGTGTACAGTATGACCGCGTCGTCCTCAGGGCCGACACCCACGGCAGGTCTACCGGCTGGGCTATCGAGTAGCGCTGAGAAGGGGATACTCTCGGCAGCATCAGTGCCCTCAACGTTGACGACGATCCGCAACTGGGGCAGCCCGGCCCTGATCCGGTCGACCAATTCCACATAGCTGCCTGACGTGATGAGGACGCTGGCCTCGGAATGCCGGAGGACGTACTTGACCTCTTCGTCCACAAACCGCCCATTGACGGGCACCATCACGGCCCCGATGGTGTTCGCGGCCAGCCAGGAGTAGGGGAACTCCAGACAATTAGGCAGGAGGATCGCCACCTTGTCGCCCTTCTTCACGCCGAGCGACAGCAGGCCATGCGCGACCCGTTGCACCGTCTCCACGAAGTCCCCGTAGGTAATCTCCTGGTCCTTGAAGATGTAGAAGGTCTTCTCTTTGCTTCGCGAGACAGCGTCTTCCAGTGACGTCCCGATCGACTTCATCCTCGGTTCCCCCACTTTCGGTGGCGTGCGCTCGCACACGACCGCGGCACGCAGCCTGGCCGGAACGCCGCGCTGGCGGTATTGTACATCCATCTGGGCTTCTAGGGGAGTCGGCCCAGCAACGCGACCACATATCGGAGGAGCTGCCCCCTCGCCAGCGTCATCCAGAGCCTAAGGCCCACGCCTGCCAGCATCGCGAGCCGAGTGCACCGTCGCCCGAGAGCGGCGAACCTCCCGCTCATTGTGGTCAACAACGTGAAGCAAGGCGATCCTTTCGAACGGGGCCACGAAACCAGCTCTTTCTTGACGATCATCCCGTGGGTCGATCTGCAGTCCTGCACGTTACGGGTCGCTCTGCGTTCTTACTGTTGACATAAGGGCCACACTATCTGGTCCTGCCTGACGTTCCAGGACGCACATGCGCATGCGCGACGTTACATAAGTAGACAGAAGTATGTGCACGCCTGACCATACGCCGGGCCAGTCACGGATTACGGCTGGCCTCCCCGACAGTGGGATGACGAACGGATGGGGGTCAGTGTCTGGCTGGGTATCTGTTGTGGGAAGGGAGCAACCTCAGCCAGTTGCCGGGCGCTGCGCCCTCGTCGTCTCGGAGCACTCCGCCGCCACCCCGTCGCCCTGGGCACGACCGGGTCACCCGTGCTGCGGCGCGAGTGGTTGAGTGGAAGGAGTTGCCCATGCCGTCCCCCTGTGATATAATAGTCTTCAGTCATGCCGACCAATCTCCCCCCAGAATACTTCGAGGCGGACAAGCGCTATCGCGCGGCACAATCGACCGCGAACAAGATCACCTGCCTCGAGGAACTGCTGGGCACCATCCCCAAGCACAAGGGGACGGACAAGCTGCGCGCCGACTATCGCCGGCGCCTATCGAAGCTCAAAGCAGCCGCCGACGCCAAGAAACGGCCTGGCAGGCAGGAATCGGCTTACCACATAGACCGGGAAGGCGCAGGCCAGGTGGTGGTGGTCGGCGTTCCGAACGTGGGCAAGTCGTCCCTGATGACCGCCCTGACCAACGCCACTCCTGAGGTCTCCGAGTCTCCGTTTAGCACCTGGGAGCCCACTCCGGGTATGATGCGTGTGGAAGACATCCAGATCCAGTTGATAGACACGCCTCCCGTGAGCAGGGAGTTCGTGGAGCCCCAGCTCCTGGATCTGATCCGCAGATCCGACCTGGTGCTGCTGGTCGTCGATGTGCAGACAGACCCTCTCGGTCAGCTACACGACACGCTCGCTTTCCTGCGAGAGCACGGTATCGACGCCCGCCCTGGAAAAGCCACCTCTCCTCAGGAGTCACAGATGTCCGCTGTGCCCGTCCTGGTGGCGGCGAACAAGAACGATGACGAGGAGTCGGACGAGGTTCTGGCGATCTTCCTGGAGTTGATGGAGGAGGACTGGCCCCTGGTGGCGCTATCTGCCGCCACAGGTCGCCATCTGGACGAGCTGAGACGCGCGGTGTTCGACAGCCTGGAGATCATCCGGGTCTATTCCAAGCCGCCCGGCAAGAAGCCCGACCTCGATAGGCCGTTCGTCTTGCCCAGGGGAAGCACTGTGGAGTACCTTGCCGGCAGGGTGCACAAGGATTTCCTGGAGAATCTGAGGGCGGCCCGTGTTTGGGGCAGCGGTTCCTTCGACGGTCAGATGGTCGGGCGCGATCACGTCCTCGCGGATGGCGACGTGGTGGAACTGCGCACCTAGCTGGCTGGCGTTCGCTCCGGGGCCTGGTAGCTGTGTCCAAGAGTGACCAACCACAGAAAGGGGGCCATGTCTCCGTGAGATGGCCCCCTTTGCAGGCTCTCGATTCTCGAAGTTCGCCGACCTACCCTCCGGTCCTCCAGCGTAGAGTGGCATAACCTGCCAATCCTGCCAGCCCGCTGGCAAGCAAAGCGACGGTTCCGGGCTCAGGCACGAACTCCTCTTCCACCTCGCACACCTCAGCGAAAAGCACTTCTGCACAGGCCTGGCCGGTCGCCCCCGTCAGGCAGATCTTCAGGGTTCCATAGTCTTCAGGAGCCCAGCCGTTCAGGGCCCCGGTAACCCCTCCACATGCCAATTCAGTGCCCGTATCACCCCAGAATCCACCTTCGCACCACAGACCATCGGTATACGTTACGACCCCACCGGGGTCGCTGGCGAAGAGTCCTCAAGAGTCGTACCAGCCCAAGACGAGCCCGCTGGCGAACTCATAGCAGGGTGTGACCTCCTCCCCATTGTTCCAGCCGGTGCTGGTCATAGTCCAGAGATAGGGATCCTTGGGCACGCTCGCCGGGTCGCCCGCGTACTGCTCCGGGATGCACTCCACGCATTCCGTGTCCATCGTCGCTGGCAGAAGTGCCTGAGCCAGGGCAACGCTCCCTGCCAACACCAGTGCCAGGGCCACACCTAGCACTAGGCCTCCGAGTCTCTGTGTCGCCATTGGTCGGCCTCCTTGCTCCGCATCGTAACTCTGCCAGGTCTCTGCCACCAGTATACCAGACTTCTGAACCCCAGTCAACTAGAGTCTCTGTCTGTGGAACTCCTGCCTCTACGACGATAGTCATGCAGCGTCGAACTGGACCGCTTACTGGCTAGACCCGCCGGCGTCGGGTCCTCGAACGCGCACCGTCAGATGGGAGTACACGCCGTTGGCCTTGGTCCACAGCTCAAACTCCTCATCGTAAGTCTTCCATTGGTCGAGGGACATGGTGAAAGTGCGGCTGGCGTACTGGAAGTCCCTGGGCTCTCCCCAATGACTCATGTAGTAGAACCTCGAACCCACCTTCAGGGTCGGATCGGAGGCCGAAATGCGCACAACCAGCGTATCCCCTTTGTTCGAGTCGATCTGTGACATCTGGTAGGTGCCACACTTGATGTCGAGACGGAGATTGGAGTAGTAGCTCTTTCTCTGCTGGTCATTGGCGTACAGAGTCCACCAGGCCCCAACCTCGCCACAGTTGGGGCAGGTCCAGTGGAACCAGTAGTTCTCAGAGCACAGGATATCCAGCTCCTTGAACCTCACCTCCACGAAGACCGGGCAAGGCTCAGTGTGGAAGTCATACGAGGCACTGACGGGCGACTGGGCGTCCCCGGCCAGGGCAGCTACCTGCCATTTGTAGGTCCTTCCGCACGTAATGGGGAGCTGGACCTGCACGCCCCGCTTGTCGCCCCCGGACACGGTCTTGTAAGGGTAGCTGTCCAGGAACACCGTGAAACCGGTCAGTTTGCTCTGGTCGCCGGTCCAATCCCAGTACAAGGTTGTGCTGCTTGAACCCGGCAGCCCGGGAATGCTCTTACCCAGCAAAGACAGGTCGTACGGCGAGGGCAAGGTCGGATCCTCATACGAATAGGTCGTCTCCTCGCCGGTCCCCCCGGCACCACCGGTGGAGGTCACCGAGTAGCCGATCTCGTATCCGTCACCTGCCAGGGATAGCCGCGTGCCGTTCCACTGGCTGGAGGCGCTGCTGCCGCTGAAGTCGCCCAGTTTGTCCAGCGCTTCGCCCGCCCATCCCCAGCACTCTCCCTGGAGCTCGAGGACCCCGTCGGCGGGAACCGGAACCACTAGTCTCCTCATGCCGGAGGCGCCGGCAGACACATCGCCATGGCCGCCATGCACCTGGATGAAAGACGACTCATCGCCGGGCAGGCGTACCTCGGGCGCGTTTTCCAAGGATACATAACAATAGGCCTTGTCATAGCTGCCCCGCACGCTCATGTCGCGAAGCTCGATCTCGAGGTGGGCGGGGGCCCTGGTAGGACACTTCTGGTCAACCTCCAGCCATACCAGGTTGCTGGGCTGGCTGCCGAAGGCGCCTACTGCCTCGACCCAGAAGCTCATACCTCCAGTCTGAGGAGCGGCGAACTCGAACCAGGCAGCACCCCCAGCGGCAGGACTCAACGTGGCGATGAGCCGGGGCGGCCCTGCCAGTGGAGCCATCCATACCTCGTAGCGCGTCTCGTTGTCGGCGTTGTCGTTCCAGCGCAGTCGCACCATACAGTTCTCCACCCCTCCCTGGAGACCGTCGGGCGCCTTGGGCGGCTCGAGGTGGGCCACCAGCATGGGTATGACGGGGATGGTAGTGGTGATAATCGACGGCGGGATCACCGGTAGGGGAGGCCCAGCGGGAATGATGACGGCGCCACCTCCTGGCAAGGTCGGGGAAGTCCCTGTCCCCGCGGGCGGCACCGTCGGCCCGACCGGCTCGGATGGTCCTTCTTCAGGCGGGGGTGGGACGATGATCACAGAACCCTCCGGCGGCTCGTCAGTCCCCAGGTCAGGATTGAGGTCCCGCAAGGCCTGTGGTTCGACGTCGCGGGTCAGGGCGATGTCCTCCAGGGTCTCACCAGGGCCCACCAGCACCGCTTGGTACACGCTGCCCGGCCCGGTCTGACCCAGGATGGCCACCGGCAGGCTCTGGCCGATGATACCCGCCGTGTTCACCGCGCGCACGACGATCTGCTGAGGCCCCTCCCGCACCAGATAACCGAAGTAAGGATAGTAAGTGGAGGTGGCCTCAGTGGTCTCGACATCCTGCGTGTCCACCACCTGGCCATCCAGCCATAGTTCAGCGCGGTAGATGGGAGTATCTCCAACAGCAGTGGCCGAGATGAGCAGATGAGTCCCCGTTTCCACCGCAGCCCCGGGAAGAGGCTCTGTGATGTAGACTGTGGGCGGCGCGAACTCGGTACGCGTCTGCGCCTGAAGGTACTCATACCCCATGCTCAGCCCGCAGAGGAGGCACAGCACCAGCACAACCACCGAAGCGAACAGAATAATGACCCGCTTGACCCGTCCGCGACTCTTCTTCACAGCGCTCCTCCATCAACCATAGCGCCGCAGCCTGAACGCTCCGCGCCCGCTCGGAGCCTCGCCACGGCCGACTCCCCTTTACGTGCCACCTGGTGCGTCCCTGGTGAGGGTCTCAGAGTGCGAGTTGTTGCCCAGGTTGGGGTCGTTGAAAGCTACCTGTATCGAACAGGTGACGTCGTACCGATAGCTTTGCAGGTCCACGGGGATGTCGGTGTTGAAGGCGAGGGTCTGACCGGGGCTCAGACTGCCGATGGGGATAGGCATGGGCGCCATCTGATCCTGGTGGTCGATGCCTTCGACGACGTCCCTCTCGTGCCACTGGCAGGAGAGGTGGACGCTGGCGTTCGTCGCGGTATCGGGACCGTTGTTGGTCACCCTTACCCATAGCGGACCGTAGAGGCTCTCGGCGTACAGATCGGTGACCGCCAGATCGATGCCGGTGGGCGGGGGGGGAGCCTGGCTGACGACTACGGTGACTTGCTGTCTGGTCTCACCTCCACATCCCGTGGCGATCAGGGTATACACAGTTGTGGTCTGGGGACTGACGGGACGCTGGCCAGGCGAGCCTACTTCCCCGAGGCCAGGCTCTATGGCCACTGAACGAACCAGCACATCGCTGTCGCCATTCGTCACGGGACCCCACTCCAGCGTGCTCGACTGACCAGCGGTGATGGTGCTGGGATTGGCGCGGAAGTAGGAGATCACTGGCGCGCCTGCACACCCCGGCGGGCTCGTGGCTGCTGGGGAGGCCACGGGAATCTGCGTTGGCTGCGGAGTAGGCTCCTCCAGGGCTGTGACCCGCAGGGTAACCGTTTTCGACTCCACCCCGTCAGGGGTCTCGACCAGCAATTCATAGGTCGTCGTCGTATCCGGACACACCTGCTGCTGTCCCGCGTGCGGCACCTGGGATCCCTCGATGAGCGTGGCCCACTCCTCGGGCGCACCCACCTCCCAGATCAGGGCCGCGCACTCGCCCTCAGAGATTGCGTCAGGGTCCACAGCCAGGAACATGCCCAGTTCCACCTGCTCCGGCCGCTCCACGTGGAGGGTCACCGTTTTGGCCTGGTCCCACTCGGGCACCAGCAGTTGGTAATCTGTGGTCTCCTCCGGGCAGACCTCCCTCTCCCCTGTGGGTGGCACCACCTCGCCATTCAGGAGCGCATCAGCCGGAGGAGCAACCTCCCATCGCAAGACCGCACAGTCGCCGGAGGCTATCAACTCGGGCTGCACCAAGAAGGCGATCTCTCTTTCCTCGCCTTCGGTGCGGGCAGTTGGAGACGGCTCCACGACTTCGCCCACCGTGACCACCGAGGTCGTCTCGGAACCCATGTTCCCGGCACTGTCCATCGCCCGCGCACGGACAGTATAAGTCCCGGGCTTCGTCGGCGTCCAAGCCACCGTGGCGTCTCCCAGACGACGACCAGCAGCCGGGAGGGTACCCAGGGGGTCCTCGTCGATGAAGAACTCGAAGCTGGCCACGCCATCGGCATCGGAGGCGTGGGCGAGAATGGTTACGGGCGCCAGGGGTAGCCGAGATCCGTCGAGGGGGCGATCCAGCCAGGTCATTGGGCCCTGGCCCGAAGCGCCGCAGGCCGCCAGAAAGAGGACCAAAGCGAATACGCCTGCAAGGCCGACGTGGGATCGTCTCATAACCCACCGTCCTCCAGTACTATCATGCGCCAATCGCCACCTGTCCGTGCGCGAAAACGAGCACGGGTGCAGAGGGTCCAGCGCGCGGCTAGTGCGCCTAGTATAGCACCTCGCGCCGGGCAAGGGCAAACCCTTCTGGTGCCGCGACAGCAAGCGGTTCTGGCCGGTCGTCAACGACAGGGTCGGGGCGTCGGATCGATGACCATGGCCAGTTGCGTGGCCGCTGCGAAGCCGTGGACAGGGGCCAGATGGAGTTGAGACTGGTCTATCACCGTCCCTGGGAGACAGGCCTGGAGCCCCTGGAGACTTTCACCGTCCAGGTCACAGTCCAGTAGACAAGACTCACTAGTTGGACGGCAAGCGCAGGGTGCCCGAGTGGCTATGCGCAGTCGAAGGGTGGTGTATCAGGGTACTCCCGCGGCTTGTCGCACACTCTCCATTCGTCGAAAAGGCCCTGGGCTAGAACTCGAAATGGGGCCAGCGCAATACGAGCACGGCAACCAGAATCGCCAGGTTGATCAGGATAGCTATGATCCCCTGATTGGCCAGCCGCTGCATCGTTCCATCCCAGAAGATGACACAGATAGCGGTGGAGAACACGGCCATGCCCACGACCACCGGCCGCCACCAAGACTGACCCAAGAGAATCGCCGCGCCGCCAGCGACGAAACCGACGGCCGCCAGTATGCAGCAAACTTCGGCCACCAGCCTTGTTGGCTCAGCTCCCATGAGCCTCGAAAACAGCCACGAGCCATCGGGCCACACCATCCCCGGCTGCAGCTCAAAGAACCTCGCGCTCTGCCCGAAGTATAGCAGATGGACCAGGCCGTGGAGCACGACGAAGACCCCGATGAGCAACCTCAACATAGTATCTCTCCTCCCTTGAGATGTGCTTCCGCCCAGCACCGCAGCGGAGCCGCTGATAATCATGTTCCGTCCATGGGCGGCAACAACCTTTCCTTGATCCCCAGCCCCGGTGGCGCGCTTGCAGCCTTCGGAGACGGTGGACCAGCCCATTGGGCAGCAAGATCGCGCCAGTCAGTGGGGGGGGTGTGAAGCCTCAGGCGCTGCGAGTTCGGCTATGCAGCTACGTTGGTCTCAGTGGTCTTCGCAGCGGATCTGCGGACAGTGCTGGACCTGGCTGCACTCTAGCGCAGCGACGGACCTGAGCGAAGCCGAAGCGCAGCATACCCGGCCAGACCCATGAGACCGCTGCCCAGCAGCAGGATGGTGCCGGGCTCGGGCACGAACCACTTCGCGAGGCAGTCGTTCAGGCAAATGGCGCCAAAGGAGGATGGCCACTGGGCGAACTCGAGAGGCAAGTAATCCCCGTATACCTGTGGTGCCGCGAGTCCCCCAGGCCACAGAGCCTCGCCTTCGTAGAGGCTCGGCGCGTAGGTCTCCAGGAAGGTCCAGGAGCCAAACCGCAAGCACTGACCGGGGCCGATCTGGTTCAACTTGGAGTCGGAGAGATCCAGGCCCCACTCCCAGATCAGCGTAACCTGCTCACCTCCCGACGCACCTATGGCTTGCACACCTTCGGCAGGGAACCAGATGCTACAGCACGGCCCAGCCTGGGACCACCCCTTGTACCGCACCCAGTCCTCCCAACCTTCGTAGGCACAGATCTGCCCCTCATCAGGCACCTCCTCGGGACTCGTGCCACAGTCCGGCGCCGTCCAGGCATCGTCCAGGGGCTTGCCCTCGTCGGTGAACAAGATGCACATCGAGCTATTCCATTCGTCGGGCACCAATACTAGGCCGCTGGCAGCGGCATCATGGCTGTTCAAAGGCTCGAAGTCTATCTTCGCTCCGACGTACAGGGTGGTGTCGTCGTTCAGGAGGTACAGGGTACCCGTGGCTGCGGTGGGATTGTGAGCCGCTGAGACCTCAGATGGCTCAAGGACATCCACTAGATCCAGCTTGGCGGCTTCGTCCCACTCACCCGGCGACAGGACGCCATCGATCAAGGCGGTGCCACAGCCCGCCTCGGCTTGCGATTGTGAGAGCACCACAGTCGGCGCTACCATCGCCAGACAGATGACACCCAGCGCCAAGGACAGGCCTCTGAGCGTGTCTCTCCTCATGATCGTCACCTCCGCAGCTTCTTTGCCCTCATCCGCTTGGCTTCGATAGCATAGCATATCCTGCCATCTGCCGCAACTGCGCGATCAGAGCAAGCCTCACGGCCCCTCCCACGCCTGACGATGTCCGTTTGCGCGTCGCACGTCCCACCTCCACGCCAGAAGCTGGTCACCGTTTCGTTCGTAGCTCCTTTGACGCGGCACCTGTTGTGTGGCATAATGCCAGCGTGCTCTCCGCCTGGCATAGCTGCGCGGCTGGGCCAGCAACCGGAACGGCGGCGGCAGTCTGTTGACATAAGTGGCAGCGGCAGAGCGACGGTGGAAGTGCACCAAGACCCCTTTGCGGTCACGCAACTTGGACGGCCCCGCTCGCTGCGGCACGACGCTCCCAGAATCGCCCTCGGACACCGGGAGCTTCTGCACCATGCGGGGCGCAGACAGGCCACGGAGATGCTCACAGGGTTGCTCGGATAGGGTGACGGTGTAGCGAGCAGTGGAGGAAGTGCAGCGGCGAGACGCTGCCCGTTCAATGGTTGGAGAGGACAAACGCGATGCAAGATCTGCTGTCCGACGTGACCAGGCGAGCGTGTAGCTACGTCGAGGAGCTGCCGGCGAGAAGAGTCAGCCCTTCCGCCGAGGCGCTGGAACGCCTGAGACTGCTGGACGTACCCCTTCAAGAGGAGCCCATGGATCCCGCGAGGGTACTGGCTGACCTGGACGAGATCGGCTCCCCAGCGACGGTGGCCACCACTGGCGGCCGCTACTTCGGCTTCGTGGTTGGCGGGAGTCTCCCCGCGGCCATCGCGGCCAACATGCTCGCTGGGGTGTGGGACCAGAATGCGGCCCACGACATCCTGTCGCCGGTCGCCTCCGCTCTCGAGAAGGTGTGCATCAAGTGGCTCATCTCTGTTCTGGGACTGCCCCCTGGCGCGGGAGTGGGCTTCGTCACCGGAGCGACCATGGCCAACTTCACCGCGCTGGCCGCAGCTCGCCACGCGCTCCTGGCTCGACAGGGGTGGGACGTCGAGAGCCGGGGTCTCTTCGGAGCGCCTCCGATCACGGTGATCGTGGGCGAGGAAGTCCACGTCAGCGTGCTCAAGGTCCTGGGCTTGCTGGGTCTGGGCAGGGACCGGGTGGTCCGCGTCCCCGTCGACGACCAGGGCCGCATGCGGGCAGACGGCCTCCCCCCGATTTCGGGCCCGACCATCGTCTGTATCCAGGCGGGCAACGTGAACACTGGAGCCTTCGATCCCGCCGGGGAGGTCTGCGCCCTGGCCAGGAAGTCGGGAGCCTGGGTCCACGTCGATGGTGCCTTTGGCCTTTGGGCGCTGGCCTGTCCCCAGCGGGCGTCGCTGGCCAGGGGTTTTGTCCTTGCCGACTCCTGGGCCATAGATGGCCACAAATGGCTCAACGTACCCCAGGACAGCGGCGTGGCCTTCGTTCGCCAGCCAGAACACCTGCGAGCGGCGATGACGGCCAGCGCGGCCTATCTCATCGTGGGCGGAGGCCGCGAGCCATGCCACTACGTGCCAGAGTCTTCTCGCCGGGCCCGGGGAACGGAGATCTGGGCAGCCCTGCGCTCCCTCGGACGCCAGGGCCTCGCCGAGCTCATCGAGCGTACGTGTTCGTACGCCTCTCGGTTCGCGGACGGCCTGCGCGCCGCTGGGTATGACATCCTCAACGACGTGGTTCTCAATCAGGTATTGGTGTCCTTCGGCAGTGCTGATCTGACGCGCCGGGTGATCGCGCGGTTGCAGGAAGAGGGCACGTGCTGGTGCGGTGGAACGGAGTGGCAGGGACACGGGGCCATGCGCATCAGCGTGTCCTCGTGGGCCACCACCGAAAAGGACGTACAGAGCAGCCTGGAGGCCATGCTGCGCATTGCAGCCGAGGAGTCCAGGGTGTGACCGAACGGCCAGCGAGACATTCTTCATCCGCGAAGGGGATGGACCCCAGTCCCATGATCTCCTCACAGACCCAGTACGTCGATCAGGCGTTCAGGGACGCACAGTTGGAGCCTGGCGGCGAGGTACTGTCCAGCGAGTTCCACGACTGTCTGTTTCTGCACTGTTCCTTCGCCCAGTCGATTCTTCGTCGCTGTCGCTTCGTCAACTGCGTCCTTCGGGAATGTGACCTGAGTCTCGTCCAGGTGCCGGGGTCCAGGTTCACCTCCACGCGCTTCGAAAAGTGCAAGGTCATCGGTGTCAACTGGAGTGCGGCGGACTGGCCCAGCACTGGCCTGGCGAACCCTCTCGGCTTCGTCGACTGCGCCCTCAGCCACTCCACTTTCATGGGACTGACTCTGCCGGGGATGGAGATCAAAGACTGTGTGGCCCTGGACGTCGACTTTCGTGAGGCGGATCTCTCCGGGGCCGACTTCGCGGGCACCGACCTCGCCCAGAGTCTCTTCGCCAACACCAACCTATCTGAAGCCGATCTCAGCCGCGCCCGCAACTACCACATCGACCCAGGCCAGAACACCTTGAAGCGGGCCAGGTTCTCGCTGCCCGAGGTCATGTCACTGTTGCGCAGCATGGACATCGTTATCGTCGTGGACGAGTGAGTAGCTCGCCTGATACCCCTTGCCAGAGTCAAACGGCTGCCAAAGACGCGCATGGCGTGTCGAGTCCTGGAAGGGCGTACTATGTGACGAGGCGTCGTGCACGCGCCGTTCTGACGGACGTGACGACGGTGAAGCGAGCGTTCTGGGGAACCAGGGTAGGGGGAAGGCATCCTGCCGCCGGTTCACCTGAGCATAGCAGAGCGCCGGCACGAACCCCGGCCTGACGGTCATGAAGCCCGGCGCAGAGGAAAGGAGAGGACGATGAATGTCGTGGGCATTGTGGGCAGCCCCAGAATCGGGGGCAACACCGAGCAACTGACCCAGGAAGTGCTGAGGGTCGTGGAGGAGCAGGGCATAGACACGGAATTGGTGCGCCTGGCCGAGAAAGAGATCCTGCCCTGCACTGTTTGCGGCGCCTGTGAGAAGAAGGAGACGTGTACGCTGGACGACGATCTGCTGCCGCTGTATCACCGCTTGAAGGACGCGGATGGTATCGTCATCGCTTCCCCGGTGTTCTTCGGCTCCGCGACCCCCGAGCTGAAGGCGTTCATGGATAGAGCAGGATACATCTCCTACCACAACGGCTACACCCTCGCTCGCAAGGCAGGAGGAGCGCTGGTCGCCGCTGGGCGCAACGGGGGCAATTTCACCAACGCACAGTTGACACTGTGGTTTCTGATCCTGGGCATGATCGTGCCTGGTTCCAACGATTGGAATACCGCCTTCGGATCCGAGCCAGGCGACATCTGGAAAGACAGCGACGGCATAGAGACGGCGCGGAGATTCGCAGCCAACCTGGCCTGGTTGGTCAAGAAGCTGGCTGAGCCCGCCCTCTAAGAGGGGTAGGCTGCCCAGCGGTCTGGTAGAGCCTGCGCCAGGCATAGTCTGGAGCCGGGCAGGCGGTATTCTCGGCAAGCTAGCGGGCAACTTCCGCTTACGATTTCTCGGCAGCCATGCTACAATGTGGTGAATCAGGTTCCTTCCCTGTAGACCGGCCGGGCGCCAGAACGGATCGGGGCTGCGCCGGGTGCGCTCGCCATGAGGCTGATGGCCGTCGACCGCTCCGAGCCCGGTCCTCTGTGGTTCGGTGGGGAATCCGAGGAGTATCCACATGCAGTATCGCAGCTTCGGCCGTCTGGAGTGGAAACCATCGGCGCTGGGTTTCGGCGCCATGCGGCTGCCGACCATCGACGGGGACCCTGGCAGGATCGACGAGCGAGAGGCCACGCGTATGGTCAGGTTCGCCATCGACCAGGGTGTCAACTACGTGGACACCGCCTACCCATATCACCAGGGCACCAGCGAGCCGTTCCTGGGGCGCGCTCTACAGGGAGGATACCGGGAGAGAATCAGGCTGGCCACCAAGCTACCCTGTTGGAAGGTCGAGGGGACAGAGGATTTCGACCGCTACCTGGACGAGCAACTGGAACGACTCCGGACAGGGCATATCGACTTCTACCTGCTCCACGGGTTGAACGCCAGTAGCTGGGCCAAGGTGCATGGATTGAGAGTGCTCCCCTGGGCGGAGGGAGCCCTGGCCGACGGGCGCATCGGCCGCCTGGGCTTCTCTTTTCACGACCAGTACGAGGTCTTCGAGGAGATCGTGGACGCCTCCGATCTCTGGACGTTCTGTCAGATTCAGTACAACTTCATGGATGTGGAGTATCAGGCGGGCACGAGAGGGTTGGAATACGCGGCCAGCAGGGGCTTGGCGGTGGTGGTCATGGAACCGCTGCGCGGAGGACTTCTCGCCAGGAACGTACCTGCTCCCGTGCAGCAGGTGTGGGACGGCGCACCCCGCCAGCGCAGCCCCGCGGATTGGGCGCTTCAGTGGGTGTGGAACCAGACGGAGGTATCGGCGGTCCTCAGCGGCATGAGCACCATGGAGCAGGTGGAAGAGAACGTGGCCAGCGCCAGCGAATCCGGTCCCGGGACGCTCACGGAGGAGGAACTGGGGCTCGTGGCCCGAGCGCGGGAGGAATACCGCCAGCTAGGGCGGATCCCCTGCACCGGTTGCCAGTACTGTCAGCCCTGTCCCCAGGGCGTCAACATCCCTCGCATCTTCGAGATCTACAACGACGCCCTGATCTACGGGGATGAGCAAGGCGCCCGCCTCTCCTACGGCTTGCTCGAGGAGGAGCAGAGAGCCAACCTGTGCGTGGAGTGCGGGGAATGCCTCGACAAGTGTCCGCAGCAGATCGAGATCCCCGATTGGCTGTCCAAGGCCCACGAGCTACTGCGCGCCACGGAAGCCACCTAGGGACGGGATCTGGCTTCCATGATCGTCGGGCCCGCCATCAGCTCTGCTGCCTGCTGGCGAGGTTGAACAAAGGGGAGCGCCCAAGGATGGTCGAAGGACCGAAGCGGTCAGAGCGATGCTTCGCAGCCACTGGACCGGGTCCGGGGCAGCAATGACGCCTGAAGGAAGGGTCTAGAGCGATGAGCGCGCAGGGAGTCCAGCTCTCCCGGGTTGGCCGGATCCTGCTCATCCTGGGGCTGACCCTGGCCCTGACCTCGAGCGCCTTCGCCCAGCCGCCTTCACAGGGTCCACCCGAGCAGATCGTGGTCACGGCCGCGGATGATGGTCGCCAGATAGAGCTCAGCGAAGGTCAGGTGCTGGTGGTCAGGCTTGTGTCCAACCCATCCACCGGGTATGGCTGGCAGGTGGTTCGACCCGCCCTGGGAGGCATCCTCCGCCAGGCCGACGCCGTCGACTTCCAGCCCCATTCGGATCTGCTGGGCGCGCCGGGAACGGAGATCCTCAGCTTCGAGGGCGTGAGTGCGGGAGAGGTCACCCTGACTCTGGAGTACCGCCGTCCCTGGGAATCCGGCGCCGAACCCGTAGAGACGTTTCATCTCCAGGTGCGGGCTCTGGGCACCTTCGATCGCGCACCGCCCTCTCCGGCACCTAGCCTCAGCAGCGAGGCCCCCACGGTGGGAGATGTGCAAGTCGCGACAGACCTGCCGCCGGCCTTCGACTGGTGTGAGCCGGGCGGCTGTACGCCGGTGAGGGATCAAGGCCGGTGCGGAAGTTGCTGGGCGTTCGCCACAGTGGGGCCGCTGGAACTGAACGTGCTCATACAGCAGGGCGCCGCTGAGGACCTTTCGGAACAGTATCTTGTGTCCTGCAACAGCGAAGACTGGGGCTGCAACGGGGGCGGATTCGCCCACGACTATCACGCCTGGAAGGTGCCTGCAGGAGAGGAGGGGGCAGGTGCTGTCTCTGAGCCGGCCTTCCCCTACGTGGCCAGTGACGTGGCCTGCGCACCCTCTCACGCCCACCTCTACCAGATCGAGTCCTGGCATTACGTCGGCAACGGATGGAGCGTTCCTGCGGTGGTTGACATAAAACGCGCGATCTACGAGCGCGGCCCGGTGGCCGCTGCGGTCTGCGTGAACTCTGCTTTTCAGAGCTACAGCGGGGGTGTCTTCGAGGGGCCCGGTTGCACCATGGTGAACCACGCCGTGGTGCTGGTGGGATGGGACGACAGCCAGGGAGAGAATGGCGCGTGGCTCCTGCGCAACTCGTGGGGACCAGACTGGGGAGAAGGGGGATTCATGCGCATCGCCTATGGCGTGAGCAACGTAGGCTTAGGGGCCAACTACGTCCTGTACGCGCCCTCCCCCTGCTACAGCCTGGCGACGGACGTGGCTCCCGACGGTGCGGGTTCGATCAGCCTGGACCCACCTCCAGGCTGCGCTGGAGACCAGTACGGGCCCGGCACGGAGGTCCACCTAGCCGCCGTGGCCTCCCCGGGATGGCGGTTCGGAAACTGGAGCGGCGCGGCTTCCGGAGACCTGCCCTCGGCCACGCTCGTCGTCGATGCGCACAAGAGCGTCACCGCCCAGTTCCAGCCCGATCTGTGCACACCGTGGCTCCTGCTACCCCTGGGCCTGGCCGCCTGCTGGGCCAACAAGTGCCGCCGCTCCTCGCGCAGCTAGCTGGCCGCCGCTGGAGACACCGGGTGGCCGGACTCCTGTACGATCCGGGAGAGACAAGACCAACTTGGCCGGTGCATCGTTGGCACCGTCAGGAGAGGGAGAATGCGCACGCTGATCCGTAATGTGAGCGCCATCACGCTGGACGAGGAAGACCGTCTCCTGCATGGCCTGGACATCGCCCTGGAGGGGAGCAGCATCGCGGCGGTCGGTCAGGCGCCGGCAGATTTCGCGCCGGAAGAACAGATCGATGGCTCACACCTGGTGGCTGTCCCCGCATTCTTCAACGCCCACACCCACGCGGCGATGACCCTGGAGCGCGGTTGGGCGGAGGATCTCCCGTTCGAGCGGTGGCTCAACGAGAAGATCTGGGTGGCCGAATCTGCGCTGGAAGAGGAGGACGTCTACTGGGGTGCCGCCCTGGCTTGCTGCGAGATGATCGCGGCGGGCACGGTGGGCTTCGCCGACCACTACTTCTGGATGGACCAGACCGCTCGTGCGGTGGAAGAAAGCAGCATGAAGGCGCTCCTCGCCTGGCGTCACTTCGGCCTCGGCGAGGAGCACGAACCGGGTCAGAAGACCCTGGAGGAGACCGTGGCCTTCGTGGAGCGATGGCAAGGCGGCGCGAAAGGGCGTATCCACACCACGATGGGCCCCCACTCCTTGTACATGGATCCGCCGGAGGTGCTGCGACGCTTCGTGGAGGAGGCCCACCGGGTGGGCACAGGGGCGCACTTCCACCTCAGCGAGTCTGACGAGCAGATGGAGCGGTCGATGTCGACCTGCGGGAAAACTCCCGTCGCTTACGCTGCTTCCCTGGGCCTGCTGGATCTCCCACGGCCCACGCTGGTGGCTCACTGCAACGTCGTGACAGGAGACGACCTGGAGGTCCTGTCAGAGAAGGGGACCCACGTAGCCCACACGCCCAAGACATACCAGAAACTGGCCATGGAGATGCCTCCGTTGTCATCCATGCTGGACCATGGGGTCCACCTGGCTCTGGGCACCGACGGCCCGGCGTCGAATAGCGACCTGAACATGCTGGAGGTGATGCGCATCACGGGGTTGATCCAGAAGCACTCGCAGGGGGATCCCCAGGCGATGCCACGCACGCTCCTGTTGCGACTGGCCACCCAGGCTCCGGCAGCGGCCATGGGGTTCGATGGAAGCGGCGTGCTGGCGCCGGGGCATCCCGCCGACCTGGTCCTCATGGACACCAGGGCCCCCCACTGGATCCCCCGGCACGACCTGGCGGCGGGGGTCGTCTACGCCAGCCATCCTGCGGACGTGGCCTACGTCTGGGCCGACGGCCGCCTCCTGTACCGGCGGGGCGAGTACCTGACCCTGGATGCCGAGCGCATCCGATACGAGGCGGAGCGCCGCGCCTTTCGCCTCGTGGGCCAGCCCATGCGCTCCATGCGCCGCTATGGAGGCTGAACGGCCATCGCCCGCTGAGGGGGCGGCCTCATTCCTAGGCGGGCGCGGTTGCCAACTCCTCAGCACACCAGTAGAATAGACCACTGTGGTCTGTGCAGAGCTGCGACGTAGACTAGCCATCCCGAAAGGAGACCGTCGTGAAGAGAGAATGGACCATCGTCATCGCCGTGCTGGTACTGTTCTCGGCACTGGCTTGCAGTGTTTCGCTGGACCTCGGGGCCGGCGAGACGCCGGCGGCGGAGACCCCTGTGCCCGTGGCCACTCCGCAAGCCACCCTGCTCGCGCCGACGCCCATGCCCACGGAGGCGTCCACACCGCTATCCATGCCCACAGTGGCGCCCAGCCCGGCGTTGCCCCCCTCGCCCACCGTGCCCAACTGGCCGCTGGTGCTGGCCGACGACTTCGATGATCCAGCCAGCGGCTTCGGTGAAAGCACGACGGATGACTACCGCAGCTTCTACGACAACGGTCGCTACACCATCGAGATCCTGCGCGAGGACTGGGTTGCCTGGAGCTCGGTGGGGAGCGTCTCCGACTTCGTTGCGGAGCTGGACGTCATCTCGCACGGAGAAGTGGGCGGGGCAGGCCTCATCTTCCGCTACCAGGACCCTGGACGCCAGTTCTACCTCTTTGCCATCGACGTCGACGGCCGGTACTGGCTGCGCATGTTGACATCCGATGGCTGGCAGGTGATCAGGGACTGGCAGGAGTCACCGTACATTCGGACCGGTGCGGCCACCAATCACCTGAAGGTGGTCTGCCAGGGCGCCGAGATCTCACTCTACGTGAACGATCAGTATCTGGAAACGGTGCAGGATACCACTTTTGCCGAGGGAGCGGTGGGCATGCTGGCGGGCACGTCCGTCGGTGAGTCCTATGCTCGTTTCAGCTTCGACAACCTGCGGGTCTACGGGCCGGCCGCCGGCCGCGTGCTCTTCCGGGACGACTTCAGCGACCCTTCCAGCGGCTGGTTGACGGTTAGCAACGAGGGAGGTGAGGTCCGCTACGAGAATGGCGAGTTGTACTTCCGGGACTACACCGTCCCGGATACCGTCACCGCCAGCAAGCCCGGCCAGGAGTTCGGTGATCTGATCATGGAGGTGGAAGGTCGTCTGATTGGAGGTGCCGAAGACAACTGGTTGGGGCACTACTGTCGCTACGTGGACGCCGACAACTTCTACGTCATGGCCTACAGTTCGGATGGATACTACACGGGTTTCGGGCTGACCAATGGGGAGCGCACCCAGTTCGCTGAGCCAACGCGCTCCGACGCCATCCGCCAGGGACCAGGGGTCACCAATGTGGCGCGACTGGAATGCATCGGCAGCAACCTGCGCTTCTGGGTCAACGGCGAGCTTCTGATCGATGTCGTGGATACCGGCGTGGCGCAGGGCGACATCGCTCTGGACGCCGAATCACAGGATGGGGAGTACACAGATGTCGCCTACGACAACCTCATAGTCACCGCGCCGTAGGCGAGTTTCCCTCCAGAGACAAACCGAGGCCAGAGCCGGTTCCGTCGCGCGGGAAATTCGTACCCGTCGCTCGGCGGGCTCGAGGTCCGACAAGCCGGACGTATCTTTTTCTTGCCTTCATTCAGCAGAAATGAGGCTTTAGATAGGCTCTGGTGGCCTCAGAGGGCGATTTCTAGCCCCATCCTCGCATCCCGGGACCTGATTTGAGGGATCCTGGAGCTTACGCCAGCAAAGCTGCCCGCCGCACTGGGCAGCTCTAAACCCCAATCCTGCCGCAACCATAGAAAAGGGCCATCCTGTGCCGGACGGCCCGGCCAGCCCGCCTCATGCTCCACCTTCTGGCCGCTCCAGGCCCAGGAGCCAGCAGAACGTGTGCCGAACAGCCACCTCCTCACCCGAACGATTCAGGCGACCTTGACGGCAGCAGAATGAACGTCTATACTCATTGGTGCTCGGACAGGCGGGGTCTGAGGCGGTGAGGAACCCATACCAGAGTCCAATCACGCAGGCGGAGGAGGAGAGGCATGAAGCTGAAGGACAGAGTAGCCATTGTCACTGGCGGTGGGACAGGCATAGGAAGGGCGATCAGCCTCGCCTTTGCCGACGAAGGGGCGGTGGTGGTCGTGGCGGCCCGCAACCTAGCCAGGCTGGAGGAGGTGACCAACCAGATCACAGCCCAGGGAGGGAAGGCCAGGGCCATACAGACCGATATCTCCGACTACGAGCAGATCAAACAGATGGTCGCCCAAACCGTCGAGGAGTTCGGCAAGCTGGACATCCTGATCAACAACGCCGCCGCTTACTCCTACAACAACGCCGACGTCGCCGACATGGACCTGTCCGTCTGGTACAATACCATGGAGGTGAACGTCACCGGGACCATGCTCTGCGCCAGGGAAGCGATGAAGGTCATGATCCCTCGGCAGAGCGGCGTCATCGTCAACGTCAGCAGCGTGGCGGGGATCTCCGGCCATCCCACGGAGAGCCCCTACTGCGTTTCCAAGTGGGCCATCATCGGCTTCACCGAGGTGCTGGCCATCGAGGCTGGCAAGCACAACATCCGGGTCAACACCATCAGCCCCGGGGCTACCCGCACCGAGGAGTTCGAGCAGATGATCGGGGCGCTGGCCCGCAGACGGGGTATGAGCGAAGAGGAGATGTGGAAGAAGCTCAACGTCAGCAACTCGCTGAACAGGATCGCCGAGCCGGAAGAGATCGCCCGCGCCGTGGTGTTCCTGGCCTCGGACGATTCCAGCGCCATGACCGGCCACAACATGATCGTCAGTTGTGGCTTCCACCTCATCCACCCGCAAGAGTTGCACAGGCTATGAGGGAAGGAAGGCTTGGACGATGAGCACGCGAGATTGGGAGAAGAACCTGGTCAGGAGACCCCGCTACGAGGTGTCCGCCGGCAAGGTAGCCGGCCGGCAGTATCCCACCATGACGCTGATGAGCAACGACCTGGTGCCTGGAGTCGACACCTACATCGAAGTGGGCTGGCTGTACGAAATGCCAGAGCCCAACCCCCACATCTTCGAGCATAGCCACCGCGAAGGCTGTAGAGAGATCGTCCTGCACATCGGGAGCGACCCGGACCATCCGGAGGACCTGGGGGCCGAGATCGAGTTCGTGGTCGATGGCCAGCCGGTGGTCTTCGACACTACATCCGCGATCTACGTGCCGGAGGGTGTGAAGCACGGTCCGGTAACCTGGAAGAGGCTCACCCGGCCGCACATCCAGATGGCCATGGTACTGGGCGCGGGCACCATGGCCGAGGCAGACCCGGGAGGCCACACCAAACGTCAGGTTTAGAAGCAGACCAGTGGAGATAGCCAAAGCGGCACCCTGAGTGAAGGGGGCCAGGGCTTAGAAACCTGTCGGTCCCGCGTCGTTCTGTCTGGTAGCAGGGCTTCGAAATGACGGTGGTATTGCCCTCCTGCGAGGTTCTCCTGGCAGGCCGAGGGGAGATCTTCGGAGGGAAGGAGGTGGCAAGATGGCGAAGGCTGGCCTCTCCAGCATCCTCCTGGTGGTCGTGACCCTCGTCTTCGCCTGTAGCCCCCGAGCAACGGAGGCGCGCATCGCTTTCTCTTCGGACCGTGACGGCGACGGGGAGATCTACGTCATGAATGCCGACGGGACCGGGCAGATCAACCTGACGAACGATCCAGCCACGGATTGGACCCCCGCCTGCTCGCCTGACGGCACCCGCGTCGCCTTCACGTCCGCGCGCAACGGCAACCTGGAAATCTACGTGATGAACGCCGACGGCAGCGGGGCCACCCGCCTGACGAACGACCTGGCCCTGCATCACCGCCCTGCCTGGTCACCGGACGGCACCCGCATCGCCTTTTCATCAGACCGCGACGGCAACTGGGAGATCTACGTCATGATGGCTGACGGCAGCGGCGTGACCCGCCTGACGAACAACCGCACCACTGACGAGCAGCCTGTCTGGTCACCGGATGGCAGCCGCATTGCTTTCATGTCCGTCCCTCCCCCGCTCACCCCCGATGCCCAGTTTGAGGTTTTCGTCATGAACGCCGATGGCAGCGGCGTGACCCGCCTGACGGATAACGACTGGTGGGATGGAGACCCGTGCTGGTCGCCGGACGGGACACGCCTGGCCTTCGCGAGGGCGCGCGACGGCAATCCTGACATCTACGTCATGAACGCCGACGGCAGCGGGCTGACCAATCTGACCAACGATCCCTTCGGGGACGGGAACCCTTCGTGGTCGCCAGACGGCAACCGCATCGCCTTCTCCTCGGACCGCGCTGGCGACCAGGAGATCTACGTCATGAACGCTGACGGCACAGGGGTCACCCGCTTGACGGAAGTCGCCGGCGATGACACTGCACCCTCGTGGTGCGGGAGGTGACAGCGGCCTCGTCCTGGCCATCCTCAAGTACTACGCGTGCATAAGACGGCGGCGAAGCTCTTCTGGCAAGAGCCCCGCTGATCGCAGACACCGCCCCAGTCCCCGCGGGCAAACAACACAGTGAGCAATCCCCACCCAGGGCTGCCCGCTTGCCGGTAGTGCCCCAAGGGGGGGACATGACCCAAGGTCCCGTTGGCCGGCGACCAGTCAGTACTCGTTCGCTAGCAGCCATGGATCTTTCCCCTTATGGGTCGCAAATACGGAAATGGACGCAGAACGGATGATGTGCCTAGGTCGATCGTGCTCCCAGCCTGTTCCAGGTGCGACATGGTCTCGCGTCATGTCCCGCAAACCCCATCCTCCCCTCTGTGAAGCCAATCTCGAGGTGCCGACACAGATGACTGTGGAGGCGCAGACACGCCAGAGAGCGTGGAAAAACGGGATTGGGGGCAACCACAGGGCTCATCCTTCGATATGGCCTTCGGCCTACTCAGGATGAGCCCTGTGCGCGGCCGCTGCAGAACAGCGCCTGCCTGCCCCTCGCGCCGCCTTTTTCCACACCCTCAGCGCCAGACGTTTGACAACGCTCGGTTCTCGGCATATAGTAGGAGAACGACCTAAGCATTCAGCACAGAAAGGCCGTAGGTATTCCAGTACACAAGGCTTTGACCGGTTGGCTCCATCCTGGACCAAGTGGCAAAGAGCAAAGCAGGGGCCGAGGCTATGGAAAGCGCCGATCGTAACCGCTGGGGAAGCGAGTGATCGGCGCTTTTGCTTTGCTGAGAGTAATCCCAGCCCCGGCGGCGGAGAAGGCTCTGGAGTCAGCGCTCAGTATTGCGCCACGCGCACACCGGAGGATCACCGGCTGAGACAGGGGTCCTCTCTCACGAGAGGAACGCCCGCCCGATATGTCGATTAGGTTCGTTGGAGGGAAACGCGTCCGCCTCGTCGGCAGTTTGGCGCCGCAGACTCATCGGCTAGATTGGGGTGAACTACACTTGAAATCGCTGGATCAAAGCGAATCTGGAGATGACGCATGAAGGCAATCGTCTGCACAAGGTACGGACCACCGGATGTCCTTCAACTCAAGGAGATCGCAAGACCTGCTCCCAGAGACAACGAAGCACTGGTAAGGGTGCATGCGGCATCTCTGAATGCTGCTGACCTGGAAACCCTGAGGGGTGACTTCATCGTCCGCATGGCGGCGCCTCTAAGACCGATGCACAAGATCCTCGGAACGGACATCGCGGGGCGGGTGACAGCGGTTGGTAGAAGCGTGAAGCAGTTTCAACCAGGCGATGAGGTGTGGGGTGATCTGTCCGCGTGTGGTTGGGGCGCCCTTGCTGAGTATGTCTGTGTCCCGGAACGCGAGTTGAGGGTGAAACCGGCTAGCATGACCTGGGAGGAAGCAGCGGCCTATCCCCAAGCGGCAGTCCTCGCCCTCCAGAACCTTCGCGACAAGAGAGAGATCCAACCGGGGCAAAAGGTTCTCATCAATGGAGCGGGCGGTGGCGTGGGTACGTTTGCGGTGCAGATCGCCAAGTACTTCGGGGCTGAAGTGACTGGCGTGGACAGTACGACGAAACTGCAGATGCTGCGCTCCATCGGTGCAGACCACGTCGTTGATTACACGAAAGAGGATTTCACCAAGAGTGGGCAGGGGTACGACCTGATCGTGGACGTTGTGGCCAGTCGTTCGGTTTTCGCCTATAGGCGTGCTCTGAACCCCGAGGGTATCTGTCTCTTCGTCGGAGGTTCCACAGCGACAATCCTCCAGGCCCTGCTCCTGGGACCGCTGATGTCCAGGAGCGGGAACCGCGAAATGGGTATCGTGATGTGGAAACCAAACAACGAAGGAGATCTGGCCTTCCTGGCAGAGCTCTTCGAAGCCGGCAGAGTGCTGCCTGTCATAGACAGACGTTACCCGCTTAGTGAGGTCCCTGAAGCTCTCCGGTATCTCGACGAGGAACCCCACCTGGGCAAGATCGTGATCGCTGTGGCGGACGATAGCAGGACCTAGCAGCGCGCTCCGCCAGACCAAGACGCGACACAATCTAGGAGGAAGGCCTTTGAAAGCGATCGTATGGACAGCATACGGACCACCGGAAGTTCTTCAGCTCAGAGAGGTAGAAAGACCCACCCCTCGGGACGATGAAGTACTGGTCAGGATCCATGCGACGACAGTAACAGCTGGGGACTGCGAAATGCGAAGTCTCAGAATCCCTCTCTTCGTGGGTCTCCCCTTGCGCATGTACAATGGACTCAGGCGCCCAAGAAGACTGACCATACTGGGGCAGGAGCTAGCCGGCGAAATCGAATCAGTAGGCAAAGGCGTCAGACTATTCAAGGAAGGTGACCAGGTCTTTGGTACCCCTGGTATTCGTATGGGTGCTTATGCAGAGTACATATGTCTGCCTGAAAAGCCTCAAGAAGGGGTGCTGGCCACAAAGCCGGCCAACACGACCTACGAGGAAGCCGCCGCCGTTCCCATTGGGGGGCTTGAGGCGCTGCATTATCTCAGCCAGGCACGTATCAAGAGCGGCCAGAAGGTCCTGATCAATGGTGCGGGCGGGAGTATCGGCACTATGGGGATACAGCTTGCCAAGTACTTCGGGGCTGAAGTGACGGGCGTGGACAGCACTGGCAAACTGGACATGCTGCGCTCGCTTGGTGCGGACCAGGTCATCGACTATACCCGAGAGGATTTCACCGCCAGCGGTGAGACCTATGACGTCCTTTTCGACGTGGTAGGCAAGGCTTCGTTCTCAGGTTGTATGAGATCGCTGAAGGAGGATGGAATCTATCTCCTGGCCAACCCTGGGCTGTCGAAGATGGTTCGCGGACGCTGGACTTCGAGTAGAACCAGCAAGAAAGCAGTGATCGGGGGAACGTCATATGAGACTGAAGCTTTGATCTTCCTCAGAGGGCTCATCGAGGCGGGAAGGATAAAACCGGTCATAGATAGGCGCTATCCATTGGAACGAATCCCCGAGGCCCACAGTTACGTCGAAACAGGCGGCAAGAAGGGGAACGTAGTCATCACCGTGGAGCATGATGGCGGAGCTTGAGAGGGCGCCGAGCCTGACCGTTATGAGGGGCAGCGGCGAGGACGCTCGCCGCGAGGATAGAATCCCCCCGGCCTCGGCATAGTCAAGCGCCCAAGGGACGATGACTTCCAAAGAAGAAAGGAGTGCTATGAAAAATCATCGCGTCGTCGTATCGCAGCACGGCGGCCCGGACGTGCTCCAGGTTGTGGAAGAGGATGTCCCCGAACCCCGGCCTGGCGAGGCCCGGGTGAAGGTCCTGGCTGCCGGAGTCTCCGGCTACGACCTCATGTTCCGACGCTCGGGTTCGCTCCCGGGGACTCCCCGCGTACCCTTCACCCTGGGCGAGGACATCGTCGGGGTCGTGGACAAGCTGGGCCCGGAGGTGTCGACCGTCGAGCCCGGGCAGATGGTTGCCGGCGCGACCTTCTGTCTCGGCGTCGGTGGCGGCTACGCGGAGTTCATCTGCCTGCCCCCCAGCGAGCTGGTACCCGTCCCCTCGGGCGTGGATCCTGCCCAGGCCGTCTGCCTGGTGGTGAACTACCTCACCGCCTACATGGCCATGCATCGAACCGCTAAGGTCCGGAGGGGCCAGCGCGTCCTGGTCCACGGCGCGGCGGGGGGCGTAGGCACCGCTCTGCTCGAGCTTGGGAAGCTGGCAGAGCTGGAGATGTACGGCACGGCGTCGAACTACAATCACGAACTCGTGTCGGCGCTGGGAGCCACGCCGATCGACTACCGCACCGAGGACTTCGTCGAGCGTGTCCGTGCCCTTACCGGTGACGGGGTGGACGTGGTGTTCGACCCCGTCGGCGGTGCAAGGCACCTTTGGCGTTCGTACCGAGTGCTGCGCAAAGGCGGACGGTTGGTGTGGTTCGGTGTCGCAGCCACGAAGAAAGAGGGGCTGCGGGTCATACCCCTCACCGTGCTGATGCGGACTCTGCTGGCGCTCATTCCGGATGGCAAGAAGGCTCCCTTGGCCCCGGATCTCGGGAAGGACAACGCCTGGTACCGCGAAACGCTGGCGCAACTGCTCGATTGGTTGGCCGCCGGCAAGATCAGTCCTGTGGTGGCGATGCGCATCCCGTTGGCCGAGGCAGCTCGCGCTCACGCGCTGCTCGAGCGCGGCGGATACGCGGGCAAGGTGGTTCTCGTCACCAACGCATAGTCAGGATCCATTAGTGCGGCTCGGCAGGCGGGCGCCTACCGAGCCGGGAGGGGAGAAGGAAAATGAATTCGAACAAAGTAACTGCAAGAGCTCTGGAAGATGTCAAGGTAAACGTGAAGACAAAGCTTTCAGGATTGTGGATAGCGCTGATGTTCTTCTATCTATACAACGATGTTATCTCCTTTTACCGGCAGGATACGATAGAGGACGTACTGTCAGGAGAACTGGCCGGCGCTCAAGTCAATCAACTGTTCTTGTTTGGCGCTGCAGTGTTGATGGCGATTCCGATCTTCATGGTCTTCCTGTCGCTGGCGTTGCCGGCCAGAGTGAACCGCTGGACGAACATCATTGTGGGCATATTCCATGCCCTTGTCTTGCTCGCCACATTGCTTGTACCAGGGGACATTTGGGCCCATTATGCATTGTACATGGCTCTTGAAGCTCTGTTCATTGCACTGATCGTTTGGACTGCACTGAAGTGGCCCAGGCAGAAAGCGTGAGCCGATTCCACCTCTCCTGAGCCGCGCAGAGCAGAAGAAGTGATCATCGTGGACCACGATCGAGGAGCCCGACAAGGCGCCTCACCTGCAAGTATGATGCGTAGCGTAACGGAGGCAGACGTGCTCTGTCAGCAGGCGAGGACGCGGCCAGATCTGGCGACGTTCGTCCAGGCGCACAACGACTGGTACCGCGAGGCCCTGACGGGGCTCCTTGATTCGCTGGCTGAGGGCTGGATCAAGCCGGTCGTGGCGGAGCGAATTCCGCTGCTCGGGCGCGGCGGATACGCGGGCAAGGTGGTTCTCGTCACTAGCGCAGAGTCAGGGTTTTCCAATCTGGGCTTGTAGGGCGGTGGGCAGGGAGCCCGGAAGGAACACGGCCGCGGTCGGCGGCTCGCGGCCCGCCGCCCCTACCGCAGGGGCCAGTCCACGAAGGCACCCACAAGCCCGTGCTCATACCATTCCACGAGCGGGTGCGCTCAGGGATTACAGCGAAGCTGCACCCTGCTGATGCTCAGCCGCGCTCTTGGGCGGCAGGTGGGCCTAGTCGTTGGGAGGAATACCCATGAAAGCGATCGTATGCACAAAGTACGGACCTGCGGACGGGCTTCAGCTCCAGGAGGTGGAGAAACCTACCCCCAGGGACAATGAAGTACTGATCAGAATACACGCCACCACAGTAACATCAGGGGACGTGATACTTCGAAGCCTCAACTTCCCTCTCGGATTGGTGTTTCGCCTCGTTTTCGGTCTCGGAAAGAGTAAGATACTGGGGCACGAGCTGGCTGGGGAGATCGAAACGGTGGGCAAGGGAGTGGAACTGTTCGAGCAAGGTGACCAGGTCTTTGCCAATACCGGTCGTGGAGGGGGCGCCTATGCTGAGTACATTCGTCTCCCTGAAGACGGGCTGCTGGCCCTCAAACCGGCCAACATGACCTACGAGGAAGCCGCCGCCGTTCCCATTGGAGGCATGACAGCGCTGTTCCTTATGAGAAAGGCGAACATCCAGAGCGGACAGAGGGTACTGGTGTATGGCGCTTCAGGGAGTGTAGGCACTTATGCGGTACAGCTTGCCGGGTACTTCGGGGCAGAGGTCACCGGGGTGTGCAGCAGCACCAATCTAGAGATGGTGCGATCTCTGGGAGCCAACAAGGTAATCGACTACACCAAAGAGGATTTCACCGAGAGCGGCGAGACCTACGACCTCGTCTTCGACGCTGTAGGCAAGAGTTCGGCTTCGCGCGGTAAGGGATCGCTAAAGGAGAAAGGACTCGTTCTTACCGTCAAGTCTCCGACGAGCCCCAAGGCCGAGGATCTGGTCTTCCTCAGGGAGCTCATCGAGGCAGGCAAGATGAGAGCCGTCATAGACAGGCGCTACCCGCTAGATCAGATCCCCGAGGCTCACAGGTATGTCGAAAAAGGTCACAAGAAGGGCAATGTAGTCATCAGTGTGGCGCAGAACAGCGAAACCCAGCAGTAATACCATACCTCATTATCTGGAACCTGCCGATCCCCGCGCACGACTGATCGGCAGCGACGAGCCGTTGCCTGGCGCCGCCAGGACAACGGTGAGGCCGGGTTTCTCACGGCATCATGCTTAAGAACAGAAGGAGAGATGAGAAGTGAGTACCGATAAGAGGACCGCAAGAATCGTAGGAGCACTGTTCCTGATCGCGATGGTCACGAGTCTGGCGGGTGGTATCTGGCTGGAATCTGTTCTGAGTACTCCGGACTATCTGACCACCGTGTCTGCAAATCAGGCGCAAGTGATCATCGGAGTGCTCCTCGAGTTGACCAACGCTGCTGCCGTCGTGGGTATTGCCGTCGTGCTGTTTCCAGTCCTGAAGAAGTACGGTGAAGCCTTGGCTCTTGGCTACGTGGGTCTCAGGGTCGTCGAGGCAGCGGTCCTTGTGGCTGCTGTAGTCAGCCCCCTATTGCTGATAACGTTGAGCCAGGAATACGTAACAGGAGGGGCTTCGGATGCTGCCTATTCTCAGACGTTGGGTACACTGATTGGGGCAGCGCGCGCGCATATGGCGGGGCTCTTGGTCCCGATCTTCTTTAGCCTGGGTGCTCTGCTGCTCTACTCCCTCCTATATCGATCGAGACTCGTTCCACGATTCATCTCCATTTGGGGCTTCATTGCGGTCGCGGCGGTGCTAGCGTGGAACTTGTCGGAGACTTTCGGCATGCATATCAGTGCAGGAATGGTTTTCGGTCTACTAATCATCTTGAATGAGATATTCCTGGGCTTTTGGCTGATCGTCAGGGGGTTCAGTCCAGCTTCAAGTGCTTCTTAGGCTGCGAGAGCAGTCTCAAACTGAGTCCAACTCAGCACGCCTGGCGCCAGGTAGCTCATGAAAGCGGTGGTATGGACGGAATACGGACCACCCGACGTTCTCCAGCTCAGGGAGCTGGAGAAGCCTACGCCCAAAGACCACGCAGTACTCATCAGGATCTATGCGGCGACGGTAACGGCAGGGGACTGTGAACAGCGAAGTCTCAGATTGCCTATTTGGTACGCACTCCCCACGCGAGCCTATATGGGTCTCAGACGGCCAAGAGGAGTAACCATATACTGGGGATGGACTTGGCCGGGGAGATTGAGTCAGTGGGCCAAGAGGTGAGACTGTTCAATGAAGGCGATCAGGTCTTCGCAGCTACCGGACTGGCGGGCATGGGTACGTATGCTAAGTACACATGCCTGCCTGAGCAACCTGAACAAGGGGCGCTGGCCACGAAGCCGGCCAACATGACCTACGAAGAAGCCGCCGCCGTTCCCACCGGGGGACTCGAAGCGTTGTCTTTCCTCAGACAAGGGGATATCCAGAGCGAACAGAAGGTTCTGATCAACGGCGCGGGCGGAACTATAGGTACTTTCGCAGTACAGCTCGCCAAGTACTTTGGGGCTGAAGTGACCGCCGCTGACAGCGCGGAGAAACTGGAGATGCTGCGCTCCATTGGTGCAGACCAGGTAGTTGACTACACTCGAGATGATTTCACCAGAAGCGGTGAGACCTACCATTTCATTCTTGACGTGGTAAGCAAGGGTTCCTTCTCGGGATGGGTTGGGTCGCTGAAGCAAGGCGGACGGTATCTCATCGCCAACCCTGGGCCGTCGCAAATGGTTCGAGGGCCATGGACTTCCATGACCAGCGCCAAGAAGGTGATCTTCGGGGCAGCACACCCGAAGACTCAAGACTTGGTCTTCCTCAGAGAGCTCATCGAGGAGGGGAAGCTGAGATTGGTCATAGATAGGTGCTATCCGTTGGAGCAGGTCCCTGAGGCTCATCGGTACATCGAATCAGGGCACAAGAAGGGGAATGTGGTCGTCACGGTAGGGCATCAGAACGAATAGGAGAAGAAGAATGAACTCGGACAAGAGTACCCCGCGGTTTCTTGGCGCAGCATTTCTGATAGTCTTTGTCGCCAGCCTGCTCGCTGACCTCCTGTTTACGTCGGCAGTTGGACCCGGCAGTATTTCCCAGATGCTGCTGAGTATTCCGGAGAACCTCACCTTGATGCGGATCAGCATTCTCGTCGGGCTGGCCGCCAGTGTGGGCATCGTCGTTCTGGCGGTGCTGCTCCACGTGGTCCTGCACAGCCAGGGCAAGATCCTTGCGCTCGTGGCCCTGGGATGGTGGTTGGCGGAAGCGATAGCGCTTGCCGTCAGCAAGATAGGGGCTTTGGCCCTGATACCCTTGAGCCTGGACTTCGTTCAGGCAGGCGCTCCAGACCCGTCCTATTTTCAAACGTTGGGCGATTTCTTCTATTACTGCCTCTATAACCAGGGATACGACATACACATGCTGTTCTTCTGCCTGGGCGGAATCCTGTGGCTCTACC
This sequence comes from Anaerolineae bacterium, assembly GCA_034411995.1. Taxonomy (GTDB): domain Bacteria; phylum Chloroflexota; class Anaerolineae; order UBA7937; family B3-Chlor; genus JAUVXJ01. The sequence goes on along the minus strand of DAOUME010000006.1, from coordinate 3,315 downwards.
TGTTCTACAGATCGAAGTACATTCCGCGGGTCCTCTCTGTCTGGGGCCTGGCAGCGTTCTGTCTCCTATCAATCAATGTCCTGTTGGCGCTGTATGATCGTGAAATCGGTAGGATCATGATACTGGGCGCCCCGTACTTTGTGTTCGAAGCACTGATCGGGCCCTGGCTCATAGCAAAGGGGATAACGGATCGCCCAGAATAGAAGTAAGACTTGGCGTGAGCAAGGTCAAAGCGTGGGTTAATCACCGGATCAAGACGATACAGGAGGGAACTTGTGAAAGCGATTGTGTGTACGCGATACGGACCACCGGAGGTTCTTCAGCTCACAGAGGTGGAGAAGCCCGTCCCCCAGGACGATGAGATCCTGGTGAGGATACATGCGACGACGGTAACAGCAGGGGACGTGAGGATTCGAGGTTTCAGAGTGCCCATCTTGTTCTGGCTCCCCTTTAGAATGCAGATGGGTTTCTCCAGACCGAAAGACGAGATACTGGGGGTGGAGCTGGCCGGGGAGATCGAAGCGGTAGGCAAGGACGTGAAGGCGTTCAAGGAAGGTGACCGGGTCTTCGGCACTCCTCCCTGGATGCGTTTTGGCACCTACGCCGAATACATCTGTCTGCCTGAAGTGGGGATGGCGACGACAATGCCGGCCAACCTGACCTACGAAGAGGCCGCCGCCGTTCCCTTCATGGCCCTGGGCGCATTGTATTTCCTCCGTAAAGGGAACATCCAGAGGGGACAGAAGGTTCTCATCTACGGCGCGTCTGGCAGCCTGGGCACCAATGCGGTGCAGCTCGCCAAGTACTTTGGGGCGGACGTGACCGGGGTGTGCAGCACCACCAATCTGGAGATGGTGAAGTCTCTGGGAGCTGACAAGGTAATCGACTACACCAAAGAAGATTTCGCCGAGAGCGGTGAGACCTACGATATCGTCTTCGACACGGTGGGCAAGAGCTCCTTTTCGAGTTGCATGAAATCGCTAAAGGAAGACGGATTCCTTCTTATGGCCAACCCTGGGCTGTCCGAGATGGTTCGAGGGCGATGGGCTGCCAAGTCCAGCAGCAAAAAGGTGATAGGGGGCACGGCAAGCAACCCACCTGAAGATCTCACCTTCATCAAGGAGCTGGTGGAGGCAGGGAAGTTGAGGCCCGTGATAGATAGACGGTACCCCCTGGAACAGATCGTCGAGGCTCACAGGTATGTCGACCAGGGGCACAAGAAGGGAAACGTGGTCATCACGGTGGCACCCGACGACAGGACCTGACCTGACGCCGCACCGACCGGTATTCCGTCGTGCTTCGGAGCGACAGATGACCTTGATCGTTTGGTGGTTACCACTGACACTGCACGTTTGGTCTAGCTGACCCCCATCCGTTCCCCAAGACGGCGGGCCGGATTCTCGGTGATCTTGCCCCCAATCCTGGCAGACACACCTGTGGTGGTCGCGCCGGTCTGGCCCAGCAGCCCAGCCACAGGATCAAGTCTCTCTGCCGGAAGGCAGCCGCCTCGTCTTCACGTCCATCCTCACCCGGCCAACCCCAATCCCCACTGGGAGGTTCACGTCGGGAACGCTGGTAGCAGCCTCATCACGTGCCTGACCGCCGCACCCTGCCACGATGGGAGCCGCAGGTGGTGTGGGAAGTGAGACGGGCATTGATCCAGGGGCGGCAAGCAGGCTTGACCTCTGTCCCCAACTGGGCTGCAATCCAGTGACTTCCCCTTCGCTTCGGTGATCGCCTGAGCCTCACGGCTCGTGCTGGCTGGCATTGACGACCACGGGTACATAAGAGGAGGAACCCGTCGTGGGCAGTGGGTGGCTGGCGCCACGCACAGCGTCAGTCCTGGCGCGCATACAAAGACGGGCACTTGCACCTGGAACTGCTCGCCCATATACGGTACCCCCGGGAGGAGCCAAGATCGAGGCGGGCGCAGCCAGCGCGCCGTCTGCGCCATTCGTCTCTGGGAGGAACTGGATGGAAGGTGGGTCCGCTACGGTCGCAACTTCTGCTGGTCTCCAGGGTTTCCCTACTAAAGTACTGTTCGGTTCCCGACCGACGACGCACCTACCGTGGAAACGCACCCGGGGTGGCAGAGCCCCGAACGCGTGAGGAGCTAACCGATGGACAGAGGTAACAGGCCAAGAGTGGTGGTTACGGGCATGGGGGCGATCACGCCTCTGGGGTTGAACGTACGGGACACCTGGCAGGCGTTAGTGGAGGGACGTTCAGGCATCGGGCGTATCACGCAGTTCGATGCCTCCGCCTATCCTACTCAGATCGCTGGGGAGGTGAAGGGGTTCGACCCCGGCGAGTACATGGATGCTAAAGAGGCCAGGCGCATGGCGCGCTTCAGCCAGTTCGCCGTGGCTGGGGCGAAGATGGCCCTGGAGGACGCGGGGTTGACCGTGGACGAAAGCACTGCCGAAGACGTAGGGGTGGTGATGGGCACCGCCATTGGAGGAGGGCTGCTGGAATCAGAAAGGGCTCATCTGGTTCTGTTGAACAAGGGAGTGCGCAGGGTCCCTCCTCTCTTCGTACCTTCGATGATCCCCAACGCTGCGGCCCATCACGTAGCCTGCGCTTCTGGCATCAGAGGGTACTCCTCTACGGTAGTGGGGGCCTGCGCCTCTGGGAATCAGGCCATCGGCGAGGGGGCCAGGGCTATCCGTGACGGGTCTGCCCAGGTGGTGATTGCCGGGGGCACCGAGTCCACGATGTGTGAGCTTGCTCTGGCCGGGATATGCGCCATGCGGGCCCTCTCCACCCGCAACGATGAGCCGGAACGGGCGTGCCGTCCCTTTGATGCCGAGCGGGATGGTTTCGTGGCTTCGGACGGTTGTGGCGTCCTGGTTCTGGAGAGCCTGGACCACGCTCTGGCGAGGGGAGCCAGGGTCTACGCCGAGGTGTCGGGATATGGCGTCTCCTCCGACGCCTATCATGTGAGCGCCCCACGCCCCGAGGGCACGGGGTCCGCTCTCGCCATGCGCCGGGCCATCGCCGACGCCGGTTTGAAGCCTGAGGACGTTCAGTACATCAACGCCCATGCCACAGCGACGCCCATAGGCGATCCGGCGGAGGTGGTGGCGATCAAGAGCGTCTTCGGGTCTCGTGCTTACGAGATACCGGTCAATGCTACGAAGTCCATGACCGGGCACCTGCTGGGTGCGGCCGGTGCGGTGGAGGCGATGGCCACCATCAAAACGATTCAGGAGGGCGTTTTGCACCCCACCATCAATTACGAACATCCAGACCCCCAGTGCGACCTGGACTGCGTGCCGAACGAGGCTCGACGGGCCCAGGTGCAGGTCGCGCTTT
>DAOUME010000005.1:0-171805 GCA_034411995.1 Anaerolineae bacterium | reverse complement strand
CCGGTAGTATCAGGTGCCTGATCGCATCCCAGAAGATGTCCAGCCTCAGGTTCAACAACGCGTCTACCGTGTTCATCCCCGTGTACCGCGTGAACTCCGCCGACAACACCACCTGGTTCGCCCAGTCCGACAACCTCCCCGCTGGGAACCACTGTAGCTTCGCGTAGAAGATCATCAGCACCAGCAGCCCAAATACGAACGTCGGAAACGACCACCCGATGATGGCGAACACCCGCATCACCTGATCTATCAACTTGTTGTGATTCAACGCCGAGATCACTCCCAGTTGGATCCCTATCCAAACCAAGGGCACAGCAGCCCACAGCGCCAGCTCAAATGACGCTGGAATGTACCTCTTGATCGTGTCCAGAACCGGCGCCTTCCCCGTCTTCGAGAACCCCAGATCGCCATGCAACACCCCGTTCATCCAGCGGAAGTACTGGACGTACATGGGGTCGTCCAACCCGTACTTCTCGATGATCTTGTCCATCTCCCCGGCTCCCTTGGGTATGGCCGCTACGTACAAACTCGCCCTCTGGCCGGGGTCCAGGAAGGACATCATCACGAAGATCAGGATCGTCACTCCCAGGATGATGATTGGCAAGACCAGCAGCCTGCGTATGATGTATGCTACCATATCTTCCCTGTCTCCTCGTCTAGCCCAGCTAGCCACCCCTGTCGGAGAAGGACTGTTGGTTGATACGATCAAGAGCTTGCCAGGCGAGCCAGTAGACCATCTGACGACACGCAGGCCCACTGCCACCCAGCCCTCGTGACCCTCAAGGCGCGAACCAGGAAACTACTGCCAGCCGCCGCCGGGGCGAGAAACGGATTCACACCTCCCGTCCCCCTACCCGCGCACACTGCTCATCGTCGAACCACGAGAATGGAGGGCAAGGGCCGAAAGACCAGCCCTTGCCCTGCCTGTCAGCTAACTGAGGACTACATCTCCTTACTGAATCGGTACACCCACATGTCCGATGGATAGATCGGGTTGGAGTAGTACCCCTTCACCCATAGCTGCTGGTAGTTGCGCCCGATGGCCTGCACCCCGAAGATGTCAATGACATCTGCAACAGCCATGGCCTGCAACTCCTCATAGCAGGGAGCGGCGTCCTCGAAGGGCATCGCCAGGCACTCCGCGATCTTGGCGTCGTACCGGTCGTACTGCTCCTGCGGCAGGCCCTGGAACTGTGACCAGGTGCCCGAGGAACTCATGTACGGAATCACCCAGTTGTGCGGGTGATGGTAATCCTCGATCCACCCGATGATGAAGAAGGGTAGCCTGCTGCTGGTCATCTCGTCCAGATACGTCGCCCACGGCACGTCTAGCACGGCGATGCTGAATTTGGGGTTGATGCTCTCGACGTTGGCCTCGATGATCTCCGCTGCTGTCCGCCGCTGATCGTTACCGCTGTTATAGGTGGATACCAGATAGAATCCGGTGTCCCACACGGCGCCGTCCCAAGCCAGTTTGAACTCCTCCTCGCACTTGGCCAGGTCGTAGGAGAACACCTCCGAATCCGGGGTGTATCCTATGTGACCAGCGATGATCGGACCTCTACGCTGGATGGCCTCGCCCAACCATGCTTCGTCGATATAGGTATCCCAGTCGAAGCAGTAGTTGAAGGCCTTCCGCACGTGGATGTCCGAGAAGAAGTCGGGCGGGATGCCGTCGCCGTCCAGTTCCCCGGTGCCCAGATAAGGGTTGCCGCCCTCCACGTTGATGTTCTGGTTGAAGAACACGTCTGCTGAGGATACTGCGGGCAGGTGGATGAACGATCGGGCAATGCCATTCTCGTTGAGGATGGTCATCTTGCTGGGGTCCGACATGTCGATGGCGTCCCACTGCTCCTTCACCAGCGGGTCGATCTGGCTCACGTACTGCCTGGGGACGTACACCATGTCACAGTCCTGAGCCTCGAAGGACGCGAAGCGGGTGCCCCACTCGTCCACGTACTTCCACACGGCACGCTCGATGGAGGCTGGCCCCGTCGGCCCGCCCTCCCACAGCGGCTCGGTCAGCCAGTAGTCGTCGTTGCGAACCAGCACGATCTCCTCGCCAGGGGTCCAGTGGTCGAACTTGTACGGGCCAGTCCCATTCATGGCGCTGTACAGCTCGCTCTCCACGTCCTCCGGATCGTGGTAGTCCCGCCAGGTGGCGCAGTCGCCATCCCAACCACCCTGCTCGATCACCCACTCCTGGTCCATGACCACGCCCCAGCCGCTGGCGATGATATTCAGGAAAGCGCCGAAGGGCTTGGGCAGGTTGAAGGTGACCGTCCAGTTGTCGTTGTCCGGCACCACCGTGCTCTTGATGAACTCGCAGGCCGCCTGATCACCCATGTCGTCGGCTATGTCCTCGATGGCATAATAGCCGGTCAAGGGCTCCAGCATGACCCATTGCGGACCGCCTGAGCGGTCCTGGATCATCCCCCTCCACAAGGTGTAGGCCACGTCCTCAGGGGTCAAATCGCCGCCCTCGTGGAACTTGATCCCCTGACGCAGGTGGAAGGTGTAGGTGAGCAAATCGTCGGAGACCTCCGGCATCTCGGTGGCCAGGACAGGCACGAAGTCGGTGTAGCTCTCCCGGTTGTAGAACAGCAAGCCCTCGTAGACGTTGAAGATGATCTCGTAGCTCGCCGTGTCATACTCATAGGCCGGGTCCAGCGAGTCTGGCCCCCCGATGGTGCAACTCGTCATGGTATCGGGGTTCTTGATCTCCGTCGGCGGCGGAGGAGCCGGTGTCTCCTCGGCCGGCGGGGGTGCCGGTGTCTCCCCAGGGGCTGGCGTCTCTACCGCCGGCGGTGGGGGAGCCGGAGTGCCGCACGCCGTGGCCACGAGCACAAGCACCATCAGCACGTTTGCCAGCAAGAACCAACGCTTGTTCCTAAGCATCTTTTCCCTCCCTCTATTGAAGGCTTGTATCGTCCGGATTCCGGTCACCATGCCACGGTCCCCAGGCGGTTCTTCCTCCTTCCTCCGCGCCGGTGCACGGATATTGATAACCCAGAGAGGGTGCAGAGACACGCATCTCGAGACCAAAAGAGACCGGACAGTACCCTGAAGCAGGGTACCCCTTGAGTCCCGGATGACCAGTTCTTGGGGATGGCGTCTCCATTGTCGGTCATCTGCGAGGGTGTCTCCTCGCGCCTTCGAGATTGCTAGGCTCTGCTCACACCCTCCCTGGGTGAAAAGATTATAGCATTAGAAATCACGACTGTCAAGTTGGCAATATGCCTGGGCCGGCGTGCACAACCGTCAGCAAGATGGTGCACGAGTCTGAGAACCGGCCCCTCTCCATCCCTCCAGTAGTAACAACGATGCCTGGATCGTCCACAGTCACAAGCTGTGCCGTGAGGCTCATAGCCTCCAGGACGCCAGTCTAAGCCAGTGCCGCGAGACCTGGACCGTAGACCATCACGGTCAGCAAAGCATCTATCAGGATGAACACCAGGGAAAAGACCAGCAGGTTGCTGGTCTGCGAGCGCACCAAAGCAAACACAGTCCCCAGCGCCGCCAGCCCGGCTATGCCCACAGGGACCAGCGCCTGCAAGGGAGAGTACAGCCCCTCAGGCAGAAACGGAACCGACGCAGAAAATGGAACGTAGTTCAGCAACGAAGGGCTGAAGTAGAGCTTGCTCACCTGGTAGATGATGATACCGACGGCCAGCGCTGCATACCCCTTCACCGACCTGATGCCCGAGCCCCCAATGAAGTGACCCACGACGAGCGCCCAGATCACGGGTGCCAGCGCCCACGATATTGCCAGCGGCATCGCCGCCACCCCGGTCACGGCGCTGAACGCCGTATTCAGGGAGGCCGATAGCAAGTCGCTGCCCGTCAAGCCATCCAAGCGTTCGCGGACACGCTGCACGGTGGTCGCAAAGAAGACATCGCTCGGACCAGGTTCCAGGCCATCGACCCAGCTCAAGTACAGGTCGCCATCGTTATCCGCCACCACGTTGGGCAGTCTGGACCAGTGAGTCGTACTGCCGGCCACCTGGTATCCCCGCAATCCACCGTCACCGAAGACCAGGTTGACGATCTGGTGCTCGTAGGAAGCTCTCCGTCGCATGGTCATCCCGCAGGTCACCAACGCCTCCCGGTCACCACTCAGAGCCGACGGAGAGGTTACTCGCTCGCTGCCGGACTCCGCCGCCCCCTGAGAAGGCACCAGATACTCATACCTGAGCGGTGAGTCGTGAGACACGTACGTCGGTTTCTCATCCATCGGCAGATAGAAAGATCTGGCAGATACAGATGATGGCGAATCGAGGGCAAAACTGCCATACCAACCTTCTGACATGGCGGGGGCCCCAATGTCCCTCCGATATTCCACGGTCCACACCAGATACGCATACTCCTGGTCTAAGGCCACCACCGGCCCTGTGCGGAAGAACCTCCTGCCTGTGGGAAGATCCAGTAGCTTGCGGCCCGTCAGGGATTCCGCATCACTCACCAGTACCGCGTGGTACAGTTCCGCCGTGTCCTCGTCGGCGCCAGGCTCTTCCCAGAACAGGTGGAGCACATCGTCCGGCCCTGTGGCGGCCACGGGGCTGGAAACACCGCGCTCGATCACTTTCGGGATAGCGCTTGTTTGAGCCCCCGCGCCGAACTGCAGGTAGTAGAGATCACGCTCGGTGCCAATCCCCTCAGTCCACAGCAAGTGTATCGCGCCCGACGAACTCGTCGCCACGTCGTACTCGTAGCAATTGTCCGTCGCCGACGACAAGAGCGAGGGCTCCTCAACCACCTGGCCTTCGTCTGACAGTGCGAAGTGATACAGACCGGAGGAAGCGGCCGACTCTGAGTAGGCCAGCAGGAACACGTGCATAAGGGCATCACCGCTCTGCACCACTCGGACCTCCCTGGGCTGGAAGAGTGGGAGATTCAGGTCGTGCTCTTCCGCCACTATCCCTCGGTCATCGAGGCGGAGGTAGCGCATGTCGTACTCCTGAGCGTTCAAGCGCAGGACCCACACGAGGTGCACGCGACCGTCCCCATCCACAGCCAGCGGTGCCCCACTGTCGGTACCGTAGAAACCGGTGCCCACGCGTATCGCGCGGCTCCAGTCAGGTGCTGCTTTCTGCCCAAGATCAGACGCAACTTCAGGGGGCCCGACCAGAGCGCAGACTGAGACTGGCCCCAATCCCAGCAGCACCAGAATCATCCAGGGCAACCAGCCCCGCAATCTCGACCACACACTGCGAACCATATCCTTCGTCGATTCTCCTACTGTCAACCGGGGTCCCTAGATGCCCCGTCTTTTCCAGCGCTCTGAGTGCTAGGAGTGCAGGCGGAACGCCGCTCCCAGCAATTCCGGCAGTCTCCGCAACAGTCGTCGGACGACAACCGGTCGCAGGGCCTGCCACGCCTGTTCCGCCGCCCTCTCCTCCGTCAGCTCCACGCCCTGAGCACTGAACTGGTCGCGGACGAAGAGCTCGGAAATCTGTCGAGCAGGAGAGGCAGCTCGAGGCAGTTGATCGCCCATCACAGAAGCGTATTCGTAAGGTGTCTGATAAGAATGACCCGTGATCCCCAAGAGGCGTGCGTATTGGCACATTCTCCTGTAGATCTTGCCCACCACGGAGGTCTCTTCGACCCTCCGCCGGTTGAAGAGCCAAGCGGCCAGCACGCCCGCGCCCCCGCACAGTACCACTGCCGCTAGGGCCACTCCCTTGAAGGAGGATCCGCCGGTCCGCGCGAATGGGATCGGGGCGCCGAGCAAACCCTCTTCCTCGGCCTCCAGTCTATCCAGATCACGCTCCAACCGGGATTCGATTTCCCCGCCCGGCGGCCCCAGCTCTGAGTCGTCGCTGGTCTCGGGACGGGTGATCAAGGGCTCGCTCGCTGTGGGCTCGAATTCCACCCAACCGAACACCGGGAAGAAGACTTCGACCCAAGCATGAGTATCGCGGCGCCGCACCACATATCTCGCCGCCTCCTCGTCCAGCTCGCCCCCTGCATACCCCACGACCAGACGAGCCGGGATCCCTACCGCGCGCGCCATGACTACCATGGCAGAAGCGTAGTAGTTGCAGTATCCCACTCGGCTGTCGTAGAGCAGATAGTCGATAGCATCTCGGTCCTCCGGGGGTGCCTCGACATCCTCCCGGTACTCGATCGTGCGTCGCAGGTAGTCCCGGATGGCCACCGCCTGATCGTAGGGGTTTCCCTGGGGCCCGGCCACCTCCTGCGCCAGCTCCGCGACCCGCTCCGGGAGGGTGGACGGGAGCTGCAGATAGCGAGGGACGATCCACTCAGGGTAATCGGTGCTCGCTTCCCTCAAGCTCGTGGCGTCCGCCACGGAGGTGTAAGAGAACACCGAGTACGGCCTGTTCACGTTCACAGGGATCCTCGTTTCCACGGTGGAGACAGAGGATGGCGCGGACCAGGGATCGGCTCCTATCCCGCTGCTGCCACCCGCATGGCTGTACTCGACCTGAGCAGGCACGTTGATGCTGAGGAACTCCCCGAGATAGAACACCTGACCCACGCCAGACCAATTAGGCATGACCGTCTGCTCGATCAAGCGACGCATCTCGTACTGTGCTTCCACAGTGACATCGCGATTCGGCGGGACCACGGCGCTCAGGGTATCGGTGTTGACCCACCCACGGCCATCGTAGCGGTCATACACCACACCCCGCCAGTATCGAGCCCCGTCAGTGCTCACCCACATCAAGATGTCCTCGTCTAGCTTGAGCGGGCCGCCGAGGGCCAACCGCTCGCCAAAAGGTACGTTTTCGTATCCCCGGCTGTAGCCAAGCACTCCAGAGAAGAGCCGATTCCACTCATCTCCTATTGTACGCCACGGTCCTTCCACGCGTCCCCACAGGCCCACCAGGGACGCACTCGACGAAATCAGCGGCACCACCCAGACCACCGTCACGATGCCCAGGACGAGTATCCCTCCATCGCGGAGAAAATGCAGGGTAATGTCCCGATCGTATCGCGCGTGCTGTTGGGCCCATGACTCCTCCTGGGTGTAGACGTAGACCCGCACCGCCAGCAGCAGAGCACAGAAGACGTACGTCACAAAGAAAGGTCCCACCTCAGGCGGACTGGCATAGGCCACCAGCAGCATGGCCGCTCCACTGAGGGCGAGGGCCTGCCATACCTTGTGAGCACCGAACACCATCCAGGCGCATGCATATCCGATCCACCATCCCAGCAGAGCGATCAGCAGAATGAAGATCACAGCGTCAGTGCTCGATTGCCCGGAGATCACCACCCTGAGCCAGGCGTCGAAATGATAGGCAATCATGCCTAACGCGGTCCTCCAACTGAAGCCCGGAACGATGAACCTGCCCACCACGGCGAGGATCAGCGATGCCCCGATCACCGAGCTCACCAGGTGGCTCAGCGCCCTGCTCCGGCCGAGTCTGGTCATCACAAAGCCCAGCGCCAACCCACTCAGGGCTGCCCACTCCACGACGTACAGCCCCTCAACCCAACTGGCAAGCTCCATGCTCCACGCAATACAGAGCATCATCAGCGTGAGCAGGAAGAAGGACAGCTTGCCTTCTCTGGTTCGCAGCCTGGTCACTCTAGCCTGTTACCTCGGCACCAGCCAAAGAATGGATGTGGACTGCCACCGCGGCCTCCACTCGGACGGACATGTGCTTCCACTCGCGCCGGGTGCATCATTCCACCCCCAGCGTGAGGTCTCGCCAGGGTCCTCGCTGCCCACCCTCGCTTTCGCGCTGCTCACGCCAGACCAGCGTCGGCGCTGTCACAGTCGGGGATCGGCTGCGTCGCGCAGGCCATCGCCGATGAGATTCCATCCTGCGGAAAACAGCACAATAGCCGCCATCGGCGGAAGGTAAGCATACCAGTACTGGAAGGCATCGGTGGGCGTGCCTATGATCCAATTGCGACCACTGTTGAGCATCCACCCCCAGTCCGCCAATCCTGCACGCCCCGAGAGGCCAAGGAAGGTGAACACCGCCCCCAGGACCACCATTGCCCCAATGTCGGAGGCTGCGAGCACAAACAGACCTTGCGGGATGTTAGGCAACACGTGCCGCCATATGATGCGCGGTGCCCGCGCTCCAACGGCCACCGCTGCCTCCACGTATTGCTTGGAGCGCTCGAGCAGCACGTTTCCTCGAACCAGCCGTGCGTATTGCATCCACCCGAAGAGGATGAGAGAAAGGATGATGATCGAATCGATACCACTGGCAGCCGCAACCCGTGAAAGGCCAGTGGGACCAAAGAAGACCAGCATCAACAACGTCGCTGGGACGATGGGGAAAGCCAGGAAAGCATCGGTAGTCCTCATCATGATGGAGTCCAGCCACCCGCCCGCGTAGCCAGAAACGAGCCCCACGGCCAGTCCAATGATCAATCTGGCCGCCGTGACGGAGAGCCCTATGCGAAAGGCGACGTGTGTGCCCCATACCAATCCGTGGAATACGTCATAGCTGCCCTCCGTGGTACCCAGAGGGTGGCCGGGTCCAGGAGGCTCGGGTTTCACCCGGAAGCTGGATCTGGGCATGGTATACGGGTCATCTCCTTGCACAGGCGCAATCATCGGCGCTGCTATGGCCACTGCCACGAAGCCCAGCACCAACACCACACCCAGCAAGAGTCCCGGGTTCAGCAACCGCCTTGCACGCCAGCGCGGGAGGGCGCGCAGCACAGGGATCGATATCGGCTCCGCGATCTCTCGCCTTGCCCTTCGAGCCCGTTCGTACGCCCAGGAGGAAGGGGCAAAGGGCGCACCACCGGCCTCCAGGGAAAGCGTTCCCTCCAACGCCGTCCTGTCCGAGAGGGGTGCGTACCCATACTTCACCGCTACCTCTTCCAAGAAGTGCCCCACCGCGTCGAGCACGCGCCAAATGTTCACCATGAACGTCGTGTGCCCCCTGGCCCGGGAAGCTCTTTCCACCGCCAGCTCGACCCGGTTCGCAGCAGATTCGCAGGCCCGCCTGTCTTCCGAATCCAGCCCCTCCCTCAGGTTCCGGAGGGCGCTCGAGCAATCCTCCCCGAGTTGCAGCGATTGCTCGTAGAGCGCACGAGGCAGGTCCCTCGACGACGCATCGGCGCTGGAGGCCAACTTCTGGCCCATCAAGCGCAGACCGTGGTAGTAAAGGTCGAGATGCGCCAACTGTCTGTGCAGCTCTCCCCGGTGGCCCTGCCCAGCACTCTCCATTGTTGACCAGCAACCCCTCTAGTAGAGTCTGACCCTGGGATCCGCGACCGCGTACAACAGGTCGGCAACGAGGCTACCCGCAACCGTCACCACGCACATGAAGACGGCGAAGCCCACAGCTACGGCGACATCGCCCCCCGACATGGCCTCGGCCGCCGCACTCCCCACGCCGTTAATGTCGAAGACGCTCTCGATGACCACGATGCCGCTTACGAGCATCGACACAGCCACACCGCCGGTCGAGATCACCGGAAGCAGCGCGTTGCGACGCACATGGCGACTGAAGACCTGAACCTCCGGCGCCCCCTTACTTCTGGCTGTGGTGACATAGTCCTGCCTCAGCACATCCAGCATCGAGGAGCGCATGATCCTCGCCAGCAAGGCCCACTCGGCCAAGGCCAGACAAAGCGCGGGGAGGATGAGATGCCTGAGGGCGTCCCACAGCATCCTCAGATCCAGATTCAGTAAGGCATCCACTGTGTATAGCCCGGTATAACTGCGGAACTGCTCGGAGTGGAGGACGGCGCCGGCCCAGAGACTCAGGCGTCCAGGCGGCAACCATCCCAGCCAGGCATAGAACACATTCATCAGTATCAAGCCGAGGACAAAGGACGGCAAGGCCCAACCCACGGAGGCAGCTGCGCGGACGGCGTGATCCGGCAAGTGGCCCTGGTGGCGTGCTGCGAAGCTGCCCATGCCGACGGCCAGGAGGACACACGGCACCATCGAAACCAGGACTAGCTCGGCAGTGGCCGGCGCACGTTGGAGCAAACCCTCCAGCACCGGCTGCTGCCAGACCGGCGAGTAGCCCCAGTTGCCAGTAGCGACGGAACGCAACCAGCTCGCGTACTGAACGGGCCAAGGCTTGTCTAAGCCATACAAACGGATGGCCCTCTCTACCAAGATGGCTTCTTCCGCGGGCAGCAGAAAGCGGTTGGTGGTGGGGAGGTAGATCCTGGCGCGTAGCCCGACGGGCATCTGCCACATGAGGGCAAAGAGGATGATGGTGACGAGGAAGATGATGACTGGAAGAAGAAGCAACCTTCGGAGCACGTACGGTATCAAAGCAGAATCCTTTCCACCGGGCTCCCAGCCAGCACCACATAGCCCCTGTCGGCCTGCCGACGGGTAGGATCCCTCTTCTAGTATACCAGTTTCGCGCCCTGTAGGTTCACTCGCGCTCTAGTTCACGCGCCAGCACGCTACCCAGTGGTCCGTCGAGACCTCTTTGAATTCCGGCTCTTGCTCCTCACAGACGTCCATCTTCACCGGACACCGTGTCACGAAGTTGCAACCCACCGGAGGGTTCGCCGGGCTGGGTAGGTCGCCCACGAGGATGATCCTCTTCCTCGTTTCCTCTACGACTGGATCAGGGATGGGAACAGCGGACAGCAGCGACTGAGTATAGGGCTGTAGGGGGTTCTTGTACAGCTCATCCCGGTCCGCAATCTCGAAGATCTTGCCCAGGTACATCACGGCGATGCGGTCGCTGATGTGTCTAACGACGCTCAGGTCGTGGGCGATGAACAGGAAGGTCAATCCCAGCTCTGACTGCAGGTCCTCGAGCATGTTGATGATCTGCGCCTGGATGGACACGTCCAGAGCAGAAATGGGCTCGTCCGCGACGATAAAACTTGGGTTCAGGGCTAGAGCCCTGGCGACCCCAATGCGCTGACGCTGACCGCCGCTGAACTCGTGCGGATAGCGATTCACGAAGTACGGGTTCAACCCCACCACTCTCAGCAGCTCTTGAACGCGCTCTCGCTTGGCCTTCCCCTTGGCTATGCCGTGGACCTCCAGTGGTTCGCCAATAATGCTGCCGACCGTCATTCGCGGATTGAGGGAAGCATACGGGTCCTGGAAGATCATCTGCATCTCGCGCCGCATGGAGCGGAGCTTGTGCCCTTTCATGTGGGTCAGATCCTCACCCTCGAAGAGCACCTCGCCGCCGGTTGGACGATAGAGCTGCAGTATGCACCGTCCCACCGTGGTCTTGCCAGACCCACTCTCGCCCACGAGGCCGAAGGTCTCACCACGTCGAATGAAGAAACTGAGATCGTCCACGGCCTTGACGTCTCCGACGCGCCTCTGGAAGACCCCGCGCTTGATGGGGAAGTACATCTTCAGGTTCTTGACCTCAAGCAAGACGTTGTTCTTGACAGCCATTATTGCTTCCTCTCCTTTGCGATGTCAACCCAGCACGCCACCTCGTGGCCAGGAGCCACCGTTCTCAACTCCGGCTGTTCGGCACACCGCTCGATTCGATAGTCACAACGAGGGGCAAATGGACAACCAGCCGGCAGGTCGATGAGATCGGGCGGGAGCCCAAAGATGGGAGTCAGTTTCTCCTTCTTCTTCATGTCGAGTCGAGGCACCGAGCCCAACAGTCCAAGGGTGTAGGGGTGCCGTGGATCTGCGTAGAGATTCTTCACGTCTGCTGACTCGATGATGAACCCCGCATACATCACGGCGACTCTGTCTGCTATCCCCGCGACGATGCCCAGATCGTGCGTGATCCAGATAATGGCCATGCCGATCTCGTCTCTGAGCTGCTTCACCAGCTCTATGATCTGGGCTTGGATGGTTACGTCAAGTGCAGTGGTGGGCTCGTCGGCGATGAGGATCTGGGGGTTGCAGGACAAGGCCATAGCAATCATCGCTCTCTGCCTCATGCCGCCGCTGAACTGGTGGGGGTAGTCATCCAGTCGGTCCTCAGCCTGAGGTATCTGCACCATCTGCAGCAACTCCGCCGTCCTTTCCCGGGCCTGTTTCTTGTTCATGCCCAGGTGAAGCGTCAGCGCCTCACTGATTTGCTGGTTGATGGTGAGGACAGGGTTCAGCGACGTCATGGGATCTTGAAAGACCATGGCCATCTTGTTCCCTCTGATGGAGCGCATGTCATCGTCGCTCAGCTTCATCAGATCCTCGTCTTCGAAGATAACCTCGCCCGACTCGATTTTGCCCGGCGGCTGTGGTATCAACCGCAGAATGGAGAGCACGCTGACGCTCTTGCCGCAGCCGCTTTCTCCCACAATGCTCAGGGTCTCTCCCTCATTCACGTGCCAGGACACTCCGTTCACAGCTTGCACGACACCGTCGTCAGTGTAGAACCGCGTCTTCAGATCTCGCACATCAAGTAGAGTCACTTTGTCTGCCTCCTTACCAGTGTCCTACCCCAGCACTGTCTTGCGCATCCACGGCGTTACCATCGGTCCCCCTTCCCTGCCAACGGGGGCGGTCATAGTGTATCAACCACGGAATATAGGGCATCGCTAGAAAGTTGTCAAGTTGTCCCTAGAACACCGCTAGGCCGCGTCACGCGACCATAGAGATGCCTTCTCCATTGGCGCCACTGTGCACGCTCGGGGCACATCCACCCAGCAAGTCACCACATGCCCGTTCTCGATCTTACGGGGTTCGGGCATGGTCTGCGAACACCGATACGTGGCGTAGTGACACCGAGGGTAAAACGGACAACCTTGAGGTAGATTCACCTGGTCGGGGGGTGCACCCCTGATGGGTGTGAGAGGCTTTCTGAAGTCATCGTCCAACCTCGGGACCGATGCCAAGAGGCCCAGTGTGTACGGATGCCTGGGATCCCTATACAGGTCCTTGACTTGTGCCGACTCAACTACGTAGCCCGCATACATCACCATCACACGGTCGGCCAATCCGGCGATGATCCCCAGATCGTGTGTTATCCATAGAATGGACAGGCCTCTCTCGCGCTTCAGCCTTTTCACCAGGTCCAGTATCTGGGCCTGAATGGTCACATCCAGAGCCGTAGTCGGCTCATCAGCGACCAGCAGGTAGGGGTCGCAGGAGAGAGCCATGGCGATCATGACCCTCTGTCTCATACCCCCGCTGAACTGATGCGGATAGTCGTCGACACGGTCCTCAGCCTCAGGGATTCCCACAATCTGGAGCAGTTCAATGGTCCTCTTCCTTACGTCACAGGGCTCCAGCCCCATGTGCAACTCGAGGGACTCCGCGATCTGCTCCCCCACGGTGAGTACCGGGTTCAGAGAAGTCATGGGATCCTGGAAGACGACCCCTATCTTGGCCCCCCGTATCTCACACATCTCCTGAGACCCGACTGACAGCAGGTCCCGTCCCTGAAAGAGCACCTCACCGCTGACGATCTCCCCCGGGGGCTGGGGCACCAGGCCGACGACCGAGAGCGCGGTCACGGTTTTCCCACACCCGCTCTCGCCGACTATGCCCAGCGTCTCTCCCGCATTCACCGAGAAAGAGACCCCGTTCACAGCACGGACTATGCCATCGACGGTGTGGAACTGGGTTCTGAGGTCTTTGACCTCCAACAGATTCGCACCGCTCACAGCTTTGCCCTGCCACCGACGACGAAGGCGGTCGAGTGCACGCGGGGGGATTCGAGAACACGCAGCCTGACTGAGTTCAGCGACTCAGCGGGTGAGGACGCCATCAGGGGCAACCGAACAACGGGCGGCGTGCAGCAACTGACGGTCAATTCGATGACCACACTCCACTGTCAGTGATGAATCGACAAACGCAGTGACGAAGACGATGGCCCAGCCACCACGAGTCGCCGCGTCCACCCATTCTCGCTGCCATGAAAGGACGGCGTGAGGATCATGCGAACAGACACGACAATGTCAGCTCCAACAGCCCACGCCTCAGTCCACCACTGGCCGACCCGACCAGATCGGGACGAACTCCGCCTTGATCGCTCGTGGAGACCAAGCTTGATATTCGCCCAAACCCGTTCTGGAGGCGCTTCGTCAGCGGCCCATTGCCTCAAGGCCCTCTCCAGCAGCACATCCAGTTCATCTCTACTGTTGTCGTTCATCTTGCACCTCGCTTCTGTCGCTCACCAATCAAGACGACAGAAGTTCGTAAGCCGCCTCTCTCGATATACTCAGATCCACGGTCAGCCGTCGCTTCAACGCCCTGCGCGCATTGTGGAGCCGCGATTTGACGGTCCCCACGGGACAATCCAGAACGTATGCGATCTCGGCGAGGCTGAAGCCCTGCAAGTAGAAGAGCACGACCACCACCCGCTGAGGCATGCTCAGAGAGCGGATCGCCTCGTCCACGGCCTTCATGAGCTCCTGCCTCTCGTAGACCCGTTCAGGCGAACTGCGCGGCAGGGACAGCAGCCGCTCAAACACGTCTTCGAAAGATACCAGGTGGAGTCGCTTCTTGGCTGACCAATTATAGCTCAGGTTGACGATGATGCGGTGGAGCCACGGCTTCAGTGAGGAACAAGCGTCAACGGAATCGATGTGATCGTAGGCCCGCAGGAAGCAATCTTGCAGAAGCTCCTCTGCAGCTCCCTGATCCCTGGTGATCGCCAAAGCCGTCCTGTAAAGCTCGTTCTTGTACTTGCGGTAGAGGGACTCAAAGGCCGACAGGTCGCCACCCTGAATCCTGGGCACGAGCTCTGCATCGTCAAGCATGAGGCGCCCCCTTCTATACTCTCACACCATAAAACACCCCACAAGGTTCATTCTGTGACGCTACGTGTTATAGGCCACCTCAGATTGGGCTGGCGCGCCGCCGTCACTTCATCAAGCCTGCCCACCGGAGTAGTCTGGGGGGCAGCATGGACCATCTCCGGTTCTGTCTCCGCCTCCCTGGCTATCTGACGCATGGCCGCGACAAAACCGTCAAGGGTCTCCACACTCTCCGTCTCCGTGGGCTCTATCATCAGCGCCTCGTCAACGATGAGGGGGAAGTACACCGTCGGCGGATGAAAACCCAGATCGATGAGCCTCTTGGCGATGTCCAGCGTGTGGACGCCGAGTTTCGCCTGCGCCTTGCCCGAGAACACACACTCGTGCAGACAGCGTCGTTCGTACGGCAGCTCGTAGTAGCCCTTAAGTTGTGTCAGAAGGTAGTTGGCGTTCAGGACAGCGTTTTCGCTCACCTCTCTCAACCCGCGCCCGCCCAGGGATCGAACATAGGCGTAGGCTTTCACCATCACACCGAAGTTGCCGTAAAAACCACCGACTGGCCCTATGGATAGAGCGCGATCGTAGTCGAGGTAGTACTCCGCACGTGCGGTGCTAGCTTCCTTCAGTTGCCGACGAGCCACAACAGGCACGGGAAGGAAAGCGCTCAGTTCCTCCGTCACCGCCGTCCCACCGCCTCCAGGGCCGCCGCCTCCGTGCGGGGTGCTGAACGTCTTGTGCAGGTTGAGGTGCAAGACGTCAGTGCCGAACTCCCCGGGCCTGGCAACCCCGAGCAGGGCGTTCATGTTGGCACCGTCACAGTAGATCAGCCCTCCGGCACCATGGACTATCTCCTCGACCTGTAGAATATGCTCCTCGAAGAGCCCCAACGTGTTGGGGTTGGTGAGCATCAGGCCAGCCACACTCTCGTCCATGAGCCTGTCCAGTTCCCGGACGTCGATGTTGCCGCGCGCATCCGAGGGAACAGTCACCACCTTGTACCCACACATGGCAGCACTGGCAGGGTTCGTACCGTGGGCAGAATCCGGGACCAGCACCGTGGTCCTGCCCTCGTCTCCGCGGCTCCGATGATAGGCCCGGATGATCAGCATGCCTGTCAGTTCCCCGTGAGCCCCCGCCACCGGTTGCAGGCTGACCGCGGGCAAACCGGTGATCTCGGCCAGGTACTCTTGGAGCTCGTACATGAGCTGCAAAGCTCCCTGGACGGTCGATTCGTTCTGCCAGGGATGGATCTGGGTAAGCCCGGCGTAGCGAGCCACGTCCTCGTGCATCTTGGGGTTATACTTCATGGTACAGGAGCCGAGTGGATAGAATCCGGTGTCCACACCGAAATTCAACTGAGAAAGCCGGCTGAAATGCTGAACGATCTCTCTCTCGCTCAGCTCCGGCAAGGACAGCTCATCACGCAACAGGTCCTCGGGCAGGATGCTTTCCGGCACGTCCAGATCCGGCAATCGGCAACCCATTCGGCCCGGTGAGCTCAGCTCGAATAGCAGGTCTTCGGTCATCTCTCTTCGCCAATCTCTCTCAGGGCCTCTACGAGGCGGTCTATGTCCTGCCTGGTATTCATCTCCGTGACGCAGAACAGGAGACACTGGGTCAGGTCTGGATAGTGCCCGGCCAGCTCGTGTCCACCTATGATGCCACGCCTCCAGAGTCGGTCATTGACCTTGGACGGGGGCATAGGCGTGCGGATGACGAACTCTTTGAAGAATCTCCCGCCAACCCTCTCGTACCCCGGCAAAGCGGCGATGGCCTCACCGGCGTAGTGAGCCTTGTGATAGCACAGCTCGGCGACCTGCCGAAGGCCCTGCCTGCCCATCACGGCCAGATAAGTCGCCGCCGCCAGCGCTACCAGTGCCTCGTTAGTGCAGATATTGGAGGTGGCCTTCTCCCTCCGAATGTGCTGCTCACGTGGCTGGAGGGTGAGAACGAATCCTCTCCGCCCCTCCGCATCCGTAGTCATGCCCACCAGCCGTCCTGGAATCTGTCGCAAGTACTTCTGGCGGCACGCGAATAGCCCCACACAA
This sequence comes from Anaerolineae bacterium, assembly GCA_034411995.1. GTDB lineage: Bacteria > Chloroflexota > Anaerolineae > UBA7937 > B3-Chlor > JAUVXJ01. Next base: position 155,162 of record DAOUME010000005.1, on the reverse strand, counting down.
GGTCCTCCGTAGCTCGGTGGGGTGCCCAGACACTGCCCCTCGCCCACGACGATGTCGGCCCCCAGATCACCTGGTGCCTTCAGCAGTCCCAACGAAATGGGGTCCACACAGACCACCAGAAGGGCCCCGACCGAGTGCGTCAGCTCGCTCAGAGCGGCCAGGTCCTCCAGACCGCCGAGGAAATTGGGATGTTGCACCAGGAGCGCGGCAGTCCCGTCGTCGAGCAACTGCTTCGCCTCAGACGTATCCACAACTCCATCATCAGCCCGGCCAATCTCCTGGATTTCCATGCCGATGCCCTGAGTATACGTCCTCAGCACCCGGCGATACGTCGGATGAGTGCTCGAGGCCACCAGCAGCTTGTATCGGCGGGTGACACGAGCAGCCATCAAGCCAGCTTCGGCCAACGCCGTCGCCCCGTCGTACATGGAGGCGTTGGCCACATCCATGCCGGTCAGCGCGCAGACCATGCTCTGAAACTCGTAGATCGAGGTCAGTGTGCCCTGGCTAACCTCTGGCTGGTAGGGCGTGTACGCCGTATAGAACTCTCCACGGCTGGCAATGTGATCGACAACTGAGGGCACGAAATGGTGGTAGGACCCCGCGCCGAGGAAGCAGGGATGATGAAGGAGATCGCCGTTCTTCTCAGCCAGACCCTGAAGCAGGGCCCTCACCTCCATCTCGGACAGAGGATCGGGCAGATCGAGCTGCGGATACCTCATGGGAGCTGGGATGACCTCGAAGAGTTCCTCCACGGAGTCGATCCCCAGTGTCTCGAGCATCCTGGCCCGATCAGCGCCAGTATTGGGGATGTATGAACTCATGATTGCTACTCTAGGTTCTGCAAGTGGGCTGCGTATTCTTCTGCTGTCAGCAACTCGTCCATCTGTGTCTCGTCTTCGGGCTGCACCTTGACCATCCAGCCACCTTCGTAGGGGTCCTCATTCACGAGCTCCGGCCTGTCTACGAGATCCTCATTGACGGCCACCACCTCACCACTGATGGGGGCGAACAGGTCGGATGCAGCTTTCACCGACTCTATGATCCCGAAGGTCTGGGACTGTTCCACGGCATCACCCAGTTGGGGCAGTTCCACGTATACGATATCACCCAGTTGCTCCTGGGCGTAGTGGGTGATGCCCACTACGGCGAGCCCGTCGTCTAGCTTTGCCCATTCATGCTCCTTCGTGTATTTGCGATCCGTCGGTTCCATACCTTACGATCTCCCTTCGCATACGTCAGTTCCGGGCCGTTTCGGCAACGGAATGCCCGTCCTAGAGACTAGTCATCCTGGCGCGAGCAGCAATGAGTCCCAAGATACTCTTGCCATCGCAGATGTCGCCATCCTCCACCATCTCCACTGCTCTCTTCAGAGGCAGCTTGACCACCTCGATAGCCTCATCGGCTTCCACGCTCTGCTCACCCGGCGTCAACCCGGTCGCCAGGAATAGCCAGATGCGCTCATTGGAGAAACCGGGCGAGGAAAAGAAGGCGTACATTTGCTCCATCTGCTGCGCAGAGTATCCTGTCTCCTCACGCAGCTCTCTGAACGCACACGAACGCACGTCCTCACCTTTGGACAGGGTCCCGGCGGGTATTTCCAGCAGCATCCTACCCAGCGAAGAGCGGTACTGTCTGACCAGCAGGACGTCCCCATCCTCATGGATGGCCACGATGCCTACCGCGCCGCCGTGTTCGACGATCTCCCTCTCGGTGATCCGACCAGTGGGCAATCTCACTCTGTCGACCCGCAGGCCAACCACCCGGCCTTCGTACACGCGCCGGCTTGAGATCAACTCGTCGCTCAAGCTGCTCCCCCAAAGACAACGAAACGGCCACCGGATAAGACCCCGATAGCCATCCGACGGTCGCCAACCTCTCCCAGAATGTCTGCTTAGCCCTCAACGGAAAGACAGACGCGTGCCGATCCCGTCCGGCGGAGCTGGCCAACCTCGACCTGCTCGGGATGCTCTATGGTATGAGCAGAGTCTGCCCGACGTAGATCGTGTTCACATTGGGCAGATTGTTGGCGTAGGCAATCGCCCACGCCGTGGTCCCGAAGCGCACAGCAATGGACGACAGGGTATCTCCTGCTTGCACCACGTACGTCTGGCCGCCAGCCTGGCTCGACCCAGCACCCGGTATGGTTAGTCGTTGGCCCACCCAGATGTAGTTCGGGTTGATGATGCCGTTGGCTCTGGCCAGGGCATCGACAGTCGTGCCGTACATGCTGGCGATCGATTTCAGCGTCTCCCCTTGCCGCACGATGTGCACGGCGGGTTCGGGAGATGACGTGGTTGCACCAGGGATTATCAACACGTCCCCCGCCCTGATCAAGTCGGGATTGGTCAGGTTGTTGGCGGCGATGATGTCTTGCGCACTCACCCCATAGCGACTGGCGATAACCTCGACTGTCTCTCCCCAGGCCACGACGTGCTCCACACCCTCTGTGGGAACGGAGGGGGGAGGCTCCGACGGGGCAGCAGTCGGCTCAGACGGTACCACCGCGGGCGTCTCACCGGCTGGCGGTTGCGCCGTCACGGATGCCGATGGCTCAGGAGTACCCGCTGGAGAACCGAGCGGCGTCGCCTCTGATGGTGTGGCTGGCGTCTTGGTCGCCCCCTCGGGGTGCGCCTCTGTTGTAGGAGTCGGAGCAGGCTTCGCCCGTTCGCACCCGGCTAGCCCAATCACCAACGCCAGCAAGATCAGCAAGATGACAGTCAGCCACAGGTTCTTTCTCATTGGGCGGCCTCCTCACGATAGCTGTCCAAGCGCACCGCAGCCATCATACCACAACGCAGAACACTCGTCAAGAATGGATGCTATGGCCCACCCGTCGCCCGCTGGACCCGAAAGCCCTGACCTCACCTCTCAGCCCCTGATGCCTGGCTCTCTGCACTCAGATACTCCTCAAAGGCCCCCATCGCTTCATCGTCATAGAGCACGAAGAGCACTTCCTGGAGACTACTGTCACCCGCCAGGTGTTCACGCACGGTGTCTATCATGATCTGGGCCGCTTTCGAGTACGGGAAGCCCCCGACACCAGTTCCCAGCGCAGGGAAGGCGATGCTCCCGAGCCCCAACTCGTCGGCCCGCAGTAAGCTGCTCTTTGTGGCAGCTTTGATCTTCTCGGCGTCCGTCGCCAGATCGGTAGCCATGACTGCGGCGTGGATCACGTAGCGCGCCTTCAAGGAGCCAGCCCCTGTGACCGCCGCCTCGCCCACACGTATCGGCCCCCGCCTGATCGCCTCGTCCTCGATCTCGCTCCCTCCAGCTCGCTTGATAGCTCCAGCCACCCCACCGCCCATCCACAGCGCATTGTTGGCGGCATTGACGATGGCATCCGTTTCCACCTGCGTGATGTCGCCCTTGCACAAACTCACCCTGGACACCTAGCTGTCCTCCTCCATGCTGGCCAGCACCTTCGCCACTGCCTCTATCGCCGCTCTCTGTTTCCTGTACAGGTCAGACTCACTCATCGATAGGCGCATGGCGATTTGAGTGATCCGCAGACCCCTGATGAACTTCATCTCCAGAATGTTGTACAGAATCCACTCCTTGGTCGTGAGAGTCCTCTTGCTTTCAGGCGGCTTCAGGGCCTCGATGGCCTTGTACAACACGGAGCGCAGCGCCTTCGTAGGCACCTGACCGCTCTCCTGGGCATACTTCCTCACGATCTTCATTCTGAGGAGGGGGCTTTCTGTCAGGCCCGGGCCTCCCCAGTAATGGCTCAGCGCTTCCTTGACGACCTTGGGGAAGTCCGGCGCGTTCACCGGGCTGTGCTCGATGGGTTCCAGCATGGGCGACCCGACGTACCGCGGATGGCTTTGCCAGCGTTGAATGGACTCGATCTCGGGGGTCAACTCCCACAACAGAGTGAAGATGCCTCTTTGCAGCTGCCAATCCTCCAGAGCCAAGGCTGCCTGGTCGACCAGAGTCACGGCGATCTCGTTTTCTTTCTCCGTCAACTCCCATCGCTGAAAGCTTGCTGTGACACCCAGAATGCCCAGGATCTGCTCTCGCGACCGAGTGCGAAGCGGCAGAAGCCAGTAGTCGCCCTGTTCGCTGAACAAGTCCTGCACTCGCTCCTGCGACCCCTCTCCGTTGCCTTCGGCCAGCAACTGAGCCAGCCCTTCCAGATCGGACTCCCTGACAAACCGCATGGCCACCGTTCGTGGTCCACAGACCGCCTGTAGATTGGCCATGCCCTCTCGCTTGGTGACCACGAATCCGCTCTCCGCTCGCAAGAGATCGCAGAAGGCAGCCAGGATGTTCTCCAAGAGCTGAGATAGGTCTGTGGTGGTGAGCAGGCGCGTGTCCAGCTCCCGTATCCACGTTATCTCAGCACTATCACGCCGGTAGATGAGGAGATCGACGAACGGCGTAGCGACGCTGATGAGCACCTGCAGCAAGACTATGCCCACCACTACCGCGAAGACGAGTACGGTGTCGCGCGGCAGTCCCAGAATACTCTCCACCCTGGGGACAACCAGCATCAATGCCAGCAAGCAGATTCCCACCAGGGGCCCCCGCAGCAAGTAGTTCACCAGGCTGCGCTTCACTACTCTGTCCGGCGTCAAAGCTCCATAGAAGGCCACGCTGTAGGCGAGGACCACCGTCATCAAGGCGATACCGAGATTGCCCACCAGCGCGATGAAGAGCAACGGGTTCGCTGAGAAGTAATCTGGCAGACTCGCGAGCAGCATATATGGGAACACGCCCAGTGCGGGTGCGGCGAACGATACGGCCAGGTAGGTCATCCGTCGCCTCGACGTCGAAGTCACCGTTCTGCGGCGAGCCCGCTCGATGTTCAGCACACCCATAGCCGTGACCAGGAAGAAGTAGACGGAGAAGACCCAGAACAGAGGCCCGGCCTGGAAATAGACCGCCCACGAGGTATCCACACCGTCCCTCACCAGTAACGACGTGGAGGCGGTCAGTAGCACCAGAACGGTGCCGAACAGATAGGTTGCCACCACCAGGCCCCGACGTAGACGGGAAAACGAGTTGGTGGTTCTCAGCACAGCGTCGGAAAAGTGGAGATAAGCAGCCGGTATGAAGGCGATACCCAGCCATTGGAACTTCAACCACATGAAGCTCGTGGCTTCGTCTTGGACGTTGATGACGATCACGTCAGCCGCGTGGACGACGGTGACGAAAGCCAGCAACGCGCAGAACGCCCGCGCCACCGAACTGCGCAGGTTGTGGCTGAGAATGTAGACCAATAGCGAGAAGGCAACGATGACGTTGGTGGCCGACAGTATCAGGTTGCCCACCGACAGGACACCCGTAAGGGTCACGCCGTGCATGACTCGCTCCGCATCTCCCGGGTAGAGCTCCCCCCGCCAGCGGTGGCCTTCAATCCAGCTCGTTCACGACCACACCACAATTCTCGGCTAACCTCCCCGCGCGAGAGTCACGTAGTAGTAAGCGACAACAACTGCGAACAACAAGCTATCCACACGGTCCAGCATTCCACCGTGTCCAGGCACCAATCCCCCTGAGTCCTTGACCCCCGTCTGTCGCTTGATCATGGACTCCACAAGGTCGCCGCAGATGGCGGCCAGCGGCACCACCAGCCCAAAGCCCAGAGACCAGAGGGCGGACATGCCCAACAGTTGGCCGAGAATCAGGATCACGGCCGCGGCTCCGAACCACCCAGCCAGTGCTCCCTCCCAGGTCTTACGCGGGCTGACTCCGGAGAAAAAACCGTGGCTACCCCAGAGTCTGCCAAAGATGTACGCAAAGCTATCGCAGCTCCAGGCGGCCGCGAGAGCCAGAATCATCCATCCTAACCCTCCTGTAAGATCCCTGAGTTTCACGAAGTAGGATGGTAGCAGGCCCAGGTACAGGGCTCCGCCCACGGTCAGAGACCAGCCGGCAAGCGGCTGCTCTCCCCGGGTTGCTCGGAGCACTTGCCAACTGAGGGAACCGATGAGGATCAGGACCAGCCCGCCGAGAACCTGGCTTGCCGATAGCAAGGCAACCCCAAGGATGAGGAACGCCGTCAGACCAAACTGCAAAACGTAGAAGGTCCGGTAGCCACCGTGCGCCATCATCCGCTGATACTCACGCCCGGCCAGGAGAGACATGGCCAGCACCGCTCCAAGAAGCGGCACACCACCGAGGTACACCGCCGAAAGGCTGATGAGCCCGTAGACCACTCCGCTTGTGATGCGACGGCTGAGAACGGACAATCTACACCTTCAGCCTGCCAAAGCGCCTCTCTCGCTGAGCGTAGGCGTGCAGTGCCTTGTTGAGCTCCTCCTTGTCGAAGTCCGGCCAAAACGTGGGCGTGGAGTAGTACTCCGCGTAGGCAGACTGCCAGATGAGGAAGTTGCTGAGCCTCATCTCGCCACCGGTGCGAATGATCAGGTCTGGGTCGGGCAATCCGGCCGTGTACAGATAGTGGCCGAGCAACTCCTCATCAACCTCTTCGGGGCGGACTTTCTCCTCCAGGAGCCTCTGCACCGCGCGGACTATCTCAGACCGTCCGCCATAGTTGAAGGCCACATTCAGAATCAGCCGGTCGTTGTTCTTGGTCAACTCGATGGCGTCCACCACAGCTCCTCGAAGGTTGTCAGGGAGTCCCTCCAGCTCCCCCATGTGGCGCAGCTTCACACCTTGTTCATGCAGGTTCCGGACCTCGCTCTCGAGAACCCGTTCCAGGATCCCCATCAACCCCCTCACTTCTTCGCGAGGCCGGTACCAATTCTCGGTCGAGAACGCATAGATGGTGACGACCTTGATCCCAAACTCGCCGCAGGCCTGCAGAACCCGCCGGATATTCTCGGTTCCAGCGCGGTGTCCTTCGATCCTGGGCAGACCGTGCTGTCGCGCCCATCGGCCGTTTCCGTCCATGATGATGCCGACGTGATATGGTATGGATGACAGAGGCTCGGAAAGGTCCATTCTCGGCCTAGACTTCCATGATCTGCTTTTCTTTGACCACTCCTATTTCATCTATCTCTTCCACGCGCTGATCGGTCAAGTCCTGCATCTTCTCTTTAGCGCGGTAATACTCATCCTCTGAGGCGACCTTCTCCTTCTCCAGGTCTCGCAGATCCTGCAATCCATCGCGTCTACAATTGCGGACCGACACTCGGGCTTCCTCGACTCGCCTCTGCACCATCTTGACCAACTCTAGACGGCGTTCCTCCGTCAATCGCGGCACGGACAGACGGATGACCTTGCCGTCATTCGCGGGGGTCAGTCCCAGGTCGGACTTGAGGATGGCCTTTTCAATCTGAGGCAAGGATGACGGATCGTAGGGACGAATCACCAGGAGCCGCGGTTCTGGCACGGAGATCGTGGCTAGCTGGTTGAGGGGAACGTTTGTTCCATAATACTCGATCTGAAGCCGCTCCACCAATACGGGCGACGCCCTTCCTGTCCTTATGTTGACCAGGTCATTCTCCAGAGCCTCGATGCTCTTCTTCATCCGATCGTCGGTTTCCTTCAGTACGTCATCGATCATTGAGGCCCCCATCCTTCAGATCACCGATTGTCAACTGGCGGAGACCAGGGTGCCCAGGTTCTCGCCTCGAACGACCCTTACCAGACTGTCTGGTGCCCAGAGGTTGACGACGATGATGGGTAAGTCGTTCTCCATACAGAGGGATATGGCTGTGCTGTCCATCACACCGACTCGCAGCTCCAGCGCTTCGAGGTAGGTCAGTCGCTCCAGCTTCTTGGCGTGAGCGTTCACCTTGGGATCCATGTCGTACACGGCATCCACCTTGGTGGCCTTGATCAGGACCTCGGCATCCACCTCCATGGCTCTCAAGGCCGCTGCCGTGTCTGTCGTGAAGTATGGATTGCCAGTACCGGCTCCCATGATCACCACGCGGCCCTTCTCCAGGTGCCGAATGGCGCGCAGCCTGATGTACGGCTCGGCCACTGCACGCATCTCGATGGCCGTCTGCACTCGCGTGGTCACCCCGATGTTCTCCAGAGCGTCCTGCATCGCCAGGGAGTTGATCACTGTAGCCAGCATGCCCATGTGATCGGCTGTCGATCTGTCCATGCCCTGCGCGATGCCTTCCTGCCCACGCCAGATGTTCCCGGCACCGATGACGATAGCCATCTCGATGCCAGTGTCTTTGACCTCCTTGATGATCGAGGCCACCTCTCGCAGGCGGTCGGCGTTTATGCCGTAACCCTCCGCACCAGCGAGTGCCTCGCCCCCAAGCTTGAGCAGTATCCTCTGGTATTTCAACTCGCGCTCACTCACGACAACCTGCTGCGGTCCTCGGGCCGTGCGCCGTCCGCCCGGCGGAAACCAGGGTCGCGTTCTCCCGCCAAGCTATCATCGAGGCACGCACCGCCGGTCTGCCAGGCCCCTATTCTCCCTCCAACTGGAACCGTGCAAAGCGCCGGACTTTGATATTCTCTCCCAACTTCGCTATCTTGCCCGCTATCAGGTCACGAACAGCAACGCCCTCGTCCTTGATGAAAGGTTGCTCCAGAAGACAGACTTCCTCGTAGTACTTCTTCAGCTTGCCCTCCAGGATCCTCTCCATGACCTCTTCGGGTTTATGGCCCTCGATTTGTTCCCGCTGCCGCTGCCGCTCCCTCTCGATCACCTCTGCGGGAACGTCCTTCTGGTCCACGTAGTGTGGGTCCGTTGCCGCTACCTGCATGGCCAAATCGTGCGCCAACTCTCGAAAATCATCGGTTCGCGCTACGAAATCGGTCTCACAATTCAGCTCCAGGAGTACGCCGAGTTTGCCTCCACCGTGGACATAGGCTTCCACGAGCCCCTCTTTGGCCTCGCGCCCCGCCTTCTTCGCAGCGATGGCCAGGCCCTTCTTTTTCAACAGCTTCTCCGCCTCGTCGAAGTCTCCCTCCACTTCTTCAAGGGTATTCCGGCAATCCAGGACACCTGCGCCGGTGCGCTCTCGCAACTGCTTCACCATGTCAACAGTAATAGCCATCTATGTTCCCTCGTCTGTATCATCGGCGTTCTCGGAATCGGCCCCCTGAGCGGAGTCACTTGCGCCCGCTGCTGTCTCACGCTCCAGGGCACCCTCAGCACCGACGTTCTCGTTCTCACTCTGAGGTGTCTCCCCGGTGGCGGTGAACTCCTCCGCTACCAGGGCCTCCTCGCCTTCCTTCTCAAACTCACCCCACTCCTCCGCCAGCTCGGCGCTCTCCTCTTCCTCCTCAGCCATGAGCGCTGCTCGAATCTGCTGACCCTCGACCACGGCATCGGCCAGCTTGTTGGATATCAGCTTGATAGACCTGATGGCATCGTCATTAGCGGGGATCACGTGATCGATCGGGGTGGGATCGCAATTGGTGTCCACCATAGCGATGATAGGAATGCCAAGCTTGTTAGCTTCCTTCACGGCAATCTGCTCGCGCCTGACGTCGGCGATAAACACCAGACTGGGCAAGCGATCCATGTTCTTGATGCCTCCCAGCCTGCGGTTGAGCTTGGCCATCTTCCGCTCGAGGTCGAGCACCTCTTTCTTGGTCAGCCCCTGGAACTCACCTCTTTCCAGTCGCTGTTCGAGGTCGATCAGGTAGTCAATGCGCTGCCGGATGGTACGATAGTTGGTCAGTGTGCCACCGAGCCAGCGCTGGTTGACATACGGCATGCGACACCTCTGAGCCGCAAGCGCGATATTGTCCTGTGCTTGCTTCTTGGTGCCCACGAACAGCAGCAGGCCGCCGGCACTGATGTCCTCCCTGATCAACTCGGTGGCGGCCCCGAGTCGCTCCACAGTCTGCTGGATATCGATGATGTGAATGCCATTCCGCTCGGTGAAGATGTAGGAACGCATTTTCGGATGCCATCGCTTGATGCGGTGGCCGAAATGCACGCCCGCTTCCAGCAGCTCCTTCATTTCTACTACAGCCATGCTTGTACTCCTTTTCTCGGTTAGGGCTTCCGTCCTCTTCATCCCGCGCAGGGGCCCGGCGCGCACGGCTCGGCACAACCTGGCACCCCCTGCCCAGTCTGAGGACGTGCTTTGTCCATATATCGACTATATCATATCATATAGTACCGTTGCGGGCAAGCGCACAGGCGCTCCACCATGGAGACAGCACATCCTGAGGGAAGGAGCCCATGAGCACCCGTTCCCCTTCTTGGCCCTGACGTCGGCATGGAACCCGGACATCGTTGCTCACTCCACGTAGTCACGCTTGGCCTTGGCCCTGGCGTATGCTATACTATTGGCAAGCGGTACGCCTTGTAGGGAATGGAAAGGAGACACTGAGGTGATCAGTGACGACTTGCTGCAAATTCTGGCGTGTCCTGCGTGCAAGACCAGAGTGGAGCTCGTCAAGGAGAGCTGGCTGGTCTGCACCAACGCTGACTGCCGTCGTAAGTACCCCATTCGAGACAGCATCCCCATCATGCTCGTCGAAGAAGGGGACAAGTACAGAGACGTCAGCGTTGAAGACCTCGGCACGCCGTAAGCCAGCCACCGGTAGACCCGTCCACTGAGTGGCCGTGATCGAGCCGAACACCCACACCTGAACTCGGTGTATACTGCAGAGTCGAAGTTCACAGCAGCGGCAGCGGTGACACACGTAGGTTTCCGGGCGACGAGACGTGAGAGTTGGATTCAGTGACCGCGGGCGAGTGAGAGTCCAGCGTGAAGGGAGGCTTTTAGCAATGGCGGAGAAGGAAACCGGTAGAGTAACCAATTACTTCTCGAAGATTGGGGTCGCCGTCATCGAGCTGACCGGGTCGATACAACTAGGAGACGTCATCCGTGTCACGGGGGGCGGCCGGGACTTTCAACAGCAGGTGGCTTCCATGCAGGTGGAACACCAACCCATAGAGAAGGCCCAGGCTGGCCAGGAGATCGCCATCAAGCTGGATGAGAAAGCCCGACCCGGCGACACGGTCTACAAGGTAGAGTAGGGCAAGCGACAGATTTCGAGGCCCGGGGCCTGCTTGCCCCTGAATCGGCTACGGCCCTCTGTGCGAAGGTCCTCGACGCAGCGGGATCCGGTTCGTGCGACATGAGGGACGAGGAGCGGCTCACCGCATTGACGAGCTGCCGAGCGCGCCGATGTCCAAAGCCCAACAGGTGAGCGCCGATTCTGTCTGACTCAACTTTGAACCGGCACATGGCCATCATGACTCGTGCCCAAAAGACGAGAGGCGAGGTTCCAGCACCTCGTCTCTCGGCTAAGGAGGAAGTATGAAGGAGAAGATCGATTCTCTTCTCCATTCTATATTGACGGGGTGAGCAGAGTCAATAGTACTCTACTACTAGTCAGAGTCCCTCTTGCGGACGTAGCAGGACCAGATTGCTAGACCTCACGGAGGAGATTGTGGCCCAGGCAACGGTCAAGTGGACGGGAAAGCAACAGTTTGTCGGCACCGACAGTACCAGGCACAGCGTGGTCATGTCCACCCAGGACCAAGAGAACGCCACCGGAATGAAACCCGCGGAAATGCTACTGGTAGCGCTCGGCGGATGCACCGGGGTGGACGTGGTCTCCATTCTCCAGAAGAGTCGCCAGAATCTAGCGGGGCTGGAAATCGAGTTGACGGGAGAGCAAGATGCCGACCCTCCGTGGGTCTATCGCCAGATCCACATCGAGTACAGGATGCACGGTTCCGGGCTTTCCAGGGAAGCGATCGAGCGAGCCATCAGGCTCTCAGAAGAGAAGTACTGTTCGATCCGCGCCACCATCGCTGGGACAGCCGAGGTGACCAGCAGCTACACTATCGTGCAGGATGACTCTTAGTGCGTGCGCCGCCGGCGGACCTCATCGAGTGACACGGAGGTTCCAGGGCGGCAACTCGGCGAAAGGCTTCGGGACGAAATCAGCATGGCAAGAATCATAGCGGTGGCTGGAAAGGGCGGCACGGGGAAGACCCTGGTGTCGGCCCTACTGATAGGATACCTCATTGACCGGGGTCGAGGACCGGTGTTGGCTATCGACGCCGATCCCAGCACTAATCTGGACCTCACGTTGGGCACCTCCGTCGAAGAGACAGTGGGCGACATCCGCGAGGATACCTCGCAGCAAGTAAGCTCAGGCACCTTCACCTCGGGCATGAGCAAGCCAGAATACCTCGAACTCAGAGTCAACCAGGCCCTGGTGGAAGAAGATAGCTACGATCTCCTCGCCATGGGACGCCCCGAGGGACCTGGCTGCTACTGCGCTGCCAACAACATGCTCCGACAATCGATCGATCGGCTTTCCAAGTCCTATAGCTACGTGGTGATGGACAACGAAGCCGGGCTCGAGCACCTGAGTAGACGCACCACCCAGGATGTGGATCTATTACTCGTCATCTCCGATCCCACCATCAGGGGCCTGGCGACCGCCGAGAGGGTTGCCCAGCTCATACACGAACTCAAGAGCCGGGTGGGCCATATCCGCCTGATGGTGAACCGCGTGCCGACGAACGAAGAGGGAGAGCCAGCTCTCGCACCGCCCCTCGAACAGTTTATCAGAGACAAGCAACTGGAACTGGCCGGGGTCATTCCGCTGGACCCGCTGGTGGCGGAGTACGACAGTGTGGGCCGCCCCCTCGTTCAGTTGCCGGCGGAATCGCCTGCCCGGCGAGCAGTCGAAGCTGCTTTCGATTCCCTCAAGAGCCTGCTCTGAATCCTGGAGCTTGGGCAAGGCGCACACAGTCGCGCGAGGCAAGGAGGACTAGTGTCCAAGATAGCAGTGACCGGGAAAGGCGGCGTGGGCAAGACTACCCTCACCAGTCTGTTGGCGTACACCTACGCTCAACAGGGCCGTAGGGTCATGGTCATCGACGCCGATCCGTCCCCCAACCTGGCCTGGGCTCTGGGCTTTCCCGCCGAGCTCGTAGCCCAGATCACGCCCATCGCCGAGATGGACGAGCTCATCGAGGAGCGCACCGGCGCCAAACCTGGCGGCATGGGTGGGTGGTTCAGGATGAACCCCCGAGTCGACGACATCCCCCAGCGCTTCAGCGCACAGTATCGAGGCATCAGATTGCTGCAACTGGGCACTGTCAAAAAGGGCGGCGGTGGCTGTATTTGCCCTGAGAGTGTGCTCCTGAAGACGTTGGTCACTCACCTGTTGCTGGATCGGTCCAGCCAAGAAGAAGTGATCATGGACATGGAGGCTGGCGTCGAACACCTGGGTCGTGCCACAGCCCAGGCTGTGGACGCCTTCTTGATCGTTGTCGAACCAGGTCGCCGAAGCCTCCAGACGGCTGAACTGATTCAGAAGCTGGCACAGGACATTGGCATCCCTCGCCTCTACCTGGTTGGGAACTCGGTCCGCGACGCCAGGGACCAGGATTTCATCCAGAAACACGGCCCTGACCTCCCCATCCTGGGTTTTCTCCCCTATAGCCCGAGCGCTATCGAAGCCGACATGAAAGGCGTTGCAGTCTTCGAAGGGGCCAGTGAGCTGGTGGAGGAAGCCGGTCTCATCGCAGCGGCACTGGACAGGCTGACGGAAACCGCTTAGAACTGCCCCTCGACTGTCCCCACAGAGCCGTCCCTGTGGCACCAGACCCCGGTCCATGCTCACCGAGTAGCCTGTTCGCCTGCCGCTAATGCGAGATGATGGGTTCTGCATATAAGTTGCACTTGACAATTGACAGCGGTTACGGTATACTGATGATAGCAAATTGGAGGCATCATGAGCCATCATCACGAAGTCGTCGAGGCTCTGCAGCAGATAGGATATCGACTCACCCCGCAGCGCATGATGATCCTCGAAGCCATCGCCGACTGTGAGGGACACATCAGCGCAGAGGGAATCCACGAGGCTGTCCGCACTGCATATCCCTATCTGGACATCTCTACCGTGTATCGAACTCTGGACCTGCTGAAGACGCTGCACCTCGTCAGTGAGACGCAGTTGGGCAGGGGGCATGCACAGTACGAGCTATTGAGCAAGGGCCGCCACCATCACTTGATCTGCACTGATTGTGGCACCATACTCGACTTCCCGGATTCTTTCCTGGATCCCGTGAGGGCCTTCACGGAGCGTGAATACGACTTTCACGCCGAGATCGAGCACCTGGCCATCTTCGGCATTTGCAGCGCCTGCCGGAGAGACGCCGGCCCGGCTAGCGAGGATTAGCGGAGCACCACCGCTGCACGACATGTGGCGGTCCACGGCTCTTCCAGCGTCAGCACATGACTGGCGCCCATTGCAACGACGACGCATCGAACGAGAAGGGAGGAAGTAATCATGATCGTTAGTATCTCTAGTATCTCGTGGCTCATCCCTCAGTTGCTGCCCGAAGCGATGCACATTCCCGATGGCTTTCTCTCTCTGACGATCGCGGGAATGGCCTGGCTGCTATCCATTGCGGCCCTCGCGTATGCTGTGATGCGCACGAACCGGCAACTGGGAGAGAAACAGGTGCCCCTGATGGGTGTCATGGCCGCCTTCATCTTTGCCGCTCAAATGCTGAACTTCCCCGTGGCTGGTGGCACGTCAGGGCATCTCATTGGCGGTGCTCTGGCAGCCATCCTGCTGGGGCCCTGGGCAGCCATGCTGGTCATGACCTCCGTCGTCCTGGTCCAGGCCCTTCTCTTCCAGGATGGCGGGCTGGTCGCACTGGGGGCCAATATCCTCAACATGGCTGTGATCGCCTGCCTCGTCGGCTATTACCTGTACGTGGGTGCGCGGCGCGTGCTGGGCGACAGAGCATGGGCCAGTCTGGCGAGCGCTTTCGCGGCGGCCTGGGTCTCGGTATTTGCGGCCGCTACGGTGTGCGCCGTCGAACTCGGCTTGTCCGGCTCCTCACCGATACAAGTCGCCCTGCCCGCCATGTGTGCCGTACATGCCCTGATCGGAGTGGGGGAGGGGTTGATCACCGTGGGCGCACTGGCATTTATCACCGCGACGAGACGCGACCTCGTTGCGTCCCGACCATCCGCGAAGTAGGGAGGTCCCTGATGCGAAGCAAGAAATGGTGGATCATCGGCCTCATCATCGCCCTGGGCGTCACCCTGATCTCTCCTCTGGCGTCTGGTTGGCCGGATGGCTTGGAGCGGGTGGCGGAAGACCAAGGTTTCCTGCAACTGCAGACAGAACCTGTCTATGAGATCATTCCCGACTACGTTCTGCCGGGCGTGTCGAGCGAAGGGCTGGCCACCATCCTGGCGGGCATCATCGGTGTGCTCGTCGTCTTCGGCGTGGCTATGGGAGCAGGCTATGCCCTCCAAGGCCGTTCGACTGAAGGAAAGCCTCAATAAGTCAACCGGTGGCCACGACCGGGAGATTGGTCTTCCAGGCGAGTCTCCCAATCGCGCCAACCGCGCACTTTGGAGCACTCTTGACCCACATTCAAGTGCTGGATGTCTATCAGGAAACTGATAGTCCCATACATCGCCTCGATGCCAGGATCAAACTGATCCTCACCCTGGCCTTCGTTGTGGCCATTACCGCTTCGCCAGCGGGGGCTTGGCTATCCTACGCTCTGTTCCTGCTGGCGATAGGCTTCGTGGTCGGATTGTCTCGCGTCCAGCCATCACTGATCCTCAAGAGATCCCTGGTCGCCATTCCCTTCGCCCTGGCGGCGCTGACCCTGATCTTCACCCAAGAGGGGACGAAGATCGCCGCCCTCCCACTGGCTTGGTGGACTGTCACCATCAGCTACGAGGGAATCATCGCCTTCGTCAGCATTCTAGCCAAAGCGTGGTTGTCGGTGCTCATGGCCACCACCCTCGTTACCACCACCACCTTCCCCGACCTGGTGGCCGCGATGAGGTCGCTCAAGGTCCCCAGAGTACTCGTGTCGGTGGTTGCCTTCATGTATCGCTACCTCTTTATCATCGCGGACGAAGCCCTGCGTCTGCACCGCGCCAGAGAAGCGCGCAGTGCCAGCCCGGAGGGCGTCGCCGGAGGAAGCCTCTTCTGGAGAGCAAGAGTGCTGGGAGGCATGATTGGCTCCCTGTTTCTGCGGAGCTACGAGCGGAGCGAACGCATCTACGCCGCCATGATCTCCAGAGGTTTCCAGGGCGAGATCCGCACCATGAGATCACGAGAGCTGGGACCCGGTGATCTCGTCATCACTGGTGCTTTCCTGGCCTACCTCTTGGCGGTGGTGAGCCTGAGTCTTCCCCTGAGAGGACACTGAGATGGTTGCTGCACTTGAGTGCCCAGCGCGCACCCCGGGGAGCGAGTTGGCGGTGGGCGACCTCCCCCAGGCGGCCGAGTGGAAGGCGCAGCCCGTCATAGAGTTGGTTGATGTCAGCTTCAGCTACCCGGACGGCAGACAGGCTCTGGACAGCGTCAACCTGATCATCCGCGAGAGGGAGAAGGTGGCGCTCGTCGGACCTAACGGCGCCGGCAAGTCCACACTGCTGCTTCATCTCAACGGCATTCTCAGAGGACAGGGTTCGGTGCGGATCATGGGGCAAGAAGTGGGCGATGGAAACTTGGGCCTGGTCCGTAGCCAAGTAGGGCTGGTGTTCCAGTATCCAGACGATCAACTCTTCTCCCCGACTGTGTTCGAGGACGTCGCCTTTGGTCCCCTGCACATGAATCTGGATGAGGAGGAAGTGCGAAGCCGGGTAGACCGGGCCCTGGCCGAAGTGGGGATGGAAGATTTCCGGAGTCGCATCTCACACCATCTCAGTCTGGGGGAGAAAAAGCGTGTAGCCATAGCAACTGTCCTGGCGATGCGACCAGCGATCCTCGCCCTCGACGAGCCTTCCGGCGAACTGGACCCCCGCGCGAGGCGAGGTCTGATTCGCCTCCTCGGGTCGCTGCCTCAAGCCATGATCGTGGCCACCCACGACATTCGACTGGTGGACGAGTTGCTACCTCGTACTGTAGTCCTGGATCGGGGGCGAGTAGTGGCGGATGCACCCACCCAGGCTGTCCTCGCGGACGCAACCCTCCTCGATCAGCATGGCCTGGAACCGCCCTAGTGTCCCATCTGTTAGAGGCCATGCGCTCCTCCGCAGGCAAGGAATGGGCAGGGAGTAGCTCTGGCCTTCTTGACACCTGACGGGCCATGATCTGAGCCTGTGGGGACGCATTCTGCGGCGGAGAAACGGAGCGATGGCCGGTCAGATCGTTCCGGATCCGCCTGCCGTGTGGCCGGACTGGTGAGCACCCCTCCGATGGGTTCCCCGATCAGTTGTCGAGGAAGAGGGGTACGAAACCGAACTTCTTCACGTCCACCAGACCCTTGTCCGTCAGCTTCAATCGGGGTATGACCGGCAGAGCCAGGAAGGACATCGCCATGAAGGGGGTGGAGACCGTACAGCCGAGATCTCGGGCAGCCTTCTCGACATTCTCCACCTCGATCCTCACCTCCTTCGCCGACTTCTCGGACATCAAGCCGGCTATCGGTAAGGGCACGGTGGCCAGGACCTCTCCCTCAGCAGCCACGACCAGGCCCCCTTGCATCTTCACGATTTGCACCGCAGCGGTCATCATGTCTTCGTCATTCGTTCCCACTACGATGATGTTGTGGGAATCGTGAGCCACGGAAGACGCCAACGCCCCACGCTTCAGCCCAAAGCCTCTGACAAAACCCAGACCCGTGTTGCCTGACGCCAGATGCCTCTCGATGACGGCCAGCTTCAGCATGTCTCGCTCTACGTCTGATACAGCCACCCCGTCGTTCGTCTTGACGGGGCACACGACCTGCTTAGTAACCAATGGGTTCGGTGTCAACTCGATCACTCTGGCTCTCGTGCCTCCCGCGGGGACGCGAAAGTGCTCTAACTCTATCCAGGATACGTTCACGGTACCCCTCAGAGGAACGGGCCGCCGCTCGCCACCCATGTCCAGCATCTCGCCGGCCTCAGAGACCAGGCGACCACCGCGAAAGACCTTCTCGATCCGGAGGCTCTCGAAGTCGTCGAACACCACCATGTCTGCCCGATAGCCAGGGGCGATGGCGCCCAGGTCCCGGAGTCCGAAGTACTCGGCAGCGTTGATGGTGGCCATCTGGACTGCCAGCACAGGCTCCAGTCCCAAGCCCACGGCCTTCCTTACTATGTGATCCATGTGCCCATCCTGGAGCAGATGTGCCGGATCGTTGTCGTCGCTGACCAACATGCACCTGTGCGCGTTCTCAGGGGTCACCAGCTTCAGCAAGGCCTCCATGTTCCTGGCGACGCTGCCCTCGCGGATCATGACGTACATCCCCCGTTGTAGCTTCTCCCTGGCCTCCTCGAGGGAGCTGCTCTCGTGGTCGGAGGCAATGCCCGCAGCAATGTAGGCGTTCAAGTCCTTCCCAGACAGGCGCGGCGCATGTCCGTCCACTCGCTTGCCTCCGGCGATGGCTATCCTCGCCAGGACATCTCCGTTCCTGTCCAGCACGCCTGGGTAGTTCATCATCTCCGCCACGCCAACCACCCAGTCCTCCCGGAGCAGCGGAGATAGATCGTAGGACATCAGCCGGGAGCCGGCGGTCTCCAGTTCGGTGGATGGCACGCATGAAGGCAGCGTGAAGTACACTTCTAGAGGACTGCCCTTGCTCGATTCCATCATGTAGAAGATGCCGTCCAGGCCAAGGATGTTGGCTATTTCGTGGGGATCGGCGATGACCGTGGTCGTCCCGTGGGGCACCACTACCCGGGCGAACTCGGGGATACGCAGCATGGAGCTCTCGATGTGGACATGGCCGTCGATGAAGCCGGGACACACGTAGGAACCCTGCAAATCCAGGACCTCCTTGCCCTCGTACTCCCCCAGTCCCACAACGCGATTGCCAGCCACAGCGACGTCCGTCTCGTGAATCTCGCCTGAGAGCACGTTGACGAGCCGAGCGTTCTTCACCAACAGGTCGGCCTCTTCCTCCCCTCGAGCGACTCTGATTATCCGGTCTAGGTCGCGCACCGTTCGCTGCCTCTCCTTTCGAAACGGGTCTCCTGGACAAAATGGCGGTCGGGAGCGATCACGTTCCCCACCGCCACACAGTCCTCACTGGGCCACCAGTGATGCCTTCGCCAGGACTACTGCACTTCGAGATTGAAGGTCAGGCTGGTGATCCACCAACGGCCATCGCTCCGCGCAAAGGTCCACCTGTCGCCCCCAGGTGCGTGGTCGATTCCTATCGTGCTGGTACTGAAAGCCGTGGCGGTGTCACCCTCGATGGTCACTTCCGCATCAGGGTGCGTCACCGCACTAGGAGCCGACGGGAAAACCTCGTTCACGTATCTCTCACGAATCGCAGCAATGCCACTCCAAACTCGATCATCGGACGGGTTGTCCGGAGTATGGTTGGCGTCGGTCACCACGCCGTCCTGGTGCCAGATCTCCATCAGGCGATCGATGTCCTGGGAAACAACTCCCTCTGCCTCAGCGTTCAGAAGTTGCATTACGGCCTCTTCGTCATTCGCTGGCGTTGGCGTGTCGGTACCCCGCGGCCGGGGAGAAGGTATCCCTGACGGGGGCGGGGGAACCTCAGGAGCGCTGCAGGCCGTGAGCAATACCATCACCACCACCAGAATCGCGAGCCAAGTCCTCTTCACCTCTACCAGAGCCTCCGCGCTTTTTGTGCAAAATGTTACCACGCTTTGCGATAAAGTCAAGCGGAGAGCGGGACCAAGCGGGGGCGCGATCATGGTCAGCCTCTCTGCCAGGAGCTGCGCAGGTTGCAGCCTCCAGCCAAGGGTGATCCACCCTTGCCCCGACTGGCGCCTCTCCATACGCGCCCCGTCGGCCACACCTGTGGCCGCCGAGAGCGGGGTGTGATACCCTTGCCTGTTGGGGACCCCGGACATGCGCAAACGAGCCCTCTATCTGTCGCCACACCTGGATGATGCCGCCTTGTCCTGCGGCGGGCTGATCCGCCGACAGGTCCTCGGGGGGACAGAAGTGCTGGTAGTCACCATCTTTGCCGGTGCCCCGCGACGCGGAGACCTCTCCGAATTCGCCGCCCGGATGCATGCTCGATGGGGAAACGACCCCTCTCCAGTAGCCAGGCGAGGTGAAGAGGACCGAAGAGCCCTGGACCTTCTGGGCGCAGGGTGCCTGCATCTTGGCTATCCAGACGCCATCTACCGTTACCATGGCCGTTCCTCCCTCTACCATACAGACGAGGAACTGTTCGGTTCTCTCCATCCCGCAGATGGTGATCTCCGGTCTGAGGTTGCGGCAGCCATCTTCGACGTAAGCTCGTCTCAGGACTCGATAGTCTACGCACCGCTCGCCGTGGGGCATCACGTGGATCACCAGTTGGTCAGGAATGCGCTGCTCACTCTGCACGCTCACCCCGCCGAGGTCGTATTCTACGAGGACTATCCCTACGTTGACAGGCCCGGCGCTCTCACGAGCGCGCTGGAGGCACTAAGAACCCGAGGGTGGGAGTCAGAACTGCAACCATTCGACGAGGCGTGTCTGCGAGCCAAGATTGAGGCGATCTCCGCCTATCAGTCGCAAATGGCCGGCCTCTTTGGCAACTCAACAGCCATGGCCCAACGTGTGCGTGGGTACGCACGGGCGGTCAGCTCCGAAGAGGGGTTTGCCGAGAGATACTGGCGGAGGCGTGGGCCGGGACGGAGCACGTGAGTTGCCAATCACAGAGGGGTTTGAAGACAGAGAAACTGGTGTGCTATAATGCGAACGGTACGAGAATGGGACAGATCAGGAGTTTCGTGGCCATAGAGCTCGACGAGGAGATTAGACACCAGTTGAGCCTCATTCAGCGATCCCTGAAGAGCGAGGGTCTCGCGGATACGGTGCGCTGGGTGAACCCTCATGGCATACACCTCACCTTGAAGTTCTTGGGCGATGTGCCGGCGAGCAGAATCCAAGAGATAGTCCTCGCCGTGACTCAGGGCAAAGATGGTGTAATGCCCTTCACTATCAGCTTTGGGGGACTTGGTTGTTTTCCGACCACCAGGCGCCCGAATGTGATATGGGTAGGAGTAAACGGAGATACGGGAACACTGGTTCGGCTCCAGACCGCTGTTGAAGAGCGAATCTCAGCACTGGGATATCCATCAGAGAAGCGGAGGTACACCCCTCACCTCACCTTGGGGCGAGTGGATCGGCGTGTCACCGACAGCGAGCGGCGCCGCCTGGGAGACCTGATCCAGGCGCAGACTGTCGGCTCGCTGGGCGAGATGCAGGTGCGCGCCGTCAGCTTGATGAAGAGCGAACTCTCCACCGCAGGGGCCAGGTACACGCGCTTGGCGGCCGTGCCACTGGAGGAGCCAGGATGATCGTGGCCGTGATTGGAGACGGCTCCTGCTCGACGGAGACCGCCAATTTGGCCGAGGAGGTGGGGCGGTTGGTGGCACAGAACAGAGCCGCCCTGGTATGCGGAGGATTAGGTGGTGTCATGGAAGCTGCCTGCCGCGGAGCGAAAAGTGCGGGAGGCCTGACCATCGGTGTCCTACCAGGCCGCAACCGCGGTGACGCCAACCCTTACGTTGACATCCCCATTGTGACGGGCCTAGGAGAAGCACGGAACGTGATCGTGGTCAGTTCCGGACAGTCGGTGATCGCCATCCGTGGCGGCTTCGGCACACTGTCGGAGATCGCACACGCCCTGAAACTGGCAATTCCGGTCGTGGGGCTGGGCTCCTGGCAATTGAGCAGGAAGGGCTGGGACGAGATGAAGGGGATGATCCCTGCCACCGATCCCGCTGACGCCGTGGAGAAAGCACTGGCGTTGGCCATAGATTAGATGAGGGGGGCCAGCATGCTGTTTCAAGATCGCCGCGAAGCCGGGAAGGCGCTGGCTGGGGAACTGGGGTCGTACAAGGAGACGCCCAACACGATCGTGCTGGGCATTCCCCGAGGTGGCGTCGTGGTCGGACACGAGATCGCAAAAGCCCTGGGTGCCCCTCTCGACGTCTACATCACACGCAAGATCGGAGCACCCCATAACCCAGAGCTGGCTATCGGAGCCGTGGCCAGCGACGGAACACTGCTCATCGACCACCAGTTGGTGAGGAGGCTCGGCGTATCGCAAGAGTACGTGGAAGCGGAGTCAGAGAGACAGAAGAAAGAGATCCACAGGCGGATGGCCGAGTACCGAGGGGAAGGGCCAAGCCCCCAACTGGCAGGCAAGATAGTCATCCTCGCGGACGACGGAGTGGCAACCGGCGCTACTACCCTCGCCACTATCAAGGCCATCAGGAGCCAGTCGCCAGCCAAGTTGATCCTCGCCGTTCCCGTCGGACCCAGAGACAGTATCGAGAGCCTGCGACAGGAGGTCGACGAACTCGTTTGTCTGCACGCTCCCGAGATATTCTGGGCGGTAGGAGCGTTCTACAACGTCTTCGACCAGACATCGGATGAAGAAGTAAAGGCCCTCCTCAATATCAACCGCGAGAAAGGCGGATAAGGGTCGCCGCTGTCTCGCCTTCGCCTTGCGAACGCATGGACGCCGCCCTCGCTCAGTGCCCCGAACCTGACTCAGGTTGTTGCTCGCCCTTCGTGCGGTTCGTCTCCCTTCCTGCGCCATCAAGCCTCACGTGCGTGAGTCGCCCTCCGTGGTCACGGGTAGAGAGAAATCGCCGGCGCGGAGTTGCGCCACACGGACAGCTCCTGAAAGGAAGGGGGTAGCCCGGCGCAGCGGCGAGCGGCTCACACGCATCGTTCCGAGTGAACCTAGCTCGCACCCGACGGGTCATCCTCCTGGCGCGACGCCGGGCATGCTCGGCCAGACCAGACGCCAGGCATCCTTCCCGCGTCCATGCGGGCTCCGTCTTGGCCCGCCACACCACAGTCGTGCGGCGCGGTAAGTAGGTACTTTTTTCCTATTGCCACGCATGTCGAATGCCTGTACACTGGAAGCAAACTTCAAGAACACACAAAACGCCAACAACGCTAACCGGCCTCAGTTGGCGAGGCGAGCAGGAGACAGGATGAGAAGACAGAGGTTCCTCACCACCGGCGACATCGCCAGCTACTGCGAGGTTACGAACGCAGCGGTTCTCAAGTGGATCGACTCTGGGAAGTTGCCAGTCTTCACGACACCGGGCGGACACTACCGCATCCTGCGTAGCGATTTCCGCGACTTTCTCATACGCCACGGCATGTTCATAGACGAAGGCTACTTTGGCAAAGGTCGCAGCAAGAAGCGCATCCTCATCGTGGATGACGAACCAACGGTGGTCACCTTCATCGAAGGTGCGCTGCTCCTGGAAGGCAAGTACGACCTGGCCACAGCCGCAGACGGCTTCGACGCTGGTCAGCAGGTCGTAACCTTCAACCCCGATCTGATCATCCTGGACATCATGCTGCCGGGCATGGACGGCTTCGAAGTCTGTCGAAGGGTGAAGACCGACTCGGGAACCCGGCATATCAAGATCCTAGCCATCACAGGGTTCGCCACTGAAGAGAACGTGCGGAGGATCCTGCACACCGGCGCCGATGACTACCTGGCCAAGCCGCTAAAGCTGCAAGACCTGCAGGTGAAGGTCGCAGAACTGCTGGGAAGAGAAGCCTGAGGAGCATCTCCCAGTGGCCGATGGCGCGAGTTGCGGTTGGTTGGACTGATGAATGATTGGCCCACCGAACGGCCTGCATGACGACACTCTCTTGTTCGAGGAGGCTGGAGTCGATCCGAGGCGAAGAGCAAGACCGAAGCCAGCGCGGAAAAGAGGCGGGCACACTTGCCTGGTGAGACACCCGAGCTGGTGTCCTGGCAGTCACACCGGACACGCTACAGAAAGACACTATGCACGTCGAGAAGAATCTCAGCAGGTTCAGAGAGCAATCGTTGCAGGAGCTGAAGGCTCTCACCGACAGTTGCACGGGCAACCCCTCGCCATGACTCTCTCCAGAGGAACGAGCAGATGAAAGATCCTGGTGTCGAGAGCGGTCCAGCACTCGACGCGAAGACCGACCTTATCAGAGACCTTGAGCCGCTGAGCAGCGTCGTTTCCGCCCTCAGCGGCATCTTCGATCTAGATGAGTTGCTGAACACGGCCATCGATAGGACGATGGAGTTGCTCCGCGCCGAGAAGGGCGCCATACATCTCCTCAACGAAACCGGGCAGGAACTGGCACTGTACACTCAGCGGGGACTGTCGGCGGAGTATCTACAACGCTACCCTCGGCTCAGGGTGGGACAGCAGGCACCCGGCAAGGTCGTCGATATCAGGCGCCCGATGCTGGTGGATGCTTCCTCAGGCGACACCCAAGCCGCAGCCACCCTGGGAGGAGAGAAGTTCCGGTCACTCGTGTGTGCCCCGCTGCTGTCCAGGGCGGGCGTTCTGGGTACCGTGACCCTGCTTCGTGACCACCGTGAACCCTTTGCACCGCTTGACCTCGAGCTTCTGAGCCTCATCGCACGCCACCTGGCAGGCGCCGTGGCCAGCGCCAAGCTGTTCGCAGAGAAAGAGCGCCGGGCGAACGACCTGGCGGTGTTAACCGAAATCGCTCAAGCCATCGGTTCCACCCTGGAGCCGATGGAGGTGCTGAAAGCAGTGGCTCAGAAGACAGCCCAGGCGTGCATGGCCGAGCGATGCAGTATCCTGCTCCTCAACAGGGACAACAGTACACTGCTGCCCATGATGTCGCAGTTCGCTACGGGATCCACTGACCTCGAGCAATGGGAAGCCTTCAAGAACAGCCTCACCGCCAACAAGGTGGATGACATCCCCGTCATCGTCGACGTCGTCAGAGAAGGGAAGACGGTCGTTCTCGACACCCAATCCGTGTCTCGCCTGCCACCAATGTGGATCGAGCCCTTTGGCGTGAAGAGCCTCCTGCTGGTCCCCCTCTCCACCAGAGAGGAGATTATCGGCCTTATGGCGCTGGACTACAATACGGAGGCACGCCGATTCTCAAGCTGGCAAGTGGACCTGGCCACGACCATCGGTTCCCATGTAGCCATGGCTATCGAGAACGCCCGCCTGTATGCACGGCAGAAACGTCGCGCGGTCCAGCTAGATGTGATCAACCGGGTCGGGCGACGGGCTACCTCTAGCCTCAACCTGGACGAACTGCTCCAAGAGACAGCAGTCGCCATCCAGGAGGCCTTCGACTACCAGTTTGTATCCATCCTCGTCACGGACGAGGAAAAGGACGAGATCGTTCAACTGGCAGACGTCGGCCTCGATAGCGACATGCACGTTCCCGGTTACCGTCAGAGCATCCACGAGGGCCTCATCGGTTGGACGGTCAGGGAGGGAAAGCCTCTCATCGTCAACGACGTGGCACAGGATCCCCGGTACCTGGAGGGCTTCCCAGACAGACCATTCACCAAATCAGAACTGGTGGTCCCCATCCAGGTCGGTGCACAAGTCGTGGCCGCGCTGGACATCCACTCAGCACAAGTGAACGCTTTCGATCACTCAGACTTGATGTCCGTGCAAGCCATCGCGGACCAACTCAGCGTGTCCATGCGCAACGCCCGCCTCTATGAGGAGATCAAGTCACACCTGGCGGACCTCCAGGCCATGAACAGGCAGTTGGTCGCGATCCAGCAAGCAGGCGCCTCCCTGGTGAGCACTCTCGACCTGAGCGGGGTTCTCCAGAGAATCGCAGATTCCGTGGTCCAGGGCCTGGGTTATTCAGTGGCAGCCATCGGCGTCGTGGAGCCAGAGACGATGATGGTCGAACAGCTCACCGTCAGTGGGCTCAGCAGGTCCCAACTCCAGGACATCGAAGGCCTGGCAGGTGTGGAGTTGCCGCGGCTACGAATCCCGCTGGATGGTGAGGGTGGTATCATAGCCGCGGCACTGTGCGAGGGTCGCATCTTGATCACGGACCGGCTGGCTGAGTTGGCCGAGTCGATCAGCGACACGAGGGAGGCCCTGGCGGTCCAGAACATGCTCGACGTGGGTACCATTGTCACCGTACCTCTGCTGCTCGACCACCGGCCATTGGGTGCTCTTTGCGCTGCCACCAGTCGCTCAAGACAGGTTGGAGACGAAGAACTGGCTTCCCTGAGAGCGCTGGCCGGTCAGGCGATCCTAGCCATCCAGAACGCACAGCTATACCAAAGGACTCGGGCAAGGCTGGACGAGCTGTCCACCCTGCATGAGATGTCTGTGGCCGCGACCTCCACGCTCGATGTACACGAGATCTTGGAGCGCATTGTCCGAGCCCTGCACGACACGCTGGGTTTCTCAAACCTGGGTGTGATGCTCATAGACGAGGAGGACAACAAGCTCAAGATAACGGCCGGCGCGGGATACGAGCCAGACGTCGGAGAGAGAATCATCACCGCGCTAGGAGAGGGCATCACCGGCTGGGTCGCCCTCTCCGGACTGCCGCAGAATGTCCCGGACGTATCACTGGACCCTCGCTACATCATGGCTGACGAGAGCATACGCTCTGAAGTCTGCGTACCGCTGGCGGTAGGCAATAGAGTCATCGGTGTCCTGAACGTGGAGAGCGATCAAGTCGCAGCCTTTTCCGACGACACTGTGCGCTTCCTGTCTACGCTGGCCGGACAGGTGGCAGTCGTCATCGAAAACGCACGTCTATTCCAGAAGGCAGCGGAGGGTGAGAAGGACTGGGAAGACACGTTCAAAGCCATAAAGGACGGCATAGCAATCTACGACGAGGAGTTCAGAATACTCAGGGCGAATCCGGCTTTGGCGGGAATACTCGAGAGACCCCTGGAAGAGTTGATCGGCAGGCGCTGTTTCGAGATCTTCTCCTATTGCGAGGGCCCCTCCAGTCCCACATGTCCCCACCGCCAGGCGATGCGAACCAGGGAGCCAACGTCGATCGAAATGGAGGAGCCTGAGCTGGGGAAGATTCTGCACGTCTTCAGCTTCCCCATCTTCGACACCGAAGGCCATTCCAAGGGCACGGTGCACACTGTCAGAGATATCACGAAAGAGAAGGCCTTGCGGTCGCAACTCCTGCAAACCGAAAAGCTCGCCGCCATCGGGGAACTGGTCTCGGGCGTCGCCCACGAACTGAACAACCCCTTGACCTCGGTCATGGGGTATGCGCAATTGCTCCAGGCTGCTGACGTCAGCCCCGAGATAAGAGAAGATCTCCAAACCATATACCAAGAGGCTCAGCGCAGTGCTCGAATCATTGAGAACCTCCTGACCTTCGCTCGCAAGGAAACGGCCGAGAAGAGATACGCAGACGTCAACCGCATTCTGAGAGACACGTTGGAGCTGCGATCCTACCAGTTCAAGGTTGACAACGTGCAATTGGTGAAGGAACTTGACGAGCACCTGCCCTGGACCATGGTGGCCCCGCAGCAGATGCAGCAGGTATTCCTCAACCTCCTGAACAACGCCCACCAGGCCCTGATGGAGTCACCGGGCCCGCGGCGCGTGGTCGTCAGGTCAGAAACGGACGGCAAAGTCATCCGCATCAAGATCGCTGACAATGGCCCCGGAATCCCGCAAGACGTAGTGGGCAAGATCTTCGATCCGTTCTTCACTACCAAGGAGGTCGGCCAGGGCACTGGCCTGGGACTGTCCATCGCCTTTGGTATCGTCCAGGAGCACGGCGGCAGAATATGGGCGGAAAGCCAACCCGAGGAGGGTTCGGCCTTCACCGTCGAGCTACCCATCGTCGCCCATCCCCTTGATCACCCAGAACAGTCTCCCCGCCGGGAAGCGGCGCCCGCCCAAGCCGCCAGGAGAGTCCTCCTCATAGACGACGAAGAGGAAATCCTGGACGTGATCGCGCGGATCCTCGAGCATACGGGCCACCGGACCATGGCCATAGACTCCGCAGAGAAGGCGCTGCAGCAGCTAGAGCGTGAGGAGTACGACATCATCATCTGCGATGTGAGAATGCCTGGTCTCGGGGGCAAGGGATTCTATCGCAAGGTCAGGACCACGCATCCGGAACTGGCGAAGCGCATCATCTTCACCACAGGTGACACCCTCAGCACCGACACGCGCGCATTCCTCGAACGCGCAGACGCCCCACACTTACCTAAACCCTTCACGATCGAGGATCTCCAGCAGGCCATCAACGACCTCCTCGGTGAATGATCGAGGCAGCGATCCGGCATCGCGACGGGCAAACGGGTCGGAGACCGGCCCGGTGGAGCGTATGTCTGTTCGGATCCCGCCCACGTAGCGGGCCTGGCGTCTTCCGGGCGGTCGCCTCCCGATACAGTGCCGTTGTCAGATAACCCACCGGAGCGCGCCCCGCTCACGGGCTGGCCTTGGGGAGCCTCTGTGACCGCGATGAGATCGCTCCCCGTCTCCCTCGATCAGCGTGCGCGCAGGTCATGGCCCCTGACTCCTCGCTCCTCCACAGTTGCTTCCCTAGTACAGGTGACGGGTGCGGGAGAGTACCCGAGCTTGCCCGGCGGAGAAGCTACTCAATCCATCCATACCCGATTCGCCAGACCGTGCCAGCCAGCGCCTCGCCACCCGGCACCCGGACTTGCTACCCACCACCTGCTGCTCGCTCCACACCGGGCGTCCCCGTGGCTCCCGGGCCGCACTACCACTTGCACGCAGTAGCCCGACGACTGGCTAAGACAACCGATATCTGGTATCATTGCTGGCTGTTGTGGCGCGCCCGAACTACGTGCGCCGCTCTCAGGGATCACTAGCACGAATGGCAGGCGGGAGGTAGCAGAGTATGACAGAAGTGGTCATCGTGAGTGGGGCAAGGACGGCCATAGGGACTTTCGGTGGCTCGCTGAAAGAGGTCCCGGTGGTGGAACTCGGGGCCCTGGTGATCAAGGAAGCCCTCAAGAACGCGGGGTTGCGGCCCGCGCCCAGCAAGGAACTCCTCAACTATGCACCCAGGGCGCTGGCAAGCGCCGGCATGATCGAGCTCGAACGGCAGTACTACGACTGGGCCCAATCTCTCCAGGAAGCTCAGATCGACGAAGTCATCATGGGACACGTAATCCAGGCAGGTCAGGGGCAGAACACGGCCAGACAGGCCATGATGAAGGGTGGGGTCTCCAAGGAGACCAATGCCTTCACCGTGAACAAGGTATGCGGGTCAGGTTTGAAGGCCATCACGCTGGGAGCGCAGGCGATCCAGCTAGGTCAGGCAGACCTCGTCGTAGCCGGTGGCATGGAGAACATGAGCCAGGCTCCATACGGCCTCCCCAAGGCTAGATGGGGCTATCGTATGGACGTGAATGGAACCGGAGTGACCACTGATCTCATGGTCTACGATGGGCTATGGGAGATGTTCTACGGCTATCACATGGGGCTCACCGCCGAGAACATCGCCCAGAAGTACCAGATCAGCCGGGAGGAGCAAGACGAGCTCGGGTTGGTCAGCCATCAGCGTGCCCGCGAGGCCATCGCCGACGGCACTTTTGCAGAGGAGATCGTGCCGGTAGTCATACCCCAGAGGAAGGGCGATCCAGTGGTCTTCGACACCGACGAGCGGCCTATGGACACCAGCCTGGAGAAGATGGCCAAACTCAAGCCCGCCTTCAAGAAGGACGGCACCGTCACGGCCGGCAACGCCTCCGGCATCAACGATGCCGCAGCGGCCGTGGTCCTCATGTCGCGAGAAAAGGCGGAGGAGCTGGGCATCGAACCTGTCGTCAGCATCAAGTCCTACGCCTCCGGGGCCGTTGACCCTGCCTACATGGGTCTGGGCGTGGTTCCCAGTGTGAGAAAGGCCCTGGACAAAGCGGGTTTGTCAGTCGAGGACATGGACGTGATTGAGCTGAACGAGGCCTTCGCGGCCCAAGCCATAGCCTGTATGCGCGAACTTGGCCTCAGTCTCGACAACACCAACGTACACGGGAGTGGGATCTCCCTGGGGCACCCCATAGGGTGCACAGGGGCTCGGCTGGTGGTCACGATCATCCATGAGATGCAGCGGAGAGATCACCACCTCGGCTTGGTGACGATGTGCATCGGCGGCGGGCAAGGTATGGCCGCCGTGCTGGGCAGATAGAAGCTGTCTGCTGGTTGACAGCACCGCGTCGTTGCGTCCGAACCCAGAGGTGAGAAATGACAACCTACCCTGAGGTAGTCATCGTTAGCGCAGCAAGAACCGCCATCGGTCGTTTCGGGGGTGCCCTAGCAGCCCTCCCCGCAGTCGAACTGGGTGGTGCCGCCATCAGAGCCGCCGTGGAGAGAGCGGGCGTCGACCCTGCCGCCATCGACGAGGTACTGGCCGGACAGGTGATTCAGGCCGGGTGCGGTCAGGCGCCTGCGCGCCAGGCAGCGCTCAAAGCTGGCCTCCCGCCGTCCGTCGGAGCCACGACGGTGAACAAGGTCTGCGGCTCCAGCTTGAAGACGGTCGCCATGGGAGCCAACGCTATCGCCGCCGGCGCTGCCGAGATCATCGTGGCAGCAGGTATGGAAAGCATGAACGGGGGCCCACACCTCCTCCCGAACGCGCGCACCGGCTTTCGTTTGGGGAATGCTGAACTCGTGGATGCTACAGTCCATGATGGTCTCTGGTGCCCGGTCGAGAACTGGCACATGGGCAATGCGGCCGAACTCATCGCCGAGGCGATGAGTATCTCCCGCGCGGAGATGGACGAGTTCGCCCTCCAGAGTCACAGGAAGGCCATCGCCGCCATCCGCGAGGGAAGATTCAAAGACGAGATCGTCCCCATCACTGTCCCACAAAGAAGAGGAGACCCGATCATCTTCGATACTGATGAGAACCCCCGGGCTGACACCAGCATCGAGGCCCTGGCGAAGCTTCCACCAGCGTTCAAGAAGGATGGCAAGTGCACCGCAGGCAACTCGTCGGCGATCACCGACGGTGCAGCAGCCGTCGTCATCACCAGCGCCAGGAGGGCCAGAGAGCTTGGGCTGGAGCCCATGGCCCGCATCTCTGGATTCGCCCAGGCCGCGGTCGAGCCCAGGTGGGTCTTTTTCGCTCCTGTGCATGCGGTGGAGAAGCTCATGGCCAGCACGGGTCACGCCATCCAGGATTTCGACCTCATGGAGATAAACGAGGCGTTCGCGTCGCAGAGCATCGCCGACGGGAGGAAACTGGGGTTGGACTGGGACAGACTTGACGTCAACGGCGGCGCTATTGCCCTTGGACACCCCATCGGGTGCAGTGGCGCGCGTCTCCTCGTCACCCTCATCTACGCCATGAAGGATCGCGGTGCGAGCCTGGGACTTGCAGCCCTGTGTCTGGGAGGCGGAGAGGCTGTGGCTATGAGCATAGAGATGTGATCTTCGCCAAGTCACGCGCTGCGCAGCGACTCGGGTTTCAGCGGCGGCGCGCGGGTTCCTTCCAGAGACATCCTGGCCCAGGCCGGCTGCGGTGCCTGGCCAGTGATGGGCTGCATTTGAGACGGAGTTAGCAAAGCATGATCCTGAAAGACAGGGTGGCCATCGTGACCGGGTCCGGGCAGGGCATTGGACAGGCGATCGCCTTCACGCTGGCAAAGAAGGGGGCCCATGTGGTCGTGTCCGACGTGAGCGAAGAGACCGCCCTGGAGACAGCCCGACAGATAGAGGCCGCAGGCCACGAGACCAGGGCGGTACGGACCGACGTCTCTGATCCAGACGAGGTTCTCCGTCTCGTGCAAATCGCCGTGGAGGAGTTCGGCAGAATAGACATCCTGGTCAACAACGCTGGAATTGCCCGCAGCGCCACCCTGCTCAAACTGAACGAACAAGCCTGGGACGAAGTGCTCGATGTGAATCTCAAGGGCGTCTTCAGGACTACTCGGGCAGCCGCACGCCAGATGATTCCCGCCAAGTACGGGAGGATCGTCAACATCTCCTCCATCTATGGGCGAACAGGCACGATCGGAGATTCGAACTACGCTGCCTCCAAGGCGGGCATGATCGGTTTCACCAAGAGCGCCGCACGCGAAC
Source organism: Anaerolineae bacterium (assembly GCA_034411995.1). Lineage (GTDB taxonomy): Bacteria > Chloroflexota > Anaerolineae > UBA7937 > B3-Chlor > JAUVXJ01. Next base: position 123,558 of record DAOUME010000005.1, on the reverse strand, counting down.
TGGCCCGGCATAACATCACCGTCAACGCCATACTGCCAGGAATGATCGACACACCACTTCTCAGGGGTATCCCGGATAAGTATCTCCAACCGATGATCGAGGAGATACCGCTGCAACGTGTGGGAACCCCGGAGCACATCGCCTACGTCGCAGCCTTCCTGGCCTCAGATGAGGCCAGCTACATAACGGGCGCCAGCATCGAGGTGACTGGCGGATGGAGGATGTGAGCACGGGATCGCTCGTTGAGGGGGCCCATAACCCGGCTTTCCAGTGCCTGCGCCCGACAGACCGGCGAAGTCGGTAGGGCCTCCCGGCCACTGAGACTGGAAAACCTTCTACAGCAACTGGCAGGAGTCATCAGCATGGACTTCAATCTGACTGACGAACAACGCATGATACAGGAACTCGCCAGGGACTTCGCCACTGAAGTCCTGGCCCCCGCCGCACCTGTCATAGACCAGACCGAGGAGTATCCCTTCGACAACTGCCGGAGGATGGGGGAGCTGGGTCTGATGGGTATCGAGGTCCCAGAGGAGGCTGGTGGCACAGGGGCCGACACGGTCAGCTACGTCGTGGCCCTGGAGGAGGTATCCAAGGCGTGTGCGGCGACGGGCACGATCATGTCCGTCAACAACTCGCTGGTCTGCCATGGCCTGGTCAAATACGCCACGCCTGAGCAACGAGAGATGTACCTGCGACCAGCAGCATCATTCCAGCGCATTGGCGCTTTCTGTCTTTCTGAGCCACAGGCTGGCTCCGATGCCACCAATCAGCGTACCAGGGCCGTGAGAGACGGAGATCACTATATCGTCAACGGTGCCAAGAACTTCATCAGCAGCGGCGGTGTGGCGGACTTTCACGTCGTCTTCTGCGTGACCGACCCGGAGGTCAAGCCCAGACATCACGGCATCAGTTGTCTGCTCATAGACGCCGACACTCCCGGCTTCACTGCCGGAAAACCCGAGGAAAAGCTCGGCATCCGAGGCGCGAACACGGCGGCACTCTCTTTCGAGGATTGCCGAGTGCCTGTCTCCAGGCGGCTTGGCGACGAGGGGCAAGGCTTCAGGATCGCCATGGAAGTGCTTGACGCAGGGAGGATCGGCATCGCTGCTCAGGCCCTGGGCATCGCTCAGGCTTCGATCGAGGCCTCCCGCGACTACGCCTTGGAGCGCGAGCAGTTTGGCAAGCCTCTTGCCCGCCACCAGGCCATTCAGTTCATGCTCGCGGACATGGGCACCAGGACCGAGGCCGCACGGCTTCTGACTCTGAAAGCGGCGGTCAAGAAGCAACGAAAGGAGCGTTACGGCCTGGAGGCAGCCATGGCCAAGCTGTACGCGTCGGAGACAGCCATGTGGGCCGCCCACAAGGCCGTACAGATCCACGGCGGCTATGGATACGTGAGAGAGTACAACGTCGAACGGTACTTCCGAGATGCCAAGATCACCGAGATCTACGAAGGCACTTCAGAAGTCCAGCGGATCATCATTGCCAGAGAGATGATGAAGGATTGATCCCGCGGCGACCCCAGACCAGCGACCAGGAGCGACATCCATGAGCACAGACCCCAAGATCCGCAAACTTCGAAAACTGAGAAAGCAGGCAGAGTTGGCTGGCGGTCAGGACCGCATAGATGCGCATCACGCCAAAGGCAAGCTCACTGCTCGCGAACGGATCCAGCTACTCGTGGACCCCGGCTCTTTCCGCGAGCTAGACACGTTCGTAACCCATCGGAGCACGGGCTTTGGGCTCGAGGATAAGAGATACCTCAGCGACAGCGTGGTGACCGGTTGGGGCACCATCGACGGCCGCCTGGCGTACGTGTTCTCACAAGATTTCACCGTGTTCGGTGGTTCGCTGGGAGAGGTGCACGCTGAGAAGATCTGCAAGATCATGGATCTCGCGGCGAAGAACGGCGCTCCCGTGATCGGACTGAACGATTCTGGAGGAGCGCGAATTCAGGAGGGAGTGGTCTCCCTGGGCGCCTATGCCGACATTTTTCTCCGTAACACACTCTCGTCGGGAGTCATACCTCAGATCTCTGCCGTCATGGGCCCCTGTGCCGGCGGCGCTGTCTACTCACCAGCCATAACCGATTTCGTGATCATGGTGGACGAGAGCAGCTACATGTTCATCACCGGCCCCGACGTGATCAAGGCGGTGACTCGCGAGGAGGTCACCTTCGAGGAGTTGGGCGGCGCCAAGGCACATAACAGCGTCAGCGGAGTCGCGCACTTTGCCGCCCAAGACGAAGAGGACTGTATGTTCATCATCCGCAAGCTCCTCAGCTACATACCGCAAAACAACATGGAAGACCCTCCGCTCGTCCAGACATCGGACGACCCACACCGCATGGACCAAGAACTGGACACCATCGTCCCCGACAACCCTACCAAACCCTATGACATGAAGGAGATCATCCGTCGCGTGGTGGACAGTGGGGAGTTCCTGGAGGTACAAGAGCACTGGGCCCAGAACATCATCATCGGATTCGCTCGGCTGGATGGGCGTTCGGTGGGTATCGTCGCTCAGCAGCCGGCTGTGCTCGCCGGAGTGCTGGACATCAACGCCTCCGACAAGGCCGCTCGCTTCGTGCGCTTCTGCGACTGCTTCAACGTCCCCATCATCACCTTCGTCGACGTACCCGGCTTTCTGCCAGGCGTCTCCCAGGAACATGGAGGAATCATACGTCACGGAGCGAAGCTGCTCTACGCATACTGTGAGGCTACGGTTCCCAAGGTCACCATCATCACCCGCAAGGCCTACGGGGGCGCCTACGTGGTCATGAGTTCCAAACACATCCGTGGCGACATCAGCTACGCCTGGCCCAGCGCCGAAATAGCCGTCATGGGAACCGACGGAGCCGTGAACATCATCTTCCGAAAGGAGATTGCCCAGGCTGAAGACCCGGAAGCGGAAAGAGACAAGCTAGGACAGGAATACCGAGACCAGGTGGCAAACCCCTACATCGCCGCTTCCCGGGGTTACATCGACGACATCATCGAGCCTCGAGAAACGAGGCCCCGGCTGATCGAGGCCCTGGCGACGCTCCAGAACAAACGAGACCGCAACCCTGCTAAGAAGCACGGGAACATCCCGCTGTAGCCTGCGGACCGAGAACGTACCAACGAGCCGGACGGAGGACATGACAGACTACACCATCATCTTCGACGGGGGAAGTCGAGGAAACCCCGGCCAGGGGTACGGCAGCTACGCCCTGAGAAGAAACAGCGACGGCAAGCTGAGAAAGCGCCGCCTGCGCTTCGGCGACCAGGTAACCTCCAACCAGGCAGAATACCAGGCTCTCGTCGCTGCGTTGGAGGACCTCATCGCTACCATCAAGAAAGCTGGCCGGTCTCCCCACGACTTCTCCGTAGAGATCAGGGGCGACAGCAAGTTGATCCTGTACCAGCTAGATGGCACCTGGAAGACCAAGAGCCTGAACCTGATGCCGCTGCGAGACAGGGTCGAAGAGCTGATGGCCCACCTCGGCTCGACGGAGTTGATCTGGCAGCGACGAAACGAGAGCGTGAAGATCCTCGGGCACTGAGGCCGTGCTGCCCTTCGCAGATCGCGGGCCAGAGCCCGGCGATGAATTTCGCTGGAACGCCTGCCTCGAATCAGGAGCCGAAGCCGCCGTACCCCCTCACATCTCTCCGAAGATGCGAACGAACTCGCCGGTGAACTTGATCGAGCGAAAGTAGTCTTCGAGGCTTATGTTCTCGTTGGGGGCATGGATCCTCGACTGGGCATGGCCCACACCCACGCCGGATACGGCAGGGATCCCCAGCGCCACACTCAGAGGATACATAGGGCCGCTTCCGGCCATCGAGGGATAGACCACGGGTTCCTGTCCATACACTATGGAAGCAGCCTGGGCAGCAGCCAGGGCCACGGGAGCCTCGACAGAGGACTTGGCCGGGTGCTCACCCGATATGGTAGCGATCTCCACATCATCGAACCCACGGCGATCCAGGTGACTGCGCAGTAGATCCAAGACCAGCTCTGGCTCGAGATTGGGCACCAGCCGGAAGTCCAGCTTCACTCTGGCCTCATGGGGAAGCACCGTCTTCGCGCTCTCGCCCGTGTAGCCAGCCACCATGCCGCAGATGGTGCAGGTGGGGGAATAGAGCAGCTTCCGGACGGCTTCCGTGCCCTCGACTCCGCCCAGCAACTCAACGAGCCCCAGATCCTCCTTGATCTCCTGATCGTGGAAGGGGATCCTCTTCAGGATCTCCACCTCCTCTACTGGGGGTTCGGCCACGTGCTCCATCAGGCCATCCAGGGTGAGACGATCATTCCCGTCCTTGAGAGTGCTCAGAGCCCACACCAGTCTCCAGGCTGGATTGGGCACCAGGGGTGCCCACGAGGAATGGATGTCTCGCGAGGCCCCTCTCGCTCGCAGTTCAACGTACAGGATGCCCTTCAGGCCGAGGTACAGCTCGGGGCGTCCCGACGCATCAACCCTTGCTCCTTCCCACAGACAACCGTCGGCGCCTGCCAGAAGCTCCTTGTTTTCGTCCACGAACTGTGCCAGGTGGGGACTGCCGATCTCTTCCTCGCCCTCGAACACGAACTTAATCTTCAGAGGCAAGCTGCCCACGGTGGCCTGGTACCCTTCGATGGCCTGGAGCCGTGAGACCAGGTCCCCTTTGTTGTCCGCCACTCCCCTGCAGTACATAAAGCCGTCCCGGATCTCGGGCGAGAACGGCTGCGACTTCCACTCGTTCATAGGCTCTGGAGGCTGCACGTCGTAGTGATCGTAGATGATCAGCGTCTTCTGCCCCTGCCCTATCTCACCATACACCACGGGTGGCGCATCAGCTACCTCGATCAGACGAGCATCAGCGCCGATGCCTCTCAACATGTCCAAGACCATGGAGGCCGTCTCTGTCATGCCCACGCCCTGAGCGGCGATACTCGGCAGGCTGCAGAACTTCTTCAAGTCCTCGATGAAACGGTCTGCGTTTTCCTCCACGTAGGCGTAGAAAGCTTGCACTGTTCTCTCCTGCGAAGGGATCCCTGATACACAGCGCCTCTCCTGGGCGCGCCATGGGAAGTCGATCTGCGTCGCGGCGGGCGCAGATTAGCCAGCCGCCGGGCTGAACAGACTGAGGACAGCCATTATCAGGGTCAATACCAGCAGGAGGATGCACCCGGCGAAGACACCTTCTGCAACCGCCTGGCCTCTCGTCTTCTGCTCGCTCCTGAAATAGGTCATCAGCATCACGAAGGCCAAGGGCATGAAGAATTGAAAGGCCACACCGACCAGCGGCAGCAGATGCAACCCCATGCTGACCGCCATGGAGCTAAGGATGACCACGGCCACTCCCAGGGCCACGTTCTGACTGACCATGGTCCAGTTCATCCCTGACCTTCTGGCTTTGGACTCCTTTGGCATCTCTTCACTCCTCCCGACTGGTGGCTATGCTCGTTGGCCGGGGAAGACCGGCTGTGGTATATTCTCACCTGAACCAGGGGTTGAACTGTTTTTCGCGCCCGATACTGGTTGGAGGACCGTGACCGGTGTAGGCAGTGGTCTCATCGGGCAGACTGAACAGGCGGGTTTTGATGGTCTGCATCAAGGTCTCCCAACTCCCTCCGGGAAGGTCCACCCGGCCCACACCGTCGGCAAAGAGAGTGTCACCGCAGAAGACGACGCCATCGCCCACGAGCGAGATGCCGCCCAGGCTGTGCCCTGGGGTGTGGATGACTTGCAGACTCTCGCCTCCGAAGGCGATCTCGTCTCCCTCCTCCAGCAATACATCGGCGGCTGGACCACGTGACTGGACGCCCAACATGCGCGCGTAGGCCCCCTGATCCGTCACCAGCCACTCTGCATCATCCTTGTGGATGGCTAGCTGTGCACCTGTGGCTTCCCTGACCAGGCGGTTCGCCGCGATGTGGTCTATGTGACCGTGAGTGTTGACGATGTACTTGATGCTCAGACCCAGTTTCCTCACGCGATCAAGAATCAGGGGCCCATCTCCTCCGGGATCAATGATGATGCCCTCCTTGGTGTCTTCGCTCGCCACCAGATAGCAGTTGCTCTCTAGCATCCCGACTACCAGTCTCTCGATGAACATCCATTCTTCCCTTGTCTTGCTTGTGACCGTGTCATTCTATGCCCCCGTCCATCCTTTGTCAAACCTGATGTGATCCGGGAAGGAGGACTGTGCCGTGCGCCTATCCAGGCTTTTCGGCAGCACACTACGGGAGCTACCGACGGAAGCTCAGATGACGAGCCACCAGCTTCTGCTCCGCGCGGGGATGATCCGCCAGGTGGCCACCGGCATCTACGCCTACCTGCCCCTGGGATGGAGGGTCCTGCGCAAGATCGAAGACATCCTGCGGGAGGAGATGAACGCCATCGGCGGCCAAGAGATGCGCATGCCATCCGCGCAACCTGCCGAACTCTGGCAGCAGACCGGTCGGTATTCCGAAGCCGGGCCGGTGCTAGCTCGCTTCCGTGACAGGACGCTCCGAGAACTGGTGCTGGGCATAACCCACGAGGAAGTCGTCACCTATCTGGCCCAGCGTGAGATCCGCTCCTACCGCCAACTGCCCTTCATGGTCTATCAAATACAGACCAAATTCCGCGATGAACCGCGCTCCAGGGGAGGCCTGATTCGAGCGCGCGAATTCACCATGAAAGACGCCTACAGCTTCCACGTGGACCGGGCTGACCTGGACGCCTACTATCCGCAGATGTTCTGGGCCTACGAAAGCACCTTCCGCCGGTGTGGAGTCGACGCCGTGGCCGTGGAAGCGGACCCAGGACTAATGGGGGGCGCTGCCTCCCACGAGTTCATGGCCCTCCATGAGGGGGGCGAGGACACCCTGGTCCTGTGCGAGTCGTGCGACTACGCCGCCAATGCCGAGAGTGCAGTAGCCCGGAGACAACAGGAGCCAGCGGGTCCCGAGTGTCCCCTGGAGGAGGTCGCGACGCCCGGCACGACGACCATCGAAGACCTGGCAAGCTTTCTGGGCGTGACACCGCGGCAAACCCTCAAGGCCATCTTCTACGTGGCACGAGGAGAACTCGCCTTCGTGGTCATACGTGGCGACCTCGAAGTAAACGAGGCCAAACTGGCCAGCCTGCTCGAGGTATCAGACCTGAGGCTGGCCGACCAGCCGGAAGTAGAAGGAGCAGGCATCGTGGCGGGGTACGCTTCGCCTATCGGCCAGGCTGGCAAGGTCAAGATCGTCGCCGACGAGTCCATCAACTGGGGCAGCAACTTCGTCGCGGGGGCCAACAAGGCCGGATATCACCTGCGCAACGTGAACCATCCCCGAGACTTCGAGGTCGATCTGCTAGGGGACATCGCCGCCGTGCAGGATGGTGATGCCTGTCTGCGCTGCGACGGTAGGCTGAAGTTGGTGAGGGGGATCGAACTGGGACATATCTTCAAGCTGGGCACCAGGTATAGCGAACTGATGGGCGCCACCTTCCTGGACCAAGCCGGTCAGACCCGGCCGCTGGTGATGGGCTGCTATGGCATAGGCCTGGGACGACTGATGGCTGCTGTCGTAGAGCAGCGTCACGACCATCGCGGCATCGTATGGCCGCTGTCCGTGGCCCCCTACCACTTCCATCTGCTCGTCCTGGGAGACGAAAAGGCGACCGTGGACGCCGCGGAGTCGCTGTACCACACCTTGCGCGACGGAGGGTGCGAGGTCCTGTACGATGACAGGAATGAGAGCGCTGGCGTCAAGTTCAACGACGCTGACCTCATCGGCATACCTTTTCGACTCACGGTGGGCTCTCGCAGCTTGAGGGCGGGTGGCGTGGAGATCAAGCGCCGCGATGCCGAGGAGAGCGAGATCGTTCCCCTCGAGCGGCTCATGGAGAAAGTGCCGGAGCTCGTCGGTCGCACCGCTTGACGCCCCGGGCCCACTCAAGCATAGCCAGGGCTGAGCGCTGTAGCACATGGAGCACCCCGCGTCAGCAGCCCTGGCCCGCCATGAAAGTCGTCCCAGCCATAGCGAGGAATGGTGCGATCTCTGCCTATTTTTCCCTCCGTACCGCTTCTGGCTCTTGCGGAGCTGTAGGAAAAGTGGTATAATAGAAACCGAGTAGTCACTCCCCTCGACTCGAAAAGTGGGCATGCCCCACTTTTCTTATTGTGAATACTAGAGGGAGTGTTGATTCTCCCGACCGGCGACGGGTGCGCTGTGTTCCGAGCGGAGAGCGATGGACCAAAGGACCGATGGAAGATGAAGACCGATTTCATCAGGGCCATAAACCAAGTCTGTGCTGAACGCGGGCTCACCGTCGAGGTCGTCCTAGAGGCGCTCGAGCAGGCCCTGGCCTCTGCCTACAAGCGTGACTCCGGTGGTACCCAGTACCTGGAGGCTAAGATCGATCCTTCCACGGGCGAAGTCAAGATGTTCACCGGGCGGGAGGTCGTAGAGACGGTCGAGGATCGCGAGAATCACGTCAGTCTCAGGGAGGCCAGAGAGCTCAAGCCGGATGCAGAGCTGGGTGAGATCGTCTATGTGGAGACCACCCCTCCCGACTTTGGGAGGATAGCTGCTCAGACGGCGAAGCAGGTGATCCTCCAGCGCATCAGAGAGGCCGAGCGCGATGCACTCTACGATTCGTACGTAGGCCGGGAAGGTGAGATCGTCGGCGGCACGGTGCGCAGCATCGACGCGCGAGGCATCGCCGTGAACCTGGGGCGCATTGAGGCTGTTGTCCCTCGTGGCCAGCAGGTGGCGAACGAACGTTACTATGTAAGGCAAAAGCTCCGGGTCCTCATTCTCGAAGTAAACAAGACGAGCCGCGGACCCGAGATCATCGCTTCACGCAGCCATCCCGACATGCTGCGTCGCCTGCTGGAGGTAGAGGTCCCAGAGATCTACAACGGCTTGGTGGAGATCAAAGCCATCGCTCGCGAGGCCGGTTCCCGGGCGAAGGTAGCCGTGGCCGCCTTGCAGCAAGGCATCGATCCCGTCGGCGCGTGCGTCGGCATGCGGGGGGTCAGGATTCAGAGCATCGTCAGTGAGCTCAACGGCGAGAAGATAGACGTGATAGCGTGGAGTCGTGACCCCAGAGAGTTCATTGGCAAGTCCCTGAGCCCCGCTCGACCCCTGGGTGTGGAACTGGCTGACAACAACGAAACAGGCAGAACAGCCACCGTGGTCGTGCCGGACAAGGAGTTGTCTCTGGCCATCGGCCGGGAGGGCCAGAACGCACGTCTCGCGGCCAAGCTGACGGGCTGGCGGATAGACATCATCGGCGCCACGGAAGCGGCTGAGAGGGCTGTGCGCAGAGCCGAGCAAGATGCGATCAGGGCCGCCGCCAGGGCAGAGATCTCGGAGGACATGCCTCTGGAGAAGCTGGGGCTCTCGAGACGCATCCTGAATGCACTGGGCAGCGTAGGGATCACCGAGCTGGCTCCGCTGCTCGATGCGATACAAGAAGGGGACGACACTCTGCTCGGAATAAAGGGCTTCGGGGACAAGTCCCTGCAAGAGACAAAGCAGGCCCTCAGAGAGCGAGATGTCCTGGCCATCCTCGGCAGGGAAGTGAAGCCACAGAGGGCAGAAGAGACTGCCCCACTGGAAGAAGCTCCTCAAGAGACAGAGCCGCCCGTGAGCGATGCGGGCGCCCTGGACGAGGAGGCAGAAGAAGCCTCCGTGGAACCCAGCGACGAGGCGCACGGTCCCGAAGCAGAGGCTGAGGAACCTGCACCAGCACCTGCGGAGGAGATACCCGGAGAACTGAAACCCGCGGTGACTGGGACAGAGCCGCCCCTGGAAGAGAAAGCGGAAGCGCAGCCATCGGCCGAACCGCAGCAAGAGCCAGAGCCGGACCAGGCCTCGGTCGCCCTCCCCTATGAGGAGCATGAACCCACCAAGAAGAAGCGGCCCAAGAAGAGGTTGGTCTATGACGAGCAACTGGGTGAAGTGGTCGCCAAGAAAGTGAGAAAGCCCAAGCGCAGCCGCCACGATTGGGAGGAGGACGTTCCAGGCTGGAAGAGCAAAGAGGACGAGGTTCAGAACGACACAGCTTCTGATGAAAACCATGGTCCAGAAGAAGGCTAGAAAGACCCATCGCAAACACGTGCCACAACGCACGTGTATCTCTTGCCGGCAGGTCCGTGCCGCCCGAGAATTGACCAGAATCGTGCGCTTGCCTGGTGGAGCAGTGGAACTGGACGAGAAACACGACAAGTCCGGGCGAGGAGCCTACCTGTGCTCCAGCAAGGCGTGCTGGGAGATGGCCCTGCGCAAGAAGCTTCTCGAACACGCTCTGAAGACGGAGATGGAAGACGCCGAGAAGGAGGCGTTGTGGCAGCACTGTGGTTCGCTGCCCCCCGCCTCCGCCGAACAGGCCGAGGCTGGGACCACGCCATGACCAAAGGGAGCCCCGGTCAGGCCCCTGCTGCTTTCGTGCAACGTATGGTCTTGCCGATCTCTGACTGAGCAGATGGAGAGAGGAGTCGTGAACGGCTGGAAAGTACCTTTAGGATCGAACATGGGAGAGATGGCGGTGAGTCCTTAGATTCAAGACCTGAACTCAGGGCGTCCCCAACCAGACAACCCCGTCTTCCCCCTCACTGGTCCACGGTACGGACCGCCGCCAACCCGATAATCGCACCACACCAGACTCAGGAAATACTGCAGTGGACAAAGCGCGACTTCGCGTGACAGTCACCGCGTGTCTCGAACACCCCGCGCACCCAGTGGGGCTGTGAGAAGGGAGACGGAACATGGCAGAGAAGAGCAAGGTGGTCAGCATACCCGACAAGCTCTCCGTGAGGGAGCTCGCCCAACTACTGGACGTGAGCCCCATTGAGGTGATGAAGCTCCTCATCAGCAGTGGCATCATGGCCAACATCAACCAGATGGTTGACTATGATACCGCCGCCATCGTGGCCACCGATTTGGGCTTTGAGATCAAGCAGGAGCTCCCGCCGGAGGTTGAGGAAGCCCAGGCACCACCGGAAGAGGCCGCCATCCCGGAAGAAGTGCCTTTGAGAGACATGTACGCTCAGGAGGCACCCGAGGACCTGAAGCCCAGACCCCCAGTGGTCACGGTCATGGGGCACGTGAATCACGGGAAGACTTCTCTGCTGGACCACATCCGTCACACCAACGTCGTAGCCGGGGAAGCCGGCGGTATCACACAGCACACCGGCGCCTACCAGGTTGAACACGCGGGCCAGAGAATCACCTTCATCGACACACCTGGCCACGAAGCTTTCACCGCGATGCGTGCCCGTGGCGCTCAGGCCACCGACATCGCCGTCCTCGTGGTAGCCGCAGATGATGGCGTCATGCCCCAAACCAAGGAGGCCATCGATCACGCGCGCGCCGCCAACGTGCCCATAGTAGTGGCCATTAACAAAATAGACAAGGCCAGTGCCAACCCCGAGGCCGTCAAGAAACAACTCGCCGACGTGGGGCTGACCGTCGAGGACTGGGGAGGCCACACCATTGCCGTCCAGGTGTCGGCCAAGGAGGGCACAGGGATAGAGACCCTCCTGGAGATGATCCTCCTCGTGGCGGAGATGTCCAACATCAGAGCCAACCCCGATCGCCCGGCCATGGGCACAGTCATCGAAGGCAAGCTCGACAGGAGCAAAGGCCCTTCGGCCACACTGTTGATCCAGAACGGCACTCTTCGCGTTTCCGATTACGTGGTGGTAGGAGACATCTATGGCCGCGTGCGTGCCATGTTCGACGACGCCGGGACGCGAGTCAAGACCGCACCTCCTTCCTTCCCGGTCGTGGTTCTGGGACTCTCAGACGTGCCGCAAGCTGGCGACGTCTTCAGAGTGGTGAGCGATGAGAGAACCGCTCGTGCGCTCGCTGCCCAACGAGCTGAAGAGAGAATGTCCCAGGAACAAGCGCCCGTCAGAGCTCTCAGCCTGGAGGACATCTACGCTCAAATGAAGAGCGGCGCGGTGAAGGAACTAAACATCATCCTCAAAGCGGATGTTCAGGGGGCCCTGGAGCCAGTAGTCAATTCCCTGGAGGAACTGGGAACTGAGGGCCTGAGAGTGAAGATCATCCACGAAGGTATCGGCAACATCAATGAATCGGACGTCAGCCTGGCCATCGCCTCGCAGGCCATCGTCATTGGCTTCAACGTCCGGGCCGAACCAGCAGCCCTGACCATGGCAGAAGCCGAAGGCGTGGAGGTCCGCCAGTACCGCGTGATCTATAAACTGATCGAGGACGTCGACAAGGCGTTGAAAGGCCTCCTCGAGCCAGTCTACGAAGACGTGATCATCGGACACGCAGAGGTCAGGGCTACCTTCCGAGTCTCCAAGCAGGGGCGTGTGGCCGGGGTGTACGTGGAAGACGGAAGCGTACAGAAGGGTGCCAGGATACGGGTGCTGAGGAACAGCGAACAGATACATGACGGCGGGATCGTCTCCCTGAAGCGCTTCACTGAGGACGTCGATGAGGTACCAGCTGGCCTGGAGTGCGGTGTTGGAGTGGAGAACTTCACCGCCTTCGAAGAGGGAGACCTCCTCGAGGTGTACAGGAGAGAGCGAGTCGCCTGAGGCCGGCGGCTCCCCCCGCGGTACCCCGGTCAATGCTCCCGGGGAGAAATCGAAGCGTCATGCCTACACGCAGACAGAGAAAGGTGAATGCGCTGTTGCGGGAGGCGCTAAGCGAGCTGCTCCAGCGTGAGGTCGCAGACCCGAGACTCGAATTCGTCACCGTCACCGACGTGGACACCACAAGCGACCTGCGCACAGCTCACGTCTACGTGACTTTTCTCAGCGATCCCCCGGCACAGGAGGAAGGCCTGCTGGCCCTCACCAAGGCCACGGGTTACCTCCGTCAACGATTGGGCCAGAGGGTCTACCTGAGGTACGTGCCGGAGTTCATCTTCCACCTCGATTCATCCATCGAAACGGGTCTTCGCATTGACCGAATCCTCAGGGACCTGGACAGTTCTCGAGAGAAAGGCGAGGAATGACTCACGAAGCCAGGAAGTTGGTCGAGCATGCTCACAAGCTGTTTCTCATCGCCCACGTCGACCCCGACGGAGACACCATCGGATCCACTCTCGCCCTGGCCTATGCTTTGAGGAAGCTGGGCAAGCAGTGCACCATCGCCTGCTCCGATCCAGTGCCTGGTGTTCTCTCGTTTCTTCCTGGCGTAGAGGAGTTCGGCATGCCGCAGGTCACGGACCACGACCTGATCATCACCGTAGACCTGAGCGATCCCGGTCGCCTCGGACCAGCATATGGGCACGTTCTGGCCATGGGCCGACCCGTGGTGAACATCGACCATCACATCACGAACACCCAGTTCGGCACTGCCAACGTGGTGAGAAGCGATGCAGCAGCGACGGCGGAGATCATCTTCGACCTTCTCGGTGCCTGGAACATCCCCCTGGATCAACGCCTGGCGACCTATCTCTTGACCGGAATAGTAACAGACACGAGGTCGTTCAGTACGTCCAACACCACACCCCGCACCCTGGAGATATCCTCGGAACTGGTGGCCGCCGGGGCTTCGCTTCTGGACATCAACGAGCTGTACTACAGGAGAAAGGGAGCCGAGACGCTCCGTCTCTGGGGCCGGGTGCTGAGCCACATGCAGTTGGAGGGACCACTTGTCTGGTCCGTCAATACCCTGAAGATGAGACGGGAGTGTCACAGCGACTCCGACAATGGAGATGGCATAGTGAACCTCCTGGTCACAGTTCGCGAAGCTCAGGCCGCCATAGTCTTCAAAGAGATCGGGGCCGACAAGGTCGAGATCAGCATCAGGTCCAGACCCGGAGTGGATATCTCCCCCCTCGCGGTGCACTTTGGTGGGGGTGGTCACCCCCAGGCGGCGGGCGCCATGGTGTCTGGTAGTCTCGAGCAGGTGATGCCCAGCGTCCTTTCCAAGGCCAGGGAAATCCTAGACTCTGGCGACTTGGGGAGGCGTGTGGAATCGTAGGCCATGGTGCTGGAGCGCGCTGGCAACATGCGGGAGCCCTGCACCGCCTGCCAGGCAAAGTCGAGTCAGGCGGTGCCTGCCCGCGCTGGCCGTGGCACTGCTGCGTTGACTGGCATCCTGAATCTCAACAAACCCCCGAGCCTTTCATCGCACGATGTCGTGCATAGGATCCGCAGAGCATCAGGCATCAGGCGAGTGGGACATGCCGGAACTCTTGACCCCGCCGCCTCGGGCGTCTTGCTGATCTGTATGGGGCAAGCAACGCGGGTCAGTGAGTACCTGATGGACAGCCGGAAGAGCTACGAAGCACGAGTTCGATTAGGCATCGCCACAGACACCGGCGATGCCGAAGGCAGAGTAGTCCGCAGCGTCTCGAGCCTCGACATTACTCGCGTGCAGGTCGAGGAGGCGCTGGCTCGTTTCCGAGGCCGCATCGCTCAGGTACCGCCCATGTACTCGGCTCTGAAGCACGAGGGAAGGCCCCTCTATGAACTGGCTCGCCGGGGAATCGAGGTTGAGCGAGCTCCCCGCATGGTGGAAATCTACAACCTCAACCTTGCTGAGTGGACCCCTCCGTCTTTTCGACTCTCGGTCGAATGCTCAAGGGGCACATATGTCCGTGTCCTGGCCATCGACCTGGGTACAGCACTGGGTACCGGCGCGCACGTGGAGCAGCTGGTCCGCAGCGCTAGCGGGCACTACCTGCTGGAAGACGCCCTCCCTCTGGACGAAGCGGAAGACGCCCTCTCCAGCGGAGGCTGGCTGGGCATCCTGCACCCTTTGGACGAGGCCCTGCTGCACTTCGAAGCGCTGGTGGCAGACCCGGAAACGGAGGCCGGGATCCGGAACGGCCAGCTGGTGGAGGGGCCACAGCCGTTGGGTACGTCCTGGTGTCGAGTGTACGCACACTCTGGTGAGTTCGTAGCGCTGGTACATTACGATCAAGAAAAGGAGAAATGGCAACCCAGAAAGGTGTTCAATCCCTATGAAGCTAATGCGTGATTTGGCCGAAGGAGGAATGGACAAGCCCTCCAACATAAGCATCGGAGTTTTCGATGGCGTGCATCGGGGCCATCGCTATCTGGTAGGCAAGGTGCTCGAGAGCGCCCGGACCACGGGCCATCTGAGCGGCGTGGTGACCTTTGATCGGCGGCCCGCGGAGGTACTGGCGCCTCACAAAGAGGTCTGCTACCTGACCACACTCGATGAGAAACTGGATCTGCTTGGCCAACTGGGGCTCGATTTCGTCGTCGCCCTGCCTTTCACAGAACAACTGGCAGATACTACGGCTCGGGATTTCATCACCGCTCTCGTCGAGCGGCTGCACATGAGGGAACTATGGACCGGGCCGGACTTCGCCCTCGGGCGAGGCAGAGAAGGAAATGCAGAATGCCTGCAAGGTTTGGCAGCGGAGCTCAGGTTCCAGAACCATCGCCTCCAACCGCTCATCCAATCTGGGGACATCGTCAGCAGCACCAGGATCCGCAACTTGATCCGTGAAGGACGTGTCACCGAGGCCGCTGATCTTCTGGGGCGGTATCCGTCCATCCAGGGAGCCGTGGTACGTGGGGTCCGACGGGGACACAAGCTGGGCTTCCCGACGGCGAACGTGGCCCTGAATAGGAAACTCATCACCCCCGCCAACGGCGTATACGCGGCACGCATCGTGTGGGATGAGGCGAACCATCCAGGCGTGGTGAACATTGGACACCGCCCGACTTTCGAGGATCAAGCGCAAACCACTCTGGAGGCTCACGTCCTGGACTTCACGGGAGATCTCTATGGAAAGACCGTGAGGGTTACCTTCGTGAAGCGACTGCGTCCAGAGCAGCGCTTCGGCACCGCAGAAGCACTCAGCGCGCAGGTGAAGACCGACGTGGCCAACGCCCGCCTAGTGCTCGAGGACCTGGGACTCGGATGACCTCGCCGGCCATACGCTTCGAAGAGGTGGAGCACATGGCCGACGCCGCCTTGAGAGTGTTTGGCGCCGACTGGAACGCTCTTCTCGCCAACGCCGCTGTGGGCATGTTCAGCCTGATCGCCGATTGGAACGACGCGCCCTTGTCAGTCGAGCGCGAGATTCACCTGCGCTCGGCTGACAGTGAGACCCTCCTGGTGGACTGGTTGAGCGAGCTTCTTTATCTGCATGAGATGGAAGGCGTGGTCTACGTCGATTTCGACATCGTCCACGCTACGGCCCATACCCTCCAGGCCGTGGCCAGGGGCACCAGCCAATGGCGCCCCCAAACGGCTGTCAAGGCTGTCACCTTTAACGACCTCCGCATCACCAAGACAGAAGCGGGATACGTGGCTACTATCGTCTTCGACACGTGAGAGGGTGGAGCGCTGCGAAAAGAAGGGCCTCAGGGAGATGCCACATCTGTGCTCCGGTCCAACGTGTCGTCTGCGCAAAGGAGCCACGCAACGTCACGCACAGCCAGCGACAGGCAGCTCCAGTCCCGACTCAAGAGACGCTGTCCGGACGTGACGGAGTCGCCAGCCATGCACTTTTCGGCGTCCACGGTTTCCTGCACACTTCGAGGCATCTGAGGCTCTGGAGGCGGCCAAACTAGCGCTACTCGCCAACCCGTTCGGAACGGCATCCACGCAGACCTTCACCGCTAGGCCCTTCTCAGAGTCCGAGGAGATCGCAGAGGCTTTGTGAACCAGATCTGGGCACTCCTCAGGCCCCATCGGTGAGACTTGCGGCAAGGCGAGCACGCCCCCAGATCGAACCGCGCCGCGGGAGGATCTGACCATGATCGAGAAGAAAGATTTCAAGAAGATCGACGAGTACCTGTATGAGATACCCAAGAGCCACCGGGAGGACATGCGGGTGCCCGCACGCATCTACGCGGACGAGGAACTCCTACAGGCTGCACTTAGCGACCGTTCCGTAGAACAACTGGTGAATACGACCACTCTGCCTGGTGTGGTTCAATACACCCTGGCCATGCCGGACATCCATCAGGGATATGGCTTCCCCATCGGCGGTGTGGCAGCTACCAAGCCGCCCGAGGGCGTCATCTCCCCTGGGGGCATAGGCTACGACATCAACTGCGGCGTTCGGGTCCTGGCCTCCGACCTCGAGCGTGAGGCCGTGAGCCCCTACGTCGACCACCTGGTCCAGACCATGTATCGCCTCGTACCGACCGGCCTGGGCAAGGGCGGCATCAAGATCTCCAGGGGAGACCTGGGCAGAGTACTGGAGCGAGGTGCCGCCTGGGCGGTGGCCAAAGGGTATGGCACGCGGCAAGACCTGGAGCGGACCGAGGAAGAGGGTTGCCTGGCCGGGGCTGATGCCTCCAAGGTCAGCCAGAAGGCCAAGGACCGAGGCTTCCATCAACTGGGTTCCCTGGGCGCCGGCAACCATTTCTTGGAGATAGATGAGATCGAAGAGATCTATGACCAGGAGGTCGCCCGGGCCTTTGGGCTCCGCCAGGGCTGCATTGCTGTGCAGATCCACTGTGGGTCTCGCGGCCTGGGCCACCAGGTATGCAGTGACTACGTCAGGCTCCTCCAGGGGGCCGTCAAGAGGTATGGAATAGTGCTTCCGGACCGCGAGTTGGTGTGCGCACCCTTTGGCTCGACGGAGGGGCAGGACTACTTCGCCGCCATGGCAGCGGCCGCCAACTTCGCCTGGACCAACAGGCAGATCATCGTGCACCTGGTCCGCCGTGCCTTTGAGGAAGCGCTGGCGGGCAAGCTGCGGTCCTGGGAGTTGATGCCAGTCTACGATGTGGCCCACAACATCGGCAAAGTGGAAAGATATCCGATGGGCGGCAAGCTAACTGAGCTCATCATCCACAGGAAGGGCGCTACCCGCGCCTGGGGGCCAAGCTCGAGAGAACTGCCGGTGGTCTACCAGGGTGCGGGGCAGCCAGTCCTGATCCCTGGCAGCATGGGTACCTCTTCCTACGTGCTGGCTGGCTCCGACAGGGCCCGCGAACTCACCTTCGGCTCCTGCTGCCACGGAGCGGGTCGGGTCATGAGCCGCAAAAGGGCCAAGAAGCAGATCTGGGGAGAGGATCTGGTGCGAGAGATGCAAGGAAAGGGCATCACGGTGAAGGCGGGCAGTATGTCCGGCCTGGCAGAGGAGGCGCCAGCGGCCTACAAGGATGTGGAGAGGGTTGTGGAGGTGGTCACAGGCGCCGGCATCGCCCACAAGGTTGCCAGGCTGGTCCCCATGGGCGTGATCAAGGGATAGGGGCAGGCTTCGACGACGCAAACCGGGGACATGGGCAAGCGGGCGGGTCTGGAACCCGCCCGTTCTATTCTCCAGCCAGTCCCAGTTCCGGAGCGATCTCCTTCATCGCGTCGAGCACGATCTGAATGTGATCGTTGAGGTCCTCACCCAACGCGGCTGCGGCCTCCTCGATATGCTGCCGATTGACGGCAGCGGCAAAGGCCTTGTCTCTCCATTTCTTGCGCACTGACTTGAGCTTAACATCGTTCACGCTCTTGCTGGGCCGCACCAGGGCCACCGCGACCAGAAACCCCGTCAGATCGTCCACAGCGCCGAGCGCCCTCTCCATCCGCGATTCCTGAGCGACGCCTGTGTACTCGCTGGCGTGAGACAACATAGCCCGGGCTATCTCTTCCGGCCATCCCCTCTCCCGCAGGATCCTGGCACCGGTCACGGGGTGCCCTTCCACGCTCAGATCGGGGTTCTTATCGTAGTCGAAGTCGTGCACCAGCCCCACGATACCCCAGAGCTCCTCGTCTTCGCCATACTTGCGGGCATAGGCGCGCATCGCTGCCTCCACCGCCAGCATGTGTCTGATCAGGCTTTGGTTCTCGGTGAACTCAGTCACCAGATCCCAGGCTTTCTGTCGGTCGATCTTCATCTTCTTGAGCCTCTCCAGACCATCACCGTACCTTGGATTCGTCGCCCCCCATTCTTCGAGCCCTCGACAGGGAAAACCCTCACACGCGCTACAGGATTCTAGCTTCTTTTCGTCAACACAACCCTTCAGGATCCAGCACTCGGGGGACCAGCGTCTGCCCCTATCTCCCCAACAACCGCCGCAGCGAACGCCTTCGGGGTCTATCTCCACGCCTCTCTCTGTCTTGAACCACTGTGCGATGCCCTCCGCGATCTCGCGGCTGCTGGCCGCAGCGCGAATGTCACACTCGTCACAGTCAAGCCCGCAAGCTGCGATCATCCCCTCCCCCGACCGTAGGTGAGTCTCGGCCAGATACGACCAATGCGCCACCCCGGCATTATAGCAGGCCGGGCTCTGGCTGTCCACCCACGCTCGCGGCCGCGTCGCTACTCTTCCTGTCCCTTGGGCAGGACGAACCCCAGGTGGCGCAACGCCGCCTCATCCCGAGGCCATCCCTTGCGGACCTTGACCCAGAGTTCGAGGTATACCTGGCTACCCAGCAGGCTTTGTATCTCTCCCCTCGCTGCCTGGCCGATGCGCTTGAGCATCTTCCCACCCTTGCCGATCACGATGCCCTTCTGGCTTTCCTTGGCCACGTAGACCGTAGCTTCGATGTGGGTCAGATCCTCACGTCGCTCCTTGAACTCCTCCACCACCACTGCGATCCCGTGAGGCACCTCATGATGCAGATGGACCAGAACCTGCTCTCGAATCAGCTCCGCGGCCATGAACCGCAGAGGCTGGTCGGTGACCTGGTCTGGCGGATACAACTGAGGGCCAGGGGGCAAGTGCCCGAGGATCAAATCGAGCAACAGGTCCCGGTTGCGCCCCTCCGTGGCGGACAGCGTGATCGATTGCTGGCCGCCGGCCAGACCCAGATACGCCTCCTGCCGGACCTCCACCTCTGCCGGCGAGACGAGGTCAACCTTGTTCATGACCAGAACACAGGGGCTGACCGCACGTTCCTCGATCAACTCGGCCAACTTCCGGTCTTCGTCCCCTGGTGGGCCCGACAGGTCCACCACGAACAACACCACGTCGGCGTCGGGAATCGCCCTCACCGCAGTCTCCACCATGTATTCGCCGAGCTTGTGGCGAGGCACATGGATGCCAGGTGTATCTACGAATACGATCTGCGCCGCGGGCAAGGTCAGTATCCCTCGCAGCCTGCGGCGCGTGGTCTGAGGCTTGGGTGAGACGATGGCTACCTTCTGACCCACGTAGCTGTTGATCAAGGTCGACTTGCCCACGTTGGGCTTACCCAGAACAGCCACGAAACCAGATCGATAGCCTTCAGGCAGATCCTTCTGAAGTGCACCTTCCACGTTCTTCAGACCTCCCGACCCATGGCCGCAGCGCTCTAGCTCAAGGCAAGGAAGCTATCTCGTCCAGCGATAACAGGACCGCTCTCACACCGGCCAGGTTCCTTTCGAGTTCGGTATCCACCTTCGTCGTCAGCTCCACCTCGGCTGCAGCCACGCCCTGGTAGGCCAGGTAGTCCACGATAGCTCCTGTCACCGGGTAGGACGTCCAGCCCTCCTCGTCGAAGGGATAGCCTGTGGCTTCCGATAGCCGCCGGGCCAACCTTTCGGAAGGAGCATGATCGGCGCAGGAGGTGACGAAGATCTGGCCTGCCATGCTGTGATAGAACACCGCCACTTCGGCATCCCGGAGGAAATCCCGGAGCAACCGCGTCTCCACCTCAGAGAAGGGGTAGGGTCCACCACCACCCTCGATGATCGTCTCAGTCGTATACGTGTCCTGAGCCCAGTCGTTCTCCGCACACGAGTCACTATCCGTGTCCGCATTGCGGTTGAGATCCACCATGTGCGCGTTGCGGCGTGTGTCGTTCGCCAATCCATCAGGATTGGCGGTAGGTATGATCCACAAGGTAACCTCAGGTAGTATCTCGTCCACATTCTCCTGGAAGTAGGCGATCATCTCCAGCGCCAACCGATGAGTATTCTCCTCGGTGCCCCCGTGGATGTCACCCACGAGAACCACCTTGCGGGGACCAGTGCCGAAGCGGTACGCGACGATGGAGCGCCCCTCCCAGGACTTGCCCAACAACTCGCACGCTTGCGGTGATGGCGTGGGCGTCTCAGCAGGTGCGAGGGTCGCCGTGCCTGTGGCTCGCGCTGTTGGACTGGGGACGGAAGACACCGTCTCATCGCTCGTTTGTTCGATGGGAGCAGTGACCCCTGCCTGTGCGCACCCGGCCAGCGTGGTGACGATGGCGAGACAGAGAATCCAGCGACAAGAAACCCACATCCTCGTCACTGCTGGACCCACCGCAAGAGTGTGATCTCACCGCTGGCTGAACCCGACACGATCTCCTCCCCTGCCTGTCCATCCAGCTCTGCTACGTCCAACGCGCCAACCCCGTCCCTTTCCTCGTAGAATCCTAGCACAGCGCCGGTAGAGATGTCCAGAACGTAGACGCCTCCGGAGGAGAACGAGTCTCCCGTTCCTACCACCACCTCGCTGACACCATCGGCGTTCACGTCGCCCAGCGCCACGTCACTCACCGGACCTCCCATCCCGGCCTGCCAGCGTAACGAGCCATCCCTGGTCAGACTGCACACTGTCCCGTCCGCTGATCCCGCCAACAGATACTGCTCGTCGTGGTCGGATATCCCGGTCAAGACGGCAGCGGTGGGAGAGGCTGGCAGGTCGAATCGCCACGAGAGACTCCCCTGCGCTTCCAGGGCCACGATCGAAGGCGCAGGGTAGCCGATGAGGGCCAGAACCAGGCCGGTTTGGTCGTTGGTCGGCAGCCCGAGGAGCAGATGTCGCACGTAGCCGCCACTGGGGTACCTCCAGCGCAACGTCCCATCACTACTCAGCACGTACACGTCGTCGGCACCCACGATCACCTCCTCGCTCCCATCTCCATCCAGATCACCGACCTTGACGCACTGCACAGACCCATCCGTCGGGCGTTTCCATCGTTGGCTGCCATCGCCGTTGAGGGCATAGACGGTATCCCCGAAAGCACCCCACTCTCCAGCTACCACTGGCCACACCATTTTCCCATCTGTGTTGCCAGGCTCTACATCCAGCACGCTGGCTTCCGTGCCGAAGCTCCAGCGCATCTGCCCCCGCGAATCCAGCGTGACCACCTCTCCCGGTTCGTTCAGCAGGCCCGTTGCCACCAGGATCTCGTTCGTGCCATCGCCATCCACGTCTCCACACTCGAGATCATTCACCTGACCCTGAAGGCCGCTCTCCCACACGACCGCTCCCTCAGCGTCTAGCGCATAGATGGCACTGGCGCGGCCTGGCGATCCTGCACCCACGGCGATCTCGGGCCTTTGGTCCCCGTCCAGGTCACAGGCACGGACGGCCCTTGGTCGTTCACCAGATGCTCGAAACCACACCACCTCCAGCCCCTCGGATCGCTCGGACCCATACGTCGGCGTCTGCATGCCCCCGGGAAGATCACGCCACGCATCACTGACCTCGAAGGCTTTCGAGAGGATAGATCTGGCCTCCGCTGGCGGCAGAACGCCCGGTTGCCCGGCCTCGATCCGTACCGGAAGCAGTCGTATCTGTTTCAACCCGGTACGATCTATCAGACTGAGAAGCGCCAATCCTTGCTGCGTCTCTGGGGAGAAGGGCTGATCGAACACGAAGTTGCCCAGGCTATAGGCCACGAAGCCCCGTTCTTCGAAAGCCACGGCTCCCACCACGTGAGGATGATGTCCGATCACCAGACCGGCGCCCGCGTCCAGCATACCGCGCGCCACCTCTCGTTGCCACTCCTCGGGCAGGGGCGAGTACTCCTCTCCCCAGTGTAGAGACACCACCACGAAGTCAGCATCCTCAGCGGCTTCGACGACGTCGGCATAAGCCAAATCGGGCTCGAGCCACGCCGGTCCGCTCACGCCCTCCTCTGTGAAGGTCTCCTCGGGGAGACCAACGTGGTTGTAAGCCAGAAAGGCGATTCTGAGGCCTTTGACCTCCAGGGTCACCGCTGATTGGCCCTCGCCACCTTCATCACCCACACCCACATAAGCGATGCCTTCGCCATCCAGGTAGGACATCGTGTCCAGCAAACCGACGGGCCCGTAGTCGTCGATGTGGTTGTTGGCCAGTGAGAGGACATCGAACCCCGCCTGGCTGAGACCCTCGACCACCTCAGGCCTGCTGCGCAGGGCGATTCCACCTTGGGGGAACCCTCGCGTAGTGATGGGGCTCTCCAGGTTGCCAAAGGCCAGGTCTGCCTGGCTCGTCAGGTCCCTCGTCGCGGAGAAAGGGTAGAATGGTGAGTTGGCCGCGACGAGGCTGCCCACTCCCCGGCCCAGCATCACGTCGCCCACCGCCACCAGGCTCACCACAGGTTCCACGTCAGCCTGCAGTCCCTCAAGCAGAGCCTGGGACAGCTCAGGATGCGCGTCGGAGTCGCCCGCCAGCCACCAGCGTCGCTGATACGGGTAGTTATCCGGATCCCATTCGATCAGGCTGCTGCCGTCGATGGGCAGGGCGCGAACCTGCGGCCCTACCTCACTCCAGGGCAGCAGGGAGACGAGACCACGGCTGCCTTGCACCAGTTCCCTGGCCTCGCCCCAGGAGGAGACGTAGAGCGCCTGGGTCTCGAGATGATCGATGCCCAGCAGCTCCATGGTCGCCATCCCATCGCCCACCACCACTGTCCTGTACTGGCCTCCCTCGCTGAAGAGACTCCGCAACCACTGAAACGGAGCATCCTCCAGGGGACTGGTCACGTGGGTGACGAAGACGAAAGGCTCGCTGCGCAGGAGCGTGGCGCCGGGCTCGGGGGCCGGGCCACTGAGAACGGCCAGCTCGGCCTGGCCAGAGTCGAGCAGTGCCCTCGCCAGGGCGGCGTTCTCTACAGGGCCCGCCGAACAAGACGGATACAGACTCCGGAGCGTGGTGAAAAACGCCTCTTTCTCCTGCCACAGGTCGCGCTGGATCACCAGGCACGGACCGGGGGTCAGGTAGGTGGTAACGGTGGGCATCTCCCCCTGGGTGCCGGTTGCAGGCTCGACCGCGTCTGGGCCGCATGCCGAAGGGCCGGTGGGCAGCAGGACGCACAGCGCGGCGAGACTGAGGATCCGCCGCACAGGCACCTTCACGGTGCTGCCTCGCCAGGCGGCCGGGCGAAGTACTCCTCCAGGAGCATCGACAGGTCTTCGTCGGTGTGCCGCGAGAGGATGGTGAAGAAATCCGCGGAGTTGCTGAGCGCGTGGCTCTGCGTCTGACAGTAATCCTTGAGGAAAGCCTGGAACTGCTCGGCCCCCACGGCCTGCCGTAGATCAGCCAGGAACAGCGCGCCCGTGCGATACACCGCATTCATGTACGAGGCCTCGTCCGCATAGTCGTAGATAGAACCATCTATGGGCCCACCCGGCGGCCAGTTCAGGACCTCGAAGTCCCACAACCATAGATCATCGTGAGGATACCTCAATTCGTAGAAGATGGACTCACTGAAGGTAGCCAACGCCTCGTCGAGCCACGGCTCCCTCACCTGGTCGCTCCCCACCAGGCCATACCACCACTGGTGGGACACCTCGTGGACCAGCAAGGAGATCAACTGCGAGCGCACACCGCCTGGATACGTCTCGTACCATAACGAGCCCAGGAAGGACACCGCGGAAAACTCCATCCCGCCAGCGAACTCGCTCTCCGCCACCCGGTAGTCTCCGTAAGGATACGGCACACCGAACTCCTGACCGTAGGTCTCCATTGCTTCGGCGGCCACCTGAGCCACATCCACCCCGGCGAGCTCGTGCTCCGGGAAGTAGTAGGAGATCACAGTGACGTCCGGACCCTCTATGCTCTGAGACACGTACTGGTTGCTGGCGGCGAAGGCAAAGGAACGGGCCTGGGGGATACGGTAGTGCCACCAATTCCCCTCTCGTTCTTCTTCTCCGCCGCCCACCACGGTCACCCCTTCGGGAGCCTGGATGCGGACGTCGTACTCTGCTTCTTCCACCACGTATGGGTCGCCGACGGGATAGTAGTCAAAGGTGTACCAACCCTCTCCAGGCAGGAGAGGTGCCAGGACGGGATACCAGTGCCCAACGTCGACGGCGCGCTCCGACCAGCCAAGGCTGCCGGCGACGAAGCTGTCCTGTGGGTCTATGTAAGGCAGGTCCACGGTGAAATCGAGAAACAGCGTGACCACCTGCCCGGGTTCCAGCTCCTCCGGGAGGGGCGCGCGCAAGACCATGCCCTCCAGGCTGTGCACCGCTGGCTTCGGTCCAGTGCCGAACTCCAGGCTGAGGCTATTCAGCGTAAAGACCTCGGGTTCGTGGTTTGGGAATACGTTGAGCACGATGTCGCTCAGCATCTCTCCCGTAAGATTGGCATAGTCTACCCTCTCCTCAGCGGCGAGGCTGTGACCGGTGTAGTCGAGAGTTGCGGTGATCACGTAGCGGGGTATGGAGGTGCTGTCGATGGGCAAATAGGCCGATGGGGATGGAACGGGAGTCGGTGGTGGGATAAGAATGGTGCCGCCTGGTACTGTGGCCTCGGAGACAATCTCCGTGGACCCCCGCGCCAGCAGCCACTCGGAGGTGTAGAACCCCGCCACCGCACAGACGCCCACAGTGAGCAGGGCTGCCAAGGCGATGGTCAGCGTCTGGTACCAGGCCCCCGGCGAATCGCCCTTCGTTTCATGTACGGGAGGCTGGGTGCTGGAAGGCGTCTGCTCCCACAGGGCCAGAACCTCTCTCACATCCAGGTTCAGGTAGCGCGCATAGAGTCGCAGCGCGCTCCTGAGGTGGCCTGCGCTGGCGAATTTCGAGTAGTCGCCACTTTCCAGGGCCCTCACGTATTCTGGCCACAGGCCAGTGGCGGCCTCTATCTCCCCAAAGGAGCTACCTTTTCTCTCCCGCGCGTCTTTGAACAACTGGCCAAGGCTGGCCATGACCCCGCCTCCGCGTGACTCCTGGCATATTGTAGTGTAGCCATCTGGGGCGGTCAAGCCGGTCGACGCTCGCTTCCCCACAGCCTGGAGGACTGTCGCAGGAGCACGGCTGGCGCACTGAGGCCAGCCCTCGGTTTGGTGGTAGCCGGCTCGACTTCTGCCCTGGCTGTTGCCTGACCGGCGAAACAGTATTCCATCCAGGACAGGATTACCTGGGAGAAGCTCTGAAGACCTCTGTGACCACCGGAAGACCGTCTTCCCCGGCCAGGAAGCGCGGCTGCACGTCGTCCACGATGCGCACGGGAATCAGGTCGATGGCTTGCACCCCCTCATCTCCAAGTAGAACCCGTAGTATGGATCCGTAGCGTGTTGCTTCCCCCACGTCGATGTCGAAGACGAAGTCACCCAGGCTGTAGGCGACGAAGCCTTCGCCATGCGGCTCGACCGCCTGCACGAGGTGAGGATGATGTCCTATGACCAGGCATGCTCCAGCCTCGATGGCAGTCCTGGATACCGCTAGCTGCTCCTCGTCGGGATACCGTTGATACTCCGTACCCAGGTGCATGATCACCACCACCAAGTCCGCCAGTTCTCCGGCCCGCCGCACGTCCTCTCGAATAGTTGCCAAGTCCGCGAACGAGACCAGCTCTCTCGTGGGCAACTCCGAGGACCCCTTCCAACGGGAGGCAGCGTAGGCCAGAAACGCTATTCTTCTGCCCTTGACCTCCCGGATCAGTGGGGTGTGCGCCTCCGCGTAGGAGAGTCCTGCCCCTACGTGAGCCACTCCCGCCTCGCGCAACGCCTCCAGGGTCTGCGCAAAGCCCTGCTCACCGTAGTCCAGTTGGTGGTTGTTGGCCAAACTCACCACATCGATGCCCGCCCAGGCCAGGGCCTCTGCGTGGCCAGGATGCGCTCTGAAAAGGAACCTTTTCTGCAGGGGTTCACCTGTGACCGACAGAGGGCTCTCCAGATTGCCGATGGCGACATCTGCACCACGCAGCACTTCGGCCACCGCCTCCAACGGATACGAGGTCCCGAAGACCTCAGTTCGCTCCTCCACGCTCCGGGAGAGCATCATGTCACCCACGGCCACCAGCTCGATGAGGTCCTCCGCACCCTCAGCCGACCCTGGCAGCGGACCTGTCCAGGACGGCAAGGTATCCGCGTCGGGTTTCCCTTCGGGTTCTTCCCACTGAGTCTCCGCGGCGTCCATGGTCAAGAGGTACACGTCGTTCCCCGAGCGCACCGCGATCTCCCGGTACTCCCCAAGTGGCTCCCTGACCACACTCAGCCCGTGGACCCTGCGCTCCGTCTGATATCCACCGCGCAGCCGACCGTACTCGTCCAGGATACGGAGAATGCCGTCGTCTCCTGCGGCGAGAACCTCGGACCTCCCATCTCCATCCACGTCAGCAGCCCGGACCACCCACACGCTCTTCGCGACATCGTAGGTCCACCTGGGCTCTCCATGGTCGCTCAGCAAATAGATCTTCGGGGCCTGGGGTCCTGTGCCGGCCGCTATCTCGGCCCGCCCGTCACCGTCTAGATCGGCCACGTCCACGGTGAGCACGGGGTTCCCCAACGAGCGCTTCCACTCCAGATCGCCTTCCCCACTCAGCACGTAGAGCCACCCATCAGCCGAGCCCACGATGATCTCCCCGCGTGCATCGCCGTCTATGTCGGCCGCAGCGAGCTCACGGACGTGCCCACCAGTGCGGTAGGTCCACCGTAAGCTCCCGTCGGCGTCGACGAGGGACACTAATCCACCCTGGTGACCGGCCAGAACCTCCCGCCGCCCATCGCCCTCCACATCGATCAACTGGACAAAGGATAACCCCTCGCCGCTCTCCAACCGCCAGCGCAGTTCCCCCTCAGCTCCCAGCAGCCACAATCGTCCGTCCCAGCCACCGGCCAGCACCTCCTTCATCCCGTCGCCGTCCACGTCCCCCACGTGGAGGCTCGTCACCCTGGTCTCTGTCTGCCACTCCCACAGCGGCTCGCCGTCCTTCTGGAGCGCGCGCACCTGGTTGTCATCGCCGCCGACCACTACTTCCACACCGCCATCCCCGTCGAGGTCGCCCACCGCCAGGCAGTACGTCGGAGCGCCCGTGCGGTACCGCCACAGCAGGCGGCCGTCGTGCGCCAAGGCGTAGACATACTTGTCGTAGGAGGCGGCGATGATCTCCTGGGTCCCATCACCTTCCAGATCCGCCGAGGCCACCGACCACAACATCTCCTCCGTGGGATACTGCCAGGCCAGGGAGAGCCGCAGGGGCACCAGCGGTGTGGGCGTGCTGGTCGCAGTGGGTGAAACGAGCGGAGTTAATGCACCAGCCACGAGGGGAGATGGGGTCGCGGTCGCAGCCGCTGTCGCCGCGACCGTAGATGGCGGAGACGCCGGAGACTCCGGCCCGGCACAACCCGCCAGAATCAAGAGCACCAGGATCCCACACAATCGACCACAGGAGTTCATCGTACCCCACGCGTGTCGGGGGAGCTCTTACCGCGCCGGGATCTCGCCCCCCGCGGAAGCCAGGCCCCAGCGGACTGCCATGCCGTCGCCTTCTATCATCGACGGCACCTTGAGCCCGGCGGAATCAGCACCCAGCCTCACTGGTCACACCGACACTGGTCACGATGCGCAGACCACTTCGAACCCCTGGACGACTCTGCCTGGATCATCCTGGTCATGCCCTCACTGCGCCCAGTATAGCATCTCACGGAAGATGTGCAAGCTGGTCGTCGGCGGACCTCTACTCGTGAGGGCCCGGCCGCGCCTGCCCCACGACGCTCCACGCACGCGGGCCACCCACAGGTCACCGCCAGCCGACTGGACCACAGCCCCGTCCAGCGTGGGTTCTCTGCGCCAGCAGTGGCGGCCGTTGTCGAGGGCGCAGCGCGCTGGTATAATCAGTCGGCGCGGCATGGGCCGCACGCCTGTGGGAGCGTTTCGCAAGAGGACAGAGATGGCCCAGACAAGCTTCGAAACCCTGGCCTCGTAGGGCGAGAGCCTGGAGAAGACCTCCGGTCGCCTGCGAATGCGCGACGAGATCGCCCGGTTCCTCAAAGAGCTGGCCTCTGACGAACTCCAGACCGGAGTCCGCCTGCTTCTGGGGCAGCCCTTCCCCGAGTGGGATGAACGTACCCTCAACCTGAGCTGGCGCGCGGTGCTCGAGACGATCACCCATCTGACAGGGGCTTCCGCCGGGGAGTGGCAGGACGTCTTCGATCAGGCGGTGGATGCTGGTGAGGCCGTGCGGCTGCTGCTGGAGAGACTGGGGAGGAGCACGCCGCTCCCCCCTTCTCTCAGCATCCTCGACGTCTATGCCACTCTGGAAACCATAGCAGAGGCCAAGGGCAAGGGCTCGCGCCGGCAGAAGGAGCAGCTCCTCGAGTCCCTACTATCGCGGGCCAGCCCCCTGGAAGCCAAGTATCTGGTCAAGAATGTCCTCCGTGAGATGCGTCACGGCGTCAGCGAGGGCATACTGCTCGACGCCATCGCTGAGGCCTCCGGGGCCAGGCAGCAAACTGTCCGCCGGGCCAACATGTTCCTTGGCGATCTGGGCGACGTCGCCTCGCTCGCTTTGTTGGAGGGCCAAAAGGGTCTGCAGCAGACCCGCCCGCTCCTCCTCAGACCATTGAAGCCGATGCTGGCCCAACCGGTAGAGCACCTGAAGGAAGCCTTCGAGTTTCACAGGGGAGAGGTAGCCCTGGAGTACAAGCTCGACGGGGCCAGGGTCCAGATACACAAGTCTGGACCAACGGTGAAGATCTTCACCCGCAATCTCTCCCAGGTGACAGCGAGTCTCCCCGAGGTGGTAGACCAGGTGCTGGACCAGACCCAGGCGGATGAGGCGATCCTCGAAGGAGAGATTATCGCCATCGATGACCAGAACCGTCCCCTGCCCTTCCAGCATCTGATGAGGCGGTTTCGCAGGGTACACAACGTGGAGGAGATAGCGCGCCAGGTACCGGTGCAACTCCACCTCTTCGACATCCTCTACCGGGATGGCGACGCCCTCGTGGATCGCCCGTACGAGGAGAGATGGCAAGTCTTGGAGCAGACCAGGGGCACGATGATCACCGCGGCGAGAAACCTGCCGCACACCCTGGCCGAGGGAGAGGCGTTCGCTGAGCAGGCCTATCGCGCCGGACACGAGGGCGTGATGGTCAAGCACCTCTCCAGTCCATACCGTCCGGGAGTGAGGGGCAAGTCGTGGCTCAAGGTCAAGCATACCCTGTCTCTGGATCTGGTGATCGTGGCCGCGGACTGGGGGTATGGTAGACGCCACGGATGGCTGAGCAACTACCACCTGGCCGTGAGGGACGAGGAGAGCGGCGCCTTCCTGGTGGTGGGCAAGACCTTCAAGGGGCTCACTGACGCGGAGTTCCAGCAGATGACGGAGAGGCTCCTGGCTCTAGAGACGCATCGAGCGCGAGGGACGGTCTACGTGGAGCCCGGCGTGGTGGTGGAAGTTCTATTCAATGAGATCCAGGCCAGCCCTCAGTATAAATCGGGGTTTGCCCTGCGCTTTGCCCGCATCACCCGCCTGCGAGACGACAAGAGGCCCGGCGACGCGGACACGCTTCAAACGCTGACGGATTTGTTCGGCAAGCAGTTCGCACACAAGGGCCGCTTCCAGCAGCCCCAGGGAGCGTGATCGACTCAGGCCAGAGCGCGTATCCTCTCCGGCAGGAGCGCCAGGTCGGTCAACACCTCACCGTAGGCGTGAGTCCTCACGTACTCCTCACACCAACGAGGAGTGTACGATGTCTTGAGCAGCAGGAACGGGATGCCCATCATCATGGGCATGGCGCCAGGCATGGACCACGTGTCTGCTACCACGACCAGCCTTCGTGAGTCCTCCATCTCCGCGGTGAGCTTCTCGTAGTAGGCGGGGCGACGAAGGTCTATGGTGTGTCGGTCATCCACCCGGAAGATCTGCCCCCTGCCCTGTTCTGGATGAGAGAACTCCCTGGTCCACGAGGGATCTATCCCGTACTGCCGCGTGTCGCCCAGGACCCTCATCTCCCCGAAACCAATGGTGCGGAGGTTCTTGGTGACCTTGTCTCCCTTGGAACTGCTGAGCACCAGGGGCTCCAGATCCGGCGCATTCACCAGCTCGGCCAGCACGGCCTGTGCCCCTGGGCGAAAACGGGGCTTCAGATCGAAGGTGTGTTTGTGGAAGAGGTAGTTGCTGCAATCCATGATCGGGTCGTACTCGACATGGGGAAAGTACGCACCGACCGCCTCGGTGTACGCTGGGTTCAAGCGCAGCATGATCTGGATAGTGGTGGTGTTGGTGATGAAGGCCCCCTCGTCGGCGTAGGCCGCAATCCCTCCGTTCACCTCCCACCAGTAGTTGTACGGCTCCGCCAGGATCATCTCCCGGGTGCGAGAATACTCCTCCTGCACCTGGGACAGCGGTACGTTCAAGATCTCCCGCGAGAGCGTGGCGATGGACCTGGACGCCAGCTCCCCGACCTGCTCCTCCTCCGCCGTCAGCGTGCCGTCATAATCGAGGATGACCTTGACCGCTCCCGAAGATACCACCGCGCCTCCCTCTGCATCACTAGATGACGATTATAGCACTCTCGACGAAGCCCGTTCAAGAACTGACCCGATGCCTCACACGGGGGTCGTTGGTCCAGGCGTCAGACCTTCCCCACCCAGCTATCCAATCCCAGAAGGGGGGCGGCAAGAGGCTTCGAGGAGGAGGCGTGCACCGTCTTGCTGGGCCCTGCCCACCGGTGCCCCAGTCCCGTCCTTTCCCCGCTCTTCAGTAGATGCTGGACGCCGGCGCCATGGCTCGCCGATCACCAGGAGACACACCACCTCTGGCGTCGTGAGACGAGATGTAGTCTGGACGGGGCGTACCTGGTGAGCTATAATGCCGATGACGAGGCGCTCGTCGCTGGCCATCCACTGAGGTACGCGTCAGGAGCAAGAGAGGTGTCCCCCACAGGTGCACCTGGCATCCCGGGCAGATCGCCGATCCGCAAAGCGTGGCACATCGTCTGTTCGATCAGGACCACGGCCATCCTTCTGGCCACGGTGACAGCCATCTCCTTGCTGGGTACCTTCTTTCCCCAACTACCCGCTGAGACGAGCCTGGAAGCGGAGGCCCGCGCCGAGTGGGTGGCTGCCGCGCAAGACAAATACGGCGTCCTGGGTCAGGCCTTGAGCCTCTTGGGTGCATTCAACGTCTACAGTTCGCCGCTGTTCCTGGCCGTCCTAGCCGCTCTGCTCGTCAATGGGAGCTGCTGCACCGTAGACAGGATCCGCCCAGTCTGGAGATCGATCACCGCCAGGCCCAGTCCAGTCAGGGGCGATGACTTCTACAGGCAGTCAACCTGCCATGCCTCGGTACGGATCACCTCCAGGGAACGAGCCAGGCCATTGACGACTTCCCTCCTCTCCAGACACCGCTACCACCTGACCAGCGAAGAGCGCCAAGAAGGAACTTACATCGTTGCACGAAGGCACCAATGGTCGAGGATCGGCTCCCTGGTGACCCACAGTGCCTTGATACTCATGGCTGCTGGAGCTCTGTGGGGCACCCTTTCCGGGTGGAGCGAGTCTGCTGTGGTCCTGGGCCCCGGTCAGACCTACAGCGTCGGACACGGGCACAGCTTTGAAGTACGTCACGACGGCTTCGAGATAGAGAGATACCTCCAGGGAGGGGTCAAGGATTACCTCAGCCACGTCGTGGTGTTGAGGGACGGGGTTGAGTCGCTCAGAAAGATGGTCAGGGTCAACCATCCGCTGGTCTACGAGGGAGTGGGCTTCTACCTCTCCTCGTCGGGGCCATCGGCGCGCGTGCTCGGTTGGGACAGCAGCGGACAGCCGCTTCCCATGCAAGCTTCCGGCACAGCCCGCCCCTCGACAGGGGAGGCCGCACTCAACTTCGCTCCGCCGGAGGACGAACAGAGCCTCTACCTGCCGTCACTGGAGACGACCCTCCGTCTGTCCCTGATCGAACCGATCGCGCCCGGCAACACCTCGGAGACAGACGCAGCCTTTCTGTTCGTGGAGGCGTGGCCGTTGGGCGCGGTGGAGCCCTCGATCAGCACCCGCGTGCGTGTCGGAGAGACAGTACTGCTGGCAGGCACCAGCCTGGAGTTCTTCGATGACTACTACAGCGTCTTCCGGGTGGTCAGCGATCCCGGGTTCCAGCCTGTGATCGCAGCCAGCTTGATCGGCATGGTTGGCCTGCTCATCTCCTTCTACTTCAACCCCACCCAGGTGTGGATCAAACTGACCGATAACGAGCTGCTCCTCGTGGGATCGGCGGACCACAACAGGGTGGCGCTCGAACGGCAGTTTGCCAGATTGGTGGCGGAATTCCGGAGCGAGCTACCATGACTCCCCAGTCCTCTGTCCTGGTGACGGTGACCTGGGTGCTGACAGCCGTGTCCGCGCTGGCTTACGGGATGGGTCTGGCCAGGGACAAGCGACTGTTGGAACGTCTGGGCTGCTTGCTGGCTGTGGGGGCGCTGCTGGTCGTGACCCTGGCTCTGATCGCGCGCGGTCTCGAAACCGGTCACTGGCCGTTGAGCAACGGCTATGAGTTCTCGCTGGCCTTGCTGTGGAGTGTCCTGGCCTCCTACCTGATCCTGGAACGAACGACTCACACCAGAGCCTCGGGGGGCCTGGCCATGGGCCTGGCGTTGCTGGTAGCCACCTACCCGCAGTTTCTGGCGCCTGACTGGGAAAGAGAAGCGCGCCCCCTGCTGCCAGCGCTGCGCACGGTCTGGCTGCAACTGCACGTGACCACGGGTGCTCTCGCCTACGGGGCCTTGGCCGTGGCCTGTGGCGCCAGCTCAATGTACCTGCTCTTGGAGATGTCTTCACGCCGACGGGAGGGCCTGCCCGAGCCCGCTGTCGTGGAGGAGTTCAGTTACCGAGCACTGACTCTAGGCTACCCCTGGATGAGTCTGGTGCTGATCACGGGCGCCATCTGGGCCCAGATAGCTTGGGGTAGGTACTGGAGCTGGGATATCAAGGAAACGTGGACCCTGGCCACATGGCTGCTCTACACCCTCATCCTCCACCTGCGCGCCATCAGGGGCTGGAGGGGCAAGCCCATCGCCGCCCTCACCATCCTCGGTTTCGCGCTCGTCCTGTTCACCTTTCTGGGAGTAGGATGGCTGGCCCATCGAGTAGGCTTGCAGAGCCTGCACCTGTACTGATCGCGGCTTGGGAAGGGGGCGCCGCATGAGCCAGATCTCCAGACGCCAATTCCTGGCCGGGATGGCCGGCGTGGGCGTGGCCGCCTGCGCGGGCGGCGGGCTAGCCAGCCAGGTCTCCTGCTCGCCTCGCCCACTGACCAACCAGTCGGGTAGCTCACCGCCCCCCTACTCCCGTGAAGCCAGCTACTACAGGACTCTGGACGAATCCCTTAGCTGCCAATCCTGTCACGGTTCCCTGGAGCCATCCCCCGTGCTCTATTGCCACAACCCACACGCAGGCGGTTATGTCAAATGCGAGCTCTGCCCCAGGGGATGCATCATCTCGGAGGGCCACAGAGGCGAGTGCGGAGTGCGTGAGAACCTGGGGGGGAAACTGTACACCATGGTCTACGGGAACGCCTGTGCCGCCCACGTGGACCCCATCGAGAAGAAACCCTTCTACCACTTCCATCCGGGTAGCCTGGCCTTCTCCATCGCCACCGCCGGGTGCAACCTGCACTGCCAGTACTGCCAGAACTGGGAGATCTCGCAGGTCAGGCCGGAGGAGGTGGAACACTACGACCTCCCTCCAGATTTGGTCGTAGAGTCCGCCTTGAGCAGCGGTAGCCAGTCCGTAGCTTACACCTATACCGAGCCGACAGTCTTCTTCGAATACATGCTGGACACCTCCATCAAGGCGCGGGAGAGTGGGCTCTACAGCCTCGTCGTCTCCGCCGGCTACTCCAACCCGGCACCCTTGCGAGAGCTGTGCCGCCACGTCGACGCGATCAAGATAGACCTCAAAGGTTTCAACGAGGAGTTCTACGAAAAGGTGTGCGACGGCACACTGCAACCCGTGCTCGATACCATCAAGCTCATCCACGAGCAAGGGGTCCACCTGGAGATCGTGAACCTGGTGGTGCCTACCCTCAACGACGATCAGGGAGAGCTCAAGGACCTGGCGCGCTGGATTCTGGACAACGTGGGGCCCGACGTGCCGACCCACTTCAGTCGCTTCCAGCCTCTGTACAAGCTGCTCAACCTGCCTCCCACGCCTGTAGAGACCTTGGAGACGGCGCGACAGATCGCCATGGACGAGGGGATAAACTACGTCTACGTGGGCAATGTGCCGGGGCACCCCGGAGATCACACCTACTGTGCGCACTGCGGCCAGCCCATCATCGTGCGCCAGGGGTTCGCCGTACTTGAGTATCACCTGGAACACGGCAACTGTGTCTATTGCGGCTATCCCATCCCGGGAGTGTGGGACTAGGACGGAGGGCAGGGTGGAATCTTCCAGCGTCGTCAAAGCAGTACTGGCCATGGCGCTCCTCTTCGTACCTACCACGGGCTGCACCCAGGCGCCAACGACTATGGGGAGTCCAACTCCCCCAGCCAGTCTGGCCGCGGCTGAGCCAACGGGCACGATGGCCCCAGGCATGGTCAGAAAGCCGGCCGTGGCCGGCACGTTCTATCCCGAAGACCCCGAAGAACTTGGAGCCATGGTCGATGCCTTCCTGGCACCGGTTCAGAGCGTGGATGGCGAACCCATCGGCCTCATCGTCCCCCATGCCGGCTACGCCCATTCGGGATGGGTAGCGGCCTATGGCTTCAAACAACTGGCGGGAGTCGACTACGATACCATAGTCATCATCGGACCCAACCATCAGGACCCCACCTTTCGAGACATCTCCGTGTATGCGCGGGGCGCCTTCGAGACCCCCCTAGGGTTGGTACCTGTAGACGAGGAGGTGGCTCAGGCCCTCATAGACGCTGACGAGCACATTGTCTTCGACGCCGAGGTCCACACACAGGAGCATTCCGTGGAGGTTCAGCTGCCGTTTCTCCAGCGCCTCTACGAGAGTCCAAAGATCGTGCCCATCGTCATCGGCCAACCGACCGAGGAGAATGTCGAGATCCTCTCGCAGGCATTGGTGCGGGTCCTGCACGGCAAGCGAGCTCTGCTCATCGCCAGCTCCGACATGTCACACTACCCCGCCTACGACGACGCCGTCCGGGTAGACACGGCGACGCTGGCAGCCATAGAGACCGGCGATCCCGAGAGAGTATTGGCTGCCATCGAAGACAGTATGTCCAGCGGCGTCGCCGAGCTGGCCACCTGCCTCTGTGGACAGGGGCCGGTGCTCACGGTGATGAAAGCAGCCGCGGAGCTGGGGGCGAACCAGGTGACTATTCTCCAGTACGCGAACTCGGCAGATAGTCCCTTCGTCGAGGGGGACAGATCCAGGGTGGTGGGCTACGGCGCGGTGATGCTGTGGCGTTATGAGCCCCCGGACCTGGACGCGGACGAGAAGGCACGGCTGCTCGCCGTGGCCAGGGAATCTATCGCCGAGTACCTGAAGAACGGCACTCTACCCGCTCTCGACGAGACCGAACCAGACCTGCTGAGAAAGAGCGGGGCCTTTGTCACCCTGGAGATGGGCGGAGAGTTGAGGGGCTGCATCGGTCACATCCTGGGCCAGGACTCGTTGGTCAGCACCGTGCAGCAAGCAGCCGTGAGCGCGGCCACCCAGGACCCACGCTTTCCTCCCCTGACGGCGGAGGAGTTGGAGAAGGTCACCGTGGAGATCTCCGTCCTCTCGCCCTTCAGGCGGATCACCAACGTGGAAGAAATCCAGGTGGGCACACACGGCCTGTTCATCGTGGCTGACGGCGGGAGAGGGCTGCTTCTGCCGCAGGTCGCCACCGACGAGGGCTGGACCCGGGACCAGTTCCTGGCCGCTGTCTGCACCAAGGCGGGCCTCCCAGAGGACGCCTGGCGCAGCAGCGGTACGGCCCTGTACAGCTTCACCGCCATCGTCTTCGGAGAAGCGCCCTAATCGGAACATGAGTCTACCCCTGGTCATCCTGGGCTTCACTTCGGTCATCGCGCAGGTATTGCTGATCAGGGAGTTCGTCTCCATCTTCTACGGAAACGAGCTCACTCTCGGGCTTGTGCTGGCTGTGTGGCTCCTCTGGGTGGCCGCAGGCGCCTGGCTGACGGCTCGTCTCAGGTCTCGCTTCCAGCTCGGAAGGCGCTGTTACGTGGCCAGCCTGGGCATCGTCGCCTTGGTTCTGCCGCTCCAGATCGTCCTCATCAGAGCGCTCAGGACTGTCCTGGGGGTGACCCCGGGAGCATTAATAGGCTTTGGCGCCATGGCCTGGGCGATCCTGATCCTCCTGGCCCCGGTATGCCTGACGCTGGGATTCCAGTTCACGCTAGGTTCCCACCTCCTGGCGGCGAGACGCGGTACCGTCGGTCACGCCTATATGCTGGAGAGTGTCGGAGCGGCAGCCGGAGGTGTACTGTTCTCCCTCCTTCTAGTCCGCCTGCTGGATCCCATGCAGATCTGCCTCGGCCTGGGGGCCCTCAACCTGGCTGCAGGTTTCTTCGTCCTCGAACCCGTGACCTCCGCAAGCATCCCTGAGATGCAAACTGCCCGATGGAGGGCAGGCGCTCTGGTCGCGGCTCTCCTCCTGCTCTGTGCGTCCCTGCCGCTGGGCGGCCGCCTCGACCAGGTTACCCTGGCCTGGCCTTGGGGCCACCTGCTGTTCGTCGAGGACTCACCCTACGGTCGGCTCGCGGTGACCGGCAGCGACAGCCAACGAGTCTTCTTTCAGAACGGACTGCTGATGTTCGAGACGCAGGGGACTTTCCCCGAGGAGGTCGCCCACCTGCCCCTGCTACAGCATCCCCGTCCCCGCAGCGTGCTCCTCATCGGCGGGGGCGCCAGCGGCACTCTGCGCGAGATACTCAAACATCCCGTGGAGGAGGTGAAGTACGTCGAGCTCGACCCGCTGTTGATCAGGGCAGCCGAGAGCTACCTTCCCAGTGAAGACCGCACCGCCTTCCAAGACCCCAGGGTGTCCGTGGCTTACATGGATGGGCGTCTGTTCGTCAAGGAGACGAGCGAGCGCTTCGACGTGATCATCGTCGATCTACCGGAGCCCTCCACCGGCCAGCTCAATCGCTTCTATACGGAGGAGTTCTTCGAGGAAGTCAGAGATGCCCTCGACGAAGGCGGCATATTCTCCCTGGGCCTGCCCTCGGCCGAGAACTACATCAGCCCAGAACTCGGTTTTCGTAACGGGAGCGTGTACCACACACTGCTCTCTGTTTTTCCCTCTGTGCTCGTCCTCCCAGGCGAACACAACTTCTTCCTCTGCTCTCAGGTGCCCCTGACCACCGATCACCTGCTGCTCACACAGCGCCTGATAGAGAGACAGATAGACACCCGGTGGGTCAATGCCGCCTACCTGGAGTACCTGTTCACCACGGACCGCTTCGCCATGACAACCTCGAAGCTGGCTGAAGTGGGCCTCGTCAGGCTCAACCGCGACCTGCGCCCCATCTGCTACTACTACGATATGGTGCTGTGGCTCAGCCGCTTCTACACGAATCTGAGAGAGGTATTCTACGCCGCCTCCCTGCTCAGCCTGTGGTGGTTGGTGGTACCGGTCGTGATCCTGGTAGCCGTCGTCTCACGCTTTCGCCAGGCGGTCGTACCTACGCTCATCGCCCTGACGGGTTTCGCCGAGATGGCTACACAGATCGCGATCCTGCTGGCCTTTCAGGCGCTGCGAGGCTACGTCTACCAGCAGGTGGCGCTGCTGACTGCCGCTTTCATGCTGGGCAATGCCTCGGGCGGCGCGGCCATGAACAGGCTGCTCGCCAGGCCCTCAGATCGAACAAGGGTCGCCCATCGCTCCCTGTTCGTGCTTCTACAGCTCATCATCCTTATCTACGCCATCACTCTCCCCTCCCTCATACCCATAGCCAGCTCTTCTGGCTTTTCGGACCTCCTGTTCCCCCTCCTGGCGCTGCTGGCTGCCTTTCTGGGAGGGATGGAGTTTCCGCTGGCCGCTTCTCTGACCCAAGGTCCTGCGAGCAGACTTGCCGGACTGATTTATGGGGCCGATCTGGTTGGTGCGTGTTTTGGAGCCATCCTCAGCAGTGTGTTCATCATTCCTCTTCTGGGCATTCCCCAGACGTGCTACGCGGTAGCCATCCTGGCTCTCGGCGGATTGGTGCTGCTGCTACTTTAGAGGCGCGAAGGTGTTACCAGTGATAGGGGATCGTACAGAAATGCGGCTGCCCATTCTCCCTTCTGGATGACTCTTTCGATGATCCGTCGCAGGCTCTGCGAGCGACGCGCGACTGGAGGATTGGGGCGGCGGGCAGGCGCATGATGGTCCGCAACGGTTGCTCACCCCCAGCATCTGCCATATAATGATTTTGGCAGCATGGGCAGGGGTTCGGGTAGCGGTAGCGTGGCAGTCAGGCAAGCGTGAGGCCGCAACGTGGGCCGGCCCAACCAAGGGGAGACGTGTTCAAGAAGGTTCTGGTAGCCAATCGAGGAGAGATCGCCGTCCGGGTGCTGCGCGCCTGCCGGGAGCTGGGGCTGTCCACAGCCACCGTGTACTCCGACGCAGACAGGACCGCGCTGCACGTTCGCTACGCCGACGAGGCCTACCACATCGGGCCTCCACCGGCAATCCAGAGCTACCTCTGCATCGACAAGATCATCGCCGTAGCCAGGGAAGCCCAGGTTGATGCCATACACCCTGGCTATGGTTTCCTGGCTGAGAACCCGGCCTTCGCTCGCGCCTGCCGAGATGCGGGCCTGGCCTTCATAGGCCCAAGCCCCGAATCCATGGAGTTGATGGGCGACAAAGCGGCCGCCCGTCGCACTGCGGCCGAAGTGGGTATCCCCATCCTGCCGGGAACCGACCACGAGATCGAGGACGAGGAAGAAGCCAGGGCGGTGGCCGAGCAGATCGGCTTCCCGCTGCTGGTCAAGGCCGCGGTGGGCGGTGGAGGCAAGGGCATGCGCACCGTCCACTCTCCGGAAGAGCTGCCCTTTGCGGTCATGGCGGCACGGAGGGAGGCGCAGTCCACCTTCGGAGACGGAGCGATCTATCTCGAGCAGTTGGTGGAAGGTGCCCGGCACATCGAAGTCCAGATCCTCGGCGACCAACATGGAAATATCGTGAGCCTGGGCGAACGGGAGTGTTCGCTTCAGCGTCGCCATCAGAAGCTACTGGAGGAGTCGCCCTCCATGGCTCTGGATCGGAAGCTGCGGGCGCACCTGTGGGAGGCAGCGATCGCCCTGGCCCAGGCTGTGGACTACACCAACGTGGGCACGGTGGAGTTTCTCCTAGACAAGGACAAGAACTTCTATTTCTTGGAGATGAATACCCGCCTTCAGGTGGAGCACCCAGTCACCGAACTGGTGAGCGGCGTGGACATCGTCAAGGACCAGCTCCGGATCGCTTCCGGCCGGGTCCTGCGCTACTCGCAAGAGGACCTGCGGATAAAAGGCTGGGCGCTGGAGTGCCGGGTCTGCGCCGAGGACCCTTATGACGGCTTCCTGCCGTCGACGGGATCTATCACCGGGCTTCAGGAGCCCACTGGCCCCGGGGTGCGCGTGGACAGCGGTATCTACGAAGGGTTCGACGTATCCCTCTACTACGACCCCCTGATCAGCAAGCTGTGCGTGTGGGGAGAGACGCGCGGCGAAGCCATACTGCGCATGCGGCGCGC
Source organism: Anaerolineae bacterium (assembly GCA_034411995.1). Taxonomy (GTDB): domain Bacteria; phylum Chloroflexota; class Anaerolineae; order UBA7937; family B3-Chlor; genus JAUVXJ01. The sequence continues at coordinate 83,147 of DAOUME010000005.1, read as the reverse complement.
GCTGGAGGAGTATCGGATCATCGGGGTCAAAACCAACATCCCCTTCCACCAGCAGATTGTGAACCACACAGAGTTCATCTACGGGCAGTTCGACACCACGTTCGTGGAGAACCGCTTCGCCATGCAGCAGGCCAACGGCAAGGGTCTCATCGAGGCTGCGGCCATCGCCGCGACCATGGTCGCTCACGACAAGCGCCGTAGCAGAGTGGGCACACTGGAGCACCCGGAATCGCGCGCGAGTAATAGCTGGAAGATCGCCGGGCGGTGGGAGGCCATGGGAAGATGACCTACGTGGCCAGTGTCGACGGCGAGACCTTCCACATCGGGTTCGACGACGCGCACGAGATCGTGGTCGACGAGCAGCGCCACTCGGCGAGCATCGAAAGCACCGGCGGACCGTCCCTCTATTCGCTCATCGTTGACAACTCGTCTTACGAAGTTCACGTCGAGGAGCGCGAAGGCACTTACCGGGTACTGCTCCTGGGGCAACTCTACGAGGTCCACGTAGAGGACGAGGGAACCCGCCGGGCAGCGAAAGCCCGGAGGGAGCGCAAGGCAGCAGCAGATGACGTTGTTGTCATCAGATCGCCGATCCCAGGCCTCATCTTCGACGTACCAGCGACGCAGGGTCAGGAGGTCAAACAGGGCGACATCCTGGTCATCGTCGAGGCCATGAAGATGGAGAACGAGCTCCGGGCGCCGAGGGACGGGCTGGTCAAGGCAACCTTTGTCTCCCCCGGAGACAACGTCGACAAAGGCACACCTCTGGTTACCCTGTCCTGATCGACTCGACCATTCGCCCGGCCACCCTCGCTGCCAGTCTTGCCGACTCCGTCAGATTCGTTCTGAATTCCTCCACCCCATTCTCCTCCGCGGAGTCAGATATCACCCGCACCACGACCCAGGGTAGGCCATTCAACCGGCAGACCTGCGCCACCGCTGCGCTCTCCATGTCCACGCAGTCTCCTCGGAAGGTCTTCCATAGCCGCTCCCGCCGCTCCCGGCTGACGATGGCCTGATCGCCGGTGAGCACCTTCCCGGAACGGCAGCGGTCCGCCAGACCCAGCACCCTGGCAGCCTCCAGAGCGAGTTTCACCAATTCAGCATCTGCCCCGAGCCACCGCTTTCTGAACTTCTTCAGGAGCTCCGGATCCCCAGGGTCGAAATCGTGCTCCAGAACCTTCGCGGGGATGACGACATCCCCGGCTTGGAGCCGGGGGTTGATGGCTCCAGCCACGCCGGTACAGACCAGGGCTTCGATGGAGAACTGGTCGATCAGATACTGGGTGCAGGCCGCCGCCCTGACCTTCCCTACGCCGCCGGCCATGGCCACCACCTGGCAATTGCCGATTCTACCCTGATGGACGGAACGCCTGCCCCACTTCGAGGTCTCCACTTCCTGCATGAGCTGGACCAGGGGCTCGATCTCCTCCTTGAGCGCGGCGATAGCGCCCACTTGCATCAGCCTGTACCCCCTGCGGCTACCTGCGACTGGCTGCCAGGCGCAACCTGCTGCCCACCCAGTCCATGGCCGGATGCCCCACCTCGGCTAGCCTGGCCACCACCTTTTCCACGTCGTATTCCACTCTATTGATGGCGACGTGGCACTCCCCACCGTCCAACTCGAGGATAGCATAAGCCGCGCGCGTGTCGCCGTCCAGAGGCAGCCCTACGCTGCCCACGTTGATCACTCTCGCCAGGTCGACGGAACGATCCAGCGCTTGATGGGTGTGCCCGCAGAGCAGCAGCCTACAGTCCGTCCCGGACAATATCTCTGACAGCTCGCCATCCGTGGTCTCTGACCAGATGCCGACCTCGTCACCCAGGGGAGAGCCGTGCACAGCGAGGGTCGAACCGTAGCCGGACACGTCCAGCCTCTGGTCGAAAGGCAGCTCCTTGAGGAAGGAGTACCACTTGTACTCCAATTGCCTTACGGTCCAGCGGAAGTTGGCCTCACGCTCCTCCAGAAAGCCCGGCATCTTCCGCCACCGGGATGCATCCTCGACAGGTGGCAGGGGCGGGCGACGCCCTGTGACCAGATAACGGTCGGTGTTCCCCTGCACGAAGCGCGTCCGTGGTAGGGCCGCCAGTCGCTCGAGAGTCTGCTGAGGGTCGGGGCCGAAGACCGCCAGGTCTCCCAGCACCAGCATCTGGTCGCAGCCCCCTTGCTCTTCGAGATGCGACAGCACCGCCTCCAGAGCGAGCAAATTGCCATGGACGTCAGCCAGCACGGCGAAACGTTCCAACTTCCCCTCCTTCCTAGAAGTCAACCGCACAGGGTACTAGACGATCTGGATGGCCGCAGGTCCCTCGACTGCCTCACCCACTATCCAGTGCTGCTGTCCCTCCTTGGAGAAGAGGTCGGCCAGCCGCTGGGCGTCATCAGGAGCCACGGCGATGAGCAGGCCGCCGGAGGTCTCCGGCGTGAAGAGCAGCATCTGCATCTCGTCCGGTATCCCCGGAGCGAAGCTCACCTTGTCCAGGTAGGCGTCCCTGTTGCAGGAGGCGCCCGCAGGAAACAGCCACTCCTCCGCGTACCGCCTGGCGCCAGGGAGGAAAGGCAGCCTCTCCAGGTGAAACCTGAGGGTGACCTCGCTCAGCTCCGCCATCTCGTAGGAGTGACCGAGGAGGGCGAAGCCGGTGATGTCGGTGACGGCGTGGACCTCCACCTGCTTCATCAGCCCAACCGCCAGCCGGCTGAGCGACAGCATCTCCTTGACCGCCCCTCGCAGGTGAGCCTCCTCGGCCACTCCCCCTTTGGCCGCCGTGGTAATGATGCCCACACCCAGGCGTTTGGTCAGGAACAACACGTCGCCCGGCCGCGCTCCAACCTTGGTCACCATCTCCTGTGGATGGACGAACCCCACCACAGCCAGGCCATACTTGGGCTCGTCGTCGTCCAGCGTATGCCCGCCGGCGATCACCCCACCCGCTTCGGCCACTTTCTCGGCGCCCCCCCGCAGGATCTGGGAAACGATCTCTACTGGCATCTCCTTGGGAAAGCCGCAGATGTTGAGAGCCAGGACTACCTCTCCACCCATAGCGTAGACGTCACTCATGGCGTTGGCGGCCGCGATGGCGCCGTACTCATAGGGGTCATCCACGACGGGCGTGAAGAAGTCGGCGGTGAAGATGATGGCCAGCTCCTCGGTCACCCTGTAGACCGCCGCGTCGTCTCCCGTCTCCAGGCCCACCAGGAGGTCAGGATAGTTCTCGGGCTTGAATATCTCCGCCAGCGGGCGCACGACCTGCGCCAGGGCCTCAGGGCCCCGCTTGGCCGCTCAACCCGCCGCCTTGGTCAGGCTCGTCAGACGCGCCCAGTCCCTGTCAGCGCTCATGCCCTGCCTCCGATTCCCAACACTACACCAGCCATACGCCAGTCAGAGAGCCCGCTGCGCAGTGCAGCTCCCTACGAACCCTTCCTGGCGCAACCAGCTCACCGTCCTCTCCAGGCCTACGGGCAACGGAGTCCACTCCAGTCCCAGTTCCTCCCGTGCCCTGCTGGTGTCGAAGATGAAGCTATGGGAAGCGGTTCTGGCCTCGTCGAGAGAGACCCACGGCCTCCTGTTCGTCACGAAGGACGCCGCTGCCAGTATCCGCGCCACAGCCCTCACCAGCCACGCCGGTACGCGTCGAGGCGTTCCCCGGACACCGGCGATCTCTGCCCCCAGACCTAGAAACTCCGACAACCTGGCGTTTTCACCGCCCAGGATGTACCGTTCCCCTGTCTGTCCCTTCTCCAGGGCTGACAGATGACCCTCGATCACATCGTCGACATAGGCGAAGTTCAGCCTGACGTCGATGACCGCAGGTAGCCGTCCTCTCAGGAAGCGGGCCAGAGCCTGCGTCATGTGGCTGGTCTGGCCAGGCCCGTAGACGCTGGTGGGGTTCACCACCACCAGGGGGAGCCCACGCTCGCACACCTCCAAGGCTACCTGTTCACCAAGATACTTCGACCTCTCATAGTCCGAGAGAAAGTACCCTCTATGGATCGTATGCTCATCACCCAACTCGCCCTGAGCCTCGCCGATAGTGGCCGCGGAGCTGGTGTACACCACCCGCCGCACCCCCACCTCCAGAGCGCCTTCCAGCACGTTCCTCGTGCCCTCGACATTGACCCTGTAGTACCGCCTCTTGTCAGGTTGCCACATCCGGAACAAGGCAGCGACGTGGAACAGCCGCTCGCATCCGTCCAGCGCTGCTCTCAACTGGTCGCGGCTGAGGACGTCGCCGGCGATAAGCACTGCGCCCGCGTCGGCCAGACGAGTGGCTGCCTCGGCCCTGGAGTCGAAGACCCTGACCTCCTCGCCCTGGGCCAGCAAAGCCTCGACGAGCTTGCTGCCGATGAACCCCGCCCCTCCCGTGACCAGGGTGGTCATTCCACAACCTTGTAGGCCCCTCCGGCGGCGGTTAGCCCATGTTTCAGTGCGGTGGCTATCTGAGGCAGATCGTAGGGATCACCACCCAGGCGGTTGTCGGCTGGATATGACTGAAGCACCTTCAGCGCCTCCACGTCTATGGCCACCAGGTCGCCCGAGGCCATGATCATACCGGGCTCGACCAGCTCGCCCTTCTCTGGGCCGCCAGCCACGAAGGCCTGGCGACCATCCATGACGATCAGGTCCGGCTGCCAGACCAGATTGATCTCCGACAACTTCTGCTCCAGGGCGCTCATGTGGTATCCCAGGCGATCCGCGGGGTGCACGAAGCCCATAGACAGCTTGAGTGAAAGGGCAAAGCGGGCGTACTTGTGCGTCTTCATACAGGGTAGATAGACGAGTTTCTCGGCCTCATACATCACCCTGGGGACAGTCACCCCGTGCAGGAACTCGCCTTCTACGGGCACGTCCACCCACTCCGTCGTGCCCGCGTCGAAGGCTACGAAGTCGATGCCCATCTCCTTCAGCAGATCCAGTGCACCCAGCTTGGCTACCGTGTTGGCGGTGGGCCGCCAGAGCCCGCCGGAGCTCTCGCCCACCACGATACTTGCGCCGGTATCCTTGAGCAGCTCCAGAATGGCCCGCAGAAAACCGAGGTCTGTGGAGCCCGGGAAGGGGTCGGGGCTGTTGAAGTTGGGTTTCACCAGTAGCTTGTCTCCAACGCCGATGGCCCTGTCGAGACCGCCCAATAGCTCGAGGCAGCGCTCGACGCCCTCTTTCACTTCGTGGGAGGCGCGCACCTTGCTGACCAGTGGCTCGCCGTCCTCGACCCACGCGGCTGTCTTCCGAGGTTTGGGCGGCCTGGTCTCCAGCTTGCGCGGCTTTCTATCGGCAAAGAGTTGGTATAGCCCTCTCACGGTATCGGAAACGGCCATGCCTGTCACCTCCGCTGGGAGAGGGCGCAAGATATCAACGTCGGTCCCTCTCTTGTACGCTCCTCGTCCATGCGCACCGGGCACTCTTCCTCTGACATGCTGCTGATGGGAGCGGGAGAAGAAACGCCCTCTGCCCGTCGCTCGCTCTCGTTCATTATAGCGGACGCCATAGGTCGCTTCCAACCCGGCTGCGCCAGGGTGGGCCGGTGCGGGCTTGCTCTCCCTCGCTCACTTTGCCACAAGAGCCCCCCAGAGCACCAATCGCTCCAAGGTACCAGGATCCCCACCCCGGCGCCGGCGACGGGGATGCTCGTCAGCCTCCCAGTGAGGCACCAGTCAGAGTCCCGCGGTGTCCCTTCCGCCCTCCTCTGCCGGAGTTTGCGCTCGTGCGCCTGGTGGCGTAGACTAATGGCAACCTCTGATTGGCCCTCTGCGGCCAGCGCCACGCTGAGCGCTGGGACGAGCTCACCCTGCCCTATCGCCCGGCAGCCCTTGGGGGCTCGCCTTGTCCCAAATCGAGGTCATGGTTTGAGCTAGCCGCCCGCCGATCAGGCCCGTGGTCCCGAAGGCCACAGGAAACCAAACGGGGACTTCCATGAACGTAGGGTTGGCATACCGCCAGATACCGTAGTACACGAACACCATCTCCGCCATGGTGCCCAGTACGGCGATGACCAGAAAGAAACAGATGTCGAGACGTTCGTGCCAGCGAGCCAGCGACAGTGCGCAGATGGCCACTGCCGCGAGAAGCAGCGGTACGTTGTGTCTCCACAGTAGCACTACGCAGGCTTCCAAGACCACGAAGGTAGCCATCTCCGCGCCCAACTCCAGCCACAGTGACTTCCAATCTCTCATCCGTAGTAGCTCTCCAGGAATGCACGGCCCCAGCGGCATTCGGGCCCCTACCATTCTACCCGGGGGCCCAGAGTTGGGCAATGTCGCCGAACAGGTTGGCCCGCTCCCCCCGCGCGATCCCACCGGGCGAGGTTGGCCGGCGAAGTGATCGATACCATACGCGCCTGGCTCGCACTCTCCCGTCCGCCGTTCCACACTGTGGGCATCCTGCCCTTCGTCTTGGGCGCGGTGCTGGCCTGGCACGACACCGGCGTCGCCCATTGGGCTATCTTCGCCTGGGGCACGCTCGGGGTGGTGCTGGTCATGCTCTCCACCTACTATGCGGGAGAATACTGGGACCAGACCGAGGACTCCCTCGGCTCTTCGCTGACCCCCAGCCGGTTCGCCGGAGGTTCCCGGGTGGTGCAAGGGGGCCTGCTGCCCCGGCGCGCTCCCGAGTGGGCCTCCGTGGTCAGTCTGCTTCTGGCTCTGGCCGTGTCGCTGATCCTTCAGTTCTTCTACCTTACCGGGCCCTGGACACTCCCCTTCTGTGCGCTGGGCCTGCTGGGAGGTTTCTTCTACTCGACTCCCCCTCTCCGCTGGGTGACCACCGGCATCGGCGAGTTGTGGATCGCCTTTTGCTACGGCTGGCTGCCCATAGCTGTGGGATACTACCTTCAGGCCGGGGAGATCGCCCCTCTCGTTCACTGGCTGGCCATCCCTGTGGGTCTGACTATTCTCAATGTAATTCTGCTCAACGAGTATCCCGACTTCCACGCTGACTCGCAGGCCGGCAAGACCAATCTCGTGGTCCGCCTGGGCCGCCACAAGGCTTCCCTCCTGTACACCGCGATCAGCGCTGCCAGTTGGCTGGCGATGCTTTTCTCCGTGCGCCGTGGTGTCCCGGTCCGCACCCTGTGGTTCTACCTGCCGGTTCTCTTCGTCGCCCTGATCCTCGTCGTGCAGGTCCTCCGAGGACGCTGGCACGATCGACAGACTCTGGAGAAGCTGTGTGGCGCCAACATCCTGGTCAATCTGGGCACCACCGCGGCGTATATCCTGGCTTTCGTGGGTTGACAGTATGGAACACTGGATGCCCCAGTGGGGCGAGAGGCCGCAGCGCATAGTCAGGCCCTACTGGTCCCCGCCGACGCTCATGCTTCGGCAGATGCTGAGTGCGCTGTACATCGGCGGGCTGACCCGCTGGAGACATCTTCCTGGCTGGATCCGCACCTATGGGCTCCAGTGCCTTCCCGGTGCCGCAGGATCGCGCGGCATGGGCTGTATCGGCTTCCCTGCCCACCCCGTCTGGGAGATGACCACCGCCTGCAACCTGCGCTGTATCCACTGCCACGCCTCCGGCGGGAAGCGCTCCCCTGATGAACTCACCACGGAGGAGGCCAAGCGCCTTCTCGATCAACTGGCTCAGGTTGGCGAATTCCGCATGATGGCCTTCACCGGCGGCGAGCCGCTGGTCCGTCCAGACCTATTCGAGCTCCTGGCCTACTCTCAAGCCCTGGGTTTCGCCAACACGATGGCCACCAATGCGACCCTCATCGACGACGATGTTGCGCAACGCCTGCGACGATATGGCCTGGTCATCGCCGCGGTAAGCCTCGACGGCTTCGACGCCGAGACACACGACTACGTCCGCGGTTTGCCCGGCACCTTCGAGGCCACCTTGGCAGGCATCAGGGCCCTCAGCCGCGCTGGCATCCTGCTCCACATCAACATCACCGCCATGGAATACAACATGGATCAGTTGGAGCCGCTCTTGGCTCTCGTGGACGAGTTGGGCACCGGCATCCTGCTCATGTATCAACTCGTGCCCGTGGGCAGAGGACGGGGCATCCAGGAGGCCGCCCTCGACCTGGGCGCCAACGAGCGCCTGATCCGCTTCATGGCAGAGGCCCAACGGATCACCCACGCCATCATGGAGCCCGTGGCGGGTCCACAGTACTGGCCGTTCCTCCTGCAACGCTCTGGCATCCGCCGGGGCCCCCTCCTGCGACTCGCAGAAGCTGTCTTCCACGGGTGCTCTGCCGGACGAGGCTTCGTCTACGTCAAGCCGAACGGCGACGTCTGGCCCTGTCCTTTCATCGAGGCAAGCTGCGGCAACGTCCGCGAGACCCCCTTCTCCACCATCTGGGCCACAGCACCCGTCTTGCAGGATCTCAGACACCGTGAGGAGCTCCTCCAGGGCCAGTGCGGTCAATGCCAGTACAGGAGGCTGTGTGGCGGCTGCCGGGGCCGCGCCTGGGCCATCAGTGGCGACTATCTGGCCGAGGACCCGTCTTGCTTCATCCACCCGCCTGACGGTGAGGGGCAAGAGCAATCTAGCCACTAGGGACTCCGTCCCGGCGGCGGAGCGCGGTTCACGGTTCTCCTGGTTTCCGTCACAGGCCGCGGACACCTTCAAACTCGACTTTGGAGGTCTCGAGCACAGAGCGTATGCCCTCGACGTCTGCCGGGCTACATCTCAGACATAGACCGCAGTCGGAGCTCAACTGCCGGGGCACCGGGATCAACTTCACCTTGAAGCCTGACTCGAGAGTCAGCTTCTCCGCGCGGATAGCCCCGCTCGTCGACTGGAAGAGGAACACGCTGTACTTCGGGTCGTTCACCAGAAGCCTCCTAGAGGCCTACCACCTTGCCGGCGCCCAGCAGCGCCTCTGCGATGGAGTACATATTCGAAATCTGGCCCACCGCGATCCTCTCCTTCAACCCGAAATGCCCCAAACACGTGCCGCAAGCCAGGATCTCAACCCCTTTGCCCTTCAGGTCCCTCAAGTCCTCCAGCACGAGCGAATCGTCTACGGTCAGCTTCACACCGGCGTTGAGGAAGATCATGGTATCGGGCAATGGCTCGACCTCGTTGAGGGTGTGGAGGAAGGAACGCATCAAGATGCCTCCCAGTTCATCGTCGCCCCGTCCCAAACGGTCGCTAGCCACGAGCACCACCAGGGGACCTTCAGGTGCCTGCGACGATGCGAACCCCACGACGTCTGCCTGCGGCCGCGGCCCTGTCCGGGTCAGGTGAAGGAAGATGCCATCCTCCTTCTTCTCAACCTCGGCGGAATATCCCTCTTTCTGTGCCATGCGGGTCACGTTGCCCACGGCGGTCTCGTTATCCACGATGGTCGTTACCTGGTCGGACTCCGCCATGGCCTTTCTCGTGCGAATCACCGGCTGAGGGCAGGCCAGCCCTCTGCAATCGACTACCTCGCCCATTAGTACCTCCTAAACGACCGGGGCAGCGGCGCGCACCCAGTCTCTCACCTGCTCACGTGCGCGAAACCATGCGGCGTATCGCGCCGACAGCAGCGTCCACTTCTTCTACGGTGTTGAAGTAGCTCAAGCCGAACCTTACCGTTCCGACGGGAAAAGTCCCCATCGTACGGTGAGCGGCTGGAGCGCAGTGCAGTCCGACCCGGCTCAAAATACCGTACTCTTCGTCCAGTTTCAGGCCCACGTCCGATGGCGCCATCCCCTCGATGTTGAAAGAGACCGTGGCTGACTGCAACTCTGCGTCGCGCCCGCCGTAGACCGTGACACCCGGCGTCTCCAGCAATCCGGCCACGAGCCTCTGGGTCAGACTCACCTCGTGAGCACGGATGACCTCCACGCCTTGCTGCAAGACGAACTCCACGCCGGCCCGCAGACCCACGAGCCCTACCGTGTTGGGAGTCCCGCTCTCGCAGCGATCGGGAAAGAAATCGGGCTGTTCCTCCCACTCAGAGCGACTTCCTGTGCCACCACGCTTTACGGGCTCTATCTCTTCCGGGGATACCCGCTCACCGATGCATAGCCCGCCTGTGCCCTGAGGGCCAAAGAGCGATTTGTGACCGGAGAAGGCCAGCAGATCTATGTGCATGGCTTCCATATCGATGGGGAAAGCGCCTGCCGTCTGAGCGGCGTCGACCAGGAGAAGGATGTCGTGCTCCCTGGCGATACGCCCCGCGTCAGCTACCGGCAGCAGGGTCCCCACCACGTTGGACGCATGGTTGAGGACGATCATTCTCGTGTTCGGCCTCACCGCGGACTCCAGCTCAGCCGGATCGAGGAACCCCTCGACCGAGCAGGGCAGGACATCGACGTGCACGGAGCGATCGCGCTCCAGCGCCCGCAGTGGCCGCATCACCGAGTTGTGTTCCATGCTGCTGGTGATAACGTGGTCACCGGGCCGTAGCATCCCCCAAAGGGCCAGATTCAGAGCTTCGGTGGCGTTCAGTCCAAAGACGATGCGCAGCGGATCCGCCAGGTTGAAGAGTCTGGCCAGAACGTCGCGCGTTTGGTAGAGCATCCGGCCTGCCTCGACGGACAGGCGATGGGCTGAGCGACCGGGATTGGCGCCCACCTGGGTCACGAAATGCGACATCGCCTCGAGAACGGCGGCTGGCTTAGGCCAGGAAGTAGCCGCATTGTCGAAGTAGATCATTCTTCACACCTCAAGGGGTAACGGCGAGAGGATTGGTCCCTCCCTCATCTCTAGTTGCGATCCAGCCTCGCTCGACAGAACCCGCAACTCAAGGGAGACGAAGGACCAGGAGCGGAATCTAGAGGACCGTCGACCGGGGTCCGCCTCGGCTTGAGGGAGCAGGTTCAGGCCGGCTGGCCGTCAAAAGCTCGGAAACCTGATGCAGCCCGTGCATCGCGCCAAGGGCTTGGCTTCAGCCACTTCAGGTGAAGGGCGTACGGCGATACGTCATCCGGCGCATCATCCCTGCTCACCTCCCTTCCACAACCCAATGGGAAACCGGAACCACGTCACGACTGATGGTCATTTTACTTCAGCCAGCGAAGGCTGTCAATCCATCGGCTGCGGCCCGGATCGCTCCCTCCGTCTGGTCACCCCCGACCTGAGCCTGGTCAGGCACAGGTCGGGCACCAGAGCTATTCGGCACCGCAGCAATTATGGCGTGGCGAATCCACACTGTCAAGTGGATTGCGCGGGCTCGCTCAGTGTGCTAGCATTGCCCTGTCCCCAGGTTATCAGTTGTTAGGAAAGGAAGCGAAGGTGGCGAAAACTAGCAGGAAACCCTCTACCTACCTCTACCCGGTGCCTGTGGTCATGGTGACCTGTGGCGAAGAGAAACCCAACATCATCACTCTGGCCTGGGTAGGCACAGTATGCTCGGATCCTCCTATGGTGGGGATCGCCGTTCGGAAAGCGCGGCATTCTCATCGTTTGATAGAGGAGAGCGGGGAGTTCGTCGTCAACATACCCGGAGAGGAACTGCTAGAGCCCACAGACCGCTGTGGTCACCTCTCGGGCCGTGACACCGACAAGTTCGCGGCCACAGGCCTCACGCCGGAGCCAGCCTCCGAGGTGAAAACACCCCTCATTGCGGAATGCCCTGTGAACATGGAATGCAAGGTCAGGCAGAAGCTGGAGCTGGGCGCCCACGACCTGTTCCTGGGCGAAGTGGTGGCTGTGCACGTGGACGAAGAGTATCTCGACGACTCCGGTCGTCGTGTGGATTACGGCAAGGTCAAGCCCTTCGTGCTCACCTTCGCGGAGTACAGGGGTCTGACCGAGTCGTTAGGGGCCTACGGCTTCACCGTCAAGCAGTAGGCGAATCCCGGTCCCCGGCACAATCGGGCCTCAGCGACACAGCCTCATAGACCTCGGCGTCTTCGGCACGTCTCTTGATCCGCATCCGACCCAGTGACCTGGCTTCCACCGCGTTCTTGACCTGCTCGTAGGTAGGGCGGCTCATGAGGATCTGGTCTGCCTGGGCCTGCTCCTGAAGACGAAAGGCCAGATTCACGACATCGCCTACGGCCGTGTAGTTCATCAGGGCCTCGCTGCCTATGTTGCCCACCAGCGCCTCTCCGGTACTGATGCCGAAGCCACAATGCAGCACCGGCTGAGTGCGCCGACGCTCGAAGCTTTCTCTCAAGGCGAAGGCTGTGCTCACCGCCCTCAGGGCATGATCAGGCTGGTCCAGAGGGGAGTTGTAGAGGGCCATGACCGCGTCGCCCATGAATTTGTCCAGGACACCACCGTGGGCGATGACGTTCTCAGAGGCCAGGGCCAGGTACTCATTCACGACCTCGATCAGGCTCTCCGGTTCCATCTTCTCCGCCAAGGCGGTGAACCCCCGCAGGTCAGCGATGAGGATGCTCACCTCGCGCCTCTCGCCCCCCAGGTTCGCGCGAGCGGGGTTATCGATGAGATATTGAGCCACCTGGGCGGGAAGGTACCGCTCCAGCATGTCCCGCGTCTGCTCTTCTAGCTCCCTGATGCGCCGATAGCTGGCCTCCAGCTCTCCGTACCTGGCCTGCAGTTCTCCGTGCGCGGCTTCCAACTCCTGCTGAAGGCGAACCTTCTCCCGTCGCAGCAGACTGCGTTCCACCACCCTCTCCAGCCTGATAAACGCCTCCTGGTAGTCCAGCGGCTTGATCAGGTAGTCATCCGCCCCGGCGGTGAGCGCCTTTACCGCCACCTCCTCCGAGCCGAAGGCGGTCACCATCACTATGCCTATCAAAGGGTCCCGATCCCTGACCTGCTTCACGACATCGATGCCACTCATGCCCGGCATCATGATATCCAGGACGAGGAGATCCGGGTTGTGTTGCTTCACGGCCTGAAGAGCCCGGCGACCATTCGGGGCGGTGACCACGCTGTACCCCAGCCGTTCCAGAAGCTGTGCGGTGACCTCGCGAAAGGCCTCGTTGTCGTCTGCCAGCACGATACGCGTAGTCATCGATTTCCTCGGACCCTGACCCTACAGAGCAAGGTGCACCGCCGAAACCAGCGCTCTGGCGCGGGTGCTAGAGATAGCCCAGGGCTTTCAGCCTGTCCTCCAGCATCTGTTCTTCCTCCTCGCTGTAGGCCTGGGCTTCGCCGGCCGAGGAGCGTGGTACATAGTTCAGTTCCTCGAGTTTGGTGAGGATCTTGTCCACGCTGGACTCAGGAGACTCCACATCACTGTTCACCACCACCTCAGGGTGGAGAGGTTCCTCGTAGGGGTCGGATACCCCGGTGAAGTGCTCGATCTCCCCCGCCAGCGCCTTCTTGTACAACCCCTTCACGTCCCGGTCGACGAGGACATCCAGTGGGCACTGGCAGTAGACCTCGACGAAGCGCCCTATGTCCTGACGTATGAAATCGCGTACCTCACGGTACGGTGAGATCGCGGATCCAATGGCCACCACACCGTTTCTGGTCAGAAGCTTGCAGACAAAGCCAATGCGCTTGATGTTCGTATCCCGGTCTTCCTTGCTGAAGCCCAACCCCTTGCTCAGGTTGGTGCGCACCACATCTCCGTCCAGCACCTCGACCTTCAGACCCCTCTGCCGAAGGGCGACTTCCACAGCCCGCGCCAGCGTGGTCTTGCCTGAGCCTGACATCCCGGTGAACCATAACGTGAAACCCTGCTGTTCCATAAGACGTTGCTCTAACCCTTTCTGTGGGCTATTACCTGGCCCTGCATGTCGGCCGGGATGGGCAACCACAGCGCCTGGAGCACGGTCGGCGCCACGTCCATCAGTTGCAGCCCCTCCACCCTGCCCCGCCCACGCTGGCGCGGGTCGTACATGATGAAGATGCCATGCTGCGCGTGATTTGCGTCATCGGGCCCGATGTCGTTTTCTCTCGTGTGTATCCTGCCGTGTCCCATACTTCCCACCGAACGCCACGCCAGGTCGCCAAAGTAGATCATCAGATCCGGGGCCACGTTGCGAACCTCGCTGTACGCCTCTTGCGGCTTGTAAGACACGGTGCCGATGTTCACCCCGTGCTCGTCGGTGATCTGAGAGAGCTTGTCCGAGATCTCCTGCCGGACTCCTTCATATTTCTCCGGTGCAATGATCCCCTGAGGCTCACGGCCCTGCACATTGAGAAAGAGGCGCCCGTAGTAACCACCAGCTCCCCAGGCCATGGTCTGGTCCCAATCGACCTCCACCTTCTCCAGGGGTACGATGCCTGACGGTTCTTCCCTCAGCACCAGGTAGCCCTCCTGCCGGAGCCACTCGTTGATGCAGATGCCCCCCTCCATGGGCCTCGCGCCGTGGTCGGAGACGACGAGGACCACCGTGTCCTCGTCCAGCATGTCCAGGATACTTCCGATTTCCCCGTCCAGGTACTTGTAGTAGTCCTGGATCGCGTTCTGGTATGGCGATCCCGCCTCATACTTGCAGTGTCTCGGATCGAAGTACTTCCAGAAAGCGTGGTGGACACGGTCCACTCCCATCTCCACCATCATCAAGAACTCCCACTCTTTTTCCGCGAGCAGGTACCTCACCACCTTGAAGCGCTTCTCCGTCATCTCGTAGATCTGGCGAAGCAGATCGTCCTTCTCCTCGGTACGGAAGTTCTCCACGTCCAGCATGTACTCCCCCACCAGGGCCTCGATCTCTGTCTTCAAGTCGGCGGGGTAAGTGTACTGGCTACGAACGCTGGGCGTGAGGAACGAGGTGATGATGCAGCCGTTGGTGGGCTTCACAGGATAGGTCTGAGGAACCCCCACGAGCACCACTCTTCTACCAGCCCGGGACAGGATGTCCCACACCGTGTCCTCTGTCACCGCGCTGGAGTTCGCGATCCGCATCTTGTCGTAGGAGTAGTCAGCGCGATTGCGAAAGCCATAGAAGCCCAGTCGGCCGGGATCCTTGCTGGTCATCATCGACATCCAGGCGGGCACCGTGATGGGAGGGATGGTGCTCTCCAGATTCCCGTAGGTTCCGGCCTCAATGAGCTTCCGCAGATTGGGGAGTCTGTCGCGCCACTGGTCGAATACCAACTGGGGGGTCGCGCAATCCAGCCCGATGACTACCACCTTGCGCTTCCCCTCTGTGCGCGTCCGTACCGCCTCTGCTTGCTCCCGGCGCTGTTTCATGCCCTGGATCAGGATCTTGCTCACCTCCGGGCGTGTGAACTCCTCGGGGAGCATCTCTCCGCGACTCACTCTGGCCCTGACCTCGGTACCGCTCATCATCAGGTGATCCTCAGGGGAGTGAGGGCACGTCTTCACAGACACCAATCCACCGCACTTGCGGCAGTAGAACATGTGCTCGAAGAACAGTGGAGTGATGCCTATCTCGTCCGGCGAGAAGTCGTCGAAGATGAGCTGAGCATCGTAGGTACCGTAGTAGCCGCCAACCCCGGCGTGATCGCGCCCCACGATGAAATGCGTACATCCGTAGTTCTTCCTGGCCAGGGCGTGCAGGATCGCCTCACGAGGTCCAGCGTAGCGCATGGCCGCCGGGAATACCCCCAGGATGACCCTCCCCGGTGGGTAGTAGTCGCGCAACAGGGCCTGGTAGCTCGTCATCCTCACGTCAGCCGGAATGTCGTCAGACTTGGTCTCTCCGACCAGGGGATGCAGCAGGAGCCCGTCACAGATCTCGAGCGCCATCTTCTGGATGGCTTCGTGAGCCCGATGGATGGGGTTCCGCGTCTGAAAGGCCACGATCCGACGCCAGCCCCTCTGGGCAAACATGCGCCGAGTCTGGGCGGGATCGTGCCGAAACTCCCGGAACCGCTGGTCCGCCGGGCGGTTCAGAAGATGGATCTCACCGCCGAGGAGCACCTCCCCCTGAGCGTACAACCGGGCCACACCAGGATGCGCATCCTCCGTGGTTCGATAGACCAGTTCAGCTTCCCTTTCCTTGTCATACTCGAACCGCTCGGCCAGCTCCAGGATGCCGAGAATGCGGTCTCCCTCGGTGAGAGCAACCTCCTCGCCCTCTCGCAGCTCGTCGGCCACCTCTCGAGACACGGGGAGCGTGATGGGGATGCTCCATACCAGGCCGCTGCTCAGGCGCATGTCCTGCACGACGCTCTCGTAGTCGGCCCTGGTCATGAAACCGGTCAAGGGGCTGAACCCTCCCACCGCGATGAGTTCGAGATCGGACACCGTCGTGGGGCTGAGGCTGACCTTCTTCAGACTTGCGGCGCGCTCCAGCGCGCCTTCCCTCACCACGCCCCTCAACACCCGATCGACCAATGAGCCGCCATGGGGCGTGATCGCTGCCCCGTTCCTAGCCATATCGTGTCAACCTCTTTCCGCCATGTTCGTCGAAAGCCAATCTTTATATATACCTGAGCGCAGAGATCTCTGCAAATCTCGACCGACGGGCTGCGCTGAGCAACAGGCGGGGCGCGCCCTCCACGTGGGCTGCTCCACCTTTCGCATCCGTATGGCTTCCGTGTCTACTCACCTCGGGCACCGAGGATCACCAACTCTCCATGGACACTATCCAGCAGATACACCCTCCCACTGGCCGGGTCCGTCGCCAGCCCGAAGCTGCTGGTCACACCACCTACTGGCGTGACGCCCACCAAGGTCCAATCCTCGGTATCCACGACCAGCAGCTCCCCTCCACCACCCACGTACAGTCTGTCTCTCGTCGCGTCGACAGCCACGGCCTGCACCTCATCCAGTGGGCGGTCTCTGCTCCCACTCAAGGTGACGCTCAGCTCTCCACTCGCGCCATCAACCGCCGTGATCTCCCGCCGCGGTGGCGCACCCAGATGAACCACGTAGGCTCTTCCTCTGGCTTCGTCAAAGGCCAGGCCTACCAGCGGGCCTGCAGCAACTTGGAAAGTGGACACCACCTGCAGGCTTTCACCTTCGATCACGGACAGAGTTCCATCTCCGGCGTTGGCCACGTAGACCAGTCCTGAGGTCTGGTCGATGGCCAAGGCCTCAGGGAACGCGCCCACAGGTATACCTCCGACCACCTGGTCGCCGTCGCCAGCCAGCACGGCCACCTGACCCGCCTCGGTGTCGGCAACGTAGACACGGTCTAGCGCGCCGTCCGCCACCACGCCACTGGGCCTGATCAGGCCGGAGAAGGTGCGTTCCACTTCGCATCGCGTTCCTTCCACCTCGGATACGCTGCCTCCACCGCTGTTGGCGACGTAGACGCGCCCGTTTGCCGGGTTGACCGCCACCCCCAGTGGACGCTCGCCCACACGAGCGGTGCAAGACACCTGCCCGGCGCTGGTGTCCACCGCGACCATCAGACCTTCGGCCAGCGTCACGTAGGCCCTCTCCCTGGAAGGATCCAGAGCCAGGCCTTGAGGGTCAGGTCCCACCCTGACTCTATCCAGAACCTCCAGCGCCTGCACCGGCGAGGCCGGGCCGCTCAGATATCGAACCTGTGCCGCTTCCGGGAGCTGCGGTTCGAGCAGCGAGGGCTCGAGTGCACCGAGGAGACTTTCCATGGCAGGGACGGGTTCCCCACCCAACTGGGATTCGATGCCTGCTCCGGCCCCTTGTCCTTCGTTTGCCCCCCACGGAAGGTACGCCCTGTGCAGCTCGTCCACGACCATGACCGGTGCGACGCCCAGCAGCGGAGAGACTTCGGCATTGTCCGCGGTAGCCATCACGTCGCTGAGATACGTGCCTGGAACGTCAGAAGCCCGCGCCCTAAAAGTAATCGATAGCTCGCCTGGCTGCACCGACACAGGTTTCGGCTTCGGTATAGCTTTCACCACCGTGTACTGCTCGTGGGGCACGTCCGTACCCGGATGGAGCCAATCCCAGTCGCTCCACGTACCGTAGGGATCCACGAGCTCGAACGGCGTAGCGCCGATCACCTCCGGCCACGCCGACCAGAAATCTCGAAAAGCTTGCTTCATGTAGTCCGCCCGGTTACCCTCTGTGATAGCCGCATACCCTTCGAAGCGAAATGTCTGGTCATACAGACGGTAGCCGGTCTCCGTCAACATGACGTTCACGCCGCTCCGCCCTCCGTACACAGCCAGGGCGCTCAATTCCAGCAGATAACAGTCGATAGCATACTGAGGATAGCGAGCTGTGCCCTGGTGGATGTTGTAGGACGGAGGATGGTTGAAGGGGTAGCAGTGGGACGCCCAGAGATCAAAGGACTGTGTGAACCCGGGCACGGCTATGAGCTGTCTCGTGAAGGCGGTATTGCCAGGCGTCAGCGCCCCGTTGAGCACCCTGATGCGAGGATCCCCGATACTGTGTATCGCTGCCGCTACGTCCGCAAAGAAATGCCCGTACTCTGAGGCGTTCGGTTCGCCGCTCCATTCCAGTGGCACGTCCGGCTCGTTCCAGATCTGCACGTAGAGGGTGTGTCCATCCCGCCGTGGCAGACCTTCCACCACCCTCCTGTAGGCCTGAGCGATCGTGTCGTAGTGGCCTGGGCTGTCGGGTTCGGGCTTGAGCCAGAAATCCCCTCCCCACTCACCCTGGAGCCGCACGATGGGTACCAGCGTACGGTCGTAGGCGGCCTCTACGAAATGCACCCAGCAAGCGCTGGGCCCACTGATCGAATTGGTTATCGGATAGAGAAGCTGCGTGACGTGACCGCCGACGCCCACCAGGCTCAGGGCTTGATCCAGTTGAAAGTCGACGTAGGACCCCAGGCACAAGTCCTGCACGAAGGTGTGAATCCCATAATGGTTGTCGAAAGCGCCGACGGCCTCCGGCACCGTGAACGAGCTCCAGGTCAGGTTTTGCCCCTCTTGGTGTGGATCATCGTGCGACATGACCTCACCGCCTAGTCGGATCTCAGTCGTGCCTGCCTCATAGCTGAATCCGCCAGGCAGGGTATGGGTAACGGCCAGCGCCGTCGCTTCCTCGAACCCCCAATTGGAAACGCTCAGCCTGAAGGGCACCGAGCCTCCTCTTTCGACCATGGGCTGTCCCGCCGCTCCCAGGCGGACGTCGGGCTCCAGTCCCCCCAGCAGCACTCCACGCTGCGACAAGGCGATGAGGATCACCAGTATCGGCGGCACAATAGTCCACCCCACTCGCTTCCGTCGACTGCGCCCCTCTGGCAGCCTGACACCCGCGGCGAGGCGATCACGCACTGCTACTGCCTCCTTGCGATGCATCTACACCGAGCCTCTCCTCATCCGTTGGCCTGACAACTCAGTCATCCGTGCTCGCCTGTGTGTTCTCAGTATCGAGAAGAGCAAATCATCCACGGACGAGACAGACCTGTCCCGCCCTCGACACCCACCTAGCTGTTCTTCCCCAGCGCCTGGCCCCTGGTTTACCATGGCACTTGACACCGGTTCTCAGAACAGGGTATAATGAAAATAGGGTACCCCCCGGGGGTATCGCCCGGCACATACGTGTCGAGCAGACTATCGGCGGGCGACACCCGAGGAAGCTGTCCGAGAGTGGGGGCCAGCGCAAGTCCTCTCTGGGTCTCGGAGTGAGAGCCTGACATCGCGAAAATGCGAGCACCGTGGGGGCTTAGTGACATAGACAGGTTCGTCAGGAGGTCAGTAGTTCATGCCCATCTATGAGTATCGCTGCCAGGAATGTGGCGAGAAATTCGACAAGCTCGTTCGCTCCAGCACCGACGAGACGGAGCTCACCTGCCCCAGTTGCGGCAGCAAGCTGGCGGAGAAGCTGCCTTCTCTGTTCGGAACCAGTGGCTTCACCACCACGCGCAACTTCACCTCTTCGCCGGCCGAATCGTGCCAGCCTTCGAGTTGAGGGATCTGATCACTCGAGAGCCGTCGGCTCTCACCAAATCACTGCCAGAGAAAGGCCGCGATGCGAGAAGTCTCACCCTCCACCAAGGCAGATCTTGCCGCCAGACTGAGCAAGATCGAGGGACAGGCCAGAGGGGTGCGGAACATGCTTGACCAGGGGCGAAGCTGCCAGGACATCCTGCACCAGCTCCTTGCCATCCGCTCGGCTGCGCATCAAGCCACGCTGGTCCTCGTCCAGGACCACGCGCTGGAATGCCTGCGCCGCACCGACGAGACTATTTCCACTGAGGAGACGGTCGAGAGCTTTGTCCGTGCCCTGGCCGGCATGCCATACTGACCGCCTAGCCTCCCACCACCGGCAGGGTGTGCAGCGCGTGAGGCACCACAAGCACATCGGCGCCTGCGCCATGTTTCCGCTCCACGAACTGGAGCGCTTCGGCCATGTCCCTGGCGGGGATCATCTTCAGTTCCTCCACCAGCGCGGGGTATTCACACCCCACGACCACTACGTCGCACGCCTCTAGCACCTTGGCCAGGACGAAGGCCCGCTGTCCTCCCGCCGGGTAGCCATCCTGGCGGGCCGCCTCCACTATCTGTGTCGGGCTGCGCGCCGCCTTCATGATCTCGTGGAACCTCTTCTCCCCCAGGCCCTGCCCCACTCCTTCTTGAGCAGGGGCGGGAATGATCATCGTTCCGCCCTGCCTCACCACCGGCGTGGGCGCGAAGAAGAGATACGTCGGCACGCGCGAGGCCTGGTACAGATTGACGTCCTTGGGATAGCCCACCCCGCCAATCACCACGTCGAACTGGCGAGAGATCCCCACTTCGTAGTAGCTCCTGGCGCTGCGCACCAGCTGCCGAAAGGTCAGGTCTGGCTCTCCTGCTGCCAGCGAGACCACATTTCCAGCATCATCCAGGACCACGTTGAGGATGAAGCGTAATCCGGCCATGCCCGCCACCTCGGTGACGGCCTGGTGGAAGGGGTTGCCTTCAATCCTGCCTAGGCGGGTGCCCGGTTGGTCCAGCATGTGAGGACCATGAGTCGCCTCGATGGTGCGCTCTCCGCCAGCGCCAATAGCCACCGTCTTTCGGCCGCCGCTGTATCCGGCATATAGATGCGGCTCTACGACTCCAGTGGCGATCAACACGTCGGCCTCACAAGGCACCTTGTTCACCACAGCCGGCACACCGCTGGAGCTGAATCCCAGGTCCGTCAGTCTATCCGGGTCCAGGGGGTCGGAATCCTCGACTTCGTACCCTCTGACCACTTCGACTCCCAGCTTCTGCTCCTTCTCCTCCCTGGTGCTCGCACGGTGCATACCCACGCCCACGAGAATGGTGATGTCTTCTCTGGCCACGCCAGCCTCGCGAAGCTCCTCGAGTAGCGGTGGCACGAGCAGATGATCCGGACAGGGGCGCGTGGCGTCCGTTACGACGATGCAGACCGTATCGCCTCGATGCACCAACTCCTTGAGGCGAACGGACCCCACCGGATCCTCCAGGGCGGAGCGTATACTGGTGCGCACATCCGTCAAGGGCGTCAAGGTGGCGTGCTCGGCTACTGTGGCCTCCTTGAAACCCGACGGCAACTCGAAGGCAAGTTCGCCCTTGCCGTAAGGAACCGTGTATCGTGCCTGAGACATCATGGCCCTCCAGAGACCGTCGCCAAATCCGGCCGCTATTATACCTTTCCCACGCCCTTCTGGCGAGGGCCCGGGGAGCCAGCCCTCTTGAAGACCTTGAAAAGCGGGGAGCCGTAGGATACAATCCGGTAGCATAGGGAACTGCCACCATGAAGGGCAAACTGTACCTGGTGCCTGTGGGCGAGGTGCCCGGCGACGTCCTGACCACACTTCAGCCCAAACTGGAGGAGACTTTCGGGGTAGCCTGTGCCATCGCGCCAGCTCTGCCTCAGCCGCTAGACGCTTACCACCGCAGCCGGGGGCAGTACCTCTCGACCAAGATCTTGGAGCAGCTCGGGCGACTCGGCTTCCCAGGGGCCTCTCGGCTCTTGGGAGTGGTGGACCTGGACCTGTACGTCCCGGAGCTCAATTTCGTCTTCGGGCAGGCCACCATGGGGGGCAGGCAGGCGTTGATCGCTCTGCCTCGGCTGCGTCAGAGCTTCTACGGGTTGGCGGAGGATCGCGACCTCTTTCACCTGCGGGTGTTGAAAGAGGCCATTCATGAACTGGGGCACACGCTAGATCTGGGCCACTGTCGCGACCGCTCCTGTGTGATGAGCTTCTCCAACTCTCTGCAGGACACTGACGTCAAGGGAGTCAGCTTCTGCCCCACTTGCCGGTCCATGCTCGCGGAGCAGGAGTAGGCTGCGCCGGCGCAGGCCATATCGTAGACACAGCGAGAGAAGGGGCTCGAGCTCACCAGGGCAGAGGCAGCCAACCCGTGCGCTGGCCTGGCCCTGTGTGGGTCGCCGGCCCGGTGCGAGAGTGGGCGAGCAGAGCCCAAGTAGAGGAGAGAAGGATGGCAGGCGGATACATGGGCAAGCTGCTGAACGTGGACCTCTCCAGCGGTAAGCTGCTGGAAGAGACCCTCGACGAGACACTGTGCCGGCAGTACATCGGCGGCTACGGTGTGGCGGCATACCTGCTCTACCACAGGTTACCCCCTGGGGTCGATCCTCTGGGACCGCAGAACGTCCTGGGCTTCGTGACTGGGCCCTTGACCGGCACGCCCGCGCTCATCGGGTCCAGATTCACGGTTCTGGGCAAGTCCCCCAAGACGAATACCTGGGGTGACGCCAACTGCGGTGGCCACTTCGGTCCACATCTGAAATTTGCGGGTTTCGACGGCGTCTTGGTCAGCGGGGTGTCAGACGCACCAGTCTACCTGTTCGTCAACGAAGGACGGGCTGAGCTCAGAGATGCCACCCATCTCTGGGGCAAGAATGTATATGCCCTGGAGACGGCGCTGAAGGCCGAACACGGAAAGGACGTGCAGATCGCCTCCATTGGGACCTCGGGTGAGCGTAGGTCGCTGCTGGCCTGCGTGGTCACCGACGCGGGGCGGGCGGCGGGTCGCAGCGGGCTGGGAGCACTGATGGGCGCCAAGAAACTGAAGGCCATCGTGGTCAAGGGCAACCTCCCCGTCGCTCTGGCCGACGCTGCACGCCTCAGAGCCCTCAGGAGCGAGTACCTGGGCAAGGCGAGCAGCTTCGCCTCATCGCTGCACGACTACGGCACCTGTGCGGGAACGGCCACCTCAGCCAGGAGTGGAGACTCCCCCGTGAGAAACTGGGGAGGCGCGGGTCCAGTCGACTTCCCGAGTGGCAAAGCGGAGTTGATTGACGAGGATGCCGTGGTCGCGCTGCAGGAAAAGCGGTATGGCTGCTGGGGCTGCCCCATCCGCTGTGGGGGCTATGTGAAGGTCGACGCCGGCGACTACGCGCTGTCGGCCATGCCCAATGGCATGGGACACAAGCCTGAGTACGAAACTCTGTGGTCCTTCGGCACCGATCTTCTCAATAGTAACCTGGAGTCCATCGCCAAGGCCAACGAGATCTGCAACGAGCACGGCCTGGACACCATAGCTGTGGGAGCGACCATCGCCTTTGCCATAGAATGCTTCGAGGAAGGCATCATCACGGCCAGCGACTGCGATGGGCTCGAGTTGACCTGGGGCAACGATGCAGCCATCGTCGCTCTCGCCGGCAAGATCGCCCGACGTGAGGGACTGGGGGATATCCTCGCCGATGGGGTCAAGCTGGCGGCAGAGAGAATCGGCTCCGGCGCCGAGCAGTACGCCATCCACGTGGCGGGAGAGGAACTGCCGGGTCACGATCCCAGGTTCACGCCCGCGCTGGCCATCACCTACCTGATGGACGCCACGCCTGGGCGCCACACGCAGGGCGGAGGATGGCCCCCGCCAGGGATCAAGGTACGCGGCACCAAGAAGAAGTACGTCTACGAGGGGCAGGCCGAGGACTTCTACAGACTGATGACCTCCATGCACGTGGTCAACTCAGCAGGCCTGTGCATGTTCGGGCACTTTGTGTACAACATCAGGCTGATACCCCAGCAGCTGACGGCGGTCACAGGCTGGGACTATACACTGGAAAACATCTGGGAAACCGGCATGCGCATCGCCACCATGCGACACGTCTTCAACCTGCGCGAAGGGCATAACCCCCTGACGCGGAACGTGCCCGGCCGGATGGTGGGCGATCCGCCGCTCCAGCAGGGGAAGCTGAAGGGCGTCACCGTCGACTACCAGACGATGCGCAACGAGCTCCTGGAGTACGTCGGGTGGGACGCCCGGACCACCATTCCCAGCCAGCAGAGCCTGCGTCAACTGGGCATGGAGTTTCTGCTAGAAGACGTGGCCAGCTTCCGCGTGCCCACGCCCTGAGGCCGGCTAGTCGAGCAGGATCCCGCAGACAGAAACCAACGAGCCTCCCTGCTGGTCCGCCGGGCATTGAGCATACCCGGTGACCGTGCCGGATGTCTCACCCAGGAGTCGGAGGGCCAGGTAGATAGGGGCCAGACCGCAGATCCGCCGCTGGTCTCCCTCATCCTTGATCTGCTTCAAGAACCCCTCCGCGTCGCCCGCACAGATGCAGGCCATCAAGCCCTCGTCGGCCGCCTTGTGTCGTGCTTTGGCGAAGAGGTCGACGGCGAGCGAGTCTCCAAAAGCGGGCCCCACGTGAGCCAGGTCGGCCGCGGCGACGACGATGGTCCGGCGAGAGTGAGCAGCGTCCTTCAAGGCGTGGAGAGCCGCCTCCAGCTCCGCGTCGTCAGCGGGGCTGGCATCCCCTATGAAGGGCTCGAATCCACCGCACAGGATCGGCACCAACTCGCACTCCTTCTCGCCCAGCACGTAGTGCAGCCAGACCGCTGCCAGTTCGATAGAGTGCTCGGTCCGGTGGTGCAGCTCTGCACCGAAGGCCGCCTCAGGACCCAGCGCTTGGGCAACCCGGTCCACCACACCACTGGCCGTGGGAAGAACCCCCCAGGGTGTGGCGTACCTCTGATGAGTAAACGCCAGTTTGGCGCCTCCGATGTGGTCGGTGCCAAACACGATGGCCAGATCAGCTTCTCCCATCGCCGGAGCCGCCTTCTGCCACACACCAGCATAGACCGCCCCCCCGCGATCGTAGTCGATGTGGGGGCTGATCAAACCCCGCACTCTGTCTGCCGGATCCCTCACGGACGAGACCGTCTCTTCACCCTGAACCTGATACGAGTCCAGAGCGCTCTTCAGCGCCTTGGGGTCTGCCGGGTAGCTTTGTCCCGCCAGCACGGGCCGTCGCATGGTGGCGGTGCGGAACTCGCGGAGCGCGCTGGCCCGCGCCTGGGCAAAACGATCGTTGTCCAGCAGCAGGGCCTCATCCAGTTGGGTCAGGACTTGCTCCAGAGTCGACGCCGCGATCTGCACCCCAGCCCTCACCGCCAGCGAGGCCAGCAACTCAGCTTCGCCTCGCGTGCCGTCGCACAGCTCGAGCAAGGGAGCCAGCGCCATGGACAGGTAAACCGAGCGGTCGGCCAGGCGGAGCGGATCAAGGACCAGGATGCCCTGCTTTCCCGGCTCGCTGACCAGATGCAGTTCCACTTGTCGTAGCTTGGGCTTGTCTCTCACTTAGCCCTATCCTGCCACTGGGTGTCCAACGATATGTTACCATAGCTGTCTCTCATAACCAACGCCTGCTTGACGTACGCAGTCCACTGGACTATAATAGGATGTGTATCGGGGTGTGGCGCAGGTGGAAGCGCGCGGCGTTTGGGACGCCGAGGTCGTAGGTTCAAGTCCTATCACCCCGACTGGTTGCCGAGCGGGAGTAGCTTAGTTGGCAAAGCATCTGCCTTCCAAGCAGAGGATCGCGAGTTCGAATCTCGTCTCCCGCTCCTCTTCTCAGTAGCGACCCTTCTGCCGTGTAGCGACTGCATATGGTGGCCAAGACGAAGGAGGGTTTGTTGTATGTGCCTGGCGCGTCCTACGCTGTACGAATCCCAATCCTACCCCGCTTGACCTCCACTTTGAATCATTCTTGTTGGACCGCGAGGCTCAGCGGGGCACCCCCAAGACTCTGACCCACTACATCTATACCCTTATACCCTGGGCACCTTTGTGAGCTGGTTGCGGCAGCATGGCGTCCAGTCCCCCGAAGGCATGAGGTCGCACCATGTCCGGGCCTATCTGGTCGAACTCCAAAGGCGTGGACTAACGGATACCACTCAGCACGCCCACGCCAGAGGCATCAAGACCTGGCTTCCTTTGGCTTGTCGCTTGAGGCCCTAATTGAGAGATTCGAAGGTACACCGAGAACCTTCTGGAACAATCTCCTCCTGAACAGCGGGGCCTCTTGACGTTCCGTGGAACGCTCCTTGCGCTCTCTTCTCCTTTGTAGTACAGTCCACAGAGTTCGCGTCTACTTCGATTATTGCCTGAGACACAACCCTTATCCTCGCTGTCATCGACCGTCATGCCCACTGCGGAGGAGGTCTGACGATTGTGACGAAGAGCTCGCCGCACTGTCTCGCTCTCGCCCCACTCGTTCAACCGTGCCCTGCCTCTCGTGTCCAGCGCGAGAGCGTGTGCCCACAGCCGCTTCATAGGCATGCCGCCGTTTCAGCCCCTTCGACTGCGCGGCTCATGCGGCGCTCTTGCGGGTGAGTCAGAAACATGACTAGAAAGGCCCTTACCAGGGCTCTCACGCTCACGATAGGGTTGTGCTCACTCTTGCTGGCGTCAGAACCGACCCACGTGGCTGTGGCGAACTGGCCGTGGAGCCCTAGCGTGATGGTCAACGATGATTCGAGCGGCTACCGCTACGGCCCGTCCATCGCGACGGACCCGAGCGGCAACGCCTATGCGGTCTGGACCGACGGCCGCGAAGACGAACCGGGGGGAGATGGGTACGACTGGGACATCTACGGTGCCTACCGGCCGCTGGAAGGCAACTGGGGCGCCAACGGCAAACTGAACGATGAAGTGACAACGTGGGGCCCTTGGGACCCGTCTGTCGCCATGGACACGGCAGGCAATGCATACGCGGTCTGGGTCGATGGCCCGAACGGGGGCGGCGGGACCGACGTCTACTTCGCCTATAGAGCCAGCGGGGGAGACTGGTCTACTCCCGCGAAGGTCAACCCTGACGCGGGCAGTCACGACGCGCCCTCAATAGCGGTTAACACATACGGTAAGGCCTACGCAGCGTGGGTGTGTTGGGACCTGGTCGGTGAGACCCTGCTTAACCAGGACATCTGTTTCTCGTACCGCCCGGCAGGTGGTAGTTGGAGTGCGGTCGAGAAGGTGCTCGACAGCCACGGGACCCCCAGTCCTTCTCCTGGCTGGCTATCTATCGCCGCGGACGCCAACGGTAACGCGTATGTTGTGTGGGTCGATTGGCGAAATGCCACGCTGCAGGACCAGGAGCACCGGGACAATAGCGACATCTACTTCGCCTATCGACCGAGCGGAGGCACGTGGGGCGCCAACATTAGGGTCAACGATGACGCCGGCATAGCGCCGCAGAGGTTCCCCAACATCGCCGCGTACGGGACCGGCAAGGCCTATGCTGTCTGGACTGACCGTCGCGCGGGCGCCGGCGGTCCGGGCCTGTACTTTTCCTATCGCAATGCACGAGGCAGTTGGAACAGCAACATCAAGGTAAACAGCGACCCAATACTAGCCAACACAAACTGTCCGCCTGATATCGCCGCAGATGCAAACGGGAACGCCTATGCCGTCTGGGTCGGTGGCCCATACTGTGACCCCTGGGAGGACGATGATGACTGCGAGTCGGGAGTCTACTTCGCGAACCGGCCGGCCGGAGGAGCATGGGGCGCTAATCTCAGGGTGAGCGATGATTGGGGACCCGCTGAAGACCAAACGTCCGTCGCGGTGGACGCGAATGGCAACGCCTATGTGGTATGGCGGCACGGTTACGATATCCGGTTCGCGTACTGGCCACCTCGCCCTGGCGACTGGGCTCCGTACAAGACCATCTTCCCCATCGTCTTCAAGGCGTACGGTCCTCCATAGGCGCACGCTGACAACACTTGGTAGGGGAATGAGCCACTCGCACAAGCAGACCACGAAAGAGAAGGACAGGCTGATTAGGGATGCGGAGGAGTGGCTGGAAAGGGGGTCAATAGCCGATGGAGTGGCTTCTCGGAGTCGTGGCCTCAGGCGCATTCGGCCTCTTGGGCACCGTGCTGGGCACCGTGCTAGGATTCATACTAGGGCTGGTTGGCGCGGAGTACAGGGATCGCCTGGCTCGCAAACGAAGGAAGCAGGATTTGATCGAGGGCCTCATCTCCGAAGTCTCGGCAAACCGTGCAGAGCTTGAGAGCGCCATACGCAAGGTCGAAGCACCAGACCCCGGATGGAATCGGCCAGAGGGGCACTTCGCCAACATTGTATATGCGGCCTCCGCCATCGAATTAGTCCTCCTACCGCGCGACGCCCGTGAGGACCTGCAATCGTTCTACGCTGCACTGACAGAGGTCACATCAATGGTGCAACGGGCGGAGGGGTATGACCAAATGGCGCTGGGCGAGCGACAGACTCTGTATGGTCGGTTCATGGGCGCTGGTAGGGATGCGTTGTCGAAGGCAGAGAGGGCTTGTCAGAAGCTTGACGACCTCGCAACCTAACGCACGTGGTGGTGGCCCATGGCTGCTTGGTGACTATTCTGTAAAAGGTGGAGAGAGATGTCTTGGGACAAGGTCTTGAAGGTGAACGGCGGCAAGGCGTGGTTCGACCGCGCGGGCGCAGAGGGGGAATACAAGCTGACAGGTCTGGTTGACTGCGAGAGTGAAGAGCAAGAGCCGTTCAAGGTGTGGTTCGAGAAAGTCGACTACAGGCCCGACTGTGAGGTTCCAGAACAAGACACAGCATTCCCGATCACGACCTGGGTCCTACGAAACAAACGCAGGCTAGAACTCAAAGCGGGACAAGGGCGACAGGGCGAACAAGGCGAACCTTTCCACCGGTTCTGCAAACTCCTCGTTGTTGCTGAGGCAGTACCAGGGCAACACCGGTATTCCTTCTCGACCGACGTGCGGGTCAGATTTCCAAGGCACACGCCGCTGGATGAGGGCGAACCGCTGACAGTGACCATCTGCAATCCCGGCTTCGAACAGACCGAAGGCAACTTCGTCTGGTTCGCACACTTCGCAGAGCCCTTCGACTTGATGCCCGATCCAGGGAAGGTCGACCTCAAAGGAATCCGGTCGTCAGAGCACTTCACGGATATTCTCCAGCGAACGTATCATTGGCCGCTTGACAAAGAGTAGCCCACTCTCTTAGCGCACAGTTTGGGTGGAGACACCCTGCCAGGTGGCGGATTGTGAGGTACGGTGCAGCTAGCAGCAAGGCCCCGCACAGTGCGTCTGCCGCTGCTCACAACTCCGACCGCAAAACGCGCTGAGACTCCCTCGCTCAGGGCTCCCTCGGAAACGAGCCGTGTATGGCGTGTCGCCGACCCGACAGGAGGTTTGAGAGGAGCATGACCCGCAGAGTCATTGTGGTCGTAGTGCTACTCTTGCTCTGCTGCGTGTTCCTGTTGCCCACTGCGGTGCGGCAAACCTCCCCGATTGGCGCCCTCACCGGTCAACCCATTGGAGCCTTGCCTGACGGCGCGACGCTGGTTGTATGGCGTACGGGACAAGAGCCGTTCTTCAACTCACCAAAGGCTATGTGCCTCATGATGCAAGGGTATGCCAACGTCATGTGTCGCGGAGCCGCCCTAGGCCAGGCCCTCAGCGACAGAGTCATCGTGCGTCTGCCATATATCGAGTGGGTTTATCTAATGTCCACAGGAGGCCAGACCTACGAGTGAGGGGGGAACGATAGCACATGGAGTGCATAGTAGGGGCCGTAGTCTGGATAATCTGTGGCGCAGCAGGGTCGGTCATCTGCGAGAACAAGGGACGTTCAGCTCTGGAAGGCTTTCTTCTCGGCCTGCTTCTTGGGCCGATTGGCCTCATCATCTGTGGGGTGTTGCCCAAGGATGTGACAGCGATAGAGCATAGAGCCCTGCGGTCCGGGGCAATCCGCAAGTGTCCCTATTGTGCGGAGTTGGTGAGACTGGAAGCCAGGGTCTGCCGCTACTGTGGGCGTGACATCCCGATCGGGAAGCTTGACAAGGTACTCTCTACAGGCGATGGGATGTTGATATACAAATGCCGGAACTGCCAAAGAATCTATGACCTCGCAGAATCGGAGAGGTGTCCCTACTGTACATGGGCGGACCCAAGTCGTAGGAGAATCATCGAGGCTTGCCACAAAAAGGGGTCACCACGCGGCGCGTAATCGCTCGGTGACTACTCTGTGAAAGGAGGAGAGACGTGAGTACTGGAGTCATGACAATCACATGGGAAGACGCCTTGCGAGCAAAACACTGGCTGCATCGCCTGAGCGACACGAAACCTGGTGTCGCCGAGTTGCGGGACAAGCTGGATGACTCGGTAGATAGGAAGGCGCCAGGCGAACTCAGCGTGGGCGAAGTCAGACTATGCGTCGAGGCGTCTGCCGATATTGAGGAGGAAACCCTGTGGGCTAAGGATTTCGTTCCAGGCAAAGGCATCATTAGGGACGAGACGCCTGCACTCTCGGAGGCGGAGCGGCAACTCTCGGAGAGGATGAAAGAAGTACTGGAGAACCAGGGGTCCTCCCAGTAAGAGAATGTGTCGCCCTTCTCTCTCAGTGGCCAAAGCTGAAAGGTGTTGGGGGCTAGACGGAGCCAAGGTACACCTGGCCCTGCTATCGCGATAAGCCATGAGTGTGCGGGGGCCATCGAAAATGGCCGCACTCTCTGGGTGCAGACACTCAGTGGGGCCACCTTGCCACGCGGCGTATTGTGGGTTGCACCATAGGTCGTGGAAAGGCTGCACACAGTGCGTCTGCTGTTGCTCACAACCCCGACCGCAAGACGCGGTACTCTGACACTCAAGGAAGCCACCAGAGACCGGGAGTAGCTTAGCTGGCAAAGCATCTGCCTTCCAAGCAGAGGATCGCGAGTTCGAATCTCGTCTCCCGCTCCCGTTCTCCGTAGCGACCCTCCTGCCGTCCAGCCACACTCATGCTGGCTGAGACGAAGGAGGGCCTTTTTGTGGACCTCCCGGACTTGCCGGTGGACGAGTTCTCGTAGACTCTGCACCCCCAACAGAAAAGGGCCGCCCCGGCGTGGGATAGCCCTTCCAGCAGCCAGATCGTGTTCGCGACCCTACTCCTTCTCTCTGGTCCTCGAACGAAGGGTGGCATACCGCGCTAGGCCAGCCAGACCGCTGCCCAACAACACCAATGACTCCGGTTCGGGCACGAAGTGCGGCGGTTCCTGGTCGGCAGGTCCCTCACAGTCGTCAGCCACCTGGGTCGTGAAGTAAGCCTCCTGTGGGTCCTCGTCCGAAATCAGGCCGAATGTCCAAGTACCCAGAGGCGTTAAACCGCTAGTCCCGGTCACGTCAAAAGCTCCTCGATCGGTGAACTCCTCGCCAGGACAGGGGAAAATGACCCACTCGGAGTCCCGGTACACAGGCCGCTGGGCGATATCACACCGCGTTACTCCGCATGCTGGACAATCGCAAACGAAGTCACCCTCGTACCACGCCTTGAAGGTGATGCTCTCGTCGTCCTCTTCAATTGGACCCCATCCGATGCTGTACAGCGAGAGCCAGTTGAGGTTGTCCGACGTAGAGCACTCGACACACCCTTCGGGCTGCGTGATAATGGTGATGCCCTGTGCCAGTGCGACCCCACCGGCAGCGAGGAGCGCCGAGCTGAGCCCGAGGAACACGTGGCTCAGCCAGTACGTCTTCATGGCCTTCTACCCCCTGTGCCGCAATTAGCCCGGTTCTCGTAGGTAGGACATACCACAGTTCCGAATCCTTGTCAATGTCTAGGGGGCGTTCGTAGGCTGCATCGCCGACCACGCGCTGAATGCTACTATCCCCCCGACGCCCTCTTGAACCATTCCAAGGTACACCGAGACCCTTCTGGTACGGTCTCCTCCTCAACAGCGGGGCCTCTTCGCAGTACGCGGAACATCACTTGCACTGTCTCGGACAGCGCGGTACAATCGACCAGGTTCTATTGCCTCGTTTCGCGGTCCTGCTCGAAAACGTTACCTCAATCGTGGCAGTTGATAGTCGTTTCAGCACCAAAGTACAACCGCTGGGCTGAGCTTCCACGGCGCGTTCTGAGAGTGCGGAGGCGTCATGGGATTGCGAAAAGTCACCGACGTGCAAATCGTTGAAGCAGGGGTCTTCAGCAGGCACATGGAGATTCGAATCATGACCCAGTGGGGGCTTCTGACTGGCCGGATGTCGAAGGACACCCTCGATGAGATGCGAAGAGACCAAGAGTCCTCGCCTGAAAGGTTGTACAATCAGCAAGGCACAACCTGGTGGTGGTACCAGTACGAGTTCTACGCTGAGGACGAGGGTTACTCCGCGGAAGAGGTCAAGCTCCTCCTCTGGGAGGCGGACCGTGAAAGGGAGAGACGGTTCGACAGAATCAGGAGGGAGTTGGCGGGAGAGTCTCAGGTCGAGCACGCCCGCAGGGAAATGATTCCAGAGGATGTCAGGATATTCGTGTGGAACCGCGACGGCGGAAAATGTGTCAAGTGCGGCAGCCAACGGAGGTTGGAGTTCGACCACATTATTCCGGTGTCAAAGGGCGGCAGCAACACCGCAAGGAACATTCAGCTACTGTGTGAGAGCTGCAATCGGAAGAAATCGGACAGCATCTAGCAGCGGACCGAGAGGAGCCAGAACAGATGGCCCACTATCAGCATGTGCCGCATGTGAGTCCCGAGCAGCTAACAGTCGGAAACCTATTGGGCCTGGACCTCAGGCAGGACACATGGAGTGTTGCCAGGGCACGCATTCTTGACGTGGTGGGTGGGGCCATCGGAGATGAAGAGCTGCACGATGGGCCAACAAGAAACCAGATAGCGTGGGCAGGAGGGTTGGGGATTGAAGTAGCCGGGCAGTCCTATAGGGTGGCTTTTGCCATGGTCCAAGATGCACTTTGGGAGCGAGAGAACCAGATTATCTCTGATGCAAACCTCAGGCCTGGAGACAGGGTCGCAAGGGAGCGCGAGCTTGAGTATGACGGTCAGATTCACAGGTACAAAGAGGAGTTTGTCATATCGTCAATAAGAGAGGATGGCCTGCTGTATTTCAAGGGCACGGGCTGTAAGTGCGGTTGGGCGAGCAAGTTCACCAAGGTCGAGGACCAGCAGAGCATGCTGCCCGGAGTGGCGCCATGACACTCGAATCCAACGGTAGCGAACTAGCCCTTATAACTCAAGAGATAGACGCTCAGGTTATCCGAGGGGGCGTGCGCCGCTAGACCATGCAAGACCAAGTCATCCTGCAAACGTGCCCAGTTTGCCTCAAAGGCCCTGTTGTCCAGCGTGAGGAGCCGACGACGCTGGGACTGCGCAAAAGGAGGTGGTGGGCTTGCCGAGCATGTGGCTCTGTCCTAGTAAGCGTTCGGGGCAAGTGTCGCTATGATGTGATCTCCAAGCGCTACCCTCACATGATATACCTCAAGGAGCATGTATTCTGTTCTCTGGACGATGTAGGACAGGTGGCCATCGACCGGATCGAGGAACTTGCGAGGCAAAAAAGGACTGCCGCTGCGAAACAAGCTGAACAGGATGCGATGCTCACCGAGGCCAGAGCTATCGTGAGTCGGGAACAGCGTGCCACCCCGTTTCAACTACAAGCAGGCCTGAAGGTCGGCTACGCAGCGGCTGCCAGGCTTCTGGACCAACTCGGGGATCAAGGCGTTGTGGGTCCCTATCAGACTGCACGAGAATGGCGAGAAGTGCTTATCCATTCTGCGCCGGAATCGGCTGCTGCTGCTGACGAGGAACGCAAGAAGCCGATAGCAGAGGGCCCCTCCATACCCTCATCCGTGTCTAGGGAACAAGCTGGCGATTTCAATGAACAAGTGCAGAGGAACCTGAGAGCCATTGATCTGGAGAGATTGGGGCGAGTAGACGAAGCCATTGAGTTGTATGAAGAGAATGTAAGAGAGGGTTTTCGAGGAAATCAGCCGTACGACAGGCTAGCCTCCATATACCGCGAGAGAGGACTCATAGATGAGGAAATCAGGGTTCTGCAAAGAGCTGTCTGGGTGCTGGAGAATCTCGCCGACATTGGGGTGCTCGATAGAGCCACAAGAAGACAAGCATATCAGAGAAAACTCGCAGAAGCCTGGGGCATCGACGAGTGGCCTTCATGCTCGCCGCCCCCGGCGCAAGTGAGCCACGGCCCGTACGACGGCAGACACAGCCGCAATCGCGGTTACGTACTGACAAAACCGGAATACTCTCGGGACGCCTACATTCTGAAATGGTGGACGCCATCACACGACGAGCTACTGGCGACGCTGATCCAGGAACAGCAGTGGGACTGGGCAGATCGCATCCCCCACCACATTATCGAGATGACTCCAGAGCACGTGATCGAAACGTGGAAGGCCGGCGACCCCCAATGCGCGACCCATGGCTGGTACAACCCTCTGCACGACTTCGCCGTCTCGCGCGCACAGCGACTCGGCCTGACCAAAGCCATAAGGCGGCCTGAGCGGAAGTTGTGCCCCCTGTGCGGCTGCTGGTTCGTTGAGGACTCGCTACCGCACGCCCTCATTCAGAGGCTTGGCATTGACCGGCTGGATTTCTGTGCCCCCTGCCTCAAGACAACAGTTCTGCAGCAGACAGGCAACGACTCCCTTCCAAGACAAGATGTGCTGGCCTACCTAAGGGCCTTGACCGATGTCCTGCAGCGCGTGCCCTCACAGGGATTCGGAGAAGGCGTCAGTGATCTGCGAGACTTGAGCACCCAGGAGCGGGTGGCCTTGCTGAAGCTACTGCAGAGAAAGCCGTCGGTACGGCGAGTGAAGGACTTGTTCGGTTCATGGTTCGAGGCCCTCATAGAAGCAGGCATCTTGGAGCATGACGCGCGCAGATTGAGTCGAGGAACCCAGTGTCTGGCTAAGGACGGCCACATTTGCTTCTCGTTGGGCGAGAAGACCATTGATGATGCTCTCCATGCACTAGGAATCCCTCACGAAAAAGAAGTGCGCTACCCGGAGGGGGGTTTCAGGGCCGACTTCGGCGTGAATGAAGTATTGATTGAGTACTTTGGTCTGACGGGGGATGCCGACTACGACGCTAAGACGAGAGCCAAGCACGACATCTGCGTCGCACACCGCATTAAGCTCATCTCGATCTATCCGAATGACCTGGTTGCTCCAGAGAAGTTGCGGTCGATACTGGTGAAAGGTGTGCGACTCAGGGAGTGAGCGCGAGACACAGTTGGTCGGTGACCATTCTGCGAAAGGAGGGACGAGATGTCGTGGGAGCAGACGTTGGAGGTACTTGGAGGCGAGGTATGGTTCGAGGAAAGCGGGCAAGGACAGACATACAAGGCGCAGGCCACCCTTCGTTGCACACAGCAATTCCTTGTTTGGTTTCGAGACTATGATTACCCCGATGACAGGCTCGCGTTCCCTGCCTTGGCAGGGATGGGCAAGTTGGCTGTGCTTGATGATGCCCCCAGAGAGAACCGCAGGGTTGGCCTGCGCCCCCGGGCGCCTGCTCGGCCTCACATGCCACCACCGGACTCATTCCTCAACCTCTGCTTCAGGCTGCTTGCCCCTGTCAACGAGGAAGAACCTTATGGCTATGTGTTCTCGACCGACCTACGAGTCAAAGGCGGCGAGTTGTTCAGATTCGGTCTCAATGACCAGAGGCACATTGACCGTAAGGCGTCCTTTGTCGAATTCGCACACTCAGAGAGACCATATGTCCTCATACAGCAGGGCATAGGGACGCCGATCGAAGCCAAGTCACCCGAAGAGTTCAGGAAGGCGCTCACGGCGTTCTTCCATTGGCCGCCCACATAGCACAGGGTACGACCCTAGATGCTGACAAGGTACGCCTCGCCCCCCAAATGGCGGAGCCCGTGATTGCCGTGGCACCGTCGCGAATACCCACGCTCCCTCAGCGTAGCGATTCGGCGGAGGCACGTTGCCAAGTGGCAGATTGTGAGATACACCATAGATAGTACCAAGGCTCCGCTCAGTGCGTCTGCTGTCGCTCACAACTCCGGCCGCAAGATCTGGTGCTCTGACAGTCAACGAAGCCACTAGAGACCGGGAGTAGCTTGGTTGGCAAAGCATCTGCCGTCGAACGTCACTCATTCCGGCTGAGACGGGAGAGGGTCCTTTTACGGTTGGACCTCCCGGACTTGCCGGCGGATGAGTTCTCGTAAGCTCTGCACTTCGAACAGAAAAGGGCCATCCCGCCATGGGACAGCCCTTCTAGCATCTAGGTTGTGTTCGGGCGCTTACTCTCTGGTCCTCCAGCGAAGAGCGACGTACCCGGCAAGTCCAGCGAGACCGCTCCCCAGGAGCAACATCGTCCCTGGTTCTGGGACGAACTCCTGCGCCTCACACTCAGAGATGTCCCTGGCGAACCAGAATGTGGCGGTGGCTGTCTCCGACTGTCCTTCGACCACAACCTCCCACTCGCCATATGAACCCTCAGTGTCCCAATCCCCGCCGTAAATAATGTCTTCTGCGCTGCTCCCGGCTCGCCGGTCGTAGCACAGCAGCATGAGGTACGCATCGTAGTATCCCGCGGCATCTGCCTGGATGTTGTGTTGTCCGAATAGCAGCGTACCGGGCGGCTTGAACTGTAGAGTCAGGTCTTCGAAGGGCTGCCAGCCACTGGTCACCACCGTCCAATACTCTTCACAGGGAGGTACTTCGTTCGACGCGTCGAGAAAGGTTCCTTCACAGCATACCCCGCAGTATGGCTCGACGGTCACGCTCGCGGCTGCCAGTGCGACCCCTCCTGCCAAGAGCAAGGCCATACTCGCACCCAGCAACAAGCCTCTTAGCCAGTGCTTCTTCATTGCCTGTCCCTCCTCCTCTCCTACAATGAGTTCAATCCCCTCACTTGTCATCAATTATAGCATCATTCTAACCACTTGTCAACCTTCGTCGCGGCTGCTGGATGCGTATTATCAGTGTCTCGTCCGCATGCTACGATCCACTTGAGGCCCCGCTGGGAGAGCCAACACCCTTGCGCAGCGAACTGATACACGCGACGTCCCAACAGCGGGACCTCTTGCTCTTGGCAAGAACTCGTGTGGCGCCGTCTTCCCCTTTGTGGTACAATCCACTAGCTTGGATTCCCCTAGTTCGTCCACCCACTGAGGAGCCGTAGCCGCCCGTCCTGGATAACGCGGGGCACAGGAGGCCGACGTGTCGAGGAATCGATGGATCATCCTGGTAGTACTCGGCCTCGCGGTGTTGTTGGCTCTCGGGCGCTTGGGAGGCCTTGCCTTGACCTACATCACAGACCAGCGTCCCACTCCAACCAACACGAGAGTCATGCCGCTGACCACACCGACACCGATTCCTGCAACAGCCACGTCGACGACGCACCCAACCCACACACCATACCCTACGTACACGTCGCAGCCGGTACCCACTGTCCCACCGGTTCCCACATCTCCACCTGCTCCGCCACCAGCGCCAACGGTCGATACGCGCTGCGTGGACGATGAAAACGCGCTTCATCTACAGCTCCTTGCCGACATGGCGACGCTGTACGAGCCGATCCTGAGTTCGATTGAGCATGAGATCGAGCAAGCCACGCATGACCGAGACTGGGGGAGGGTACGAGACCTCGAGCAAGAGGCGGAGATGTACGAGGACCTGAAGGCCGCTGACATCGACGCAGAGGCGGCCAGGCATCGGGCGGCGCTTGCTGCATGTGGGTAGTGGAAGTCACTAGCTCAAGCCTGGGAGGTCGAAACCGAACCATGACACATAGATCCAGCACGGAAGAACCAGCCCCCATAGCTCAAGAGATAGGCGCCCAGGTCATCCGGGGAGCTGTGCGCCAGGCGGGCCACCCCTGAGGTTGGAAGCCATAGGATGGCGGTCATGCCACTTTTGAGCGGAGGGCTGCAATGGTAGATTGGGCCAGGCGCCACCCGTACGCTGTCGCCATCTTTGCGGGCGCCTTCACACTGTGCAACTGCCTATATGCTGCCTACTTTTGCGGCTGGCCCCTACTCTGCTCGCTAATGGGGGATACCTCCTGCATGACGCCCGACGCGTGGCAATGGTGCCCACTTCTGTGGTGAACAAGCAGGTAGGAGCAAGAGTGCCGGACCTGGGCCCAAGAGCGTGAAGATGCCAAGAGGGTGATTGAGGAGAGAATGCTAGGGGACAGCGGAGAGACGGACAGGCTGATTGGGGATGTGGAGGAGTGGTTGGACGATCAGAGGAATGATTGAAACAACAGGGGTGAGACTATGGAGGGCTTCAACGTCGTCCTTGGGACGCTGCTCGGTTTCGTGCTCGGACTTGTCGGATCGGAAGTGAAGACCTCGCGGCAGCGCACTCGCAGGAGAATCGAGGTGGCAAAGCTGCTGAAGGCAGAGATTAGTACAAACAAGGAGAAGCTTGTCGAAACCTCGAAGAGCCACAAAGAGGCAGCAGGCAAAGACGCATGGACCTTGACGAGTCCGTATTGCCATGAAGTGTTCAGGTCCTGTGTCGCTGATCTGCCCCTCTTGGGTGATGACGCTCTTGTGGCAATCCAGAACCTCTATGCGCACCTGTCCCATCTGGAGCAGGCCCCGCGAGATGCACTCCTGGCCCTCACTCAGCTCTACTCAGTTTTCCGGAAAGGCGAGAAGGACGCAGGGGATGCCGAGCGTCAGGAGAGGCACCTCAAGGAGACCATTCACACATGGGTCATAGAGAGGGAAGATGAAGCGGTGCGAGCGGCTGACAACGCCATGGAATCGCTTGACAAGCTGGTAGCTCAACACAAACGGTGGTGGCAGCGTTAGCTAGTCGGTGACTATTCTGTGAAAGGAGGAGAGGGCAGATGGAAACCAAGAAGTTCGCAATCCTACAACATGAGGCTCAGTGGGCTCTCGACTTTCTTGCGCTGTCGCGTGAAACGGAATCGGGTGTCACTGACCTCAAGACAAGGCTGCATAAGATGGCGTTGGACCCGAACCAGGCGGTCATGGAGCTAACCGCCGACGAGGTTCGACTGTGCGTTGACGGATATGAGTTCCAGAGTCCAGTCCAGTACGTCAAAGGGAAGCCCTTCGGAAAGAGGCCCACAAAAGACCCCACCAGCACCAGGTTCAGTGCGGACCAAGCCAAGCTCTACGCGAGAATGAAGGCTTTCCTGCGGCGTCCGGGCGAACCTACACCTTGAGCCTGCCACTGGTGGTGAATGCGAAGAGCCTCCAAGAACCTGACAGAGTGTCAATGCAGTCACCTTGCCAGGTGGCGGATTGTGAGGTACACTCTAGGTAGTGGCAGGGCTCCGCACAGTGAGTCTGCTGTTGCTCACCACTCCGGCCGCAAAACGCGGTACTCTAACACCCTAGGAAGCCACTACAGTTCGGGAGTAGCTTAGCTGGCAAAGCATCTGCCTTCCAAGCACAGGATCGCGAGTTCGAATCTGGTCTCCCGCTCCTCTTCTCAGTAGCGACCCTTCTGCCGTCCAACCTCTTATGCTGGCTGAGACGGGAGAGGGTCTTATTACGGTTGGATCTCCCGCACTTGCCTGTGGATGAGCTCTCGTAGGCTCCGCACCCCGAACAGAAAAGGGCCATCCCTTCGGGGACGGTCCTTGAGATGTACCGAAAGCGGCTAGCCGTCTGCACTCTCGTTGTCCAGCGCAGGGCGTGCCCTGCGCACGAATGAGCCGTTGTAGTCTCGAGTGCCGAAGACCTTTGCGGCCTTCACAATTCTATCGAAGCCCCTCTACGACATTCCAGCAATCCATGCCAGGGTCCACACCCCGCGAGAAAGGGTCACACAGCCAGACGGCGTTCGGTTGCCCTCCACTGGAAGCTGTGGTAGAATGCCTAGTGATGCAGCAGCCCGTCGCAGACCAGCCAGGCGTGCGCTTGTTGCTTCGAGAACCATAGCCAGAGAATGGAATGGGCCCATAGCTCAGTGGTCAGAGCGACCGGCTCATAACCGGTTGGTCCCAGGTTCGAACCCTGGTGGGCCCACCACAGGTTCGTTCACAAGAAGCCCTTCTCCACAGCGAGCAGGGCCTTTCTTATCATGGGGAAGTCCCCAGATGGAGAGGGGTCGCAGATGGTGGTCACGGAGAGTCTCAGGTTTGGCACCCGAGGCAACGGCGAGGTCGTGGACATCACCGACGAGGTGGCACGAAAAGTGGCCGACTCAGAGCTGTCCGACGGCACGGTCACCATCTTCTCTCCCAGCGCCACCAGCGCCCTCACGACCATCGAGTACGAGTCGGGAGCGGTCGCGGACCTCCAGACACTATTCGACCGGCTCGCGCCTCAGCAAACAGAGTACCGTCACAACCTGCGCTGGGGCGATGGCAACGGACACAGCCACGTCAGAGCGGCCCTGCTGGGCGCTTCCCTGACGGTGCCCTTCGTCGACAAGGGGCTAACCCTGGGCACGTGGCAGCAGATCGTGTTCGTCGACTTCGACGTCAGGCCTCATGACCGAAGGCTGGTGCTGCAGATCATGGGCGAGTGACCGCCCGGGCGACAGTGCCCGGCGTCCCGAACCAAGGAGATATATGACCAGAGCTGCTGTGGTACTCTCGGAAGAGTTGTGGCAACTCGGGCACGGCGAAAGCCACCCTCTGAAGCCCGAACGGCTTCGAAGGACTTATGAGTTGCTCAACGCCTATCAGGCTTTTGATGGTGAACGCTCGCGGTTGCTGCCTCCCAGACTCGCTACCCGAAGGGAGCTGCTCCTCTTCCACACCGGGGAGTACGTAGATGCGGTGCTGGGCCTCAGCCGTGGCGAGGAGGGCTACACCCCCAGCCACTACAACTTCGGTCCGGGGGACAACCCTGTGTTCGCGGGAATGTACGACCTAGCCGCCTTGAAAGTCGGAGCGGCATTACGAGCGACGGAGCTGGTGACCAGCGGGGAGGTCGACGTGGCCTTCAGCCCTGCTGGAGGAATGCACCATGCCCGGCCCAACCACGCCTCCGGGTTCTGCATCTTCAACGACGTGGCCGTGATCATCCACCAGATGCTGGCGTTGGGTCTCAGGGTGGGCTATGTGGACATAGATGTCCACCACGGGGACGGAGTACAGGAGGCTTTCTACGATACCGATAGGGTACTGGCGATATCGATCCACGAGTCGGGGCGCTTCATCTTCCCGGGGACTGGCTTCGTAGACGAAACCGGGAAGGGAGTCGGACGGGGATTCTCTGTCAACGTGCCCCTGGCCCCGTATACCGGCGACGAGACCTACGTCTGGGTCTTCGAGCAAGTGGTTCCGCCACTGCTCAGGTGGTTCCAGGCCGACGTAGTAGTCAGCCAACTGGGGATAGACACGCATTTCCTCGATCCGCTGGGTCATCTTACGGTAACTACACAGGGGTACGCGCACGTCGTACGGGCGATAAAGGAGTTGGCACCGCGGTGGATAGCCCTAGGTGGCGGTGGTTACGAGGTGGCTGTCATGCCCAGAGCGTGGACCCTGGCCTACGGGGTGATGACCGAGCAAGAGTTCCCGGATCAGTTGCCCCCACCCTACGCCGAGAAGTACGGCCAGGGGATGCTCCACGATCACCAGAAGCCGAATACTGAAGCAGCCACCAAGGGGATTGCACGCC
The DNA here is from genome assembly GCA_034411995.1 of Anaerolineae bacterium. Lineage (GTDB taxonomy): Bacteria > Chloroflexota > Anaerolineae > UBA7937 > B3-Chlor > JAUVXJ01. Next base: position 41,929 of record DAOUME010000005.1, on the reverse strand, counting down.
GCCATGCCGCCCGGGTCATAACCGAACTACGGGAGAGGATACCGGGCCTGCGCCACTAGAGCCTCCACACCGTCCCCATGCAGTCCAACGCGCCAGGCGAACGACATGAGACTCACCGAGGATAGCCCGCCGCTGAGAGCGGCGAAACTCGAAAGTCCACCCCCATCCGGCGGAGTGAACGTTGCGGTCAACGCGACTCCACGTGGAACCTCATCGCCGTGCGTGTACCATTGTCGACTGATACTTCAATGAAACTGGGCACGCAGACGATCGTCAGACCATCTACTGCCAGATACGATTGAGCCACCGCAATCGCCTTCATCGCCTGGTTGACCGCCATGGGGCCTATGGCCTGAACGCTAGCTTCGCTGGTCTGTCGCACTGACGCAGCGATGGCCCCGGCTACCGCTGTCGGCTTGGACCGGGTGGCTACTCTGATGACTCCCACTCTCCCCTCCCTTGGTTTGCTCCGAAGTCTGTCCGTACTGACCAACAGCAGGGATCCACTGGAAGACCGAAGACACTACAGTCCGCACCGACACGAGATATCGTCACCAGACGATGAGATACCATCGGCGCGAGAGATGCCATCACCACCCACACGACTCACGGTCTCATCATTCGAGTCATTCTGGTGCACCAGTGCGCCCGCACGGCGCCGGAGGAGCGCGGCCAGGTGTCTCCGCCTCACATCCGCCAATACCCCTAGCAGTTCCTCCATCTCGAAGGGCTTTCGCAAGCACGCATCCGCGGTGAGCCGTCGCGCCCTTCTGACCTCGGAAGATGCTTGCTCCTGGCCATCGAAGGTCAGCACGACCGGCAGGGTTCCATACCGCTTTCTGATCCGCTTCAACAACTCCCAACCCGTATGGCCGTTCAACCTGGCGGCCAGAAACAGCACCTGCCCATCGGGCCTCAGTGCCTGCATCCAACCGCCTGGGCCACGGAATCTCTTCACTGCAAAGCCGAGCCGCTCCAAGACTTGTTCCGCCGTCCGCCAGCTTGGCGCATCGTCATCGACGATCAGTATCACGCGTTGACCGCTCAACTCTGATAGGAACCAGACCAGGAGGTCGATATCCAGGGGCTTCACGAAGCTGGCCATGGCACCTTCTCTCAACCCCTCACGAACCAGGTCCCCGGAAGCATGTGCAGTCATCAACACGACCGGCAGGTGTGGCCGCCCGGCCCTGATGGCTTTCAGCAGTTCCACTCCATTCACTACCGGCATCTTGACGTCGGTGAGGACGCAATCGAAGTCATCGCTCCTCACCATCTCCAGCGCACGGGGACCAGAGAAAGCAGCCTCAGCCCTGAACCCCTTGAGCTTCAGAACGTCAGCCAGCGTCTTAGCTAGCGGCGGGTCATCGTCGACAATGAGGACGCGCAAGCCATCGTTCACGCCTGCACTCCCGCTTGGAGAGGTGAACTAAGCGGCGCCGCCTCACTTCGTCGCGCGCCGTCGACGCGCGGCTCCAGAGCAGCCCGCACCGTAGCCAGTAGCTGCTCCAGGTCAAATGGCTTCTCCAGCAGGCCATGAGCGTATTCCCGGGCAAAGTGCACGATCCGGTCGTCCGCATAACCCGTCATGAGCACCACAGCAGTGCCTGGGCTTAGCCGACCAATCATTCGCATCAGCTCGCGACCATCAGAGCAGTACAGGCCCACATCTGCGATCGCCAGGTCATAAGTTCCGCTGCGGACCTCGGCTATGGCGTCATCGGAGCAAAGCACAGTCGAGACCTGATACCCCTCTCGAGTCAACACTCGCCTCAAGAGATCGAGGATGATCTGCTCGTCATCCACCACGAGTATCTTCCGGCCACCTCTACCAGCGGCCCTGGACTCGTCACCCTTCATATACTCTACTCCGCCTTTCCAACCTCGAGTATCACGAAGCGCCGACACACTCCATAACTGACGTGGCTCGGCGCCCAGCGCCGGCACGGGACCCCCCACGATGCTTCGCCCAAGGTTGGAGCTAGCGAAGCGGTGTCAGGCCTGCCCGTGCCGCGACAACCCTAGTCAATAGGCTCCAGGAACAGCCTGTGTACAGCCTGTCTGGCTCGATACGTTCCGCAGTGCCCATTGCCACCATCGGGCCGCTGCATCATCCACGCATGCAGCTTTCGCGCAAGGTCTGTGACGGAGTCTGCCCTGATGCTCTTTAGCACTGTCTGCTCCTCGGCATCCAGATCAAAATCGCCGAGCACGTTCGCCGGATTCGCCAGAAGAGCATCTCGGAACTTGCCATCTATCAGGGCCATACACATGATATTGTTCAATGTCTGGTCCGACATCGTTTTTCCTCCAATCTATGCCAAGCTGACACGAGCCCTGTGCAAGAACATGGTTTCCCGCAGGAAGAAAAACACTCCCGCGACAATCAACAGATCACCCACGCTCAAAGCAGTGGGGATGGGGAATGGCCTGGGTATGACCATGAGGTCAGAGAGAAACCACAGAGCGGCCTCACCAGGCTCCACAACCACGTTCTTGGTCCGACCCACTATGTATCCTGTTTCCAACTGGGAGGCGTTGCCGTCGTACCCAATTTGAACGAGTGCCTCCGGGGTGATGGGCATGAACCCTCCATTCACGACCATCACCAGGAAGTTCAGCAACAGGCCCAGCCCGATGAGCTTGACCCCACCCAGGTGACGGTTCCGCCAGACCACCGCCAACAGCAGTATGTGAGACGCCATAAGGAGCAGCGATCTGGCGCTGAGCAGACCACCGGCTCTGTCCGCAGGGAAGAAGATGAGATAAGCCTGCATGAGAAAAGCGAGAGGGGCCAGCCATCCCCATTTGACGTCAACAGACGCGAGACTGCTGACCCTGCCTCCCACCACTGCTAGCCCCAGCAGCAGAGCCAAGCACAGGGCTATTAGAATCATCTTTCTAGCCTGAGTCTAGCCTCCTCCCCCTCCGCTGTATCCCGGAGGTGCACCCGCTGCCGCTGCAAGTGCGACAAGGGTAATGATGATCCACGCAATCCTCGCATTCCTCGCCGTCAAGTATGGTGCGATCCTCCTCATGACAGAAAACCTCCCCGTGCATAGTATAATGATATTATACCGGGGAGGGTTTAGCTAATGTATAGCTTGAACGGCCAGATTCAGAGTTTAGTCGCTACTCTGCAACCCCCTTACCAGGCTCACGGTCTCCGGGGATGGCTCCGCCGCCAATTCCTCGTCCAGGACCTGGCGCAACCTCTCGAGCTGTCTCATGGCGCCCGCTCGATCACCCATGTCCAAGAGCGTTCCTATCAACTCTCGATGAATGTCCTCTCGAAGGTTGTCCTTGTCCAGCAGTCTATGGCAGTACTCCGCAGCATCATCCAGCTTACCCCGTGACCGACAGTCGCGCGCCAGATCCTCCAAAGCCTGGAAATACTCCCGTCGAAGCGAAGCCCTGAGTTCTTCCGTCCACTCCGAGTAGATGTCCTCCAGGTAATCGCCACCGAACAGTCTGACGGCTTCGCGCAGATAGTGTTCGCGACGCGCGCTGGTCGTCTTTTCTGCCTTGGCCAGGCTGCGACGAAACTCGTCCACATCGTATTTGTATCGCTTCGACTCCAGCCGATAGGCACCACCCTCGTAGGAGATGGCGTCGGTCCCTCCTAAGAGACGTCTGACCTGGAACAGATAGAAGTGGAACGTGCTGTGCGCTTTGGCCAGGGACAACTCGGGCCACAAGGCAGCCACAATCCGTTCCTTGGTGACCACCGGGTGAGCGAGGAAGAAAAACAGCATCTCCTTGGCCCGCAAGCGTAGCTCCTGCGGGTCCACCACCTCTCCATCTCGACGGACGGTGGATGACCCAAAGGCGGTAAACTCGAGATGAGTAACGGAAGCCTGCGGAGGGGGCCTCAGGCCTGCCTCTTGAGGTGGCTCCGTTCGCGCCAGGAGCCTCCCTATCAGATCCGCGTGCCGCTCCATGGAAGCCCCCCTGGCTGCATACTCAAGCAGTGACCTGCTGCCTGAGGCTTCGTCCACCAACAAGGGATCGAGCCCGGAGCGGGTCATGATGTCCAGGGCCATCTCCAGATTCAGCATCGCCTCGTCCGGTGCCTCCAGGGAGAAGAGGACGCTGGCCAGGTGGAAGTCACACTTCGCCAACTCCTGTCGCGCGCTCCCATCCTGGAAGCTGGCCACCGCCTGTTGAAGCGTGCGCAGCGCTTCCTGGTCTCTTCCTCTCACGTGGAGCAGGATTCCACGCGAGATCTGATAGAGAGACACCTCGCGGTCAGAACCGTGCTCGTAGGCTGTCTCGATGGCCCGATCTATTAGCTGCTCAGCTTTCTCGAAATCATGACCGAGTCGCTCCAAGTTGCCCATGGCGTCCCACAGATAGCCAACCAGGAAGCCCTCGTCGGCCTCCTCCGCCAGAGCCAGCGCTTTCGTGTACTCCTCCAGAGCGAGGCTGTACTCTCCTTTGGCCCGGTATAGGTCACCGATGGTGGCCCTGGGATAGGCCTGCGGCCGAAGCAATCCCATGGCCTGTCCTTCAGATAGCGCCTCTTCGAGAGTAGCCAGAGCCTCGCCGTACCTACCCCGCCGATACTGAGCTACACCGATGTTGTTCAGTGTCATCGCCAGGGGACCACCGGCGCCCAAACGGCGCCACACCGCCAGTGCCTTCCGGCTGTAGTGCAGGTACTTCTCCACATCCACCGAATAGTAGATGGCGCCAATGTCGTGCAGGGTGTTGGCTACATCATAGAGACGGTCCTCGCCAAGGCTCTCGAAGAGGGAAAGGGCCTCACGGAGCCGGGCCAGCCCCAGTTCCAGTTCCCCCTGTAACCCGTGGCAGATACCCACGATGCTGTGAGCCATGGCTGTCAAGCTCGCGTCCTCGTGGTCACCCATCAGGGATAGCGCCTGGTCAGTCTTGGCGATCGCCTCTTCATACTCGGAACGGAGGCGATGGATGCTGCCCTCCTGCAGGAGGGCCCTCACCGTCCCCAGGCTATCTGCTCTCGTCGCGAAGCCATCCTTGGCCTGCTGCAAGGCTCGCATCGCATCATCGAGTCGCCCGTAGTCCATGAGAACCTTCGACTGCCAGTAGTACATCCAGGGAGAAGCAGCGCCCTGCTGGACCATGGAATCAGTCCAGAACAGCAGGCTACCCCACCTGCCCGTCCTGAAAGCCCAACTGGCGACCTTCTCTACCAGGCGCTCCGCCTCGCCGAAGGCCCTGGCATCCAGATAGTGACGGACGGCCTCGTCCCATTCCTCCTGGGCCTCAAACATGCGGCCTGCCCTCAGGTGTAGAGCGATGTACCTGTCGCCTTCCTCCTGGAGCTTGGCGGTCAGGAACTCCTGGAAGAGCTGGTGGTATCGGAACCACTCTTCGCCGTCTCCCACCAGCCTGGAGATGAAGAGGTTCTTATCCTCCAGCAAGGCCAGCATTTCCCGTGCGTTGCCCAACTCCAGCAACTCGTTGCACCGGGAAGGGTTCATCCGATCCAGGACTGAGGAACCAGTGAGGAACCTCTGCACGTCCTCCGGTTGCTGCTGCAGCACCTCTCGGGCCAGATAGGCGAAGATCTGGCTCCCGTCACCCTTGGCCAGCGCCATGGTGTGCAGCAGCCCTTTCCACAGGGTGTGAGTCGTGAGCAATATGGCCGTGATCCACCCCTCCGACTGCTGCGCCAGCCGGTCTGCCTCCTCCAGGGGCATGTCGAGATTGTGGTTCTGCCTCAGCAACTGCTGGATCTCGGCCGCGGTGAACTTGAGATCGTCGTTGCCAAGCCCCTCGAGTTCACCACGCGCTACCAACTCTACGACGGGGAGCCCCAGGCTCGTGGACCTGCTGGCCAGCAGGATATGGCAGTTCTCCGGCAGACGGCGCAGCAGCAGGCTAAACAGTGAGGTTACGTCCTTCGAATCGCTCACCAGGTGGAAATCATCGATGACCAGCACGAAGTACTCGGGGATGACATCGTAGATCTCGTTCAGCAGGGTCCCTAGAGCAGACCGCAAGGACTCGCCACGCCCCCCCTCACGAAGCGCCCCCAGGGTTCTGTCACCAAACTGCGGGAAGCGCTCTCTGACGGAGGCCACAAGATACTCGAGAAACGTTCTGGGGTCACGATCCCACTCGTCTAGCGAGTACCAGCACACCGGCAGGTCGGTGTCATGAGCGTAGTCGGTCAGCAACGAGGTCTTGCCGTAGCCGGCTGCCGCCGAGATGAGGATCAGCTTGCGGTCGATACGCTCATGGATGAAATCGACGAGCCGCGCTCGGTGCAGGAAATTGCGCCGCTTGCCTGGTACGAGAATCTTGGTCTTGACGGTGGTGATCTCCCCGCTCATGATGGTCCTCACTGCGCCAAAGAGAAACTAGCCGGCCGAAGTTGGGCAGCCTGCCTCGGCCTCGCCAGACGAAACTCGACCTATCACTCTGCTTACGGTCGCGGTCGGTACCGCATCGGGCCCGGCACCGGAAAGGCGAGGATCCCTCTAGCCTAGGCGGCGCCAGGGCATCACAGCAGGGAATAGCAATCGGAAGAAATCCTTCAGTGACGTGAGTGTCTGCTCATCTGATTCGCTGACGTTGGCGTGCAGTGTGACCGAGAGGATGCCACTGTCGGGCACTCGCTCCGGGTCCGTCCAGAGATACCAGTAAAGGATGATGCGTCTCGCTTCGTCCTTCTCGGCCATGACACGCTGTACGCTGACCGAGGAATCGCCTATCTCTATGCTTTCGAGTCCGACGTCCACGATGCGCCAGCCACTGCCTGGATAGCAGGTCAGGGCGGTATGCTCGAAGAGATGGAAGCTCTTCCCCCCTCTGCTCCCGATAATGGAGAAGAACAGCGTGTCGCCGCTATCGTCTCGGTACTCTCTCGTGGCCGCGACCTCGGGATTATCGTACCATTCATCCACTGTCGGTCCCATGGGGGAATCCGCCGCGTCCGATCTCCACCGCCCCAGCTCTCTGGGAATGCCCTGGAAGAGATCCTCGCGCAGCGTGAAATCTATGGCGGTGGAAAGGGCCCGCTCGTACGTTGTCCGGCGGTACCAGCCCTCCACGTCGACGAGCACTACCTGTGTGGCCTCGCCACCTGTGTCCCCGGCCACTTCCCCAGACTGGGCAACGGGCTCAGCCTGCGGTGAAGCAAGACCCTGCGAGATCACAAGCCAGGCCCCCACCGCGCCTGCAAGCAGCGCCACGACGATCAGATATCGCGTCGAATCTCTGAGCACCCTACCAGCCTGCCACCAAGAATAAGTAACGCGAAAGCCAACAAGAACAGGACCGGGCTGGAGTAGTCGTGGAAGTAGCGCATTCCGACCTCAGCCCCGAAGAAATGGGCGATGCCCAGCAAGGACGAGACGCGGATGATGTTGGCCACCAGAGCGATCGGAACAGCCATGACTATTAGAGTGACTTTGGCGAGATATGATCCCTCCAGTATGTACACGAAAACCACCACCAAGGTAGCCAGGGCCACGACCGAGTTCAGCCCGCTACAGGCTGCACCTACGACGAAGCTGGAGTTCTGAAGCTGGATTTGCGAACCGTGGTTCACCGCAGGTATGCCCAGCAGGCTGACCACCGATGCCGATGTTGTCGCCGTGAAGGCCTCCAACGCCGGGCTGAGCCGATTGATGAACGGCAGCGGGATCATGAAGATCAAGAAGGCTAGAGGGAAGGCTATCTGTCGCGTGGCCTTCTCGCCCAGAAAATAGAGAGCCAGCCCGGCCAGGAGCACGATCAGGGCCAACGCGGACACATGATAGGCCTGCCAGACCTGAGCCAATAGCGACCCCACGAGACCGACTCCCACGGCCAGCAGCCCCAGATTGCTGGGCTCTCGCTTGTCTCGAGCGAAAATGTCCCTTCGCCGCCACAGAAAGAACCCTGAGATCAACGGTACGAGAAAACCATGGGAGTAGTACGAGTTGTTGAGCCAGTTGTAAACAAGCCAGGTGAACGTGGATGAGAAGAGGAGTATCACCAACCCCAGGATGATCGCCCCTCCGGCGATGTCTCTTTTCGCGCCATGCATTCCAGTCAAGCCCCTATCCACTCACAATATGAACAGTATATCATCTGCTGGACGCCTATGTCAACCACCTTTCTGGGTAGGCGCCCCGGTTCGAGGCCCTGGGCAGGGGACCAGCTCGTGCCGCGATACACAACATGCAGCGTGTCTGTTTCCTGATGCCCCCACAGCTTGTGGTCCGATGCGGATTAGACAACTGCTGAGCTTTTCAAATGGGTGAATCTGTGCTAGAATACAGATAGACAGCGAAGGAGGTTTGCTGACAACAAGTGGCACAGAACGCGCTCACTTATGGAGCCTCTGACATCGAGATACTTGAAGGTCTCGAAGCCGTGCGCCGACGCCCTGGGATGTACGTGGGCAGCACCGATGTTCGCGGCCTGCACCATCTCATCTTCGAGGTTGCAGACAACTCGGTGGACGAGGCGTTGGCCGAGGCCTGCGACGAGATCCGGGTCACGATCCATCCTGACCTTTCAGTCACGGTGGTGGACAACGGTCGTGGGATCCCCGTCGACATCCATCCGCAGACCGGCAAGTCGGCTCTCGAAGTGGTCCACACCGTCCTTCACTCGGGGGCCAAGTTCGGCGGCGGGGGGTACAAGGTTGCCAGCGGACTCCACGGCGTAGGCGTGTCAGCGGTCAACGCCCTGGCCGAATGGTTGGAGGTAGAGGTCAAACGGGACGGCAAGAGATACTTCCAGCGGTACGAGCGAGGCGTGCCTACCACTCCTGTGAAGGTGATAGGCGATAGCATCAAGGGCACGGGCACCGAGACTACCTTCCTGCCCGACAAGGAGATCTTCAAGACCATTGACTACAAGTTCGGGCCCTTGGCCGAGCGGTTTAGGGAGATGGCGTTTCTTACCAAGGGCCTCCGGATCGTATTCCGAGACGAGCGTATCGATCAAGAGCGAACCTACTACTTTGAGGGCGGCATCATCTCCTTCGTTCGGCGGCTGAACTGGAACCGGAAACCCCTCCACGATCCCATCCACGTCGAGAAAGAGGTCAATGGCTCTGTGGTGGAAGCCGCCATTCAATATACCGATGGGTACGCGGAATCCATCCACGCCTTCGCCAACAACGTCAACACGGTGGACGGAGGGACCCATCTCACCGGATTTCGGTCCGCCCTCACCAGAAGCATCAACGACTACGCCCGCAAGAACGGCCTGCTGAAAGAGAACGATCCCAACTTCTCTGGTGATGATGTCCGCGAAGGCTTGACAGCCATCATCAGCGTCAAGCTGACCGATCCACAGTTCGAGAGCCAGACCAAGGCTAAGCTAGGCAATGCGGAAGTCAAGGGACTGGTCGAGTCCGTGGTTTCTGAGGCCCTTTCGACGTTCATGGAGGAAGATCCCAGGGGAGCCAAGGCCATCGTCGAGAAATGCCTCATCGCTTCTCGCGCTCGAGCTGCTGCGCGGAAAGCGCGAGACCTCGTGGTCCGAAAGAGCGCGCTGGAAAGCCTGACCCTGCCCGGCAAGCTGGCGGACTGCTCGGAGCGCGACCCCTCGAAGTGTGAACTCTACATCGTGGAGGGTGACTCGGCAGGGGGTTCGGCCAAACAGGGCCGCGACCGGCGCTTCCAGGCGATCCTGCCCTTACGCGGCAAGATCCTCAATGTCGAGAAGGCGCGCGTCAACAAGATCCTCAGCAACAGGGAGATAGAGGCGCTGATCAGCGCCTTGGGCACGGGCATCGAAGAGAGCTTCGATATCGACAACCTGCGCTACCATCACATCATCGTCATGACCGACGCAGACGTGGACGGCGCCCACATTCGTACTCTGCTGCTCACCTTCTTCTTCCGGTATATGGAGCCGATCATCAACAGCGGACACCTGTACATTGCTCAGCCTCCGCTGTACCGAATCTCCACCAAGTCCAACCACCACTACGTGTACAGTGAGGACGAGAGAGAACGCCTCATGAAGAAGCTGGGCAACGCCAAAGTGGAGATGCAGCGGTACAAGGGTCTTGGTGAGATGAACCCCGAGCAGCTCTGGGAGACGACTATGAACCCGGAGTCGAGAACGCTGCTCCGGGTCGCCATAGATGATGCGGTAAGGACCGACAGCACCTTCGACAAGCTCATGGGCCCCGCCGTCCCGCCGCGCAAGCGGTTCATCCAGACACACGCCAAGTCCGTGAGGAACCTGGACATCTAGGACGACGCTCCCTGCCGCCTGCGTCCGAATCACCGGGCGGCATCCGGCGCCTCCATGCCACCACCGCCCGACAAGTGGCTTCCCTTCCGGGCCACAGACTAGAGGAGTAGTGCATATGCGCGAGGGCGTACTCAGGTACAACACCATACCTTCCAGATTCGGAGAGGTTACCCTGATTTGGCGCAAGGACGAGCCGGGACCAAGAGTGGTCGAGATCCTGCTGCCCAGTCGGCAGGGACGGCTCGATCAGTTCGCCGCGCTACCTGATCGGCACGAGGCCATGGATCGCCTCAGCGAGGCCCTGCATGACTACCTCGAGGGGAGGCCAGTGGAGTTGCCCACCAGTGATCTCGATTGGGATCGCTGCTCGAACTTCCAGAGGTCTGTCCTCGTGGCCGAAAGGACCGTCCCCAGGGGACGCGTGACCACGTACCAGGCATTGGCAGCGCGTGTCGGCAAGCCAAAGGCGGCCAGAGCCACAGGCACAGCCCTTGCGCGCAACCCGTTCCCCCTCATCGTCCCCTGTCACCGGACGGTGAGGAGCGACGGCAGCCTGGGAGGCTTCGGTGGAGGCCTACCCATGAAGCGAGCCCTGCTGGAGATGGAGGGTATCTCCTTTGACCCGAGAGGCAGGGTGGAACGCGAGTTCTTCTGCGATTGGACCACTGGCCGTTGACCGATCCGCGGCGGCCGGGGCTGGCATCCTCGGGGCGCGTGGGGCCCCTTCTCCCCCTCTAATGTGGCCGGCTTGCCTCATCCCAGGCCGGGCTCACTCGTCAGGCGCAGCATGCGACACCATGCTGTCAGCGCTCCATTGACCCATCATCCTCAGCGAGGTATAATTGCCAGCAGGCAAGCGGGTCAAGATCGGACCAAGGATTGACCTTTGGACATCGCCATCGCCTCCGACCACGGCGGATTCAGCCTGAAAGGTGAAATGGCCGAGCTCCTGAAGAGCATGGGGCACACGTGCCATGATCTGGGTCCCCGGGAAGGGTCCGCGGTGGACTATCCGGACTACGCGCGGACAGTGGCCACTGCGGTCGCTGACGGCGTGTGCGAGAAGGGAATCCTCATCTGTGGAAACTGGTCAGGGTATGGCCATGGCCGCGAACAAGGTCAAAGGGATCCGCGCCGCCGTATGCCAGGATACCTACTCGGCCCGGATGAGCCGAGAGCATAACGATGCCAACGTATTGTGCATGGGGGAGAGAGTGATCGGTCGTGGACTGGCAGCAGAGATCGTCAGGACCTGGCTAGAAGCAGAGTTTTCTGGCGAGGAGCGGCACAGCCAACGAGTGGCCAAGATCTCCGCCCTCGAACGCGAATAACCCGGGCAGGTCCCTCAGAGTTCGTGGTCTGTCCTCTCACCGGATGATCTGGCTTTGGTCTGAGGTTGTGGGCTCCGGGCCGCCTCTCGTCTGGATCCCACACGACCGCCTTCTGCCGGGTAGGAATCCGCCAGCGCAGGACACTATCCACCAACAAGAATCATGGCCCACCGCTCCCCGGTCCACATCCTGGGAATACGAGTCGACGACGTGACCTATGAAGAAGCGGTCGCCAAGGTGGATGAGTTCATCGCGGACGGGCGCCCCCATCAGGTGACCACGGTCAATCCAGAGTTCATCATGACCGCCCGGGGGGATCCCAGCTTCGCCCAGATCCTCAATCGAGCTCACCTCAATCTGCCAGACGGCCAGGGCCTGATCTGGGCAGCAAGCCTGCTAGGTACATCTCTGCGGGAGCGGGTGACAGGAGTTGACACTGTGCTCAGACTGGCCCAACTTGCAGCCGAGAAAGGGTACAGTATCTTCCTCCTGGGCGCAGGCGAGGGGGTAGCTGCGGCCGCGGCTCGCGAACTACAGAGTCGTTTTCCCCCCCTGATGATCGCTGGCACCTACGCTGGATCGCCGGCACCTGAGGAGGATGATAGAATCGCCGACCGCATTCGAAGAGCTCACCCGCATCTGTTGCTGGTGGCCTACGGGGCGCCCCACCAGGAGAAATGGATCTCGCGAAACATGGGGCGTGTTGCCGTTCCGGTGTCCATGGGAGTGGGCGGAGCCTTCGATTTTATCGCTGGAGCGGCCAAGCGCGCACCAAGCTGGGTGCAGCGATTGGGCCTGGAATGGCTATACCGCCTGGGGCACCAGCCGTGGCGCTGGCGCCGGATGCTCGCCTTGCCCAGATTCGGCCTGCTGGTGCTGCGCGAGAGCACCAGATAGGGAGGGCAGAGGAAAGAGGGAAGGTCATGGACTTCACGACTCTCATCTGGCTCTTCTTGATCTTCGCAGCGTTCACCCCGGCCCTACAGAGGCGATATCAAGAAGCGTGTAGACGCTTCGTCCTCCAACGCTTCGAAAAGAAGCGCGGTTCCCGCGTCATCACCCTGATTCATCGCCAGGAGACGATGAGTTTCCTGGGCATTCCCTTCTCACGCCACCTCGATATCGACGACTCCGAGCAAGTCCTGAGAGCCGTCCGCCTCACACCTGAGGACATGCCCCTGGACCTGATTCTGCACACACCAGGCGGCCTCGTGCTGGCTGCTGAGCAGATCGCGCAGGCGTTGGTGCGCCACAAGGCCAAAGTAACCGTGTTCGTGCCCCACTACGCCATGTCAGGTGGTACCCTTCTAGCCCTGGCCGCTGATGAGATCGTGATGGACCGGAACGCCGTTCTCGGCCCTGTAGACCCACAGTTAGGGCAGTACCCAGCGGTATCCATCCTCAAGGTCTTGGACAGGAAAGAGATCAACGAGATCGACGACGAAACACTGATCCTGGCCGATATCGCCGGCAAGGCCATGGAACAGGTCCGAGACATGCTGCGGGAGATCCTTGAGGCGAACGACTTTGAGAAGGCCGAGGCGCTGCGCATAGCAGAGACGCTCGCCAGTGGCAAATGGACTCATGACTACCCCATCTCCCTCGAAGAGATCCGGAAGCTGGGCCTTCCTGTCAACGACGACATGCCCAGCGAGGTGTACGCACTCATGGACCTATACCCGCAGGCTGGAGGCCGTCGCCCGTCGGTGCAGTACATCCCCACTCCCTATCAACCTCCAGAGAGGAAGGAACGCGGCAGAGGAAACAGAGGATGATCCCGCTGGGCGACAACGTTCCTTCCGAACGCACCGCTTTCGTCACCTACACCCTGATCGCGGTCAACGTGCTCGTGTTCTTCTGGGAGCTGGTGCTGGGTGCCCGAGCAGACGCTCTCATCTCCTTCTGGGGCACCACCGCAGTCGACATCGTTAACTGGCAGCAGAACCCCCTCGTGCTGTCGACACTGGTGACCTCTGTCTTCTTGCACGGAGGTTGGCTGCACCTGATCGGCAACATGCTCTACCTGGCCATCTTCGGGGACAACGTCGAAGGGATCATGGGCCATCGTCGCTTCTTGTTCTTCTACCTGCTCTGCGGTGTGGCCGCAAACGTGGCCCAGGTCATCATCGCACCGAGCTCCACGATCCCGGGCATCGGAGCCAGTGGCGCCATAGCTGGAGTGCTTGCGGCATACCTGCTGTGCTTCCCACGAGCCCGGGTGTTCGTAGGCATCCCGCTGTTGATCTACATGGAAGTGATCGCTCTGCCAGCGATACTGGTTCTTGGCTTCTGGTTCGTGGTCCAGTTGTTCAACGGAGTGGCAGCCATCGGCATGTCCAGCGAGGCCACCATGGGTGGGGTGGCCTGGTGGGCCCACGTCGGGGGCTTCGGTACAGGGGTACTCCTCACTCCTCTGCTTCGACAACGTCGGCGCCACCCCTTCCGCTACCTGGACACCATGGACCGCCGCTACCTGAGCCGATAGGTCACTGTTGCGGACGGACCCCTCCCTGCTGAATGCTACCAGCGGCTCTCACACCCCTCAGAGAGTGTGGAAAAACGTTGTCGGACTTGCCTGTCGGGCAAGCCATCACCACCTGCGACGCTGCACCGCCCCTTCGATAGACCTTCAGTCTACTCAGCGTGCCTGCAGCGGCGACAGCCATGTCCTTTTTCCACACCCTCCCCTCAGGAAGTTGCAGGACACGGCACTTTGTGCTAGAATGAATGAAAGGCGAACGCTGGGGCGTCGCCAAGCGGTAAGGCAGCGGCCTTTGGAGCCGCCATTCGGAGGTTCGAATCCTTCCGCCCCAGCCTACTTCAGGAGGTATGCAGCCCATACTACGAGGATCTCGTAGTACGGAGCGTCATGGACGAGGAACCCTCTAGTAAGGGGATTCATCAGTTGCCGCCGCATGGCGGGCCCGAGCCGGGATCACCACTCGTGCCATCTCACAGCGAGGTGATCTTGGCTTTTTTCTACTTGGTGGAGGTACCGTGAGTATTCAGGCTGTACTACTCTCTGGCGGTGCGGGCGAGCGAGCTTTTCCCTTGAGCACAGATAGGCCCAAACCGATGTTCGAGTTGCTGGGAAAGCCCTTGCTCCAGTACGTGATCGACAACCTCCGGCAGGCCGGCATCGAGGATCTGATCATCGTCACCGGGCCTGAATCGCAGACTATCCGGGACTACTTCGGCGACGGAGGGTCCTTCGGGACGAAGATACAGTATGTCATACAGGAGAAGCCTTTAGGCATGGCCAACGCCCTCCAGGCGGCGGAACACCTTCTGAAAGACCGGTTCTTCATGCTCAACGGTAATGACATCTTCGAGCCTCGCCTGCTGGGAGACGTCGTCGACAGGGCCAGGAAGTCCGGCAGCGACCTGGTCCTGGTGGGCAGGGAGATGGACAAACCCTGGAGGTTCGGCGTCTTCGAGTTCCAGGACGACAGGGTCACAGCCGTCGTCGAGAAGCCGCCCGTAGGTCAGGAGCCCAGCAACATCGTGGTTGTGGGGGTCTATTTCTTCTCCAGGCTCATCTTCGAGTACATAGACCGCACTCCCCTCACCAACTACCAGCTAGAGACGGCCTACCAGGGTCTGATCGACGAAGGCAACGTGGAGTTCGTTTCTTACGATGGCGTCTTTGAGTCCTTCAAGTATCCATGGGACCTCCTGGCCATCAACGAGCATCTGATGAGCAGGTTAGTCACCGAACCACGCATCAGCGGACAAGCCCACATCTCGGACAGAGCGATCATAGACGGCAACGTGATCATCGAGGAAGGCGTCAGGGTTTTCGAGAACGCTGTGGTCCGCGGACCCGCCTATATCGGCCGCAATAGCGTCATCGGCAACAACGCACTCATCTGGAACCATTCCTCCATCGGCGCCGATTCGGTAGTGGGCTTCTCCTCGGAGATCAAGCACTCTCTGATCGGGAGAAACTGCTGGATCCACATGTCCTATGTGGGTGACTCGATCATCTCGGACAACTGCTCTCTGGGAGCCGGCACCATCACCGCCAACTACCGTTTTGACGAAAGTGAGGTCCCGGTCAACGTCAAGGGAGAAGAGGTCTCCTCGGGTACTGACAAGTTTGGGGTGATCATGGGGCCAGATTGCAAGACCGGCTGCAACGCAACCCTCATGCCAGGGGTAAAGGTGGGACCGCACAGCATTGTGGGCCCCGCAGTCATGCTGCGTGACGATCTTGCCCCGGATAGGATCATCATGGGCCCGGCGCCCTATGACATCACTGAGAACGAAATCCAGCTCTCTGCGGCGGCCAAGGAACAGAAGATGAAGATGCTCCGCGAGAGAACGGGTAGCCAAGCCTAGCTTCCTGAAAGGGGGGTCGCAACTGGACGCCGAGAGTTCCATAGCACTGTCCTTGATCGGCCTGTCGCTGCTTCTTACCGCCTTTGCCTCCGCGGCGGAGGCAGCGGTGACATTGGCCAATCCCTTTCGTGTGAAGAGGATGGCTAAAGAGGAGATCAGAGGGGCGGATCGTGCCGACGCCATTCTCGAGCGTGAAGAGTGGCACCTCTCTGCCCTGCTGATCCTCAAGAATGCGGCCTTGATCGTTGCCGCGTGCCTGACCACGATCCTGAGCCTCAGCTACGCACCTCAATGGGGTATCGTGGTCGCCATCTCTTCTCTCATCCTCTTCGTGCTGATTCTCTGCAGGCTTCTTCCCCGCACCTGGGCCATGCGGGACGCTGAGAAAGCAGTTCTGTTGCTGGCCGCTCCCATCCGCTGGCTGAGTCTCCTGCTCTACCCGTTCGCGCGCTCGTTGCGAGCGATCACCAACGTCCTGGTAGGTGACTCCGAAGCCGACGAGGCTCCCAAAGACGCCGCCGAGATGGAAGAGGAGCTACGCTTGTTCATCGATGCTGGCGAGGAAGAAGGCTACATAGAAGAAGACGAGCGGGAGATGATCGCCAGCGTCTGCGAGTTCAATGCTACTCTGGCCCGAGAGATCATGGTGCCGCGCATCGACATCGTGGCGCTGGAGGCGGACGCTTCGATTGAAGAGGCCCTTGATGTCATTGTGAAGACCGGCTACTCTCGTATCCCCGTTTACGAGGGCACCATAGAGAACATCCTGGGCATCCTGAACGCGAAGGACCTGTTGGCTCACTTCAAAGACAACGGCGGTTCGCGGCACGGACTACGAGACCTTCTCCGTCCTGCTCATTTCGTCCCGGAGACGAACAAGGTGGGAGAGGTTCTCAGGGAGTTACAGCGTGAACGGATTCAGATCGCCATCGTCGTCGACGAGTACGGCGGCATCGCTGGGTTAGTAACCGTGGAGGATGCCCTCGAGGAGATCGTGGGTGAGATCGAGGACGAGTACGACACAGTGGAACCTTTCTGCGAGATGGTGAGCGACAGGGAGGCCGTATTCAATGCGCGCATCGACCTCGACGACGTGAACAGCCTGCTGCATATAGACCTGCCCACCGAGGACAGTGATACCCTGGGGGGGCTCATCTACTCCTCGCTGGGAGGCGTGCCCAAGGTGGGTGACGAGGTCGAGCTCGATGGAGTGCGGATCACCGTCCTGTCCCTCCACAGACGCCGCATCAAGAAAGTGAGAGTCGTCAAAGATGGATAGCCCTGACCCGGTTGAGGAGCTGATCGCCCTGGGTACGAAGGCGCGCGCCAAAGCCTACGCACCGTACTCACGGTTCCGCGTGGGCGCAGCGCTCCGTACAGCGTCAGGGCGCGTGTACACCGGCTGCAACGTGGAGAACGCATCGTATGGTCTCAGCATCTGTGCAGAGCGAGTCGCCACGTTCAAGGCCGTGTGCGAAGGGGAGCACGACATCGAGATGATAGCCGTGGTCACCGAGTCCATGGCCTCTCCCTGCGGCGCGTGCCGCCAGGTGTTGGCTGAGTTCGGCCTGGACACCAGAGTTGTCCTGGCAGACCTGGGGACTGCCCGGACGGTGCTCACTGTCAGAGATCTGCTGCCAGCGGCGTTCACGCCCGCCTCCCTGCCCCAGGCTCGCTTGGACGACCGGCAAGACACCCATTAGCTCTATCCGACCGCCAGATCAGGAGCAATACCCGCGGTGCTGGCAGGGAATCGGACACCGGAGAAGAACTAGGATCGACGAGGGTAGCCATGCAGATCGAGAGAAAGCACCTCTCCGAGATGATCTCCCACGCGCGGGACGAAGCACCTCGGGAAGCGTGTGGGCTCCTCGCCGGCAGAAACGGCCGTGTGCTGAGGATCTACAGGATCCGGAACGCCGACCGCAGCCCGACATCCTACAAGCTTGATCCCGACCAGCAGTTCCGGGCCTTCAAGGACATCGAGAACAGAGGGCTGGATTTCCTGGGCATCTACCATTCCCACCCCTCCTCGCCTGCGACTCTCTCTGCCAGGGACATGGAGCAGGCCTACTATCCCGAGGTTTCCTACATCCTCATCTCCCTGGCTGACCCGGCCGAGGCACAAGTCAGGGCCTTCCGCATTCACGCGGAGGGTGTGACCGAGGAAGACCTGGTCGTCATTTGACCCCCGCTCAGCATGCGGCTAGAATGTGCACGAACGGGGGCAGTCGGCTACCGACGCCGGGGAGCGAAGAAACAAAGAGGCGCTCAAGGGCGTGTTGGGGCTGACATGAGGGTGCCGCGCTCCTGTATCCCTGTGTGTGGTCTCAGCGGACTTACGTCTCTGGTGCGATGCTGTTCTGATTCCCGGTGCGACCGGCGGCTAGACCGCCATCAGCATTGCTTCCGGTACCTTGATGCCGTCGAGTAGAATCCAGAGGGTGGCCCACAGTGAACCAACGTCACGGTATGTCGCTCAGGGGATCACCGCGTCGCGCGATCCAGGAATGGCGCTACGTGACCCGGCGGAGCTGGTCTCTGCAGGATGTTGGGCGGTTTTGGGACTCGGTCACGGAGTACGACGCTGTCAACCAGGAGACCTACTCTTATGCCCGACGGTTCACGGACTCTCTCGAGTTGGCCCGGGACCTGATCAGTCGGGACAACCTCACCCTCGACATCCAGACTCGAACCGGCTTCGGAAGCGTCTTCTGGGCCAAGCACGGGTTCGTGCGCAAGGTCTCCATCGTCGATTTCTCGTCGCGGATGCTGTCCACTGCCTCCTCGAGGTTGTCGGCCGCTGGAGTGGACTTCGATGCCCACTTGATCGATCACTTCCCACTCCCCTTCCACGATGATACGTTCGACCTGGTGCTCAGCTACGAGACTATCGAGCATATCTGGGAGCGAGCCACGTTCATCAATGAACTGGCTCGCGTGTTGAAGCCCGGCCAATGGATGATTCTCACCTGTCCTAACTTGCTCTGGGAACCCGCTCACTGGATCTCGGCGATACTGAACATCCACCACAGTGAAGGGCCTCACAGGTTTCCAAGGCGCAGCAAGCTTCTGGCCCTGTTCAGGTCGAGCGGCCTCGACATTGTCAAAGAGAACTCGACCGTTATTCTGCCGTTCCCATCCAGCCTCTCGGTGTCGGCTGATCGAGTGCTGGAACGCAGGCTTCCAGCCAGCATAAGGCGCTTAGTCGCTCTTCGCCGCAGCTTCCTGCTTCGAAAAGCGCAGACGGCGTCGCCCACCGAGTAGCCCAGGGCAGAGAAAACATGGTTTGCCTCGCGCACGTCGAATACGAGACAAGGCCGTGATCGTGGCGGATAGCGCTTGTGCCTTACAGAGCTGAGAGGAATCGCACCCCTTGTCAGGTGTTGCTGAACCTCTCTGTGGGGGAGAGATGAGCATGAATCAACCCAGTGTCGTGGTCATCGGCGCGGCGACCCTGGATACGAAGGGTCGCCCCAAGACCCCCCTCGTGGAAGGCACTTCGAACCCCGGGTACATACGGGTGAGCCCCGGCGGCGTAGGCCGCAATGTGGCAGAGAACCTGGCGCGACTGGGGATCCCCACCACCCTGCTCTCCGCTGTCGGTACTGATTCAGCAGGCAAGCACATCCTGGACACGACCAGGGCAGGCGGTGTCGATGTCAGCGGCGTGATCGTCTCCTCCGCCTATCCTTCCGCAAGCTACCTGGCAGTCGTCGACGAGAACGGGCATCCCGTTCTCTCCATTGACGATATGCACATCATGAAACTGATTACCCCCCAGTATATCTACGCGCATCGGAAGTGGATCAAGGGGGCCAGCATGGTGGTGGTGGACGCTAATCTCAGCCCTGCTGCGATAAAATCCATCGTCTCCAACGCCACCAGATGGAAGGTTCCTCTGTGCGTGGATCCTGTCTCCGTGGCTCTGGCACCACGTATCAGCCCGTACCTCTCCCGCCTCTTCTTGGTCGTCCCCAACGAGGACGAAGCCGAGATCCTCTGCGGTCGTCGCTCCTCTGACAGTCTCTCCGCCACCGCCGCAGCACAGCATCTGGTCTCCATGGGAGTCGACACCGCCGTCATCACTCTGGCAGAAAAGGGCCTCGCCTACGCCACGTCCGAGGAAAGCGGCCACGTACCGGCCATCAGCATAGAGGTGGAGGACCCCACAGGAGGAGGGGACGCCTTGACTGGGGCTCTGGTATTCGGCCTCGTGAACGGCTTCTCAGTGAGTGAAGCGGTACGATTGGGAGTCTCAGCCGCCTCCCTCACCCTGACCAGCACTCACACCGTATGCCCCGAGCTGAGCCTGGAGAGGCTCTACGAGCAATTGGTCATCTAGCTCCAGACAGACGTGTGGACCGGCCGAGTCTGAGCCGCGGTAACCCTGAACTCGACCAGAGGACGAGTAGGCGGCCGTTCTCGCGCGCCCAATCAGCCACTCCCGGACAGCTTCTGTCCCCTGCTCCAGCCTCGCGAACACCCCCGCCTGCAGTAGCGGCCGGGAGCCACCCCCCGAGCCACCCCAAAGGTAGGTCGCAGGTCCTCTCCAACGGTCGAAGCGTTGGGACTGAGGGGTTGGAGGAGGCCCCACAAAGGGCTGCCAGGACCCCGGTGCCTCCATCCTGCGCCGCCAGTGTTTGACAAGGAACTAAGGCCATAGTATGATTTGCCGGTCGCCCTCGCAGATCGTCATCTCTGGACTCTGCATTCCGCTGCGGCAAACGCCTCACACGCGGTGCTCTTGCGAATGGACATCTTGGACCTATGCTGGCGCACTCTCGGCTCCCGCAGAGCTACCCTGGCGCTACTGTTGGTGCTCATACTCGCACTCTCCTGCGGTGTAGTCCTTCCACAACGATCACCCGGCCTGTCGTCTGATCCCTCCGGGCTTGCGCGCTGGCGCGCAGACATCCAGGCTCGCTACCTGCAGTGGGCTGATCCCCTCATCAGCCTGGGGCTCTTCTCCATACGTGAGTCGTTCTGGTTCACCACTCCTCTGGCGCTGCTGATGGTCAACCTCGTGCTGGGCACTCTCGACCGACTGGAAGCGGCCCGCCGGAGGCATCACCCCACCCTTGAGGACCTCGTGCTCTCTTTCGCTCCCGTACCTCAGGCTGGTCGCTTCCGCCTGGTGGCGGGGCAGGGTTCCACCCTGGCCAGGCTGGCAGAACTCCTGGAACATCGCCGATACAGAGTCTCTGTTCAGGAGCAAGGCGCAGACTCCTACCTCACAGCGGAACGCCTGGCTTTCGCGGAGTGGATCATCGTGCTGGCAAGCTTCGCTCTGATCGTCATCATCGTCAGCGTGCTCCTCAGTCCACGGCTGGCTCACAGAGAGGCAGGCATAGCGCTAGCACCTGGTCAGGAACACCAGCTTCAATACGCCCCATCCCTGAGCATCCGCCTGGACCGCTTCCAGGCGGACCTCTATCCCAATGGTGAGGCCAGATCCTACGAGGCGGACGTGACTGTACTTGAGAACGGCAGCGAAGTGGCCAGGGGTCGCGTGTCCCCAGCCAGGCCCTTGTGGTACAACGGTGCGTCCCTGTATCAGCTATCCCACGGTCCGCTCGTCTCCATCCAGGCGGCCGATACCCAGGGCGCTGCGCTGCGAATGCAGACCCTGGCACCGTCCGGCACCCTCCTCGACAAGGCCAACCTGTTGCTGAGCGAAGAAGAGACCGAGGGATATCTGTCCGTCCCCGATCGAAACTTGTTGCTCAGGGTTGTGTTTCAGCCTGATACTGCCACCGAGAAGCGAGCGTCTCCCAGTCTGCTCGTCCAGGCCTATCACGGGGGCACAACCGAACTGGTGTTCAGTGACCATCTGAGCAGTTCCGGAACACTGGAGATCGAAGGCGGCTCGTACACCATCGACTGGGGACAGTATGCGGTGCTGGGCTTCAGCAGCGATCCCACCATCGCCCTGATGAGCGTGGGCGCGGCCGTACTTCTGGCCAGCACCTCCATGGCCGTCTTCTTTCGACCCCAGCATGTATGGGCCGCCCTCAGAAGCCACGAGGGTGTGGTCGAGGTCCGGCTGCTGGATCCCCTCGTGGATCGCGAAGGCGTCAGGACGAGCGAGTTCCACGGCCTGGTAGCCGAGATTAGGGAGGCCCTACGTGGTAGCTGAGAGCATCCTTCCCCTCGGCGCCAATCTCGCGTTGTTCGCCCTCGTTCTTCTGCAGTGGTGGGGAGTGCGCAGACCTGAACGGGCACCAGACAGGGGATCCCGCGCCACACTGATCTTCTTTGCTGTTCTCCAGAGCGCGACCGTGATCTGGGCCGCCCTGAGATCAGGCCCTCTCTCCATCGCGCACCCCTGGTTGGCCACCATGCTGGTGACATGGGGCAGCGTCCTGCTGTGCTTCCTGCTCAAGAGGACCACGACCTCCAGGACGCCAGCGGCCATAGTGGTGACCCTGGCCTTCCTCATCCACTGCTACGCCCTGGTCCTGGGCCCGACCCTACCTCAGACAAGCCTGACGCTCTCTCCGTTTGCCGAGAGCCCCTGGTACCTGCTCCATGTGCTGTGTGCTCTCCTGGCGACCGGCGCCTACGTCTGCGCTGCGGGGGGCGCGATCGCCTATCTGGGGACAGCAACACTCCAGAGTGGTGCCCCTGCGACTGGCGGAGCGACGCCTGGCGAGAGCGAACAGGTCATGCGGGAGGCTCTTGGCATGGCCCTCCCGAGCCTGATCGGCTCCACGTTCACGTACGCCGTCTGGACGTATCTGGCCTGGGGCAGCTACTGGTCATGGCGCCCCGAGGCAGTCTGCCTCCTCGTCCTGTGCTTGATTATGGCCCTGACGCTTCAGATCGGGACAACAACCCGCTGGCAAGGGATCGCCCGCGCCTCGCTGACGCTCGTCGGCCTGGTCCTGGCTCTGATCAGCGTGCCACTCCTCAGCCAGGGGCTGGCCCTCCTCGGGTAGAGAATCGAGCATCGGCGTCTCCGACCGTCGGGGTACCCCGTGCTCGGTGCACATCCTTGGGTATCGCGCGCCCGCTATGGCGGGGCGCGCAGGAGGGTCGGACCAGCGGCGTTTCGCCGGACATCCTGGTCTCACCACAGCGCCAGGCCCGTATCCTCATCGTAAGTCCGCTGGGGCACCACGCCCTCGAGAACCGCCACCGTGAACTCGCAAGCGAGCGCCACATTCCCCTCTAACAGATGCCCGCCAAAGCAGCGACCTTCACCGTCGGCCAGCGTGACGTGACAATGAAGGAAGGCCTCATCGTCCTTGCGTGAGATGTTGCCCACGAGAGAGGCGATCTCCATCCCCTGGTCGAAGCGTATGTCGTGGTAGATCCGACCTTCGTGGTCGTAGTAGCCAACCCCTCCGCGCTCGATGGCACCGAGCCCTTCGATATGACCTACCTCCACTCCATTGCGCCTGCAGAAGTCCGTCAGCCCAGCAAGGACGTCGTCCCCCCTCTCCAGGCGACCCAGCAGGAACCTCTGGATGCTGTATTCGAACGCTTTCACTCGCACACCTCCCTATCAAACCCCAGGGCCCAGCAGTACCACAGCGCGTATAGACCCTCAGACAGGAGCCTTTGCCGTCGAGCCACGGTCCCTGCGCCCTCACCCGCCACTCGCGGAGGGTCCAGGGCGCGAAGCAATCGGGGCCGTCGACCATTATGCGCCAGCCGGCGGCCTGTGTCAAGACTTGCTGGACGTGCCTAAATCTCGTATACTAAGTGGATGAGGGAATGCATGACGTCGCGCGCAGCTAAGATACTCGTCGTCGATGAAGATCCCCAGGTGCGCCAACGTGTCACCGAGATCCTGGAATCGAGGGGTCTGAGCGTAGTGTCTACCCCGAGCGGCGCGGAAGGCCTGACGATGGCCAGACAGGACAGACCGGATCTCGTGCTCCTGGACACGAGGACGGCCGGGATGAACGGATTCGAGTTCTGTCGTCGTCTGAGGCGAGGATTCCTGACGTCCACCATACCCATCGTCGTGATGACCTCCCTCAGCAAGACGGCCGACAAGACCAAGGGCATGCAGATGGGGGCAGACGATTACGTGACCGGGCCCCTCGACCCCGAAGTGCTGGTCGCTCGAGTGACTACTCACCTGCAGCGCACCGAACGTGATATACAAACGAGCCCGCTCACCCGACTCCCAGGAAACCCGGCCGTGGAGTCGGCACTTCTGGAGAGAATAGCTGCTGACGCGCCCTTCGCCGTATGCTACTTCGACCTGGATCACTTCAAGCCGTACAACAGTCTCTATGGGTTCATGGCGGGAGACCTGGTCCTGAAGATGTTCGGCGAGATCATAGTCGCAGCGGTGCTGGAGCACGGCAACGACGACGATTTCGTCGGCCACGAGGGAGGGGACGACTTCGTGGTCATCACCAGCCCCGACAGGGCAGATGCTATCTGCAAAGAGATCACGGCGGTGTTCGACGAAGAAATCACCTCTCACTACGACGATCGCGATCGGTCGCGGGGCTACTTCGTGAGCACGGATAGAGACGGCAACGAGATTGCAGTTCCCCTCTTGAGCGTGTCCGCTGCCGTGGTCACGAACCAGAAGAGAGACCTTGTGCATCCCCGCCAGATTGCCCAGATAGCAGCCGAGGTGTTGTCATTCGTGAAGGGCATCCAGGGAAGCAACTATCTCTTCGACAGGCGAGCAGACAGCCCAGAACTGTCACAACGGAAGGCGTCATCAGACTGATGCCCGTTTATGAGGAGGTGTGACTAGCTTTATGCCCATTTACGAGTATGAATGTGAGACGTGCGGGCGCAGATTCGAGCTCTTGCAGCATTTCTCGGATGAGCCGGTTACCACCTGCCCGGAATGCTCGGGACCGGTTCGTCGCGTGATTCAACCGGTGGGTGTCATCTTCAAAGGATCAGGGTTCTACGTGACTGACAATCGCCAGTTGACAGCAAAGGAGGCGGCCAAGGAGTTGCCAGGGGGCGACGGACAGGGGGCAAAAGAGAAGGAGAAAGACAAAGCCAGCGCCCAGAACTAAGGACGAAGGGATCGCACCGTTAGAGTTGAAACTGACCGGTAGAGGGAACCACCTTGTATTTGTAGTTGCGAACATAGCCGAGGAGCTTTGCCTCCAGGCCTTCCCACTCCTCGCTCCGAAGTATGCGCATCATCGTTTCGCGATCCTGGGTGATGCCCCCGGCCAGTACCTGCGGACCATTGCCTACCACTGTGTACCACGCTTCTGTGGGTTGGATTCCAAGCTTCATCAGTTGAGGCGTGAACTCCCGAGTCACGAATTCCATGTACTCCGCCTCTTTTCCAGCCTGGATATCCCAACTCATCAGCAGCTTGATCATGGCTCAGCCTCTTGTCCTGCTAGATCCCCCCACTTTCAAGGATACCAGATTGTCCCTGCCTGGTCAAATATCGTAGGCGCAACCTGAGGTCGAAGGATGCGAGCCGTAGTTCAGCGAGTGAGCGAAGCTTCCGTCTCCGTAGGCGGACAGGTAGTGGGCACCATTGGGCGAGGGTTGGTCGTGCTCGTCGGCGTCACCCACGATGACGGGGAGGGCGAAGCCCGCTTTCTGGCCAACAAGATCGCCAACCTGCGCATCTTCGCGGACGACGAAGGCAAGTTCAACCGCTCAGCACTGGAGGTCGCCGGTGACGCCCTGGTCGTCCCTCAATTCACGCTGTACGGCGATGCCCGCAAAGGCAGGCGACCCAACTTCGTACAGGCTGCACCGGCTGAGATAGCAGAGCCGCTGGTAAAGCAGTTAGTGTCCTTCTTGGAACAAGAGGGCCTTCACGTCGAGACCGGGGTCTTCGGCGCGATGATGACCGTGAAGATACACAACGATGGCCCTGTGACCATCATCCTCGAGAAGTAATCACTTCCCCGCCACGGACCGCTTGACCCACTCGATGCCCTCCCTCACGAACTCCTCATCAGCAGGGTATTGTGGGGAGTACTCGAACACCAGAGTGAGATCACCACTCTGCTCGCCCAGGACGCACTCCAGGATGGCCACGATGTCAGCCCATCCATCCTGCGGGAGTTGCGAAGGATGAACCGGTACGTGGTGGTACTTACGGTACATCTCTGGAGTGGCATTGTAGATGTGCACTATGGTGGTGTAGGGAGCCAACGCTGAAGCAAACTCCAGGGAGTCGAACCCTGCGTACACGGACATCAAATGCAGATGACCGATGTCCAGGCAAAACTCCAGATCGGGATAGGCCTGCATCACGCCCACGAAAGCATCGAAGTGAAAGAAGTAAGGGTTGGGACCGACGTTCTCCAGAACGAAGGGGATGCCCGACTCCCTGCTCCACATGGATAGCTGGCCGCAACTATTGTGAGCCAGCTCGATGATCTTGGCATCGCTGAGAACCGGCCGCGGCTCCCAGATCACCGACGGTATGTGCCCGATCACGTACTCCGCCCCGTACGTGACGGCCGACTCCATCGTGCGATACATAGAGTCCAGGGTCTTCCAGCGCTTCTCTTCATCGGGATCGGTGAGAAAGGGGAAATCGAAGGTCGGCAGCCGTGGCAGGGGGTCGTGGAACCCAAAGCTGAGCCCTTGCTTCACCGCGAAATCCATGACCAAGGGCAGAGTGTCCTCGTCGTAGAAGCCGATTTCTGTCTTCCTGAAGTCACCCAGCCCGATCAGCCGCTGCAGCTCCGCTAACTCACCCCTGATGAATGAGGTGGAAATGGAGAAATCGATCATACGACCACATTCTATCACACGCAGCGTCCGAGGGACAGGGGCGCTCGCTGGGGACCGCCTAGCTCTTCCGCGCCCAAGCCGACGAAAGCGCCCCCGGTACCAGCAGGCGAGCCTGGCCCTTGTCCTCTTGCCTCGAAGAGCACAAAGGGCCGAAGCGGGGTTCGGCCAGTGGTTAGAGCTTGCCGCGGCGTGGTAGGCGTCCTATAATCCTACCGGCCAGTGGAAAGCCTGGAGTCTGTCTCATGAGCGAAACGGCGCTCAGGACTTTCTGTCAGATTTGCCGCGCTGAATGCGGCATGATAGCTCACCTCGAGGATGGCAAGGTAGTCGGGGTCGAAGGTGATCCCCAGGACCGTTGGAGCAGGGGCAAGCTCTGCGTGAAGGGCCGGCACGCTCCCCGGATCCTGTACGCCGAGGACAGGCTTCTCCACCCACTGTTGAGGGACGCGAAGGGCGGTCCGCTGCGGCGCGTGACCTGGGACGAGGCTATAGACGCCATCGCTGAGAAGATAGAGGCCATGAGGCAACAGTTTGGTCCCGAGGCCTTGGCTTTCTACCGCGGGACCACCGCCAAAGTGGTGGACGAGGCAGTGTTGAGCCGCCTGGCAAAGCTGTATGGCACTCCGAACGTCACTGGAACCTGGTCGGTGTGCGTAGGTCCTAAGATCCTGGCCTACGACCATACCTTTGGGCGCCCTCCCATGCCCTGGTGCGACCTCAAGCACGCGAACTACATCATTCTGTGGGGCGCCAGCCCTGCGGTTACTCATCTCCACCGCTACCACGGCATCACTGCTGACATCATATCCGCCCGCAGGCGTGGTGCGAAACTGGTCATCGTCGACCCTCGACGCCTGCCTTTGGCGCGCCACGCTGATCACTACCTCCAGATCAGGCCCGGGACCGACGTTGCGCTGGCGCTGGCCATGATCCACCACATCATCCACAGTCACCTCTACGACCAGGCTTTCGTGGAGAGCCATACCCTGGGGTTCGAAGAGCTCGCCGCACACGTGGTCCCGTACACCCCCCAGTGGGCCGAGCAGATCACTGACATACCGGCCACGACCATCAAGGAAGTAGCCGCTGGCTTCGCCCTCACCAAGCCGGCCTCTTTGGACAGGCGACAGGGGGTCCAGCACTGCCGCTACGCCACCCAGGCCCTGCGAGCCATGGCCATACTCATGGCCATCACTGGCAACGTGGACGTGGCAGGAGGGCTGATGCTCACCCCTTCCCGTCGTCCCCGCAGCCTGCCTGTGTCCGAAGACCTCCCCACGCCGGCCAGGAGCTTCTGGGGAGACAGATTCCCCCTGGCCAAGGATGCCAGTGCCCTCCTTCCCGAGGCCATCCTCAGCGAGAAGCCCTATCCCTTATGCGGCCTGATCGTTGTGGAGGGCAACCCCCTATCCTGCTTCGCCAACACCGCCAAAGTGCGCCGCGCCCTGGCCAAGCTCGACCTCGTGGTGGTCCACGACCTGTTCATGAACGACACTACAGAACTGGCAGACGTGGTCCTTCCAGCCTGCACTTTTCTGGAGAAAGGCGAGATCAGTGTGCAATCCTTGAGGACTGACTACCCCGTGCGAACGAGAAGGCCGGTGGTCGAACCGCGGGGTGAAACCCTTCCCGAGTGGAGATGGCTATCGCTCCTGGGGCGCAGGCTGGGGTACGGGGATTACTTCCCTTTCGATGACGATCAGCAAGCCGTCGACGCCGTCTTGGACCGAGCTGGCTGGACCGGTCAGGAGTCAGAGCGGTACCGACCATGCACGGTCGGGCGCTGGAGAATGGATTCAGCACGCCCTCAGGCAAGATCGAGCTGTACAGCCGCTCTCTCCAGGAAAGCGGATACGACCCGCTGCCCAGGGCTCCCCTGGCCTGGCCCCAGGACAGCGCTTACCCTTACTACCTGATAACGGGGGCCAGAGTACCCCAATTCTACCACTCGCAGCATCGCAACGTGCCCGCTCTTCGAAAGGCGCATGGGGAGCCTCTTGCGGAGATGAGTCGAGCGCTGGCCTCGCAGATGGGAGTGGAAGACGGCGACGAGGTAAGCATCCAGACCCAGGTCGGATCTGCGCCGTTCAAGGTGAAAGTCACGGAGGACATCCATCCTTTGACGGTGTCTATACCGCACGGCTGGCCAGGGATACACAACGCCAACTGGCTCGTTGACGACCTCGCTTGCGATCCCCTGGCCGCTACGCCCCCCTTCAGGGATATGCGCTGCCGCGTAAGGAAGCTGCAGGAATGATGCATCGATTCAAACGCTCCCGCTTCGTCTCCTTCTTCTCATCGCCCCTCGGAGGCAACCCCGTGGGACGGATTCTCGTCTTGCTTCTGGCGCTAGGCGTACTGGTGCGTGTCGTGCTCATGCCCATCGCCTTCCACCCGGACCTCTTCTGGGTCACCTATCACGCTCAGAACCTGGCACTACATGGTCAGGTGACCAAGGATCTGGCGATACAGCCCATTCCGCTTCTGGTGTACTCTGCCACCATCAAGGTCTTCCAACCGGTGCTTTCTCCGCCCGAGCTCATCTGGCCCGACGAGTGGGGTCAACTGGGCGAGGCTGACTACCAGGGCGCCTTCGATTTGGCGATGCAAATAGCCAGTGCTCCACGCATACACCTCACCCTTTTCATTCTCAAGCTCCCTCACCTGATCTTCGACCTGGCGTCGGCGTTCATGCTCCTGGCCTTGCTCAGAAAGCGCCCCAAGCAGTCCATCATCGCCCTCGCCTTCTGGATGTTCAACCCCATCGGGCTGTACATCTCGTATCTCTATGGGCGCTACGACACGGTGGCGGGCTTCTTCGTCCTGCTGAGTCTATATCTATTCTCCCGCGTCCGACCCTTCTCCTCGTTGGGGGCGCTGGCACTGGCGGTTCTGTCACGAGTCATGGACGCGGCGCTTGCTCCCTTCTTCCTCCTGGGCGCCATCGGGCAGCTCCGGAACCAGAAGCGGACGCTGCTGGGGGCCGTTGTCTTCACCGCCGCTGCCGTGCTGGCAGTCGTGTCCGGCAGCTTGCCCAGCATCATCTCCCTCCTGGACCGTGCCCATGGCCAATTCCTGCTCGCGGCCAAGCTGCCAATCATCCTTTACGACGAGCTCGTGCTCTTCGTCATCGGCTATGCCATGCTGCTCTTCAGCAGCGTGGAGAAGGATCTCTCCTCCTACGCTGCGCTGCGCAAGTACTCGCTGATGGTCTTTCTGGTGCTGTTCTCCCTGGCCTTTTTCAACCCGCAGTACTTCTTCGCGGTCCTGCCGCTCCTGGCTCTGGAGATCGCCGAACAGCCGGACCTGGCCTGGCTCCACCTCGTTCAGATCGCTGGTTACGCCTTCTATCTGCTCAACTGGGGCTCGCAGACCACGTGGTGGTTATTCTTGCCCCTGAACCGCTCCTTCTTCTCACAACTCACACCACCTGAGCTGATGGTACAGGCGTACACCAACTACAAGGCGGTTGTCGCCATCTTCCGCAGCCTCCTGACGGCAGCCTCACTGTGGATGGTCTATCGAATCTTCAGGACCCTTCCAGCAACACCCACAGAGGACGACTGATCCCCAGCAGCACGGCGCCAGGAGCGGGGACGCGGTTCGCGC
Organism: Anaerolineae bacterium; assembly: GCA_034411995.1. Classification (GTDB taxonomy): domain Bacteria; phylum Chloroflexota; class Anaerolineae; order UBA7937; family B3-Chlor; genus JAUVXJ01. The sequence goes on along the minus strand of DAOUME010000005.1, from coordinate 11,756 downwards.
TCCTCAGCGCTCTGCTGGTGACACTGGTGGGATCATCGGTGCTGGTGCAAGCGTACGGCCGTGCGGCGACGCCGGCGAGCCCGGCCGCGCTGCCACCCCTGAGCGTCGACGCTCTTGGCTCGGCCCCCATCGCCACCTTCTGGCATCTGCCCGACTACCCTCTCATTGATGGAATGTACCAGAACATCGTGGGCACCTTCCCGTTATGCGAGACGCAGTTCGAAGGGGCGGCAGGCAAGGTGTACGGGCTGATGCCAGCCCGCGAGTATGGCATGATCTACGTCCGGGATCTTTCTACCATGGCATCGATTCTTCCCTGTTTCTACGCCGACGAATACCTGCGGACCCCGGTCGAGGAGCTACTGCGTCGCCAGTACGGACCAGCCACGGTCAGCGCCGGTGGACAACGGCCTGGCGACGGGGCAACGAGCGCCATCCTGGCCTCCGACGGCCACGTCGACAAGGCCACAGCCGTGTCAGACGAAGAGGTGCACCTGGTCAACGCTGCGTACCAGTATTACAGGTCGGCCGGCGGCACAGACTGGCTGCTGAAGGAAGTAGGGGAGGAGACCATACTCTCGCGCATGAATCGCGCCCTCGACTGGCTGTTCGAGCACCGCTTCGACCCCAGCACGGGCCTGATCAAGCGCGGCCACACCACCGATTGGGGCGACGTCAAGTTCGAACCCTCAGCCACTCCCACCGACATGGACCCGGACCACGATCACTGGGTCTGTTCCGTCTACGACCAGGCCCTCACTTACCGGGCCCTCCTGCAGTTGGCGGAGATGAACGAAGCCGTTGGGGCCAGGCAGAGGTCCATGGACCTCAGCGAGAGGGCAGAGCGAATCCGCAGCTCCACCAACGCCAGGCTCTGGAACGAGAGCACTGGATCTTACCTCGTTCACCTGCACGTCACGCCCCTCAGCCACCCCTTCCCCGAAGACCAGATGGTCGGCATCTCCAACGCCTTGGCCGTGTACGTCGGGCTGGCCGACCCGGCGCGGGCGAGCAGGGCCCTGGCCGCCCTGGAACGGGCGCGGCTCGCTGCCGGCGCAAGCAAGCCAGGCCTCAGCCTCTACCCGCCCTACCCCCCGGGGTTCTTCGCTCACCCGCAGATGTTGGCGGGGGAGTATCAGAACGGCGGACTGTGGGACTGGTGGGGCGGCGTGCAAATCACAGCGGAGTTCGAGAGCGGCCAATCGACCCTGGCTCTGGCCCACCTGAGGATGATGGCCCAGGAGTGGGCCCTGCATCCTGGGCAGGTCTTCGAGTGGCAGAGGCCTTCGACAGGGGAAGGATGGGGCTCCAACAACTACGCGAGCGCGGCAGCCACGGTGGCCGAAGCCATCCTGCGGGGGCTGTTCGGGGTCACGATCCAAACTGATGTCATCACGCTTCGTCCGCGGCTGGGAGAACACGACGGTCAAGTCGGCGTCGTCCACCAGGCTACCGGTCTCTATGCCTCGTATGAGTACAGGCACGAACCAGGCTTCGTGGTCCTCGATTACGGCTCGAACCACCCCCAACCTCTGGAGATCGCCATTCTTATGCCGCCGGGAAGAGAAATAGAGAGAGTCTCCATCGATGGTCGCGAGGTATCGTACCGTTTGGAGACTCTGCTAGAAGACAACTACTGTGCTTTCACGGGCGACTCAGGAACTCACCGCGCCGTCCTCACCTTCAGGACTCCTCCAGAACCCTCCGGGTACCGTACTGCTTCTGGTAGTAACTCTCGTATTCCCCCGCTTTGAGTTTCTCCCACCACCATCGGTTGTCCGTGTACCAGCGCACGGTTCCCTCCAGCGCCTCCTCGAAGCCCTGACGAGCATGCCAGCCCAGGGCCTGGGTCTTGCTGGAATCGAGGGAGTACCGTCTGTCGTGGCCTGGACGATCCTCGACGAACCGAATCAGGCTCCTCGGCTTGCCCACCAGGTCCAGAATCGTCTCGGTGAGTTCCAGATTGGTCAACTCACGGTCGGCCCCCACGTTGTAGATCTCTCCGTCCTCGCCTTCTCGCAGTATCAGGTCGATGGCCTCGCAGTGATCGAGGACGTACAACCAATCTCGGACGTTCTGTCCATCCCCATAGAGAGGCAGGGGCTTGTCGTCCAGCGCGTTGGTGATGAACAGAGGGATCACCTTTTCGGGGTACTGAAACGGCCCGAAGTTGTTCGAGCCGCGCGTGATGACCACAGGTACGCCGTAGGTCACGTGGTAGGCGCGGCACATCAGGTCTCCCCCGGCCTTGCTGGCCGAATACGGACTGTTGGGGAGCAGGTTGTCCGTTTCCACCGATGATCCCTTGGGGATGCTGCCATACACCTCGTCCGTCGAGACGTGCAACATCCTCCGCAGGCCGAACTCCCGCACAGCCTCCAGGAGCACGTACGTACCGTACACGTCTGTCTGGATGAAACTGCCTGCGGACAGAATGCTGCGGTCCACGTGGGTCTCGGCAGCAAAGTTGACTATAGTCTCGATCTCGTGCTCCCGCATAACCTGGCCTACCAGTTCCCGGTCACAGATGTCTCCCCGTACGAAACTGTACCGGGGATCATTCTCTACGTCGAGCAGGTTATCCAGATTGCCCGCGTAGGTCAGCTTGTCGTAGACGACCACTCGACAGTCGGGGTACTTGGTCAGAATGTGGTGAACGAAGTTGCTGCCAATGAATCCAGCACCGCCCGTGATCAGCACACGGTTCAAGTTGCCAAACCTCCCTCAAGCAGGCTTCCTCGCCTGACTACAGCTTCGTGCCTCGACGAGTGTAGGCCTCCCTCATCAGCTCCCGGACATCCTGCACAGTGAGTAGATAGGTCTCTGTCTTCTTTTCACCCCTGGCCTCGCCCGTGCTAACCTTGCCCTGAAGGATCAGCCCATCCTCTGTCTCGATGAGCCTGATGTCCGCGAAGCCGTGCTCGTCGATGTAGTGACCGATGGTCCTCAGGACGTCCTGGTAGTCGCTCTTGAGCATGCCCTGGAAGAGCTTCTGCATCGATTCCCCCTCTCTGCAACCACGGACTCCAGGTCACAGGTCGCGCATCATTTGCTCGAGGTCATCTCGGCTGAGGATCCTGGTCTTGGAGATGAGGTTGAAGCCGTCTCTCGAGCTCACCAGGGCTCGTCCCTGGAGCACGACTCCACCCTCCACCTCCAGTACGCAGAGATCGCGCAGCCGCTGCTTTTCTGCCAGACGCCCTATGGCTTGCAGTGCCCGCTCATAGCTGAGACCCCTGGCCGCAGATGGACTAGCCATGTCACACCCCCTCGTGACTAAGCGCGCACCGCTCTGGTCAGCTTCGAGACCGCTTTCCTCGGTGACGCATAGCGATGCAAGAGGTATTTCGTGCGCCTCTTCACCCTATTGCGCAGCCTCCGGCGCTGCGATTCCTCAAGAGCCCAGCTCAGGAATTCGGGATTATGCCCTTTCGTCTTGGGTTCTGTAGGGTTGCGGCTGTAGCCATCGTGGTCCTTGACGAGCGACAGGCCATGCTCGGTGCAGTAGTCGTAGAGATCATTACCGGGATATGGGGTGTAATATGCCGGGCTATAGTAATCAGGATCGATCTCCTTGAGCATGGCGATCGTCTCCTTGATCTCTTCTTCCGTCTCGGTGGGCAGGCCTAACATGTAGTTGGCCCAGATGCGAATGCCGTACTTGCGGCAAATCCGTGCCGCTTCCAGGTTCTTGGCCAGCGTGGTGCCCTTGCGAATGAACTTCAGGACCCGATCGCTCCCACTCTCGAATCCGAGGAAGAGTCCCGCCAGGCCCACCTGTGCCATGCGCTGGATCATATCCTCATGTCTAACCACGTGATCAACGCGGGCCTGGCACCAGAACGGCTGTGTGAACCCCTTCGCCTCGTAGCGGTCACAAAACTGGGTGACCCAATCGCGATCCTCGGTCAGACAGTCGTCGTGGATCATCAGCGTCTGGAAACGGTACCTATCCCGCAGATGCTTCAGTTCACCGATGACATGGGGCACACTTCTGCGCCTCACGCCCTTCCCGAAGAGGATGTCTTCGCCCGGCTTGCAGAAACTGCAGTTGTACCGGCAACCCCTGCCAGCGATGATGGTCACAAACGGGGGCGACGTCTCCTCAGAGAGAGGGGCCTCGGGGGAATCATAGTCGTAGCCAGCCTTGCGCCATTCGTCGAGGTAGATGTCCCGGTCCGCATAGGGGAGCTCATCCAGAACAGGCCGTTCCCCCTGGACAACGCGCTCGACCTTCTCGCCCCGCTCGAATTGACGCAGCATCTCCACGAAGGTGATTTCGCCCTCACCGAGGACCAGGTGATCCACCAACGGCTGGCGCAACACTTCGTCGGGGGCGAGCGTGGCATGAGGTCCCCCGGCCACGACGATCGTATCCGGATGGACCTCCTTCACCAGCTCGATGCCCCTCATGGCCGGGTTGAAGTCCACGCTGAGCATCCCAAACCCTGCCACGTCAGGATTCCGTCGGCGGACTTCCTCTCTGAAGTGATCCCAGTCACGGAGGGCCCTGCGATCGATCAGGTCGACCTCGTAGCCAGCTTCCTTGGCGCAGGCTGAGAGCAGGGCCAGCCCATGGCCGATCCATCCCCCGGACATCCCCTTACCCGCGCTGTTGAAGCCGTCTACGCCGCCTCCGCTGAAGACCAGGGTGACCTTCATTCAGACAACTCTTCCTTGGTGCAAGTAACTCCTGGTGGCAACTCCGCTCAGGCCTGGCCAGGCCCGACACACAGGAGGACGAACTGGGTCGTCAGGAACTACAGTATCCCAACGTAGCTATTATCCCCTATGGTCATCCTGTAGGCCTTGGGCCTCAGCGGAGAGCGGGTGATCTCCACATTGCGCCCGATCACGCTGTCCTCGATTCGAGAGCCGATGTCCACGATCCGGCAGTTCTCCAGGATGATGCAGTGCTCGATTTCGCTGTTCTGCACCAGAACGTCGTGATAGATGGCCGTGTATGGACCGACATAGGCGTCCACAATGCGGCTGTTCTCGCCAATGATAGCTGGGCCGCGGACGGTGCTGTTGATGATCTGGGCATCCTTCTCGATTACCACCCGGCCGGAGAGATTGGACCTCTCGTCCACGACACCTCGGTTCTGAGGCTCCATGCTCTCCAGCAGGAGGCGGTTGCAGTCCAACATGTCCTCGGCTTTGCCGGTGTCGATCCACCATCCCTCGTGCACGTAGGGATATACCCTGTAGCCGTGATCCACCAGATACTGGATGGCATCCGTGATCTCCAGTTCGCCGCGCCACGAGGGTTTGATGTTCTTGGCCGCCTCGAAGATGTTCCTATCGAACATGTAGATGCCCACCAGCGCCAGATTGCTCGGCGGGTCCTTGGGCTTCTCGATCAGCCTCAACACCTGACCGTCCCTCAACTCAGCCACGCCGAAGTGCTGGGGATCCTTGACCCGCGTGAGGACGATCTGCGAGTTCCAGTCGCTGGCGGCGAACTGCTGCACCAGGTCGGAGATGCCTCCCTCCAGGACGTTGTCGCCCAGGAACATCACGAACCGATCGTTGGAGAGAAAAGGCTGGGAGATCAGGACGGCGTGAGCCAGGCCCAGCGGAGCCTCCTGCTCGATGTAGGTCACAGCGGCCCCCCAGGCGGAGCCATCACCGACCGCTGCCTCTATCTCGGCGGCGGTATCTCCCACGACGATCCCGATGTCCTTGATGCCCGCCTCGACGATGGCATCGATGGCGCGAAAGAGAACCGGCCTGTTGGCCACAGGGACCAGTTGCTTGGCGCTGGTATAGGTAATGGGGTAGAGGCGAGTGCCCTTACCGCCGCTCAGGATCAGTGCCTTCATAACTCCCCCACTGTTTCGCCCCGCTAGCTGCTCTGCTTCTCAGTGTAGTAACCATAATAGCTGGTGTCCATCTTGATGTCGTTGAGCACAACTCCCAGCAGGTGCGCGTTGACCTTCTCCAACAGCGCCTTCGCCCTCTGCGCATGGTCGCGCTTGGTAGCCCCGGCCTTGATCACCAGCAGCACCCCATCGACCCGGGAGGCGAGCACGGCCGCATCAGTGACGGCGACGACGGGAGGTGCATCGAAAAGAGCGATGTCAGACCGCTCAGCCAACAGACTGATGATCTCTGCCATGCGCCGCGACCCGACAAGCTCCGACGGGTTGGGAGGAAGAGGACCACTGGGCAGAAGTCGCAACCCTGCCACCCCCGTGTCCAGCAGCGGCGGTTCTTTCATCGCCCCATCATCTACGACCATCGTCGTCAGCCCCACCCCGTTGCTCAGGCCAAAGATCTCATGCTGGGATGGACGCCGCAAGTCGCAGTCTACGAGGATGACCTCTTTCTCCGCCTGCGCCAGGGTTACCGCCAGATTGGCGAGAGTCGTGGACTTCCCTTCGCCCAAACCCGGAGAGGTAACCACCATGGTCTTGATGGGCTTGTCCAGGCTCGAAAACTCGAGGTTGGTGCGCAATGTGCGGTAGGCCTCGCTCACCGGGGACCTGGGGTTGGTCAGTGTGACCAGACTTTCCGATGGATTATTCGCAACCATCATATCACTCCTCTGGTGCTGGTGCGCAGTGATTCATTATATCGTCCCGCCTGCGGCCCGGCAAACACGCCTGATTGCTCCGCAGGCCCAAACACGGCAGCCGAGCCAAGCCTAGCTCGCGGGATGCTGGGCAGAGCGCCTCGCTCTGGCCTTACGTCCCCCTCCTCCACCGCTTCCCCCAATGGTGGGGATGGCGCCCAGCACGGTGACGCCTACGTGCCGTTCCACGTCCTCCGTGGACCTGAGCACGTCGGACTCCAGGTACTCCAGGCCGAAAGCCAGCAGCAAGCCTATCAGCAGTCCCAACACGCCCCCTGCCACAGCCAGAGTCTTCGTCTTCGGCCACTGCACCCAGCCGTACTTCGCGTCCTCGAGAATCCGGATCTGAACACGATCCTGACGGTCTATGTCCAATATCTCCGCCGCATGGAAGGCCACGAAGTCGCCAGCGAACGTGCTGGCGACGTCCCGCGCCTCCTGCGGATCGGGCCGGTCGGCATCAATCTGAATCAGGAAATCCTCCGGGATGGAAGCCACCGTCACGTTGGCCAGCAGCTTCTCCGTGCTTATGTCAAGCTGCAGCTCGTCTATGACCTGCTGAGCCATGGTGGTGGTGTGAATCTGGTTTGCGAACTGCCTCAGCAACTGTTCCGCAGCCAGAGTGAGCCCGTAGTCGTATCTGGCCGGGATCACCTGTAGAACCGCCGAGGAGCGATAGACCGGCGCTTGGATCTCGCTGAAGATCACCGCGCTCGTCACTGTGATCACACAGGCCAGCGCGATGACCCACCACTTTCTCAACAGTACTCTAACATACTGCTTCAACTCCATGCTCGTCTCCTGGCCACATGATGGCGGCAGCCCGTCAGAGTATACTCTGACGGGCCTGGTTGCCTGAGCCGTATTCTACCATACCTACTCGTGCACAGCAAAGGTCCGTCGCATCTGGTTTTTGGCGCTGCCCAGGCATAGCAGCCTGCCACGTCAGGCCAACAGTGGTCGCGGCCAGGCCGGTTGGCCACGATTCTCACCTCACCCTCGCCGAACGCGACATCTCCAAAGCCAGCAACTGATGACCAGATGCCCCGATGTAGCATGCCGTGAGCCATCGAAGGCCACAACCTATGCCCGTTTTCGGCCAGAGTGCGCGCAACGGAGTTGACACCACGGCTGCGCCTGTATAGAATTGTAAGTAGAAGCGCGGCTCTTGTGTCGAGCCAGGGCCCCCTACCGGACAGAGCACGCACAGATGGCTATCCCCGACATCAAGGAGAGACTCGATTCCATACCCACCCGGCCAGGCGTCTACCTGATGAAGGGAGAGGCCGACGAAGTTCTCTACGTGGGCAAGGCTATCAACCTGCGTAACCGCCTCCGGTCCTATTTCCAGGCCTCATCCGCCCTCTCGCCCAGGGTGCGCCGTCTGGTGGAGAACGCCGCAGACCTCGACTTCTTCGTCACAGACTCTGAGCTGGAAGCCCTCATCCTCGAATGCAATCTCATCAAGCGGCACCGCCCGCACTACAACGTCCGCCTCAAAGACGATAAGCGGTACCCGTACGTCAAGATCTCCTGGCAAGAGGACTTCCCCAGGGTTACTGTGGTGCGCCGCATGCATGCGGACGGCGCGCGGTACTTCGGACCGTACACCTCGAGTTCGGCCATGCGCCAGACCCTGGATCTCTTGCGGCGTATCTTCCCCTACCTGACCTGCAAGAGGAAGATCACGGGTACTGATGATCGTGCCTGCCTCTACCATCACATCGGACGGTGTCTGGCACCTTGCATCGGAGCCGTCTCCAGAGATGAGTATCGGGAGATGATGGAGCAAGTCTGCCTGTTCCTCGAGGGCAAGGGAGAGGAAATCATCGCTTCCCTCAAAAGACGGATGGAAACCGCAGCCGAGAACATGGAGTTCGAGCGGGCCGCCGGTCTGAGAGATCAGATCGCCGCTGTGGAGCGAGTCATCGAGCGACAGAGAGTCGTCACCGCCTCGTCGGTGGATCAGGATGCCCTCGGCATCGCCGGAGAGGACGGCGAGGTGTGCGTGCAAGTCTTCTTCGTACGCAGCGGCAAGCTCATCGGGCACGAGTACTTCCTGATGGACGGCACCGGCGATGCTGAAGCACCGGAGATCCTCACCTCTTTTCTCAAACAGTTCTACGATCACGCTGCCCACGTGCCCCCCGAGATCCTTCTGCCGCAAGACATCGAAGAGGACCAAATCATAGAGAGGTGGCTGAGCGAAAGGCGCGGCGGAAGAGTCAACCTGCGGGTGCCGCGTCGCGGGTTCAAGCGGAAGCTGGTGGAGATGGTGGAAGAGAACGCGAGGGAGACCCTGAGCCACCTCCTGGCCAGAGAGCAGATAGAGAAGGCCAGAGCCATGGTCGGCGTCAGGGATCTTCGCGCCCAACTGGATCTGGATGCGCCGCCACTACGGATTGAAGCTTACGACATCTCCAACATCCAGGGAGTCGCGGCCACCGGAAGCATGGTGGTCTTCGTCGAGGGTGCGCCGTCGAAAAAGGAGTATCGCCGCTTCAAGATCCGAGCGGTGCAAGGGCCCGACGACTACGCTATGCTCCAAGAGATCCTCCGACGTCGCTTTAGAAGGGCAACCATCGGAGAGGCTGGCACCCGAGATTCCTGGGCAGACCTCCCCGACCTGATCGTCGTTGATGGCGGCAAAGGTCAGTTGAACGCCGCTCTGCAGATTCTGGCGGAACATGGCCTCGACACTCTTCCCGCTATCGGCCTGGCCAAGGAGAAAGAAGAGGTTTTCAAGCCTGGGGTTTCGCAGGCCATCATGCTTCCACGTGACTCCGCAGGGCTCCACTTGCTTCAGCGCTTGCGCGACGAAGCGCACCGCTTCGCCATCGCCTACCACAAGGGACTGCGCCGCAGCCAGAGCTTGAGCTCCGTCCTGGAGGAGATACCCGGCGTGGGGCCGAAGCGCAGGCGGGCGCTCTTGAAGCGCTTCGGTTCTCTGGACGCCATTCGCCAGGCAAGTCTGCACGACCTGGCCTCAGTGCAAGGGATGAACGAGAGTGTGGCTCGCAAGGTACGAGAAGCTCTCTAGGAGATCCCCATGCATGATCGTGTAGCTCTGCTGAGAAGCACCCCTCTGTTCCGCGATCTGTCTGACGAAGACCTGTCGCTGATCGCCGGACTGCTGAAAAGCAGATCGGAGCACCCCCATTCCACGGTGTACCGCCAGGGCGATCCCGACACCAACTTCTACATCGTCGTCTCTGGTCGGCTGAAGATCTGGACTCGCGACGAGAAGGGTCGACAGAGAGTCCTCAACCGGCTCCAGGCCACAGACTCCTTCGGAGCGCATTCCCTGCTGACTGGTGATCGTCGGGACGTGACAGTCGAAGTCGAGGAGCCCACTGTGCTGCTCTATCTGGAGAAGGGGGACCTGGAGACGCTTCTGGAGGATCATCCACACCTCCAGGAGGAGCTGTCCCTGCACGCGCTGGAGCGGCTCAAGGAAGTGCCTCTCTTCAGCGGACTATCCCCCGAGGAATTGCACCACCTATCCGACGCCATGGGACGGGCGAGCTACCGGGAGGGCAACACCATCTACCACCAGGGCGAGCTGAGCAAGTGCCTCTACGTCATTGCGTCCGGCCGAGTGGCCTTGCTCGCGAAAGAAGGAACGGGCCAGCCCCAGGTGATCATGCACCTGAGGGATGGCGACACCTTCGGGCAGCGTTCGCTCCTCACCAGCCAGCCCGCCGATACCAGCGCCGTAGCGTCGGAAGACACGAGCCTGTTCTACTGGAACAAGAGGGATTTGGAGACTATTCTGGCCGACGTGCCCTCCCTCAGAAGAGCCCTCCGGCTGGAAGCCAACGCCCGAGAACTCATGCTCAGCCAGCGCTTCCCCTGGCAGCGTGAGGGAGAAGTGCTCGTTGCGCTGGCTCGCAAGCACCCCTACGCGCTCGTCCGCAGCCTGTGGGTGCTCGTCATCCCCTTGATCTGCCTGACGGCGATGGTAGCGCTGTCGTTCGCTTTAGACTGGCAAAGCCTCTGGCTCTACGTGGCGTGCGCCCTTACCCTGGCCTGTACCGTAGGTTTGGTCGTCTGGCAGTGGGCTGATTGGCGCAACGACTACTACGTGGTCACCAGCAAGAGGGTCATGCACCAGGAGAAGACCATCCTCCTCAGAGAATCCCGTGACGAGGCCCCTCTGGAGAACATCCAGGACATCTCCATCCTCATGCCCAGCATTGTCGGGAGGCTCCTGGGCTTCAACGACCTGAGCATTCAGACAGCCGGGTCGAAGGGCAGAGTGGTTTTCCACACAGTGGGCCATGCGCCGTGGATCAGGGACAGGCTGTTTCAGCAGATGGAGCTTCTCAGGGTCGAGGAGCATGCCGGGCAGAAAGACTCCATCCGCCGCAGATTACAGGCGGAGTTGAGCCAGACCGACAAGCAGGCCCAGCCCGGCCTCGACCTGGAGCGCGCAGCAGCCGGAGCGGCCCCGACGGCGCGCCAGGTTGCCAGTGACGAGGTATCGAGCTCCAGAAACCTGTTGGGGAGGCTCCGCAGCTACTTCGTGCCGCACATGCGCGTCGAGGAAGACGGCGTGGTGACCTGGCGAAAGCACTGGTTCAGGCTGATCGACAGGATAGCAGGCCCCATCATCCTCCTATTCGTCCTGGCACAACTGGGCCTCGCGGTACGGGGAGGTTTGATCGCCCCGCCGCCACACTTCGTGAGCCTCTGGTGGGGATGTTTGGTTCTCGGTGGGTTACTCGGCCTGTGTCTGATCTGGTACAGATACGAAGACTGGAGGAACGACGTCTACCAACTGACTGACGATCGCATCATCGACGTGGAGAGATTGCCGCTCGGCCTGCGCGAGGAGCGGAGGGAAGCCAACCTGTCTATGATACAGGATATCGGGTATGAGATCCCTGGCCCCATCGCCAATCTGCTCGACTACGGGAACGTAGTCATCGAGACCGCCGGCAGAGAAGCCTCCTTCACCTTTGCCTGGGTACACCACCCTCGCCAGGTTCAGGAGGAGGTATTCGCCAGGATGGACGCCTACCGCGAGAAAGACAGACAGCGACAGAGGGAGCGCCGGGCCGAGGAGCTTCTCGATTGGTTCGGTACCTACGCCGACCTGTCACGCCAGGAGAACGGAACGGAGGACGAGAAAGGCGAATAGTGGTCCCCGCAACGTGAGAGGGGGGGGGCGGGGGGG
>DAOUME010000004.1:0-66823 GCA_034411995.1 Anaerolineae bacterium | reverse complement strand
GGTGCAGGTCGCGCTTTCCAACTCCTTCGGTTTCGGCGGCCAGAACGCTTGCCTGGTCTTTCAGAGCTGGGAGACGTAGGCAGGCCATGGTCAACGAACGGCGTAGGGCTGCACACATCTCCGGCTGGGGCCGGTACACGCCGACCCGCGTGCTGACGAACGCTGACCTTTCCCGAATGGTAGATACCTCGGAGGAGTGGATCAGCCAGCGGACAGGCATCCTCGAGCGACGCGTGGCGGGCCCCGGTGAGACCACGGCCAGCATGAGCCTCCGCGCGGCGCAGGATGCGCTGGACGTGGCCGGGCTCGATCCGCGCAAGGTGGAGTTGATCATCGTCGCCACCGTCACGCCCGACTACGTCTTTCCGTCCACTGCCTGCCTGCTCCAGGACGCCCTGGGGGCGCGCAGTGCGGGCGCTTTCGATCTGTCGGCCGGCTGTTCCGGCTTTGTCTATGCCCTGAGCGTGGCGGCCGGCCTGATCGAAGCGGGGCGATACGACAACGCCCTGGTGATCGGCGCCGAGACGCTGTCCCGCGTCACCGACTGGACCGACCGGGACACGTGTGTCCTGTTTGGGGATGGGGCCGGGGCGCTGGTATTGCAGGCCAGCGAAGCCCCGGGCGGCGTGCTGGGCTCGGTGCTCCGTGCCGACGGGTCGGGTGGAGACCTGCTCAAGCTGCCTGCCGGCGGAAGCGCTCAACCCGCCAGCAGCGAGACGGTCAACCAGCGTTTGCACTATATCCACATGGACGGGCGGGAGGTGTTCCGGTTTGCCACTCGCGTCTTGCCCGAGGCTACCCGGCAGGTAGTGGAACTCGTCGACCACAAGGTCGAGGATATTGCTCTCTTCGTGCCTCATCAGGCCAACGGCCGCATCATAAAGAGTGCCGTCCATGCGCTCGGGATCCCGCCCGATCGCGTGTTCACCAACCTGGCGCGGTACGGCAACACCTCGTCCGCGTCGGTGCCGATGGCTCTGGCCGAGGCGATCGACGAGGGCAGGGTGCAGAAAGGGGACCTGGTCGTGTGTGCCGCATTTGGGGCCGGCCTCGCCTGGGCCGCCACGGCCATCGAGTGGAGCCTGCCCTGGCCAGTGCCCAAGCCGCCCCGGTGGCGTTTCTTCTGGCGGCGGGTGCTCTACCACCTGGCCCGGATCCAGTCCCGGTGGCGGCGGCTTTGGCGTCGGGTTGGTGCCTGGCTTCGGCGACTGGGCGCAGGTGAGGAGGAGTAACCCAACTTCGTCTCGCTCTTGGGCCCGTGCTGCTGATCCTCCTGCGATTCTCAGCGATGGTCTCTCGGCTCTCTGATGAGAACAGATGTCTAATCCAGAGGCTGGCCATGCTGGACTGGCGATTGCGTCAGGTGGAGAAAGCGCTTGGCGCAGAGGCGGAAGCTGGCTCCGATACCGACGAGACAGATGCAGACAAGTAGCTTACGGTGGGAGTCTCACGCCATGAACCCCGACGGCAGCGGCGTCACCGACCTGACGGACGCACCCAACGGTGACGTGGACCCCACGCAGTGCGCGAGGTGAGAGGGACGTCGCGCCACTGCCGGCAGCCTGGCTTGCCTGTGGGCCTCACTTCTGCCAGAATCCTCTGCCTTCGCCTCCACTCCAAGAATCGCATGAGACACGCGCCTTGCCCCGGCGCACGTCAACCGTCACGGATGTACTTCTCAGCCATCACAAGGTCATTTTTCTCGAACACAGGTCAGTTTTCCGCAGGAACAAGCCTAGCCCACTGCTTCTTTGACCCGTTTGGCCTGTTGACCGCGCTCGTGTCTGTCCAAGACGCGCTTCCGGATGCGTAGACTCTTGGGGGTCACCTCCAGCAGTTCATCGTCACTCAGATACTCCATGCACCTATCCAGGCTCATCTCTTGGGGCGTGATTAGCCGAATCTCTATGTCCCGAATCGAGCTACGCATGTTGGTGAGATGCTTGGTCTTGCAAACGTTTAGGTCCAGATCACCCAGCCGCTGATGCTCGCCAAACACCATCCCCTGGTAGACCTCTGCCCCCGGACCGATGAATGAGATACCTCGCTGCTCGGCGTTTTTCAACCCAAAGGTGGTGGCAACACCAGATTCCCAGGCCACCAAAGACCCGCGCGACCGGGAACTGATTCGCCCAGCCAGGGGGCCAACCCGGTAAAAGGTGGCACTCATGAGGCCCATGCCGCGGGTGGCAGCCAGGAATTGATAGCGAAACCCCAACAAGCCCCGGGTAGGCACGTGATAAGTCATCAGCACGCTGCCGTCGGAGGCATCTGCCATAGTGACCATCTCACCACGCCGCTTGCCTAGCATTTCCACCACCGCACCCACCGCGTCGGGAGGTGTCTGGATATGGACTTCGTCATACGGTTCCAGGGTCTGGCCGTCTTGGCCCTGCTGCAGAATCACCGTGGGACGAGACACCTGAAACTCATAGCCTTCACGGCGCATGGTCTCGATCAAGATAGCCAGGTGCAGCTCACCTCGACCAGAAACGATAAACGTATCGGCGCTGCTCGTTTCTTCCACTTGCAGGGAGACATCGTGCCTGAGTTCTTCAGACAGACGCTCGCGCAGCTTGCGGGCGGTGCTCCAGCGGCCTTCCCTGCCGGCAAGGGGCGACGTGTTTACCCCAAAGCTCATCCGCACCGTAGGTTTTCCCACCTGGATCACCGGCAGGGCCACGGGGTGTTCCGGGTCCGCCAGCGTCTCCCCAATGGCGATTTCCTGCAATCCGGCAATGGCCACAATGTCGCCCGCCTCAGCCGCCGGGACTTCCACTCGTTCCAGCCCCTCGTGTACGTAGAGGTAACGGGCGCTTTCTGGGAGCTGCTCGCCATGCCGCGTGAGGCGAGTGATAGACTGCCCTGCCGTAATGCGGCCGGCAAAAACCCGGCCGATGGCAGTCAGGCCACGATGATTGTCATACTCCAGCGCGGTTACCAGCATCTGGAGTGGGGCATCCACGTCCACTGTGGGGCAGGGGATTTCTCGCAAGATGGTGTCGAAAAGTGGCTTCAGGTCCGGCCCGAGCTCGGGCGTCAGGCCTGCCTGCCCTGTGGTGGCCACCGTGTATACCACAGGAAAGTCGGCCTGTGCGTCGGTGGCTCCCAACTCGATATACAGATCAAAAACGTCGTTGAGCACCCGATCGAGATCGGCGTTTCTGCGGTCTAGCTTGTTGATTACCACCACGGTTCGATGGCCCAATTCCAGCGCCTTCCGGAGTACGAAACGGGTCTGGGGCATAGGGCCTTCGGCTGCGTCCACCAGCAGCAGCACTCCGTCTACCATATTGAGAACCCGCTCCACCTCACCACCAAAATCCGCATGGCCTGGGGTGTCCACGATGTTGATCTTGACCTGTTGGTCTGCCTCTGCGTCGTAGATGCTGATGGCCGTGTTCTTCGCCAGGATAGTAATTCCGCGCTCCCGTTCCAGATCGTTAGAATCTAGAAAACGCTCGGCTACCTGCTGGTTGCTACGGAAAACGTGTGCCTGTTTGAGCAGACCATCCACCAGCGTTGTTTTGCCATGATCTACGTGCGCAATGAGGGCAATGTTACGCAGCTCGGTTCGTTGAACGAGCATTCGTACTGCGCCTCCCTGTTGGGTTGAACAGGTGTTGCCTACCAACTATATTCTACTACAAAGCTCACAGGAAGATATCGGTTCTTGAACATGGCCACTGAACTGCCCCGCCGAATGGTCGTACTTGGCGGGCCGATTTCGGCGAACGTCAGAGCCGGTAGAGAAACACACGAGTATAGTGCTCATGTTCCGATAGGTCAACTTTCTCCTCACCTGTAGCGCAATTCCCTCTGCGAGTCTCTAGCCCTGCAAGGGTGGCCACCACGTCGGCATTGAAGGTCCCCCGGGGCGTTCGAGATGCTGGTGCCATGGCTCTCCTATTGAGGTTCTCCTGGCAGGTTGAGGGCAGATTCCTTCGGAGGAAAGGAGCCCGCGAGATGGCGAAGACGAACCTCTCCCTCACCCTCCTGGCCATCGCGATCTTTCTTTCGGCCTGTGATCCCCGGCCGGTAGAGCCGCCCATCGCTTTCTCCTCAGGTCCTGACTGCGATCCGCAAATCTACGCGACCAATGCCGACGGGAGCGGGCAGATCAACCTGATCGACGATAGACGTACGGGCTGCTCCCAGGTCTAGTGTAATCGAACGATTCTGTCTCTACTTCGAGAATCGCCCGAGATGCACGCCTCGCCCCGGCTATTTTCAAGTGGTACGGCCCCAGGGGAAGATGAGAAGGAAGCTCTTGTGGGAAAGGCGTCGATAGTAGTGGCCAGGGCCTCGGAGGCACCCCAGAACGAGCATTTGCATTTGGAGGTGCTCGGCCGGCCGTGGTGCCCCCACAGGTGTTCGATACAGAGGTGCCCCTGTTCTGCGATGAGATTGAACTCAGGCGCTAGCGAGACCGGGGGGCGTCCGCGCCTGCGGCGCAAGGCCGGCGGTAGAGCTCGAGTGGGTCTTGTGCTTGACGTGACCTTGGACGCGCAGAGTGGCTTCTTCGTCTAGATGGGATTTGACGAAGGAATCGTGGCCAAGGCGCGTTTGCCGTTGGCAAGGTCTTGCGGGACAATGAGGTGGGTTTGCCTATGAGGTAGCGAGAGGCAGAAGAGGCGGGCCTGGTGTGCTGGATGGGGTGACTAGGCGGGAAGATGTGCAGATAATCAGTGGTTACGCGCGCCAAGGAGGCCAAGAACGATAGAGTGCTTCTCGTCAGATCGATGGCGCGCGGGAGAGCTGCTCGGCGGGTTTGGAAGCCCTTTGCTTCCTCTGATGGGTGGGCCTGACTTGAAAAGGAGGTACAGCCATGCCGTTCAAGGCGCTTTTTCTCGCTCACGCTCCTGATGCGAACAAGGAGAAACATAGGAGCGTTGTCGATACGGGAAAGTATCAACTGTTCACAGTTGCGGTGAGGGATCAGGCAGAAGCACTGGAGGTATGCAAGGAGTTCGTGGAGAAGGAGAGCATCGACTCGGTGCTGCTCTGTCCTGGGTTCACGCACAGAGACCTGGCTGAAATCGCGGAAGCAGTCGCGGAGAAGGTGGGAGTTTCGGTGGCCCGGGGCGATGGTCCCAGCAACAAGCTAGCCTTGGCGGCGATGGAACGGGAGGGGTATTTTCGAAGGGAATAGCCAACCTCGTTCTTAAAGAGGGTGTATAGCTCAAGGCGTTCATGGCGCGGTGACGCTGACCCTCGAGCAAATCAGGAATGCGCGAGACGACATCGCACATCCCAGCGGCCGTGAGTTCACGTGGAACGAGGTAAGCGGCTTCCTGCACAGCTTCGTGCAGTACTTCTTATGCGTCAACTGCATTGTCTCATTCCTGGAGAGCAAGCGGGGATCGACGTAGATCGGTTGTCCGCCCACCAAAGAGCGGGCCGGTGTTTGGTGCACTTCCCCGCTCTTGTCGCGACGGGGCGTCTGTCTGTATCATGCCCCCAAGGGGGTTCGATCTAAAGGACCTGCTGGTGTGCGCGGAGACTGAGCTGGTGGCCTGATCATGGAGCCGGCCAGGGAGTACCTGGGGTCGAGAATCCTCATTCTCCAGAGCCAACCTCAGGCTCGTCAGGACGTCGTTCCGGCGGCAGGGAGGCTCGCCCAGGATTCGACTGGATTGCCCAACGGAGGGTATGATGTCAAGGTGCGAGGATTCGAGGGGTGCTGCTCAACAACGGCGAGATGATCATGCCGGCCCGCAGCGCGAGTGTGACCGACGGTGAATTGGTCGAGAAGGCCCAGCGACCTCGGGCCACCGACCGGGGGGAGCTTCGCCGAAGTTCGCCGCGAAAAAAGCACGGTTCCACGAACGTGGGACGCCCAGACCCGGACTGAGGGCCTACCGAGCGCTCGGTGGACGCGTTTGACAGGCTTGCGCTATGATGTTATTCTCCTGATGAAGATATATGCACCAGTACGGCCGGTGAGATGAAGCCAGACAGCAGAACAACGATTCACATGGGAATCAACTTCGTGATCTCCCCCACAGTTGTGATCGATCGAGACAGGAGTATTGCGTTTCAGCACGCTCTGGCCAGCGAAGGGATCGATTTTCAAAAGGTCGACTCGAGGAATGGCGCTTTGGTGGTCACTCGGGAGAGGCCAACGCCCCTGGATATAAGAGTCGCGACGCTTGGCCCGCCGGGCGGCCAGTTGCTGATAGTTGCCCCACACCCGCAGCGAGCGCTTACCCTCTTCTCAAAGGAAGCAGAAGCAGTCGTAGCGGCCTTCGAGTCCACATGGCCCTACAGCCAGAGACAAGTGCTACGTTGCGATGCTACGCTGCGAGATCTCTACCAGTCGGGCGGCGACCACGCGTTCCAGGAGCTGTGGGAAACACGGCTGCACCAATCCGCCGACTCGTTGGCGCCGCTCGGGCGCCCAGTCCTGGGCGGTGGTTTGAGGTTTGTGATGCCCTCACAGCCGGATGATGCCGAGCAAGCACAGATAGAGGTCAAGGTTGAGTCCTATCTCACTGACACGCACAAGATCTTCGTTGAGACCCAGTTCACTTGGCCCGCGCCGCAGATGCCAGGCGCACGGTTCGACCCGACCTCTCGGCTCGAACAGGTTGACTCGTATGCGACAAATCAGGTAATCTCGTTCATCGTGGGAGGGACACAATGGACGGAATAGATAGCCGCAGAGCATCCGTCAGAGAGGACGCTGCACGCTATGTCACATCCGAGCCACAAGACACTGGATGGGGGCAGCCTTCCGCGAGCCACTATGTCTTCGTTATCGAGGGAAAAAGGCTCTTCGGACGTCCGATCGCGGGTGTCTACCTGCCTGATTCTGGCATGGCCCCTTTTGACGAGGACTTGGCTGCAGAGCTTGAGGCATGGGATGCGGCATCTGATGAGGCGTTGACCAAGTATGAGTCGATGCTGGACTAGCTAATGGCCCGCGGCGACGTTGTGCTAGTGGACCTGCCGTTGACGAAAGGCCAGGCAGGTCGTGAGCAACTGGGGCGCCGACCGGCCGTTGCTGTGCAGGCAGATTCGACAACGGCGATATTGCCCACTGTCGTGATCGTGCCGTTCACCAGCAAGCTCAAGTCGCTGCGCCATCCGCACAGCATCCGGGTTGAACCATCAGCCAGCAATGGGCTCACCGTTCCGTCGGTTCTACTCGTGCATCAGCTCCGAGCACTTGATCGCGGCAGGATCGTGCAGACACTGGGCGTCCTAGAACGTGAGTATCTGCGTCAATTGGACGCTGAGATCCGAAATCTCCTCGACATCGGAACCTGACCCAGCACGCTGCGCTCGCCCTGCCCGAACACGCGCCGGGACTCTGCATGCGGCGGGACCTTTAAGGTTGATCCTCTTGACAACGCTTCCCCGGTGCTGTTTAGTAGGGACGGGCAGACAAATGTCAGACACAAGAAAGGTAACGCACGACGACAGAGTCAGGGTTCGGGTGGATGCTGAGGTGAAGCGCCGAGCGATCGAGGGTACCCGGCGCCAGGGGATGAGCCTATCGGAGGCGATCAGGGCCTTTCTAAGGGACCTGGCGAAGGAATCACAACGGAAGCCGCCCGAAGCCGATGGATAAGATCGGGATTGGGCTTGACGCATTGATGGTGCCCCCAGCGGAATTCGAATCCGCGTCGCCACCTTGAAAGGGTGGTGTCCTAGGCCACTAGACGATGGGGGCACGTAAACCTATTATACGCGGGCCAAAGCCCCCACGTCAACCGCGTGCCAGCCCCAGCTCCGCCAGCTTCGCTTCCGTGGGCGCCCCGTTCTCGTCCCACTGGCGAAGCCTGTAGTACTCCTCCAGCAGCGGCTGGAGGTCCACCACCTGGTTCTTGGAGTGGCCCCGGGGTAGCGTTTCCTGAGCGAACCTGGGCGGCAGGGCGTCGTCCGCCTTGGTGAACCCCTCTCGCATGTTGAAGAGGCGCTCCAGGTTCCAGATCCGCTCGCCCAGCTTGAGGAGCCCTCTGCCGTCCAGCGGCTCGCCGGTCACCGACGAGAGCAGGGCGGCGTAATGCTCGGGGTTGAGGGCGAAGATGGTGAACATGCATAGGCCCATGGAGTCGATGACCGCGCTCAGGTCCTGGTAGAGGATGACCAGAGCCGCCTTCCCTTCCGTAGCGAAGCGGTCCACCGCGTACGGCGTGGCCAGGGCCTCGGGCCCCACGAAGTAGGCCCGCAAGTGGCACGCGCCTCGCGGGGAAGTCGCGTAGGCCAACCCCATGGACTTGAAGCCGCGGGGGTCGTAGGCAGCCAGCTCCAACCCCTTAGCGCTCATGGACAGCTCCGGGTGGCCAGACCGCGTCGCCAGCCGCAGGGAGCCTTCGCCCAGCATCCGGCCGAAGCCCTTGCCACTGGAGATCGCCTCGGTGCACTTGAGCATGGCCTCGCCGTTGCCGAAGCGCAACTCGGTGCCCAGCTCGTCCCTGATCTGGTCTCGTGTGGCCTGGTCCAGGTACCCCTTCTCCCACAACTCCATGGCGCAGGCGATGGTGCTCCCTGCGGTGATGGTGTCGAAGCCCGCCTCGTTGCAGTTGTAGTTGGCCTGCGCGATCAGATCCAGGTCCTTGACCCCGCACAGGGGGCCCAGGGCCCACATCGTCTCGTACTCCGGCCCCTCGCCGGTGCGACCGGCCACGCTGGTCACCCTGCCGCAGGCCACGGAGCAGGTGGCGCAGGCGGTGCTGCGCTCGTAGATCAGCTCCTTGAGCGTCTCCCCGGAGACGGAGTCCGCGTCGGGGAAGTACCCCTCCTGGAAATTGCGGGTGGGCAAGGCCCCGAACTGGTTGATGATGTTGACCAGGACCGCCGTCCCATACTCTTTGAGGGCGTTCTTGGTGATCGGCGCCTCGCTGATCATGGTCAGCGCCGTCTTCCTGGCCTCCTGGAACCCGTCGGGATCGGCCACAGGGGTCTGCTGGCTGCCCCGGACCACGATGGCCTTGAGCTTCTTGGCCCCCATCACGCAGCCTACGCCGCCCCTGCCCGCCGCACGGTCCTTCTCGTTCATCACCGAGGCGTAGAGCACGCCTTTCTCTCCGGCCGGGCCGATGCAGGCCACCGACGTCTGAGCTGCGGCGCCTTTGAGCAGCCGGTCGGTGGTTTGGTGCGTGTCCAGTCCCCAGAGACTGGACGCGTCCCTGAGCTCGGCTCTTCCATCCTCGATGGACAGGTAGCGGGGTCTCTCCGCCGCGCCCTGGAAGATCACCGCGTCGAAGCCGGTCCTCTTCAGGGCGATGGGGAAGCGGCCGCCGGAATTGGCGCTGAGGATGGTATTGGTGAGGGGTGACTTGGTGACCACCTCGTAGCGGGAGGAAAGAGCAGCGCCGGTGCCGTTCAGAGGTCCGGTGGCCATGATCAGCAGGTTGCCAGGCGAGAGAGGATCGGTCCTTGGGGGAAGCTCTTTCCAGAGGATGGCGCTTCCCAGCCCACGCCCGCCCACGTACTCGCGCGCCAGCTTCTCGTCCAGGTCCTCTGTGGCGACGCTTCCCCGGCCGAGATCGACCCTCAGGACCTTGCCGTGATAGCCACCTCTGGGCATCAGAAGTCCTTGTCCTTTCTGTAGCGCCGGAAGGGGCAGGTGCGGCACCTCTTGACGTAGATCTCGCGGACCTCTCTCCTCTGCTTTGCCGTCTGCCCGTGGGGACAGATGGTGCAGGGGATGACCCTGGTCTCCACCCAGGCCAGGGGGTTGGCCCTGATCCAATCCAGGGTGGCCAGGATGGACAGGGGGGCGCTGGTGCCGATCCTGAACCTGGACGGGTTTCTCTGCTCAGGCTCTCTCGCCGCGGCGTAGATCAGCCTCACGGCGGTCATGGCCTCACTGATGCCCCCCGCCGCCTTGACGCCGAAGTCTGGACCCACGGCCTCTCTCATCAAGCGCAGGTGCTCGGGGGTGGCGCCCATCACGTCCATGCCCGTGGAGTTCTTGACGAAGTTGGCTCCGGCCTCCTTGACCAGGCGAGACACCTGGACGATCTCTTCCTCGGTCAGCTCTCCCGAGCGAATGATGACCTTGACCGTCTCCCCGTCAGCAGCGTCCACCACCGCCTCGATCTCCGCCCGGGTGTACCCTACATCCTTCTTGAAGCGACCCACGTTGATCACCATGTCCAGCTCGATCTTGCCCGGACCCTCGCCCCGCAGCCTGCGGCTGGTCTCCACCGTCTCCGCTGCCTGGCGGCGCTTGCTCACGATGGTGGACTTCCCCAGGGGGAAATCGATCACGTAGCACTCTTTCACGGGGCTGCCCTGGAGTAGCTGGGGCAGCAGATCGACCTCCACGGGGTTCACACACACAGAGGGAAAGCCGTAATCCAGCGCCCAGCCGGCCAGCTTCCTGATCTTCGGCTCCTGGGTATCCGCCCTGAGGTCGGTGGCGTCCAGCAAACCGGCCAGCTTCTCAGGGGTGAGGTCCTCGATGATGGCCACCAACTCTCGTGGTGGAAACTCGACCAGGGGGACTCTGCCTGTCTCGTCGGGCTCGGCTGAGAGGGCCTTGGCGACCATCTCCCCTCCTATGGGACTGCGGCAAAGGTGTAGTGAGGAACGGGGCCTAGAGTGCTGGGCGGCCAGTAGGAGATCCAGGCCTTGCCGATGATGGCGTTTCCATCCAACATGCCCCAGCTACGCGAGTCGCTGCTGTTGTTCCGGTTGTCTCCCAGCACGAAGTATTCGAACTCTCCCACGACCTCCGGCCCCCAGGAACGGCTGCCAGGGTCGGTGATGTAGATCTCCTGGAGGGGAACCCCACCCACGTAGACCGTGCCATCGATCATCTCCACCTCTTCGCCTGGCAGCCCAATGACCCGCTTGATGAAGTCCTTACGCGGGCTCTCAGGAGAATGGAAGACGACCACGTCTCCCCTCTGAGGAGGGTGGAGGTAGTAAACCAGCTTGTTCACGATGAGGAACTGGCCGTCGTGGAGGTTGGTCTCCATGCTGTGCCCTTCGATGCGAAAGTTCTGGAAGGCCATCCGTACCAGGAGAAAGATAGCCAGCGTCATGATGGCCGTTTCCACGACCTCGCGCACGATGGCCTTGACGTTGGCCCAGCGGTCCTCTCTGGCGGGCACCTCTTCCAGCGCCGGATCGTACACCGTCTGCCTGTGAAGATCGTTCACCATACGCTCCTTCAGTCAGTATATAACATCCCCCATGCAGACGCAAGCAAAACGTCAGTTCCAGGCCACGCTTGTGGGCTACGGGCACATCTGCTATACTGGTGTGCCTGTGCTGCCAGACCCACTCTGGACACCGGTTTAGACTGTGAGGTCGCTTCTCTGTTGCCTTCGTACGTCTACCGGAGACCGATGCCGGCGAGCCTCTCCCACCATCCTGTGGCTGCCGCGGCTTGCTGCCCGTGACGCGGTTGGTCCAGGGCGCTCAGCCGGGCAGATCCACCAGAGCACGACGTGGGAGCAGGAGGCCGTGACCACGACGCAGCGAGGGAGACAGAAACGCCCGCCTTTCGAAGAAGCGTGGCGCACGCGCCAGGAAAACTTCCCGCCTACCGTCGGCTTCGACTATCCTCTCCGTACCCTGGTGGTCAGTTTGACCGGCGACCGATGTGACCTGGACTGCGCCCACTGCGGAGGCCACTACCTGGAGCACATGGTCCCCATCTGGGAGGCCGATCCCCAGGGGGCTACCAGTTGCCTCATTTCCGGCGGCTGCGACAGGCAGGGGCGCGTCCCGGTGGCCCAGCACCTGGAACTGGTGGAGCGCCTGCGCCCCGGCCGGGTTCTGAACTGGCACGTGGGTCTCATCGGCAGCGAGGAAGCGGAGGTCATCGCCCCGTACGCTGACATAGTCTCCTTCGACTTCGTCGGTGACGAGGAGACGATACGAGAGGTGTACGGCCTGGACGACGTGGGCGTCGAGGCGTACGTCGCTGCCTACGAGCTTCTGCGCTCCCAGGCCACCGTGGTCCCCCACATCACCGTAGGCCTGAGGGGAGGGCGGCTGTCCGGCGAGTACCGCGCGCTGGAGATGCTCCAGGGGCTGGGCGCGGATGGCCTGGTCTTCATCGTGCTCATACCCACGCCCGGCACCCGCTACGCCCATCGGGAGCCCCCGGCGCCAGAGGAGGTCGCCGCGCTGCTGGCGGAGGCTCGAGTACGATTCCCCACGGCACCCATCCACCTGGGCTGCATGAGACCCCGCGGGAGCTATCGGGACCGGCTGGATCCACTGGCCGTGCTGGCCGGGGTCAACGTCATCGTCAGCCCCTCGGGGAGGGCGGTCCGCCTGTCGCAGGAGCTGGGGCTGTGCGTGGATCGCCGGGAAGAGTGCTGTGCGGTGAGGTTCAAGAGAGAGGAGCAGTATGGCTGAAGAGTTCGACATCGCCATCATCGGTGCGGGGTTAGGCGGCTACGTGGCCGCCATCCGCGCGGCCCAGCTTGGCGCCAGGGTAGCCCTCATCGAGCGCGACCGCGTGGGAGGGGTATGTCTCAACTGGGGCTGCATCCCGACCAAAGCCATGGTCAGCAGCGTGGAGCTACTGCTGGAAATCGAGCGCGCGGAGGAGTTCGGCGTGATCGTCAGCGAGCCGGCCTTCGACTTCTCCAGGATGATGTCGCGCAAGGACCAAGTCGTGGAAAGGCTGGTTTCCGGCGTGGAGACCCTCCTGGACGCCCACAAGGTGTCCGTCGTCTCCGGTGAAGGCTCGCTGGTCTCACCGGGCAAGGTCATGGTCTCGGGAGAGGCTCCGCGAGAGGTGCAGGCGCGTACGATCGTCATCGCCACAGGGTCGGTGCCCGCCATGCCGCCCGTGCCGGGACTCGACCTGCCCGGGGTCGTGACCAGCAACGAGATCGTGACTCTGGAGGAGCCGCCCGAGAGCCTGGTCATCGTGGGTGGCGGAGTGATCGGGGTAGAGTTTGGGAGCATCTTCAACGCCCTGGGAACGAAAGTGACTATCATCGAGATGCTGCCCTCGATCCTCACCACCGTGGACGAAGAGCTGGCCCGCCGGCTCCACCAACTGCTGCGTCGCCAGGGGGTCGACGTGCACACCCGGTCCCCTCTCCAGGAGATCCGGCCAGCCGCTGGCGGCCTGGAGGTGATCTACGAGGGGCCGGACGGCGAGAGCGCTGTCCCCGCCAGCCTGGTGCTCGTGTCCACGGGGAGAGCGCCTCTCACCGAGGGGCTGAACCTGGAGCGCGTCGGCGTGAAAACGGCGAAGGGTGCCATCGTGGTGGACGAGCACCTGGCCACCAGCGTGCCCGGAATCTACGCCGTCGGGGACGTCACAGGGGCGTACATGCTGGCCCACGTCGCCAGCCACGAGGGTGAGGTGGCCGTCGAGCACGCCCTGGGAAGGGACAGTTCCATCGACTATCGCGCCGTTCCCAACTGCGTATTCACCATGCCGGAGGTGGCCGGGGTGGGGCTAATGGAGCAAGAGGCCAAGGCCCAGGGTATCGCCTACAAGAAGAGCAGGTTCCCCTTCTCCGCGAGTGGCCGAGCGCTGGCCATGGGTCAGACCACGGGACTGGTGAAGATGATCTGCGACCAGGAGACCGGCCACGTGCTGGGCCTCCACATCTTGGGGCCGCACGCGACCGACCTGATTGCAGAAGGCGCCCTGGCCATCCAATCGGGAGCCACCGCGAAGGACATAGCGAAGACCATCCACGCCCATCCCACACTTCCAGAAGCGGTCCGCGAGGCCGCCCTGGGACAGGGTGAGGGCCCCATCCACGCCATGACGTGAGGCAGCCATGTTCAGAGAGATAGATGGCCTCCAGGAGGCTATCGGCATGAAGTTCACCGACGAGATGCTACTGAGGCAGGCCCTGGTCCATCGCTCCTTCCTCAACGAGAACCCTGACTGCGACTTGCCTTCCAACGAGCGCCTGGAGTTCCTGGGCGACGCCTTACTCGACTTCATCGTGGGCGAATACCTGTACCAGCAGTACCCCGAGATGGACGAGGGAAGTCTGACCAGCCTCCGCGCGGCCTTGATCAAAGCCAGCGCCCTGGCCCAGTTCGCGCGCAGCGTGGATTTGGGGAGCTACGTCTACCTCTCTCACGGAGAGGATGACCGGGGAGGACGAACGAGGGAGGGGCTTCTGGCCGACGCCCTCGAGGCCCTTGTCGCCGCCATCTATCTGGACCGGGGCCTGCCGCCGACGAGGGAGTTCGTCATCGACCTGGTGGGGCTGGAAGCCCATCGCATCGCCGAGGCGGGCCTGGAGAGAGACCACAAGAGCCGGTTGCAGGAGTGGACACAGCGCGAACTGGGCGTCACACCCAGGTATCGGACGGTGAAGGAGCGTGGTCCCGATCACGCCAAGGAGTTCACCGTCGAGGTACTGGTCGGCGAGGAGGTCTATGGACACGGCCAGGGGCGGAGCAAGCAGGCTGCCGAGCAGGACGCGGCCCAGGAGGCTCTGGAGGTGATAGGCAAAGACCAGGTTTGACAGCACGCCACAAACACTGTATACTGTGCCCAGCGCAGTGCTGCGTCACCACTAGATATAGTACTACGGGTGGCCGGGAAGCCATATCTAGTGGCTGGTCGACGACGAGGCATGGAGTACTGGGCGCTTGAATTGTGGCCGACGGAGCCGGTGTCCGTTGGCCCATTCTGTCTGGAAAACCATGTATCTGAAACGTCTGGAACTACAAGGCTACAAGACTTTCGCCACCAAGACCAAGTTCGAGTTCGATGCTGGCATCACAGCCATCATCGGTCCCAATGGCAGTGGCAAGAGCAACATCGCTGACGCCATCCGCTGGGTGATGGGCGAGCAGCGGTATCGTACTCTGCGAGCCAAGCGCAGTGACGACATGATCTTCGCTGGTGGCCAGGGACGCTCTCGAGTGGGGATGGCCGAGGTCTCACTGACGCTGGACAACTCCACAGGCTGGTTGCCCGTCGACTACACCGAAGTGACGATCCAGCGACGCACCTACCGGTCCGGTGAGAACCAGTACCTGCTCAACGGAAGCTGGGCGCGCAGAAGGGACATCGTCGAGCTGTTGGCCAAGGGCGGGGTGAGCAGCAACACTTATACCATCATCGGACAGGGCGCGGTGGACGCGAGCCTGGGCATGAGGCCAGAAGAGCGCCGCCTCATCTTCGAGGAAGCCGCCGGTATCGCCATACACCAGGCCAAACGTGACCAGGCTCTGAGAAAGCTGGAAGATACCGGGAACAACATCCTCCGGGTCAACGACATCGTCAGCGAGATCGCCCCGCGGCTCCAGCGACTCAGCAAGCAGGCCGAGCGTGCCCGGGAGTACCAGGAGTCATCGAAGAGGCTGGAGAGCTTGCTGGAGACCTGGTACGGCTACCGCTGGCGGCGGGCTCAGGACGCTCTACAGGCCGCCCAGGAGGACGCGCAGAGCCGGGAGGAGACCCTCTCGGAGCACAACCGGCGCCGAGAGGAGATCTCGCGCCAGATCGACGAGGTGAGGAAACTCCGTGCCGAGCTGCGCGGTCAACTGGGTGACTGGCACAGCGAGAGCGGAGAGCTTCACCGCCGTCTGGAAGGGTTGCAGACAGAGTTGGCGGTGAAGGAGGAGCGGCAGCGACTGACTCGCCAGCGCAGGCATGAGATCCAGCAAGAGCTCTCACCCCTGAACGCCAGCCGGGATGCACGCCGGCAACGCATAGCAGAGCTGGAATCGGAGCTAGAGCATCTCGGCGAAGCGCACAGTCAGCGCGACGCGGAGTGGCAGGCGGCCCAGGGTGAGCTAAAGGAGCTCGAGGCCCGGCGACAGGAGCTCGCAAGGCAGGTGGCTGCCGATCAGGAGACCGCTTTCGAGCTGGCCACGGGTCTGGCCGACCTGCGGAACCGCCTGAACCAATTCAGAGACCGAAGGCGAGACATCGATCGAGAACGTGAGGAGCACGCCGAGGCTGGTGAGGAGATAGCAGCCCAGCTCGCTGGAGTTACGGAGCGCATCGCTGCGCTCGAATCCGAGCTGAGCGAACTCGCTGCCCAGCGGGAGAAGCTGGAGAACCAGGCGCAGCAGAAGCAGCGGGAGGCACAAAGCTCAGCCGACCAACGGGAGCAGCTCCGGACGCGCCTCTCCACTCTGCGCCAGGAAACGAACAGGTTGCAGGTACGCAACGAGGTTCTGACCAACGCGCGGACTGAACTGGCGGACTATTCACAGGCCGTGCGCACAGTTCTCAGTCAAAGAAAGGGCCTGAAGGGCATCGTCGCTACCGTGGGGGAGCTGATCCAGGTGCCAGCCGAGCTCGAGCCGGCGATCGGCGCCGCCCTTGGCCATCTCCTCCAGGCCATCGTCATCGAACGGTGGGAGGACGCGCGGGCTGCCATCAGCGTGCTCGCCCAGAGCAACGCCGGCCGGGCCACCTTCCTGCCCCTGGACTCGCTGAGTTCGGCCCGTCCCGAGAAAAGGCCCGCCGGGCCCGGTGTCTTGGGCCTGGCCGCTGACCTGGTGGGCGTGCGGGAGGGGTTGGAATCGGTGCCAGACGCGCTGTTGGGGAGCACCGTGGTGGTCGAAGATCTGGAAACCGCGCGTCAGGTCAGGGCTGACCACACCGACCTGCGATGCGTGACTCTCAGCGGAGAACTGGTTTCGACGACCGGTGCGCTGGCAGGAGGGTCTGAGGCCTCCGGCAGCGTGCTGCTGGCCCACGAGCGCGAGCGCCGGGAGCTGCCCCAGCAGATAACGGCACTCCGCAACGACGAACGGGCTCTGCAAGGCGAACTGGACCAGGAGGAGCTCCGGCACCGCGAGCTGGAGAACCAGCTTGCCTCTCTCGGGGAGAGGCACACGGAGCTCGACAAAGGCAGGAGCGCGAAGAAGGAAGAAATCTCCTCCTGGCGCCTGAAGCAGGAACGAGCAGCCCAGGAACTGGAGTGGCATAAGGTAACGGCGAGCAGGCTGCTGCAAGAGGTCGAGACACTCCAGGACAAGGAGCGGTCCCTTGGCAGAGAGATAGAGACCTCGCGGGAGAGAGAGCGGGAGACCAGCGCGGCTGTGGCTTCGCTGCAGGAGCAACTGGGGTCGCTGGACGTTAGCCCGCTGCAAGAGAGGCTGGCTGGCCTGAGGACCGCCATCGCTGTGCTCCAACGGAGCAGGGAGAGCCAGGAAACCGCCCTCAGCGGGCACCGTACGGGGCTGGAACAGATCGAAGCCCAACTGGAGGAAAAGGAACTGCGAGGTGCCGAACTGGGTGCCGAGGCGGACGAGCTGGAGACGAGCGTCACCTCGCTGGCAGCGCAGGTCGAGGGACTGGCGGCCCAGGCAGACGGCCTGTCATCGCGCATCGCCGAAGGTGAGGAACGATTGACGGCCCTGGAGAAGCAGCAGGCGGAACTCGAGGAAGCCGAGGGCACAGGCCGCAGCAAGCTCCAGGATTTCGAAGCTGCCCACAACAGAGCGATCCTCAAGCGACAGCGCTGCGAGGACGAACTACGCAACCTGCAAGAACGTATAGAGGCCGACCTGGAGACCGTGGCCATGTCCACGGAACTGCCCAAACAGTTGACGCTGGACATAGATGCGCGGCTGCGTTCGCTGCCGGTGATCACAGAGGTGCCCAAGGGACTGGAAGCCGAGATCAAGCATCTGCGCCAGCGGCTGCGCCAGTTGGGACCGGTCGATCTGGAAGCGATGGAGGAGTACGAGCAGGTGGTCGAAAGACACACCTTCCTGGTGGGCCAGATTCAGGATTTGGAGGAGGCCGCTCGCTCACTCCGCAAGGTGGTGGCCGAGCTGGACCGGGTCATGAAGGATAAGTTCGTGGAGACCTTCGAGTCGATCTCGGTGGAATTCGAGGGCTTCTTCACGCGCCTGTTCAACGGTGGCCAGGCGAGTATCCACCTCACCGACCCTGATGACCCATTGCAGAGCGGGGTGGAGATCCTGGCCCAGCCACCTGGAAGACGAGCGCGCAGCATCGCTATGCTTTCCGGCGGAGAACGGGCGCTTACGGGCGTGGCGTTGACTTTCGCCGTTCTCAGAGCGTGCGCGACGCCCTTCTGTTTCCTGGACGAGGTCGACTCCCGGCTCGACGAAGTGAACGTGGGGCGGGTCGGTGACTCGCTCAGGGAGCTCAGCGCAAGGACTCAACTGGTAATCATCACCCACAACCGCTCGACGCTGGAGAACGCACACTCCATATACGGAATCACCATGAGCCCGGACGGGGCATCCCGAGTCCTTTCGCTGCGCCTGGACGAAGCAGAGAAGAGAGCGGCCCAGCATGCGGCCAGTTGAGCCCGTGAAGAATCTCGTCGTCGCACAGTGGTTGATTTGATCTTGTAGAGGAAGACTGATGGGTCTGGTACACGTCTTGACCACGGGTGGCACGATCGCCATGAAACACGATGAGG
This sequence comes from Anaerolineae bacterium, assembly GCA_034411995.1. GTDB lineage: Bacteria > Chloroflexota > Anaerolineae > UBA7937 > B3-Chlor > JAUVXJ01. The sequence goes on along the minus strand of DAOUME010000004.1, from coordinate 48,503 downwards.
CCGCGGGGGGCGCTGTGCCTGCGCTCAAAGGCGAAGACTTCCTGCACCGATTGCCCGGCGATGTCGCGGCGCTGGAGTGGGAAGAGTACTGTAACCTGCCCAGCGCCCACTTCACCGTGGACACCATCTGGGGCCTCCGAACGCGCGTGGCCGCCATCGTCGAAGATGACGGGGTGCAAGGCGTGGTGGTCACGCACGGGACTGACACCATGGAGGAGACCGCGTATCTCCTCGACCTGACGGTGGACACCGACAAGTCCATAGCCCTGACCGGTGCCATGCGCACGGCATCTGAAGAAGGGTACGAGGGCATGGTGAACCTCTCGGCCGCGATTCGCGTTGCGGCCAGCCAAGCGGCGAGATCTCTGGGAGCCCTGGTGGTGATGAACGAGGAGATCCACTCCGCCCGTCACGTGACCAAGACCCACACCCAGAGCGTGGACACCTTCAGGTCCCTCGGCCACGGCCCCCTGGGGAGGGTGGAGGGGGACAGGGTGGTGGTGGACCAGTACGTCGTTCGTCAGCACATCCCCTGTTCCAGGCTAGAGGCCGACGTCCATTTGATCAAGCTCGCAGTGGGCATGGACGACGCCTTTCTCAGGCACTTGATGAAAGAGAAGGCGGCGGGCGTGGTCATCGAGGCGCTGGGTGGGGGACGGGTGCCGCCCTGGTGGATGCCAACCATCCGGGAGGCCGTTCAGTCAGGCATGGCCGTGGTCGTGGCTTCGCGCTGTCCCACCGGCCGCGTCTACGATGGGTATGGCTACGCCGGGGCCTACAAAGACCTGACCGAGGCCGGAGCCATCTTCGCCGAGGGGCTCAACGGGCAGAAGGCGCGCATCATGCTCATGGTGGCCCTGGGCTCAGGGGTACCGAGGCCGTACATCCAGGCTCTGTACTCAGGCGTGCCGTCAGAACCACTGGACTCGTAGCTGATCCAGGAAACCGTTAGCGCTGAGGTCGAGGATCGCCTCGTTCAGTCGCTCCTGCAAGATGAAGCTGTTCAGCAACGTGGCGATGACGTAGGGTTCGTCGGTCACGGGCGGCCCTGCGATCCTGACGCCTCCCTGTTCGCGATGGAACTGATACACCGACACGGCGTCCGCGATCACAGCATCGATCTCCGCCTCCGCCAGTTTGCTCAGAGCTTCGTCTGGAGTGGGATACTGGTAGAGCTCGAACTCCATTCTTTTGAGAAGCTCTCTCGCTTCCACGTCTCCCATGGAGCCCCACTCCACACCCACGCGACGCCCCTGCAAATCCCCGACGTCGGAGATGGCCGTCTCATCCTCCCGGACGACCAGCACCTGTCCCGCATTGAAATAGGGATGAGAATAGGTCACGTCCTCCGTCAGTCTCGAGTCGAAAGGCAGCGCCGAGAGGATCAGGTCTACCCTCTCCACTCGTAGCGCGTCGTAGAGCCCATCGAAGGAGATGATCACGAACTCGGTATCCACGCCGAACCTATCGGCCAGCTCGTGGGCCAGATCGATATCGTAGCCTACCAGGTTGCCCCCTTCGTCGATGAATTCGAAGGGCGGATAGCTGGCATCGACCGCGACGCGCATTACACCTTCCTGCTGGATGCGCTCCCACGTCTTGTCCACGGCTGGCTCGCCGGGAGCCAGCAGCACCCACAATCCAGAGGCGATGGTCAGCACGCCCAGCATTATGATCAGCGCCAGGCCCCAACGTTTCCGCCTTCTCTCATCATCCATGGAGCGTGCACACTACTCTTTCGGCCCCTCGAGCCACTCGGTGGCTCCCCGGGCGTAGTTCTGAATCTCCAGGTAGATCGGCTTGAGGATGAATGCTGGCGTCACCAGAGTATAGTAGTCGCGGAAGTTCTTCTCCGGGGCTGGAGTCCGAAAGGACCAGACGACGAACGCCTCGCACCAGTCCCACTCCTTGGCCAGTTCGTAGGCCTGGATGGTGTAGAGTATCCGCTGGTAGGGGCGCACCGCCTTGGTCCACCGGGGGTGGTCGTTCCATCCCCCTTCGCTGATGATGATCTTCTTGTCCCCATCGCCGTTTTGCACCATCACTTCGTGGACCAGTTCTGCCCGCTGGAAATTGATCTTGTTCTCCGCCGGGGGGTCGTCAGGAGGATAGACATAGCCGTACGCGTGGATGGCCAGGATATCGAAATAGTCCCTGGCACCGGCATCGTACATCCTTTGTAGGAAGAGGAGATCGCTGAGGCCCCATTCGTTGCCTTCTCGCGCGACGGTAGGCGCCAGCCCTCCGTTCAGCACCTGGCAATGGGGATTGGCTTCCTTGGCGCGCAGGTAGGCCACCTTCAGCAGCTCGGTATACGCCTCCGGATCGACAGGGCGATAGCCCCACTCGAAACTGAGGTTTGGCTCGTTCCAGATGATGACGTAGTCAACGCGTCCCTCGAAGTGCTCGACGAAGGCGTATACGAAGTCACCGTAGTCCGGGTAGTGCTCCTCGTCCAGGTAGCGGAAGGTGGTGTCCTTGGGGCGTGCCCACTCCGGCACGAAATCTAGCCTGGCGATCACCGTGAGGCCCTGATTGATGGCGTGATCGACCACCATGTCGGCGTGTTGCCAGTCGAACTGACCCTTGGCCGGTTCGATGTAGCCCCAGGGGAAGTATTCGACTATCCAGGGTGCTCCCATCTCCCGCACGAGCTGGAGCGTCCGCTGGACCTTCCACTCCTCCACCTCGTCAGTCAGGCGGGTATGGACCCCCATCTTCGGATTCACGGTCTCCACCGTGTGTGGTGGTCCCATGGTGATGATCGGCTTGGGTATCGCGCCCGCGATCACCAGGATGGCCAGCAGCACCACTCCCCGGGCCGCAAGGCCCGCGATCCCCTTCCCCCTCATCTTCTCCAGGTAGCGTGTCATCTCCCTACGCACAAGGGAGGGATAGGAAGACGGGCCCTATCCCTCCCACCGTGAATCCAATCTTGCCAGGCGCGCTAGGCTCCAGCCAGATAGTCAAGGATGCCGCGGGCAGCCTTCCGGCCGTCGGCTACCGCTTCGACGATGGTTGCCGGTCCCGATACGTCATCCCCAGCGGCGAACACCCCTGGGACCGAAGTCTGGTTGGTGTCCGGATCGACCTCAAAGGTCTGCCACCGCGTCGTCTTGAACTTCGAGGCTTCAGAGAGCCAGGAGATGTCGGGCTGCTGGCTGATGGCCTGGATCATCATGTCGGCCTCGATCACGAACTCGGAGCCCTCGATGGGCACCGGACGGCGTCGACCGCTCTCGTCCGGTTCGCCCAGCTCCATCCGCAGACACTCGAGCCCGGTCATCTTGCCATCTTTGCCCAACACCCGGGTGGGGTTGGTGAGGAAGTGGAAGACGATACCTTCCTCCTCCGTCTCCTCGATTTCTGCCTCGTGGGCCGGCATCTGCTCCCTGGCACGACGATAGACGATGAAGGAATCCGCACCCAAGCGGCGGGCGGTCCGAACGGCGTCGATAGCCACGCTGCCACCGCCGATGACCGCCACCTTCTTGCCCACTGTGACGTCCTTGCCGGAGTTCACGTCGCGAAGGAAGTCTACAGCATGGACCACACCCTCCAGGTCCTCTCCCTCGATGCCCATCCATCGAGGCTCGTGGGCCCCGATGCCGATGAACACCGCATCGTACTTCTCGAGCAGAGCCAGGACCTGCTCCTCTGAGGTGACGGGAGAATTCAGGACGAGCTCTACACCCAGGTCCAGTATCCTCTGCACGTCCTGTTCGATCGCCTCTCGGGGCAACCTGTAGGAAGGAATGCCGGCCCAGAGCATCCCCCCGGGAAGCGCGAGCGCCTCGAGGATGGTCACCGCGTGGCCAGCCTTGGCGCATTCCCAGGCCACTGTCAACCCCGCAGGACCTGAGCCGATGACGGCGACCCTCCTGCCCGTAGGAACCCCAGGTTTGACGGCGGCCTGGCCGTAGTCAGCAGCCGCCCTCTTGAGAGCAGCGATGGCCAGCGCCGTCCCCTTCTTGCCCAGCGCACACTTGTCCTCGCAGAAATGCACGCAGACGCGGCCGCAAGTCGCGGCCAGCGGGTTGTACTCCAGGATCTGAGCCAGTGCCCCGTCGAAATCACCCTCTGAGATCAAGTCCGCGTACTCCGCAGGGCAGCAATGAAGAGGGCAGGCCTCGTTGCAAGGGTTTTTCTTGCAAGCCAGACACCTCTGGGCTTCGGCGATCGCCTCCTCCTTACTGTAGCCCAAAGCGACCTCATCGAAATTCCGGATGCGCGCGCTCGCATCCTGGAGCTTCATCTTCACTCGTTCAAGCTGCGTCTTCTTCTTCTCGGTCAAGACGACCTCCTCACGTCGTACTCCTCAGGCGATTTTCCAGGTTGACCAGGCACCGGCCGCTATTATAGGCAGCGGACAGGCCTTTGTCAATCACTCCTCCGGTAGGTGGGAACGGTCAACGCGCGACCGCTACATGCCAGGACCAGGGCAAGCCACCAACCTCCTCCCGACTGCCAGGAGTGTTGGGCATCCCATCACCTGTGAGCTATCTGCACCACGGGCTCCGCCAGGTAGGGATAATACTCGAACACAGCATCGAACGAGGCCGTCCTTCCCGGCGGGATGCGAGATGGAGTGGCGTACGCGAAACCGGCATTGGAGATCTTTCCAAACGAGTCGTACAGACAGACCACGGCCCTCACGTAGTACGCGGTCGCTAGTCCGTCGTTCTTGATGGTGCCGACTACATGGTAGAGACCGTTGTCGTCGAGCCGGGCGTAGCTGTGCACGAGAGTCAGGCCCTCCTTCGGCCGCTCCGTGGTGAGGCGCCCCGTCGCTCGCAGGCTGTATCTCTTCCAGTCGCCAGGGTTCTCCCAGACGAAAACGAACGGGCTCCTCTGTCCGGGAGTCAAGAGGTCCAGCAAGCTGGAAGCCGTGGTCGTCTGCAGCACGTTGCCGGCCTCGTCGTAGAAGGTGACGCTCACGCGGATCTGATCGACGTTGCCCGCCAGGTCATTGTGAACCTCGCCGATGAGGCGCAACTGGCCCAGGTCGTCCATATAGTCGTTGGTCCCCATGAGGCCCAGAATTACCTCCGAGGGCTGCGGTGCCGCAGCCGCAGCGGACGCCGTCGACCGTGGCGTGGCCGTATCTCGCGCCACGGCGCGGGTGCCCCCATCTTCGATGAGCTTCTCCAGAGGAAGATGCAGCCAGGAGTGCGTCTGCACGGCCACGCCTGCGGGGCTGGACTCAAGCTCGCCATCGTAACTGGTGATCAGATAGCGGTAGGTCGTGGAAGGTGCTAGCCCTTTGTCGCTGAACCCTGCATCAGGGACGCTGGTTCGCAAGGAGTACATGTTGTAGCCCGATCCCATGTCCCAGTATATGCGGTAGATGGTACCTGGCACATTGGCGGGCGGATCCCACACGATGTCGATCTGATCAGCCCCTTCACTCGCCCCCGCGACGTTCACGGGCGCGGCAGGGCGAGGTCTGGATACTGGTTCCGGCAGTTCTTCAGTGGACTCCGCCGTTCCCGTAGCTGTGAGCACCGTGGGACTGGAAGTAGCAGTCGCAGTCCGCGTCGCACTGGCGGTCGCTGTACCGGTGCTGGTGCGGCTGGGCGAGGGAGTGCTCGTAGGGGTGTGGGTGTACGTGGGAGAAGCGGTGCTCGTCGTCGAGTGGGTAGCGGTAGGCGTCCTGCTGTGTGTGGGTGTGGCGGTGTGTGAGGGGGTCGCCGCCACGACCAGTGTCGGCGTTCGGCTGGGGGTTGTGGAATGGGTCGCAGTCGCCGTAGCGGTAGCTGTGGCCGTGCTGGTTCGCGTCGACGTTGGTGTATGTGTCTCGGTGGCGGTGGCCGTGGCCGTGTAAGAAGGCGTCGGTGTTGGGGTCCTGGTGCGCGTATGGGTGCCCGTGGAACTAGGTGTGCTCGTCGGGGTGGGGCTCTGCGTCCAGGTCGCCGAGGGAGTGAACGTCCCGGCCTCTGGCGGAGCGGTCGTGCCGTGAGACAGCGGAGTTGGGGTCACGAAGATAGGAGTGAAGGTAGGTACCAGACCCAGAGTAGGCGATGGGAGGGCGACCGACTCCATAGTGGCGGACGGCTGAGCAGTGTCGACCGCCGCTATCCTGAGTGGGCCACCCGGCGGTACGGTATAGATCACCAGTACGATGAAGATTCCGAAGACGAAGAAGTTCAGGATGGCCAGCGAGACTACGATGATCACCCACGACTCTGCGCTGAGCTTCCTCATGGCACGTCACGTTCGATCCACTCTCTCCTGCTCAGCTCAACGAGACGGCGTACCAGCATGACGATGGGACCAACAAGGGTCATCACATCCCGCCACGGGATGTCGGTCAGGCGTAGTTCGGTTCCTCGCCTCCGCCGGCGAAGAAGGGCGATAGCTGCCAGTGCGCCCAGAGAGGCTCCGAGCACGATTCCCAACACGATGCCCGGGCTCCAACTCCTTCTCTCCACCACTCACCTCCGTTTCGCCAGATAGCGCAGCGCCCCCTTGAGCCCTTCCGTGGCGGCTGCTGCCCACAGGAAGGGCTGCACAGCCATCGACGAGACGAGCTTCGTCGCCTTCTCTACCTCCCCGGTTGTCTGTCGTATGTGGCGGAGGGTTGACCGGACTGGGGGCTTGAAGCGTCGCAAGTACCTGATGGCGAAGAAGGGGACAATCACGAGAGGCACTGCGAGCACGGTGGCCTCGGCCATGAGCAGAACTAGTGCCAGGTCGCGTCCAATGACTACTGCCTCCAGGGGCATCGTCCCCCTCCTCTGGATAACGTGCGCCCAATATTCTACACACGTTATCCCCCATAGTCAACCATTGCCTTGTTGCCAGTGGACAGTGGGTCTGGTATAATGTCGCTGTTTATCACAGAGAAGTCTCTGAGGGAGAACCCGACCGTGAAGTGTCCGAATTGCGGCGCCACCTTCAGGGGGGGCCGCGGGAGGTGTCCGGCTTGTGGCTACCGCGTGCAGGTCAAGCAGCTTGCGCGGCGCTGCCCTGAATGCAGGGCCAGGGTCGCCGAGGGAGCGAAAACGTGCTTGATGTGCGGAGCACCCCTCCGGGGGGGGAGAAGCTTCCTGCCCCAGGTGTCTCTGTCCATGGTTCCCCCCGCGCCCCTGCTCGGTGCTGTGGCAGCCGTGGTGTTGCTGGTGGCGTTGTGGTTCGTCAAGCCGTGGAGAGCGCTACAGTTCGGCACCTACCACACCCCCACTCCAAGCCCGACGCTCACCTCGACTCCCACTTTCACTCCTACGGCAACGTCCACTCCCACCTTGGCTCCGACCGAGACCGCCACTCCGGAAGTCACTACGTACATCGTGCAGAGCGGTGACACCCTCAGTCTCATCGCCGCTCAGTTTGGCGTCCCGGTGGAAGCGATCATGGCGGCGAACGATCTCCCCAATCACATGATACAGATCGGACAGGAGCTGGTCATTCCGGTGGAAACGCCCTCGCCTGGCGCCAATCCGCAGGTCTCAGAGACGCCTGTGTCCGGCGCCTCGCCGCAGCCGGAACCGACGACTTACGTAGTGCAGTCAGGAGATAGTCTATCAGAGATCGCCAGCCGCTTCGACGTGACTCTGGACGAGCTCATGGAGGCCAACGGCATAGTCAATCCCGATTCCATACGGGAGGGTCAGACTCTGCAAATACCTGGACGTATCTCTTCCACGGAGACGCCAGGGATCGGAGGCCCACCCACGCCCACCGTCCTCTCGCAGCTCATCTATCCTGATCCCACCCTGCTGGGACCACCAGACGGATGGGTCTTCCGTGAGCAAGAAGCTGAGGTGCCAATCCTGCTGAACTGGTTGTCCGTGGGGTTGCTGGGCGAGGACGAATGGTACTCGATCTCCATCCGATCAGCGGCCGTCGAGGGAGCCGAAGGGGAGCTGGTTACGGAGTTCACCAAGGCCAACTCATACCGTGTGTCCCTGGAGTTGCGCCCGCCCGAGGACGCTGAGTCGCACCTCATCCAATGGCAGCTTACCGTCGTCCGCCTGGTCGAGACTGAGGCTGAGGGCAGCCCCGTCAGCGAGCCTATCAGCCATCAGAGCGAGACGCGCACCTTCTACTGGTACTGATCCTGCGTTCCGCATCAGGTCATCGGCCCGACGAGCATCTTCGGTGCACCAGCGGGGTCAGAGAAGGCCATAGAGCGCAGGCCCTCCGCCATCGCGTGCCACTGTGCCTCGCGTGAACAGCCTGTTCCCCGCTATAGCGACGCCCGGGATGGGTCGGACGACCGGCCCGTCTCCAACCCCGCGAAGCAAAAGACATCGCCATTGGACCAGCGATGCCCTTCACCGAACAGAACTGAGCGACAGGAAGGCCTCAGCCTCAGTACGCGACTACTCTCCCGCCTCGGAGCGCGCCCGTTGTAGTCGCCTGTAGAGCCTCGCCTTCCTGCGAGATGCGTTCCTCTTGTGCAGCACGCCTTTCTGGGCGGCCTTGTCGAGCGCACCCCCAGCCAGTTGTGCGACCAGGGCGGCTTCGTCCCAACTACCCTCACCGATCAACTCGTTGGTGCGCTTGACGTAGGTTCGAGCGCGAGAACGGTAGAGCCGGTTATGCAGTCTCCGCTTCTCGTTCTGTCTTAGTCTCTTCTTGGCAGACTCTGTTGCTGGCAACCGCTATGCTCCTTTCGGCCGATTTGTCCACACTCTCATCATACACGCTTTGGAGGGGATTGTCCAGCTTTACATCGGTCCAAGAGGGTGGTATAATCTATGAGGTTACAGAGCGTTGCGTGCTCGGAGGCGCTGGACAGTCATGAACGAGATACGACTCGATACCCTCACCTTGAGATACTGGCAGGATTTCGAGTTAGTCAGTGGAGACTTGGAGTATCTGTCCGAACTCCTGATCGAAGAGGAAGCTCCTTTAACAGTCGACGTTCTGACCCGCCGGTTGATGGAGAGGCGCGTAGAGAACGAGAAAGCCGCCTGGGAGGACAGGGAGGCGAAGGGCCGAGTCTATCAGCCCCGAGAGGCGTACGCGGAAGGCGACAATCTCGTATTCTCAGCCTTGGGAGATGCCGTCGGCACTGTGGTGGGTGTACGCCCGGGGCGGCACCCCGATTACGAACCGTTTGAGGTCATCCAGGTGAGGATGCAAGGAGACGGTGAGGTGAGAGAGTTCGCCTCCAGCCTTTCTCATCCCCACGCGTTGAACTTCATTCAGGTGAATCAGGATGAAGACGTCAGCCTGGACGATCTGGACTCCGTGGCCGCAACTCTGTTCGAGAGATATGGGACCTATGTGACACCGGCGGTGCTCGTTGGTCTGCGCGAGAGCCCGGAGTTCGTGGAATTCGGCAATGAATGGTTCCTCAAAGGTTTCCTGGTGCCCATACAGGAAGGACACCTCAACCTGGCAGAAGCGGTCCTGGATCTCGCGGCCGGGTTCTCCGGCGCCCGGGAGATAATGGACGTGCTGGAGACGCCCGCCGAGACCAGTCAGGCCGTGCAGATGTTCTCGCTCAATCATGCCCTCGCTTCGGACAAGCAGGAGAGGTTCACCTTCGCGGGGACCAAGTCGACGACGGATTGGTGTTTGCCCAGAGTGGCAGAGGCAAAGAGTATGCGCTTCGGGCAGGGTCCTCGAGATATCTCGCTTAGTCACCTTCTGGACGACGTGGTAGAGATAGTGCCAGGCGGCGGCCTCGAACGCCGAGCTCCTAGCCAGGAGAAGGAATGGTCTCACGTCTTGACTTTCTACGATTGGTGCTGGGGCCACCTCCCGTACGATGCTGGCGCCAGAGACCTGCTGCTCGAACCTCTTCTCGAAGGCCAATCTTGCACGCTACTGCATTTGCGTCCGGTGTCGGGGGCCGAGCACTTCCCTGTGGTGGTGTATTATCCGTCGGACCGCCGGCTCGGGTGGTGGGGAAGTGCGGAACTGAGGAGATTCTTCGAAACACACGAGCTTGCTCCTGGAGCAACGATACGGGTGCGGCGCACCCGTTCTTCGGAAACCGATGGCGTCTACGAGCTTGATTATCTCTCCGGACCAGCCACGAGGATGGAGATGCTGGACTACGAAGAGGGGGGAAAACCCGTCTTTCGCAGGCTTAGCCTCAGATGCCAATTGGACGAAGAGATGAGTATGCCCAGATCACGCTTCAGCGCTCTCGAGGCGCTGAGCCTGCTGGACGAGAGCGAGAGGCAAGTGACCTCACTGCTGCTGAAGACCGCTTTCCAGCGCGTCGGCGAGAAGCTCTTGCGCGGACTTGGCATCGTCTACCGCGCAAGTTTCAGCGACCTCTACGTAGCTGTCAACATAGAGAGGCCTCTGCCAGCCAGGATCTTGGAAGCCATCTTCGAGCAGGAACCGTATCCTTGTTTCTACGTTGACGAAGACGGCTACTACGTGCATGACCCCGGGAGGAGCGATGCACAGAGTAACAGGATCAGGTTGACGTGGGACGAAGCCATTTTGGACTCACGCGGTCCGAAGGCTTAGAGGGGAGGCACCGGTGACGAAGTTGGTGCGGCCGGACATCAACACCAAGTTCCGCGTGGATTACGACTGGTGGAATGATCGAGGTCGCGATATCAGGCTACTCATCCGCGACCAGTTGTGCAGCGAATGCAGCGCGAGATTCGAGAACTACTCGGATTCTCAGGACATCGATTGGGTGGACCCCAGCACGGGAGAGGTTACCGTCGTGGACGGCCTCAGGTACTGCCTTCGTGAGTGTTGCAGCAGAAAAGAGGAATACGTGACTCGTGCCACGCCTCTGGCCACGGCTGTTTTCCGCATTCTGATCGCCGACGGCGATACCCCCATGTCGGTGACGGAGATTCACGAGAGAATGGGCAAGAGCGATCCCAAGACCCTACTGCGGGTCCTCCAGGGACACGAGATGCGGACTCACTATGGTGTAAGACCTATCCTTGAGTAGAGAACAAGGTCCTGTGGGAGGGAGCCGCACCGTTTACTGATCGACGAGCAGCGGCTCCTTTTTTGCATCGCCGTCAGAGAAAGATGTGCTCTGGTACCGGAATCCCCAGAGTCTCTATTCTGTCCAAGAAGAGCGGTTTCACGCCCGTGGGACGGAGGTGTTCCTCGGGCCCGGTCTGCTCGTCCTCTGGTAGGTCCGGCGCCCGGTATGCAAAGATCTCACGGAGTACGCGGCAGTCCTCCTCTGCTTCGGCCACTTCCGTCAGGCTGACCACCGCGGTACCGCCGTCCTGCACCGTACCCAACTGAACGATCAACTGGAGAGCGGTCGACAGAATGTGTCTTGCCAAGCCAGGTTCCGCGCCCTCTCCGTGAACGCGTGCCAGATTCTCCAGAGTGAGAAGCGCATCCGCAGGAGACTCGGCCACGATGGAGAACATCACGCCGTCCATCGTGAGGAGGAGTCGTATCAGAAGCACGGCCTCGGCGCCCTCGACTCGGTCGAGGAGGAGCCCCGTCGGATGCATCTTGGGCACGAGGCTGAGAAGATATTGACGGCTGATGCCAGGGCCGCCGTCCTCGGATTCTAGGTGGGCTCTGAGGGAGGTTATTCCCGGACGCTCCAGCGAAGGCTCGCCAGGGTTCTGGACGGCCAGGATCTGGCCATCGCCAGCCATGTAGGGGACAAGGCTATGGAGAAGCGCTCTCTTACCACTCCTGGAGGGGCCGGAGATAGCCAGATTCAGCCTGGAGGCGAGGCAGAGCTCCAGGAAGTCGAGGGCACGTGCGGTCAGTATGCCCCTCTCCACAAGGCTCCCGGCGTCGGGTGGAGCCTTGTCGCTGGACTGGTCTCCTATGGAATCATTCACGGGCGCGACCACACCAGACTCTAGCACAACTCGATGAGGGGCGCAATGTCATGGAACGAGCCTCAGGTGGGGTTCCGATTCCGCGTCTGGCTGCGAGGTCGGTGAGAGCGGTCTATGGATGAGGAACGGAGGATCAGAGTCGCGCGTGCGGCCACCCTGGTGATCGGAGCTTTCATCCTGAGTCGAGCCCTCGGACTCGGTCGGGAGATCATCATCGGGAGGCAGTTTGGGACCACGCGCGAGCTCGACGCGTACCTGGCAGCCTTCCGCATTCCAGATCTCATCTTTCAGTTGATCGCGGGCGGCGCGCTGGGTTCCGCGTTCATCCCCACCTTCACCACCTATCTGGCACGCGATCAGGAGAGTGAGGCCTGGCGTCTCGCCAGTTCCATCATCAACCTCGTGCTGGTGGTACTCACCGTCTGCGCCGTCCTGGCAGGACTGCTCGCTCCCTGGATGGTGGAGACCATCGTGGTGCCGGGCTTCACGGCTGGCGAGCAAGCGCTGACGGTGCAACTGATGCGCATCATGCTCGTTTCGCCAGTGGTCTTCGGTCTCAGCGGCGTGATCATGGGCATCCTCAACTCGCGCCAGCATTTCCTGCTGCCCGCGCTGGCGCCTGCGGTCTACAACCTCTGCATCATCGGCGGCGCCGTCTTTCTTGCCCCCACAATGGGAATTCATGGCCTAGCCGTGGGTGTGGTTGCCGGTTCTTTCATGCACCTGGGGATCCAGGTCCCCCAACTGGCGCGGCAGCGCATGTCGTACAGTCCAGCAATCGACGTGTCCCACCCAGGTGTTCAGGAGGTCGGACGTCTCATGTTGCCCCGGATGCTCGGGCTGGCCACGGTGCAGATCAATTTCCTGGTCAACACCTTCCTGGCCTCGAGGCTCGCCGAAGGGAGTCTCGCCGCCCTGAATTATGCATGGCTGCTGATGATGCTGCCACAAGGCATATTCGCCATGGGCATCGCCACCGCGGCCTTCCCGACCTTCTCCGAGCTGGCCGCCATGGGCAGAGCGGACGAGCTTCGAGCCGCGCTCACCGAGACACTGCGCCTGATCATCTTTATTTCCATTCCCTCCACCGTGGCCCTGATCGTCCTGGGAGAGCCGGTCACCCAGCTGCTTCTGCAACGGGGCAGATTCGACCCTTCGTCCACCCAGGCGGTGGCCTGGGCACTCCAGTTCTACGCCCTGGGACTGGTGGCCCACTCTGCGCTGGAAATCCTCACCAGGGGCTTCTACTCCATGCACGACACGCGCACCCCGGTGATCGTTGGCGCGGGAGCGATGCTCCTTAACATAATCCTGAGCCTGGCGCTGATCACGCCCTTGCAGCACGGTGGACTGGCCCTGGCTAACTCTCTGGCTACGGTTTTTGAGATAGTGATTCTGCTGGTGCTCATCCGCGGCCGCCTGGGTGGCTTTGACGGGCTGGCGCTCGTGCGCTCGGCGATGAAGACCGGGTTTGCCTCCACCGTGATGGGGCTGGCCATCCTCTGGTTCACGGCCGCCAACGGAACAAGTCACGTGGTCCTGAGGGCGGGCGGGGGAGTGCTTATCGGAGGTGTCGTCTTCCTGACCATCTCCGTGGCGACTCGCTCCGAGGAACTGCGCGGTCTGAGGTCGATCGTGAGCAGACGGCGTCCGCCCACTCTCCAGGACGATGGCTCAACGTGAGTGACTGAGCTCTCTGCTGGGGCGGTGGTGCGTGGGCTCGATGCGGGTTGCGCGATCGGCTGACGCGTTCGCTGTGCTCTTGGCCCCCAGCAGGGCTTTCAAAATGACCAGAGCGGCGGCTTTGTCCAGAGGCTCGTTGTTGTTGCCGCACTTGGGACTATGGATGCAAGAGGGGCATCCTGCCTCACATGGGCACTCCGCGATTGTGCGCAGCGTGGCCTCCCACAGCTCCGGGAGGAGTTCGAAGCCTTTCTCCGTGATACCAACGCCCCCTGGAAAGCCATCGTAGATGAAGATCTGCGCCTTGCCGGTATCAGCGTGGTGAGGCGTGGAAAGACCGCCGATATCCTGCCTGTCACACATAGCGAAGAGCGGCAAGATGCCTATCGCCGCGTGCTCCACGGCGTGCAAGCCACCCTGAAAATCGAGGCCCTTACGACTCACCCGCTCCCGAGCGACCCGGGGTACGTCGAACCACAAAGCGGTGGTCTCGAAGGACCGAGGTGGGAGATCCAGGTCCTCTTCACCCAACACACTATCGGAGAAAAGTTGTTTCCTCCTGTACCCGATGACCTGTTCGGTCACCTCCACCTCTCCGTAGCAGACTTGCGCTTTGCCCAGTTGCTCCTCTCGCGAGCAGCGTAGGACAGATAGCTCGTTGATCTCCCGTGGTTGTGTGTAATAGTCCGCCTCCACAGGTCTCGCTCGGGCGACGCGCCTCCGCAGGTCCAGTTCTGAAACGACGAAACACTCCCCCTGGTGCAGATACACCGCCCCGGGATGGATGCGCCGGAAGGCTGTGGCCGAGTCAATCTCTTCCAGAACATTGCTGCCCTGTGATTCGTCGACAAGCAGGTAGCCCTCACTCGACGCGGCGCGGATACTGACGCGCTCGGCTGGGTAGTCCCTGGAAGGGTAGTACCACCGTGGCCCCCTGGGCCTCAAGTCGCCGTTCTCCACCAGTGCGTCGACGGCGTTCGCAAACCTGCTGCCGAAGATGTCCAGATCCCCACTGCTCAAGGGCATCTCATAGGCGGCGCACGGAAGGTGCCCGCGCAGCACATGGACGTTGCCGGCGTCCAATAGCGCATTCTCAGGACTACTGCCGAACAGATGCTCTGGATGGCGCATGAAGTACTGATCCAGTGGATTGTCCAGACCGATGAGGAAGGAGACAGAATCCCGCGCCCCTCGTCCAGATCTCCCCGCCTGCTGCCAGGTACTCGCCACGGTGCCTGGATAGCCCACCAGCACTGTGGCATCCAAAGCCCCGATGTCCACTCCCAGTTCCAGCGCCGTGGTAGCGGTGACCCCCAGAAGCTTCCCCTGGAAGAGAGCCTGCTCGATCTCCCGGCGTTCTCGAGGCAGATACCCGGCCCGATACGACCTGACCAGGGGCACCAGGTCAGGATCTTCCTTCGCCAGCATCTCCCGACTGTAGTGCAGGATGAGTTCTGCAACCTTGCGGGCCTTGGTGAAGGTGATGTTTCGCAACCCGTGGCGCACTAGCTCAGCAAAGAGGTGGGAAGCTTCCACGTTGGCACTTCGACGCGCACTCTTCCTCTCATCCACCAGAGGCGGGTTCCAGAGCACGAAGTCCCTGCACCCTCGGGGAGAACCATCGTCAGCGACCACCACTGGCAGCAAGCCCGTCAGGTTGGCGACGTGCTCGGCCGGGTTGGCAATCGTAGCTGAACAACATATGAACACAGGC
Source organism: Anaerolineae bacterium (assembly GCA_034411995.1). Lineage (GTDB taxonomy): Bacteria > Chloroflexota > Anaerolineae > UBA7937 > B3-Chlor > JAUVXJ01. Next base: position 33,359 of record DAOUME010000004.1, on the reverse strand, counting down.
TCGGAGCCGTATCGCCGACAAAGACGTCTCAACCGTCGCAAGACACAGGCCACGTGCGAACCGAAGATACCTCGATAGGCGTGAGCTTCGTCCACGACGACGAACCGGAGACGCGTCAGGAACTGAGCCCACAAACGGTGATTGGGGAGAATCCCCATGTGTAGCATATCGGGGTTGGTGAGGAGTATGGACGCTGTTTTGCGGATACGACCACGCGCCGCCCGCGGCGTGTCACCATCATAGGTGCCACACACCAGATCCAACCCCGCTGAGCGCACCAGCTCCCCCAGGTTTCGCATCTGATCCTGAGCCAACGCCTTGGTAGGAAACAAGTACAAGGCCCGACCGCCGGGATCGTCGTACAGGCTTTCCAGGACAGGCAGGTTATAGCACAACGTCTTACCACTGGCGGTAGAAGTAGTCACCGCCACGTGACGTCCGTCCCGCACGGCGCCGATGGCAGCAGCCTGGTGGGCGTAGAGTTCCGAGATGCCCCCCCCTTCCAGAGCCTCCTGCAGAGGACCAGGCAGCGGCCTGGCCAGGTTTCCGTACCGCGCCTCCCGCGCCGGGATGTGCTCCACGTGGCAGACCTGCCCCTGGTACCAGGGAAGGCTCTGGAGGTGCTCTATGAACAGGTTCGCGTGCATCACCCGTCTACCAACGGCCTCCCAGATTGAGTCATCCGTCCAGGCGAGAGGAGCACACCGGCAGCGCGTCACCACGTCATCGCGTCTGGCGGCCAGATCGGTTGAAGGTGGCCACCACATCCCCCATGGCCACTCCCAGCTCCCTTCCCACCTCTGGGCACTTGGCCCTGAGGACGAAGAAGATGTGTTCGGCCGTGTCGTTGAGCGTCTCGAAGTTGGCCTGGCCCTTGCTCAGGATGAGATCAGCATCCTCGAAGAAACGCAGGAAATCCGCAGAGCAGGTCCCCAGATCCGTGCCAATCATCGGGGACCCGTTGCTGATCAGGCAGGCGCCCTGGTCCAGTCCCGCGATGACAGCGTCTTCCATGGTCGCATCATTGAGAATTGGCTGCCCCTTGACGGCGACCGTGACCTGCAAGCCTCTCGCGGCCAGTTCCTCAACGAGCACCCGGTCGAAGACCACTTCCCCCGCGTTGTCGAGCAGGTACAGAATCCGTTGCCCACCGGCCAGCTTGCGCTCGAAAACTCCGCATTCATCGAGCACGAACCCCCGGCTCACTGTCTCGTCCAAGACGCCCATCAGGTCCACGTCGTCCCGGCCGAGAATCCCCAAGTCGATGACGTTCCCCGCTGCCGCCACCCTGATGGCTGTGCTCAGACGCTGATCTGAGTCCTGGACCAGGGCGCGCAGTTGAGGATACATCCTCAGAGCCAGCTCGTTATAGTGCCGCTTCTTCGAGGCAAAGGGGTCGGCACAACCCAACACCTCCTGAGCACGCCAGAGCACGCGGGTGGAGTTGTGCGCAGGCGTGGCGTGCAGTGGCAATCCGGGGAGGAGTCTGGCCACCTCGTTGAGCACCGTGCGTTGCAGGTCGGGGTCATCGGTCACCTCTCTCGCCGCGGAGAGGGCCTGTTGAGGTAACATGGAATGCACGCGGGAGTCGCCTTCATGCGCTGCCTCCGCTCAGGTATCTGCGAGCGGTCTCAGCGAGGATCGCAGCTCCGATGGGCAACGCCTCCTCGTCCAGGTCGAAGTCCGGGCTGTGAAGTTGGAATGTCCTCGTGCTGCCTGGATGCTTCACGCCGAGGGAGAACATGGCACCTGGGGCCTGGCTGGCCAGAACGCTGAAATCCTCAGCGCCCATCTCGGCTGTCTCCGGATGCACATTCTCCTCTCCCAGGAGGTCGGTGGCCACCCGGCGGATCAGCCCAGCCATCGCCGCATCATTGCTGAGCACCGGGAATCCAGGGTGGATCTCGAGCTGGAACTCGCCACCCAGGGCCCTCGAGAGTTCGAGCGACTTACGCAGTTCCTCCCACAACTGGCGACGCACATCCTCCTTCATGCTCCGGATGGTGCCCTTGAGCAGCACTTGAGGAGGAATCACGTTAGCCGCCGTACCGCCATGAATCGAGCCCACGGTGATGACGGCCGGTTCCTCGGGCGCGATGCGGCGCGAGACAATACCCTGGATCGCCGTGATGACCTGAGCGCTGATAAACACGGGGTCCACACCCAAATGGGGAAAGGCCCCGTGGCACCCGGAGCCCACGATGGTGGCCTCGAATGAATCAGCAGCCGCACAAATGGGCCCTTCTCCCACTTTCACCTGACCGGTCTCCACCCTGGGCTCAACGTGCAGGGCCACGACCGCGTCCACTCCCCTCATCACGCCTTCATCCACCAGTCTCATGGCGCCACTCTTGCCCTCGGCATCGGTCCTCTCTTCGCAAGGCTGGAACAGAAAGCGCACACGCCCGGGTAGCTCCATCTCGGAGAGGATCATGGCCGCACCCAGAGTCATGGCGGTATGGGCATCGTGACCGCAGGCATGCATCACCCCTGGAACGTGTGAAGCATAGGGCAGATCGTTGGCCTCTGAGATAGACAACGCATCCATGTCCGCTCGAAGAGCCACTATCGGCCCTTCGTGGCCCAGATGGCCAACGACACCCGTCTTCCCGACGCCGGTGTCCACGCTGAGTCCCAGGGAGGTCAAGGTTTCGGCAACCAACCGGGCTGTCTCCAGCTCCTCGAAACCCAGTTCCGGGTGCTGGTGGATCCTGCGGCGCAGGACCACAAGCGTGTCACGCAGGCCATAGGCTGCTTCTAATAGTGCTCTACTTTCCATCTGGCTCATCGTCCTCTTAGAGATGAGTTGGGCCGGAGCTCAGGCGATTTCCACTGGCTTCCAGGCTAAGATCACACACGGGCTATTATAAGGTCTCGTAACCGAGCCAAGCAAGCAGGGCAGGGACCTGCCCTGCATCTTTTGTCTTTGGCGATGGGCTTGCACTATAATTCAAGGTCTCATCAGACGCAGAGCATAAAGCTAGCACTTGGGGAGTGGCCATGAGACTCTCGGTACTGATCCCCGCGTACAACGAGGAACAGACGCTCGCAGAGGTCATCAGGCGGGTCTCGGAAGTGGACGTGGACAAGGAGATCATCGTCGTGGACGACTGCTCCACTGATCGGACGCGAGACATACTGCTGTCCATCAGACAACCAGGGCTCATGGCCTTGAGTCACGACACAAACCGAGGGAAGGGCGCGGCGATCAGGACCGCGATGGCGGCAGCCAGTGGAGATGCGGTCATCATCCAAGACGCCGACCTGGAGTACGACCCTCAGGATTTCCACAAGCTCCTCCAGCCGCTCGCAGACGGGCAGGCGAAGGTGGTCTACGGGGTGCGGTCTCTGGACCAACAGAAGTGGCACATGCGGCTGGGCAACCGGTTTCTCACCACAGTAGCCAATCTGCTCTACGGGTCAGACCTCCGAGACATGGAGACCTGCTACAAGCTGATGGCCAAAGAAGTGGCTGATGAGATCGACCTTCGCGCCGACGGGTTCGCCATCGAGGCTGAGATCACAGCCCAGGTTCTGAGAAAGGGACACCGCATCCGTCAGGTGCCCATATGGTACTCTCCTCGGACTGAGAAGAAGTTGACCCCCTTCGATGGTTTACCCACCCTGTGGACCCTGCTGCGGCTACGTTTCACCCGGTGAAGCCACCATCCTATTGGCAGTGCCGGGATCGTGACTGAGCGGGTGGAGGAGTGTCGAACCCGGCGAAGTGCCCATGAAAACGCTTGACGTATCGAACCTGGGGCTGCAACCCTACGAACACGCGCTGGAGCTACAGCACCAGCTCGTAACAGCGAGACGTGAGGGTAGAATCAACGACATGCTCCTGCTTCTTCAGCATCCTCCGGTCATAACTCTGGGTCGCCGGGGAAACGAGGAGCATATCCTAGCCTCGCGCGAGTGGCTACATGAACACGGAATCCAGGTTCACCGCGTGGAGCGGGGAGGGGACGTAACCTATCACGGCCCTGGCCAACTGGTGGGGTATCCCATCATGGACCTCACGCAGCACCACACGGACGTTGGTTGGTACATGCACTGTCTTGAGGAAGTGCTCATTCGCACGCTGGCCGACTTCGGCATGGCCTCCAGAAGACTCCCTGGCAACATCGGCGTGTGGCTGGACGACCGGAGGAAAATCGCCTCCCTCGGAGTACGCATCGAGAGCTGGATCACCTACCACGGCTTCGCACTGAATGTCGAGCAGGATGTCTCCCACTTCCAGCTCATCGTACCCTGTGGCCTGACAGACAAGGAAATCACCTCCATGGAGAAGGCCCTGGGTCGATCGGTAGACATAACTATGGTGGCCGAACGAGTCGTGGACAATTTCTGCACGGTCTTCGACATGAAACCCAGGCAGATCTCGCTGGAAGAACTCGTCCCTGCCGAAGAGCCCAAGGAGTGAATCGGGACTTCGCCGACACAGGGAAGAGACACAGTCCGCTGTCAGCGGGCAACGAGTCGGGCTTGTCAAGAGGGCGCGTTTCTGCTATAATAGTCATGATCGGTGGCGAGTCGTCGGGGCGTAGCGCAGCCAGGTAGCGCACTTGTATGGGGTACAAGTGGTCGGAGGTTCAAATCCTCTCGCCCCGACCAAAGGATATTCGGCGTAGCGGGGAGTCAACCCGTCCGCCTTGCAACGGGCGCTATGTTACGTTCGAATGGCCGGCAGCCCGCTATGCTGTCGGCCATTCTCGATATATGGACACGTGAACGGTCATTGAGCGCGGAGCATGGACACAGCGACCTTCCAGTGCCCTGACATCTCGGACGAGAACCAGCAGATTCTCGGACGCATAGAGAGGAACCTGCCGATTCTGGCGGACATCAGCCGGGCGGATCTGCTGCTGTATTGCCGGTTGGCCGGGGGGGGTGCCGTGGTGGTCTCCCAGGCGGGGCCCCACTCGGTTCCGCCCATCTACGACCAGTCTGTGCTGGGTCAGGTCATAGTGGCGCCGGAGAAGCCTGCGGTGCTCGATGCTCTCAGCACGGGAGACTCTATCAAGGGGACTCAAGGGGTAAGGGCCGAGGGCGCGCCTGTCATACAGGAAGCGCTGCCCATCTACGGCGTTGACGGGAGCGTCGTTGCGGCCTTGTCGGTTGAAAAGACCATGATAGAGCACGAACGCCACCGCCACCGGCCCATAAGGTTCCGCAAGGCCATCGAGAGACTGCAATCGATGGTCCTCCAGGACGAGCTGGACGGTCTGGATACCCTCACCGCCTTTGGCGAGCAAGACGGTATTCTGCTCGTGGACCCTCGCCGCCGGATCCGCTACGCTAGCGACATCGCCACGAACCTGTACCGCAGGCTGCGATATATGGACACGCTGGAGAAGAAAGAGCTGTCCGGTATCGTCACCGGGGACGACAAGTTCGTGGAGAAAGTTCTCGAGGAGAAGCGCTGCCTGGAAGAGGAGGCGCGCGAGGGAGACAGGGTGTGGATCAGAAGAGCGATCCCTGTCTTCACCCAGGCCGACGTGATGCCCTTGTCACGCCGGCTGTTGCGGTTGCCCAAGCCGCAGCAGCGAGACGTCACGGCTGTGCTCCTCCTGATTCACGATGCCACAGAAGCCCGCCGTGTCGAAAAGGAGGCCAGGATAAGAGCGGCGATGATCCAGGAGATACACCATCGTGTGAAGAACAATCTCCAGACCATCGCCTCTCTACTGCGGCTGCAGGCCCGCAGGGCAGACTCCAAGCAGGTGCAGCACATGCTGCTTGACAGTGTAAGCCGCATCCTCAGCGTCGCGGCCGTGCACGAATTCCTATCGGAGCATGAGTCACGCGTGATCAATATCAAGGACGTGACCAGAAGGATTCTGGACCAGATGCGCGAGGGCGTCGTGAGAGACGAAGAGGGGATCCGCTTCAAGCTGCGGGGCCCCAATGTGTATCTCCCTACCCAACAAGCCACAGCATGCGCCCTGATCATCAACGAACTGCTGCAGAACGCCCTAGAGCACGGGTTCTCGCCCACAGAGGGCGGAGAGGTTCTGGTCGAACTCCGAGACGGAGCCGACATGGTCACGCTGCGAATAGGGAACACTGGCCAGGGACTGCCCCAAGGCTTCGATCTGGAACACAATAGCCATTTGGGATTGACCATTGTACAGACGTTGGTCAAGGACGACCTGAAAGGGAGGTTCGAGTTGAGGGACGGTGATGGAGTCCAGGCCACTGTGACCTTCCCGAAAACACCATTAGGGGGTGATGTAAAATGGAGCAGCCTAGAGTGATCGTAGCAGATGACGAGTCCATCGTTCGCATGGACCTCAGGGAAATGCTCGAGAGCCTCGGATACCTGGTGGTAGGGGAAGCCGGGGACGGTGAGAGCGCGGTTCATCTCTCGCGCGAACTGAAGCCCAACATCGTGATCATGGACATCAAGATGCCGGGCATGGATGGTATCGAGGCTGGTAGGATACTCACGGAGGAGAGAATCGCACCTGTGCTCCTCCTTACCGCCTACAGCCAGCAGGACCTCGTGGACCGGGCCAAGGAAGCAGGCGTGATGGCCTATATTGTGAAGCCGTTCCATGAGGCAGACCTGGCGCCGGCCATCGAGGTGGCGCTGCGGAGATGGAACGAGTTCCGAGATCTGGAAAAAGAGGTGGAGGATCTCAAAGAGGCGCTGGAAACCAGGAAGCTCGTCGATCGGGCCAAGGGGATTCTCATGGATACCCAGGGCTTGAGCGAGGCAGACGCCTTCCGCCGCATTCAAAAGACCAGTATGGACCAGCGGAAGCCTATGAAGGAAGTCGCTGAAGCCATCGTTCTCGCCCATGAAGCTGGAAAAGCCGAATAAGCCAGACCCGACCGCTCTGATCGACGATATATCACACTGGATTCGGCACCAAGTGAAGATGGTGGGTGTTCCCGGCATCGTGGTCGGGCTGAGCGGCGGGCTGGACTCTTCCGTAGTCGGCGTACTCTGCAGGACAGCTCTCGAAGATCCCGATGCCGTGCGTGGGCTGATTCTCCCCTGTCACAGCGACCCGCTGGACGAAGCTCACGCGCGGCGGCTGGCCCAGAGATTCGAGATTCCCACAGAGACCATCGACCTGGGCCCTGTGTTTGACCTGCTGCTGAGCATCCTGCCGCCGGGCGGCCAGCTTTCCGCAGCGAACCTGAAGCCCCGCTTGCGGATGATCGCCCTGTACTACTACGCCAACGAGCTCGGCTTCCTCGTGGTGGGCTCAGGCAACAGGAGCGAGCTCCTCACGGGGTATTTCACCAAGTACGGTGATGGTGGAGTCGACCTCCTCCCTCTCGGTGGTCTGTTCAAGACAGAGGTGAGGGCCCTGGGTGAGGCCTTGGGCATCCCCGCGGAGATCCTGGACAAGCCGCCTGGTGCGGGCCTGTGGCAGGGACAGACCGATGAAGACGAGATGGGGATCTCCTACGCGGAACTGGATCGAGCTCTCGTCGCCCTGCAAGGCTCCCAGACAGACGGTCGCAGCGATGAGGTTGTGGAGAGAGTTCGGCGGATGGTCTCCAGGAGTCGCCACAAGCGAACTCCGATTCCCATCTGCGAGCACTGATCAATGACCTCCACCAGAGCGACCCAGCCGGTCTGAACCCCCACATCCTGTTTTTGGCTTCTCTCCACTTCGGGGCACTGTGGATGCACGACGCCCTTCTTCTCGTCGACCAGTTGTTTGCCACGCCGCCGCCCGTGCACTATAATGGTGCAGCTTGAGGAGCAGGGAGTTGCTTAATCTAGCATATCTCTTCGATCCCCGACCTGGACCACTTCCCCCCCACGATCTACAGCTTCACCTGGCACTGATGGCCCTGTTTGCCGCAGGCCTGGGAGTCAGCGTTTTCCTGACCTTCTTCGCACGGAGACCCTCCCGCATCATACGGTGGCTCGTGCTTGCTCAGATCCCCTGGTCATCGGGGGTACTGCTGCTGATGGGCTCTCGCCTGCTGGTCATTCCTTATCTATCGACCAGAATCCTGCTCTACGGCGGTACATTCGTGAGTGCTGCGGGATGGGCGGTGTGTCTCTTGCAGTGGGGTCACGAGGGCGGCTTCCTCAGACGACAACTGGCCCTTCTCACCTTCTCGTGGCAGGAGGAGCAGCCGTCGACCGCTCCTGTGGCGACGGTGGTGCTGCTGGCATCTCATCTGCAAGGGCTGATGCTCGTGGCCCCGTACGTGGGGCGCTCCTACCCCTGGATGATCGGCCTGTTCTTGCTGCTCCTGAGCCCCCAATTGGTGCTCTCGCTGCGGAACAGGAAACCTATCCTGCACCTCGAGGCTCTCACTCCGCTCTGGTTCGCCTACCTGTCAGCCCTGGCGCGACGCGTCTGCGCGAACGTGCTCAGCCAGCCGTTGCCCCTCTACGATGGGTTCGCCTACCCCGAGCCCATGTCCTCGGTGCTCAACGTGGAGGCGCTTCTGCTTGCCTCCGTGGCGTACGTGGTCCTCTGCCAGGGATTCCTCCTGCTGCTGAGACATCGTCGGGAGAAGAGGTACACCACCTTGGTGGGCACCACCCTGTTGATCCTGGTCTTCCTCTGGGCCAGTGCTGTGTACTTCAAGCATCGCACGCGAGGCGTTACCGCCAATGATCCGTACGCCTACACGCAGATGGCGGTGGACATCGCGGAGCACGGCGACCCGACTCACTTGTTCGCGCTCTTCCCCCGCGCGAGCGGCCTCGGCATCTCCTGGTGGCCGCTGGTGCACTACGGATATCAAGTGCGGGTGCCGCCTCTTCAGGGAGATGGCCGCTCGGCGAGCGACTGGCCCCCAGGATGGCCTGCCATCCTGTCCATCGGGTACCTGCTGCTGGGAGAACAGGGCCTGTATCTGGTGAATCCAGTGATCGGCCTTCTTTGTCTGCTGGCCCTCTTTGCACTGGTGGGGGAGCTGCTGCACGACAGGCCCTGGGAGGAGCGATTGCTCGCGGGCGCGTTCTCCGCCTTCTGTCTGGCCACCTCGTACGAGCACATCGACCGATTGCTGGTGCCCATGGCAGATGCCTCAGCCCAGTTATTCACCGTGCTGACGGTCCTGCTGATCATGAAAGGAATGCGAGGGTCACACCGGCGCTATGCCCTGCTGGCAGGCCTCTGCTTCGGTGGGGCCTACTGCATCCGCCATACCCAACTAGCACTAGGGCTGTGCGTGGTCGTGGCCTTGCTCTGCCTGGGCCGCGACACCCTGACCCGGAGACAGCGATGGGAGTTTCTCGGCCTATTCGGCCTCGTCTCGTTGATGGTCGCCCTTCCCGACCTGTTCTATCATCAGCGGGTCTTTGGACACTTCCTCACGCCGGAGTCCACAGAGTTGGATCTCTTCAGCCTGACCCATATCCCTGGCACAGCACGTCTCATGTGGGAGCGCGGACTGTCAGGTAACGAGTTTGGCTACCTGAGCCCACTGGCGGGGTACGGAGCCTATCGCCTGTACGAGAAGAGAAGGGGATACTTCCTCGTGCTGCTGGCAGCACTCCTGGGAGTGCTGGCCATCCACCTGCCATACGAGGCCCTCAGACTTCGGGACCTGCTCTCCCTCTTCCCCCTGGTGCTAGCCCTGGTTGGCTACGGGGTAGCCGATCTGTGGAGAAGGATACCCCTCCTCCGTGGGCAGGTCTCCTATCGCCGCCATTCACTGGGAGTCCTGATCATCCTCGCTCTGCTCCTCTTGCCCTCACTGCGCACCTATAATATCCTGTCACGACCCTGGGGGACGTATAGAGCCAGCTTCGGCTACGTCACGGCGGAGGAGCGACAAGGGTTCGATGCACTTGCGGCGAACACGGTGGAGCCGTGCGTCGTGGGCTCTTCTCTGAACGATGGGCCTGTGGACCTGTACGCGGGCCGGCAAGCGTTTCGCCCCGCCTTCTGGACGGCTGAGGAGCTCGAAGTCTTTATCGACGAAATGTTTCGCGAAAACACGAGCGTTTACCTGCTGGATGATGGGGAGGCACTGGGACCTACCCTGGAGTACGCTCAAACTCACTATCGCGTGATCAGCAGAGCCCAACTCACAGTACCTATCTTCGGCGACCCTGCACGAATCAGCTCGATGCTCTATCAGATACTTCCCCTCGACGGAGCGGCCGAATGAGCAGAAAGCCATCTCTCCTTGTCTTGCTTCCTGGCGCGTCACTTTCCCTCTTCATAGCGGAGCTACTGCGGCGACACGGGTACGAAGCGGTCGACAGCCCTCTTCTTTTCGGCGCGGTGGTTCTCCTGGGAGTGGCTTCGGTAGTGACTCTGTGGGCGGCATACTCCCTCATGCTGAGCCGCTACGCTCCGTTGGACCTGAACCGCGCTCTCCTCCTCGACTCCCTGTGCCACATGCCGCTCCTGATATGTCTGGCCTACTTTCTCCCCGCCACGACTCTCCTGGTCAACGCTGGGACGATGCTCTTCTTCTCCGGCGTGATGGGTGTCGCGGCCTGCAAGTTGACCGTCGCGCTGTACTATCGCCGATCGCAGGTGCAGAGCCTGGTCTCCCGGCCATACCTCCTTCTGGCCGTGGTCGTCGTCCTCGCAGCAGTGCTGAGAGTTAGCCTCATCGCGGTCAATCGTTTCCACGGTGATGAGGCCCTGTATAGTTACTGGGGATTGCTCATCGCCTCAGGGAAGGACGTATTCCTCAGGCAGGGGGTGATCGTGGACAAACCCCCCGTCTTCCTCTACACACTGGCACTGTTCTTCAAGCTCTTCGGCCCCACCGAGACCGCCGCTCGTCTGCCTAACGTCCTGGCCAGCCTGGGATCGATAGTGATCGTATACCACCTTAGTCTCGAACTGGCCGACCGCCGCCTGGCGCTGATGAGCTCTCTCTTCCTCGCTCTATCACCTTTCGACATCCAGTTTGCACCGACGGCCTTTACCGATCCTTTGATGGTCTGCCTGATCTTGACTTCCTGTCTGCTGGCCCTCAAGCGCTGGCCCTTGGCAGCGGGTCTGGCGGCGGGCCTGGCGGTGATGACCAAACCCACCGCTGTCCTGTTCCTGCCACTTCTGCTGTTTTTCGGCGCGCTGCCTTTCGGCCGGCAATGGCTTGGCAACCGCTTCGGCTTCGTCCTTCTACGGCTGGCTGCGGGGTTTCTGGCTGTCTGCCTGGCTGTGGTCTGCTGGGACCTGGTGATCAGGGTCCACTGCGTCAACTTCCTCACGGCCAGCGCAGCTCGGTACGGTGGCTTGAAGATCGTCCCTGCCGAGAGGGTTGTCCCGCGCTTCCTGTCCTGGCTGCGTCAGCTACAGTATCTAACCGGCTCCCGGATCCTGAACTACTTGCTCCTCGGCGGAGTGCCGCTGCTTCTGGGCTATGGCCTATGGAAAAGGCGTACACGGCGCGGCTGGCTGCTGGACTGGGCTATGGCCGCCTTCTTCGTCTACTTCGTGGCGCTGCACACTGTGCTGAGCTTCAGCGTGTGGGATCGATACGTGTTGGGTCTGGCGCCCGTCGCCGCTGTCTTGCTTGCTCGCGTTCTCCTCCTGCCCTGCGAAGGCCTCCTCGACAGGCTGACTAGACCAGCGTGGGCCAAGACGGCATACCTTGCAGCACTTGCTGCATTCCTGGCCGCGGTCCTCGCCCAGCCGACACACGTCGCCTCGAGATACGGCTTTCCTGTGGGAGGTGACCACGGAGCCTTTCAGGGGATAGACGACGTGGCCGAGTACTTCAAGGCCCATGCCGCGCCCGGTTCGGTGATCTTCCATAAGTGGCTGGCCTGGCACTATTCGTTCTACATGTTCGACCAGCCCGTGGACTTCTACTGGTATCCCGATCATCAGTTCGTCCTCGACTCCGCACGGAAGCTTCCACAGGTGGAGAAGTACGTCGTCTTCCCCAGTTGGACTAATCCAGACGAACTGAGGTCCGTGCTCATCGCGGGCGGATGGGAGATGAACGAAGTCTACCAGACCTATCGACCTGATGGGACTGTGTCTTTCACCATCTATCGCATCGAGCCAGCAACTTCATGAACTCCCTGCGGTCCTCGGCCAACAACAAGCATGTCCTCGACTGGACAGTGATCGCCATCCTGCTCATGCTGACGCTCGGTTTCTTTTACAGACTCGTGCTGGGCAACCTGGTGATGACGGGCCTCGATGTCTTCACTTACTTCTATCCGTACAAGGCCTACGCAGCAGAGACCATCCGTTCGGGCTCCCTTCCGCTGTGGAACCCCTACCTGTTCATGGGAGTGCCTTTCCTGGCCAACATACAGAGCGCGGTCCTCTACCCCCTCAATCTTCCCTTTTACTGGCTTCCGGCTCCCGAGATGGTCAACTGGTCCATCGTGCTGCACGTGTTCATCGCCGGAGCGTCGACGTACGGCTTCGCGCGCTGCGCCTTACGCTTTGGACGATGGGGCGCCATGGGGTCCGCGGCGACCCTGGCCTTCAGCGGCTTCCTGGGCGCCCAGGCAGAACACGTCAACCAACTGAGTGTTCTGGTCTGGCTGCCGTTGCTCCTGTGGCTCACGTACCTCAGCTACACCACCCGCCGACTGATCTACATCTTGCTGATCGGTATCGTCGTCGCCGTTCAGTTCCTCGGTGGGCACACTCAGTCCTCCTACATCAATCTCGTCGGGCTGGGATGCTATGGTCTGTACCTCCCTCTGGCGCAGCCGCTTCCTGATGCCGCCCCAGGATCACGCAGGTTGGCGGTCGCCAGGGGCCTCCGCCGAAGTCTGGCCATCGTCACAGCGGCTGTCCTGCTGGGGATAGCGCTGGCGGGTGTCCAGCTCGTGCCCACCTACGAACTCTCCAGACTATCGGTCAGAAGCGCAGGGTTGCCCTACCGCCAGGCGGTGTCGTTCTCCCTGCACCCTGCCAGCCTCCACCGTTCCCTGCTCCCCGGCCTGGCGGAGAGTCCTTTCAGCGAGTACGTGGCCTACGTCGGGCTCCTGCCACTGCTGCTGGCCATGCTGGCGGCGTGGCGCAGGAGACATGGTCAACAGGCAGCCTTCTTTCTCGCCCTTTCGGGGCTGGGGCTCTTCCTGGCGTTGGGGATCTATAACCCCCTCTACTACTTGCTGTATCGCCTGGTGCCCGGCTTCGGACTCTTTCGGGTTCCGGCTCGCTGGCTCTATCTGTACGTCGTCGGTATGGCCTTTCTCGCCGGGCTGGGACTGGAAGAGCTGGCCTCGCTGTCGAGCCAACTCGCTCGACCTGGGAAGAGATCGGTTCTGGCCGTCCTGGCTGTTGTCCTGTTTCTCTTCTCGCTGGTGGCTCTCGATCCGCCCTCGCCCGCCGTCGTGGCCTACTGGGTGGTGTCGAGCAGCGTAGGCGGTGCGTTGATCTGGGTCGGGCTCAGACGGCAGCGGGGAGTTGGATACCGTGCCCTGGTGACCACCATGCTGGTCGGCGAATTGTTCTTCTTGAGCCGCTATCAGCCCTACAACCAGCTCACCGCCCCTGAGGCTTTCTCTTCCATGCGCAGCTCCGTAGCCCACCTCCTCACGGACAGCAGCGTGTTTCGGGTGATGAGCTACTCCGACGGCGCATTCGATCCTGGTGACCTCCAGGCGATTGAGGAGAACCTGGGAGGACAACTACCACAGGAGTCCGTTTACGACTACCTGGTGGCGACGAAGGAGAAGGAGATACTGACGCCAAACCTTCCCCTGCTCTACAAAGTCCAGAGCGTCGACGGGTACGACGGCGGGATCCTGCCGCTGGCCCGTTACGTGGCCTGGCAGCGACTACTGCTGCCCGCAAGCGAAGTATCTGTGGATGGCCGCCTCCAGGGTCGCATCACAGAGATGCCAGACGCTCGTGTCCTGAACATGTGCAATGTGAAGTACGTCATCACCGACAAGGTCTACGACGTCTGGGTCGACGGGGCCTACTACGACCTCGGCCAGCGGGCGGTCCTGGGTGGAGCTGCATCGAGCCAGCTACTCCTGGACGATCTGCCCTCATTCCCGGCGACGGGTCTGGGAGTGGTGTCCTATTTGATCGGGGCAGATAGCATCCCGCAGGGGTCTGTGGTCGCGCAGCTCACGGTTGTGGATTCAGAAGGACACCAGAAGACCTTCGATTTGCGGGCGGGGGAGGACACCGCCAGTGGGGAATACTCCCCTTCCACGACGCGGCATCAACAGGCCAGAGTGGTGGGCCATTGGCGTGGAAATGCGGCCGGGAACGACTACTACACGCTGCTAGATTGGGGCGAGGCCATCTACCCCCTGCAGATCACGGTCGATTTCCTGGCAGACCAAGGCCAGTTCCGCCTCCGGGGCCTGACCCTCCTGGACCAGCGCACCGGCGCGCATCGAGCCCTGGTCGTTTCCACCCAGGGCGACTACCGGCTGGTGCACAGCGGGGATGTGAAGATCTACGAGAATCTGGACGTGCTTCCACGACTCTTTGTGGTCCACGAGGCACGCTTCGTGCCAGACGACGACGCGGCCCTTGCTGCGCTACACGACGAAGGGTTCGATCCGGCGCAGGAGGTGCTGCTGATCGGACAATCAGGCGCTTCCGAGTCCTACGGGCAAACGTGCGAGGACGAGGTGCGGATGGTTTCCTACGCTCCCGAGAGCGTGACAGTCCAGGTGAGGACGGGCTGCTCAGGATACCTTGTTCTCACCGATGCTTGCTATCCGGGGTGGCAAGCGCTCGTGGACGGACAGCCTCAGGACATACTGCGCGCTAATCACTATTTCCGCGCGGTATCCGTGCCGGAGGGGCAGCACACCGTGGAGTTCCGGTACCAGCCAACCAGCCTCAAACTGGGAGTGGCGTTGAGCGTGGTGGGGCTGGTCTCACTTGTGGGTGGAGCAGCATGGGGTCCGTTGAAAAGCAGGCTTTCTATCTACTGAAGAAGGTCAACAAGGCCATACGAGACTACGACATGATCCGCGATGGTGATCGGATCGCCGTGGCCGTCTCTGGCGGAAAGGACAGCCTGTCCCTTCTGAAGCTCCTTGCCCACCGGCAAACGTCAGTTCCAGAGAGGTACGACCTCCTGGCGATCCACGTCGAGTCGGACAGGGGATGCGGTGAGCACATCCCGCGCCGCGAACTCGAACGTATCTTCCGGGGACTGGCGGTCGGCTACTCCTTGGAGCAAGCAGAGCTGCCAGAGCAAGAGCTTGACTTGGTAGACCGACCAAGCTGTTTCAGGTGTTCGTGGCACCGCCGGAAGGCTCTCTTCCAGGCGGCGCGTCGTCTCGGCTGCAGGAAAGTGGCCCTGGGACATCACGCCGACGACGTAGCTCAGACGACTCTCATGAACCTCATCTATCACGGCCGTCTCGAGACCATGGGGCCTAAGGTATCTCTCTTCGGGGGAGAGATCGTTGTAGTCAGGCCTTTAGTCTATGTGCCAGAGAAGGAACTCGTCAGGTTCGCGCGCGCCTGTGGCTTCCCTGCGGAGGACAGTAGCTGCTACGGAAGCCAAACCTCCAAACGGTCCAGGATGAAGGAACTCCTGCGAACACTCCAGAGAGAGTGCCCACAGGTCAAGGTCAATCTGTTCCGTGCTGTGGAGTCGTACTCGCGCAAGGATGAAACCTGAAACGTGATTGAAGCCAGCCGCCTACCTCCACGCGAAAGCGCCCCCTTGATCCCCAGGGGGCGCTTTCACCACATCGCGTAGCGTCAACAGATTCCTATCTCGACCAGGAGATCTGCTCGTCCATCCAGCTTCTGCGGTTGTTCGAGTCTCCTCCAGACCATTCTCCATCGAACAGTTCGCTGGTGGCGTAAGTGCTAGACCGCGTGTTAAAGAGCTTGCGCTCACCGCTCCCGTTGGCCCCGATGACCCAGATGGCCCAGGTGCCACCACGATCAGAGAGGAACGCTATGTTGGCGCCATCCGGCGACCATGCAGGCAAACCGTCGACGGAATCCGCCGTGGTCAGCCTGGTCTCTCCAGTGCCATCGGCGTTGATCACCCAGATGTCCCAGTTCCCGCCCGTATTGCGCATGAAGGCGATCTTGCTGCCCACGGGAGACCAATCCGGCGAAGAATCACTGGGATCGTTGGTGAGTTGCCTGACATTGCCACCGGTGCTGCTCATGATCACCAGGGCGTTGCCTTTGGCCACAACCCGCGAACCATCGTTTGACCAGTCAGGGTTGTCCCCCAGGCCGAGGTCGATCTCGGAATGGTTCGATAGTTGATGTGTGCGTAGCTGGGAGTTGTGGTGGGGCCCAAACCTCTTGGTGGCATAGACCAGGGATTGGCCATCAGGGGACCAACGAGGGACACTGTCTTCCAGGGGTTCGGCGCCCCCACGCGGCCGCTCCCGGCCGCCGCCTCCGACATTCGAGATCACCATTCCCCGGTTGCTGCTGTCCCACGACCTGTAGGCGATGCGGTTACCCGCCAGATCCAGAGCAGGCTCACTGCCTGTGGGAATCACGCTGATGTCATTGCCGCTGATGTCGGCGACGTGAATCTCGTAGTGAGTCTGTCCACCCACGTATCTGGGATAGGCGATTTTGCCACTGAGCGTTGGGGGCTTCGGGGTGGAGGTAGGCGCAGGAACCGTGGGGCTGGCGCCCGGTTGACTCGGCGTCGTCGATGGAGCCACGGTTACAGTCGGCTGCGGCGACCCCTCAGGCGTGGCCTCCGGTGTTCCACCAGTCGGTGTGATCTCAGAGGTAGGGGAGACCTGAGCCACTACCTGACCCAACTGTACGCTGCCGGCCATGACTCTGAAAATGGGCCACGAAACCTGTTCCCACGTCTCCGACGGCCCGATGGCCCAAGTCCCGTACCACGTGGAATCCTTCACCGTCGCAGCAATGTAGATCGTCGTGGGGGCCTGAAGCCCAGAGATCTCTCCTCGCACCGTGGCCCATTCCCACCCAGCGAAGGTGGCTTGCTCCACACCACCCAGTTGGGACCCTATGGGCAGGTCGATGAGCTGACGCGCTTTGATCAGCGCGCCCATGCTGTCCATCCCTTCCTCGTCTGGAGACAACATCAAGGAACTAATGAAGAAGATGTTGCCCCGCAGGAAATCTATGTCCTCCTCGTTCTCCGCGAAGATGCTCTGAAGTTCTTCCTCTCGGACGAACCACGTGCTGGGATACAGCATAGAGAAGTTCAAGTCAGTCCTGCCATAGGAGGAGAACGAGACCCCAGCCGGCAGGGAACCACCGCATTCGATCAGTCCCGCCTGTGCGCTCTCGAGGTCGGGATCGATGGCCAGCGCCTGCTGGAACTCCGGAATAGCCCTGTTGCAGCTATCCAGTTGCACGTAGGCCTGGCCCAGTCTGGCGTAGATTTCGGCGTCCTGCGGCTCGACACCGAGTGCCAGTTCATACTGCGCGATGGCGTCGTCGTATCGGCCCTCGTTGAAGAGAGCATCCCCTCTCGCGACGTACTCGCTGGCCGACGCACCTGTCGTTGGCGATGCTGCCGGCACGGTACCCACACCGGGAAACGCCGGGGTCCCGCCCACCAGGCCGGTGACCAGTGTGCTGAGTGGTCGGCTGGGCAACATGAACTCCGAGATGACCACCGACAGTCCGCCGAGTAGACAGCACAGGGCCACCACCGCCACCACCACGGGGACGATTAGACCGGATCCTCTCCCCCGGTGCTCGGGGCCCGGCACAGCGGACCGCACTGACTGAGGAGACGACGGTGGCATGGGCGGAGCAGCTTGTGCGGAAGGGGAAACCTGTTCTGCAGGGGGCTCGCCCTGGATCCACCGCTCTCCGTCGTAGTAGTACCATAAACCGCTCTGAGCTCCGATCATCCAGTAGCGGCCTTCTCGATCCAAGACTTGAAGATGCCGCAGCTCGGCCTCGAACTTCCGCTCATCGATCTCGCCGGCATCCAGTTTTCTCTTGAGTTCTCTGAAGCCTCTTTCGGCGTCAGCAAAGTCCATGACGTGCCTCCCTGTTCGTCCAAGACGCAGCTCGGGGTCTCTCTGGTAGGACCAGCGGCGGGGCGGGGGTAGCCCTGTGCAGCCACACCGTGCAGTGCTCGAACTGGCGTCTCTACAGTGCTCTTCTAGTCGAGCGGGAAGATGAACACCCAAGTCTCGCTGGGCGGGCTGGTTGGGGGATCGAGAGGTCCTTCAGGTACCTCGCCCTGCTGCGACCTGACGGTAACGTGCCAATGAAACTTGTCATCTACGGAGTCGCCGCGCTTGAAATCCGGGAAAGTGTACGTCGGCTCCTTCACGTAGGCACCCCAGAATACAGTACACTCGTTCCAGCACGCCTCCGCGTGATAATACTCGTCGTCCCCCATGTTGTCTACCGGTTCCCAGATCAATACCGCATCGTACCCGGGACCACGCTCTGTGCCGTCTTCCGGCAGCAACAGCGTCGGAGCCCCGTGCCTGAGCGTGGGAGTCGGCTCAGGAGTCGTGCTGGGGCTTGGCATGGCAGTGGCGCTGGGACGAGTTGTCGACACGGGCCCTTGCTGCGTGGCGGTGGCCACAGGCGATGGTGAGCCCTCGGACATGGGTGAGCCCGTGATTACTTCGGGTGTCGGTGAGGGTGTGCGTTGGGGCCGGGGTGTCTCGGCGAGCGTAGGCGCCAGGCTGGGGCTCTCCGTAGCTGCTCCCGGGATTGAAGACATCAAGCCATACTGGAAAGATAAGACGGCCACCACAACCAGACAGACAAAGAAAACCAGCGCCGCGCCGCCAAAGACGGCCCGCGCCGGAAGGCGGGACCTCAGAGGGGGAGAAGGGACGGGAGGCTCGACACGAGATTCCTGTTCCTGCTCCGTGGAGCGCTCGAGCCTCGCCGGAGGCTCAGCCTGAATCCAGTCCCCATCCTGGTGCCGATACCATTTCTCCGTCTGGGCGCCGAGCGTCCAATAGGTCCCTGAGTCGTCCCGAAACAGGAACTCCCGCAACTGTGCCTCGAACTCCTCATCCGAGATGGCACCATCCTCTGCCCGGGCCTTCAAGTCACGGAATTGGTCTTCCAGTTCCTCAGGTCTCACAGCTTCTTCTCCTCGCGCGAACCCGCGAGATCACCCCAGGGGGAGGCCACATCGGTTGCAGAACCTTTCGTCCGCGTCCAGGGGGTCTCCACACCGCTTGCAGAACAAGGGCCTGAGAACCAAGCTCGCGCCGCAACGTCTGCAGAACAAGTCTTCAGCAGCAGCCGCATAGTGGCAGCTTGGGCACTCCCGAGGAGACGACTCCGAAAACGTATTCGTCTCCAGGCCCTGCGCGCCGTCTCTCGCCGGTCGGGCCACGACTGCCACCTCCTCTGGAAGTGTGGACGGCGGTGTTGGGGGCCTCGGCCCGGCAGCTCGCAACGGGCTGCCGCAGTTGCCGCAGAAGGCCGCCCCCTGCTCGTTCAGGTAGCCGCACTCATGGCACTTGTGGTGGTCAGGCATCCTTGCTCTCCGATGGCAGCATTATAGCACAGCCCTGAGAGGCGAGCAAGGGTAGCCGGCGCCAGGGTGGCGGTGCCATGGACATACGAAGCAGGCTCGATCAGTGCAGAAGTGGTGCCCAACGTGTACTCTAGCAGGGCGCAGCTCCCAGTCAGAGACAACGGTTATCCCCCAGCCACGCCACGGGTTGAATTGAGGCCGCGGATGCAGTAGAATCCGAGCAGCCGGAGGGCAGCCGGATGCATTTCGACATACTGACTCTCTTTCCCCAGATGTTTGAGACACCATTTCAGGAAAGCATCATTCAGCGAGCCATCGCCCAGGGTCTGATCTCCATGGCCATCCACAACGTCCGGGATTACGCCACTGACAAGCATCGAGTCACAGACGACACGCCCTACGGTGGCGGGGGCGGCATGGTCATGAAGCCGGAACCTATCTTCCAGGCTGTGGAAGACGTCCTGGGAAAGGACCCTCCGCCCCAGGTGCCCATCATTCTGCTGAGCCCCCAGGGTCGGCTCTTTACTCAGAAGGTCGCCTGGGAGCTGGCGAACCATCCCAGAATCCTGCTCATCTGTGGCCGCTACGAGGGCGTAGACGAACGGGTCCGGAGATTCCTGGCCAACGACGAACTTTCCATCGGAGACTACGTGCTCACCGGTGGAGAGATCCCAGCCATGGTCGTCGTGGACGCTGTGACCAGGCTGGTACCCGGAGCCCTCGGTGATCCAGCAGCGACCAGGAAGGACTCCCACGCAGACGGAGGGT
Source organism: Anaerolineae bacterium (assembly GCA_034411995.1). Classification (GTDB taxonomy): domain Bacteria; phylum Chloroflexota; class Anaerolineae; order UBA7937; family B3-Chlor; genus JAUVXJ01. Next base: position 13,262 of record DAOUME010000004.1, on the reverse strand, counting down.
TGGAACACCCACAGTACACTCGGCCCGCTATCTTCAGGGGACACGGCGTCCCGGAAGTACTCGTCTCCGGAAACCACGCGGCGGTCGATCTGTGGAGGCGCCGCGAGGCCTTGCGCAGGACCTACGAACGCCGGCCAGATCTGCTTCGAGGAGCCCACCTGACCGAAGAAGAGCAGGCCTTCATAGAATCGCTTCAACGAAAAGCCGACTGATTGACGCATGCGGGTAAAGCGCCTCCTCGTCCTGCTACTCATCCCTGTTTTCCTCACTTCGTGCCTCGATGGCCCCCTCCCTCCTGAGGCAACGGCGCAGCGCGAGGCCACCCCCTCGCGCATCCCGACGGCCTCGCCCACGCCCACTCCGCCCCTGGCCTTCGAGATACTCTCGGAGACTCCCTATCAGGACCCCGTAGGAAGCTTGCGCTTTCTCATGGAGGTAGAGAACACGAACGACTGCCCCGTCGAGAATATCTCCGCGACGGTCGTGCTGCGGGACGAGGAGGGGAGGGCGATAGCCTCTCAGTCAGCGTACGCGCGGCTAGACCTGCTGGAAGCTGGCGACGTGGCTCCAGTGCTGGTGGTCTTCTTCCTGACCCATCCCGAGTTCGCAAGCCACGACCTCGAGATTGACGCCCAGCGTGCCGACTACCTGGCGCGACTGCTGCATCCTGCGCTCGAGGTTGTCGAGGTCTCGGGACGGGTAGGGGAGTGGGTACCCTACGAGGTTCTGGGCCGGGTGCACAATGCTGGCCCTCAGGATGCCCAATCGGTGACCCTCTCGGTCACCTGCTATGACGCGAAGGGCAAGATCGAGGCCATCGCCACCGGTCGTGCCACCGACCGCGTCATCCCAGCCCATGGCTCGTCCGATTTCCTGGTCAGCCTGGGGGCGTTGGCCGGGGACGTAGACAGATGCACGGTGCGAGCCGAAGGGTTGGTCCCCTCCGGATACTAAGCTTCCTGGTCGTCGTTCGCCTTTTCTTCCTTCTTGCCGAAGTCCTTTAGCTTCGTGGCCAGGTCGTTCAATTGCTCGTCAACCAGGTGGTTGACCGTGCCCTCCGGGTAGGATCCGTCCTCCTGCCTCTCGCCCGCATCCCGGCCCGTCAAGATCCCTATGCCATCGTCGATCGTCTCTACCGCGTACACGTGGAACTGGCCCTCACGAACTGCCTCCACCACGTCTTCACGAAGCATCAGGTTCTTCACATTCTGCTCTGGCATGATCACGCCCTGACCGTCGGTGCTACCCTTGATGCGGCAGACATCGTAGAACCCTTCGATCTTCCTGGTAACGCCTCCTACCGGCTGGACCTCACCCCTCTGGTTCACAGAGCCCGTGACCGCGATACCCTGCCTGATCGGCAACCCTGACAATCTGGACAGCAGCGCGTACAGCTCAGTCGAAGACGCACTATCACCATCGACCGCCCCGTATGACTGCTCGAAGCAGATGCTGGCCGACAGGTTCAGTGGCTTGTCCTGCGCGTACTTGCCCCCCAGGTAGCCTGATAGAATCATGACTCCCTTGTCGTGAATGTTGCCGCTCATCTTGGCCTCGCGCTCGATGTTGACCACACCTGCCCGGCCCATGAACGTCTGAGCTGTGATGCGGGACGGCCTTCCGAAGTAGTAGTCGCCCAGGTTGATGATGGACAGGCCATTCACCTGGCCCACGACTTCGCCCACCGTGTCCACCATGATCAGGCCCTTGTCTATCTGCTCCCGTATCTGCTCCTCGATCTGGTTGGCTCGATATACCTTCTCCTGGATGGCCTCCTGCACATCTTCAGCCGTCACCAGTTCGTGATCGTTCCGGCCGGCCCAGTAGCTGGCTTCGTGGATCACGTCCTTGAGGAGGCCGAACCGCGTGCTGAGTTTCTCCTGGTCCTCTACCATGCGGGCCGCGTGCTCCACCACTTTGGCCACGGCGCCCAACTCGAAATGGCGCAGCTCGCCCTCCTGGCACCTGTCGTGGACGAACAGCGCGACCTTCTCCAGGTTGTCAGATGACCACTCCATGTCTGCGGCAAAATCGGCCTTCACCTTGAAGAGCTCCTGGAAATCCTCGTCCAGGTTGTAGAGTAGATAGTAGGTGGCGGGATCTCCGATGAGCACCACCTTGACGTCGAGGGGGATGGGCTCCGGAGCCAGCGTGGCGGTCGCGATCAGACTCAGTTGCTGAGCCATTTCCTCGATCTTGATCTCTCGATTCCTCAAAGCGCGCTTGAGGCCCTCCCAGGCCAGGGGGTTTCTCAGCATGTCCAGCACATCGACGATGAGGTACCCCCCATTGGCCCGATGAAGGGCTCCGGCCTTGATGGCACTATAGTCGGTCACCAGCGTGCCGAACTCGGCCCGGTGTTCGACACGACCAAGCAGATTGTGATAGGAGGGGTTGCTCTCGTGGATCACAGGCGCACCTTTTACCTCACTGCTATCCACGATCACGTTGATCCTGTACTTGTCGAAGGGCGACCGCCTGAAGCGCACCATGAAGGCGAAAGGACCCTCTCCCGTGGCTGATGGCCCTTCGTCCCCGGAGGACGAATCCCTCTTGAACTCCTCCACCTTGGCGAGGATATCCTTCTGCACAGCATCCAGGAACTGGATCAAGCCGCTCACGTCCGCGTACTTGGTCCTCAGGCTCTCGAAGTGGTGGCCGATGGTGAACGCCGCCGTCTCTTCATCCAGCTTATGCAGCCGCGCTTTGGCGTCTCTCTCCAGCAAGCGCACCTCGCGAAGCGTCTTCTCCAGCTCAGCTTGCAGTTTGGGACGGTACTCCTCCAGCTCCGATTTCTTCTCTCCAGGCAGTTGGTCGTACTGCTCCCGGTTCAGCACTTCTCCGTTGAGGACCGGAGCGATGACCAACCCCATGGGCGTGGTCAGCAAAGCGAAGCCGCGTTCGATCATCCTGGCCTCGAGGCTCTTGAGCTTGGAACTCCTGTCCTCCTCCAGTTTCCGTCCGATAGCGCTGTAGTGCTCCTGGTACTGTTCGCCCTCGAAGGCCCTTGGCAGCTCCGCGCGAAGATCGTCCAGCAGCGCATCCACCTCGTCCCGGACCGCACAGCCCTTGTCTGAAGGCATGCGCAGGGCTAGGGGCTGATACGGATCGTCGAAGTTGTTGACGTACGCCCAACTATCAGGTGGCGTACCGCTTGCTGCCTTCCTTTGGAGGAAATCCTCAATGACGGTGGCCCTCCCTGAACCGCTGGGTCCTAGAGCATAGATGTTATAGCCGGGGCACGGCATCTCGATGCCGAAGTCTATGGCCCTGGCTGCTCTGGCCTGCCCGATGATTTCGGACAACCCCGTCAACTCGGACGTGGACTTGAAGGAGAATTGATTCGGATCGCACGTACGCCTCAACTCCTCGGGCCGTAACTCACGAACTGCCATTCCCTAAGTTTCTCCTTTCGTAGCACGGCTACTGCCGCACCATGTGGTGGCGAATGGACACAGGCCCTCTCGATGTGACCCGCTGCCAGGCGCATAGCTTCTCGTGGACGCAAGCCTGGCACAGTCCTCACGGCTGGAGGGCACAAGGGAGCGCCGACGTGAACCAATCACCGGACGATGGCCCTGGCCTGGACTGGTGGCCACTGGCCGCTTGTCTGCGACCGGGGAGGAACCTCGTCAGACTGACGTTCACTCATCGTCGAACCTGTAACTCACAGTGTAGATCCCATCTTCATACTGGGTCTTCGCGTTCCGGCCAAGTCTGGTGAACACGTGGAGAGCACCCCGGTTCTGCTCGAGAACCTCCCCTTTGAACCCTCCAATCTTGTGAGCCCGCGCGATCTGCTGCAGGTAACGGTGCATCAGCGTGCCCACACCCCGTCCCTGCCAATCGTCGCGCACGAGCAAGGCCAGTTCCGCCATGTCGGAGTTCTTTTCCTTGACGTACCTGCCCACTCCGATCATCTGCTCCTCGCCGCTGCTGGAGTCGATGGCCACGATGGCCATGTGCTCGTCGTAGTCCACCGTGGTGTAGTACTGAACCCGCTCATGCGGGAAAGCGCTCATGGCACTGAAGAACCGTAGATAGACGCTCCGATCAGATAGGGAGTACAACAACTCCTGTTCCAGTCGCTCGTCGGTCGGTTTGATGGGCCTGAGCAGCACCTCAGCACCATCTCGCAAGGTAAACCTCTTCTCCAGATCCGCGGGATAGACTCCCAATGGGGGCAACTGGTCTACGAAGGTGTATTTCCTGGCTTTAGCCTCATCCAACAGCTCCTTGCGAAAGTCGGGATGGGCGATGTTGATCAACGCCAGCGCGCGCTCTCGGATGTTCTTGCCGTGAAGATACGCTTCCCCATATTCGGTCACCACGTAATGCACGTCGCCTCGCGTGGTGACCACCCTGGCGCCCTCGGAAAGGCGCGACACGATCCTCGACACTGCGCCATCCTTCGCCGTGGAGGGCAGGGCGATGATCGGCTTTCCGCCCCTCGACCTCGCCGCTCCTCGGATCATGTCCACCTGGCCACCAATGCCGCTGTAGAAAAGGTAACCGATGGAATCGGAGCAGACCTGGCCGGTAAGATCAACCTCCAGGGCCGAGTTGATGGCCACCATGTTGTCGTTCTGGCTGATGACGAAGGGATCATTCACGTAATCAGAGGGATGGAACTCTATGAAGGGGTTCTCATTCACCCAGTCGTAGAGGCGCCTGGTGCCCATGACGAAGCTGGCGATGATCTTCCCTCGATGCAGGGTCTTTCTGGCGTTGGTCAACACACCAGCTTCCACCAGGTCGATCACCCCGTCTGAAAGCATCTCCGTGTGCACACCCAGGTCCTTCTTCTCGGTCAGCGAAGCCAGGATCGAGTCGGGAATGGTCCCGATCCCCATCTGCAACGCGGACCCGTCATCGATCAAGCGCGCTATGTTCTCTCCGATGCCGCGGGCCACGTCGTCAGCTTCCGGGTAGGAGAGTTCCGGTATGGGGGCCTCATGCTCCACCAGGACGTCGATGTCGTTGACGTGAATGAAGCTGTTGCCCAGCGTCCAGGGCATGTGCGGGTTGACCTCGGCGATCACGTAGTCAGCACACTCAGCGGCTGGCTTGACGATGTCCACAGAAACGCCAAAGCTACAAAAACCGTGCTCGTTCGGTGGCGTCACTTGAATGATCGCCACGTCAAGCTGCATACGTCGCGTTCTGAACAGCTTCGGGATCTCCGACAGGAAAATGGGGGTGTAGTCGGCGCGACCTTCCGCTACGGCGTCCCTCACGTTGTCGCCGATGAAGAAGGCGTTGTGCCGGAACTGATACTTGAACTTCGGCTGCGTGTAGGGGGCGAGCCTAGAGTCCACAGGTGGACTATCTCGTTGTCCGCGAACTCCTGAGACATCTTAGCCAGCTCCTCCACCAGGAGCTGGGGCGCCCCGGCACCCGACCCGATGAACACGCTGTCGCCCCGCTTGACCACACGCAGCGCCCGTCGAGCTGGCTGCAGCTTCTCACCATATCGCTCTTGCCACGGCAGCTTGTTCATGCTCGCGCCTTCCCACCCCCGTCCACACCGCACCCGCCCTAATATACCGCACCGCGAGAGCGAAATCAACCCTCAAACGACCTTCTCAGCCTCAACCCAACCGCCGCCCGCGGCACCCACGGTACCTAAGCGATTCCTGCCGGGCGGGTTGTTGACATAACACAACCTGGCCGCGGCAGTCATTATGACAACGAGGCCCCAAGTAGACATAAGCACCTTAAATCCCTCTCTTCGTTGCATGATTGGAGCGTCGAGTCCATTGACTATGCACAGAGCGGCCACGGTGGAGCTTCCGCGAGCGGGCGGCGTGCAGGCCCGTTCAAGCGGTCGTACCAGGGTCAGACCAGGGGAGGTGCCTCCAGGACGCGTCGAGCCTGAGGGAGAAGGGATCCCTGGGCCTCTGGCCAGTGCAGATCGGTCAGAACCGGGCGCCGGAGAGAACAGTCATCGGCAGGGGTGCAGTGCCTACGTATCACAACGCCTCGATGCCGAGACGATAGAGGTAAGCAAGCGACCTGAGGGCAGGGATCCGAAGCCCTCCTTACGAGGGACCGGGAATCCCCTCCCATCTCGCCACCAGGTGCTGCTCGATGTCGAAGAGATCGAGAATCCTGCCCACGGCGTGATCTACGAGGTCAGCTATGGTCTGGGGCCTGGTATAGAAGGCGGGCACGGGGACATAGACGATAGCACCCATGTCTGATACCTGTTCCATGAGACGGAGATGACCCTTGTGCAGGGGTGTCTCCCTCACGACCAGGACGAGCCTCCGCCGTTCCTTGAGTGTCACGTCGGCGGCTCGCAGCAGGAGATTGCTGCTATAGGAGTTGGCCACGCCAGACAACGTCTTGATCGAGCACGGAATGATCACCATCCCAGCAGTCCTGAACGAGCCGCTGGCGATGACGGCCCCCAGGTTCTCCACCGCATGAACGTGAGTGGCCAGCGCCTCCACCTCAGCCACGTCGTAGTCCGTCTCCAGGCCAATGACCACACGCGCGGGCTCGGTGATCACCAGATGAGACTCCACCCCCAGATCCCGCAGGACTTCCAGCAGCCGTATCCCGTAGATGGCTGCGGAGGCTCCCGACATCCCCACCACCAGTCTCTTCATGCTTCTCTCTCCACGACGTCTGCAATCTTCTCGGCAAGGGTTTGACAGTTGTCAAGGATCTCTGCGATTCCGCTCTGGTCAAGGTGATCCCAGTGAATGCCGGCTGAGACCACCACGGTCCTGTTGAGCCTCGAGGATAGCTCCTCAGCCACCATCTTGACCACCGTGTCTTCCTTGTGGCCCAGCAGGGTGATTACGGACGACGTCGAGCTTATGATCTGGGGATCGGCGTTGGAGGGACGGGGTAGGGCCACGGCTACCGCTCCGAGATGGGGCGCGGTGCCGCCCCACAAGCAGATCAGGAGATCGTCTCCCACCAGTATGGAGAGAGAATGTACGGTGTAGTCGCCCTCTGGGCTAGAAAGCTCCCACTGCTTCATCTGTGACCCTCGTCGCCCACTACGTCTCGAGGCTCCAGGGCTGGCCCCACAAAGCGCTCACTAGGAGCATTATAGCCGGCCGCCAGTGGCTTGTCCAATGGTCTTTTCGTTCTGAGCTGGCTATAATCGTTCGAGAGGAGACCGAGCGCAGCCGGGGAGCTATCTCTTGGGGAGTCGACCACACGGGGTGGCCAGGCTACGCCTCCATCTCACGAGACTCGACGGAGGTCCGTCTTGATAGCAGAGATCAGAGTACTGGTCAGAGGCGGCGGCGACCTGGCCAGCGGCGTGGTCTACCGCCTGCACAGGGCAGGCCTGCAGGTGATGGTGACCGAGCTGGCGCAGCCCACGGTCATCCGCAGAACCGTAGCCTTTGCTGCGGCGGTGTTCGAAGGCGTGGTGGAAATCGAAGGCTTGGTGGGGCGCCGAGCGGACTCTCTGGAGCAGGCCCTTCGAGTTCTCCAACAAGGAGACATCCCCGTGGTCGTGGATCCCGAGGGGCAGACTACCCCCCGATGGCGGCCGGACGTGCTTGTAGACGCGATTCTGGCCAAGCGCAATCTGGGCACCAGTATCGCAGACGCACCCACGGTCATCGCCCTGGGACCCGGTTTCGTAGCCGGAGTCGACGCACACGCCGTGGTGGAAACACAACGAGGCCACTACCTCGGCAGGGTGCTTCTGAAGGGCAGCGCAGCCCCCGACACGGGCGTACCGGGAGAGGTCATGGGTTACACGGTGGAACGGGTGCTGCGCGCTCCCCGGGCAGGCTCGCTGTGGGGGAGCATGCACATCGGGGACCAGGTAAGAGCCGGAGAAACCGTGGCTTTGGTCGCCAGTGAGCCGGTGGTATCCCAAATCGATGGGGTGCTGCGAGGTCTGCTGGCTGACGGGCTGAGCGTCACAGAAGGCATGAAGGTGGGCGACGTAGATCCCCGCGGCGTCAGAGACCACTGCTTCACCATCTCGGACAAGGCCCTGGCCATCGGTGGTGGGGTCTTGGAGGCTATTCTTCTGCTTCGACGCGGACTTTCTCCCTAGCAGGCGGCGGCTGCAAACCGTCCATGTACACAGCAGCGTTTTACGTCCACATCCCATTCTGCGAGACGAAGTGCACCTACTGCGCCTTCAACTCGTACCCCGGCCTGGTCCACCTTCACCAGCCCTACGTCGATGCCCTGCGAGCCGAGATGGCCCGTACCGGGCGAGAACAGGGGCGCCTCCGGGCATCATCCCTCTACCTGGGTGGCGGGACGCCAACCGTGCTCAGCGCAGGACTGCTGCGCCAGATCTTGGAGGCGTGCGAGGAGCACCTTGGCCTGTCTGAAGAGACGGAAATCACCACCGAGGCGAATCCTGGGACTCTGGACGCCCCATATCTGTCCAGCCTCAGGCAGATGGGAATCAATCGGCTGAGCTTGGGCGTACAGACCTTTGACGATCGGCTGCTCAGGGTTCTGGGGAGGGTGCACAGCGCCGCTGAAGCGATAGAGACCTACCGTCTGGCACGCCAGGCAGGCCTGGCGAACGTCAATCTGGACCTGATCTACGGGCTTCCTGGCCAGGACCTGCCAGGCTGGAAGGCCGACCTGTCCACTGTCACCGACCTCAGGCCGGATCATCTCTCCCTGTACTGCCTCTCGCTCCACGAGGGCACGCCTCTAGCCGGCCTGATCGACGAGGGGGAACTGCCCTCTCCCGACCCCGACCTGGCAGCGGAGATGTACGAGCACGCTGAGGAGGTGCTGCCCAGGGCAGAATACGTTCAGTACGAGATCTCCAATTGGGCGCTGCCTGGATGCGAATGCCGGCACAACATGACCTACTGGCAAAACCACCCCTATCTGGGCTTCGGGGCTGGCGCCCATTCGTTCAACGGCGGGTCTCGGCAGTACAACGTGTATTCGCCAGAGGAGTACGTGCGGCGCGTAACGCGCGGGGAGACCCCCGTGGCCGCCACAGAACAGATCGACCGGGCCACGGAGATCGGTGAGACCATGATCATGGGGCTGCGGCTGTGCAGGGGCGTGTCTTTCCAGGACTTCGAGAGACGCTTCGGCCTCTCCCTGGCACAAGTCTACGGCGCGCAGATCCGCGAGATGATCGAACTCGGGCTCCTGGAAGAGAACGGAAGCGGCATCCGCCTCACTCCCCGAGGGCGCCTGCTGGGCAATGAAGTCTTCGAGCGCTTCCTGTCGCCTGAGACGGGTTAGTACTGCCTGTCGAGCAGGAAGCGAGCTATCTCCCTGAGGCTATCCTGGGCGTGGTTCTGGAATCCCGTCGCGGCCAGGGCATCCACCGCCAAGCTCAAGTGCCTGGCGGCCAAGCTCCGAGCGTAATCGCGGGCGGAGAGACGGTCCAGCGCGTCCATTACCGCGCGCTGCTCCGTCTCACCCATCTGCTCCTGCTGGTAGATCTCTCGGAGCTCATCGCTCTGCTGCATGGCGTACACCACCGGCAGTGACTTCTTCCTGCTCACGATGTCCTCTCCGACCCCCTTGCCCGTGGCTTCTCCAGCGCCCCAAATGCCGAGAACATCGTCGACGATCTGGAACAGGAGCCCCAGTTGATGGCCAAAGGACCGATAGCTCTCGACAATGCGCTCGTCGGCCGTGCCCAGCAGCGCCCCTAGCTGCGTAGCGCAGCTCATGAGCGTACCGGTCTTCTTGCCGATCATTTCCAGGTACATCTCGACCGTTATGCCGTCCTCCTCTTCGAAAGCCAGATCGAGGTACTGACCCTCGGTGAGGTCGAGGCAGGTCTGATCGACGATACGGAAAGCGCGGAGGACCTTCTCCGGACTGATGCCACGTTCACTGAGTCGCTGAAGCGCCAGTCGGCTGACGGCGAACAAGCCGTCGCCCACGTTGATGGCCTGCGCCTCACCCCAGAGACTCCAGATGGTGGGGCGGTGACGTCGCTGCTGGCTATTGTCCTCGATATCGTCGTGGATCAGAGAGAAATTGTGTATGAGCTCAATGGACGCGGCAGCGGGAAGTGCCTGGCGCCAGTCCCCGCCGCAGGCCTCGCATGATAGCAGACACAGCAGGGGCCGCAACCGTTTGCCTGACTGCTGGCGGCCGGGCGAGAAGCTTTCGTCCACCCATCCCAGGTGATATGAGATCATGCCGTAGAATGGAGCCAGCGTATTCCCAGATGCCGCCACCGAGCTCCTCATCTCCGTCTCTATGGCGCTCAGATACTCGTCGAGTTTCTCGAACACCATTCCCCAGTCTACACCTGGTCGATTCTTTGCAGGAGGGGGCTGTCCCTGAGAGTTCGCAGGTCGCCAGCGCCCACACAGAACATAGCGATTCTCAACTCCTCGATGATCTCCTCCAGTTTGGCCGCGACCTCATCAGCGCCGACGGCCGCGGGTGCCAGGAGAGGCGTAGCGATCCCCGCAGCGTTTGCGCCCAGAGCGATGACCTTCGCCACATCGATCCCGGTGCGGACCCCTCCGCTGCCGATGATCTCCACGGTTGGAGCCCCCCGTCGCACCATGAGAATCGAATCCGCCGTGGGGATCCCCCAGTCACCGAAGGCCTCTGCGATACTGCTGCCCTTCTCATCCACAGCCCTGTGTCGCTCCACCACACTCCACGACGTCCCCCCTGAGCCGGCGACGTCAATAGCAGCGACCCCGGCTTGCTTCAGCATTTCAGCCACTCGGGTTGAGATCCCCCATCCGACCTCTTTGACCACTACCGGAACCGGGGTACGAGAACACACCTGCTCTATCTTCTCCAGTAGGGAAGCGAAGTTCGTGTCGCCCTCTGGCTGGAGGCATTCTTGAAGGGGATTGAGGTGCAAGACCAGGGCGTCCGCCTGGATCATCTCCACCGCTCGCCAGCAGTCCTCCGCGTCGTATTCATAGTTGAGCTGCACGGCCCCCAGGTTGGCCAGGAGCAAGATGTCCGGGGCGACTCCTCGCACCTGATAGGTATGGGCCACAGCAGGATCTTCGAGGGCCGCCCTCAAGGAGCCCACGCCCATGGCCACCCCCATTAGCTGGGCGGCACGCGCCAGATTCATGTTGATCTGTTCGGCCTCCTCAGTACCCCCTGTCATGCAAGAGACGACCAGCGGAGCCCGCAGGCTTTTCCCCAGGAGTTCGCACGACAGCGACACGGAGGCCAGGTCTATCTCGGGCAGAGCTTGGTGCACGAAACGGTACCTCTCGAGTCCCGTCGAGAGATGGGGAAACTGCGGGGCCTCATCCAGGCAAATACGGAGGTGATCGAGCTTTCTCTGGTTGTGCATGGAGGCTCTTTCGTAACTTGCAGGGCCCTAGAGTGTTCTTGGTATTTCGAGGCAGCTTGCGTATTATCATTGCTTTGAAGCGTGTTGTCAAGCTTGACTATGTCCTGCAAGGCTGCTATACTTATCTCCGTCAAGGTAGGGAATGCAAGGGAAAGAAGGGGGTGAACGCAATGGGCGAAACGCCTGAGGGAGACGTTTTCTCTGCGGTCAAGGCGATCATCATCGACCAACTCGGCGTATCCGAGGACAAGGTAACGCCAGAGGCACAGTTCAAGGAAGATCTCGAGGCCGACTCCCTTGATCTTGTGGAACTCATCATGGCCTTCGAGGAGTACTTCGAGGAGAAGTTCGGCCGGACCGTGGAAATCTCCGACGAAGAAGCTCAAGAGATAACGACCGTAGGCCAGGCTGTAGCATACATCGAGAAGAGAATAACCGAGGAAGGTCTGGCGTAGGCCAATCCCATGTCGGTGTGCGAAAAGGGATGCCCCTGGGCATCCCTTTCTTCGTTTCGGTGGACTGTACAGGGGGAAATGCGTGAGCATGGTGGCGATCAGCAGAGAGCGGTGCGTCTATTGCGGGGGATGCGTCAGTATGTGCCCCTCTGGCGCTCTGGAGCTGGCTGAGACAAGGCTGCTGCTCGATCAGGAGTTGTGCAGCCAGTGCGGCCTGTGCCTGAGCGCTTGCCCCACCGGCGCACTGACGCTGGAGGCCAAGCCGCCCGCAACTGCCACAGCAAACCGCCAGTGCGACGTCGTGGTGGTTGGAGCCGGGCCTGGGGGCAGCACGGCCGCTCGCTTCGCCGCGGAACGCGGGCTGAAGGTACTGCTGGTGGAGAAACGACAGGAGATCGGGAGCCCCGTGCGCTGCGCAGAGGGCATCAATGGCGACATGCTCTCGCCATTCCTCCCACCGGATGAACGCTGGATATCAGCGCGGGTGAGGCGATCCCAGATCGTGACCGCGGACTCCGGGGAAGTGCGGTCCTTCGCTGGCGAGGAGACGGGCTACGTCCTCGAGCGGCGGGTGTTCGACAGGGTGCTGGCCGAGAAAGCGGTAGAGGCGGGAACGAGCATTCTCTTGAAAACCGCGGTGCAGGGTCTCATCACGGAGAACGGTGTGGTGAAAGGGGTGAGAGCCGCTGACGGCCACACCGAATGGGAGATAGGGGCCAGAATCGTCATCGGAGCAGATGGGGTAGAATCGAAAGTAGGGCGGTGGGCCGCGTTGGACTGTGTTTTGAGGCCGAGGGACTCTCTGGTCTGTGCCCAGTACCTGCTCTCGGGCCTCGGCGTGGATCCAGAATGCTGCCTCTACTACCTGGGGACCGACCTGGCGCCAGGAGGCTACGCCTGGGTCTTTCCCAAGGGAGAGCGTAGGGCGAACGTAGGACTGGGAGTGCAGGCCGATCTGGCCCAGGCGTCTGCGAGGGAGTATCTGCACCGTTTCATCGAGCAGCATCCAGAGCTGGAGAGAGGCAACCCCGTCACCCTCATCGCGGGAAGCGTGCCTGTGGGAATCGCCCGAGGAAGCATGGTCACCGATGGTCTCATGCTGGTGGGCGACGCAGCCAGACAAGCCGATCCCCTGACCGGGGGTGGCATCGCTAACGCGATGCTTGCCGGACGGCTGGCGGCCGAGGTTGCCGCCCAGGCCGTGGAACAGGGAGATGCTTCCGCCAGGGCTCTTAGAGAGTACGAGAGGCGCTGGCAGGAGGTCAGGGGCCTCAAGATGCAGCGCAACTACCGCTTGAAGGAGCGTTTCTCCGCCGCCGACCGGGCATCACGCTCCTTCCAGCGCGCCTTCGCGGTGGCCACAGCGGGCAAGTAGGCGTTCTGGTCCCGGTTCAGCCAAACGAGAATGTATGGCGAAGTGTGGTCCCTGTCCAGTCAAATGAAAATGTTACCGAAGCGTGGTGGTTCTTTCAAATGATAATGTTACCGGGATGCCCTCTCCTTTCTGGTTGTCAAGGGGTGCGAATAGGGTTTCATAGACGTCTTCCGTT
>DAOUME010000003.1:0-34865 GCA_034411995.1 Anaerolineae bacterium | reverse complement strand
GAACGGAAGACGTCTATGAAACCCTATTCGCACCCCTTGACAACCAGAAAGGAGAGGGCATCCCGGTAACATTATCATTTGAAAGAACCACCACGCTTCGGTAACATTTTCATTTGACTGGACAGGGCGAGGGTAATGTAAGTGAGCCAAGACATCGTGACCACTTCTTCAGGCTTCTGAAGGGTGTTTTGACTGTCTACGCGAGCACGTCTAGAATCGCTCTAGCGATGGGATCTCTGGAGAGTCTGCACCGACTAGCTGCCGAGGTAGCTCGATGATCTCACTAACCTACGCCGAGTTTGCCGCCATTGACGAGAGCTTGGCTCGCCGCATGCTCTTGGAGGTCTACAGACGCTTGAACAGCAATGTCTCCCAGACGGCGAGAGAGCTCTCTTGTTCGCGCAATACGGTGAGGAAGTGGATCCGTCGTCACCAAGACGGGGTCGGGCTCCAGGGGCGCCCCCGGAGGCCCCACAACTGCTCCGTTCGAACTGGGGGAGATCGCCTCTCAGCGGGAACTGACGGCCGACGAATTCTTCCAGGCGGTGGAAGGAGACGAGACCTTCGACGATGTCTACGCCGTGGCCACGGAGGAGGGGTATACGGAGCCGAGGGGCGGAGGCGAGTACGCACTCACCGACGGCTCGATGATACGCGGCCTTCTCCTCACCTCGGCGGACGAGCGAATGGTGGTGGCCTTCCACTTCCAGTTGCAGGATCGGCCCCAATCACTCCTGGCGCGCGTGGAGGACGAGCGGGAGACAGTTGTGCTATACAACCGGGATGGGCGGGCGGAGATCTCACCCCAGGGCGTCACGATCTTCGACGCCGTGGGGAACCGTCTTGGCGAGGGTGTGTCCTACTGGAATGGCAGGACCCCCGGCTTGGCTCGCCCCATGCTCCAGTGCGAGGATGCCAACCCCAACTCCTTCAGTTGGGAAGATTTCGACCACTGTGGCCGCACTCATTCGGGATCTGCCTGGTCGCAAATCACGGGCTGCATAGTCGCCTACACGGGGGCCGTGGTTGGGGTCAGCTTTGCCAGCGCGGCGGCAGCACCCTTCGTCTTCGTGGGGGGCCTGGTGGCCATCTTCATCGGCTGCCGCGTGCCCACCATATGCATCTGGGAAGCCCGGGTGGATGACCCGCCGACGTACGATATCAGGATGCCCACGAAGATGTCGCAGGCCTGTGGGACAGAGTGTGTGGCCCATGGTGACCGGATGGCCAGGTTGACCATCAGCAACTACGAGATCCAGGTACACGTAGACGATGATCGGAAGCCGAGGCCCGCGAGCCCGCAGGTGGTGCAAGTGTGCGCTAACGACACCAAGACCTTGCGTATCAGAGACTGTGCAGGACACCAGGTCGATGTGGAGCTGAGTGCGCCTGGTTCCACGGACCAGGATATCCGCGATGACTGCGCTCCGGAGGAGACGTGTGTCCAGGAGGGGAACGAGGCAAGATGTGTACGGGCCGAGACACCAGTGGTACCGCCTCAGTCCACTGAGGAGACTCAACCTCCCCCTACACAAGGCGGCGGGAGTGTTGAGGTGAGCCTGAGCTGGGAGGGCGTGGAGGCTGACCTGGATCTGTTTGTCACCGAGACCAGCGGCGAGACTCTATCGAACGCGAATCTGTCATCCGCCAGCGGAGGCCGCTTCACGGCATGGGAGTGCTGTGATACGTGGGATGCGATGTGCGTCATGGCTGCACCGGGAGAGAGTGCCGTCTGGGAGGAAGGTACCGCCCCTTCAGGTGAGTATCGGGTCCAGGTGGGCTTTGCCAAGGGGTGTGACACCGATGTGCTGTCCGCAGAGTGGACGGTGACATTGCGGGTGGACGGCGAAGTGGAGGAGCATTACGGGCGCATCTCCTACGGCGAGAGGAAGGAGGTCGCCACCTTCACGCGCTGAGCCACATTCCAAGGTCCGGGCCGGCTTTTCTTGCCAAGCTCATCGCAGGGATCACGAAGGCCCCTGCGCGGCGGCCCTGCGTTGCGAGGTGCCCGTACCTGGCTCCTAATGGGCCCAGTATTACCTGGCTGGGGGAGGTCAGCGTACTCATCCTCTGTCCTGGCCTTGGTCATCTTGCTTCCCCCGCTGAAATCGGAGAACGCGTGCCTCTTCTCCGGGCAGGACGCCCCCAGCTCCTGGACTTCCTGGAGCCCCGTACTCTCGTCGACGCAGCCAGACCGAAGGGTGTGGTAGCCGGGGCGCTCGGATCACCTGGAGCTGCGCACTTCGGCGTCCGAAAGGCCACCGGTTGGGAAGTTGCCGCATCGCCGCCGCGCTTGTGCTGCGACTTACACGTCCGATCCAGTTACCAGCGAAGTGGTCCCGCCCTGTGACCCCGGCGAGGGGTACCCATTTCCTATTGCTTGAGGCGCCGCTGGCCGCTATACTGGAGTGGGCAGCGACGGTCGACAGAGCAGAGGGAGCATCCCCGCGAATGTCCCGCAGATGGTATAGTTGCTTGAAACGCAAGAGCAGCTCAAAGCTGATCAAGCCCGGCGTTGGCCCATCTCGATCCGCCGCCCTCGCCTGCTTGCTGGCGCTTCTGGTCACGCTCCTCACTCCCTCCACCTCTCAACTGGCCATCGAGCAGCCCCACGTCGGTCTGGGTGCCTTTCTCTCTGAGCGGGATCATGCCTACCTCGTGAGCGACATGGGGTTCGACTGGCTGGTCTGGAATCTCCAGTGGAGCCTGGCTGAACCATCATGGAAGGGCAACTACCAGTGGCTGGGGCTTGACGAACTCCTGGCCTACGCAGAGAGCGAGGGGCTGAAGGTGGTCCTGCGCGTGGATTCGGCCCCGGCATGGGCCCGGAGCGGTCCCGTGGGGGCACCGCCTGACGACATGGCCGATTTCGGCGATTTCATGTCTGCCCTGGCCACCCGGGCCGCGGGCAAGGTGGCTGGGTACGTAATCTGGAACGAGCCCAACCTGCCGACGGATTGGGGAGGCAATCCCAGCGCCAGTCAGTACGTGCAGATGCTCCAGGCGGTGTACCCCAGGATCAAGGCCGCCGATGCGGACGCCGCGGTGGTTACTGCCGGCATGGCTACCACGGGTGGGCCAGGGGGGTCGCTGTGCGGCCTTGGCGGGGAGCTGGCCAGCACTAAACTGGGGGCGTACACCACGCAGCTCTACGCCTCCGGGGCGATCAACGACCTGGATTTCATCTGTGGTCTCTATCGCCAGGGGGGCAAGAGCTACTTCGATGTCCTGGGCTCTCACCCCTACGGCTTCGCTTCTGAACCACGGACGAGCCCCGGGTCGGTCAGCGGGCTGGCCTTCCGCAGGGTGGAGCAGCAAAGGGCGTTGATGGAGCTGCAGGGCGACGCCGAAAAGCAGATCTGGGTCATCGAGTTCGGGTGGATCCTGGATCCGGGCGGAGGTTGCTACGGCTGGGGCGACTGGCCCACGCGCACCTGGCAGATCGTATCTGAGCAGAAGCAGGCTCAGTACCTGAGGGGTGCTTATCTGTATGCCGGGAGCCACTACCCGTGGATGGGGGTGATGAGCTTCTTCAACATGGACTTCGCCACGGTCTACTGGTACGATTACTGCGAGCCTGCACGCTGGTATTCCGTAGCATATCGGGTGGATCACACGGACCCCGGGCACAGCCCGATCGTCTACCGCCAGGCGTATCAGGCTCTCCAGGGTATGGTGGACGCGCTGGCGGCAGGTCCGAAGGCGTTTGTGCCGCTGGCTGTGCTGACCTGGCGGTAGCCTGGGAGACCGGAAGCCGACCGGACCCTCTCTTTCACGCCCGGCCACGTTAGTCCGTCCTCGTGGGCAACACGGGTGGCCCTTGACAACGCTCCCCGCCTTTGGTATACTGTGGCAAACATTCTGGGCGTGAGCGTGACGTGAGGAGGTGGAAAGTATGAAGAGAGTGTGGTTGATAGGGCTCCTGTTGGGCTTGAGCCTAGCTCTCATGGTGCCGGCCCTGGCGCTGGCGTGGGGGAATGTGTACATCTACGGAGATGTCGAGTACGCTGGGGCCTACAGCGGGACGATCCACGTCGCGGGTCTCCTGGACGGCGTATCACCGCCGGTGATGGACACCACGATCCCAGGTCCCGGTGCCTTCGTGCTGGGGCTCGTGCCGCAGGCGGGGCAGTACCTGGTTTGTGCGCACATCGACGTCGACCAGGGAGGAGGGCCGCCGGAGCCGGAGGATCCCCAGGGCTGTACCTGGGTAGACGCCAGCGTGGGCACCGTGGAGGGCGTGGTGGTGATCATGGAGGATCCGGAGGAGGAGTTCGTCCCTGAGCCAGGCAGCTTCTTGCTCTTGGGCAGCGGGCTGGCGGGGCTCGCCGGGTACGTGTCGTTTCGATTGCGCTCAGGCAGAAGCTAGGCGCCCAGGTGAGACTCGGTTGAGTAACAGAGGGTTGCCCTGCGAGGGGCAGCCCTCTTTCTCTTACCCGAGGGCGAGAGGGACTACGCCCTGGGGTCCGGTCTGTTTCGCGGCACACTTGGCCGCAGGGATGGCAGGAGAGTCAGCGTCCAGGTTGACAAAGGGACATCTCTGGAGGGACCACCTAGGGCGTTTGGAAGTCGAAGACTGCCTTGACGGCTCGATGCCTGGCCTTGGAGTGCATGGTCAGGAAGGCCTCGCGGTACTCTTCGAGGCGGAAACGGTGGGTGATCAGCGCCGTGAGGTTCAGCTTCCCCGTCTCCACCAGTCGCAGATACTGCTCTATGCCGTGTAGGCGCACGCCTCCGTACTCCTCGATCCCGAAGGCGTTGGAGCCGATGAGGTTGATCTCCTTGAAGTAGTGGGGTGTCCACTCGAAGCGGGCGGGCATGGCCACACCGGCGACGACGATAGGGGCTTTCGGATTGGCGATGCGTACCCCCACCTCCAGCGACTCGGCCGAGCCCACCATGTCGTAGATGGCGTCTACTCCCCGGAGGAGCCACGGCAGGCCCCTTGGTGGCCGATGAACCTGGGCTCCGACCAACCCGGCTATGGTCTCCACCACCTCCGGCGGATCCCTGGTGGAGATCACCTGCTCTGCTCCTAACTGGTGAGCCAATTCGATCTGGTGCGGGTAGCGGGCGATGACGACCACGCGCGCCTTCGGGAACAAGACACGCAGGGCAGCTACCGTCAACAACCCCAGCACGCCCGCGCCGTACACCAGGGTCAACGCTCCGTCGGCTGGAGGTGCCTTGAGTATGGCGTGCATGGCCACGGCGAAGGGATCCCCCAGCACCGCCTGGTCGAAGCTCACCCCTGGCGGGACGGGGATGAGCTGGGATTCGTGAGCTGGGAGCAGTGGCGCATAGCCGCCAGTGGCTGTGCGACAGTTGCCGTGGTGGAGCCCCGGCGGCAGGTCCCCCTCGGTGAAGCGCGAGCACAGGGAGTACTCACCTCTCTGACAGGCGTCGCAGGCGGGCTCGAGGCCCCGTGGTCCACAGGAGAGCCACGGATTGAGAGCGACGCGCTCTCCCACCTTCCTGGCCCTGACCCCGGGACCCACGCGCTCGATGATCCCTACGACTTCGTGCCCCAAGATTTGGGGGAAGGAGATGAGCGCCCTGAGGGGGTTGTCGAAGTTGCCGTTGAGGAAGACCTGCTTGACGTCGCTGCCGCAGATGCCGGTGAGGGCCGTGCGCACGATGGTCCACCGATCTCCCAACAGCGAAGGTTCCTCTACCTCCTCGAGTCGTATGGGGGCACCCCATACGACGTAAGCTCGCGGGGTGAGCTTGCCGCCGAAACGCGCCAGGGCCAGGCGGGGGAGACTGTAGTGGAAGACGAGAGCCTTCATCGTGCCATGTTTCCTTTCGGGATGGTACAAGTCCCTATGCCAGAGGCTCGAAGCGTGGAGAAGTCTTGGGCCAACACGAGCGGACTGTGACGCAGTGGACCCGCGGTAGCAACCAGCGGGGACGCGAGTCACCGTCCCAAAGCGAACGAGGTCGGACCGAGAGCACGGAGCTGTACCAGTCGCCTCCGCGGATCGTTGTCGCGGCGCGGTTGCGGCTTGTGCGGTGACCGTGAAAGCTTCAGGACCCCAGATCCATAGGCGGCGGCAACCCGAGGCCGCCCTGAGGGAGTCTACCTCGTTTCCGAGACAACGGGCGGTCCAGGGTTTGACCCAGGCATGCGGACCGGCGAGCCGATCCGGGTCCTGACGGAGACCACTGGCACGCTACGCGTTGAATAGGCCACAGCGCCGCCCAGAGGTCACGAGAGCTTACCAGAAGGTGACGATAGGCAGGTCTCTCATCGTGACCAGCCCCGGTGCTGCCTCCCTGACCCGGCGTACGGCGTTGACCGCGATGGCCACCGTGGCGATGTCGCCGTTGGTCCCTTTGAGCGTGATCTCCAGATTGGGCGAGCCGGTGATCTTGATAGTGTCGGCCTCGTCCCCGGCCTCCAGCGCGGCCACGAAGGTCAGGCTCATGAACTCGCCCTCAGCGGTGTAACCGCGCGCTGCCTGCTTCAGACCCTTGACCTGACCCGGCCGGACGTCGAAGTAGGTGGTCTTCACTGGCCTATCGGCCAGCACGGGCTCGACCTCCGATTCGTAGCGGGCCAGCTTCCGGCCCAACGTGTCGAAGACCATGCCCATGGACTGAGGGAGACCCACGTGGCCCATGCGACCAGCAGCCATCTTGGCCTGGAAGTCCTCTACACTCATGCCAGAGCCGATCTTCGCCTGGAAGGGTCCCCTCCGAGTAGAAGCGTTGATGACCCTCTGCACTTCGATACGATCCACCCGCTGGCAGATGGCGGTGAGGTTGAGGGGGAGTGAGTCCATGAGGAATCCAGGGTTGACTCCAGTTCCCAGGACGGTCCTGCCAGCACGCTTCGCTGCCGCGTCGATCTCGGCAGCCAACTCCGCGTGGGCTAGCCAGGGAAAGGACAGCTCTTCGGATGTGGACACGACGTCCAACCCCGCTTCGAGGATCTCGAGAATCTGGGGCCGGAAGCTGTCGAAGTAGGAACTGGTGGTGTGCAGCACGGCGTCTGCTTCTGCCTGTGCCAGCGCCTCGGAGAGCCTCTTCACCACGGTCAAGCCGAGGGATCGACCGAGACCAATGACTTCGCCGACGTCTTTGCCTACCTTGGCCGGGTCGATATCGATGCCTGCGACCAGGTCCAGGCCGTCACGATCGACGACGTGGCGCGCCATGGCGCTGCCAATGGGGCCGAGCCCATACTGAATGACACGAATGACAGCCGACATTTCGTACAAAGCCTCCTCTATCCTAGAGCTATGATGCAGGCCACGCTCGAGCTGTTTCTCCACGTGGACGCGTCTGACCGAGCAGCAGGGTTGGTCCGGCTGAGGCTGGAAGCTTGCTGGCCCTACAGGTGCTTCTTGAAGAGGCTGGCGACACGCCGGTAGGCCTCTCCCAGGAAGTCCAGGTCTCGCTCCGTGTTGGACCGTGCTTGGCGAGCTCGGGCGACAGTCGCTTCACTGCGCTCCTCTTTGCAACCGCCCCGCCAGTATTTCACCCAGCAGGCCGATATCTATGTTGCCGCCGGTGATCACAGTCACCACCTTCTTGCCCTTGAGGTCGACCTTGTCGAATAGCAGCGCGGCCACGCCCACGGCTCCTGAGCCCTCCACGACCAACTGCTCCGCCTCCAACAGGGCAAGAATCGCCTCCCGAGCCTCCTCGTCGTTGACGAGTACCACCTCATCAATGAGATCCCCGGCGATCTGGAACGGCACGATGCCGAAGCCGCCAGCTAGGCCCTCGCAAATCGTAGGATCGTTGTCGTATCTCTCGTAGCAGCGCCCTTCCTTGAGAGATAGATATGCCGATGGCGACGCCTCAACCTGAACGCCGATGATCTTTATCTTCGGGTTCATGGCCTTGGCCGCTACAGAAACTCCAGCGATGAGCCCTCCGCCGCCGATAGGCACCAAGAGGACCTCCGCATCAGGCAGTTCTTCCATGATCTCGAGACCGACGGTGCCCTGGCCAGCGATGACTTGCACATCGTCGACCGAGTCCGTGTAAGTCAGCTCGTGCTCGCGCCCGAACTCCTTTGCAGCATCAGACGCATCATCGTAGGTTTCACCAACGAGGAAGGTCTTGGCCCCAGACTCTGCCAGCTTATCTGTCTTGGCAGCCGGAGTGCCGCTGGGCATGAAGAGATTCACCGATACCCCGCCGAGGACGCTCGCGGCGTGGGCGATGCCAAGTGCGAAGTTCCCCGATGAGGGTGTTACCACCCCCCTGGCCCTCTCCTCGGCCGACAGGCTGGCGATCTTGTTGATGGCCCCGCGCAGCTTGAAAGCGCCGGTGAGCTGGAGGTTCTCCAGCTTCAACCAGACATCACTCCCTACCGTTTTGCTCAGCGCAAACGAATGTTGGAGAGGTGTTCTCCTCACCAGATGGGCCATATTTCGGCGGGCGATCAGGATATCCTTGGGTTCCAATATGTGCCTCACCCCTGAGAAGTTGCTGGCACACAAACGGGCCGAGCGGGAGCTCGGCCGCAAGTGCCAGCGAGCTGACTTGGTTCACCACCGGTCTTACGATGAGAAGATGAGCCTACTGAAGGATCTGGCTCAAGAAGAGTCTGGTTCTTTCCTCTTTCGGGTTCGAGAAGAGCTCTTCGGGCTTTCCCTCTTCAATGATGCGGCCCCCTTCGAGGAAAACCATACGGTCGGCGGCCGCCTTGGCGAACCCCATCTCGTGGGAGACGACCACCATCGTCATCCCTTCCTTCGCCAGGTCGAGCATCACGTCCAGGACCTCTTTGATCATCTCTGGGTCGAGCGCAGAAGTGGGCTCGTCGAACAGCATGATCTTCGGGTTCATGGCTAGGGCGCGGGCAATGGCCACTCTCTGCTTCTGCCCTCCCGAGAGTTGCCCGGGATAGGCGTCCGCCTTCTCCGGTATCCCTACTCTCCCCAGTAGCTTACGCGCTATCTCCTCTGCTTCCTTCTTGGCTCGTCTGCGGACCTTCTCCTGGGCAATGGTCACATTGGTCAACACGGTCAGGTGAGGGAAGAGATTGAACAATTGGAAGACCATCCCAACCTCGGCCCGGACTAAGTCGATGTTGCACTTGTCACCGGTGACCGGTATGCCATCGACGATGATGGTACCGCTGTCGGGGTTCTCCAGGCGATTGATGCAGCGGAGCAGCGTGCTCTTCCCTCCACCACTGGGGCCGAAGATGAGGCAGACTTCACCTCTCTTCACCCTCAGGTTGGCATCGATCACAGCATGAGTCTTCCCAAAGCTCTTGGAAACATGCTCGATCACGATGATGTCGTCATCCGAAGGCAACGGCTCGGCCGGCCCTGGCCAACTCTCACCGTGAACAGTGTTACTCTTCAAACGACATCCTCCTCTCCATGATCTTCACCACTACCGATAGGCTCAGAGTCAGAATCAGATAGAGAAAGGCAACCGTATTCCAGGTTTCGAAGGTGCGGAACGTCCGAGCCCGATTGAGTTTGCCCAGATGGGTCAGTTCTCTAACGGCCAGAACGGAGAGCAAAGACGAATCCTTCAGTATAGCTATGAAGTCGTTCCCCAGGGGAGGCAAAACCCTCCTGATGGCTTGAGGAAGGATGATGTAGCGCATGCCCTGGACATAGCTCATGCCCAGGGAGCGGGCCGCCTCCATCTGTCCCCTTTCGATAGATTGGATCCCCGCCCGAAATATCTCCGCCTCGAAAGCGCCGTAGGCGAAGGCCAACCCCACAACCGCCCTGACCATCATGTCCACGCCCTGGATATCCAGGTCGGCCAGGTACTGCGCCAGCCCCAGCAGAGGACCTATGGCCAGGTTTCGGAGCATGAAGGCGCCCAAGCCGTTCGCAAGCTGGAGAGCGACAGGCGTCACCACATAGGCGAAGTAGATCAGCAACACCAAGATGGGAATGCCCCTCACCACCTCAACGTAGACAGAAGAGAGAGTGTAGGAAAACACATTCCTGGAGACCCGTCCCAGGCCGAGAAACAGTCCCAGGACCAGGGACAGGGCGAAGGAGGCGACGCTTACCAGGATGGTTATTCGAACGCCCGAAATGAGGAACAAGAAGGCGTCCTGATACGTGGGCGCCGTATAGATGAAGTAGGCGATAAGGATTCCCCCTAGCAGTATGACCAAGGCCCACCAGGGGAGCGCCGATATCTTGTCGGTCCAAGGGATCAACTTGGGCCTGGATTTCTCGGTCTCAGTGGCAACCGCCATCGAGTCCTCCTGTTCCGCAAGCTGCTATGGTTGCGAGAGATAGACAGACATTAGCTGCGGGGCGCGGCCAGCGCCCCGCAGCTCGATCTTTCCGGTGTGGCTCCGCCGCTACCTACGGCTCTACTCCTCCGCCGGTGAGCAATCCCGAAGGAGCCAGGTTTGGCAGATCTCGTCCATGGTGCCATCGGCGAACATTTCCTGCAGAGCCCAGTTGAAAGGCTCGACCAGGTCACTCATGGGTGGGAAGATGAACGCCAGCATCTCGCCACTGGTCACAGAGAAGGCGATCTTCAGTTTGCCGGGGTTCGCTTGGATGAAGCCAATGGCTGCGACCTCGTCGATGATGACGGAGTCTACCTCGCCAGCCATCAAGGCCACCATCGGCAGGTCGAAGGTCTCGAAGCTCACAATCCTATCCTCGCCGACGAGTTTGATGGCCGTGATCTCATTGGTGGTCCCGGTCTGAGTGCCGATGTTCAGATCCGAAGCCACCAAGCTGTCCTCGTCAGCCAGCTCCGGACGGTCCTCGTCGCTCCTGACCACGATTACCTGACCATACTCGACGTAGGGATCGGAGTAGTCGATCTTCAAAGAGCGGGGCAGGCTGATGGTGATGCCGTCGAAGGCCACGTCGTTCTCGCCCGCTGACATGGCCTCGAACAGACCCTCCCAGGCGGTTTCCACGAACACCGGCGTGCAGTTCAGCCTTTCGCAGATAGCGCGCCCGGTGTCGTAGTCCCAGCCGACCGCTTCCCCGGACTGATCGATGACGTTGAAGGGCGGGTAGGCGTTCTCGACCGCGATTCGGACTTCTCGACCACCTAGATCCGTCGACGGCCCGGTCGGTGCACACTCCGGGCATTCGGGTGCCGGCGCGGCTGGTGCGCAGCCGGCTAGCACCAAGCACAGGACACTGATGAGTGTTACTACTGCAGCAAGCCTTTTCATTCCTTTCCTCCTTGTTCGAGGTATTCTTTCCCTCTGCGGAAGGGTCACAATACGCAACCAATAGTCAAGCATAGGCTGGACACGCTGTCAAGTCTAGCTACTCCACTAACGACGCGACTCCGCCGTCGGCGTCTGCCCCGAGCGGTCTGTTCCGCCTCGTGCCGGGGATATTTGAGGCGACAGGTCACGACAGGCCGGGCGAATTGGCACCGTGGTGGTGCGCAGGATCGCGGCCCTCTATGCAGTGGACTTCGACACCTGCGCCGTGCAGGGCACCGGCCAGCTCGTCATGCCGGGCTTGCATCTTCCTCCTCTCATCACCCCCTTTCAGCAGCTCTGCCCCCTAAGTTGTCGAGTCGGATGAGTTCGTAGTACGTCAGTGCCCTTGAATACCGCGACTGCCTTGCAGCTTTCTTTTCATGCGACAATGAGCGAAGGCTCATCACCATCCCTGTCGCTCCGCTGAGCCGCCACAGGGTTTCCATTGCTGTCTTGTGCCATCTCGATACGCCTGCGGTCACACACGCAAGCTAGATCCGTTCAGAGTTCATCAGATCGAGCTGGCATTGGGCCTCCAGCCTGCAACGGGGGGACTCACGGCCGATACGAAGACGAGGTCTTGGTCTCCAACGGAGAAGAAGCGATGCGGGGTCACCCCGTGGTAGTAGATGGCGTCGCCAGGTTCAAGTACGTAGTGGCAAGGCCCTATCTCGATGTCCATGACACCTTCCAGAACGAGCATGAACTCCTCCGTAGCATGGGCCAGGGGCTCTTCACTGGATGCGGTTTTGATCTCCAGACGCCCCAAGGAGACCTCCATGCTCCTGTGCACGTCGGGACACAAGAGCTCATAGTCGACAGACGTGTTGGGCATGATGAGCCTGCGGCGTCGGTCATGACGAACCACAGGGTCTGGGCTCTCTAGGAGGAAATGGTAAATCGGGACCTCAAGGGCACGCGATACAGCGATCAGGGTTTGGATGGAGGGACTGACGATTCCTCGCTCTACTTGGCTGAGGAAGCTTGCCGATACCCCAGTCCTGGCTGCCAGAGATCTCAGGCTCAGCCCAAGCGCTGTTCGCCGAGCATGCATCCTGACCCCGAGACTGTTGCTGATTGACTCCTGGTCGGTACTGTGGTTTGAGTGCGGAGGCGCGTCCACTCGCCCTACCTCGGCACAGCCGTGACACATAATCTGGGTATGGTGAAGTGACGCTTAAAATCCAAACCCGGTCCTGCAGCCCTGGTGCACACCAATCACATCATACCATAAAAGTGTGTGGCCAGGTCATCCGATTCCATCGGCACGAGAAACTTTAAGGTTATTCATCGTCAAGTATGGAAGGCGCCCTTGCGATCCTCGACAGAAAGCCCATTGGAGGCATTCCACAGAACTCGCCAATCCAGTCTGCGACCGAGTACGTGGCCAGAGTGCTCACGCACAGGACTCCTGCGGCCGTGATGGCGATTGTAGGTGGGCGATAGCGCTTCGCTGCCTAACCGAGCTGTGGGAGGGCATCCCGTTACGCAAAATCAGACTACCTCTATGCCAGGTTGCGCTTCTCGATGAAATCCTCCAGCACTTCGGTCAGGTTAGGGCGTCCGATTTCCTGCAGGTTGTAGTAGACGCGAGTTGAGGGCTTGTCGATCTTGATCAATCGACCTAGGTCGATCGGCGTCCCGATGACTACCGCATCGCATTCTGTGTTGTTGATCGTGGTCTCGAGATCTTTCAGTTGCTGTTCGCCGTACCCCATGGCCGGCAAGACAGTTCCGATCTCGGGATAGATCTCGAAAGTCTCGGACAGTCTGCCCACCGTGTAGGGCCGTGGGTCAACCAGGCCGGCCGCGCCGAACTTCTGGGCCGCAACGACCCCCGCGCCGATCTTCATCCCTCCATGGGTGAGGGTCGGGCCATCCTCGACGACCAGCACCATCTTGCCCTTGACCAGGGAAGGATCGTCGATGTCAAGGGCCGAGGCAGCATCGATGACGACAGCATCGGGATTCACGGCGGCGATATTCTTGCGCACAGTCTCAATGCCCGCATAATCCGCGCTATCGATCTTGTTGATGACTACCACATCGGCGACCCTCAAAGTGACCTCGCCTGGATAGTAGCGTAGTTCGTCGCCGGGGCGATGTGGATCGACCACGGTCACGTTCAGGTCGGGCTGGTAGAATGAGAAGTCGTTGTTGCCGCCATCCCAGATAATCACATCGCAGCCGTGGGGATCGTTCTCGGCCTCTCTGAGGATGGCCTCGTAATCCACACCGGAGTAAATGACGTTGCCACGCACGATGTGGGGCTCGTATTCCTCGATCTCCTCGATGGTACATTTGTGCTTTTCCAGATCGGACAGGGTGGCAAACCGCTGCACCTTCTGGGCGGCAAGGTCTCCGTAGGGCATGGGATGACGAATGGCCACGACCCTCAAGCCCTTGTCCATCAGAATCTCGATGATCCTCCGCGAGGTTTGACTCTTCCCACAGCCCGTTCGAACCGCACACACCGAGATCAGGGGCTTGGTACTCTTGACCTGGGTGTCCTTGGGACCGAGGAGCAGATAACTCGCACCAGCAGACTGCGCGATGGCGGCGACGGACATGACATGCTGGTAGGTGACATCGCTGTACGAAAAGGCGCAGTCGGCGACGTCCAGCTCTCTGATCAACTGGGGAAGGTCCTGCTCAGCGTAGATGGGAATGCCTTCCGGATAGAGTTTTCCGGCCAATTCGGGCGGATATCGCCGTCCCGCGATGTCAGGGATTTGGGCGGCAGTAAAGGCGACGACGTTGTAGAGATCATTGTCGCGGTAATAGGTGTTGAAGTTGTGGAAATCTCTTCCAGCTGCGCCTATGATGATCACGTTCCTCTTCGACATGACTTCCTCCGATTCTCAAGGATAGGACTGATCATTCTCCTGGGGCTGCCACCACTGCGGCTTCAGGGGGTGCCTACGCCAGACCTCGCGCAGTGAGATGTCCACCAGGCCGAGTTCACGACCTTCCACAAGGCTAATGAATCACTACGGGACATCGCTTCTGCGAACCCCCTTCCTCAGCTAGAGGCCTACAACTGCCCGGCAGGGCACCGTACACCCGAAAACGGCGTCGGGCGGCCAACCAGGGTGCATCGACGGGAGTACCGCCGGTCGCACCAACGATAACCTGTTTTAGCAGGTCACCTTCATTCAACGAATCGACAATCCGCGAGACCGGATCAGAACCCCTGCACTTGATTAGGGAAGAAGTCTTCGCAGCTCCCTTCCCGGTAGACATCTGCCGTGCAGCAGTGAAGTCCGCCTCCAAACGGAGATACTGCATAGAATGGAACTGGAACCACGTCGAAACCATGCTTGTTAAGCAGTTCCATGACGGGTGTCTCGCTGGCTTCCACACATACGGTCTTCGGATCGAGCACCAGAGTGTTCATGTTCAGCCACCAGCTACAGAAGTCTAGCGGCCCTTTTTTCTTGAGGAGCGCCTTCGGGGCTTCCACTATCTCCCAGTCGTTCCTCCGGAACAGTTCCATTTCCGCCGTTCCGAGAGGGATTCGCTCCGGATTGATGAGCGCGAAGCCCGGCCGAAGAGGAACGAGAGTCGTGTCCATGTGCCACGGCAGGAGCTCCCTTCGCCCCACCTTATGAACTCGATGGTTCGGAAAATGGCGTCGCAGCCAATCAACCCCAGCGTCGTTGGTGACCATTGACTTCTGGACAAAAAGATCCTTCCCGTACCGGACAACGTCGGCGGCATCGAACAAGGGCTCCTCTTCGCTCAGCAACCAGTCTCCCTTCTCGGCGCGCTCGTACTGCTCGTCTTCGGTCATTGAGTTCCATTCCTCCCACCAGCCCTTCTTGTAGGAGGCTTCTGTCAAGCGTGGTTTCGGCGCTGCCTCGAAGCGGAAGTTTGGATCTTCTCTGAAGTACCGTTGGAATAGTGGTCGGTAGCAGAGATACTCGAACCACCGGCTTCGGTAGGACATGGTGGCTTCCAGAATCTCGCTGCCGACCGTGAGCAGCAAATCCCGAGCGGGAGCACAGCCAAACATCGTTCCCTGCTTCCAGTCGGGGGTTTGCACCGCCTGGCTGAAATCGATGGGCGTGGGGCGGTCCACGCGAATGGCCCGGCCCTCGAGGATCCTGGCGAAATTGTCCAGTTGTTCGTTGGCCCTGTCTTGCATCTCCTGGGGGTAGGGCCCCCAGGTGCCTGGCGGAAAGCCATCCTCCGTCCAGTCGCGTTGAACGGCGATCTCAGGGGCCTGGACCATGGTCCCGTCGGCGCGGCCGACGATCACATGTTTCAGTGGATCCCATTCATTCCAAGCGTTCACTACGGTCTTCCGTGATTTCTTTTCCATCACACGGCCTCCCAATTCTATAGGATTACCAGCACTGCAATGTGTCCACGATACATGGAAAGAGGGCCTGCACAAGAGAGCAAGGGGAGTCAGGCCAGGTCGATCGCGCACGGCCCCCTGAGGGCCTCTCCTGGCCCGCCATGAGAACGGCGCGGCGTTGCCGCCTATCGGATCTGCGCGCATGTTCGATCCGTTCGGATTTCATGACGCCTAGCTGGCACTGGGTCTCCAATCTGCGACGGGAGACCGTACGGCCGGTACGAAGATCAGCTCCCGGTCTCCAACAGAGAGGAAGCGATGCGGGCTCACCCCCTGGTCGTGGATGGGGTCGCTGGGTTCGAGGACGTAGCGGCGAGATCCTAACTCGCTGTCCACGACTACTTCCAGGACGAGCATGAACTCCTCTGTGGTATGGGGTCAGGGGCCCTTCACTGGATACGGTGTTGACCTCCAGGGGCCCCCTTGGAGACCTCCATGGAGCACGCACCCTAACCCCAAGGCTGTCGCTGATCGGCTCCTGGTCAGTGCTGCGATTTGGGTTCGGAGCCACATCCGATGGCCCCACTTCAGCAAAGAGTGGCGTGAAGTAGGCGCTTTGTGAAGCGTCGCTTGAAATGCTGACTCAATCCTGAAGTGCTGATGCACACCAATCACATTATACCATAAGAGTGCTTGTCTATGTCATCCACTTTAGTCGACACAAGAAACCTTAAGGTTGCTTATTGTCAAGTACGAAACGAGTGCGGACAGTCCCGAACCAGACTACGCACTTTCAGAGAGCGAACAACCTGAGCATAACAGGACTGATGTGCCGTACCCGCACCCACGGGAGCGCCAGATCACCGAGGTGAAGGGCAATACCATGCTGAGGTTTCGTTGTCCGAGCCGGAGGGCTCGGCGCGAGCCATGGCTGTGTGACAGGTCAACAGTCTGTCACTCGGGCAAAGTGAGATGCCACATCTGCCGTAAGGACGCACACTCACCGACGGACGGGTCTCTCCTGGAGTTCGCCCGCGATCAATTGCGTCCATCGCAGAGCTAGCTCATCGAGCTTCGCAAGCAGGCGGTCTTCGTCCATAGAAGCTGATAGCTCACGGTCGATCTCGCCTCCGATCTCCCTGAGTGAGCCATCGAGCATGCCTCGCCCATCCATCATGGATAGCACGCGACCCGCGGCGTCCAGAAGCCGAATAGGACCATAGCTTGCTGGTTCGTCCATCAGCCCGTGAGCACTGGTTAACAGAAACCCAACCAACAGCAATAGCTCGTTTCTCAAATCGTCAGTGCTCACCACTTGTCCCCACCTCCTCGAAGAAGCAAACCTCATTCAAAGGGCGCAGGCTCGGGGGATCGGGCTGGCTTACGGGATGGCCCAAGGCCACCAACAGCTTGGGCTCCAGATGCTGAGGCAGAGACAGAATGGAGCGGACCGAGGGAATGTGAAAGGAGCCGATGGTGCAGGCCCCCAGCCCCTGGCCGTGAGCGGTCAGAAGCAGGTTTTGCAGAGCGGCTCCCAGGCTGAAGAGATCCATCTCGTACTCCGTTCTGCTTGGTTCCTGACCAGTTCGGAGTGTGTCCAAACAGATCATGATCAGAGCGGCCGGTACGCCGCTTATCCCCGGCGCAGCCGCCCGCAACCGCCTTAGCCTTCCCTGCTCCCGGACGATAACGAATGTCCAGGGCTGGCTGTTGCCGCCGCTAGGAGCCCTGGCTGCAGCCTCCGCCAACCCTCTCAGCTGCTCATCTCCGATGGGCTCAACCGTCCACCGGCGCACGCTTCTCCGCGTGAGCAGGGCGTCCAGCAGTTCCATAGCCACATCCTCCCTGATTCTGAGTCAGCGATTTCGGCATGGGACACGCAGGCTGGCTCTTCGCGGCACAAATACCCCGTTCTCGCGCGCAGGTCCGAACACGGCCTAGCCGTGCGGCCCTTCTTCTCGCTAACCCTTAGCGGCCCTTCATCTTCTCCTCTATGGGGACGTAGTCGATGTCGAAGCCGAAAAAGCGAGGTCCGGCACCAGCTAGCCCTTTCTTGGAGCGGAAGGCCTCCAGTCCCTTTACACCGATCACTGCCACCTCTTGGCCGGCCTCGAGGAGCGTGTTCGTTATGCCTTCGCCGCTCCTGCGATCCACAACCACCACCAGATCGGGGCTAGTGACGAAGGGCTGGTTATCCAGCCAGGAAATATGGTTCTCGTTCTTGAACCAAACCTTGAACGTCTGGCTCTTGAACTCTCCTTTGCCTTCGATGTGGGTGGTGCCGAACATGTAGCCGTCTCGGTCCTCCCACTCCTTCTTGACCACCTCCCCCTCGAAGAGTCGCCAGCCTGCTGTGAACTTCACACTAGCGGCGACCGGGTCTTCCCCGCGCTCTCTGGCCTGGCGGATGGTGCGCCCCAGTTCCAGGCTCTTAGTGAGGGTGTTTCGTACCACAATCTCCTTCATATCCCGTCCTGAAAGTAGATAGGCGGC
The DNA here is from genome assembly GCA_034411995.1 of Anaerolineae bacterium. Lineage (GTDB taxonomy): Bacteria > Chloroflexota > Anaerolineae > UBA7937 > B3-Chlor > JAUVXJ01. Next base: position 16,890 of record DAOUME010000003.1, on the reverse strand, counting down.
CATATCGCATTCCCCGTAGGCGGCCACGCTGATCATCTTGCCGATCCGCTCCATCATATGGAGGCTACAGGCTTCCTTCACGATGCAGACGTTACCCCAGCGATCCACGGTGGTGAAGGGCCACCCTGCCTTGTCATACAGATAGGGGGTTCCCTGCATCTCCTCGGGGACGGCTCGCCCGGCATAGTCGCCGTCCACCACGGGGATGGCCAACCTCGCCCCGGTGACGAGAGTGAGAGCGTTGGCGCTGGGCCCCAGTTCGATGGCCACGAGAGCCCCGATCTTCACCTGGGCGTATTCCTCCATCTCCCGTACCGCCGCCTCCATGGACCGGTAACCAAGTCTGTCCACCAGACCCAGGCGGGCGATCTCCGATAGCGTCTCCGTCGAGGTGGGAGCGATCGTTCCCATCCCGTAGGGGCTGACTGACCAGGCGTCGTCGGGGATATCATCCACATCCGCCCATTCGATCTTGAGCCGCTCCTCCAGGGCGGCGGCGAACGCCTTCCTACCGCTCTCTGCTGACCCTCCCCCACCCGTGCCCATGAATAGGCCACCGCTGATGAGGTCCTCGCACTCTTGCATAGTCGATAGCTGCCGTCGTGGCATGATCTAATCTCCTTCATCTATTCGATGGCAGGCCGCAAGTGGCCCCCACCGATATCTACCAGTACCGGCTCCAACTGCGGCCACTCGGAGTTCACATGGGGACAGCTGGGATGGAGATCACAGACCGGCACGAGGGTTGACTGGACTAGGCCCCGCCCCTTCTAATATGATCCTCTATGGGCACGTAGTCGATATCAAAGCCGAAATAGCGAGGTCCAGCACCAGCTAGCCCCTTCTCGGAACGGAAGTCCTCCAGCCCCTTTACGCCGATGACTGCCACCTCTTGCGCAGCTTCTATGAGAGTGTTCGTTATCCCCTCGCCGCTTACGCGGTCCACGATGACCACCAAGTCGGGGCTGGTCACGAAGGGTTCATCGTCCAGCCAGGATACTTGGTTCTCGTTCTTGAACCAGACCTTGAAGGTATGACCCCTGAACTGCCGCTTCCCCTCGATGTAGGTGGTGCCGAACATGTAGCCTCCGCGGTCCTCCCACTCCTTCTTGACCACCTCCCCCTCGAAGAGCAGCGTTCCTCCAGTGAAGTCGAGGCTAGCCAGGACCGGGTCTTTCCCCCGCTCTCTGGCCTGGTGGATGGTGCGCCCCAATTCGAGGCTCTTGGTGAGCGTGTCTCGCACCAAAATCTGTTTCATCTCCCGGCCTGGAAGCAGGTAAGCGGCCATGGAGCAACCCTCGTACGCGGCCATGCTTAGCATCTTGCCGATCCGCTCCATCATATGGGGGCTACAGGCTTCCTTCACGATGCAGACGTTACCCCAGCGATCGACGCTGGTAAAGGGCCACCCTTTCTTGTCGTACAGGTAGGGGGTTCCCTGCATCTCCTCGGGGACGGCTCGCCCAGCGTAATCGCCGTCCACCACGGGGATGCCCAGCCGCGCTCCGGTGACCAGGGGCGCGGGGGTGTTACCGGCCCCGAGTTCGACAGGCACGATGGCCCCGATCTTCACCTGGGCGTACTCCTCCATCTCCCGCACTGCCAGGTCCATGTGTGCGTGACCAAGCTTGTCCACCAAGCCCGCGCGGGCGATCTCCTCTTGCGTCTCCGGCGAGGTGGGAGCGATAGAGCCCATCCCATAGGTCGTAACCGTCCAGGAGTCGTCGGAGATATCATCAATGTCCACCCATTCGATCTTGAGCCTTTCGTCCAATGCGGCCGAGAAGACCCCTCTACCCCTCTGTGGCGAACCCCCACCACCCGTGCCCATGAAGAGTCCACCGCTGATGAGGTCCTCGCACTCTTGCATAGTCGATAGCTGCCGTCGTGGCATGATCTAGTCTCCTTTACTTATCCGATGGCAGGCCACCAAGTGGCCCCCACCAACATCTACCAGTTCTGGCTCCATTTGCGAGCAGATGGAGTCCACTCTGGGGCACCGGGGATGAAAGCGACAGCCAGGGGGAGGGTTGACTGGGCTGGGCACCCCCCCTTTCAATACGACTCGTTCCCGGCGAACCTCGGGGTCGGGCATGGGGGTGGAGGAGAGGAGAGCCACGGTATAGGGGTGACAGGCCTGGCGGAATATCTCCTCGGAGGTGCTCAACTCGACTATCTTGCCCAAATACATGACGGCAATGCGATCGCTAATGTGTTGCACCACGCCTAAATCGTGAGAGATGAAAAGGTAGGTCAGCCCGAACTCCCGCTGCAACTCTTGCAAGAGGTTCAGTATCTGTGCCTGCACGGACACATCCAAGGCCGAGGTGGGCTCATCCAAGACGATCAACTTGGGGTTCAAGGCCAGAGCCCGAGCCAAGGCGATCCTCTGGCACTGGCCACCGGAGAACTCGTGAGGATATCGGTACAGGTACTCTTCCTTGAGGCCGACTCGCTTCAAAGGCTCCAGGACGTGTTCCGTCAAAGCCTTCCCCCGCAGATCGGTGTGGGTGCGAAGGGGCTCAGCCACCAGGCTGAAGACGTTGAGGCGAGGGTTCAGGGAGGAAAAGGGGTTCTGGAAGACCATCTGCATGTCCCGCTGCCGTAGGCGCATCTGCTTTCGTCCCAAGGAGAGTAGGTCCTCCCCTTCGAAGAGAATCCGTCCCGCTGTGGGCTCGAGGAGGCGGAGCAGACAACGTCCCAAGGTGGTCTTTCCGCAACCCGATTCACCCACCAACCCTAACGTGCCCTGCCGCTCTATGGTCAGATCAACGCCGTCCACGGCGCGCACCGCCGGGGCGCGCCTGCCAAAGAGCCCCCCTCGCTGGATGAAGTGTTTGATCAGGCCCTCCACCTGTACCAGGTGTCCGTTCATCTCGCGCCTTCCCGTTGCAGGTGACAAGCCACATAATGGTCCCGACCTACGGCTGTGATGGTTGGAGGCTCCTCCTGACAAACCTCCATGGCCCAGGAGCAGCGGGGTCGGAACGGACAGCCAGAAAAAACGTCCAAACCGCTGGGCACCGAGCCCCCGATGGCCGGCAGGGTTTGGCCGTGGCTACCTGGCCGAGGGATGGACGCCAGCAGCCCCCGGGTATAGGGGTGTTTCATGTTCTTGAAGATCTCCCGCGTAGGACCCTCTTCAACCACATGTCCCACGTACAGCACCGCCACCCGATCGCAAGTCTCCGCCACCACCCCCAAGTTGTGAGTGATGAGGATGATGGATAGGCCCCGCTCCTCCCGGAGTTGGGCTAAGAGGTCCAAGATCTGAGCTTGGATGGTAACATCCAGAGCGGTAGTGGGCTCGTCGGCGATGAGGAGGTCCGCATTTGAGGACAGGGCCATGGCGATCATCACCCTCTGCTGCATCCCGCCGCTCAACTCGTGGGGGTAGGCCCTGGCCGTCTGGGGTGGGTCGGGCAGGCCCACGGCCTGCAGGAGGTCAAGGGTTTGCTCGTAGGCCTGGCTTGCGGTCACCGACTGATGCAGGCGGATGACCATGGAGATCTGCTCGCCCGCGGTGAAAACGGGGTTCAGGGACGCGGCCGGATCCTGGAAGATCATGGCTATGCGGCCTCCCCGGATCTCGCGCATTTCCGCCTCACTCAACGACAGGATATCCAAGCCATCGAACGTGATTTTGCCTGCCACAATCTCGCCCGGAGGGGGCACCAGGCGGAGGATGGAAAGGCCAGTGACCGTCTTTCCGCAACCGGTCTCCCCCACCAGCCCGAAGACCTCGCCTTGATGGAGGTCGAACGTCGCCCCGTTGACCGCTTGCACTAGTCCGGCATAGGTACGAAACTGCACGCGCAAGTCCTGCACCGAGAGTAGCGGCTTCGCCATCAGCCAGCCCTCCGAGAGCGGGGGTCGAGGACGTCGCGGATGCCATCTCCCAAGAGGTTGAAGGAGAGAGTGACCAAGAAGATGGCCAACCCAGGGAACATGCCATACCAGGGTTGATGCAGGAAATAGTTGCGCCCTGTACTCACCATCCGTCCCCAATCGGCGGTGGGAGGTTGGGCTCCCAGGCCGATGAAACTCAAGGCTGCCCCGGTCAGGATGGCCCCGCCGATATCCATGGTCGACTGCACCAAGACCGGCGTGAAGATATTGGGCAAGATGTGGCGCACGATGATGGTCAGACTCCCCACTCCCATCCCTCGGGCCGCCTCGACGAAGGAGCGCTCCCTCAGGGAAATCGCTTGGGCCCGTACCAGTCGGGTATACCAGGGCCACCAGGTAAGGGCGATGGCGATCATGGCATTGACGAAACTGGGACCCAGGGCAGCAGCGATGGCAATGGCTAGCAGCAACGGCGGGAAGGCCAAGAACATGTCGGTGACGCGCATGATGACCTCATCCAGCCAGCCCCCAAAATAGCCAGCGAAGGCTCCCAGGGGCGTACCAATGCCCACGGCGATGGCCACCACCAGGAAACCGATGGCGAGGGAACTCCGTCCCCCGTAGAGAACCCTGGCCAGGACGTCGCGTCCCAGATAGTCGGTGCCGAAAGGGTGCTCCCGGGACGGGGGCAGGAAGCGATTGGCTGTGTTGGGACTGCCCGCTCCCTCCTCTGGATAAGGGGTGAGATAGGGGGCGAAGATCGCTCCGAAGATGAAGAGAAGGATTATGAAGAGGCTGATCGCGGCCAGGCGATCCCGCCGGAAGGCACGGAGCATCAACCGGTATTCCTCCAGTTGCAACCCTCGCCGGCGAAATCGATCTCCCAACCATCGCTGCGCTACAGCCATGTTCTTTTCACTCTCTAGGGGTAGCCGACTACGACCTTCGCCGGCGGTGTGGGATAGCTTCTCTTGCTGTGGCTCAAGCCCATGTCCACTAAGGCCTCGGCCATTTGCACCGCCACAGCCGCTGGCTCTATGACCGGCACCTCGCAACCCTGGCGGGCCAACCCCTCCTGCACGTTCGAGGCCAGCCCTACCATCTCAGTGCACCCGGGAATGATGATGTGAGCACCATCCTCCACCACAGCCCGGGCAGCCTCCTCCACGAGAGCCCCCAGCAAGCCACGCACATCGCTTTCCATCTCCAAGATAGGAATGTCCACCGCCCTCACCGAGGCGACTCTATCCATCAGTCCATACCGCTGGATTCGCAGTTGAACCGAGGGCATGGTTTGCTTCAACGCGGTTATCACCGAGAAGCGATGGGCCAGGGCCGCCGCCAGGTGCATGGAGATCTGAGCGGGGCCGAGGACGGGGATGAAGACGGCCTCCCTTGCCGGCTCCAGCCCGGGGTCTGCCATGCAGTCCAAGAGCACCGCGTCCATCCCCTTTTCCTGGGCAGCTCGCACCCTAGTCAGGATATCCGGGACCGCCAGAGCTTCATCGTAGGCGGATTCGATGGAAGCGGGGCCTTTGTCTAGCGTTTCGGCACTAAGCTGGGTACTCGGTCTGGTGAAGCGTCCATAGGCCTTCATGACGGGGCCTAGCCATTTCTCTCCCACCACGGGGATGACGATGCTGAGTCTGACGGGGCGGCCGCCCTTACCCCGCGAACCCTTGGCCTTGGGCAAAGTCGAGTCGCCTTCCTCATAACCCAAGATTTCTTTCTCCGGCGGATAGGGGTAGGTGCGCTTGCTGTGGACCAGACCTGTGTCGGCCAGGGTTTCTGCCCACTTCAGAGCAGCGAGGGAGGGGTCTATGACCGGCACCTCGCAGCCTCGATCGGCCAAACCGTCCTGCACGCTTCGAGCCAAACCTATCATGCCCGTGCAGCCGAAGACGATGGCGTGCGCACCGTCCTTCAGTACCGCCGTGGCTGACTGATCTATCAGAGCCTCGAGCACGTGGTCTCGATCCCTGGTCAACTCCAGTACCGGAATGCCTATTGGTCGAATTGAGGCGAGCTTGTTCTCAAGCCCATAAAGCAGGGCCAATCGCTCGAGGATCGGGGTATCGCGCTCCAGGACGGTCACCACCGAGAAGCGATGAGCTAGAATGGCTGCGAGGTGCATGGAGGCCTGGGCCGCACCTACGACGGGAATGGACGCCAACTCCCTCGCTGGCTCCAGGCCGGGGTCAGCCATGCAGTCGATAACCACTGCATCGACCCCTTCCCGCGTGGCAGCCCGCACCTTATTGAGGAGATCCGGGACCGCCAGAGCGTCCTCGTAATCTGACTCCAAGGACGCTGGCCCCTTATCCAGGCGCACTACGCTGATCTCGACATCGGCCCGGGCCCCGGCTACATAGGTTTGCGCCGTGAGGCCCGCGGGATCCTCGCCGGTCACAGGTTCGATGACCCTGATGCTCTTCAACACTCCTCTCCATTCAGTCCAGACTGACCCGCGGGTCCAAGAAGGCTTGCAGCAGGTCCATGAGTAGATTGATGAAGACATAGAGAACGGTGACCACCAGGGTGACCGCCATGATGACGGGGAAGTCGACGCCGAGGATGGCCTCGGTGACGTAGCGTCCCAAGCCCGGCCAGGAGAAGATCACCTCGACCAGGATGGCCCCGGTCACGGCGTAGACGAAGGAAAGCGACACGACAGTCAGGGTAGGAATGATGGCGTTCTTCAAGGCTAACTTGAAGAGGATGGTCCGTTCGGGGAAGCCGACCGCTCGAGCGGCCCTGATGTACCCTTCCTCCAGTACCTCTATCATAGTTGAGCGCGTCATGCGGATGGCCAACCCCGCGGCGAACGCGCCCAAGCAGAAGGCCGGCAGGATGATGTGGACCAGGCTGCTCCGAAAAGCAGGCATGTTTCCTGTTACCAGGCTGTCGATGAGATAGAAACCGGTGATGTGCTGAACCGGGTGATACAGGGTAATGGCGCTATCCACTCTGCCTCCCAACGGAAGGATACCCAGCTTGCCGAAGAACAAGAGCTGAAGGACCAACGCCATCCAGAAGACGGGCACCGACACTGCGGCTACTGCCAGCAGACGACTCACATGGTCGATCAGGCTGTTCTTCTTGGCCCCAGAGACGACTCCCAAGGGGATGCCGATCACCAAGGCCATGATGGTGCCCACTACTACTAACTCCAGGGTGGCCGGCAGGTAGATTCTCAGATCGTCGATGATCGGCTGATGAGTGCGAACCGAGATACCGAAGTCCCCGTGGAGGAGATCCTCCATGTATCGAAGATATTGAACGTACAGGGGCTCATCCAAGCCCAACTTGATGCGGGCTTCCGCTATCTGCTCCTGGGTGGGGTGGGGACCGACCCACTTGGCGGCAGGATTGGATGGCACCACCCGGGAGATGAAAAAGGTGATGATCGACACGCTCAGTAGAACCACAGCGGCCAGAGCCAGACGCCCGCCTAGATAGGTCCACTTGCTCACTTTACTGCACCATCACTGAACCGGAAACGACTTGACTGGGCGACCTGGTAGGGGGACGGGGGCGCTCCCTCCAGGGAAGCGCCCCGCTTTTCTATCGCGACAGGTTGTAGAAGAACACCACGTGCGGATAGGCCGGGTTGTCCGCATACCCCTTGATGTCGGAGCGGAGGACGTGTTCGTTCACGACGTCGTAGAAGAAGACGGCATCGGCATTGTCGATCAGCCTTTGCTCCGCCTCAACGAACAGCCGTTCGGCCTCCGCTCGATCACTACCGGAAAGCTCATTGGCCTGATCGATCATCCTGTCGAAGTCGGGATCACACAGGTAGCCATCGTTGAAAAGGATCTCCTCCTCGCAATGGAACATGTTGAACAGGAAGCTGTACGGCGAGACATAATCTGGCCACCAGTACATAACGAAGACGTCCTGGGCCACCATGGGGTCCGACATGGCCAGGTCCCATTGGGGCTCCCAACTCATCGCCTGGACCTCCAGATTGATGCCCAACTTCGCCAGTTCTGCCTTCCACAACTCTCCCACTTGGGCTTCGTCCAGGTCGCCGGTGGCGTGAGTCATGACCAGGTCGAAACCACCGTCGGGGTAGCCCGCCTCGTCCAGCAGTTGCCTGGCCTTGTCCAGATCGTAGTGATACTGGGTTAGCTCCTCGCTGGAGCCCCACATCTCGCTGGGCACCGGACCGTGGGCCTGCACAGCGGCGCCCATCATCACGTTGGTAACGAGATCGTCGTACGGGAAGGCGTACGAGATGGCCTGGCGCACCAATGGGTTGTCCAGGGGTGCCTTCTCATGGTTCAGCAAGCCTATGAGGTTCTGGAAACTGGGGTTGGTGTAGACAGTGACATCCTCGCGAGCATCGAGCGCTTCAAGGTTCTCGCGCGCCAACTGGTAGGTCACGTCGGCCTCTCCGGCCTCGATCATCTGCTGACGGACTGTGGGCTCTTCAACGATGTCGAAGACCACCTTGTGGAACTGCCCTGCCCGCCAACCGCCCCAATAGTCGTCGAAACGGGTCATGACCAGGCGCTGACCCCGTTCCCGGCTCTCGATCATGTAGGGGCCGCTCCCACAGTCATGCCCTTCGTTCAGCCACTCGCTGTCGTGGGCCTCGGTGCAGGTAGGGCTCATCATCCAAGAGCCATAGCCGGACGCAGCGATCAGATCGATGGGCGCGGCGTATGACAGCTTGAAGCGTACCGTGTAGTCATCGACGACCTCAACCTCCTCCACCGGATCCCAGATGTATGAAGCGCCCATGGCCATCTCCATGGTCCGGTCGACGGAGTATTTCACTGCCTCCGCGTTGAAGTCGGTGCCATCGTGGAACTTGACTCCTTCGCGCAGATGAAAGGTCCACTCCAGGCCATCCTCAGTGGACTCCCAACTGGTGGCCAACGCGGGGGTCAGCATCTCCTCGCTGCCCGGTGGGCTATACCAAACCAGGGTCTCATAGGCGTTGGATACCACCACCGAATCGTCGGAGAAGCTGATACTGGGATCGATGTCCGCGAAGCTAGTCACCATGGCGTACGTCGCCACATTCTCCTCAGCGGGCGCCGGCGTGGCCCCCTCCTCGGGGGCAGCCGGTGTGGCCCCCTCCTCTGGGGGAACCGGTGTGGCAGGTGCAGCGCAAGCTGAAATCAGTAGGCCCAGGACCACCACCACCGCCAAGATCTTCGGGAACTCTTGATACCTCATCCTATCCTCCTTTTTCGCAGAGACTGATCGTGTTGCGCTCACAGGTCACCGGGCGCCACACTCGGCACAACCGCCCGGGGTCTTCTTGTCGGCGAGACGATCGATATCTCACCCCCTTTCTGCAGCCCACCAGAGGCTCCCTGGCGACCGCATAGCCAGATCTGCGAAGGCAATCCTATATCCACCTTCGGCCAAGGCGGTTTCTGCGATCTCTGGATGACCGACGTGCTTCCCGTTGACAAGAACGATTATGTGCCTTTCGTCCATCAGTGCGAGGAACTTCCCTCGTCTGGAGGGGGGCCTGCCGTTTCCCGGTGCTCCCGTCGAGTGGCGCCCGCGCGAACGGGTTTGAGGCTCGAAATCGCTTGTCTTCGGAGTAGATCAATGCATCCACAGCCATCCGCAGAGCGCGAAGTTCGTGGAAATCATCCCCGATGCGGCAAGATCCGAATTCAGCACGCCCTTTGCGGGCACCGCATGGTACGAAGGACTTGCCCGCGAAGAATACCCGACGTCTCGTCGACTCGATCGTGTGCGGTCTTCTGGGGGCCTCTCATGGCCCGCTCGAGCAACGGGGCGCCGCTGGTGCCTTCTTGCGGGATTCCGGACCTGCGCGCCAGTTTGTTCGGCCCGGTTTTCATGAGGTCTAGCTCGCATTGGGCCTCCACCCTGAGACGGGAGGACGTACGGCCGATACGAAGATGAGGTCTTGGTCTGTGATAGAGAAAAAACGATGCGGGGTTACCCCGGGGTAGTAGATAGCGTCGCGGGATTCAAGGACGTAGCGGCGAGGAACTATCTCTCTGTCGATGATACCTTCCAGGACCAGCATGCACTCCTCTGTAGCATGGGCCAGTGGTTGCTCACCGGATACGGCGTTCACCTCCAGACGCCCCAAGGAGGCCTCCATGGAGCACGCATCCTAACCCCAAGGCTGTCAATGATCGACTCCTGGTCAGCGCTGCGTTTTGAGTCGGGAACCGCGCCCCATAGGCCTACCTCATCAGAGGTGTGATGCGCAATCTAGGCCTTGTGAAGTAAAGCTTAAAGTGCGAACTCGCTCCTGAAGTGATGATGCACACCTATCACATTATACCACAAGAGTGCAGGGCCAGGTCATCCGATTTCATGTGCGCAAGGATCTTTAAGGTTTGTCATTGTCAGGTGTGGAAGAAGTACCTGCAATGCGCGGCTCGACGACCCGCGCGCGTCGGTAGCTCCACAGCCGGGTCTTGCAGCAGTTTATCCGTGGGGTCTGGCGGCGGGTGCGACGGAGGCCACTGACAAAGGCCATGGCCGCGCCCTCCACGTTGTAGACGTGGCAGACGATGATGTCGGCGCCGAAGTGAGGCCATACGGACCTCTGAGAGGCGCCCCTGAAAAACGTCGGCCAATGGGAGCCGGAAGAACGTGTGATCAGGCGATCGACCTGCCTGCAGTGTACCCTGTGGCCCGCGATGATAGGCCATCCCACCAGGGGTGCAGAACGACCGAGCGCGGTGACGACGGCGAGAGGTTTCGGGAAGGCCAGGCTGCGCATCCTGCGGTTAGACTCGGAAGGAATGACGCGCTTCTCACCCGCCAGCTTGGCGATCTCGCAGTGGAGCGAATAGCTACATCTCCCATCAAGATAAGTGCGTCGATCTGACGGAAGAGGTCAAGTTCCTGCTCCAGGGGCAGCAAGCACTGCTTGCTGTCGCCAGGTTTGACCCCCGTATCCCGTCTTATTTCACTTCACGGCTGTGGTCAGCCACGCGTGCAGGCCAAGGAGGTCTCGCACTGAGGACAAGTCTACGCCTGCGTCTGTGAAGGCCAGGATGGGGTTTCGCTCGAAGACCGGATCGCCTTGACCGTAGCGGTGGCCCCCCGCCTCGCTGGCCCCGGCTTCAGAGATGAGGGCTAGAGACACGTCGCCGGTCTCGATCTCGATCTCGGGCACCCGGTAGACCCGCTGTTCGACGTGCGAAGGCGGGAGATCGCGGCTCTGCACATCTCCGTTCACGTGCTCAGTGTGATCCTGCCACGGGGCGGGACGCTAGAGGTGTTGCCTGATCAGGCGCGCTACCTGGCGATAGGCCTGGCCGAGAAAGTCCAGGTCCTCCTCGGTGTGGGCCGTGCTGATTGCCCCCAAGCCATGCTTGGTGAACACGTCGTGCACCAGCATGGCCAGTTGAAGTATCTGCTCTCCGAGGGCCACGTCGCATACGGCAGGGTCTCGGACATCGGTGGGCGCGCGCAGCTCCCGACCCTCTTGGTAAGGGAAGGCCAGCAAGCTGAGGGAGCTACCTTGCAACACGTCGTTGGAGTATCGCGGGGTGGTGGCGTAAATGCCCTCGTGGGCGAAGGCGTCAGTGGCGATGTGGCGGGTCTTTTCCCCCAGGTCCGCGAGGTGTGGGTAGATCACCGCCTCGTGGGCGACCAGGTACTCCATCATCGTCTTGGCCGCCACCAGGCACGCTGGATGGCCTGAGTACGTCCCACCGGAGAACTTCACCTTGTTGCCTCCGTCGCGACCGAGGAGCTTCATGAGCTCTTCGCGGCCAGCCAGGGCTGCTACCGGCATCCCCCCGCCGATGATCTTGCCGAAGGTGGCCAGGTCGGCCCGTACGCCGTACAGGCTGCCCAGATCGCCGGCGCGGAACCGAAAGCCCGAGATCACCTCATCGAAGATCAGCAACGCTCCGTACCGGTCGGTCAACTCCCGGGCGGTGAGCAGGAACTCCCGGGTGGCGGGCATGCAGCCTCCCGCCCCAATGAAGGGCTCCACGGTCAAGCAGGCCAGCCGGTCCCCATACTCGCGGAAATCGTCGCGCAGCCTCTGGGAATCGTTGAACGCGGTGACGATGACTCTGTCCGTGATCGCGGCTGGCAAGCCCGCCGTATCGACTCCCTGGAACCCGTTTCCTTTGCCGCTCTGGAAGCCCACGCCCTTGAGGCCCCACGGGTGTCCACCGTGCCATCCGCCGCCCACCTTCATCACCATGTCCCTTCCGGTGTAGGCCTGGGAAAGCAAGGCTGCATTCATGGTGGCCAGGCTGCCGCTGGTGGTGAAGCGGACCCGCTCGTAGCCGGTCTGCCGGCAGAGGACCTCGGCGGCCTCCACCTGGAGGCGATCCGGGAACCCCGTTTGCAGGCCAAAACGGTCCTTGAAGGCGTCCGCAAGCGTGGAGGTGACGACCTCGGGGTTGTGGCCCAGGATGTTGGCGAAATGCCCTTGCCAGAAATCGAGGATTCTGTGGCCGTCTTCGTCCGTGACCCACGCCCCCTGAGCAGAGGCTATGCGGGGCGGAAAGGGCTCGGTGAGTCGCAAGGCGTGGCTGCCGCCGTCGATGAGGTACTCTTTCGCCTCCTCGTTCAGCCCGGCGCTCTTGGGTGAGTGCCGTTCGTAAGCTTCTGAAAGTTCAGCCATCAGGCGACTATGATCTCTTATCTTCAACGACCTGACCTCCCGCGATGCTAAAGCAAAGTCACTGTATCCCGCCGTGCCCGCTTCCGTGGACACACGCCCGCGATTTTACAGCATCGGCCCACGAGTGTCCAGCGCGGGGATGGCGCAGCGACTTTCCTCCTCGTGGCCACAGCGACGCCGCGCCCGTTCCCAACTTCTGACCCAGGCGCTGCTGCTCCAGGGGCCGGGCCGGCTCAATCCCCGCGCCTTCCGTTCTTGCGGCCTGTCTCCAGCTTGCCCCTCACCTCGCTGGCGACGTGGCGGGCCAGCAGGCCTTCGTTCTGGTCGAGGTAGGCGGCGATCCGGGAAGGGTGGCTCCTGGCGAACTCTCTCAGCACCCACGACACCGCCCTGGTGATCGGGGCATCACGTTCGTGCTTGAGCTGGTCCACCAGTGCCAGAGCGAGTGCCAGAGACATGGAGTCAGTGCGTGCCCGGTTCAGTCCGATGATGCCCACCAGCCCCAGCCGTCGACTCCAGATGCCCTCCTCGCCGACCAGGTCCCACAGGTGTTGTGCTCTCTTCTCCAGTTCCGCCGCAACCCAGGGACCCAGCACTTCTCGTCCCAGGACGTCGGTCAGCTCCCAGTTGTCGAGGTCCTGCCGCCACTTGTCCAACTGCTCCCAGGTGAGCAGGGGGATGAAGAAGGGGTAGTGCTCCAGGAGTTCGAGGGCCAGAAAACGTTCCTCTCTGGACTCGCCCTGCCAGAGTTGCTTGATCAGGGGCAGCAAGCCCTCAATGGACGCGTCTCTGTGCTGACGCCGCCAGCCGCGGATGATCTGCCGGATCTCCCAGACTCGCAAGCCGTAGACCCTGAGGCTGGAGGGAATGGTTCTCTGCACCACCTGTTGGTAGTGAGGATCGGCCCTGGCTTCTATCTCTCGCAGCAGCCTGCGCTGTTCGGCCATGGTGTCCATGCTGGAGAAGCTCCTCGTCTGCTTCCATGACTGAGAGGGGACGCCGCCATGCCGGGGCCGGGAGCTCGGCGTGTCGACCCATTGTAACGGCGGTGGGGAGCACAGACAAGTTGGGACTGGTCCGCCTCATCTCGAGTCTTCGTCTGCAAGACCAGAAATCCTCTTGACAGCCTTGCTTAGTGGTGGTAGTATCGCCAGCGAAAGAGGCCGGCTGTGGAGCGGGAGGGCAGTTTGGACTCACGTGAGCTTCCGCGCAGGTACTCCAGTGTGGCCTGCGGTTTCCTGGCGGTGGCCATAGCCATCGTTGCTCAATGGCTCCTGGGTCAGGGGGGCGCTCTGGAGGCGGGCCTGCTCTACGCGGCCTCGGTGGTGCTGGCTGTGTACGCCTTCCGCAAGGGGTCCGGCCCCGTGGCGACGCTCCCCCAGGAGGAAGTGGTCCGCCGGGGCCGAAGAGCCCTGTACGTGGGGCTGGCCACCCTGGGGGTGGCGGGCGTACTGGGCATCCTCTCCCTCCAGCGATTCGCCTGCTCGACCTCGTCTCTCACCGCCTGGGCGCTCCACGGGGCCAGTGTCGCCGTGCTCCTCGTGGGCGCTCGGCTGCTGGATGTGGGCAGGGGGCGTGTGCCCGGCGAGCGCACCTGGTCGCGCCTCGAGGTTGGTTTGCTGGTGGGGATCCTGGCCCTGGCCGCTGTCGTTCGCTTCTGGGGCCTGGAGAGACTGCCCTTCGGGACCTGGTACGACGAGGCGGAGAACGGGCTGGTGGCGCTGCGCATCCTGGAGGATCCTGGCTACCTGCCCCTCTACGAGCCGCGGGTCAACTCTGCAGGGCACTACCTCCTGCTGCTGGCCGGATCGCTGAGCCTCTTGGGGAGGTCGACGGCGGCTGTCAGGTCGGTGAGCGCGCTGATGGGGGTGGCCTCGGTGGCCGCGGCGTATCTCGTAGGGCGTGAACTGCTCACCCGTCGGGCGGGGCTGGCCTTCGCTTTCCTCCTGGCTGTGTCCCGGTGGAGCATCAACTTCAGCCGCATGGGTATGTACAACGTGGCCACGCCACTCTTCGAGTTGGTGGCGCTGGGCTTTCTTCTGCGGGGACTGCGCAGGAGACGCTTCTTCGACCTGGCCCTGGCCGGGGTCGGGCTGGGCCTGGGTATGGTCTTCTACGTGGGCTTCCTGTCCTTCCCCCTGGTCCTTGCCATCTTCCTGGCCCACAATGCCCTCTCGGAGCGCCAGGTGGTGAGCCGCTCCTGGCGCGGTCTCCTGGTCCTCGTACTGGCTCTGGTGGTGACCGTAGGGCCAGTGGCCCAGTATTCGTATCTCCAGCGAGAGGAGTTCTGGGAGCGTACCGGCAAGACGTCGGTCTTCAAGGGCAAGACGCTCCAGGGGGCGCTGCCAGTCATTCGGGGCAGTGTCGTCAGGTACGTCTTGATGTTCAACTACCAGGGCGACCGGTACGGCCGGCACAACCTCTCCGGAGAGCCCATGCTGGACCCCGAGAGCGGGGCGTTGATGCTGCTGGGGTTCGGGCTGTGCCTCTGGCGCTGGCGCCGGCCGCGGTCACTGCTTCCGCCACTGTGGCTGCTGGCTATGCTCCTGCCGGGGATACTCTCCCTGGAGTGGGAGGCGCCCCAAGCCCTGCGCACCATCGGCAGCCTTCCCGCGGCCTACCTGCTGGCCGTGGTGCCCCTCCACGCTCTGAGTGAGGAATGGCAGAGGATCGTCACGCCGCGTCTCCATCGGGCCTTCTTCTCCATCGTCGCTCTCCTGCTGGTGGTCGTCGCCTGCTCCAACCTGCACACGTACTTCTACGTACAGGCCAGGGACTTCGACACCTGGCGGGACTTCTCCACGGCGGAGACCATCACCGCTCGCCTCATGGCCGAGCTGGGACCCGATGTGGACTTCTACGTCATTTCCTATTTCTACGATCACCCCGTGCTGCGCTTTCTGGTGCCTCAGGTGATGGACTACTCTCGTATCGAAACCCACGACGACCTGCCGCTGCCGCAGTCGGTAGGGCGAGAGGCGGTGATTTTCCTGGATGGGGGGAGCACCTACCTTTTCCAAGAGGCGCAGCGCTACTACCCAGGTGGGACCTTCGAGGAGTATGGCTCGCCGTTTGGGGGACCGCCAGTGGTGCTGGTCGTGCGGCTGTCGCCCGAGGAGATCTCCCGCTTGCAGGGGTTGATCGGCTACTATCGAAAGGGCGCTGACTGGGCGACGGCACCCAGCCTGACCAGACAGGACTCTCAGCTCAGCTTCGACTGGCCTGGCGGGGCCCCGCTGGAGGCGCCCTTCGTGGCGGAGTGGAAGGGCGTACTGCGCGCCCCGGAGTACGGCAGCTACCAACTCATACTGCGCTCGCCTGCCGCGGCCGAGCTGTACCTGGACGACGCCTTGCTTCTCAGGGGAGAGGGCGAGCAGTCGGCGCAGGTGGTGCTGGCCCGCGGCAACCACAAGCTGCGTATCTCCACCAGGAGCGCCGAGGGGCACTTCGAGTTGGCCTGGCAGCCGCCGGGAGGTGAAGAGCAGGTGGTGCCCTCCTTCGCGCTGTACGCGCCGCCGGTCACCGCCAACGGGCTGCAGAGCAGGTACTTCGCCAATGGTGACTGGGAGGCTCCCGTGGCTTTCGCTCGCCTCGATAGGCGGCTGGGTTTCTATTATCACATCCCTCCTCTGCCTATGCCCTACACGGCGGAATGGGAAGGAAGCATTCTGGTCCCCGAGAGCGGCACTTACGTCTTCGCGCTTCAGTCCATCGACGAGTCGACGTTATACCTGGATGGGGAAGAGGTGGTGGCCAGCGCACAGGGGGGCGAGTACGATCAGGCGACCCTGGATCTCAAGGTGGGTTATCACGACCTGCGGGTGCGGTACGCGGCGCGGACCGACCACATGTACCTCAATCTGTACTGGACGCCTCCCGGGGGCAGCAGGGAGATCATCCCCTCGGAGGTGCTCTTCCCTCCACAGGGTGGCTGGCAACTCCTGGCCTCTCCAGCGGTGGAGGAGTGAGCGGGCGAAGGGGGCCTGTCCAGTCAAATGAAAATGTTACCGAAGCGTGGTGGTTCTTTCAAATGATAATGTTACCGGGATGCCCTCTCCTTTCTGGTTGTCAAGGGGTGCGAATAGGGTTTCATAGACGTCTTCCGTTCGACCTGGGGTGGCACCAGGCAAGAGGAAGATTTCGTCGAGGAGGTGGTAGATCTCTCGGCGGAGCTGTCGAGGATTGGTTTGGTCGCGAAGGGCTTGGAGTTCGCGCTTGTCCTGTTCGGAGATGGCATCAGTCTCACATAGGCGCTGGAAGGGGGTGCGGGCTGAGTCGAAGCATCGTTTGATGCGTGAGGGTTGGCCTTCGGCGGTGGGCCAGGGGCTGGTCGTTTTCTCCTTGAGGCGCATGACAGGCTGGAAGAAGTTGTAGTAGAGCCACATCTGGTCATAGAGTTGGTTGATGGGGTTGGTTTGGGCAGCGGTGTCGTAGCGAGCGGT
>DAOUME010000002.1:0-55663 GCA_034411995.1 Anaerolineae bacterium | reverse complement strand
AGGCTGTCCAGCAACACACCCACATCCAAGACCCTAGCTTCATGGCCTTTCCACCCCTGCTCCTGGATCACCTCCCCCTCTTCGCTCCACACCTACGCTCTGTAAACGATCTGTCCGACGAGGTCATGGCGCATTGGAGGACGCAGCGTGTGCCGATCTTGCTCCGCACCTGCGCTGGCGAGAATCGTGCTGGGCTGCGCTGAGAGCCCGTCCCCCTTGGGCGCTGCTTCCTTTTGAAGCCCGGTTGCCATATAATGGGGAGAGAACATTCGACGGCAACCACCGTTGTTTGTGGAGGACCAACATGCAGATCACCTGGTATGGCCACTCCTGCTTCAGACTGCGCGGCAGGAGTGGCACAGTGGTTACCGATCCGTATGGGCCCGACATTGGCTACACTCTGCCGCGAATCCGGGCGGACATCGTGACCGTGAGCCACGATCACCCCGATCACGCCAACGTGAAGGCCTTGAGGGGAAGACCGACGATCATCAGCGGCCCCGGTGAGTACGAGATCAAGGGCATCTTCGTGATCGGCATCCCCACCTACTCCCGGGACACGGCCAAGACACCGGGGATGCAGAACACGATCTACCTCGTCGACTTCGAGGGCCTCACCGTGTGCCATCTGGGCGACCTGCGGCGTGTGCCGACTCAGTCTCAGATCGAGGAGTTGGGGGAGGTGGATGTGCTGCTGGTACCGGTGGGGGGTGGCACGACCCTGGGCGCTGCGAAGGCGTCTGAGGTGATCAGCCTGCTGGAGCCCAAGATAGTGATCCCTATGCACTACAAGACGAAGCTTCTACGGGGGCTGAAGCTGATGCCCGTGGATCAGTTCCTCAAGGAGATGGGAATCAAGGAAAGTACTCCTCAGGACGAACTGAAGATAACTAAGGGCGGATTGCCCACCGAGACCCAGGTGATGGTCATGAGTTGCTCGGCCGAGGACTCGGCCGTCTGATGGAAGGGGAAGCACAGTGATAGACCGCGACGGCGTCCGAAAGGCGGTGGAAGAGATCATCGCCGCCATCGGAGAGGATCCGACTCGTGAGGGCCTGGCGAATACGCCGACCCGCATTGCAGACATGTACGCCGAGATCTTCTCAGGTCTGAGTCAGGATCCCAAGGAGATCCTGGCGGTGGCTTTCGAGGAGGAGGAGCACGAAGAGATGGTCGTGCTGAGGGATATCCCCTTTTACTCCATGTGCGAGCATCATTTCCTGCCCTTCCACGGCCTGGCACACGTTGGGTACATCCCCAGGAAACGGTTGGTCGGGATCAGCAAGCTGGCTCGAGTGGTGGAGATCCTGGCGCGGAGGCCGCAACTCCAGGAAAGGCTGACGGGTCAGATAGCCGACACTATTGTGGATGCGCTGGGACCTCGAGGGGTGGGGGTGGTCATCGAGGCGGAGCACTTGTGTATGACCATGAGGGGAATCAGGAAGCCAGGTAGCCGCCTGGTTACCTCAGCAAACAGGGGGATCTTCCGCACCCGCCCCGACACCAGGGCCGAGTTCTTCTCCATCCTGGAGATGGCGGAGTCTGCGGGGAGGTAAGGCGGATTGCCTGGCGACTCCAACGCGCGCGTGGTGAGGCTCGATACTGAGGCCAGGATACGGGCTGAGATGAAGAAGATCGGGGCCTCTCCCCCGGGCATCAAGATCATGACGCCCAAGGCTTCTTTCCGCGCGGTAAAGCTGGAGGGCCTGAACTTCGCGGCGGCGAATATCATCAAGCAGGAGATGCTGGCTCGCCAGGGTGAGGCGGTCACTTCGCGGGCGGTATACTCCACCAAGGAGTCGGTCAGCGACGTGCTGATCCTGGGTACGCTACGCCAGTTTGAGGACCTGATCAGGAAGCTACGCCTTCAGCCTTTCAAGAGCCTGGTGAGAATAGCCTCTGAGCTGGAAGAGGCGCTGGCCAACTATGCTGGAGAGGGGTTGAAGCCTCTTCATATCGGCGGGAGGCTCTTCGACTGGGGCCAGAGAACCTACGTCATGGGGGTGGTGAACACCACGCCCGACTCGTTCTCAGGCGATGGTCTGGGAGACGACGTGGAGAAGGCGGTGGCCCAGGCGGAGCGCATGGTGAAGGATGGTGCCGACCTGATAGACGTTGGAGGTGAGTCGACCAGGCCGGGGTCAGAGCCGGTGACGGCTGAAGAGGAGCTGCGCCGGGTGCTGCCCGTGGTGGAGGCGCTCTCACGGCGTGGCGACGTCCCTGTGTCTATCGACACCTACAGGTCGGAGGTGGCCGGGCAGGCGCTGGAGGCGGGAGCGAGCCTCGTCAACGACGTGTGGGGTCTGCGTATGGACCCCGAGCTTGGCAAGATCGCCGCGCGGTACGGGGTGCCCGTCGTACTCATGCACAACCGGAGTCGACCCAAGGATGCCGTCCAGACGGAGCGCCTGGGGGGCCGGTACCTGGGGGTTGAGTACGATGACTTGATGGGGGACATCATTCGGGAACTGCGAGACAGCATCGACCTGGCTCTGGACGCCGGAGTGGAGAGGCAGATGATCATCGTCGACCCGGGGATCGGCTTTGGCAAGACGGTCGCGCAGAACCTGCGGGTGATGGCCAACCTATCGGAACTGAAGGTCCTGGGGAGGCCGGTCCTGCTGGGGCCTTCGCGCAAGTCTTTCGTCGGTTATACTCTGGACCTTCCGCCCGAGGAAAGGGTGGAAGGGACCGCCGCCGCAGTGGCTGTGGGAATAGTCAATGGGGCGGACATAGTCCGGGTTCACGACGTCAAGGAGATGGTGCGGGTGGCCCGCATGACCGACGCCATGGTGCGAGGCCAGGAAGGTGAGAAAGCCGATACCGCTGGAGAAGGCGGTCTCAACTCCAAGGCGTCGAATCGACTCTGAGCGCCAGGACTGGTCGGGCTCGTGTTTCGCTGATAGCGCCAGTGCGGCGGGACACCAGATGGCCGGTAGGCGGTCGGAGAGGCGGTGAGTTGATGGTGTCGCCGGACGAAGCGGTGTGGGAAATCCTTCGCGCTGAGGGCAAACGCATCACAGCGCAGCGCAGTCTGCTCCTTGAGGTCATTCGCGATAGCCATGGTCACCTGGACGCCGGCGAGATCTACCGCCGCGCACGCAGCAAAGACCCGCGCATCAGTCTGTCCACCGTCTATCGCAACCTGAACCTGCTGAGGGAGCTGGGGCTGATCAGCGAACTGCACCTCGATGAGGAGCACCATCACTACGAAGTCCGGGAAGAGACGGAGCACTATCACCTGATCTGCTCCAATTGTGAGCGGGTCATCGAGTTTGACAGCCCCTTGATTCCCAGGTTGCTGGCCGAGGTCAGCGCCGAACAGGGCTTCCACGTCGAGCGCGTCCACATTGACTTGGTGGGCCTGTGCGACGATTGCCAGGCGGCGTTGGCCTCAGGATCGGCGCCATAGCCAGTCTGCCCTCGGACAGACACCAGAGATTATCCGCGCTCCAGGAACTCGTACCGGCCCTGGCCGCAGGCCAGGCAGCCCTCTCGCCCGCGATTCGCTCCACGTCATCCGGACCCAAGTCCACCACCAGAGGCTCCATGTCCACCTGCGAGTTGATCGCCTTCAGCTTCTGCGGGGCGGTCTACAGGGCGATGTGCTATACTGGCAGGACAGGTCTCCAGGGCGAGCAAGGTGTCGAAGAGATGTCCAGTGGAAGAGCACTTCTGATCGTGAACCCCCTTCGGGGCCGAATGGTCGGGACGCATCTAGCCAGGATGGAGGCTGTGCTGGCCAGGCATGGTTTGCCCTACGATGTGCGGTTCACGGAGTACAGGGGCCACGCGCTGGAGCTGGCCCGCCTGGCGGTGTCAGAGGGGTATGAGACCATCGCGGCGGTGGGCGGCGATGGTACGGTCAACGAGGTGGTGAACGCCGCCGTCGGTTCCTCGACGGTTGTGGCGGCCCTGCCCCTGGGCGCTGGCAACGATTTTCTGCGCAGTTTGGGGATCTGGACGTGGGAAGAGGCGTGCCTCACTCTGGTCGCTGGGGAGATCGAGGCTATCGATGTAGGGTGGGCAGAGTACCGGGGCGAGGCTGGGGAGCGGAGGCAGCGTTACTACGCCGTCCTGGCCGACGTGGGCTTCGGCTCAGAGGTGGTGCGCAACACCCCTCGACGGTTCAGACACGCGCTGGGAGGAGGGCTCGGATATATCGTCAGCCTGTATCGCACCGCCGTACAGGGCCAGGCCCGGGCGTGCCGGATGAAGGTATGGGCAGATGGGCAACTGAAATGCGACGACCGGCTCCTGCTACTAGAGGCTCTCAATGGGTCGTACGCTGGTGGAGGCCTCAAGGTGGCTCCCACGGCCAGGCTGGACGATGGCTTGCTGGACGTCTTCCTGGTGCGGGACATGGCCTGGCCCAGGATCTGGGCGCTGTTTCCGAGGATCTATCGGGGCACGCACATCGAGCACGAGAGAGCGGAGTACTTCCAGGTGCACGAAGTGGCAGTGGACGCCGCCGAGACGGTCTGGATTAGCGTCGACGGCGAGGTGATCGGTCACACACCTGCTACGTTCAAGGTGGTACCTGGAGCTCTCAAGGTAAGGTCTCCCCGGCGCGAGGACCACCAGAGACAGCCCACACGGTAGGTCATCTCAGGATTGACGCGCGGCCCGCGGGGCCTTCCCTCGGCCCAGTTCTCCACTGAGCAGCACCCAATCCTCGATGCTCAGCTCCTGAGGGCGCTGCGTCTCGCGGAGGCCCGATCGCCGCAGTGCCCCGATCACTTCCCCCACGGGCAGATTCAAGCCTTGGGAAAGGGAGTTCCGCAACTGTTTGCGTCGCTGCGCAAAGCCCGCTCGGACGATCTGGAAGAAGCGCTCCACGTCGTCCACCTGCGGCCTGGGCGACTCGCGCACGTCGATGCGAACCACCGCCGAGTGCACGTCCGGAGAAGGATAGAACGCTCCGGGTGGTGCCTGGGCTACGATCCGGGGCTGACCGTAGAACTGGACGCTGACTGCCAGGAGGCTCATCTGTCCAGGGCTGGCCACTATCCGCTCTGCGACTTCTCTCTGCACGGTGACCACCATCAGAGACGGCTTGACGTCTGCCTCCAGGAAGTGCCGCAGCACAGCGGAGGTCACGTAGTAGGGCAGATTGGCCACCACCTTGTAGGGCGGGGAGACCAGCTCGCCGGGCTTGATAGCCAGGACGTCCCCTTGAACGATGTGGACGTTGTCGAAGGGGTCCAGCGCGTGCTCGAGGAGCGGTATCAGACGAGCATCCACCTCGAGAGCGATGACCCGCGCCGCTCGCCGGGCCAGGGGTGCGGTCAGGGTTCCCAGTCCGGCGCCCACTTCGAGGACCACGTCTCGTTCGTCCAGATCAGCGGCGTCGATGATGCGCTGGAGGAGACGTTCGCTGACCAGGAAGTTCTGCCCCAGGCCCTTCTGGGGCTTGATGTCCGATTGCCTGAGCAGCCTCCTGACAGACGCTGGTCGACGCTCGTCGGCGTCCACGCTGGCTACCTCTCCCGGGGATAGGAGGGTAGGATCCAACGGATCTTGTCGGCGGGCGGGACCGGTGCCAGGAGATAGACGTCGACCCAGCGGTAGTAGCCGCGGGGGAGACTGCCTTCGTCGAAGCACAGATCGATATGCTTGCCTTGCACGCCAAGGTCTCCCGCAAGGCCAACGCCATAGCTGGGGACGTACATCCACGTGCCCAGCGAGATGACGTTCCTGTCCACAGCGATGATGCCCTTGCGCGCCGGCAGCCCCATGTAGGTCCTTCCGTACCAGGGCGCGTCCGGGGGCGTGCCGGCGGTGGAAGCCGAGTATGCGGTAGCCAGCGCCCTGAACTTTCTCCAGTAGGTCTTGGGGCCCTCTGGGGTCTGCACTTCTCGGATGACGATCTTGGTGCCGTAGGCGATGATCTCCGTCGTGGGTTGAGTTTCTACCCACTCATCCTCCGTCACCCGTTCCGTCTCCTCGCCGTTCTCGTACACGATGCGCACCAGACGTCGCTTGGCGCCGGCGGCTCCTCCCTGATCCAGCCGCTGTTTGTCCAACTCCAATTCGGCGTCGGGCTGCCAAACCGTCTCGAAGGGGATCGGCTCCTCTTCCAGCACGACCTGCTCCTGAACCCGGATGACCTGCACGGTCATGCTATCATAGACTTCCGTCTCCCTGTCGGGGATAGTGTAGTCCTTGCCCACCAGCTCGATGGCCTCGTCTTCCAACACCTGGGCCACGGTGTCAGAGCGAGTGCGCGTCTTGATGCGTCGTCCGTCGGCCAGAATAACCAGGGGTGTGGAGCGCTGAATGTAGATCTGAGTGCCGGCAGAGATCTGGGCTCCCAGAGAGGGGGTCACTCCGTCGCCGAGATAGAGGACGATGCCTTCATCGAAGAGGGCCTGCCCCACCGTGGGGGCGGTGGTGAGCACCTCGATGGGCACCATTCCGTCGTGCACGGTGATCCGCACGGCACGGAGGATCTCCATCCGTAGTGGCGCTTCACGCCACAGCGCAGAGGCATCAGTGCCACCCTCGTCCAGCGAGGCGCCGTACGGCAGGAGCGCGTCGGACTCCACCTCTCTGCCCTCCAGGGTGACACGGTCGTGGCGGCCGAAGGAGACGTCGGCCTCCCGGAGGAAGTCTGTCACTGTGCGGGCGTGGGTGCGGAGTTGGAGTACGAGGCCGTCGGCGCGCAAGTCGACGGGCAGAGCTTTGCGGATCACGACGGGATCTGTGTCGGCCAGGGCTGCATCCAGGGGTGCCATCACGATGTCCTCCGGGGTGAGGGGGATGCCGAGCTCGTCCAGGAGCGCACCGACGGTCGTCTGGTGGGTCCGCGCCGTGAAGGGCTGATCGTTGATCAGGAGCTGGACTTCTCTTTGGGTGGAAAGATAGCCGAGGAGCATGCCGTTGCCGACCACGAAGATGAGAATTATGCAGGCCAACCCGGACCGCGAGAGGGTCCTGGTCGAGGGCGGATGTCTGTGGGCCTCACCTGCCGTTGGCCGCTGGTTCTCCGTGGTATCAGAGGGCATCGCTGCAAGCCACCCCATCTCGCCGCATGTCAATCACCAAAAAAGGGGCCAGTACCTGCGCCCGTCCCCCGTTTGTCCCCTAGTATGAGGCGGTCGTGCAACCTCCTTCGACTCGAGCTTCTCGACTTGCTAGAGCCAGTTGGCTCCAACCAGGTAACCCTGCGGCGCCCAGAAGTGACTACTTACCGCTGCTTCCTTCCGGACCTGACGGGGTTTGTAGGCCTCTGCCGCGCAGGACCCGGCCTTCAACGCCACTTCTCCCCAGCAGTCTCGCGAAGCTCAGAACCTCAAGAAGGCTTTCGATCCCGCTAGAGCGGATTGCGGGTACAGGGCACCGCTAGCTCCCCATCTAGCACGACCGCCACCATCATCACCTGAGGTACTTTCACCGCCAAAGGCGGAGAGGGCGGGATTTGAACCCGCGAGGCTTACCGCCTACACGATTTCCAATCGTGCGCACTAGACCGGACTATGCGACCTCTCCACTCAACCTCATTATAGCATCTGGACCGCCCTGCTTCAAGTGCCTGTGAAAGAGGGTGTCGAGAGATGGTACCCTGTGCGGCTGCGGACGGCGCCTTCCGGACCAGCTTCAATCTGGCCATGACAGGTGCAGTGGTCCACACTCGGGGAAGGGCAGGCGTTTTCACGGGCCAGACCTGCTCGGGCGAAGGACACGTTAGTGGGTGGAGGTTTGGCGTGGCAGCGGATTCCGCTGGCTGGCAGAAGATGCTGGGGGAAATGCCCGTGCTGCGAAGGAGGCTGGGGCGAGAACGTGACTGGGGTATCCGCCTGCAGAGACGGATACCCCTGACTTGGGCCGTGCAGTGGCCGGCCGGGCCGCGATGATCGGTGGGAATGCTGTCCCTGCTGCCTGGACCGTTACTGGGGGGACTGGGCCGCAGGTAGCCGCAACGTGCCACCGATGGGATTCCAGGCGCCCTCATGACCATTGAGCTCGTAGGTTCCACGCCCCCGGAGATACACCTTACCAGTGCCCGAAGCGGTGAACTCGATCAGGCCGCCCGCCATCCAGATGGTCATGTCGTGGCCCGAGGCGTGGACGGAGCCTGACCAGCCCAGGAACACGGTGGCGCCGGTCTCGGGGACCTCCCACCGGTGGCCCTCCCCGCTGGCCTCCAGCCTCTCGGCGCCCTTGACCCAGACTATCCCGACTCCGTGCCCCTCGACGTCCACGTTGCCAGTGCCGCGGATGAGGGCTAAACCTGCACCCCTGGCTGTGAGGGTGCCTGTGCCGCTGATCTCTTCGGCGCTGGCTACGGACGCGAGTGGCAGGGCCAGGGCCAGCAGCAGAGCCATGATGATGATCGATCGTTTCTTCATTTCGCTACCTCCTTTACTTATGGCGATTCGACCGCTATGCTGCGCCCGGCAAGCTTCTCCGGGTGCGTCTCCATTATGGCTCGCGCACGTTGCAGGAGGTTTGTCTTGCTGTAAAGGTCCCGTAAAAAGAGAAGAGGGTGGACCAGAGATCCACCCTCTCGCTTTCGCTCTCTCCTGATGGGAGCGGCGCGGTTACTTCTCCTGTGCGGCCTCCTCTGCGGCCAGGGATCTGCGGAGAACCTTACCGACCATCGTCTTGGGCAGCGTGTCGCGGAACTCTATGTGGTACGGGATCTTGTACTTGGCCAGCTTGTCTTTGCAGAAATCCCTGATCTCGTCCACCGTGGCGGTCTCACCTGGCTTCAGAACCACCCAGGCCTTCACCGTCTCGCCGCGCTTCGGGTCCGGGATCCCAGCCACCGCGGCCTCCATGATTTTGGGGTGCTCGTACAGCACATCCTCCACTTCGCGAGGATAGATGTTGAAGCCACTGGCGATGATCATGTCTTTCTTGCGATCCACGATGTAGAAGTACCCGTTGTGGTCCATCTTGGCGATGTCACCCGTGTAGAGCCATCCTTCGCGCAGGGCGATGCGTGTCTCTTCGGGCATGTTCCAGTATTCCTTCATCACCGTGGGGGACTTGATGGTCAACTCGCCGATCTCGCCCACCGGCATCTCCGTGGTTCCCGCATCGAGATCGACGATCCTGGCCTCGATGTCGGGGAGGGGCATGCCGATGCTGCCTTCGATATTCTTGCCGTACATGGGGTTGCAGTGGGTGGCCACAGCGCTCTCCGTGAGCCCATAACCTTCCACCAGCTTGCCGCCCGTCAACTCCTCGAAGGTCTGCTTGACCGCCAGGGGCAGGGCCGCAGAACCGCTGATGCAGGCTCTGATGGACTTGACGTCGTACTTGCCGATGTCCGGGTGGGAGTTGATGGCGTTGTACATGGTGGGCACGCCCATGAACAGGGTCGGCTTGTACTTGTTGATGGCTTTGAGCAGCGCATCGATGTCCCGGGGGTTGGCGATGAAGATCAGAGGCGCGGCGATGGACACCGCCCAGGCCATGGTCGTCACCATCCCAAAGATGTGGAAGAGGGGTATGGCTGCCAGGTGGCTCTCTCCGGGTATCCTCACGTCAGGCAGCCAGGCAGAGCACTGCTGCACGTTGGCTACCAGATTGCGGTGCAGGATCACCGCCGCCTTGGGAACACCGGTCGTCCCGCCTGTATACTGAAAGAGAGCCATGTCGTCCGTGCTCACGTTCACCCTTGGACTGTCGTCGGGGTACTGCTCCAGGAGGTCCTTCAACCAGATGTCGCCCTCGGCCAGGTCAACCCGGTGCCCGTCCTTCTTCTCCATGAGCAGGGTGAACAGGAACCGGTCCAGGCCAGCCAGGTGCTCCTTGAGGTTGGTGACGATGACGTTCTTGAGCCTGGTCCTGGACTGAACGCCCTTCACGACGGGGTAGAACATGCTGAGGAGAATGATCGTCTCCGTGCCAGAGTCGTTCAACTGGTGTTCTACCTCTCTGGGCGAGTAGAGAGGACTGGTGGCTACGACGACCCCGCCGGCCTTGAGGATGGCGTAGTAGGCGATCATGAATTGCGGGCAGTTGGGCATGTAGATGGCTACCCGATCCCCCTTCTTCACGCCAAGATCGAGGAGAGCGTTGGCCAGTCTGTTGGCCAGGGCGTTGACCTCCTTGAAGGTCAGGGTGGTCTCGCCGAACTTGCCAGGCATGATGCTAGCCACTGTGTCGGGGTGTTTGCGGGCGGATTCCTCCAGGAACCAGTGCAGAGGTACGGGTGGGTACTCAAGGGTGTGAGGGACGCCTTCGTCGTAGAACTTGAGCCATGGTCTCTCCATCTTCGTCCTCCTTCCACCGCACGTTGTACGGGTCCCTTTCCCTCCGTCCACTCCCACGCCATCCTGCCGCGGGCCGTCATGGGAAAAGGGACCAGCAGGCCAGCACGGGTGATTATACGCCGAGGGGCGCTGGCTGTCAATCGCGGGAAGGTGGCTGCCCGTGGCACCGCCTCTACCCGACAAAACGGCGGCGGGCCGTTCCACCCTCGACATCGGCCTTGGGAGGGCACAGGGTATCCAGAGGTATCGCTCCATAGCTGGGTGGTGAGGTCTGGGATTCGTCAGCGCACCGTCCCGCCAGTCGTGTCAGAGCCCGAGGGTGTCTCCGGCTGGTCTCGCCCGGGGCGTGGAGTGGCCGTCCACGGAAGACACCGGAGTCTGATGCCGCGACCCTCCGTGAGCGGACGGCGACCACGACCAGGTGCCCGCGTGTCGCTTTGACAGGGAGAGGAACATGGCATACAATGGTGGCGTGACGGGCCGGCGCGAACACGGAAGCGAGGCGCAGCGATGTCCAACCCGCATCCTCTAGTCAAACTCGCCAGGGACACCATAGAACGGTACGTGCGAGGCAGGCAGATCCCCCAGGTACCGCCCGAAGAAGAGCTGGCGCCGGAGATGAAGCAGCAAGGCGGAGTCTTCGTCTCCATCAAGAAGAGGGGACAGTTGAGAGGCTGTATCGGCACTATCGAGCCTCGACAGGCCAACGTGGCGGAAGAGGTGATCCAGAACGCCATCTCCGCAGCCACTCGAGATCCCCGCTTTCCGCCCATCGATGCCCGGGAACTGAGCGATCTGGAGATCTCCGTCGATGTCCTCAGCCCGCCTGAGCCCATCGACAGCCTGGATCAACTGGACCCGAAGCGGTACGGGTTGATCGTGCAATCGCTGGCCAACCCGCTGAAGAGAGGTCTGCTCCTGCCTGACCTACCCAGCATCAGGACGGCCGAAGAGCAGTTTCACCACACCAAGGTGTACAAGGCCGGAATCGTGGGCGACGAGCCCATTCAGATGTATCGCTTCGAGGTCGTGCGATACACTTAGGCTGTTTGAGGTCAGCTTTCCTGGCCGTGGTCCAGGGCCGGGACCTCTCTCGCAGGCCGGTGGGTAGCTCCATCCGCGGAGGGCATCTTGCCGGCTTGACTTCAGCCCCATTGGCCGTAGACGAAGACCACGGCGGCTATGGGCAGACAACAGCACAGGAAGAGGACGATCAGGCTCAGCAGACCTACGACGACCCCCAGGCAGCGACCCATGTGGATGATCCTTCGTAGTGCTCGCTACTCCTCGCCCCAACGCCTCTCAACGCGGCGCAGCTACTGCCTCGGGGTGGCTTCAGCACAGGACGCGTGCCTGACCGCTTCCAACCCCAGACACCCCTGCTCCTCATACCTGGCGAACAGCCGCCCCCAAGGGGTGGTCTCCCTCCAGCGTCGGTAGATGCCGCGCTCCTTCAGGGGCCAGTGCAGGTAGTCGTGGTTGAACTCGGAGACGAAGATGGGGATCTTCACCAGGGGCGTGCGGAAGATGAGCTTTTGGAGCACCCTGGTGGGACCGTACCACCCCAGCCAGCCCAGGAACCTGTGGAAGGAGTGGCCTACGTCGAAGTGCCAGTTCTCACCGCTGACGTCGTCTCCCAGCAGTTCGATCTCCTTCACGTCGCCCACGCCCAGGCCGCGTTCGTAGGCCAGGCGGATGTAGTCGATGGAGAGGGGATCCATGCCCATCAGCTTGGCCGCCATCGCATCGATGGCCACCTGGTCGGCGCTGGCCAGGATGACGTTCTTGACCTCCGGGGTCATGGTGCGGGGGCCAGGCCCGTTGCCGGCGGTCGTGCCGTCCATGACGGCGAAGATGCCGGTGTGGATCTCCTTCTGGATGGTCAAGAGGTCTACCAGGGTTTGGTGGATCCAGCTATGGGTGTAGTGGCGATGGGTGTACAGCAGCCCGCCAAAGGCGTTCTTCATGGCGCCCGTCGTGGTGGTGTAGATGTGACACTTGACGGTGGGCAGGTGCACGATGTTCTTGCCGAAGAAGTAGTCGGGGATCTGGATGCCGTCGGGGTAGATGTCGTGCAGGACCAGCATCTCGCCCTTGGGTGTGTAGGGCACCCAGGTCATGTCCCCTTCTTTGAAGTTGTAGAGGACCGGGACGCAGTAGCTGCGGAAGATGGGCGAATAGAGGTTCAGGTCCTCGCCCTTGAAGGCGTTGATGACCACCGTCTCGTTCTGCACGCAGGTGAGATCGGTGAAACCAGCCTTGCGCAGGGCCAGAATCGTGCCCTCCAGTTGCCAGGGTGTGGTGTTGGCGCTGGGGAAGGGGTAGTGCCAGGAGATGTTGTCCTTGAGGATGGTGGTAGCCTGCGGGTCCAGGGCGTCCTGCATCCCGGCCAGGCTGACCAGGCGTTCGTAATCCTCCAGGACGGTCTCTGGTTGTGTGTACAATACCGCCACTTTCGAGCGACTGTTCATGGGCTCAGTATGCTCCTCTCGTGGTTTGCCCTGAGATTAATAATACCGATACTGTGCACGTTCCGCAAGCGGCTGTGATGGGGGCACAACAACCTCCCGAAGGTTCCAAACCTTGGGGAGGTTCGGGGCTGCACCGGTCAAAGTCTACGATGCTTGCCTGTACCGAATAGGCAGCAGTTCCGACAGGTTGAGACGCTTTGACGCATCGAGTATCTCGATGCCCACAATCCTGTCGCCCTCGCCAATGTCCAGTACCACGTCGTCGCTCACCCGCCTGTTTATCACCTTTTGCGTGCGCTTATCGAGGCGGAGGTAGAGCAAGTCTTGTCGGTCATCGTACAGGACCTGCACGCCTACTATCCCCCACCCTGCCCAGACTTCTCTTCTGGCAAAGGATCGCCGCGTTCCACGTAGGACTCGGCGAGCTGTCGCGCCACGTCCTGGGCGATCTCCAGGGTTGCCGCCATGCTTATGCCTTGCGCGAGGAAGCCAGGGAGGACGTCGCTGGTGGCCAGGTATCCTGCTTCGTCCAGAGGCTCGATCTCGACAGCAAGCGGGTACTCCATGGTTCGGACCTCGACTACAGTTGTGCTGGCATGGTGCCAATGAGACTGCCCGGGGCGCCAGCCTTCCAGTCGGAAGGACCGGATCGACTGGTTTGCGCTAGCGGCGGTCCGCCGCCCGTCGCTCCACTGCCCCGTCGGTTGCCGTGGCGCCCCCATTCCAGCTAGCTGCCTCTCTGTACTGAGCCTCCAATTGCTCCTCGGTGAGGTCTGGCAACGCATGGACATGTCGGACCATCTCCTGCACGTCCGGATCATTGTCACTTAGCCGCTGCAGAGTGCCTCTTACACCCTCGTCAAGTACGGCCACGACTATTGGCTGGGAGTCCTCATCGAGCAAGCCCCCCACTGGTGGATTGAACCCGTACTTGCCAAATAGCGGGAGACGCTGCATTCCAATGGGATACTTGAGCAGCATCATTGTCATGATGACCTCAACAACCTCCGTCATGAGCTTGACATACTCGTGCAGCGACGACTCGTTGAAGCAATTGGCGTTCCCGCGGGAGTGCCTCCTGGAGCTGAAGTAATACCCACGGACGTGGACGTGATTACTCAGGCGATTGTAGAGGTCTTCGATCTCCTTACGCAGCGAGAATTGAGCGTCGAACTCGTGGAAGTACTCCAACTCGAAGAGGCCTTTCAACATTTGTTTCTTGAACCAAGGCGTCTCGGCTTGAGATCTGAGCCACCTCTGAAGGAGCGCGTCTGGGTAGCCTTCCTTGTCGAAATGAAGACTCAGTCTGCCGAGTTCCAGCACGGAACGAAGCGCGATGAACGAGTGCCGGTAGAAGCCCTGTCTGCACAGCTCGAAGGAGCTCTCTAGCTCGTAGTGCGATTCTGAGTACGGAAAGAGGTGTCCTGAGTCCAACTTGGCGACGGTGAAAGGGATCAGGTCCTGCACCTCGTTGTAGGCCCAAAGGTGAGCCGCGATTTGGTCCCGAAGGTCGGAGTGCCCGTTGAGGTATTCTTGCGACTCATTGTAGACCAACTGGATCCTAGTGTGGTCATTCACCACGCTGAGCGGCATCGTCATACATCACCTTGCCATGCGAACAGCCATGCGCTCCTGTTGGTGTGTCGCAAGATGGTCCCCTTCCGAACGACGGCGCCCAGTGGCCCTGATGGGCCACGCGTTGTAGCTGACCGCGCGGCCTCGGACTGAACTGGTCTAGGCGGATACACCGTGCGCGTCAGTCACCTCACACACCGCCCTGTCGAACCCGTTGCCCAGCGCCGCCTCGAGCACCTCGTCCACGGTGTCCACCAGGACGAACTCCATCTTCTCCCGCACCTCCTCCGGCAGGTCGTCCAGGTCCTTCTCGTTGTGGCGCGGCAGGATGACCTTGGTCAGTCCCGCCCGGGCAGCGGCCAGCACCTTCTGCTTGAGCCCACCGATGGGCAGGACCGCGCCCCGCAGGGTGATCTCACCGGTCATGCCCACGTTGCATTTGACGGGCGTGTCGGTCATCAGAGAGACCAGCGCCGTAGCGATGGTGACCCCGGCTGACGGGCCGTCCTTGGGGATGGCCCCGCTGGGGAAGTGGATGTGGAGATCGGTCTCTTCGAAGAAGTCCTCGTCGATGCCGAACTCCTTGGCCCGGGAGCGCACGTAGCTCAGGGCGGCCTGGGCCGACTCCTTCATCACGTCGCCCAACTGGCCCGTCAGCGTCAGGCCCTTGCTGCCCTTCATCTTGGTGGCCTCGATGAAGGTGATGTCACCTCCCGTGGAAGTGACCACCAGGCCGGTGGCCACGCCCGGCACCTCCGTTCGCTCGGCAGCTTCGTTGTAGAACTTCTGTTTGCCCAGGTAGTCGGAGACGTTGTCCTTAGTGATGACGGCTTTGGACTCCTCGCCAGCGGCGATCTTGGTGGCCACCTTGCGGCAGATGGAGCCGATCTCCCGCTCCAGGTTGCGGAGGCCGGCCTCGCGGGTGTAGTCGCTGATGATCAGCCGCAGGGCATCCTCGTCGAACTGTATCTCGCCTTCCTGGAGGCTGTTCTCTTCCATCTGGCGCGGTATCAGATACCGCTGGGCGATCTTGACCTTCTCCTCCTCGGTGTACCCATCCAGCTCGATGGTCTCCATGCGGTCCAGCAGGGGAGCCGGTATGGTGTGCAGCACGTTGGCGGTGGTGATGAACATCACCGGTGACAGGTCCCAGTCCACGTCCAGGTAGTGGTCACGGAAGGTGAAGTTCTGCTCCGGATCCAGCACCTCCAGCAGGGCAGAGGATGGGTCTCCCCGGAAGTCGGCCCCGATCTTGTCCACCTCGTCCAGCATGAACACCGGGTTCTTCGAGCCGACTCTCTTGATGGACTGGATGATGCGGCCCGGCAGGGCGCCGACGTAGGTGCGGCGATGGCCGCGTATCTCGGCCTCGTCGTGCATCCCGCCCAGAGACATGCGGATGAACTCCCTGCCCAGCGCCCGGGCTATGGACCGCCCTAGGGAGGTCTTGCCCGTGCCCGGAGGGCCTACGAGGTTCAGGATAGCGCCCCTCGACTCCTTGGTGCCCTCGTCCTTGTCGCGCTCGAGACGCAGCTTGCGCACGGCGAGGTACTCCAGGATGCGCTCCTTTATCTCCTCCAGATCATAGTGGTCCTCGTCCAGGATCTCCCTGGCCCGCGTGATGTCCAGGTTGTCCTCGGTGCTCGCCTTCCAGGGGAGATCGATCAACCAGCCCAGATAGGTCCTGATCACCGAGTACTCGGCCGCCGCCTGGGGCATGCTGGAAAGCCGGTCCAGTTCCCGCAGCGCCTCGGTCTTCGCCTCCTCGGACATACCAGCCGTCTCGATCTTCTCCCTCAGCTCGTTGACCTCTTTGGCCTGTTCGTCCTCTTCGCCCAGCTCCCGCTGGATCGCCTTTAGCTGCTGCCTCAGGTAGTACTCTTTCTGGGTCTCCTCTATGTCCGACTGGGCTTGATCCTTGATCTTCTGGCCCAGCTCCAGGACTTCCAGCTCCCTGGTCAGCACGCTATTGAGGTTGTGCAACTTCTCTCTGACGGAGGGGAGTTCCAGGAGTTGTTGGGCGGCTTCGGTGTCGATGCGAACGGCGTTCGCCACCAGATAGACCAACTGTCTGGGTTCGTCGGTGTTCAGTACGGCCACCATCAACTCGTTGGGAAGGTAGGAGACGAGGGAGATGAGGCGTTGGAAGAGCTCGATGGTATTGCGCGATAGGGCCTCGACTTCGATGCCCTCGTCCTCTACGTCTGGTAAGACCTCGATCCTGGCCTTGAGATACGGCTCTGTCTGCGTGAACTCTACAGGTTTGAAACGCTCGAGGCCCTGAACGATAACTCCCACGTTGCCGGTGGGGGACTTGAGGGCGCGGTGAACGACCGCGGCGGTTCCCACCGTGTACAGGTCCTCCGGCAGAGCCCGGTCAGCGTCGGGGTTCTTCACGGTCACCAGACCGACCATCTTGTTTCCCAGGACCACGTCGTCGATCAGTTTGACCGATTCGGGCTGCTCCACGTTCAGGGGCAAGAACGTCAGGGGGTAGACGACCGTCTGTCGCAAAGGCAGGATGGGCAGTTCGGCCGGGATGGTCGACTTCCCCTGGTCCTCCCCTGGGGTGATGGCCGTCTCTTTCTCGCTGGTTTGCACGATCATGCTCAGCAGGTTCCTACCGTCTGTGCTCACTCCTCGTTCTCCTCTACCACGGTGATGGGTACTTTGCGAGTGCCTTTGGCCTTCGGCAAAACGATCTCCAGAAACCCATCCTCGTAATTCGCCTCGATCTCGCTCTCCTTGACCGGCCACGGCAGGTAAACGTCGGTGCGGAACGCTCCGTACTTGATCTCCATTTGTTGATAGGTGAGCTTCTCTGCGGGATCACGGCGTGCCCCGGTGACGGTCAGGATGCGGTTGGCGAAGGATATGTCTATGTCAGCTCGATCGACGCCTGCGATCTCTACCTTCACCACCGCAGCGATGTCGGTCTCGTAGACGTCGGTGGGCGGACGCCACCCCCTGTGTTGCAGGATGTCGTTCCACTGCTCACGGGGGACGAACTGTCGGATCATGCGGTGCATCTCCGAGTACATCCTTTGCAGTTCTTCTGCCACCCACTTCTCCGAATCTCGCATCGCAGTCCCCTCTTGGCTCTGCCAAAACGTTGTCGTTATTCCTACTATCGATATTGTACCATATTTGAGGGCGTTTCTCAAGTTTCTAGATCAGGTCCGCGGCTGGGTTGCGTTCGTCGCCGATATTGTGCTATAATACATAAAAGGGTGTCGCGGTGACGCCCCGGACCTCATCGAGGAGGTGCCAGGAAGAGGTGGGTTGTTTTTCTCCTTACCCTGGGATCGCCTGCTCCCGGTGTTTGGCCCGACGACGCTGGGGTCTGTCGCTTCGCTCGTCTCTTCTACTCCTCTTCAGGCCCCCGAATTCCCGACCAAATCCATGCGCTGAGCTGTCGAGCGGCGGATCATGGGTCGTCCGGTAACTTGAGGATGGGCGAAATGTTGGTTTACGTTGCAGTGGTGGTGGCTCTGGTGCTCGTGGCGGTGGCCGGCACGGGTGGCTTCTACCTGAGCAGGCTGTGGCGCCGCTCGAGGGAGAGGGTGCCAGAGGATGTGAGGGAGATCTGGGAGTTGACCAGAGCTGTGGAGAAGGACCCCCACGACGCAGAGGCGTACTACCGCCGCGGCCTGATCTATAGCGAGCGGGGCGCCCACGAGCAGGCCATAAGAGACTATTCGCGAGCCATAGAGCTGAGGCCCGATTTCTCGCTGGCCTACATCGACCGGGGTGTAGCCTTCGGAGAGTTGGGGCAGTTACGCAAGGAGATCGACGACCAGAGCCGGGCGATAGAGCTGGACCCGGATGATCCGTTGCCCTATACCAACCGCGGGGTGGCCTACCGGAACCTGGGACAGTACGATCAGGCCATAAGAGATCACACCAGAGCCCTGGAGCTCGATGGGGAGTACACTCTGGCCTACGTGAACAGAGGCGTGGCCTACAATGAGAAGGGGGAGTTCGAGCGGGCTCTGGCCGACTATGACCGGGCCGTGGAGCTCTCGCCTCGCCACGCGCTGGCCTACGTCAACCGGGGGAAGAACTTCGTAGATCTGGGGCAGTACGAGAGGGCCATCGCTGACTGCGACAAGGCCCTCGAGTTGGCGCCCGATGATCCCCTGCCGTATAGCAACCGCGGAGTGGCCCACGATGCTCTGGGCCAACACGAACTGGCCATCGAGGATCACACACGGGCGCTGGAGCTGGATCCCGAATACGCTCTGGCCTGCACCAATCGAGGGGTGGCCTACGCCAACCTGGCCAGGTACGAGGAGGCCATAAAGGACTACGACGCGGCCATCGAGCTGGAACCCGGATCAGAGGGGGCCTACCTGAATCGGGCCGTGGCCTATCTGGAGCTAGGTTTGCCCGAGAAGGCCATGGAGGATTGCCGCAGGGCCGTGAAGCTGGATCCCGCCGATGCTGCGGCGCACTACAACCTGTCCTGTGCCTACTCCTTGCTCGGTAGAAATCGAGAGGCGGTCCAGTCCCTGGAGCGAGCGATTGCGCTCGAACCGAACCTGCGCGACGATGCCAGCTCGGACGAGGATCTGGAGGGCATCCGCGAAGAAGAAGGGTTCGCCAGGCTGATGATGGGGCTCTAGCGGGGGAGACCCCGCGCGGTGAGTTGGGTGGAGGGAATGAGAGAAGCGGGCGCTGGGCCCGCTTCTTCTTTCTTGAATCGGCAGTCTACGTGTTCGGTTCTACTTCTTCTTCCCTGTGACCTTGATGACCTTGGGCTTGGTCTCCGGCGCCTTGGGAATGGTCAGGGTCAGCACGCCATCCTCGAAAGAGGCTTCGGCCTTGTCCGACTCAAGTCCCTCGGGCAGTACCACAGAGCGGGAGAAGGAGCCGTAGCGCCGCTCGCGGCGGATGTAGTTCTCCTCTTTGACCTCTTGCTCTTCTTTGCTCTCGCCGGAGATGGTGAGGGTATTGCCGCTGATGCTGATGTCGATCTCCTCCGGCTTGGCTCCCGGGACGGAGGACTTGATGACGGTAGCGTCATCAGTCTGGTACATGTCCAGCGCCAGCGTGCCCTCGAGCGCAGGCGCCCACTCCCGCGGGCGACGACCGACGAAGCTGTCTTCGAAGAGTCGATCCATGGCCTCTCGCAAAGTCATGAAGTCACGCAAGGGTTCCCAGCGTACGATGCTCATGCTCCATACTCCTTTCTGTCTTCGTTTCGCTCTGCTCGCGCAGACGCATCTACTCGTAGTATACTATGTTTTTGGCGGTTTGTCAAGTATTCTACAATGGCTTAGTCAACTATCATCACTGTTGACTTGACGGAACTATCACAAAATGGTATAATAAGGCTAGCTGCACAGGGCGCGAAACAGGTTTGGGGCTGGGAGGAGCATGGAATACAAGGACTACTACAAGATCCTGGGAGTGGACAGGAAGGCGAGCGAGAAGGAGATCAAGAAGGCGTATCGGAAGATGGCTCGCAAGTACCATCCTGACGTCAACCCAGGTGACAAGACTGCCGAGGAGCGGTTCAAGGAGATCAACGAGGCTCACGAAGTCCTCAGTGATGCGGAGAAGCGCCGGAAGTACGATCAGCTAGGGAGCAGTTGGCGGCAGTATCAGCGCGCGGGCGGGGATCCCGGCGGTTTCGATTGGACCCAGTGGTACGCCCAGCCCGGTGGAGGCCGCGTGCACGTCCAGTACGCTGATCTGGGCGATCTCTTCGGCGGCGGGGGTGGCGGCTTCTCCGACTTCTTCAGCGCCATCTTCGGAGGTGCAGCACGGCGTGGTGGTGCCACCTGGGGTGCCCAGGGCCAACCCTTCACAGCCCAGTCTCAGGACTACGAGCAGGCGGTGGAGATTTCCCTGGAGGAGGCTTTCTCCGGCACGATACGGATCCTGCAGAAGGATGGGCGCCGGCTGGAGGTCAAGATCCCGCCTGGCGTGCAGACCGGCTCCAAAGTGCGCATGCGAGGTGAGGGCGGTGGCAGCCACCGCCAGGGACCCAGAGGAGACCTGTACCTCAGGGTCAACGTCCTTCCGCACCCTACTTTCGTGCGCAAGAGCGATGACCTGTACTGCGAGGTGCCCGTCGATCTGTACACCGCCGTGCTGGGAGGCGAAGTGAAAGTGCCCACTCTGAAGGGTGGGGCGATGCTCAAGATCCCGTCGGAGACCCAGAGTGGGAAGACCTTCCGCCTCAAGGGGCAGGGTATGCCCCACTTGAAGAACGCCGAGAAACATGGCGACCTGTATGCCAAGGTGAGCATCAAGTTGCCGCAGCACTTGAGCGAGAAGGAGACTGAGCTATTCAAGGAACTGGCGGAGATGCGCTAGGCCGGCGTATCGCCAGGAGTGTGAGCCCTCAGTTGGACAAGGAGACGAAACGAATGGAGAACGAGGATCCCCTGTACGAAGAACCATGCTACGTGATCAGCGTGGCGGCCAGGATGGTGGACCTGCATCCGCAGACCCTGCGCTACTACGAGCGCGTAGGTCTGCTCACGCCGCATCGTTCTAGGGGTAATCGTCGCCTCTACTCCCAGCGGGACATCGAGCGCCTCAGGGCGATAACACGCCTGGTGGACGAGCTGGGAGTCAACCTCGCTGGCGTAGAAGTGATCTTCAACATGAGGAGAAGGATGCAAGACATGCAGGACGAGATGGACCGCACGCGCGCGGAAATGGAGGCAGAGCTCGCGCGCCTGCGCGGTCTGCTGGATGACGTAACCTAGGGAAGATTCGCGCTGGAGGAGATTAGCAGATCATGGATCTGAACAGACTGACCGAGAAGGCTCAAGAGGCGGTCGTTGCCGCCCAGGAGTTGGCTAGAAGTCATAATCATAGTCAGATAGAGCCAGAACACCTGCTGCTGGCCCTGGTAAACCAGGAAGGAGGCATAGCGCCGCAGATCCTGCGCAAACTGGAAGCGGATCCCTCCGTGGTGAGGCAGAGGCTGGAGGAGGAGTTGGGCAAGATGGCCCAGGTTCATGGGGCCGCCGCCCAGGTGTACGTCTCCTCTCGTTTGCAGCAAGTGTTCAACGTGGCCACGGAGGAGGCCGGGCGCCTGCGAGACGAGTACGTATCGACGGAGCACCTGCTCCTGGGGCTGACGGATGACCGCGCCAAGGGCCGTGCCCACGACATCCTGAAGGACCTGGGTGTGACCAGGGAGGCGGTCTACAAGGTGCTCAGCAGCATCCGTGGGTCTCAGCGCGTGACCGACGCCAATCCGGAGGGAAAGTACCAGGCGCTGGAGAAGTACAGCCGCGACCTGACTCAACTGGCCAGGCAGAGCAAGCTGGACCCTGTGATCGGCCGCGACGAAGAGATCCGCCGCGTAATCCAGGTCCTCTCCCGCCGCACCAAGAACAACCCGGTGCTCATCGGCGACCCCGGGGTGGGGAAGACCGCCATCGTGGAGGGTCTGGCCCAGCGTGTGGTGCGAGGCGACGTGCCCGAGGGCCTCAAGAACAAGAGAGTCGTGGCCCTGGACCTGGGCGCGCTCATCGCTGGCGCCAAGTTCCGCGGGGAGTTCGAGGAGCGGCTCAAGACGGTGCTCAACGAAGTGACCGAATCCGAGGGGCAGATCATCCTCTTCATCGATGAGTTGCACACCGTGGTGGGCGCAGGTGCGGCCCAGGGAGCCATGGATGCCAGCAACATGCTGAAGCCTATGCTGGCTCGCGGTGAACTGCACGCCATCGGCGCGACCACCATCGACGAGTACCGCCAGTACATAGAGAAGGACGCTGCGCTGGAGCGGCGGTTCCAGCCCATCCTCATCGACGAGCCGTCGGTGGAGGAGACCATCTCCATCTTGCGTGGGCTCAAGGAGAGGTACGAGGTGCACCACGGGGTGCGCATCCAGGACTCGGCGGTGATCGCGGCGGCCACGCTCTCCGATCGGTACATCAGCGACCGTTTCCTGCCGGACAAAGCCATCGATCTGATAGACGAGGCGGCCTCGCGGCTACGTATGGAGATCGACAGCAAGCCTGCGGAGCTGGACGAGATAGACCGCAAGATCATGCAACTGGAGATAGAGCGAGAGGCCCTGAAGAAGGAGAAGGACGAGGCCTCCAAAGAGAGGTTGCAGCGGCTGGAGAAGGACCTGGCCGAGCTCCGGGAGGAGAGCAACCAGATGAAGGCGCACTGGCAACTGGAGCGGGACGCTATCCAGGAGATTCGCCAGCAAAAGGAGCAGATCGAGCAGACCAAACTGGAGATAGAGCAGGCCGAGCGTCGCGCAGACCTGGAGCAGGCCGCACGTTTGCGCTATGGCCGGCTGGCCGAGCTGGAGGCACAGTTTAAGAATGGTGAGGCACGGCTGGGTGAACTCCAGGGTAGCCAGCGGATGCTGAAAGAGGAAGTGGACGCCGAAGACGTGGCCGAGGTGGTCTCCAAGTGGACCGGTATCCCCATCTCCAAGCTCATCGAGGGTGAGGTGGAGAAGCTGCTCAAGATGGAAGAGCGGCTCCACATGCGCGTCGTGGGTCAGGACGAGGCCATCGTGGCTGTGGCCAACGCCGTACGGCGGGCGAGGGCGGGGCTCCAGGATCCGAACCGGCCCATCGGGAGCTTCATCTTTCTGGGCCCCACGGGAGTCGGCAAGACTGAGCTGGGCAAAGCGTTAGCCGAGTTCCTCTTCGATGATGAAGAGAACATGATCCGGCTGGACATGTCGGAGTATCAGGAGCGCCACACCGTGGCCCGGCTGATCGGCGCGCCCCCCGGGTACATCGGCTACGAGGAAGGTGGGCAGTTGACCGAGGCGGTGCGGAGGAAACCGTACTCGGTGATCCTCTTCGACGAGATAGAGAAGGCTCACGCCGAGGTGTTCAACGTCTTGCTCCAGATTCTGGATGACGGGCGGCTGACCGATGGTCACGGTCGGGTGGTCAACTTCAAGAACACGGTGGTGATCATGACCTCCAACATCGGCAGCCAGTGGATCCGCGATCTGGCTGGTGGGGATGAGGAGGAGATGCGCCGGCGCGTGCTGGAGGCGCTGAACCAGCATTTCCGGCCCGAGTTTCTGAACCGGGTCGACGAGATCATCATCTTCCATTCGCTTTCACTAGACGACCTGGTGAAGATCGTGGATATCCAGCTGGGTCACCTGGAGAAGCGGTTGGCCGAGCATAAGATCGTCCTGCAGGTCACCGACGAGGCCAAGCGGTATCTGGCGCAGGAAGGGTTCGACCCGGTCTTCGGCGCTCGTCCGCTGAAACGTACGATTCAGCGTGAGCTTCAGGATCCGCTGGCCAGGGAGATGCTGGAGGGCACGTTCCACGACGGCGACGCGGTCAGGGTGGAGTTGGGCGACGGCCACCTGGCCTTCGAGAAGGCTGTGCCGGAGTACGCCTCCTAGCAGTATGATACCACTGGACAGACAGGAACGGTACAGAGATCTCTACCGCAGCCTGCGGCCAGGCTACGAGGACGGAGTGAGCCTGTATGCCAGACTGGTCGGGCGGTACGTGACGCCCGAGGCCAGGGTGCTGGATGCGGGCTGCGGGCGCGGCGGAGTCATCGAGCTGTACTGGGCAGAGGTAAAGCAGGCGGTCGGGGTGGACGTCGACCTGGACTCGCTTGTCGAGCACCGCTGTCTGGGGCAGCTCGTTAGAGTGGACCTGGCGCGGCTGCCCTTTCCATCATCCAGTTTCGACCTGGTGTTGTGTAGCTGGGTGCTGGAGCACCTGGCCCAGCCTGAGGCCGTCTTCGCGGAGGTGGCGAGGGTGCTGCGCATGGGCGGGCACCTGGTGCTGCTGGCGCCCAACGCCTGGAACTATGTCACCGTGGCGCAGCGTCTGGTGCCGGGGGCGTTCCAGCACCGGCTGACCAGAACTGTCTACGGCCGCGACGACAAGGACACCTTCGCGCTGGCTTACAAAGCCAATACCAGGCACGCGCTGGACGGCAGGCTGAGGGACGTGGGTCTGGTCAACGAGGAGTTTCACTTCGTGGGCGATCCTTCGTACGTGGCCGCGAACGACTTCCTGTTTCGGCTGGCTGTGGCCTGGGAGAAGATCACCGACCGGGGACCTCTGCGGCACACGAAAGTTCATCTCGTGGCCTCCTACGTGAAGACTCGGCACAGGGCCGAAGGCCGGTGAGCAAGGCGCAACAACCCAGAGATCCTCTGTGGGAGAAAAGGGCGCCACGGGGTGCGTCCATCTGGTATAATAGAAGTAGGTGAGGAGATTCATGCGCCCTGCTAGCCGGGCGGATCGTTTCCGCTGATGGGGCGAGGAGAGAGTGGAGATGATGCGGTTTGACCGTTTTACAGAGCGGGCTCAGGATGCTATCGCCCGGTCTCAGGAGATACTACAGAGGTACGGCCACGCGCAACTGGACACGGAACACCTGCTCCTGGCGATGGTGGAACAGCCCGAGGGAGTCATCACGGAGCTACTGACCAGGCTGGGCGTGGACCTGGAGGCGCTGACCCGTCGTCTGGATGAGCTGCTGCAGTCCACGCGATCGAGTCTGACGCCGGGCAGCACCAACTCGATGCCCACTCAGCTCTACGTCACCCCTCGACTGAACCGGCTGATGTACGTGGCAGGAGAGGAGGCCAAGCGGCTGGGAGACGAGTACGTCTCCACAGAGCACATCTTCCTGGCTGTGCTGGGTGTGGGCGGGGGAGCGGCGTCGGTGCTTGGCGACATGGGCGTGACCAAGGAGAAGGCCCAATCAGCCATCGAGGCGATACGCGGTGGGCAGAAGGTCACCGATCCCCGTGCCGAGACCCGGTACCGTGTGCTGGAGAAGTATGGGCGCGACCTCACCCAACTGGCCGAGGAAGGTCGGCTGGACCCCGTGATCGGGCGCGAAGACGAGATCTTGCGCCTGATGCGTATTCTGGTGAGACGTACCAAGAACAACCCGGTGTTGATCGGGGATGCCGGCGTGGGCAAGACCGCCATCGTGGAGGGTCTGGCCCAGAAGATCGTCTCGGACGACGTACCGGAGAATCTGATCGGCAAGCGGATCATCGAGCTGGATCTGGGCAGCATGGTGGCCGGCTCCCGCTTCCGCGGCGAGTTCGAGGAGCGCCTCAAGGCTTCCCTGGATGAGATCCAGCGTTCGCAGGGGGAGATCATCCTCTTCATCGACGAGCTACAGAACGTGGTGGGGGCCGGCGCCGCGCAAGGGGCCATCGATGCCTCCAACATGATGAAACCAGCGCTGGCCAGGGGCGAGTTGCAGTGTATCGGCACGGCGACCCTCGATGAGTATCGCAACCACATCGAGAAAGACATGGCCCTGGAGCGACGTTTCGCTCCGGTGTACGTCAAAGAGCCCACGGTGGAAGAGACCATCGAGATGCTGCGCATTCTTCGCGACCGGTACGAGCTCCATCACGGCGTGACCATCACGGACGA
Organism: Anaerolineae bacterium; assembly: GCA_034411995.1. Lineage (GTDB taxonomy): Bacteria > Chloroflexota > Anaerolineae > UBA7937 > B3-Chlor > JAUVXJ01. The sequence goes on along the minus strand of DAOUME010000002.1, from coordinate 30,013 downwards.
GGCGCTGGATTCGGCGGCCCGGTTGTCCCATCGTTACGTGAAGGAGCGACAACTGCCCGACAAGGCCGTGGACCTCATCGACGAAGCCGCAGCGAAACTGCGGATCGACATGTACGGCGTCCCCCCTCAACTGAAGGAGAAGAAGATCCAGTTGAGGGACCTGCAAAGTGAGGAAGAGGAATCCGGGCAGAAGCGGGATTGGGAGCACGCGGCCAGTCTCAGGAGCCAGCGTATGGCGCTGGAGAAGGAGTACACCGAGGCTGTGAGCGCATGGCGCTCCGAGCAGAGCCTGGACGACGTGGTGGAGGAAGAGGACGTAGCCGAGGTGGTGGCCAGTTGGACCGGCATCCCGGTGACCAGGATGCTGGAGACGGAAGCCAAGAAGCTCCTGGAGATGGAGGAGCGGCTGCACGAGCGCATCGTGGGCCAGGAGGAGGCGGTAGCCGCGGTTTCCGACGCCATCCGCCGCGCCAGGTCTGGCCTGGGCGACCCCCACCGACCCATCGGCTCCTTCATCTTCCTGGGGTCCACGGGCGTGGGCAAGACCGAGCTGAGCAAGGCGCTGGCCGAGTTCCTGTTCGACGATGAGGACGCCATGGTCAGGGTGGACATGAGCGAGTACCAGGAGCGTCACACGGTGTCGCGCCTGGTGGGTGCGCCCCCCGGCTACATAGGCTACGGCGAGGGTGGGCAGCTCACCGAGGCCCTGCGCCGTCGTCCCTACCAGGTGGTGCTCTTCGACGAGATCGAAAAGGCCCACCAGGACGTCTGGAACGCCCTGCTTCAGATCCTGGAGGAGGGACGCATGACCGACGGGCAGGGGAGGACAGTGGACTTCCGCAACACGGTGGTGATCATGACCTCCAACGTGGGGACCAGCTTCACCGACCGGGATGGTCCGCTGGGCTTCCGGGCGGGCGATCGCGAGGATGCGCGGGCCGTCTCCGACGAGAGGGTGCGCGAGGAGTTGAAGAAGACCTTCCGTCCGGAGTTCCTGAACCGGGTGGACGAGATCATCGTCTTCCACGACCTGACCCTGGAGCACATCAGACAGATCGTGGACATCCAGATGAAAGACATCGAGGAGCGCCTGGCCGAGCATTCCATCACCATCGAGCTGACGGATGAGGCCCGGGACTGGCTGGCTCACGCCGGTTACGACCGTAAGTTTGGTGCCCGGCCTCTGCGGCGGACGCTTCAGCGCGAGGTGGAGACGCCGCTCTCCAGGCAAATCCTGCAAGGCAAGCTGGAGCCGGGCGAGACCGTACTCGTAGATGCCGACGCGGAGCAGGGGATCCAGTTCAAGAGCAAGGGATAGAAAACCGGCGAGTGAGACCGGATCTCACAGCCCCGAGCGTCCGAACAGCTAGCAGCAAAGAAGAGGAGCCAGGAATGGCTCCTCTTTGATGTCCGTGGGGATGGGGCGAGCAGTGAGATCAGGTGGCCCTGCGTGGTGCCGCAGCGACCGCTGTCCTGTGGTTCGTTCGGAGCGGTTCAGGCGCGAACATAGGCGTTGTCTCCATGACAGACGAGTCCTCTTTGTATCAGGCGTTGGAGGTGCTTCAAAACCATCTGCCCTTCCCAGTAGCGCAGCAACTCCGGCGCGTAGGGGAAGCCACCGTAGATGAGGGCGCGGTCCACCATCTCCTCCAGAGTCCGCGCCTGTGACAGGAAGTCCAGGATCCGCTCGTCGCGCTGGGAGATCACCCCCAGATAGGCTTCCAGTCGCTCGTCGATGGCCTCGCTGACGAGGCCCAGGTGGCCGGAGATGAGGATCCGAGGTCGAAGCGAACGGACGCGTCGTATCGATTCCTCGAAGGCGACGATCTCACTTTCACGGGTGCCGTACCAGGGTCCGAAGGGGTCCAGGTCGATGTCGAAGGAGCAGAGGACCCTGTCCCTGGGCTCGAAGAAACAGTAGTGGTCCAGGGAGTGGCCTGGGGTGTGGAAGGCCCTTAGCTCCATGTCCCCGAAGCAAAAGCGGTGGCCGTCCGCGTAGGCGCCCGTGGGCAGGACGCCCACGAAGCCCATCGACTCTCGTACGTACGCTCTCCACTGCGCGGCCAGACTCCCTGGCGCGGTGAAGCGGTGGGAGAGCTTCACGATCTGGCCGCTGGTGTCGAACCCCTCGCGAGGCACGAAGACGGGTGTTCCTTCAAAGAGCCAGTTGCCTGCGCTGTGGTCGGGATGGGTGTGGGAGTTGATCACCAGGTCGGGAGCATACTCCTGTTTGACTTGCCGCAGACGTTCCGCGCCGCACCCCGTGTCGATCAGGGCCGTCACGCGGTCGCGAATGAGGATGGAGTGGGAAAAGGGGAAGCGACCCTTCTTCTCGCCTTCGACCAGGAAGATGTGGGGTGTGACTGGTGATAGCAGGCTCATGGTGCTGGCCGGGCACGATCCGGCAAAAGGACCGGGACCCTGGCCAGTATAGCTCAGGGGATCGTGCGTGACAAGCGATGGACAAGCTGGAAGCTTGTCCTACGGGACCGGCAGCCTGTGTTCCTCAGTTGTCCTGTCCCCGAACCCGCTCGCTCTGTTCTATGCGTGTGCAGGCTGGGTGATGGGTCTCCCTTTGGTGCAGAGAAGCGGTCTTGAGGGGTTTGGACCTCCATCGGTTCCCGGTACGGGAGAGAGCCCTGCCGGATCGGCAAGAGACGGGGAATGGTTTGCTTTCTGCCCCTTCAGGGGTTATGATAGAAAACAAGTTTGGGTTGCGGAGTCAGTTCGGAGCCCTGGGAGGGGAACGATCCTCTATGCGTGTGTTGTTCGTTCTGAAGCAGGTGGACTATGAGCCGCAAGGAATCCTGCACCTATCCAGCGTGTTGAAGGAGGCTGGTCACGAAGTCAGCCTCTGCATCGTAAATCAGGAGGATCCCCTGGAGGCCGCGGAGGAGTTCAGGCCGGGGATCGTCGGCTATAGCGTGACCACCGGCCTTCAGAAGTACTACCTGGACCTTAACAGGCGGATCAGGGAGAGGTTCGACCCGTTCTCCGTATTCGGGGGGCCCCACCCCACGTTTTTTCCGGAGATGATCGAGGAAGAGGGGGTGGATGGCATCTGCATCGGCGAGGGAGAGGGCGCCATGCTCGACCTGGCGCAGGCGCTGGAGAACGGCCCGCTGAAGCCGGACATCGCCAACTGGTGGTTCAAGGTCAATGGCGAGGTCGTTCGGAACCCGGTGCGGCCGTACATCGAGAACCTGGACGAGCTGCCCTTTCCAGACCGGGAGCTGGTCTACGAGCAGCACCAGCCGACCCGCCACAGCAAGATCAAGCATTTCTTCAGCGGCAGGGGCTGCCCCTACGAATGCACCTACTGCTTCAACCATGCCCTCTTCGAGATCTACAAAGGTCACGGCAGGCGCGTGCGCAAGCGAAGCGTGGACGTGGTTCTGTCCGAGATCGACGACGTCCGCAGCAGGTATCCCCTGGAATTCGTCGTCTTCCTGGATGATACCTTCACCATCCGGAAGGACTGGATGGCCGAGTTCGCTGAGAAGTACGCCCAGCGGGTGGGGCTGCCGTTCTTCTGCAACGTGCGGGCCAATCTGGTCACAGAGGAGCTGGTCGAGCAGCTCCGGGGTGCGGGCTGCGTCAGCGTGGGCATGGGCATCGAAGCGGGGAACGACCGTCTTCGGAACGAGGTGCTACGCCGCGATATGACCAAGGAGCAGATCGTCGGGGCTTGCCAGTTGCTGCGGGAATCAGGCATCAACGTGATGAGCACCAACATGGTGGGCCTGCCCACCGGGGGTCTGGAAGATGATCTGGAGACCCTGCGGCTGAACGTGGACTGCCGTCCTGCGTTCGCTAACGCCTTCATCTTCCAGCCCTATCCCCGTACGCAACTGGGCGACCTCGCGCGCCGCGAGGGGCTGGTGAATGGGACCTTGGATGACATCTCCGTCTCCGCGTGGGACAGTTCAGTGCTTCGTCTTCCGCCGGATGAGAAACGCCAGATAGAGAACCTTCAGAAGCTCTTCGCCATCACGGTGGAGTGGCCCTGGCTGCTGCCTCTCGTGCGCCGCCTGCTGAGGTGGCCCAGGAACAGGATCTTCTGGCTCGTGCACAAGCTGTTCAAAGGCTATACCATAGCCAGACGGGTTCATCCGGTGCGTCTTTCCCCCAAAGAGTACGTGGAGGCCGTGGGCCACTTCATGAAGCTGGATTGAGGCGACCTCCATCCCTACGCGCAACGTCAGGTTTTTCATCCGCATCACTGGCGAGGCCATGGGAGCCCGGGGCCTCGTACCAGAGGGTGGTACGAGGGGAGACCGCGAGCGACAGATTCTTCGTCAGGCTAGGTCCATCCAGTCATGGTCAGGGATGGGAGCTGGGGGGTTGTCAAGGTACAGAGCAGGCGACGTGGTCACACCTTTCCAGGTGAACGAGGGAAGACTGTGTGGTGTGATTTTGGAGTCATCGCGGCGTCCGGCGCACCTCTCTGACGGTGAAGGCGCGGGAGCCATTGATGTATACGGGAGGGAGTAGGCAATGCTGGGGGAGACGACAGACGTAGCAGTCTTCATTGACTTCGAGAATATCTACATCTCGGTGCACAACCGGTACGACACCGACCCCAACTTCGAGTACGTGATGGACAAGTGTGCTGAGTATGGACGCATCACCATCGCGCGGGCCTATGCCGACTGGTATCGGTATCCCAGGGTTACCAGCGCGCTGTACGCTCATGGCATCGAGCCCATGTATGTTCCCACCTACTACTACGAGCGTGACAAGGCCCACAGCGCCAGCGCCATCAAGAACAGCGTAGACATCCACATGTGTATCGATGCCATCAAGACCCTGTATGGCTATCCCAACATCCGCACCTACGTCATGGTGACCGGAGATCGTGACTTCATTCCCGTGGTCAACACCATCCGGCAGTACGGCAAGTTCGCCTCCGTCATCGGCGTGGGCGGCGCGGCATCGTCTCATCTGGCCCAGAGCGCCGACGATTTCGTCTTGTACGAGCACCTGATGGACGAGGAGGTCAAGGAAGAGCCGGCGGACATCTACCATGCCCTGGTGGAGGCCATTCAGCTCGCCCGGCAGCGGGACAACGTGTCCACCATGGCCACCCTCAAGCTGTTGATGATGGAGATCCTGGGGAGCTTCGACGAGAAGGAGCACAAGGGTTCCGACGGCAAACCGTTCACCAAGTTCAAGGACTTCGTGAGGGAGGCCGAGAAGCGCGGTCTGGTGCAGATCTTCACCAGCGGCACGGTGCACGAGGTCTTCTTGCCGGACGAGGACCCCTACGCCCTCAGCCAGTTCGTGTCCGAGCCCGTCTCGGAGGAGGAGGAGCCCGAGGGCGGGATCGGGCCCCGGGAGTGGCGGATCTTCCAGGACACGATGCGCCAGTTCGATGAGCCGGTCCGCTTCGTCAGAATCTACAACGCCCTGCGCGGTTTGAGGAATACGGAGGTCATCGATCTCTCCAACGCTGAGATCAGGGAACTGATCAAGAGGGGCATCCGCGAAGGTCTGCTGATCCGTACTACGCGGGGTGCCCACGGGTTCTACAAGCTGGACCCGAACTGCGCGTTGCCCTCCGGCGGATAGGGTTGCCTGAGCGCAGACATAGAAGCACCAGGCGCTGCCTGGAGGTAAGATAGAAGCCCCTCGATGAGAGGGGCTACCTTGTGGGATCATAGGTCCATCTGGGAAGACAGCACTGGCTATGAAACCACCCAGGTACGTCGATACAGTGCGCAGGTTCATCCATTGGCAGTACGCTGCGCTCATCGCCAGAGCCGCCGGCTTCGAAGGGAACTACGGCTTCGTGGTCTCTCGCTACCAGAAGCTGGAATCCGGCGAGATGACCTGGTCTTCCTCCGTCCGCGACTACGAAAAGAGCTTGGAGAAGGGCAGGGTCTGCGTCTACTGCGGTTGCACGGCCGGTGTCACCACGGACCACATCGTGCCTATCTCCAGAGCCGGAGTAGACCCCCGGGTTGTGGCCCTGCTGGATTCATCGGACAACTGCGTGTGTGCCTGCAAAGGCTGCAACTCCAGCAAGGGCGATCGGGATGCCTTCGAGTGGTATGGGCCGGAACGCGTGGACGAAATCCCGGGGCTCGTTCTCTCCAAGTTCCTGAAGCTATCCTACCGCCTGCACGAGACCCAGGGCACACTGGACTTGAGCGATCCCAACATGGATGGGGCCCTGGACATCTATGACCTGGGAGTGGTTATCACTCACCTCATCGCCAAGATCTCCAGCGAGGCGAAAAAGGGGCCAGCAGGCGCCACACCGCCCTAGGGCGATGGCGGCGCTATCCAGCTTGGGTGTGACAGTTGAGAATGACCTTTGTCACGCTGCTTCTCTTTGCCGCCACAGGGTACCTGCTGGGATCCTTCCCCTCCGGCGTGGTCGTGGTCCGCTTCTGGACGGGGAAAGACCTGCGGAAGATGGGCACTGGGCACACTGGCGGCAGGAACGTGCGTCGGGTGGCTGGTCTGGGTCCTGCCATCCTCGCCGTTTTGGGCGATGCAGCCAAGGCTATCCTGGCGGTGAGGCTGGGCGAGATACTTGGCCCGGCACCATGGGTGCTGCCGGTGGTGGCCACGGCCGCCGTCGCGGGACATTGCTGGCCCCTCTACACACGCTTCCAGGGTGGCATGGGGCTGGGCAGCGCTTCTTTCATCCTCCTGTACGTGAGCCCCGTCTCGTTCTTTCTTCTTGTGCCCGCCTTCCTGGTCTGGTATCTTGTCTTCCGCCAGCAGTATCGAGCTGCGGCAGCCACTGCACTGACAGCGCCGGTATCCCTGTGGGTCACCGGGAACCCGCTGCCAGTAGTCGTGGCTGGGATAGGCATGGGTGTGGTCATTGCCGTGCGGCACATACCCAACCTCAAGTGAGGAGGTTATTCCAGGTCTCCGAACTCGTGGAGGATGACCGCGGCGGCCACCAGGCCCGCGGTCTCTGCGCGCAGGATGCGGGGTCCGAGGGTGATGGGCAGGGCGCCGTAGCTCTGCGCCTGGGCCAGTTCCTGCGGCGTGAAGCCTCCCTCCGGGCCCACGAAGAGATTGATGGAGAAGGGGGGGCGTTCCGTGGCCTGGAGGGCGGAGCGCAGGCTTCGCTCCTTCTCCTCCTCCCAGGGGATGAGGGTCAATCCGCCCCGCGTCGCGTCCTCGCAGGCGGTGTGAAACATGACGGCGGGGCGCAGGGTCGGCAGGCGTCCACGGCGCGATTGCTCCGCCGCCTCCATCAGGATGCGCCACCATCTCTCCGTCTTGGTCTTGCTGATGTCTTCCAGGCTACCGATGACGCACCGCTCGGTGATCATAGGGACGAAACCCACGATGCCCAGTTCGGTGCATTTCTGGAGCACCCATTCGAACTTGCTGAGCCTGAGCAGGGCTTGATAGAGGGTGATCTTGGTGCGTGGTTCCGCCGTCGCCAGCGACTTGTGCACGACACGCCCCTCGATGCGCTGCGTGGAGACGTAGGTGATCTCCGTTTCGTGCTCCCAGCCTGAGTTGTCCAACAGGATGACGTGGTCGCCGGGCCCCAGGCGCAGCACGTTTCTCAGACGGTGCACGAGGGGGCCGGTGATGGCCACCTCCTCTTGTTCGAGCCAGGTTGCGGGAACGAAGAACCGGTGCATGGTCAGGCGTCCTTCCCCTTGAGGGACCGCGGTTTCTCGCTGTGGCCTTTCGTGGCGCACAGGGTAACCCACTCCTCCTCCTGATACCGGGCGATGATCTCCATGTTGCACTTCTCGAAGGCGGCTCTCACCCCGCCTTCTGCGGAGGCGAGGATGCCGCTGGCCACCAGCCATGCTCCCGGCTCGAGGAAGGAACTGAGGCCGCGCTCCATCAGGTCCACGATCACGTCGGCGATGATGTTGACGACGATGCCGCCGAAGAGAGGCAGGTCCCGAGCGGTGAGCAGGTCGAGGGACCCTTCCTCGACCTCGATGGTCTGGATCACGGAGTTGAGAGGGACGTTCTCCCTGGCCACAATGACCGCCGTGGGGTCGTTGTCCAGGGCCAGAACTTGCGCCGCGCCCAGTTTGGCCGCGGCGATGGCCAGGACGCCGGAGCCTGTTCCCATGTCCAGCAGGCGATCTCCTGTCCTGACGAGCTCCTCCAGACAGACCAGGCACATCCGGGTGGTGGCGTGCAGACCGGTGCCGAAGGCCATCCCTGGCTCCAGGTCGATCACCAGGTCGTCTTCGTCAGCGGGATAGGTCTGCTCGGGGAGCTTGAGCACGATGTGCTGCCCGATACGGCGAGGTCGAAAGAAGGCCTTCCAGGCTGTGGCCCAGTCCTTCTCTTCCAACTCCCTGAACTGCACCGCCGGGTGGTGAAGCTGGTCCGCCAGGCCGGAGAGCCCGTCTCGAAGCAACTGGAGCCTTTGATCGTCGTCGCCGTCCAGGGGTAGATAGGTCTTCACGGTCACGGTGGAACGGCCCGTGCGGTCCTCCTGATCCTGGCCGCAGAAGAGCTGTTCCTGTACAGCACCTCCCTGACCGTAGAGGTCGAAAAGCCGGCCAACCAGGCTGGCTTCTTCCTCTGACTCGACCGGGACAGAAATCTCCAGCCACTTCAAGGTTCGAACCCCCGCGCAGGATCCAAGTGGGTCTCCAGGGCGGTAGACGACTTCCCACGCGCTTTTCTTGTGTCTCAAGTGTGGTACGTGGTGCGCTGAAACTCGACCAAAGCCACCCCCCCTGAGCACGGAGGAGTCTGGGCGACGGCGCTGCGACTGGAGTGTGAGACCGGGTTGCCGCCCAGGAGATGGGCGTCCTTACCTCAGGACATCCTTCAACCGGTCGAAGAAACCCTTCTCCCCCTGCGGTATGACTTCCTTGCCCAGGGTCTTGCCCAGTTCCTCGAACAACTCGCGCTGCTCGGCCGAGAGTTTCTTGGGGGTCACCACGTACACGGTGACCAACTGGTCACCGCGGCCGCCGCCTCTGAGGTAGGGTATGCCCTTGCCCCGCAGGCGAAAGGACTCACCTGTCTGGGTGCCCGCGGATATGGCCAGCTTCTCCGGACCGTCGAGCGTCGGCACCTGGATCTCGTCCCCCAGAGCGGCCTGGGCGACGTTGATAGGCAGCTCCAGGAAGATGTCGCTATTCTGTCTCTTGAAGTAGGGGTGCTTGCGGACGGAGATCACCACGTACAGGTTGCCAGTCATGCCGCCGCGGAGGCCAGCCTGACCCTCCTCCGAGAGGCGGATCTGGGTCCCGTGGTCAACGCCCGGAGGGACGCTGACGGAGAGTCGCTTGGTTACGCGCACCTGCTTCTGTCCGCGGCACTCGCTGCAAGGGGTGGTGACGACCTCTCCTTCCCCCTGGCAACGCCCGCAGGTGGTGACGTTCACGAAGGAGCCGAAGACAGACTGGCGCACCCTGCGCACCTCGCCGGTGCCGTTGCACTGGGGACAACGGATGGGGGAGGTACCAGGGTCGGCCCCGGTCCCGTGGCAGTTAGGACAGGTGTCCAGCCTGGCGACTTCGATCTCCTTGTCGCAGCCAAAGGCCGCTTCCTCGAAGGTCAGCGTCAGGTCGTACCGCAGGTCGGCGCCCCTCTGAGGGGCCCGCCTGGCGGCCGTCCGCACGCCGCCGAAGCCGAAGAAGTCCTCGAAGATGTCGCCAAAGCCGAAACCACCGAAATCCGTGGCGAAGCCACCGCTGGTGCCAGCGTGACCCCAGCGATCATACTCAGCCCGCTTTCGGCGATCTCCGAGGATCTCATACGCTTCGTTGATCTCCTTGAAACGGTCCTCGGCGTCCGAGTCCTTGTTGAGATCGGGGTGGTACTGGCGGGCCAGCCGATGGTAGGCCCGCTTGATTTCGGCGTCGCTGCTGGAACGGGTGACGCCGAGCACGTCGTAATAGTCTCGCTTTGAACTCATGGAGAGAGATTACACCGCCTTGCTGGATGACACAGCGGAGTTTACCTGATGGTAGCGTCCGACGCAAGGGAAGGGGGCAGGGCGCATCGCGGCCCTGCCCCCCAGATTCTGATCCTAGACCTCCCGAAACTCACCTTCCACGGTGCCTTCGTCTTCTGGTCCCTGCGGCCCGGCCTCGCCCCCCGGAGGTGGTGTGGTGGCGCCAGGCTGCTCGTACATGGCGGCCCCGATCTTCTGCATGGCCTCGGTCAGCTCCTGGGTCTTGCGACGGATGAGCTCCACGTCCTGGCCCTTGAGGGCCTCCCTCACTGCGGCAGTCTTGGCCTCGACGTCACTGCGCACTTCGGCTGGCACCTTGTCGCCCAGGTCACGCAGCGTCTTGTCTGCGCTGTAGGCGGCCTGGTCGCCGTAGTTCCTCGCCTCGATCTCCTCCTTGCGCTTGCGATCGTCGCTCTCGTGTGTCTTGGCCTCGTCCACCATCTTCTTGATCTCCGACTCGGACAGCCCGCTGGAGGCGGTGATGGTGATGTGCTGCTCTCGTCCGGTAGCCTTGTCCTTGGCCGAGACGTTGAGGATGCCGTTGGCATCCAGGTCGAAAGATACCTCGATCTGCGGCACGCCGCGAGGCGCCGGTGGGACACCGTCCAGGATGAACCGGCCCAGTGTCTTGTTATCGGGCGCCATGGGGCGTTCCCCCTGGACCACGTGGACCTCCACACTGGTCTGCCCATCGGCAGCCGTGGAGAAGATCTGTGACGTGTGGTACGGAATGGTCGTGTTGCGCGGCACCAGTGCGGTCGCCACCCCACCCAGGGTCTCGATGCCCAGGGTCAGCGGGGTGACGTCGAGGAGCAGCACATCCTTGACCTCTCCTCCCAGGACCCCCGCCTGAATGGCGGCGCCCAGGGCCACGACCTCGTCCGGGTTTACTCCCTTATGAGGTTCCCTGCCGAAGAACGTCTTCACCGCCTCCTGGACTGCCGGCATGCGGGTTTGTCCTCCGACGAGGATGACCTGATCGATGTCGCCTGCGGTGGACTTCGCGTCCTCCAGGGCTTGCCGGCAGGGAGGGATCGTCTGCTCCACGAGATCACCCACCAACTGCTCTAGCTTAGCCCTGGTAAGGGTCATGGTCAGGTGTTTCGGTCCGCTGGCGTCGGCAGTGATGAAGGGCAGGTTGATCTCGGCCTGCATCACTGTGGAGAGCTCTACCTTGGCCTTCTCCGCGGCCTCCTTGAGGCGCTGGAGCGCCATGCGGTCCCCGCGAAGATCAATGCCTTGCTCCTTCTTGAACTCGTCTGCGATGTGGTCGATGACCCGCTGATCGAAGTCGTCACCCCCGAGGTGCGTGTCTCCGTTTGTGGAGAGTACTTCGAACACTGGGGGATCTCCCGACTCGATCTCCAGGATAGAGATGTCGAAGGTGCCGCCTCCAAGGTCATACACGGCGATCTTCTCGTCCTTCTCCTTGGCCAGGCCGTAGGCCAGCGATGAGGCCGTAGGCTCATTGATGATGCGCAGCACCTCCAGGCCGGCGATGCGACCTGCATCCTTGGTGGCCTGTCGCTGCGAATCGTTGAAGTAGGCCGGCACAGTGATCACCGCCTGCGTAACGGTCTCGCCCAGATACGCCTCAGCGTCGGCCTTCAGCTTTTGCAGGATGAAGGCCGAAATCTCGGGTGGAGAAAACTCCTTGCCCCCCATGACGACCTTGGCGTCTCCATTAGGCGCCTCAGTGATCTTGTATGGCAAGAGCTCCACGTCCCGCTTCACCTCGGGGTCGGTGTACTTGCGCCCCATGAGCCGCTTGATCGAGAAAATGGTGTTATCGGGATTGGTGACCGCCTGTCGCTTGGCCACCGTACCCACTAATCGCTCACCCTGCTTGGATACCGCCACCACGGAAGGCGTCAATCGCCCGCCTTCCGAACTGGTGATAATCGTAGGTTCCCCTGCCTCCATGACTGCCACGGCAGAGTTAGTCGTTCCGAGGTCGATGCCAATAATCTTACCCATGTTTTCAGTTGTCCTCCCTCCCAGCCGGGTTGGTATGGTCCTCGTCTATAGGGTTGGCCGCCACTCTCACCATCGAAGGTCGCAGCACCTTGTCGTGTAGTTTGTATCCCTTCTGCAATTCGCCAATGATTTCATCTTCAGCATGTTTCGTCGTCTCTTCGCGGACCACGGCGTGATGTAGCTGTGGATCGAACTTCTTGCCGACCGATTCGATCTCGGTCAGTCCTTCCTGCTCCAGCGTCATCCGCAATCTGCGCTCGATGAGAGCCACCCCCTCCACCCAGGTCAGACCTCGCAGAGTGTCAGGTACGGTCTCCAGAGCCCTCTCCAGGTCGTCGAGGATGGGCAGCAACTTGTGGATCAGGGCGGCGTTGGCGAGAGACACGTACTGCTCTCTCTCCCGCTCGATGCGCTTCTTGTAGTTGGCGAACTCAGCCTGGCTGCGCTGCAACTGATCCAGGTACTCCGCAGCCTGAAGCTGAGCCTGGTCCGATTCGTCTACCTTTTCCTCGGTCGCTTCTTCTACTGGTATCCTATGCACATTTTCGTCCAATTGGTCTCGAACCTCCTCGTGGGCTGGCACCTGGCAGCCGCGCACTACACGTACCGCTCTCTCACCAGCCTGCTCATCAGATCGGCTACGTAGCTGACCATGGGCACGTTGCGGCCGTATGGCATTCGAATGGGACCCATGAGCCCTACTACGCCTGTGGTCCGCCGCGCGGCTCCGTAGCTGGCGATGATGAGACTGAAGTCCGTCATCTGCGGCCAGCGACCCTCGCCGCCGATTATTACCTGGACCCCGCTGTGTGCGAGAGCTATCTCGGCAAGGATGGACTCCAGGTGGCCTGGTTGCTCCAGGATGGCCACCACTTTCTCCATCTGCCCGGCCCGCGCAAACTCTGGCTGCCTCAGGATGTTGGCGAAACCATACCGGTATAACTCCAGATCATGCTCCAGATCAGCGCGGCTCATCACCTCCGCGACGTGCCTGGCCAACAATGCTTTCGCATCCGTCAACCGCGAAGACAGGGCATGAACCTCCGGTCCGGTGAGATCGAAGAGCTGAGCGTTGAGCTCCTCAGCCAGGCCCTGGAGCGTCCCAGAAAACTCATCCCCCGGCAGGCTGACGATCCTCCGTCGGGTCGTGCCGTCGCGTAGCAGGAGCACGAGAAGTACGTTGGTCTCGCTGAGGTGAGCCAACTCCATGCGCTTGAAAGTGGCCCGTCGAGTCCTGGGAGCCGTGACCAGAGATGCCGTGTCGCTCCTGCTGGTGAGAATGGCTCCGGCCAGCCTGATCCACTGCTCCAGGTCCCTGTCCACCTGGTGGAACTGATGCTCGATGGTGCGCTGTTCGCTCAGCGACAGCACCGTCTCTCTCATCAGGTACTCCACGAAATAACGGTAGCCCAGGGCCGTCGGAGTACGACCGGCGGACGTGTGCGGATGCGTGAGATAGCCGAGCTGCTCGAGCTGGGCCATCTCTGCTCGAACCGTGGCCGGACTCACCGTCAGATCGCCCGCCTCGACGATGGTCTTCGACCCGACAGGCGTGGCGGTGTCTATGTACTCACGGACGATGAGGTCCAGAATTCGTTCCTGTCGCTCGGTCAGTGGTTCCATGCGTACGCCCACCTATGGGACCTGATGATCCCTATGCACGGAATTAGCACTCTAACATGGAGAGTGCTAATTCTATAGTAATGATACCAGAAAACAGAGAGTCTGTCAAATCTTCTAAGAGGGTGTTGTCAGGAGACGAGGCCGCAGAGGCCATGGTGTTGGTGGCGTACCGATCAACGCACCCGTGGGGCGTTTCTCCAGATGGCGCTCCTGAGGCGAAGCCGGGGACCGACACCTGGCTCCCGCGAGCCAGAAGGAGGACACGGCCAGGCGGAACACGGCTCCCCGCCAAAGAGTCTACGGGCCTTCGAAGGCCGGCCAGCGAACGTGGCGCGCTCATCTGCGATATGGCGTGCGGGGCAGGTTACTGCCACACGTATGAACCGCTCACCTGTGCCTGAGCGAGGACGTGCCCCTCCGTTGCCTGAAGGACTGAGTCGGCGGCTGCGCCAGCCGGCAAGTCCAGCATCGCGTCCAGGGCGTACAGCGTGAACACGTATTCGTGGGTATCCCCCGTGGGCGGGCACGGCCCACCGTAGCCCACTTCGCCGTAGTCGGTGGGACCTTGAAGGGAGCCGTCCTCCAGTTCACTCAGCGGGGGGATGCCCTCGGCGAGGCCAGTGGCTGTGGGAGGGATGTTGTACATGGTCCAGTGCACAAATCCGACCGTCGAGTCCACGCAGACCAGGGCCAGGCTCGCGGTCGCTGGTGGTAGGTTGGACCAGGAGAGCGGGGGCGAGAGGTTCTCCTGGTCGGGACACAGGGCATGGCGTGGAGGGATCTCTCCCCCCGGATCAAAGGCGCTGCTGTGGACCTGGAGGGGAGGGATGGGAGTCGACGTCGGCGCTGGCGACTCCACGCCAGGCGCGGCGGCAGTAGGCGTGGGAGGCGCAGGGGTTGGCTCCGCCGCGGAGGTGGGCTCCTCCATCGGCGGTGCGGGCTCCGGCACGGCAGTTGGAGCGCATCCCGCCGAACCAACAACTGCCAAGAGTATCAGGGCCAGCAAAAGGCGAGCCAGTATCCTCATCTCTTCCTCCCTACCGTCGCGCCAGGGGCTGCTTATCCACGGTCAGAGCACGGGGTGACGCGAGGAGCCAACGCCACGTCCCACCAGCCAGAGCACAACCGCCGCTATCAGTACAGGAAGCAGACCGGCACAGATGAGGAGTGTAGGTCCGAGCCACAAGCGCTCCCAGGAGACGAGTTGCGCATGGTGGACATCGTTGGGGTCATAAAGGACCTTCACCTTGGCGCCCACTTCGTACTCGGGCGGTATAGTCCCCACGTGATCGGTGAAGCGCACCGTCCCCGCCTCTATGGTCTGAAACTCCACCACCGGCGCGTACGAACCGCCGGTGGCACGAGCGACGAACACGTTGTCCACCACTGTCCCGCGGGCGGAGACCCAATTCCGCTCCTGCTGGACCGCTCGGTAGACTTGCGAGAGGCCGATGAGCAGGAAAGGACCCCCCGCGACCAGGGGAATGAGCAGAAAGGGCCAAAGACCCCTGGATACCGTCCGCACAACCGGCAAGCTGTTCCCCTGGAAAACCTCCATCTCCTCGCCTGCCTCACGGCGCGTAGCGCAGCGGGTGTCGTGCCGCCTCCTTCTCGTGCAGCAGTTCGTCCACGGTGGGACGCCCTTCGATGGCTTTGCGGATGGCGGAGCGCATCGCCTTGTAGTTGTTGATGGCTATCCGGCGGCGGTTGGCGGCTGAGGGGTGGACGAAGGCGTTGACGATCAGTACCAGGTCGTCCAGAGCTCCCTCCGGGAGAAAACCGTCGGCCACACTGGACTGGAGGGCCAAAACGATGCCTTCCACCGCGTTCTCGTAGAAAAGGCGGGCTTGCCTCTTGGTGCGGACAGTCACCGTGGGCACCAGGAGGGTACGCGGCCGGTCGAAGATGATCTTCAACTCGGTGAGGCCCTTGCCCGACGGGTCGGCGGGTTCGGGCCTGCTGAGGGCTTCCTCCAACGCCGTGCCCACGGGCCCGTCTCTCAAGCCTATGAGAAGGTCTACGTGGGCTATCTCGAAGTCTGGCGGGCCTGCGTACCCCTCTCCCACCAGCATGGTGAAGTCGGTCACTGACGTGGGCGTTTGCGGCGTGGCGTGCACAGCGGTTTCCACGTGCTTGCCGTGGCCAAGATCGTACTCGATGGTGCGCGGCGGGATCTTCCCCAGTTCCTCGAGTTGAAGCCGTAGCTCCTCTCGGTCTTCTCGACGAAAAGCGCCGCCGGGCATGATGGGATGGCGGGAGTCACCCACGGGCACGCCCATCATCCGAAGACCCTCTTTGACCGCCTGCGTGGAGCCGCAACGGACCACGATACGGACCAGGCGCTGGATGTCCCTTTGTCGCTCCTGGGCCTCAAAGATCCTGCCTTCTCGGACGTGGGAGTAGATCTCTTGCCAGAGGTCGGGGATCAGGTTGGCCGAAGCCAGGATGGCGCCGTCGGCCCCTGCCCCGAGAGCGGCCATCACGATCTCGTCGTGACCACAGAGGATGGCGATCCGACCCTTGAGCTTCTCGAAGAGGGCCATCAGAAAGGGGACGTCCCCGCTGGAGTCCTTGATGCCGACCACGTTGTCCAGATAGGCCATGCCCTCGGCCGTCCACCACCTGTAGTGGGTTCCGGCACACTGGGGGATGTTATACAAGATGATGGGCAGGCCCACCTTGGATACCGCCTCGTAGTGCTCGTACACTTCGTTGAACGTGGGCTTGAGGTAGAAGGGGGCTACGACCAGGGCTGCGGCTGCCCTGGCATCCCGGGCGTACTCTGTCAGGGCCACGGTATCCCTGGTGCTGGTGCAGCCCGTGCCGGCGATCACCGGCACCCGGCCGTCCGCCTCGTCGATGGTGACGTCGATGAGGCGTCGCTTCTCTTCCTCGGACAAGTAGACGAACTCGCCCGTGGTGCCTACGGGAACGAGGGCGTTTACGTGGGGCAACACGTGGCGGATGAGGCGACGCATCGCCTCTTCGTCTATGTCCTCCTCAGCGGTGAACGGGGTGACCAGCGCCGGCATGATCCCCCTCAGCCACTCTGGTTTGCCAGCCATAACGATTGCCTCCTGCAATCTGGGATGGACAGCTCGAGGTGCCCGCCGGGCCTCACAGTGTGGCCCAGGCGCTACCGCTTGCTGTGGATGGCGAGAAAGCGTTGGAGGGAGCGATCGTAGGTCTTCTCTACCTCCGGTGGGAACAGGCACCCTGGCAGTTCGCCGTGGCTCCAGTGATAGCGGATGCACTCGCAGCAGATGCCTTTTCGGCTACAGCCGGGATAGGTGCACGGACACTGGGCCGTGTTCTGTTCCACCCTGCATTCTCTCATTCTGCCTCCTGATAGGGGCTCTCAACTCGGATTCTTATAGCCGTAGGCCATTCTGAGGGCCTTGTACATGGCTTTGTGAACGTTGGCATACAGTTGGTGTCGGTCCAGGGCCCTGGGATGGATGGTGGCCTTGGCGATGATCACCGCGCTGTCTAGATCCTGGGCCGGGATAGTGCCCTCTTCCACGTTGTCCACGATGGCCCTGGCCGCGGCAGCCTGAGTTGGTCCGTAGACCATGCTGGCCTGGCGCAGGTTCACCAGTTCGATGGTAGGTACGATCAACGTGGAAGGCCTGACGGTGAGATTGGGCTCGGCGATGGTGGTCAGGGCCTCATAGCCATGTCTGGGATGGGTCAACTGGCGAGCGTAGGCAAGACCGATGGGGCCATCCTTGGGGCCTACCACCAGATCGATGCCGGCCTTCTCGAAGTCCTGGCCTTCGGTACCGGTGCCCAGGCGGATGCGGCGGTCCTCGATGCTCCTGGCCGCGATGCCGATGTCGTTGAACCTGTCCTCGAGGGGACCCTTGGGCATGGTCCACTCGATTTCCTGTGGCTGTATCTTGCCCAGCTTCTCCAGTTCCAGTTGGATCTCTGCCCTGGTTTCGTGAATCAGAGCCCCGCCCACGGCCTTGAGCGGACGGCGAGGTCGCCCTACCTGGACATCCATCATGTTGAGGGCTGCCTTGATGGCGACTCCGCCGCCGTAACGGACGAAGATGCGGGCCAGTTTCTGGACTTTCCTCTGCTCCTGGCGAGCTCCCTCGAGGTCGCCCTCTCTCGCCAGGCGGAGGACCTGCTGCCAGACCTCGGGGAAGACCTGAGCACTGGCCAGGATCATACCCCGACAGCCAGCAGCCAGGGCCGGCAGGACTACCTCATCGTGGCCGACCAGGACGTCCAGCCGTCCTTGGGTCATCTCCAGGACTTCCATCATGTACGGCAGGTTGCCTGAAGAATCCTTGAGCCCCACGACGTTGTCTATCTCACTCAGATCCTCCAGAACCTGGCGTGGCGTGAAGGCATCCACTGTCTGGGGGATGTTGTAGACGATGATGGGCAGGTCCACGGCCTTGGCCACTTCGTAGAAGTGCTGGTAGATCCCCTTGTCGGAGGGGTGCAGGTAGTAAGGGGTGACCACCAGGCAGGCAGTGGCGCCCGCCTCCTGGGCGTCGCGGGCCAGCTCGATCGCCTCGCGTGTCGAGGCGGCGCCCGTGCCAGCAATGACCGGGATCTCGTCTCCCACTTCTTGCACGCAGATCTCCACGAGCCGGCGACGTTCCGTATGCGTCATGTTGACGAACTCACCGGTCGTGCCACCGGGCACGATTCCGTCAACGTGAGGCCGTACGAAGCGCACCAGCCTGCGTAACGCCTCCTCGTCTATCGTGTCATCACGTGCGAAGGGCGTGACGAGGGCTGGATTGACACCGCCCGGGCGGTAGTTAGAATGTGTCATCAGTAATTCCTCCACCGATGTCAGCGGCCTGGGACATGCGGCCGGGATTGCCGCGTGAAGCGAGAGCTTCGCTCACGCGATGGAAACACTGCCGAGATTCGGAGCCTCTTCGAAGGATAGACGCCGAGGCAGGGCGTCGCCCCCCCTGGCTGCGTTGGCGGGACGAGCTCCCTCGGGTGCGGAGCAGGAGAAACGCCGGGATGCGGATTCTCGCCGGAGACGAACGCTGTGTGGCCCGGAGGTCGATTCTGAGGAGAACCGGCCCCCATAGGCGATGGTGTTTCCCGAATCACGTGCAGTATGTCTCCTCAGAGCCCTGCTCGAAGGGGCCGGACTGTCGCGACTGTGCTGCGTTCATCTATAGGCGCTCTTACCGAAGCGGACCGGGATGCCTCTGCGCATGTACTCCCTGGCATGCTTCGTGCATTGCAGGGTCTTGTAGTAGATGACATCTCCGATTTTGGTGGCGTTGGCTTTCCTCTCTTCCTCCGGAAGGAAGTAGGCCTCCATGGTGTCGAACTCTCTGGCCTGGCCATCGCTTTCGTACTTGAAGGTCAGGTCGGTTCCGCTTTCCAGCACCTGGAGCGAGTTCTCAAACCAGTCGAAGTCAGCCCTTCCCAGATCGGGGTTGATCAGGATGTGGGCGGCCAGACTGAGATCCTGGATGCTGCTGGCCTCCAATTCCTCGCTGCACCTGATGAAGTTCTCGGGTGATACCCCGTTGCCGATGTTGATCTCGCGGATGGGGCTGGTACCATCGTCTCTCAGGTACTCGCTCATGATGTTCAGGAGCATGCGGAATTGCATCAGATTTTGCGTGGAGAGCATCATGGAGACCTTGATGAAGAGGTTGGGGATGTCGCGCCCGTAGTAGCAAGCGGCGATGATGGAGCTCCAACTGGGATTGAGGAAGAAGTTGGCGCCTGTAGCCTTGGCGGCGCGAGTGATGCCGTCGAGGTAGATGAGGTGGTTGTCGTTGGCCACCTCGATGCCTCCGAAGTTGCCAAAGAAGGTCCCCTGGTTCTTCAGTACCAGTTGAACCAGGCCACTCGCCGTGGGCTCGGTCTCGAACTGTATGCCGGTGGCGTGTTCCACGTCCTTGAATCTCTTCTCGGGAAGCGGCGTGCCCACCAGATTGGTGGTGCAGGACCAGTCGACGCCCATGATGTTCTCTGCCATGGTCAGGGCGGCCATGAGGTTGCCGTTGTAGACGTAGTCTTCGGTGAGGGCGACGACAGAGATCATTTCGGCAGGTGTGAGGGCCGGGATCTCTCCGGAACCACTGTCGGCCATTCTCTGCATGCACCGATAGGTGACCCGCGCTCCCTGGAAACCTGAGACCTGGGCGGTGGCGGTGCCCATGCCCTCCTTGTAGGCGATGTTGTTCTGCTCCTCGAAATCCTCTACCTTGCCGAAATCCTTGACCATCTCCTCTGCATCCTGTATCATCTCGCCGTACTCAGTAGCAGAGAGGATCTTTTTTCTGGTCTGAAAATCTCTCATCCTGTCGATGGTCTTGGTAATCTCCTTCGCTCCCCCATGGGCTTGCTTGAGGGCGTCCATGGCCTCGGTGTCTCTGGCTGACAGCAGCTTGAATCTCATCACTGCTTCTCCTCCTCAACAGGGCTCGCTGGGCGTAGTTGCGGTGTAACAGAAAGGGCTTCGCCACGAGTGTGGACGAGGGGGTCCACGATTCTCCACACGATTGAGGACATGATTTCGTTCTGGAGAAAACACAGCGAGCCAATGATAGCATTTCCGGTTGCCGGTGTCAAGGTCGCTTCGCAAAACGTTGGCTTTTTGAACCTGCCTATAGTAAGATAACGACGTCATGTGGAAGAGATGGAGGTTCTGGCTGGGGGTCGCCATCAGCGTCCTCTTTCTCATGTACGCGGTCCGGGGCCAACGCCTGCCGGAGGTGTGGCAGGGGTTGCGGGAGGCGAATTACCTGTGGTTGATACCCGGCGTCGTGGTCTATTTCGGCGCCGTGTGGCTGCGCACGTATCGGTGGAAGTACCTTCTACGGCCGATGAAGTCGCTCTCGGTGCGGGCCCTCTTCCCGGTGGTGACCATAGGCTACATGGGAAACAACATCTTCCCGTTCCGGGCCGGGGAGGTGCTCCGCGCGTACGTGCTGAAGAGGAAGGAGAGCGTCAGCGCCAGCGCCAGCCTAGCCACCATCCTGGTGGAACGTATCTTTGATGGCCTCACCATGCTGGTCTTCGTGTTCGCCATCCTTCCGCTCGTGCCGACCAATGAGTTCTTGAGCCAACTGCTGCCGTTCATGAGCTTGTTCTTCTTTGGAGGGCTGCTGCTCTTCCTGATCCTGGCGTCGTCTCCCTCGCGGGTGGAGAACGTTTCCAGGTGGGTAGTCGGTCGGCTGGTGATGGCACGCCTGCGGGAGCAGGCCCTGGGTTTGCTGTCCAAATTCGTGGAGGGCCTCCAGGTGCTGCGCAGCGGTCGAGACATGCTGTTCGTCATGGGTATCTCCATCGTGCTGTGGCTGGTGGAGGCCTGGAAGTACTGGTTTGTGATGCACAGCTTCGATTTCCACCAGCCGTTCTACGTGTTGGTCTTCACCTGTGCCATCGTCAACCTGGCCACCAGCATTCCGTCCACTCCGGGGTATCTGGGCACCTTCGAGGTGGCAGGCATAGAGAGTCTGGTGCTCTTCGGGGTGGCGAGGTACACTGCGACCAGCTTCATGCTGGCGCTGCACGCAGCTCTGTGGTTCCCCATCACTGCCCTGGGCGCCTACTTCGCCTGGAGGGAAAGCATCAACTGGCGTGAGATGGAGGAGATGCGCGTCCTGGGGAGCGAGACGTCATCCAGTAGCGCGGCGGCGCACGAGGATGTGGCTCCGTGAAGATCGGTGTCGTGGGCGGCGGTCTGACGGGGCTGACCGCAGCGTATGAGCTGGCCAAGAAGGGGCATCAGGTCCTGCTCTGGGAGAAGGCGCCCTATCTGGGTGGACAGGCTGGCACCTTCGAGATCGAAGAGACACTGCTCGAGAGATACTACCACCATATCTTCACGGGCGATGCAGACATGATGGGCCTCATCGAGGAGCTGGGCCTGTCCGGGAAGATGCAGTGGCTGGCCTCCAAGGTGGGGTTCTTCTACGAGGGCGAGATCTACGATTTCGTGACCCCTATGGATCTCGTTCGTTTCCGCCCGCTTCGCTTCGAGCAGCGAGTGAGGGCGGGTCTGGTGACTCTCTACCTCCAGAGATTCGGGGACTGGAAACGTCTGGAGGAGTTCACCGCCGAGGACTGGATACGCCGATACGCCGGGGAACAAGCGTACCAGGTGATCTTCGCGCCGCTGTTGCGAGCCAAGTTCGGGCAGTTCTCCGATCAGGTCACCATGGCCTGGCTGTGGAGCAAGTTCAAGGACCGGGTAGGCTCACGGAGCAAGGGTATGACGCGGGAGTTGCTGGGCTACATGGAAGGCAGCTTCCAGCCGTTCATTGACGCCCTGGCTGACGGGATCACCGCGAGGGGAGGGCAGGTTCTGGTCGACACCCCCGTGGAGCGTTTGACTATCCAAGACCGGAGGGTGAAGAGTGTCGTAGCGGGAGAGGTGTGGACCGTCGACCAGGTCATCGCCACCGTGCCCTCTTTCGTCTTCCTCCAGATCGCGCCGGACTTGCCAGAGGAGTATGCGAGTCGGCTGCGAGAGGTGTCGTACCAGAGCGCCTTGTGCCTGGTATTGAAGATGAAGCGGTCCTTGTCTCGTATCTACTGGTTGAACATTAGCGATCCGTCCTTCCCCTTTGTGGGTGCCATCGAGCACACGAACCTGATACCAGCGGAGAAGTACCACGGGAAGCACATTCTCTATCTGAGCAACTACGTGTCCAGGACCGACGCTCTCTACTCGGCCTCGGCGGACGAGTTGTTCGAGCACTATCTACCGTCCTTGAGGAAGATCAGCCCCGAGTTCCGGGAGGACTGGGTAGAGGAGCTATGGCTCTATCGCGAGGACGCGGCCCAACCCATCATCACCCGGGGCTACTCCCGTCGCGTCCCTTCCTATCAGACGCCAGTGGAGGGTTTATACCTGGCCAATACGACTCAGATCTACCCGCAAGATCGGGGGATGAACTATAGCGTGAGACTGGGAAAGGTCGTGAGTGAGTTGACGGCCCATGAGGAGCCGTAGGTGCGAGCAATACCAGCCTGAGCACCTGGGTGTGGGCCGTCTCACTACTGCGTGAGAGGTGTGTTGATGAGCAAGATCAGCGTGATAGGGGGAGCTGGCTACGTGGGACTGACCACCGGGGCTTGCTTCGCCGATCTGGGGAACGAAGTGGTCTGTGTCGACATCGACCAGACGAAGATCACCGGGCTGAAGCAGGGCAGGTTACCTATCTACGAACCGGGCTTGCAGGAGCTAGTGGAGCGCAATGCCAAGATGGAACGGCTCTCGTTCACGACCTCCTACGGCGAGGGGCTGAAGGGTGCGGAGTTCGCGTTCATCGCGGTAGATACGCCCTCCGGCAGCGAAGGTGAGGCGGATTTGAAGTACGTGCGGATGGGCGCCGAGATGATCGCCGAGCAGATGACCAACTCCCTGATCATCGTGAACAAGAGCACGGTGCCCATAGGTACAGGTGACTGGGTGGCCGAGATCGTGCAGCAGCACGTCGGACGCGGGCTCGAGTTCTCCGTGGTGTCCAACCCTGAGTTCCTGCGCGAGGGGTCCGCCATCAACGATTTCCTGTATCCCGACCGCATCGTTCTGGGCTCCACCGACCGCCAGGCAGCGGAGAAGGTGGCGCAGCTCTATCTCTCGCTGCGTGCTCCCATCATCGTCACCGACTTACGTACCGCCGAGATGATCAAGTACGCCTCCAACGCCTACCTGGCCAACCGCATCTCGTTTATCAATGAGATGGCCTCCATCTGCGAGCAGTTGGGAGCGGATATCAAAGAAGTGGCCATAGGCATGGGCTACGACAAGCGCATCGGCCATTCCTACCTCGACGCAGGGGTGGGCTGGGGGGGTTCTTGCTTCCCCAAGGATGTCAAGGCGCTGGCCCACATGGCGGCGATCCACGGGTGCCACCCCCAGTTGCTGCGAGCGGTGATAGAGATCAACAGGGACCAGAGAAGACGGGTGGTCCAGAGTCTGCGCGAATTGTTGGGCACGCTGCATGGCAAGACGGTGGGGGTCCTGGGCCTGGCGTTCAAGCCCAACACAGACGACATGCGGGAAGCTCCTGCGGTAGAGATCATCCATCTCCTGCGCAACGAGGGCACGACGGTCAAGGCCTTTGATCCTGTTGCCGTGCCCCGAGCCAGGGAGATCGTGCCCGAGATCACCTACTGCGACGATGTCTACGAGGTGGCCGAGGGGAGCGACGCTCTGGTCGTGGTGACCGATTGGAATGAGTTCAAGCACCTGGACCTGGATCGCATCAAGGCCTCCATGGCTGAGCCGGTGCTGATCGATGGGCGCAATATCTACGAGCCGAGGAGGATGCAGGAGCTAGGTTTCGTCTACCGCGGCATCGGGCGCGGCTACGAGAGGGCCGAGCTGGCCCGGGCTGCCGAAGTGCTCAACGTGGGAGAGGCACGGGAGTCGAATGAGTCCGAGGCTGAGGAGTCTTAGCCGGACGGAGGAGGCGCGCGCAGGAGCATGCTGAGCGTGGGCGTAGATCTCATCGAGACAGGACGGGTGGCCCGGGCGTTGGAGCGCTGGGGCGATCGCTTCCTGTCACACGTCTATACCGCGGCAGAGGTGAGATATTGTAGAAGCCACGTGCCCGAGCTGGCGGCGCGCTTCGCGGGGAAGGAGGCCGTGTCCAAGGCGCTGGGCACCGGGCTGCGCGGGGTCACCTGGAGGGAAATGGAAGTCCTGTCCGATGCCCGCGGGAAGCCGCTGGTCAGGCTCCACGGCCGAGCGAAACGGCGGGCCGAGGAACTCGGGCTGGAGGACTTCGCTATCAGCCTTTCCCATTCCAGAAGGTACGCCGTCGCTTTCGTGGTGGCGAAAGACTAGCGCAGCGGAGCGCACGAGGGAAGCCCCAGGGGGTATTCATGTTGCAGCCAGTACTGTTCCTCGTCGTCGCCTTTGTCGTTATCCTTCTGGTCGTGGGTTGGGTGATCGCTCTGGTCAGAAAAGTAGGCGGCTGCCTCATCCATCTCATGCTCCTCGCGGCCGGCCTGCTTCTGTTCCTCTATCTTAGCTGGCTGTTCTGGCAGAAGTTCCTCCAGGGCTGAGGGGCTTGCTGCCACCTCCCCGACGCGCCTTGCGGTTGTCTCTCCCTCGCCGTCCATTTCCAGGGGATGCGCACCAAGCTTGCGGATCCTCGGTACCCCCGGGGTGCGCGTTTGACAAGGGAGTGGAATGGCAGTAAGATGGGTCACGTTGGTTGGCTGAAGAGGCTGAAAAGCATTGATCGGGACATAGTAGGTCTGGATGGCTGATCACAGAGAACTGGTGTATGGTGAGAACCAGTATCGCGCCAGACGGAACCGGTCCCAGGAGCTGCGAGCGAAAAGGACCTGTGCGCGTCAGTCGCCGCGGGGTCCGGTAAGCTATGCCGGTTGACCACCGTTATGAGGCCCGGGTATCGCCCCGTGGATGCGGGCTGTACCCGCGACGAGGGAGGCTGGCGTTGCCCACTCCACCTGTTAGTGGGGATCATCGTACGGGCGTAGGCTAGCCTAAGTAGGGTGGTACCGCGGGATCGCTAGAGGTCTCGTCCCTATGGGGCGGGACCTTTTCTATTCCTGCCTACTGGCACAGGCGCAGAATCGCGGATTATCGGCGAAGGAGGACAATATGGCACAGAGACTGACGCCCCGAGGTGAGGACTTCTCTGCCTGGTACAACGAGATTGTGCAGAAGGCGGACCTGGCTGACTACTCCCCGGTGCGGGGGTGCATGGTTATCAAGCCGTACGGGTATGAGCTCTGGGAGGCGGTGAAGGGTGGTCTGGATCGTCGTTTCAAGGAGACCGGGCACGTGAACGCCTACTTCCCTCTTCTCATCCCCATGAGTTTCCTGGAGAGAGAATCGGAGCACGTGGAAGGCTTCTCGCCCCAACTCGCGGTGGTGACGCACGGCGGAGGCAAGGAACTGGAAGAGCCGCTGGTAATCAGGCCCACCTCGGAGACCATCATCGGCCACATGTATGCCCAATGGGTCCAGTCGTACAGGGATCTCCCCATACTCATCAACCAGTGGGCCAATGTCGTTCGATGGGAGCTGAGGACCAGGCTCTTTCTGCGGACCATGGAGTTCCTGTGGCAGGAGGGTCACACCGTTCACGCTACCTACGAAGAAGCCGAGGAAGAAACACTGCGCATCCTGGGACTGTACGCCGACTTTGCCATCCGTGATGCCGCAATTCCGGTGATCGTGGGACGTAAGTCGGAATCGGAGAAGTTCCCCGGGGCTCTGACCAGCTACTCCATTGAGGCTATGATGGGAGACAAGCGGGCTTTGCAGGCCGGGACGTCTCACAACCTGGGACAGAACTTCGCCAGGGCCTTCGAGGTGACTTACCTCGACCAGAACAACGAGTCGCAGTACTGCTGGGGCACCAGTTGGGGCGTGAGCACGCGCATGGTGGGAGCGATCATCATGGCCCATGGCGACGATCAGGGTCTGAGGTTGCCGCCTGTGGTGGCTCCTATCCAGGTGGTGATCGTCCCCATCTACAGGGGCGAGGAAGAGAAGCGGGTGGTGGTGGAGAGCGTGACCGCGCTGGCCCGAGAGCTGAAAGATGCCGGCGTGCGTGTGTTTGTCGACGACCGCGAGGAGTTTACGCCCGGCTGGAAGTTCAACGATTGGGAGATGCGTGGCGTTCCCCTCCGCATAGAGGTGGGACCTCGCGAGGTGGCCGACGGCAAGCTGACCTGCGCCAGACGTGACGCCGTTCGAGGGCAGGGCAAGATCAAGATGTCCCGAGCCGCGATGGGGAAAGAGATCCATAGCTTGCTGGAAAAGATCCAGCAATCGCTACACGATCAGGCGAAGGCCTTCCGTGACGCCCACGTCCACGAGGTGAGTGATTACGAGGAGTTCAAGGAGATCGTGCAGGATGGCTGGGCCTACGTGTGGTGGTGCGGAAGTGCGGAGTGCGAGGCCGCCATCCAGGAAGAGACCAAGGCCACCTCGCGATGTATACCTCTGGACCAGGAGGCTGGCGAGGAAAAGTGCATCCATTGCGGTGGTGCGGCGACGCAACGGGCCTACTTCGCCCGGGCCTACTGAGCAAGCCGCGGGGTGCTACTGGACTGATACCCAGATCTGGTAGCTTGCGGCCGGGCCTGCCCTGCCTGAGAAGTCCCTGATCTTGACGTAGTGCACGCCCGTCGAGGGTGCTGTCCACACGATCCGCGAGGCCACGCTGTCCTCACCGGCGTCGTCATCGTACTCCAACTCAAACCCAGCCACATCGTAGAGATAGATGGTGGTGTCGCATCCGGACTGCAAGTCGCCAGTCTGGATGGTGTATCGCTGTCCCTCCCGCGCGACGAAGGAGACGAAATCCACGTCCGTCGTGGTGTGGAAGGTGTGGGTCTGTCGTGTCCCGTCGCTGCCGATGCCGGTGGCCTGTGCGGGAGTGTCGTCAGGCTCGTAGGGGTCCGCGCCCTCGGCGAAGGCGCTCTCCACCACAGTGAGGGAGTAGCGGGCCTCGAGGCCCATGGAATCGTCAGCGAGGTCTCGGACCAGCACGTAGTAGAGGCCGCTGCTCGGGGCCAGCCATACGATGCGGGAGGCGAGCGATTCATCAGCCCCGTCGTCGTTGTGCGCGAGCTCCTGCCCCTGGCTGTCGTACAGGTAGATGATGGGGTCGATGTCTGCACCGAGGTCGTGGGTCTCGATGGTATAGGCCTTCCCGGCCGTGGCCTGGAAAGAGACGTAGTCGTGATCTCCCTCGAAGTGGAGGTTGTGCATCTGAGGTAGCCCGTCGGTGCCTATCGCAGCGGCATCGGCGATACTGTCATCCGGCTCGTAGGGGTCGGGACCGCTCGAGGGCACAGGTGCAGGCGTCAGTGTGGGAGGCATCGTGCTGGGGAGTGGAGTTGGGCTCGAGGTGGGCGCCGGAGCTGCGGGCTCGGAGAGTCGAACGCTGTCCAGCATCTCCCGGAAAACGGGCTGGTACTCCTGCCAGTCCTCCGACGGGGCGGCGGCAGCGAACACGTAGACGTGCTGGTGGGAGAGTACGGCGGCGACCCAGCTCCTCAGAGGCACGCCGGGGCGGCTGAATTCGCCCTCGACGTACATCAGAGCCCCTTCGGTGCCGTCGATGGAGAGGGAGAGCACCTCCCCGTATTGCAGGTGTTGATAGGTACTGGAGAGGCGCTTCGTGACGTCGTCCAGCACCACGTCTGGGGTGTCTGTCCCTGGTTCTGACGCGGGATCGACACGTACAAGAAAGCTCGTTCCGCTCGGGAAGTCTTCCCCTCGAAGGTCGTCTGGCTCCAGGGCGAAGACCACCTGCCTCGAGCGCGCGTCCTCCTGGACCAGCCAATCGTCAGGGTAACACAGAGAGAGGCCCAGGTCGACGTTGGTGTACGTGGGCCAGACGGACGGCGCGGTGGCCTGATTCGGTGGGCTCGAGGTCACGCTGGGCATGGAAGTCCACGTTGGTGTCGGGGAGGAGTCGGTGGAGGGTGGCTGCCCAGGCCTGGCACGCGAGGAGAGGAGGAAACCCCCGCTGACACAGACCAGGCCCGCGATGGCGAGGATAACAAGGATGAGGAACCGGCTCGTGCCGCGAGCAAGTCCCCGCGTGGAGAAGAGTCGGTTGCCGCACATCGCGCAGCGAGAGGCGCCGCTCTCCACCTCCGAGTCACAGTGGGGGCATTTCATGCGCTCGTTCCTCAGGCCATCGTACGTCTACTATCGATGGTCTGTGCCTGGTCTCACTCGGCCTGGTCCTGGATCAGTTGCTCGTAGTCCAGGCCGCAGGCGGCGCAGTAGTTGAGGCCGGCCTTCATCCTGGCGCGGCAGAGAGGGCACACGGTGATCAGGCGGGCTCCGCAGGCCTCACAGAGTTCCGAGTCGGCGCTGTTCTGAAGCCCACACCAGTGGCAGCGGCCGTCGGGCGTCGAGAGCTCTGCGTGGTTGCCGCCACATCGGTCACAGAAGCGCATCCGTATGCCGAGTCTGGCACCGCAGCGGGGGCAGTGTTTGGCCAGAGGGGCTCCGCAGTTCGCGCAGGTGTGTGCCTCTTGATCGTTTTCACGCCCACATTGGGGGCACGAGACGGACACGCTGGGCTTCTCAGGGCCGAGAGGGAAAATGGCGCCGCAGCCGGTGCAGAGTGCGCTGCCACTCTGCTCGATCTCCCGGGCGGCACTACCGCACTGTGGGCACCTCAATTCCTCGACCATTTCGCTCTCTCAAGTAGCCAATTCTAGCACAGTCTCCGGCGTTCTGCACCGAGGTGGTCAGCGTATCTGCCAGACAATGTACAGCATGAGTAGCAGGCTCAGGGCGACCAGAACGATCATGAGTATAGAACTGCGATCGAAGCGCAGTCCCGGTCGGGCAGAGGCTTCCTGGTTCTCGTCGAGCCTGTGGAGAAGTGTGTCCGTCACGAAGCGGGAGTAGTGGAAACCACACCTGGGACAATAGTCGAAGGTGGCTGCGGTGAGAACACCACATCGAGGGCACCTGACCAGCAGACGAGCACCACACCGCTGACAGTACTCGGCCTCCTGACGGTTCTGAAACCCGCAGCCCTGGCAGCGGCCGACCAGCACGGCATTCTGCGTCTCAGAGGCGGCACACCGGTCGCAAAGATCTACGTCCAGGGCGACTTGCCGCCCACACCGGGGGCAGTACCTGAGGAGGGCGGCTCCGCACTGAGAGCAGAACTGACTCTGTTGGCGGTTACGCTCACCGCAGGCTGGGCATACTGGCTCGGCTAGCCGGGTGGGCGCGCTACGGCCATTGGAGCCGGCCCTTGGCTGGGCCTTATGTGGGATGGGTCTCCTCTGGTCCTGGGCCGATGGTGAAGACATGGGTTTCCTGGGCTCAGCGTACGGTGACGATGGCCTCTCTGGAGCGACGGCGACCCCCCGTGGCGTCTTCTACCTGATCGTGGTCCTCGCAGGGACGTTCCGCGGGTCTCGTCGGGACAGTTCGAGACGAGTCCATAGCCGATTCGCTCTGCCCGAGAGTAGACACCAGCCTGCCCCTGGTGGTCGTC
The DNA here is from genome assembly GCA_034411995.1 of Anaerolineae bacterium. Taxonomy (GTDB): domain Bacteria; phylum Chloroflexota; class Anaerolineae; order UBA7937; family B3-Chlor; genus JAUVXJ01. Next base: position 523 of record DAOUME010000002.1, on the reverse strand, counting down.
GAAACGAAGACGGTCAGTTCTGGCAGGACGACTGGCTTGCAGACCGTGGCTGTGCAGAGATTATAGGCCAGGGGGCGGGTGCGGGCAAGGGGAGCGGGGAACGTGATTTGACAGGACGGAGCATAGATGTTAAAATGGGGGAGTTGGGGCGCATTCGTCTAGTGGCCTAGGACACTGCCCTCTCAAGGCAGAGACAGGGGTTCGACTCCCCTATGCGCTACCTCGCTTGTACCAGCCGCTAGAGAAGCAGATCGTCATGGCACCTCGTGGCCGCCAGTTGCGTTCTCTCCCTATGATGTGCTTCCCCGAGCGCCCTCTCCGTCGCTTGCCCTTCTCCACCCATGGCCTGGAGCTGGCTGGCACTGGGCTGGGATGGGCCACCTGGTGTAGGCAGGGTGAGAGTGTGGAAAAAGGGAGCTACCTGGCCATATAAGGGAACAAGGGATAGAGTCAAGGGAGAAGAGAGGCAGGGGGTGAGGGTAGATGGCCAGGGAGAGGTTCAAGGAAGGTAAGAGGGAGTCGT
>DAOUME010000001.1:0-75838 GCA_034411995.1 Anaerolineae bacterium | reverse complement strand
CAGGCACCTGATACTACCGGTGATCACGCTATCGTACGTACAGTGGGCGCTGATCCTGAGGGTGACCAGGTCGTCGATGCTGGAGGTGTTGAGGGCGGACTACGTGACCACGGCGAGGTCGAAGGGGTTGAACCAGCGCGCGGTGATCGACAGGCATGCCAAGCCCAACGCGCTGATTCCGGTGGCGACGGTGGGTGGCCTGGTGATGATCTGGATGATGAGTGGGGTGGTGATCACGGAGACGGTATTCAACTACCGAGGTTTGGGGTGGTGGGTGGCCACGTCGGCCGGGCAGTTGGACGTGATCTCGGTGCTGGGTTTCTCGCTGTTCTACGCGGTGCTGGTGGTCTTCGGTAACCTGGTGGTGGACGTACTGTACGCTTACCTCGATCCGCGTGTAAGGCTGGAGTAGTCTCGGAAAGGAGGCTGGAGATGACGACGTTCGAGGACGCTGAGCGTGGCTTCCAGGACAGCACTTCGCAAGGACTGCGTTCGTCGATCAGGAACCTGGCCACCAACGTGCGACATCCACCGCAGGTCGTACAGAGGATGCTGAAGAACCCAGTGTCGGTGACGGGGATCGTGCTGGTGATTCTATTCGCGTTGGTAGCGATCCTAGCGCCGGTGTTGGCGCCGCCGGTGAGGCCGGAGGAGCCGTATCGTATCCCGCGGGACGGGTATCTGGCGGAGCCAAAGGCTCCGAACGCGGAGCACATCTTCGGGACGACGGAAGGTCAGTATGACATCTACTACGGGGTGATCTGGGGTACGAGAACGGCGTTCAAGGTAGGGGTACTGATCACCCTGGCGACGATCGTCATCGGGCTCGTGATAGGGACGACGTCGGGGTACTTCGGGGGCTGGGTGGACGAAGGCCTGATGAGGGTGGTGGAGATTTTCATGGGATTTCCGTTCTTGCTGGCGGCGATCACGCTGGCGGCGGTGTTGGGGTCGAGTCCGAGGTTCGACAGGATCACGACGGGGATGATCGCGTTGATCACGTTTGGGTGGACGACGTATGCGAGGTTGCTGCGGGGAGACATTTTATCGGTGAAGGAACGGGACTACGTGATGGCAGCGCGGACGCTGGGGGCGAGTCACTTTCGGATCATGATGAGGCACGTGATCCCGAACTCGATCTTTCCGACGTTGGTGGTAGCGTCGATGGACATTGGGTCGTACGTGCTGAACTTTGCGGCGTTGAGTTTTCTGGGTTTGGGAGCGGAGCCTGGGTATGCAGACTGGGGGCAGTTGATCAGCTTTGCGCGGAACTGGATGCCCAGTCTATTCAACTACTGGTACATCATCGTGTATCCAGGGGTAGCGATCTTGTTGTTCGTGCTGGGATGGAATTTGATCGGGGACGCGTTCAGGGACGTGCTCGACCCGAAGCTGGCTCGACAGCGGAGGTAGGCGTTCGGAAGGTGGATCGTCTCTGATCTTGCCTGTCACACCGATATCCAGTAATATTCGAAGAGGCGGGGCGTACTGGGTCCCGCCTCTTCCTCATAGTGGGAGTGTTGTGGCCACATCTGGGCAGCGTGGGGCATCGAGCTGGGAGACCCGTACGGTCAGCCCCAGAGCCTGGGGCGAGCCCGGGTGGTTCTCACTGCTGCTCGATCTGGCAGTGGTTGGACGTCGCCGACGGCGCAGGAGGCGACGATCATTCAGCGAGGAACCAGGCCTGCATGAGCTCAGGAGACAAGGACAAGGCGGTAGCTGTGCACGAGGTCCTTCTCCAAGAGTACGGGCGCCACCGGTGGAGACAGCGGCGAGAGCCCGTCAGCGAGTTGGTGCGCACCATCCTGTCCCAGAACACCTCCGACGTGAACAGCGATCGAGCCTTTGCCCGGCTCCGGGGCCGGTTTGCTACCTGGGACTTGCTTCTCCTCGCCAACGTGGACGAGATAGTCGAGGCTATCGAGCCTGGGGGCCTGGCGCGAATCAAGGCTCCCCGGATCAAGGCGGCATTGCGGGCGATCCTGGAGCAGCGCGGAGAGATCGATCTCGAGTTCCTGAGAACCATGGAGATCGAGGAAGCGAAGACCTGGCTGACGTCTCTGGAGGGGGTGGGGCCAAAGACCGCAGCGTGCGTGCTCTTGTTCTCCTTGGGACGGCCCGTGTTGCCCGTGGATACACACGTTCTTCGCGTGAGCAGGAGATTGGGCCTGATAGGGCCGCGAGATTCGGCGGACAAGGCTCACGTCGTGCTGGGGGACGCCCTCCCCGACGCGGCGGTCTACGACTTCCACGTGAACATGGTAGCCCACGGGCGCCAGGTGTGCCATGCGCGCCGGCCGCGGTGCGAGGTCTGCGGCCTGGCCCCTCTGTGCGACTACGTGCACAAAGCGAGATGAGAAACCCGAACAAGCCGGCGAGGACCAGTCACCCACTGCTGCTGTACAGGAGGCTCTTCACCTACTATGGATGGCCTTCGGTATGGTTGCTGGTGGTGTCGGGGGGCTTGCTGGTGTGGAACCGGCCGGTACTGGCGGACCTGTGGCTGGCCCTCTTGCTGGCCGCGCTTCTCGCCGCCACTCTATTGCTTTTCACCTTCGTTCTGAGCAGGTTGGCCAGGGTCCAGTGTGGAGAGGATGGTCTTCTCGTTCAGCTACCCCTCTATCGCCTGCACGTTCCTTATGAATCCATCGTTCGAACGCGGACGTCGTCGCTGGGGACCGTGTTTCCTCCTTCCCGGCAGCCCTTCTCTTCGCGGCCCTTCCTGGATCCACTTTGGCTACTGCCGGTAGTGGTGGTCGAGGTGGAGGCACTGCCCCGCTCAAGGCGACAGTTGAGGCTGTGGATGGACAGCCGGATGCTGCTGAAGAGCGCGCTGGTCTTGCTAGTGGAGGATCACAGAGAGCTGCGGGTCCAGATCGACGAAGCCATCATCCACTGGCGGGTGGCCAAACGAGGGGTGTAGGGCGATCCGCGCGTCCGGGGGAGATCCCGTGCTGATAGAGGGCGATCAGACCACCGAGATCTGGGAGCCGGCGGTGGTCTTGACCACGTCGATGCGCACGGGGAAAGAATCCTTCAGCTCTTCGATGTGGGTGATGACCAGGATGCGTTCGAAGTCCTCTTGGATGGAGCCGATGGCCTCCACCAGGCGCTCGCGGCCCTGAGCGTCCTGCGTCCCGAAACCTTCGTCCACGATCAGAGTCTGGAGCCTGGCCCCGGCACGCCGGGCCAGGAGCTTGGACAGGGCCACGCGGATGGCGAAGTTGATGCGGAAGGCCTCGCCTCCGGAGAATAGGGAGTAGCTCCTGGGGCCCAGTTCGTCCGCCACTTCGATGTCCAACGTCTCCACGGTCTTGCCCTGGAGCGTCTCGCGTTGGCTCTTCAGACGGGCGCTCAGCCGGCCCTCGGTCATGCGCCCCAGGAGGCGGTTGGCTTCTTCCTCGATCTCCGGGATGACCGCTTCGATGATCATGGCCTGTACGCCCCGCTTGCCGAAGGCCAGCCGCAGTTCGTCGTAGATCGTCTTCTCCTCCTGCGCCTCTCGCTCCTCCAGGGTCTTGCTCTTCTTCTGCTGCTCCAGGTAGGAGCAGTGTTCTACCTTCTGTCTGGCCGCGCCCAGCCGGCGCTGAGCATCGGCATCCTGGAGTTGTAGGTCCTGCACCACGCGCGCCTGATCGTCCAGGCCCTGTGTGTCCTGCTTCAGTTGAGCTACCTGTGCGCTGAGGCCCTGGGTCGTCTCTGCGAGGTCGTGAAGAGCCTCTCTCAGGGTCTCAGCCCGTTGTTCTCGCTCTTGCAGCTTGTCTCTCTCTGCCCTCATGCCCTCTGCGACGGCCTCCAGTTCTCTCTTCTCCCTCTCGAAATGAGCCGTCTCAGAGAGCGCCCTTCGTACCTCCTCGTGTTGCTCTGCATCGTAGCCGACCTGCATGATCTCTCTCTCCAGTTCGGCCAGCCGTTGCCGCTCGTGCTGGGCGAAGTCGCGACTCTCTAGTTGCTGGTTGAGCTCCCCCACCCTGGACGCGACTTCCTCCAGCTCTACCCTGGCGGCTCGTACGTCCTCCATGGTGCTCGCCAGTGAGGTCTCCTGGCCTTGCAGGGAGGCAAGCTTCGTCAGTTCAGCTTCCGACGCCTCTCTGGCCCGGTGCATCTCGCCGAGAGAGTGTTCCAGGCGCCTGATAGAGGCAGAGTTCTCACGGTAGAGGTCTCCCTTCTCTCTGCCTTCTGCGGCGTAACTCTCCTCGATGTGCTCCCTTTCGTCCGCCTGTAGCTCAGAGCCGCACAGAGGGCAGGTGGCCTCCGCTTCTTCGAGGAGATCCAGCTTGTCCTTGAGGTGATCCATCTCCGCCTTGAGCTGCTCGTTTTGCGAGCGCAGGGAAGCCGCCTGGTTGGAGAGCTCCTGCTCTCGGCGGAGCAGCTCCTCCCTCTCCGCCCTCCTCTCGGTCAGATGCACGAGCGTCTCCTGGACTTCCGCCAGTTTCTCCTCCGTTGATTCTGCCTGAGCGATGGTCTGATGGAAAGCGTCAGCCCTGGCGACGGCACGCTCCCGTTCCAGGGATAGTTGGGCGCCGGCCCCGTCTATGGCTCGCTGAACCGCCGCCCACTGCTCGTTCAGACGCGAGTGTTGGGTGAGCTTGAGAGACAGTTCCTCGTCCTCCTTCCTGGCCGCGGCCAGTGCGGCGTATCCCGCTTCGATCTCCTTTCCCCGGTCCAGCACCTGCTGGTAGGCGGCGATCTGCTGGCGCGTCCCTTCCAGGACCTGCTGAGTAGCGCTCAGTTCGGACTCCCGTCGTTCCTTCTCGGAGACCAGCCGGCTCAGCTCGTCCTGACGGAGTTGCAGCTCCTTCTTCTGTTCCCGCAGCCCTCGGAGCGTGGCCTCCTCGGCCAGGAGCCTTGATCGCAGCCTCGAGGAAGCCTCTTCTGCGTCGGCCAAGTCCTGCTCGTACTCGCCTTTGTGGGCCAGTTCCCTGTCCACCTCGCCCAGGGTGGCCTTGATCTCGCGCAGTCGGACCTCGGTCTCCCTGGCGCGTTCCTTGGCTCGTTCCTCCAGCTTGTCATAGTGGCTCAGATCGAGGATCTCCCCCAGGATCCGCTTACGCTCGGCCGGCGGGTGGGAAGTGAACTCGTCGGCCCGACCCTGGAGGAGAAAGGCGGAGTTGATGAAGGTTTCGTACTCCATGTGCAGCGTCTCGGTGATCGCAGCCTGGGTCTCGCGGGTGTTATGGCCTGTCAGGGGCCGAAATTCGGCGCCGTCGAGAATCTGGAACTCCAGTGTGGTTTGACCTCTGCTGCCGTTCTTCTGCCGCTGGCGCAGCACTCGATAATGGTTGTCTCCCAGCAGGAACTCGAACTCGACTTCCATGTGCCTCTGGCCCAGATGGATCAAGTCGTCGTCGCGCTGAGCACGTGCCTTGCCCCACAAGGCCCAGGTCATGGCGTCGATGATGGCGGATTTGCCGTGGCCGTTGTCGCCTGCCAGGCAAGCCAGATGGATGCCAGAGAAATCCAGCGACGATACCTGATCGCCGTAGCACATGAAGTTGCGCATGGCCAACTTGACCGGAATCATGGTGGGGGCTCCCTCCCGTCGTACTCTCGTCTCGGGCTGGCCGATCTTACTTATGATATCACCTCTGGGCTTTCGTCTCAACCGAACGTATTGACGGCCTCTCGTTCGGGCGTCCGGCCTTCCCGGCGGTGCGTTGGGTCCGAGCTTCCTGCTTTCGTATACTTCCTTGACGCTTGCCAAGACAATCTGCTATAATCGGGCAAGTAAGGGGGAGGGAGTCCGGCGATGATCTCGGAAGCAAAGCTGGAGGCTCGGAGGCAGCAGGCCGCGCAGATGATCCTGGAGGGCGGGATTGTCACCCCCGCCCTGGATTATGACGAGGCCGAGGTTCTTCTGGACTGGGCACTGGCTCGCGTGGGTGAGTGCGCCCTCTCCAGCCGGGAGATGGGAGACAAGGAAGCTCGAGCCCACATTGCGAAGGGAGTGAACAGAGTACGCCGGTTGATGGAGATGGTCAACGAGATGGTAGAGCGCTGGGATGAGTCGGACCGCGTGGAGATGATGGAGAAGCTGACGAAGTTGCTATCCGTGGCCATGTCGGACGTGGATCAGCCCGATGACTGAGGATACCTACAGAGGGAGGGGTTGATGACGAAGCTCGAGGTCATAGAAGGGATCGGTCCCGTGTACGCCAGTCAACTGAGAACAGCCGGGATCGGGACTGTCGAGGCGCTGCTGGCGGCCGGTGCGACTCCGGCAGGCAGGCAGCAGCTAGAGGAGAAGAGCGGGATCGGCCACGCTTTGATCCTGGAGTGGGTGAATCTGGCCGACTTGATGCGCATCAAGGGCATCGGCGAAGAGTACTCTGATCTGCTGGAGGAGGCTGGGGTCGACACCGTCAAGGAGCTCCGCAACCGGGTCCCCGAAAACCTCCACGAGGCGCTGGTGAAGACCAACCAGGCCAAGAAACTGGTGCGCAGACTTCCCACCGTGGGCATGGTGAGAGAGTGGGTGCGACAGGCGAAGGTATTGCCACCCAGGGTCACCTACTGACGGGAGCTGGATCGGGGTCTCGAAGAGTAGCTTCTGCTGACCCGCGCGACTTAGCGTCGTGAGGAGGGGCGCAGACCTGCGGTTGTCACGTGCGTGCGCCTGAGCGCTTGACCTGAAGGTCCTCGTTAACCGCCATCACGACGGCCAGGGGTCAGGGAAGACCCTGGGGACGGTTGCGAGGATGGTCCGCCTCGTGGCGTTCCGGGGGATGGCCTGCCTGAGCTCTCTGGTTAGAGGCGGCATGGGGTTAGGTGAAGAAGGAGCCCCGGGTCAGCCTCCGCGGCCGGATTTCCACTTCTCCACCTCCGCGCGCATCTCCGCTGCGCTGAGGTGAGTCGCTTCGGTCTCTGTGCCCAGCATCTGGGCCAGCTCCTGGGTGCGCCTGTCTGACTCCAGCTTTTCCACGGTGGTGACCGTCCGCGCTCCGTGCTCTGCCTTGGCCACCAGGTAGTGGGCATCGCCGAAGGCGGCGATCTGGGGCAGGTGAGTAACGCATAGCACCTGATGGCTGCTGGCCAAAGCCCATAGCTTGCGCCCCACCACCACCCCAGCCCGGCCTCCCAGGCCCGCATCTATCTCGTCGAAGATGAGCACCGGGATATCGTCCACCGTGGAGAGCACGGTCTTCATGGCCAGCATCAGTCGCGCCGTCTCACCGCCGGAGGCGATCTTGGGCAGGGGCTTCAGGGGCTCTCCGACGTTGGGTGAGATCAAGAACTCCACGTGGTCTATGCCCGTGGAGTCGAAGGAGTATCGCTTGCCGCCCACCAGCACTCCGTCGTCGGCCTCCCGCTGCGCCAGGGACACCGCGAAGCGAGCCTTCTGCATGCCCAGTTCCTCGAGCTCTGCTTCCATACTCTCGGCCAGCGACTCGGCCGCCTGCTGACGACGCTTCGAGAGCTCGCCTGCCAGCTCCCCTATCTCGGCCAGCAGCTTAGCCTCCCGGGCCGACAACTCCTCTATACGTTCCTCGCTGTGGCCCAGTCCATCCAGCTCCTGTGCCGCTGCGGCGGCGAAGGCCAGGATCTCCCTTATGGAATCTCCGTACTTGCGCTTCAAGTGCTGGATGAGGTCGAGGCGCTCCTCGACTTGCTGTAACCGCTCGGGGTCGTGCTCCACCTCCTCGGCATAGGAACGTAGTGTTGCCGCTGTATCGCCCAGCCGGGAGCAGATCTCAGCAAGGCTCTCGTGCTGCTCCCGCAGCCCCGGGTCCAGCTCGACCAGCCTGCCGAGCCCTGCGCTCACCTCTCCCAGCCGGTCCAGAATGGAATCTCCCAGGCCCTCGCCCTCGGAGAGACTCCTGTACAGCGAGTTGGTCTGGGTGATCAGCTTCTGGGCGTTGCCCAGGACCCTCAGCTCCCGGGCCAGTTGTTCCTCTTCTCCGTCCTGCAACTTGGCCGCGGCGATCTCCTTGACCTGGTACTGGAGCAGGTCCACCCTCCGGGCCAGCTCACGCTCGTCGTGCAGCAGGGACTTCAGCTCGCCTCGGGTCTCGTGCCAGCGACGCACGCTGGCCTCTATCTCTGCACGCTGCCGCTGGAGGCCAGCGTACCGATCCAGGAAGTCGACGTGTTGCCTGACGCGCAGCAGGGAGAGGTGCTCCCCCTGGTTGTGGATATCTACCAGTGCCTCACCGATTTGCCGCAGCAGGCCCAGCGTGACCAGCCTCCCATTCACCCGGCAGATGTTCCTTCCCCGGCGGTTGATCTCCCGCGTCAGGATCAGCTCTCCGTGGTCCTCGGCAGGGAGGCCGTTTTCCTGCAAGATAGGGAGGATAGCGCCCTCGTACAGCTCTCGGGGTGGTGAGAAGACGCCCTCGATGAGGGCCTGCCCGGTGCCCGCCCGGATCTGGTCGGTGTCGGCCCTTCCTCCCAGGAGGGTACTCACCGCGTCGATGATGATGGACTTGCCGGCGCCGGTCTCACCGGTGAGCGCGTTGAAGCCCTTCGAGGGGCTGAGCTCTAGCTGGTCGATGATGGCGAAGTTGCGCACGGTCAGGTAGGTCAGCAAAGGGTCCTCCGAAGCCCGGCGGTCGCCTAGCGGAGGCGCATCACGGCCACCACCGCAGCCACGATGGGATAGATCCAATAGTAGGGGTTGAGGAGAGAGGCGGGCAGGAAGAGCAAGGCCAGCGACCCGAACCTGAACGCCGCGACGACGCCCGTGGCCGCGATGGTGCCCACGATCACGCAGAACACCGCCACGGCCTGCAACCCTCTACCTCGCTTGAGCCCGGTCGCTCGATTGATGGCCTCGCCTATCCCTGTCCCTGCGGCCAGGGCCAGGATGAAGGAGAGAAAGAGGACCGGCACGAAGAAAGGAAGGATCTCTGCCGCCAAACCGCACAGCAGAGAGGCGCCCAGTCCGGCGCCCAGCCCCCGCAGGTAGTGCTGGAGCGACACGTCGTAGGTCGGTACTTTCCGGACTTGAGCGCACTGTGGGCATCTCAGCCCGACGGGGTGACGGATAGCGCACTCGGTACAGATGGGCCGGCCGCACTTGCCGCAACGCAGCAGCGTCTCCCGCTCTGGATGGTTGTAACAGTACATGGCTTCAGGCATGACTATTGCTTCAGTCTCTCCAACAAGTTGCGTCCGAAGTAGTTGGTGGGTTGCGTCCTGACCAGCTTGCAGCGGTGAGGGCTCACGGTGACGGTAACCCGATCACCATCTTCCAGTGGCGTCTCGATCTGCCCGTCGATGGTAAGGACGGCCCGATACTCGGTGGAAAGGCGTATCTCGATCACGGACTCCAAAGGCAGCACCAGGGAGCGTTCCAGAGCCCGGTGAGGCGCGATAGGGGTGAGCAAGACGTCCTCCAGACGCGGGTGCAGGATGGGTCCGCCGGCCGCCAGGGAGTAGGCCGTGGAGCCCGTGGGCGTGGCCACGATCAACCCGTCGCCCACGTAGTCGGCCATGTGTTCGCCGTCCACGTAAGCCACTAACCTCACCACGCGGGAGATGGTGCCGTGCCCCACCACCACGTCGTTGAGGGCCTCGTAGGAGCCCTGCACTTCTCCTCCCCTGCGCAGCTCGGCGTGCAGCATGATGCGGTCTTCCAGCCAGTAGCTTCCGGAGAGCACGGTGTCCATGATCTCGGGCACTTCGTCCGGCTGGGCTTCAGCCAGGAACCCAAAGCGCCCCATGTTCACGCTCAAGATGGGGGTGTCGTGGAGCACCGCCATCCTGGCCGCCCTCAGAATGGTGCCGTCGCCCCCGAAGGTCACGATCAAGTCCAGCTCAGGCATACGTTCTCGGGCCTCTTCGTCCGCCCAGGCAGAGCCCACCCACGTGGAGAGACCTCTGGATTTCAAGAGGCCGTCCAGTTCCTCGGCCAGATGCAGAGACTCGCGTATCTTGGGGTGATAGAGCAGCCCTATGGTTTGCAAACGGCCTAACCCCCTCATTTCCACCAGAGGCGATTATACTCCAAAGCAACTCTGATGACTACCCGCTGGAGGAGAGTATGGAACAACGGGATGGGGAGCAGCAGGGGGCTGGACCGGGCAGATCCGCGCTGCCCTGGCTCGTGCCGCGGTCTTCCTTACCCAGCGGGCGTGCCTGGGGCCGAATGTAGGGATGCTTACTGAACGAAGGTTCGGAGACGAGTATAATATGGATGTAAGAGATCTTCCTCCTCCTTTCGAGAAGGGGGGTCGAGACCGCCACGGTCTTGGCCCTCCTTTCGCTTTCTCAGAGGCCCATCTTCTGTCCCGGGTTCATCATCGCGACCTTGGTGCCTCCCGTTTCCCTGGCCTTTCGGAGAAAGGTGTGTCGGTCCTGCCTAATGACCTGGAAGGTGCCCTGGGGCAGGGGAACCACCAACCGGCGCAGGGCCAGGACTTTGCCTTTTGCGCGTGGATGTGCTAGATTGCCCCCTGGGCGTACCGTCCAGACGCAACGAGGGCTCTCTGATGGCGCCGTCCCCGATCCGGGGACGGTGTCTTGTGTGAGCCCATGGGCTGGAGGGCTGCTGGTGCGCTGAGAGGGAGAGGACGAGAACGGACATGGGCGAGGAGAAGAACATCACCGGTCTTGGTGAGCTGGTGGCGGCGCTGCCGCAGGGAGACAGGGAGCGTTTCCAGCGCATCTTCCTGGTGAATACCTCGACGGGCAGGCTCGAGCCCACGGCCGCGATGCTGGAGTGGATCAGGAGACAATTCGGGTCGGTAGACGCCGTGCGTGAGCAGAAGGTCGTCCGCGTCACGAACCTGGTGACCATGGAGGGGTCTCTGTTCAACCCCCTGCGCTCCCGCCGGCCCATGGCCATCGGCAAGCGGGAGGAGCTGACCGCCATCATCGAGGGGGAGCGCGGCGGCCCGTTCTGCCGGCCTCTGGAGAGCACGCCAGAGGACACTTTCGGCCGGGTCCAGGGAAGACACTCGGTCACGGCCAGCAACATCGCCAAGTTCGACGGTTTTAGCGGCGTGGTGGTGTTCGAGGAGCATGACCCTCTGGCCTTCACTCAAGAGGCCATAGCCGACTACATAGATACGGGCGTGGCCTGGCTGAGGAAAGCCCACGAGCAGGATAGGGAAGCGAAGTACCCGTTCCTGCTGTGGAACTGCCTGTGGCGGGCGGGCGCCTCCATCGTTCACGGGCACGCGCAGATGATCCTGGGCCGGGAGATGCACTACGCCCGAGTGGAAGGGCTGCGGAGGGCGGCCCAAACCTACCGGCAGGAGTGGGGCACCAACTACTTCGATGATCTCTATCAGGTGCACCACAGCCTGGGCCTGGCGCTGGAGAGGGAGGGCACGCGAATCCTGGTCTATCTCACCCCGGTCAAGGACAGGGAGGTGCTACTCTTCTCCCCCAGCCTGGACGAGGGGTTGAAGGGATCGATCTTCAGGGTGCTGGACGGCTACGTCAGACGGATGGGTGTGAGCAGCTTCAACGTGGCTATCTGTTTGCCTCCCTTCGGATCCACCAGGGAGGACTGGAGCGGCTTTCCCGTGGTGGTCAGGATCGTGGACCGGGGCGATCCCATGAACAGGACGGTCGATGTGGCGGCCATGGAACTGTACGCCTCCAGTGTGCTGTTCAGCGACCCGTTCCAAGTCATGACGGCGCTGAGAGGATGGTTTGGCTCCGGGTGACCCGGCGGCGGCGGGGCCGGTTTTCCCCATGGGGTCTGGTTTTTCGAGATTGCCGTGCTGGCCATTGTATTGGCGTGCGGTTTGTGGTATAATATGATGCAGGTTGGATGCTGAAGGAGGACACAATGCCTGGTTTGGGTTCTATAGGCTTGCCCGAGCTGCTGATCGTGCTGGTGATCATCATCATCGTCTTCGGCGTAGGGAAACTGCCGGAGATCGGTGGCGCGTTGGGCAAGGGCATCAGGGAGTTCCGCACGGCTTCGCAGGGTCTGGACACGGACGAGAAGAAGACCGCCGAGGACAAGAAAGAGGACAAGGAAGAGGAGAAGGAGAGCTAGTCTTCTCCGTCAACAGCGGCCTGGCCAGAGGAGCGACTCTGCTGGCCAGGAGAGTCGTGGCCTCTGGGGAGGCGTCTGTTTCATCTGTGGTGAAAGAGCTGAGCCCGACCGAGGTCGGGCTCGTTTCTTGGGCTCAGTACCCCTAGCAGGATTCGAACCTGCGACACACGGTTTAGGAAACCGCTGCTCTATCCTAACTGAGCTATAGGGGCAGGCTCACGCTCCTATTATATGCTCGTACCCGTTTTCTTGCCAAGCTGGAGCAATGCGCATATAATGGCCTCGTTCGGGGCGTAGCGCAGTTCGGTCAGCGCGCACGGTTCGGGTCCGTGAGGTCGGAGGTTCAAATCCTCTCGCCCCGACTTCTTCCTATCTATCCTCACCCCCTGCGGAAGATCCAGTTCTCCCTTGGTCTTTCCCCCGACGCCAGGCGCAGGAATCGGGCGCACCAGAAGGCCGCAGCGAACTCCGAATCTCCCGCCGAAATCTCCCGGGGAATCAAGGATCTATGCCGGGACGGGCCGCCTGCCTTCACGGCGTCCCCCCTCGCTTGACACGGCTCTGGAATCGGGCTATGATGTCGACAGGCAGGGTTGTACCACATACGAACATCGAGGAGGGAGAGGCGATGACGAGGTACTGGCAACGAGGCATACTGCTGGGTGTGAGCATCACGTTGCTGCTGGCAGGTGGGGTAGCGGTGGCGCAGGGACTTACGATCAAGCCGGACAAGGGCTGCTTCACGTGCTCGGAAGGGCAAATAGATGCAGATGCTGCGGAGCTTGACCCCGAAAACATCGTCAAGTTCAGCATTGGGGGTCGCGGTGGAGCGGGCGACAACTTGCATTTCAACTTCTATCTCGACGGGGAGTTCCAAGACTGTTGGTGGCATTCCAACGAGGACGACGACTACTATATGTGGGCGTACTGCGACCAGATCGTCGCTTTCTGGGACCACGTGGAAGATTGGGCGGACGCCTCTCCCTCTGACATATGGCTGGAGTTTGGGTACGGAGAGTGGACAGTGGAGGTCTGCCCAGGAACGTGTAATGAGAATTTCAGAGCGAATCAAGCCCTGGAGTGTGGTGAGGCGACTGTGCTGCTGGCGGATGTCTGCGAGGCGGAGTTCGTGCCAGAACCGGGATCGATGATGCTGCTAGGCAGCGGCCTGGTGGGGCTGGCAGGATACGCCACCCTTCGACTCCGCTCAGGGCAGGCTCTACGGAGGACGCCCGGAGAGTAGGCCGCTGATAGTGCCAAGATTCTAGAAGGGCCGCCCCGTTGTGGGGTGGCCCTTTTCTGTTGGGGTGGCAAGACCACAGCACGGTGTCGACGGGTGGTCAGAGTCACAGATCCTCTCGCCCCGAGTTCCTCTTCTCCTCAGTCCCGTCAGAAGGTCCGGGCAACCCTAGGCTTTGCCCCCGGCTGCGGGAGCAGGACTCGGATGCACCAGAAGGCTGCAGACACCGGCGAATGTCCCGGTGTTGCCTCGGGGCGTTTCCAGCATCTGTTGCGTCATCAGCAGTCGAACTTCAGAATGTCCCGTGCGGGTTGACGTGGATCAACAGTCGTGCTATACTGTGAGCAAGAAGATTGCCTATTGTAGGAGCAAAGGAGGGAGGGCGATGCGGAAGCGCGGGCTACGAGGCGTATTGTTGGGTGTGAGTTTGGCACTGCTGCTGGCGGGTGGCGTGGCCCTGGCACAGGGACTGTTCTTCACCGTGGACAAAGAGTGCGTGGAATGCTCGCCTGATACGGAAAAGCCTACTGAGAGCCGGTATCTTCTGGGCTGGACCTATGGCGGCTTCAACCCTCAGTACGAGCTGTGCGAGCGCGCTACGCACAATGGGGTACTGCTGTATGATGTTTGCGGTGATGTGCCTTCTCCGGACCCATGCTCGATCATGGTGTGGTTCCCATGCAGTGGTCAGTACTACGGTTCCGCCCCTGTTCCGGGCCTCGACGCGGATGTCAGCAATGGGCTAATCATCCCGCTGGGCGAGTGGGTTGTCCGCTACTACCAGGAGATACCTGGTGCGCCGTACCCCTGGGCTGAGGATACGTTTGTGGTGGCGGAGGACTGCTCGGCCTACGAGTTCGTCCCCGAGCCCGGGTCGATGTTGCTGCTCGGCAGCGGGCTGCTGGGCGTGGCGGGATACGCCGCCCTTCGACTCCTCTCAGGGCAGCCTCGCGGCGGGAGGTTCAGAGAGTAAGAAGCTAGTTGCAGGTTGGCTGTTGTAGGGCTGTCCCTTTGGGGGATGGCCCTCTATCGTCCTTGGCAACCCTGGCTGGGGTTGCCATTCGTTCGCAATTCTGCTATGCTGTGCGCGAAAGGGTTAGCTCGGCTCAGACACAAAGGAGGGAGAGGCCATGAAGAGCCACTGGCTGAGTGGGCTGTTGTTGGGCGTGAGCTTGGCGCTGCTCTTGGGGAGCGCGGTTGCGGCACAAGAATCGGAGCCGCTCTACAAGCCTCCCGATCCGCCAGCGCCGCCTCTTGCGGTCGAGGGCGTGTATGTGACCACTGAGGATAACGAGAACAACGAGGGCACAGGCCAGGCAGACGATGACATGGGGTACCTGGAGCCCGTATGGATGTGCCCTGAAGACGAGACGGCTCCCATCGAGTTCAACATCGTAGTGGGTGACGAGATATGTTCGGGAGGCGTCTTGTCTCTCGCCGCCATGGGCTGGGAGTCGGGGGAACACGAGGTCTACATCAATGGGCATCTCCTAGGGACCATACCTGACATCGACGAAGAGGTGTGGGAGGTGTTGGACTTCGACGTTCCCCAATCTTTTCTCACGACGGGCGCGAACCTGGTGCAGGTCGAGTTAGTGCAAGATTGTGGGTACATCGCCTGGGGATCCCTGGCCATTGAGCCGTGCGAGGAGTTTGTCCCCGAGCCCGGGTCGATTCTGCTGTTGGGCAGTGGACTGATGGGTTTGGCCGGATACGCTGGCCTTCGACGCCGCTCAGCGTAGGTTCTGGACCGAGGGACCAGAGAGTAAGAAGCTGGTTGCAACTTGTCTGTCAGAGGGCCGCCCTCCGAAGGGGCGGTCCTTTTCCGTATGGGTGGCAGCGCCGACGCGGAGCGTGGATGGCTGGCCGGACGTTCGAGGCCTCTCGCCCCGACCTACCCCTTTCCTCACGTCGCCGAGAGAAGGACAACACCCACGGTCTTCCCCTCCTGCCTCTAAACGTATTCCTTTGGGTTGACGACACCGTGGCTTGGCAGTATATTCGGTGCGGAGCGCGCCTAGATCAGGGCCAGCCGCGTATGTGGCACTCCTTTGGTCAGCTCTCGGGTCTGCACATTGGCCAGAGACGCGGCGCCGCAGTTCGCCCGCTGGAAACCCGCAGCGTATAGCGGTACAGAGGCGACCTTCTTGATCCTCAACCATGGCCAGAGCAGGGCAGAAAGGGGGCAACGGTGTCGCGACGAAAGCTGATCGCTGGGGTGGTGTCCTTTTTCCTGGTTCTCGTGATCCTCGCCTTCATCGCCCCATCGCTGTCCATCCCCAGTGTGATGGACATCTACGGGTGCAGAGAGATGTTCTCTCACTACTACGTAGATGCTGACGTGGCGCGGGAGATCGTCCCTCCGAGGTGGACGGTCAAGGTCGATGACCAGGGCCAGGCGCTCTTGCTGGTGATGGTGCAAGAGTGCGACAAAATGGTCCTGGACTACCTGATCGACGTCGGTCCCGTGGGCATGTCCCACGTCTGGATCGAACTGGAGGGACCCCAGGAGGTGGTTACTCCCTTGCCGGAGACCACCCGGTCCCTGCCCACCAGGTACTGGTTCATCATGCCCCACCAGCTCGACAATCGTCTCGCCCAGGTCCTCTTTGGCCTGGTGGGCGTCGATGCCCAACTGGTGGAGAAAGCCTCGGTGGGCGGTGATCCCGGAGGCGCTCGATACGGCGAGGTTGTGGAGACCGGTTCCCCCGAGACGGGCTACACCTGGACGGAGACCAGCCAGCTCTACCCCACGCCCGACATCGTGACCGGGAGCCAGCGGTTCTACAGGGTGTACGGGGCGCGCGAATCGGAGGCGTACGCCAAGTGCGAGTCGCACTTTCTGGGAGAGGCGGAGGTGAGCCTCAGCGCTACGGCCGATTCCGCGGTGGGGAAGCTAGGCTTCGGCACCTCGTTGAGCGGGTTCTCAAACCCGGTGTGGGTCAGGCAGTGTCGCGTGAACTACCGGGTGGGGTACTTCGGTGGTGGGTATCAGTAGGGCCGCGGCGAATAACCGTCCCCGAAGTCCCACATTAGCTAAGGACAGGGATCGTCCGGGTCCCTGAGGTCGGAGGTACGAATCCTCTCGCGCCGACTTCTCCCTGTTGTGAGGGTACGCCCCACGGTTGCCTCTTGAGTCCGCCCATGTGCTCAGGACCAGGTACTTGATGCCCTCAGACTCCGCGCTTCTGGCGTGAGCAGGCGGCAGGGATGCATCCCATTATTGGCATTGTGGGTTATGCTTCTCGATCCACTCCTCCTGCCTTCTCAGGCGTTCCTCCCTTGTTGAAGTGGGCATCAGCTCGTACTGCATCAACTTCGTTTTGTCCGACTGCATGAACTCTCTGAGGCAGTCGTTCTTCTCTCCCATGCTAAGGTGCACTTTCGTCCGTTCTTGCAGGTCGTGGGTTTCGCCGACATATCGACAGTTGATAGGTTTGCCGGTCTCGCTGCTTTGGGCGAAGATGGCGTACACGGCTTTCCTTTCGGGGAGGCCATCCAGGTCGATTTCACTCAGATTGACGAGTTCTGTGCTCATTGCCACCTCCTTTCACAGAATTCTGACCGACTGACCGTGCGGCGGTAGAGACCGTGGGCCTGACCAGAAGGCGGGTCGGCAGGGAGTCCCACTCTCGTTGGCCGGCTCCTACTGAGCGAGGTACCAGAGCAAAGAAAGAACGAACAGCGCGAAAGCCACACCGCCTACTGCAAACAAAGACAAGGGAATCCACTCAGATGCCGAGGTCTTGGCGGGTTCCGCCCTCCGCTGCCGCAACATTTCAAGTCCACGCAGCGCGTCTGCGTTCACAGGGTTGATGGAGAGCACATTTTCCAGACATTTCTCTCGTTCCTTATCTGTGGCCACAGCGCCGCTCAGCCACAGCCATGCCCTCTCATTGCTTGGCTCTTGGCGTACCACCTGTTGCAGCAGCTGACGTGCGTCAGCCTTCCGCCCTTCTTTGGATGTCCGGATCCCTTCTCTCAGTAGCTCAGCGGCTGTCAGTTCCCGTCCACAATAGCGGCAGACCTTGGCGTCCCATCTGACAGGCTCTGCACAATAGGGGCACTTGCGCATATGGCCAGAGTTCAGAGCTCGCTGTTCGAGCACAGCCTCATCTCGGGAGAGGACCGCGGCGATGATGACTCCGATGGGGCCCAATAGAAATCCGAGGAAGAATCCCGCGACGGCTGAGTGTCCCTTTTCTTCGCAGATGGCCGCTGCGATGAGCGCACAGACGAACCACACGATGACGACTATGCACTCCATGGTCGCACTCTCCTCAATTCATGGCGGCGACTGCGGCTACGATTGTGCTGCTTCGACTCGCGCGATTCCTTTGGGTGTGATCGAGATCTCGCCGCCCAGCCCTGTAGGCCTGATCAATCCCTCTTGGACCAGGTGGTCGTGAACGGCAATGTTCACTGGAGGCTCGAAGCCAAGTTCTGCGGCCACTTTGTCCATGTGCGTGACCCTAGAGTCCATTCCGCCAGTCAGTTCGTAGCATTTGACCAGAAACTGGAACGCCCTCTTCTCAAAGTCTTCGATGTCCGTTCTGTCACCCATTGTCCACCTTCTTTCCGCGGGTGCTCTACGACGCCTCCTATGACCTCATTCAACCCTCCGAAGCCTTCTGTCACCCAACTCCCACCCCAGCATGGTCTGTGCTCTTCGAGAGGAACGTCTCGGTCCTGCGTCCACGCACAGAAGATGTGTGTGACGTTTGCACACCGTGGTCAGGATGAAGGCGGTGTGCGGCGACGCCCTGGCTTTGGGAGGCTGTCAAAGCTACTTCGTTTCTTTCGCAGGTTTCTTGGGCGGCTTTTCCTTGGGATGTCTTTCCCCTTGGACTGGGTTCTTCGCCTTGGGCTTCCTTTGCTTCTCGCCGATCTTCTCCTTTGCTTCGGTCATGCCGTTCACCTCCCAACAAGGGTCACTGGCTGTTGGAATCGCTGGTATCATACAGGGTGGTCAGGTCCCACGACAATGGTACCTTGCGCTTCTTCTCGTTCAGGAGGTAACTATATACCTCAACTGTACGGACATCGTCGGCAACAACGAAGTCATGCTCGATCTCTTGTACCTCGTGCGGTTCGATCTCGCAGTCACCCTTCTTGTATCGCACGTCGTGTTGTCCTATCGTAGGCCAGTCCACCTCGCTCTTCCCGTTCTCAACAAGGTCTCTGCCGGCCTCCATCGTCTCGCGGAGGTCAGCCGCGATGGGAAGCACCTGTTGGATTGTAGTTCGTGACTCCACTATCGAGATCAGCACGTTGCCGATGTTGGACACCACCATGTCAACGTGTAGAAGGGTCTTCCCGCTGCCCATGCGCCAGTGTCTGATCCGGTGCTCAATTCTGGCACGGGGATACTTCTGTCTGTTCTGGACGAAGAGCCAGTAGCTCCATATGCCGCCCACTATGAACGCGGCGACGGTCGCACAACTGGCGATTACGCTAACCATGCGCTCCCATTGTGACAAACACATCGTGCCCTCCAGAGTAGAGCTGTGCCCTGCGCCCGGTGACGCGCCTCGGTCGGTCGACCACCTGCGCGAGTCGCGCAACCAAATTGTAGCATAGATCGAAAAGTAAGGCAACAGAAGTCCTTGCCCACGCAGTCAGAGTCTTTCGTGGGCGATAGGGTGCGAGGCCCTTGCGGGGCGCGCCGCTGACGGCCTGCGCGGGGCGACGTGCTCGGGGCGCCAGAGTGGCCGGGACCAGGACCGCCGGCGTTGGCCAAAGACTCCAGCGCGGGTATAATGGGCCGTGTTGTCCCCGGCGGCGTGTGGGCCTCGTGGAAACGCCGCGGGAGCGGGCAAGAAGCCCGCAGAGAAAGCAGAGAGGAGAACTGACGATAGGGATGATAGGTATCGAGGCCCTGTTTGAGATCCTGGCCGCATCCGGAGTGTCTCACATCTTCGGCAACCCTGGCTCGACGGAATTGTCCGTGAACGACGTGCTGGTGGACGACGACAGGTTCGAGTACGTCCTGGGGCTGCACGAGCTGCCGGTGATGGCCATGGCCGACGGCTATGCCCAGGCTTCTGGCGGACTTGGCGTGGTCTGCGTGCACATCTCTCCCGGGCTGGGCAACTCCATGGGTATGCTCTTCAACGCCTACTGCTCGGGGACGCCGCTCTTGCTCTTCGCCGGACAGCAGGACCGGCGCCTGATGGTCAGGGAGCCGGCGCTGGTGAGCGACATGGTCCGCGTGGCTCGCCCCTGGACGAAGTGGTCCGCGGAAGTGCAACGCGTGGAGGACCTGCCCACGGTGGCCCGCCGCGCGGTCCAGACCGCCCTCACCCCGCCCACGGGTCCGGTGTTCCTGTCCATCCCCATGGACGTGCAGGTAGAGAGCTCTGAGGACCTGGACCTCTCGCCGCCTCACGTCCCTGATCGGCGGGTTCGTCCCCCTGCCGACGCGCTGTTCGAGGCCGCGGAACTGCTGGCTCAGGCCCAGAACCCGGCCATCCTGGCGGGGAGCCGGGTCACCGAAGCCAACGCTGTGGACGAGCTGGTAGTGCTGGCCGAGCGGCTCGGCGCCCCGGTGCTGGCCGAACAGCAGACCTCGCATGGACGGGTGCCCATGCCCGCCCACCATCCGCTGTATTTCGGCACCTTGCCCCTCTGGTCTCCGGACACTCGCCAGCGGCTGGAGGGGTTCGACGTGATCTTCGTGGTCGGCATGGATCTGTTACGGCAGTTCATCTACCAGGAGCCGACCCGCCCCATCCCGGAGGACGCCCGTCTGATCCACCTGGACGTGGACCCCTGGGAGATCGGCAAGAGCTATCCCGTGGACCTGGGGCTGCTGGGCGATCCCAAGGCCGGACTGGCCGAGCTGGCCACCAGGCTGGCGGAGGTCCAGACTCCTGGCCAGATGAAGGCGGCGGCGGAGCGGCGCAAAGGGTACGCTGCCCAACGGGAAGCTCAGCGAGAGGCGCTGCTGGCGGAGATCGAAGCCCAGAAGGACCGGCGGCCCATGACCACCATGACGCTGGTGGCCGCCTTGTCCCGGGTGCTGCCGTCGAACGCGGCGGTGGTGGACGAGGCCGCCACTGCCAACGCCAACCTGCTGGAGATGCTGGGTACCTTGAAGGATCCTACCGGCTACATCGGTCACCGCGGCTGGGCGCTGGGCTGGGGGCTGGGGGCAGCCATTGGGGTGAAGCTGGCCTGGCCTCACCGGCCGGTGGTGGCCTTGCTGGGGGATGGGGCAGCGCTGTACGGCATTCAAGGGCTGTGGACGGCGGCCCATGCTCACGTTCCAGCGATCTTCGTCATCGCCAACAACACTGAGTACAAGATCCTCAAGGTCGCCGGGGCGATGACGGGGCTGCCCCACGTGGCTCAGGGCCACTTCCTGGGCATGGACCTGGTCCAGCCGGAGATCGATTTCGTGAGCTTGTCCCGCTCTCTCGGCGTGGAAGCGCTGCGCGTGACCGAGCCAGAGGAGCTGAGTGAGGTCGTCCGCCAGTCGTTGGCCCGCAGCGAACCGATCCTGCTGGATGTGCCGGTCGAGCGCTGATGGTCCGGTAGACAGGCCTTGTGGGCCGAAGGAGGTTGCCACCCTCGCCGGGGAGGGTTGCGCTGCGGCACAATAGCTCCGGATGCGCCTCTACTGGTCGAAATGCTTGACACGCGCGCGGGATCTCCTTATACTGTGGTCAAAGTGCGCCACCCTTGCACAACAAGAAGGAGGGAGAGTCGATGAAGAACCACTGGCTGACAGGCTTGTTGCTGGGAGTGAGTCTGGCACTGCTCTTCGCCGGGGCGGTCTGGGCGCAAGGACCAGAGCCGCTCATTACCATCCCGGATCCTCCGGAACCGCCCGCTGCTGTCCAGGGTGTGTATGTGACCACCGAGGACAACGAGAACAACGCCGGCACAGGGGAGGCAGGCACAGACATGGGCTACACAGATCCCCCGCCCATCTGCCCGGGCTCCGAGAACGCTCCGATCGAGTTCAACATCATGCTCGATGCAGACGTGTGCTCGGACGGTGAATTGGCGCTCGCTGCCTTCGATTTCGGTAGCGGTCTGCACGAGGTTTACGTCAACGGTGATTTTCTGGGCTACGTGCCGGCACAGCCGGTAACAGGCGGCGAATGGGATGTCTTCCACTACGCGGTGCCCCAGGAATCGCTCAACCAGTTCGGCGACAACTTGGTGCAGATCCAACTGGTAGAAGATTGTGGCTTCATCGCCTGGGGGGCGCTGACAGTTGAGCCCTGCGAGGAGGAGTTCGTGCCCGAGCCGGGCAGCATGCTCCTCCTGGGGAGCGGTCTGGCGGGGCTGGCGGGGTGCGCTGCCCTCAGACTGCGCGCACGCTAGGCGGTGCGCTGGAGGTTGAATGACCAGAGGGTCGTCCCCCACAGGGGCGGCCCTCTTCTCGTGGAGCAGGATCTTTCGCCGCGATCGTTGGTCCGAGGTATACTGGATGTTGGATTCTCGGTCGAACCGGCCGTCTGACCGCGAGAGGTGAGAGTTGACCCCAAACCAAATCGGGCTCACTCCCATCGGCATTATCCATACACCCTACGGCGAGCCCCGGGAGATGCCCATCCAGGGCCGCTTCAGGGAAGACATCGAGGGTTGGATCGAGCTCGAGCAGCGGTACGTGCCTGGCCTCAAGGACCTGGACGGGTTCAGCCATCTGATCCTCATCTACTACTTCCATCGTTCAGACAGGGAGGAGGTTCGAGGCCAACCCTTCCTCGAGGATGAGATACACGGCATCTTCGCCATCAGGAGCCCTCATCGACCGAACCACCGGGGCCTGCCTATCGTGCGGCTCCAGCGGATCGAGGGGAACCGGGTCTACTTCACCGAGGTGGACATGCTCGACGGCACGCCGCTCCTGGACATCAAGCCCTACGTGGAACACTTCGACCGGAGGCAAGGGGTCAGGTCAGGCTGGCTGGACAGGCACTTCCAGGAGGGCAAGCCGCCCCGCCGGACGATCATGGGGTAGGGTCGGGTCGATCCTCGCCGGGGTGTCCACTTCGCCGGGCAGAGGCCGTTTCCTCGCCGAAGCGTACGGTGGCCGTGCGCAGGGCGCTCTCGGCGTCCACCCCTAGGCGCCGGGCCAGATCGGTCAAGGCGAACAGCAGGTGGCCGAGAGCTTCTGCCGCCTCGTCCTGATGCTCGATCTCGCCCAGCCGGGCCAGGCTGTTCTGGGCCTCCGAAAGGAGAGATTCCTTCGAGGTGGAGAGCAGCTCCTCGCGTTTGGCCCTCTCCTGGGCCCTGCGCGCCAGGGTCAGCGCCGGCAGACTCAACGGCATGCCCCACAGGAGCTCGTCTTCCTTCTCTTCCTTCTCCTGGCGCTTGATGGCCTGCCAGTTCCGGAGCACCTCGTCGGCGTCCGCGACTTCAAGTCCCGCGAAGACGTGAGGGTGGCGCCGGATGAGCTTCTCGATGATCGTCTCCAGTACCTGGGCCAGGGTAAAAGAGCCCTCTTCCACAGCGATCTGAGCGTGCAAGATGATCTGGAGCATCAGGTCGCCCAGCTCCTCCCGCAGCGCCTCGTCGTCCTCCTCGTCGATGGCCTGGAGCACCTCGTAGGTCTCCTCCAGAAGGTGCGGCCTCAGGGTTTGGTGCGTTTGCTCACGATCCCAGGGGCAGCCTCCTGGCGCCCGCAGCCGGGCCACGATGTCGTGGAAGGTGGAGACGGAGCTCGCCTTGGGGAGTGGAGGGACGAAGAGCGTGGCCAGGTGGTCGATGTCCTGGAGGTGATCCAGCTCATGGAGGGGCAGGGGTTCGGCGACGGCGTCCGGGGTGCCCAGATGGCGGAGGAGCGTCACCTCGTGCTCGGGGGGGTAGAGGTTCATCAGAGTGAGCTTCACCTCCGAGGCCACCCGGCGGCCGTAGAGCTGTCCCACCAGGGCCGGAAGGTCGGGGTCCAGATTGGGGTGCAAGCGCTCGCTGAGGGTGGTGGCGTCCACGATCTGGAGGCCGTCCAGAGGATCGAGGCTCAGGAAGGTCAGCGCGACCTCGATGAAGCTGAGGCCAGGCAGGATGCGCACTTCGCCGCCCAACTCCCTGGAGAGGGCCAGGATCCGCTGCACGCTCTCCTCGCCCACGAGAGGGTGACCGGGGACCGCGTAGAGCACACCCTCGGGCCTCTGGCCCAACCGGAGGATCTCCTCTGCGATCTTCTCGTAGATGGTGGAGAACTCCCCCTCCGACTCGTACAGGCCGTCGAAGGAATGTACGCGGAGGTGTGCAGGCAGCGAGGCCACGGTGGGGTGCCGACTGGTGCGCAGGTAGATCTCCTGTGCGTTCTCGAGGACCTCTTTCGCCTCCAGGGTGAGGAGAGAGGCGTCGCCTGGACCCAGCCCGAGGATGGTGATGCTCATACCGTTCCTTTCTTCTGGCAATCTCGACTCACGCTCAGCGGGGGTGGCTGACAGTCCACACCCCGCGACCATCCGACTCCATGTGCCTGACCTTGCCCTCCAGTTCCAGGATGTCCAGATGCCCGATGATCTCGGACATGACCAGGAACAGCTCCACTCCTGGAAGCTCTCCTCCGAAGAGGGCCACTCCCAGCTCGTACACCGTGCGGTCCCCCTCTCGCAACATCTGGAGGATCAGCGCTCCGCGAGCGGCGTGGTGAGCGAGGATGGAGTCGATGTGCGCGCGATGGTCTAGCACCGGCGCTCCGTGGCCCGGCAGCGCCCTTTCCACGTCCAGGCCCCGCACGCGACGCAGCGACTGGACGTAGTCGGGCAGGCTGCGGGGGCGCTCCCTCATCCCCCGCCTGGGCGTTTCCAGAACGGGGTTCGAAGTGATGTCTCTCAGCAGGTGATCGCCCGAGAACAGGAGCCTACTCTGGCGATCATAGAAGCAGAGGTGGCCCAGCGCGTGGCCGGGGGTGTGCAGCGCCTGCCAGGCAGCGCCGCCCATGCGCACCTCGTCCCCGTCGTCCAGAGGAGTCAGTTGGGCCACCGGGGCGGCGTACTGGCCAATGCTGCGGATGGCGTCGATCTCACGGAGGGATTCCTCCGCTGCTCCCTCTCTGATCACCAGGTCGGCCACGTAGTCGATCCTGTTCTTCCACCAGGTGTGGAACTCCTCCAGCGGATACCTGTTGGCCCGACAGGAGAGGAGCGTGGCTCCCGACGCCTCGACGATCCTTTGCGCCTGCCCGAAGTGGTCGTGGTGCGCGTGAGTGATGACCAGTTGCTCGATGTCCCTCAACTCATACCCCAGTCTGTCCAGCCCCGCCTCGAGGGCCTCCAGCGCTTCGTCGGTGAGGGGTCCGGCGTCCACCAGGGTCAGCGGGTCCCCCTCCAGCAGGTAGACATTGACGGGCCCTACAGGGAAGGGGGTGGGGATGGAAAGGAGATGGATGGCCGGCTCGGTTGACACCATGGCAGGGCTTAGATCACCAGTTCCTTTTGACCCTCATACACCGACATGGCCTCGTCGACGCTCCAGCCTTTGAGGGTGATGGCCGAGATGGCGTTGCACATCCTTATCGCTTCCTCCAGGGGCTTCTGATGGACGTTCCTGCCCGTGGCGTTGCCCGCGGCGCCGCTGACGAAGATCTGATCGTGGAGGTCCTGGAGGAAGCCGCGCACGTCTCTGCTGGATCCTCCGGCGCACACTACCTTGGTGCGGCCAGCCGCGGCGATGGCCTCTTTGAAGATCTCCCCGGATTCGGCCCCTGCTTTCCTGGGGTAGTTCACCTTGACGAAGTCCGTGCCCAGACAGGCGGCCACGCCAGTGGCCCCGGCGATGAGATGGGGGTCCCTCTCGTCCTCGATCGCCTGGCCCCGGGGGTAGATCCAGAGGACGGTGAGCAGCCCGTACTCGTGCGCCTCGTGGACCACCTGGGCAGCCTGGTACAGCATCTCGTGCTCGAACTCACTCCCCAGGTAGAGGGTGTATCCCACACCCAGTATCCGCAGCCCGGAGTAGGAGGCGAAATCCACCACTTGCTCCAGGTCGTACCACAACTGGCTGAAGGGGTCCGCCTGCTCGACCTTGACCAGGTTGGTCTTGGAGTTCAGTTTTACCAGAAAGGGGACTGAACGGTAGTCGTCGCCGTAACGGGCGAGGAGCCCTAGCTGGGTGGCGAAGACGCCGATCTCAGCCCGGGAGGCGATCTGGAACAGGTGCTCGGGGTCGGCGTCGTCTTCGGCGATGCCCTCACCGTAGAAGTCGTCGTTGAGGTGCTCGACCTTTTGGTCCCCGGCGAAGAGCATCAGACGGCCGCTCTTTCTGGTCAGCTCCAGATAGCGGCCCACGTACGTTTGCCTGACCTCGTCGGGCACGTCCAGCGGCACCAGGACGTCTTTCTCTCCAATCGTGGTCATCTCATGGCCTCCTCCCACCGCTCGTGGGTGAGTGGTGCTGGGGGCTGGGTCAAGCTGGCTCTGGTACGTGCCGCTCTTCGACAGGAGCGGCCTTGCCCAGTTCCCCCGCCTGGTTGATGGCGTACTTGAGTGTTATCGGTCCTACGATCTGCACGACGAAGGTGGTGGCGGTGATGACGTTGATCACGGTCGTTCCCAGTTGCGCTCCAGTGGCACCGTAGGCATCGAAGCGGTGGGCGATGGAGAGGGCCAGGCCCACGGCTACGCCTGCCTGTGACAGCAAGCCCAGGCCCAGGAACCGGCGCACCTGCGGCTCAGAGCCCCCCAGCAAGCCGCCCAGCCACGCGCCTCCCAACTTGCCACCTGTGCGCATAACGAGATAGACCAGGCCCAGAAGGCCCATGGCGGGGAGCAAGCTGATCTGAAGCCGTGCCCCCACCAGGGCGAAGAAGAGCATATAGGTGATGGGGCCCACTCGGTCCACCACGCGCTGAACGTACAGGCTGTTATCCCCGTGCACGTTGGCCACGATCACCCCCATGGTCATCAGGGAGAGGATGAGCGAGATGCCCAGGGAGTTGGCCAGTCCCGCCGTGAAGATGACCACTCCGACGACGAAGCCGTAGACGGCATGCTCGTGCTCCAGGCGATTGAGGAGCTCTTGGAAGGGCAGGCCCAACAGGACACCCAGCAGTACAGCACCTCCGATCTCCTGCAAGGAGAGGCAGAGCACCGGACCCAGAGCGGCCTGCCCGGCACCGCTCAACGTCGATTCCGCCACGGTGGCGGCGATGCTGAAGAGCAGCAGCGACAGGGCATCGTCCAGGCCCACCACGGCCATCAGAGTGGTGGTCAGTGGGCCTTGGGCGTGATACTCGTGCAGCACGTCCACCGTGGCTGCCGGCGCGGTAGCCGCGGCCAGAGCTCCGAAGACCACGGCGATAGGCATGGATCTGGTGAGCACGTAGACCCCCGCTGAGACGAGGACGAAGGCTCCCAAACCCTCGCACAACAGCACGGCCAGGATAGAGCGACCGAGGCGGCGCAGGTCCGCGAAGCACAAGTGAGACCCCATGTCGAAGCCGATCATGGCCAGCGCGATCTCGCTTATAAAGGCCAGTTCGCGGACCAGGGCGAGGGGCACCACGTTGAGGAACGACGAGCCCAGGAGCACGCCGACCAGGATGAAGCCCACCACCTGCGGGACGCCTGCGCGCTGCATGCCTTTGCTGGCCAGGTAGGCGCAGATGACCACCAGGCCGACAAGGGATAGGATATCCAGTTCGAAGGAACCGACGCTCATGCTCTGAGCTCCCGCTGGTCTTTGGCGATCGACGACCGCTGCATTATAGCATATCGGACTGGAGGGCAGCAAAACACAGGGGTCGAAGGAATAATTGATAGACTGCGGCTCAAGAAGACTTATGGATATACTTGACATTTGCTCCACAAAACAGTATAATATAAGCGACAGTGATTCTGAAGGAAGGAGATCATGAACATGAACGCCATTACACTGTGGAGACCCCGAAGAGACTTGTTCCCGGCGGGCGATGTGCTGGATCGTTTCTTCGAAGACTGGCCTTATCGCCCGAGCCGGTTGTGGCTGGTGCCGTCGTGGACGGAGTACGCTCCTCTGGACGTGTACAGGGAGAACGGCAACGTGGTGATCAAGGCCGAGCTGCCGGGGGTGCCCTCGGAGGACATCGACCTCAAGATCGAGGATCACGTGCTGACCATCTCTGGCGAGACCAAGTCCGAGGAAGAGGTGGAAGAGGAGAAGTACATCAGGCGGGAACGCCGGTACGGATCCTTCAGCCGCTCAGTCGCCCTGCCGGTCGAAGCCGAGGGTGACCAGGCCGAGGCCGCGTTCGAGGATGGTGTGCTTACGGTGACGATCCCCGTGGCCGAGGAGCCTCAGCCGGAGGTCGTCAAGGTCGAGGTCAAGAAGAGCTAAACCAGACTGATTGGCGGGGAGCCAGGCGCTCCCCGCCTTTTTTTGTGCGGCGGATCCCCTGGTGGGGCGGGCCACCGCCCTCGACCCTGCTGGCCCACGTGCCCTGTCCAGTCAAATGAAAGTGTTACCGAAGCGTGGTTGCGTTCACCAGGGGCGTCGGCTATACTTGGTAATTGGCCAGTTGGCGAGACCCAGACACGGTCTGTGGTGACACAGACCGTGTCTGATGCGGGGGTAGTGAATGGAGCTGGGCTCAAAGAACGGCATCTCGGTCTTCTTCCCGGCCTACAACGACGGCGGCACCATCGCCAGTATGGTGCTTTCGGCCATCCTCGTCCTGGAGAGGCTGACAGACGATTACGAGGTGATCGTGGTCAACGATGGGAGCCGCGACTATACCAGGGAGATCCTGGACGAGCTCGAGCGACGGTACGACCGGGTGAGGATCGTCCACCACGAGAAGAACCGGGGGTACGGTGGGGCGTTGCGCACCGGCTTCG
Organism: Anaerolineae bacterium; assembly: GCA_034411995.1. Classification (GTDB taxonomy): domain Bacteria; phylum Chloroflexota; class Anaerolineae; order UBA7937; family B3-Chlor; genus JAUVXJ01. Next base: position 47,865 of record DAOUME010000001.1, on the reverse strand, counting down.
CCGAGGCCAGCAAGGAGTTCGTGTTCTACACCGACGGGGACGCCCAGTACGACGTTCGCGACCTGCCGGCGTTGTGGGAGCAGATGAATGACTCGGTAGACATGGTGCAGGGCTACAAGATAGGGCGATCGGACCCGCTGCACCGGGTCATCATCGGCCGCATCTACCACTGGGTGACCAACCTGGCCTTCGCCATACACCTCAAGGACGTAGACTGTGATTTCCGGCTCATCCGGCGCTCGGTCTTCGATACGGTGCATCTCGAATCCGACAGCGGTGTGATCTGCGTGGAGATGATGAAGAAGATCAGAGATGGGGGGTTCAGGATCAGCGAGGTGCCCGTGCACCACTATCATCGAGCCTATGGAAAATCCCAGTTCTTCAATTTCCGGCGTATCTTCCGCGTGGGCTGCGACCTTCTGAGGCTGTGGTGGCAGCTACGCTGGCCGCAGCTCGTCGGCAGAGACAGATAGAGAGATGGAGCTGAAGGAGAAGTACCGGGACAAGAGAGTGATGATCACCGGTGGCCTGGGGTTCATCGGCAGCAACCTGGCGCACCGGCTGGTGGATTTCGGCGCCGACGTGCTCATTGTGGATTCTCTGATCCCTGACTACGGTGGCAATCTCTTCAACGTAGAGGGGATCAAGGATCGGGTGCACATCAACATCGCCGACGTGCGCGACGCCAGCGGCATGAGCTACCTGGTCCGGGAGCAGGACTACATCTTCAACCTGGCCGGACAGGTGAGTCACATCGACAGCATGCGCGATCCCTACACCGACCTGGAGATCAACTGCCGCAGCCAGCTCTCTCTGCTCGAAGCCTGTCGTCGCCACAACCCCACGGTGAAGGTGGTCTACGCCAGCACCAGGCAGATCTACGGCGCTCCGGACTACCTGCCGGTGGACGAGAAGCACCTGCTGCACCCCACCGACGTCAACGGCATCAACAAGATGGCGGGTGAGTGGTATCACATCCTGTACAGCAACGTCTACGGCATCCGAGCGACCTCCCTGCGGCTGACCAACACCTACGGGCCTCGCCAGTTGATGAAGCACAGTCGTCAGGGGTTCATCGGGTGGTTCATTCGCCTGGCCATAGATGGTCACCAGATATCCGTGTTCGGAGACGGCCAGCAACTCCGGGACCTCAACTACGTGGACGACGTGGTCAACGCCTTTCTCCTCGCCGGGGCCACCGATACGGTCAACGGGCAGGTGTACAATCTGGGGGGCACGGAGCCGGTCAGTCTGTTGCACATCGTGGAGACGCTCATGGAGCTCTGCCCTGGGGCCTCGTACGAGCTGGTGCCCTTTCCTCCAGAGAAGAAGCTCATCGACATCGGCGACTACTACGGCGACTACAGCAGGATTCGGACCGCTCTGGGCTGGCAGCCTCAGGTCTCTCTCCGAGAAGGGTTGTCCAGGACCATCGAGTACTACCGCCAGCACAAGGAGCACTACTGGGAGTAGTGGCGTGATCCCCTTCAGCGACTTGAAGCTGCAATACCTCTCCATCAAGGAGGAGATCGACGCCAGCGTCCAGCGGGTCCTGAACAGCGGGTGGTTCATCCTGGGACAGGAGGTGGAGGCCTTCGAGAAGGAGTTTGCCTCCTACGTGGGCGCCTCCTACGGAGTAGGTGTGGGCTCGGGCACGGAGGCGCTGCACCTGGCGCTCCTGGCCTGCGGTGCCGGTCCCGGGGACGAGGTCATCACCGTGTCGCACACGGCGGTGGCCACCGTCGCGGCTATCGAACTGACGGGCGCCCGGCCGGTCTTCGTGGACATAGATCCGCAGAGCTACACCATGGACGCGGCTCAAGTGGAGAGCAAGATCGGTCCCGCTACCAGGGCCATCGTCCCCGTGCATCTCTATGGGCAGACCCCAGATATGGACCCCATCCTCGACGTGGCCAGGCGACGTGGGGTGAAGGTGGTCGAGGACGCGGCCCAGGCGCACGGCGCGGAGTACAGGGGGCGCAAGGCCGGGTCGATGGGGCACGTGGGCTGTTTCAGCTTCTATCCGACCAAGAACCTGGGTGCCTTCGGCGATGGCGGACTCGTGGTCACCAGCGATAGCGGCCTGGCCGAGCGACTGAGACTCCTGCGCCAGTACGGCTGGCAAGATAGATACGTCAGCTCCATCAAGGGGCTCAACAGCCGCCTCGACGAGCTACAGGCCGCCATCCTGCGGGTGAAGCTGCGTTTGCTCGATGAGTGGAACGAGACCAGGAGGAAGCACGCTGCGCTCTACGGCGCGCTGCTCCGGGACACGGCGGTGACCACCCCCGTGCACATGGAGTACGGGAAGCACTGCTACCACATCTATGCCATCAGGTCAGAGTCCCGGGATGAGTTGAAGGGGTTCTTGCGCGAGAGGGGAGTGGGCGCCCTCGTCCATTATCCGGTGCCGGTGCACCTACAGGAGGCATACCGCGATCTCGGCCTGGGGGAAGGTGCGCTGCCGGTGACCGAACAGGTGGCGGCAGAGGTGCTGACCCTCCCCGTGGCCCCCGAGGTGACCGAGGAGCAGATCAGCCAGGTATGCGATCTCATCATCGAGTTTGTGTCCAGGCAGGGCCTGGTGAGATGAAGCGCTACTGCTGGCAGGCGCAAATCGTGGAAGGGGCGTTGACCCGGGAGGCAGGTGTTGCCCTGGGACCGTCGGTCGTCTGTGGGGCACGAAGATGACCAGTGATCGCAGGCTCGAGAGGATGATGGGCGGCATACGCGCCCTGGCCGTGAGAGGCGGCTGGGCCGTTCGCCTGTCGTTGATCGGCGCGTGTCTGGTCCTGGGGGTCACCGGCGGGCTGGTGCTGGCTCTGGCTCATCCTTTGATCGTGATGGCCTTGGTCGCAGGAGTCGTTGCCGGCCTGGCCATGCTCAGGAGCACCCAACTGGGGCTCTTCGCCCTGGTGGCCGTGATCTGCCTCCTTCCCTTCGGCGCGATTCCGTTCAGCATCGGCTTCTATCCCACGTTTCTGGACGTGGTGCTGCTGGCGGTGTTTGGAGTGTGGCTGGCCCGCGTCTTCACCCGCGCTCAGGAGAGGTTCGTATCCTCTCCGCTCGATCTGCCGCTCCTGATCTTCATCCTGCTGGCCTTTGCGGCCTTCATCGCAGGTACCGCCCACGCTGGTATCACCAAAGACACTCTGCGCCATTTTCTGGAGATCATCATCGCCCTGGCCCTGTTCTTCGTGGTCACCAATTCGGTGCGGGGGTACCGCCAACTGCGGCAGATCCTGGTGGTGGTCATCCTGGCTGGCTTCGCAGCCTCGCTCCTCGGGGTGATCCTGTACTTCCTGCCCCAATCCCTCACAGTGCGCTTGCTGTCGATGCTGAGCTTCGTGCACTATCCATCTGGCTGGGGCGTGCTGTGGTTCATCGAAGACAACCCCTCGCTGCCCATGAGGGCCATCTCCACCTCGGTCAGCCCCAACGTGCTGGGTGGGTTGCTGATCCTGGTGGTGACTCTGACCACGCCCCAACTCTTCGCCCGCAGACCACTCATCCCCAAGAAGTGGCTGGTACCCATGCTGGGGACGATGCTGATCTGCCTGCTGTTGACCTTCTCCCGCGGCAGCTTCGTGGCCATCGGGGCAGCCCTGCTGGTCCTGGGGGTGGTCAGATACCGGCGTCTGCTGCCGCTGATGGTGCTGGTCCTGGCGGTGATCCTGATCCTCCCTCAAACGAGGGAGTACATCCTCCATTTCCAGGCTGGTCTGACGCTGGAGGACACGGCCACGCTGATGCGCCTCGGTGAGTACAAGGATGCCTTGAGGCTCATCTCTCGCTACCCCTGGCTCGGGGTCGGCTTTGGAGGCACGCCTTCCATCGACATCTACATCGGCGTCTCCAACGTGTACCTGCTCATCGCGGAGGAGATGGGTCTGATCGGGCTCGGCGCCTTCCTGCTGATCATGGGCGTGTTCTTCGCCTACGTGTGGGTTGCCTGGCGGCGTATGGAGCGAGGTTCCGACGCCGAACCGCTTCTGCTCGGGCTGGCGACGGCTCTGCTGGGAGCCATGGTCGGAGGCCTCACCGACCACTACTTCTTCAACCTGGATTTCCCCCACTCGGTGTCGTTGTTCTGGCTGTACGCGGCGCTGGCGGTGGTCACGATCAAGGTAGCCAACGGGGACGTAGCTGACGATGAGGCTGAGCTGGCCGCCCAACGCCAGGATTCCTAGCGCGGGCGGCGAGGAGCAGGATGTGGGGTCCTGCCGCTGTCGCAGGGCCAGCGCTCTGGCTAGCCGGTGTCTCCCCACCTCTGGAGGAGCTCTCTGGACTTCTTCCTGGTGCGGGGACTCTGACTCTCCAGTTGAGCCCGGACGAACTCCAGGATCTTGCTTCTATCCCCCGATTGCTCAGCATACTCCCCGAACGCTTCCACTGCGTGACCCTTGATCAGGTCCCTGCGCTGGGGCGGGTGGTGCGTCTCGTCTATGGACAGCAGCCTGCGCGTGATTCTGCTCTGCAAGCCAGGCTTGGCCCTGGCGATTCTACCCGAGTTGCCCGCGACGTAGCAGGCGGCGATGACACTCTGGCCATCGAGCAGGTCGTAGTAGTCGTCGAATACGGCCTCGAACCTGTTTTCCCTGTCCACACTGATGGCGGCGGCGATGAGGTTGGCGCCCCGCAGCTTGAAGTAGGTATACTCGCTGCGGAGCAGCTCGACGAAGACGTCCCAGTAAGGGTAGAGCAGCAGAGGGTTCTCCTCGGCCAGGAGCAGCAGGGCCCTCAGGCAGTTGTAACCCACCCTCTCCTGCCGGTCCGACAAGCCCTTAACCAGGCTGGAGAGGAACGCCGGGTCCTCGGACGCGTGCTGTGCCAGGCTGTCCAGATCCACGTCTTTCTCGTTCAAGTCGGGCGACATGCTGGGGAGCCCTTCCCTCCTTCGCTAACCCTCGTCCGGGGCGGTCACTCAGGGGCTTGTGTGGACGGCAAGGGAGATGTGGAAGGCGGAGGGGGTGGGATTCGAACCCACGGTGGGGTTGCCCCCACAACGGTTTTCGAGACCGTCCCGATCGTCCACTCTGGCACCCCTCCGCGTTGGCTATTCCGCCCGGTCGCGAAGCTCTTGGAAGAAGCGGTCCAGGAGGTCCCTCGCCTCTTGGGCCAGCACTCCCCTGGTGACCTGCACCTGGTGGTTGAGCCTCGGCGAACGGACGATGTCGAACAAGGAGCCGGCAGCCCCCGCTTTCGGGTCGTCCACGGCGAAAACCAGGCGGGGCACCCGCGCCAGGACCATCGCCCCCGCGCACATCGGGCACGGCTCCATCGTGGAGTACAGGGTCACGTCCGCGAGACGCCAACTGCCCAGCACCTGAGCCGCCTCGCGCAGGGCGATCATCTCCGCGTGGGCGCTGGGATCGACCAGCTCCTCCTTGCGGTTGTGGCCCCGGCCTACGACGTACCCTTTGTGGACCACGACAGCGCCGACGGGTACTTCGCCTCGCTCGAAGGCCACGCGGGCTTCGTCGAGGGCCTCGCGCATGTACCTCTCGTGCTCTGGCTCTCCTGGTGCCATCAGATTATAACACATCGTGCTCCAGACGCTCAAACAAGTCTCACTTCCCCACACAGAACTCGCTGAAGATCACCTCCAGCAGGTCCTCAGTGGCTGTCTCCCCGGTGATCTCTCCCAGGGCGTTGACGGCTGCGGTCACGTCGATGGCCAGCAGGTCCACGGGCGAGCCCCCGCTGTGGGCTTCCAGCGCCGAGCGCGCGTGATCCAGCGCTGTCTTCAGGATCTGCTGGTGGCGGGGGTTGGTGACCAGTGCGGTCTCGGAGGCCATCACCTTGCCGGAGAAGATGAGCTCCACGATGGCCTGCTCCAGCTCGTCCAGACCCTCTCCGGTGAGGGCGGAGAGTTCGACTCTCCTCGCGCGCGGCAGCAGGTCGTTCGTCCGCGTGCGCAGCGGCAGATCCGTCTTGTTCACTACCAGGATCACCGGCTTGTGGCCGATCAGGCTGGCGATCTCCCAATCGGCGTCCTCCAGAGGCTCGTGCGCATCGATGACCATCAGGGCCAGGTCGGCGCTGGCCAGCGCCTGCTGGCTGCGCTCGATGCCCAGTCTCTCTACGAAGTCGTCGCTGCGGGCGATCCCCGCCGTGTCCACCAGGATCAGAGGGACGCCTTGCAGGTTGACCGTCTCTTCCAGCGTATCGCGCGTGGTCCCGGGAACGGGAGTCACAATGGCTCTGGAAGTACGGAGCAGGCGGTTCAGGAGGCTGGATTTGCCGACGTTCGGTCGGCCCACGATGGCCCCTCTGATGCCCTGACGGTAGATCATGCCTCGTTGGGCACCCTCGATCAGCTCCTCCAAGGAAAGTGACACCTGGCGCAGCGAGCCGGCGACGTCGTGCTCGGGTATCTCGTCCTCGCTGAAGTCGATGGCGGCCTCCAGGTAGGCCAGCACTTCGACCAGCCGCGCTCGCACCTGGCGTATCTGCCGGGAGAGGTGCCCCTCCAGTTGATCTACGGCGACCCGCAGTCCGGCGTCGGTCTTGGCCCGCACCACGTCCAGCACCGCCTCTGCCTGCGCCAGATCGAGGCGACCGAAGAGGAAAGCCCTGAGGGTCATCTCCCCCGGAGTGGCTAGCCTCGCCCCCCGGCGGAGGGTCAACTCCAGGACCCGACGCAAGGGCACGATCCCTCCGTGGCAGTTGATCTCGCCCACGTCCTGGCGAGTGTAGGTGTGGGGGGCCTCCATGAAGGAGACCAAGACCTCGTCCACTGTCTCGTTTTGCTCCCGGTCCACGATGCGGCCGTGATACAGGTGGTGTGACACGGGGCGCCAGGCGGCGTCGTCAGAAGAATGCGCCTTGCCGGGCACGAAGATGCTTCGCAGGATGGGCAGCACGTCGGGGCCGCTCATCTTCACGATGCCGATGCCGCCCTCTCCGATGGGGCTGGAGATGGCGGTGATGGTGTCGTCCAGGCTGTACATCGGTAGGACCTCACCTTATAATTATACCTGCCACGAGGGCTGGTCACAATGGTCGACTCGTGCTAGGGAGGGGTCAGCCACCGGCCTTGACAAGGTGGGGCGAGTTGTGGTATTATGTCGCTGATGGCAGCGCTGGCGCGGCCGGAGACTGGGGAGCGCGGCGCGTTTGAAGAGGCCAAAGGGGAGTAGCTCAATCTGGCAGAGCAACGGTCTCCAAAACCGTAGGTTGCGGGTTCGAATCCTGCCTCCCCTGTATGATCCAAGGGACGGGGCCCATTGCCGTCCGCTTCTTGCGTCGAGGGGGTGAGAGCGTTCGTTGCGGGGCAAGGTAGGCTGGCGGGCGGCGTGCTGGTTCTCAACGCCACCTTTGAGCCTTTGCACATCATCTCGCTTCGGAGAGCCATCGTCTTGGTTCTCAAAGAGAAAGCCGAGATCCTGGAGGCGGCGGAGGCCAGAGTACGGTCCGAAAACCTGGCCCTGGATGTGCCCCTGGTCATTCGGCTCGTGTACTACGTGCGAGTGCCTCACCGTCTGCTCATACCGTTGACCAGACGCACGATCTTGGCGCGGGATCAGTATACCTGTCAGTACTGTGGGGCGCAGCCGCCCAAAGGACAACTCACACTGGATCACGTTGTCCCCCGGTCTCGGGGTGGAGAGCATACCTGGGACAACGTAGTAGCTGCCTGCATACCCTGCAATCAGCGAAAGAGGGACAGAAGGCCAGAGGAATTGGGCATGTCCCTGCTGTCGCCACCGGCAGCGCCGCGATACGCTGCTATCGTGCTGCTGGGCAAGATGCAGGGCCACGAGGTGTGGAGGAAGTACATGTACTGATCAGAACGGTGGTGTGGGGCAATGACGGCGTTGGCTTCCACCAACGCTTTTTGTTTGCTTTCTGGTGGAAAAGCGAGGAATGATGAAGAATAAGGAGCCTTGGGAAGGCCATAGCTCCTGGAGAGCGTTCTTGGGCGCTCTGCTCGTTCTACGGGACTTGACAGGAATCAAAATCGATGCTATTATAGTTCGGAAATTATAAAAGAATGGAAATGGTTCTGTGAGGTGAGCATGGAAAGCGCTTTCTCACAAGAGGCGGTCAAGGTCTTCAAGGCCCTGTCGGATCCGATTCGCTACGAGATCGTGAGAATGCTGCTCCGCGAAGAGGAGCTGGGATGCGGGGACTTCGACTGTGTCTTTAGCAAGAGCAAGCCGGCCATGTCGCACCATTACAGGGTTCTGGAGAACGCTGGCCTGGTGGCCTCCCGGAAGGACGGCATTCGAGTCTATTACAGGCTGGAGAGGGAACGACTGGACAGATTCGTGCCCCAGTTCTTCCAGGTGCACTGCCAGAGCAGATGTCGCGATGTGGAATAGCCTGGCGCGACGTGTGCAGGGGAGCCACAGGCCACAGCTACGAATTCTTCGGTTGTCCCCAGGGACAACTGTTTACAGGGGGAGAGAAATGGCAGTCAAAGAGTTAGCACTTGAAGAAGACACGCTGGACGTGGAAGAGCTTGATGATGACGTGGAGGAAGACGCCGATCAGGGTTCGCTGAAGGGCATCGAGAGCGACGATGTGATCTCGATGTACATGAAGGAAGTGGGTACCATTCCCTTGCTCACCGCTGATGAGGAGAAGCAACTGGCTCGGGCCATGAGAGCGGGACAGGCGGCGAGAACACGTCTGGCGAACGACAATCTGAGCGCAAGTCAAAGGGAGCGGCTGGAACGGCAGGCCCGAAACGGAGACCTGGCTCGTGGACGCCTCATAGAGTCCAACTCGCGCCTGGTGATCAGTATTGCACGACGGTACCTGGGGCGAGGCTTGCCCCTGTCGGATCTGATGCAAGAAGGGAACCTGGGACTGATCAAAGCCGTGGAGCGCTTCGATCCAGATCGGGGACACCGCTTCAGCACCTATGCTACCTGGTGGATTCGGCAGGCCATATTGAGGGCCGTGGCTGACCAGGGGCGCACCATTCGTTTGCCGGCGCACATCGTCGACGAGCTGAACAAGCTGAATCGGGTCTCGAAGCGGCTGGCTCAGGAGTTGGGTCGGGAGCCTACCAACGACGAACTCAGCGAAGAGCTGGAAGTTCCCTCGGAGCGAGTGGGCGATCTGTTCCACATCGGAGGTCAGCCTCTGTCGCTGGAGACACCCGTAGGCGAGGAGGAGGAGAGCACTCTGGCGGAGTTCATCGAAGATGAGGACACGCCGACCCCTTCTTCCATGACCTCGAGCGCGATCATGTGGGAGAGGGTGGAGGACGCGCTGGATTCTCTGACACCTCGCGAGGCGCGTGTACTGCGCTTGCGGTACGGACTGGAAGACGGAGAAGACTACACGCTGGAGCAAGTGGGAGAGAAGCTGGGCCTCACCAGGGAACGCATTCGGCAGATTCAGGCGCAGGCCTTGCGACGCCTTCGCCACCCCAGCCGCAGCAGGAATCTGAAGCCCTTCCTGAACTAAGGCACAGGGAGGGCGCGGGTGGGCTGGCCCCATCCGGAGCCGCTGCATGGTGCGTGGCCAGGCTGACGATCCAACAGGGGAAGGGAGCGGCACCGCATGTCACGAACGGTGAAGTTGATCCTCGTCGCCGGTGTGGTGGTGTTGGTGGTCGTCCTGGGCTATCTGGCCTCCTCGTCGCTGAAGGACCAGGCCGGGGTGGGCTTCGTCGTCGCTGCCGACATGGATCCCGACTACCTGCCGCTAGCTGGAGAGCAGGTGGGTCTGGCCACCGAGGAGCCGGTCCCCGCGGAGACCTGGGCCAGCATCCAGCAGGCCGCGATCCCGTCCAGTGAGGGACGCGCCCTGTGGGTCCCTCGCTGGTCTTATCGGACGGCCGCTGACGTCCGGGCTATCGTCAAGAAGGCGGCCTCGGCCAACTTCAACATCCTGCTGTTCCAGGTCCGGGGCAATGGCGACGCCTACTATTCCTCGGTGTACGAACCGTGGTCTGACAGACTGGCGGGGGCCCTGGGCCGCTACCCTGGCTGGGACCCCCTGGCACTGGCCATCGAGGAAGCTCACGCTGCGGGCCTCCAGCTACACGCCTACGTGAACGTGTACCCCTCCTGGCTGGGTGTGAACCCTCCCGCTGCCAGCACGCCCCAGCAGATGTATCGCCTGTTCAACAGCGAGTACGGGAACCAGTGGGTGCAGTGGGACCGGAATCGGAACCCCATGGGGCTGAACGAGAGCTACCTGGCAGCCAACCCGGGACACCCTGCCGTGATGGAGCACCTGGTTGCCGTCTGTCGAGATATCGTCTTGAACTACGATGTGGATGGGCTGCATCTGGACTACGTGCGGTACTCGGGCCCCAATTTCTCGTATGATCCGGTGAGCGACCAGCGCTGGCAGGAGGACGGGGGTGGTGATCGTGCCCAATGGCAGCGGGACCAGGTCAGCGGACTTGTAGCTCGCATCTACGACGAGGTGGTGCCACTACGACCGGGCCTGACCCTGTCGGCGGCCGTGTGGCCGATCTACAAGGACAAGTGGGGTTGGGTAACCTATGGGAGTACGACCTATGAGGGTTACGGAGGGTACTTCCAGGACTCCCGGGGCTGGCTGGAGGCGGGCAAGATGGACATCCTCGCTCCCATGTTGTACGGCACGGCGGTGATGAACAGCCGCGACCGCTTCAACACGCTGGTACAGGATTTCATGGCGGAATCGTACGGCCGGTACGTCTACGCCGGCATCCACGCCAACTACGGTTCATTCTCGGAGATCGAGGCCCGCATCAACATGGCCAGGCGCGCCGGGTGCCAGGGAGAGGCGATCTTCGCCTACGCGGTGGTCGATCAAAAGGGGTACTGGGACGATTTCCGTAACGGACCCTACGCCCAACCGGCTGAGGTCCCGGCCATGCCCTGGAAGTAACGGCGCCTTGGTCATTGGAGAACCAGGGGTTGTCCCGTGCCAGGCACAGCGAGCACCTTGCCATCCTGGTAAGCCATGGCTCCCCTCAGGCGCACGCTTAGCACGCGCCCCCGGACCCTTCTTCCCTCGAAGGGCGTCCACCCACACTTGGTGAACAACTCTGCGCCTCTGATCGACCAGGACGAGTCCAGGTCTACCTCCACGAGGGCGTCCTCTGGCGGTCGCAGACGCATGATGCGTGCCGGCCCGTCGTGCAGCAGTCTCACGATCCTCTCCAGGGTCAGACGACCCTCGCTCGCCGCATCGAGCAGCAAAGGCAGGGTCGTTTCCAGGCCCGGCACCCCCGCAGGTGGATGATCCGACTGTTTCTCTGCCAGTGTGTGTGGAGCGTGATCGGAGGCCACGGCGTCGATGACGTCGAGGTTGTTCCAGAGGGCCTCGTTGTCCTCTCGCGTCCCCAACCCGGGCTTCATCAGGGCCAGGTTTCCCAAGACCTTGGCGTCTTCCTCCGTGAGAAAGAGGTGATGTGGCGTTACCTCGCAACTGATCCTGGCCCCTCGCTCCTTGGCTTGCCTCACGAGCTCGATCTCCGCCTTTCGGCTGACGTGGCAGATGTGGAGGCGCTTGTCGTATAGCTGCGCCAGCCCGATGGCGACGGCTGTGGAAAGCCCCTCGGCGTGAGCGGCGATGGGCTTGTCGCCGGGCCAGGACTTGAAGTGGTCCATCAGAACAGGCAAGGAAGCGACGCGCAGCGGTCCGTAGGTCTCGTCTAGGTACATCTTGAGACCCACCACGTGGCGATCGACCACCGGCTCGTTGGCGTTGTCCGGTGAGGCGCCCATGTACAGACCGAAATCACAGAGGGCCTTTTGGGACGCGATCTTGACCTTGTGGCTGAGGCTCTCCCTGTCCACCACGGGAGGGGTGTTGTTGGGCATGTCGAGGATGGCGACGAAGCCGCCAGCCAGAGCGGCCGCGGTGCCGGAGGAGAAGTCCTCTTTGTGGGTTCCACCAGGGTCCCGCAGGTGTACGTGGATGTCGATCAAACCCGGCAGGCTGAGTCTCGCCACCTATCGTGCTCCCATCGTGCGCGACTGGGTACAGACGCGCAGTAGCCGGGCGGTTCCGTGTGACGCCCAGAACTGGTCAGTAGGCCCCGCGAGCGAAGAGGATCGTGGGGATGGTCCTCAGCATGATCTTGAAGTCGAGCCACAGCGACCAGTTCTCGGCGTAGTAGAGGTCCAGCATCACCATCTCATCGAAGCTCAAGTCGCTCCGGCCCATCACCTGCCAGAGGCCCGTGAGACCCGCCGGGATTTTGAGGCGGTCGTGGTGCCAGTCCTCGTAGCCCTCCACTTCCGAGGGCAGGGGCGGACGAGGACCGACCAGGCTCATATCTCCTCTGAAGATGTTGATGAGCTGCGGCAGTTCGTCCAGGCTGAAGCGGCGTATGACCCTTCCCACCCCGGTGATTCGCGGATCGTCCTTGATCTTGAAGATAGGTCCTTCGGCCTCGTTCAGCCCCCTGAGCTGTGGCTTCACCGCCTCGGCATCCTCCCTCATGGATCGGAACTTGTAGCAGGTGAAGGGCTTTGATCCCCGGCCCAGGCGGGTCTGGCGGAAGAAGACAGGGCCTGGCGAATCGAGCTTGATGAGGACTCCGATGAGGAAGAGCAGCGGGGATAGCAGCACCAGTAGCCCGCTGGACATGGCGATGTCGATGAAGCGCTTGAGAGCTATCTTCCCCCCTTTGAGGGTTGTTTCCTTCATCCCGATCAGGGGAACGCCATCCAATACGTCGGTGTCCACCTGGCTCAAGCTCATCTGAAGCAGGTCCGGGACGAACCGCGCCCTCACGCCCCGGCGCTCACTGTCAGCGATGATTCTGAGCACCTTGCGGTGAGACATCCACGGAAGGCTGATGATCACCTGGTCCACCGCTTCGTTTTCCAGGATGGTGGCCAGAGCCGAAGTGCCTCCCAGGGCCCTGAAGGGGCCGATGTCGGTGGCCTGCTTCTTGGGATCATCGTCGACGAAGCCTATCGGTCGATAGCCAAGATCGGGTCGCGCCAGTATGCTGCGCATGATAGCCCGACCGACCTGGCCGGCACCGACGATGACCACACGGTCCACACCGATGCCGCGCCGTCGAAGCCGCGCTGCGACCTGTCGCTCGATGAGGCGACTCAAGCTCAGGAAGGTTCCCAGCAGCAGGACGACGTAGAGAAAGATGAGTCGGGAGAAGAAGTGGGCGCGGTAGAGGAAGAAGATGAAGATCATGATCGCCATGCCCACCAGAGTGCTGGTGAAGATGACGTAGACGTCATCCAGCCACGATGATCCGCGGCGTCGATCGTACAAGCCCTCCGACTTGAAGACGATGAGCAGGATCACGGTCACCAGGAAAGACACGGGGATATAGGCCCTGAAGGGCACGTAGTAAGCCTCGGCCACCGCCCTGATCCACTGTAGTTCGTAGCGGATGTAGTAGGACAGTACGAAGGCTACGTTGATGAGGATCACGTCGGTGATGACCAGGACGATGGTGGACCAGCGCTTGTAAGTGCCAAACACGTCGACTCCTAGGTGGGGGCCTTGGCCGTAGCCCGATCATACACCCCGATGGTTTCTCGAGCCGCCCGCTGCCAGGTGAAAGCCCTTGCTCTGTCCAACCCCCGGGCGCTCAGCGTGTTCCTCAATGCCCCGTCGGTCAACACGCGCTCCATCGCCTGGGCTATCTCCTCGGCACTCGTGGGGTCCACGAGGAGGCCGGCGTCGCCCACGACCTCCGGGAAAGACGAAGTATCGGAGATGACGACAGGAGTGCCGCAGGCCATGGCCTCCAGGGGCGGCAGGCCGAAGCCCTCGTAGAGCGAGGGATAGACGAACAGTTCCGCAGCGTTGTACCAGAGGGGTAGCTCGTCGCGGGCAATGTAACCAGGGAAGAGCACCCGGTCGAGCAAATCCAACTCCTCGACCAGTGAGAAGACCTCTCCGTGCCGCCATCCCGGGGGTCCGCCGATGACGAGGGGAGGGGCTTGCATCCGTTCTCTCAGCAGCGCATAGCTCTTGAGCAGCATGGTGAGGTTCTTGCGGGGTTCTATGGTGCCGACGAACAGTAGCATCCGCGGGGGCAGTCCATGCTTCCTCCGCAACTGGTCCAGCAGCCCTGGTTCGTCCACTGGCCGGAAATCGTCGTCCACTCCGCAAGGCACCACGTCCACCTTCTGCCCTGGCACTCCCAGCAGATTGATGATGTCGCGCTTGGTGCTGGCTGAGATGGCCACTACGCGCGTGGCCCGGCGGGCCGACAGTGTGCTGCCCCATCTCAGGTATAGACGCCTCCAGGGCTGGAGACGCTGTGGAAAGAGCACAAAGCTGAGATCATAGATGGTGACTACCCCCGGACAGGGCAGCACCAAGGGTTGAACGAACGCCAGAGAGTGAAGAAGTTCCACTCGCTCGGCCATGACTCGCACGGGCTGCACCAGTTGCTCCCAGACTATCCTGACCGCAGGCTGCACAGTGGGCAGGGTGGAGACCCTGGTCTCGAGTCCGGCAAGCGCCTCACCTGCCTTTCTGTCACCCAGGAAAACGGTGAACCTGTGTTGGCCAGCCACCGTGGGTAGATGCTTGAGCAGGCTGTAAACGTACCGGTTGATCCCCGCAGCGCGGTAGCTTCTCGACGAAGACAGCAGATGGGCGTTCAGACCAATGTGCATTCTACGACGGTATTATACGCACATGGCCTGGTGCAAGCAACAGGTCCGAACGATGACGGTGGGGCTGGCCGGCGGGCGTCACGAGCGCCGACCGGCCAAGACCTTGACGTAAACCTCGCGAGTCGCCTCTGCGATCTTGCTCTGCGTGTAGTGCTGGACGACGCGTTCTCGTCCTTTCTTGCCCAGCAACTGGCGCAGCCCTCGGTCACCCCTCAGCGCCCGCAGATGACCCCTCAGCGCCAACACGTCGTCCTCGGGAAAGAGCAAGCCAGCATCACCGATGACGTGCGGAATCTCGCCGGAATCTGAGCCCACTACGGGAACGGCGCAAGCCATGGCCTCGATGAGCACCCGACCGAATTGCTCCATCCAGTTGGGCTGTGCCCTGGATGGCAGAACTAGGACATCGAGCTCCCTGTAGTGAGACGGCATCGCGGACGAGGGCAGCGGCAGCTCGAAGGACACGCGATCCTGCACTCCCAGTGCTCCCGACAGCTCCATCAGGCGGGCTCTGAAGGGCCCGTCCCCGAGGATGGAGACGCGCCATTCCCCGTCCATCCCGGCAACCGCTCGCAGAAGGAGGTCTACTCCTTTCCCTTCGACGAGTCGCCCCGCGTAACCGATTCGAAACGGGTGTGAGTCCTCTGGGGCGTGCTTCTGGGAGGGGCTGTACAGTTCGGTGTCCACGCCGAACTGAGGGATGACCGTCACCGGTCCCCGGTACCCTTTGCGCCGCAGGACGTCCACGCCGTCACGATTACCGGCTATGGCGTGGGCAGCGTGGCGGTAGTTGTACTGCTCGATCCAGCTAAAGGGGAAGGGATACCTGCGGAGGAGATTCTGCCAGGTGAAGAATACGGACCTGGCGTCAGCGCTCGAGGCGAGTCGCATCGCCTGGAAGGTGGCCAGGTTGTAGGGCTCTTCATCGATGTGCATGACGTCCGGCTTCAGGCGCCGTACCTGAGCGCCGAGCCCAGGATAGAAGTGGAGATGGAAATGGCCGTTGAAGGCGAGTTCCTCCACCAGCAGCTCGTACCCGGCCGTGTACGCTCGCTCCAATTCGATTCTGCGCCCCTTTTCCTTCCAGAAGGGGGGGACGATGACGGTCAGATCCACGTCTTCGAAAGAGGCAAGCTCTTCCATCTTCTTTTGATAGGCGCCCCTGACGCAGGCCTTGGAGACCATCAATACCTTCATCGTCCCATCCAGCGGTCAGCCTTTCGCCGCCACCGACTCGTAGATCTTCAGGGTCTGGGCGACGGTCTGCTTCCAGGAGAAGAGCTGTGCGCGTTCCAGGCCCTTCGCACCCAACAGCTCTCTTCGAGGCGAATCCTGTAGGAGCTCGGTGAGGGCCTCTGCCAGAGCCTGGACATCGTGAGGGGCGAAGAGCACGGCGGCGTCCCCCGAGAGCTCGGGCAGAGAGGCAGCCTCAGAGGCGATCACGGGTGCTCCACAGCACATGGCCTCGAGGACAGGCAACCCAAAACCTTCGTAGAACGATGGAAAGACAAAGATGGTGGCCTCGCTGTAGAGGACGGGTTTGTCCTCTTCGGCCACCCAACCCACGAAGGTCACCACGCCCTCCAGGTTCCACCTGCGGACCATGACCCGGGGATCGGGGAAGAAGTCTGAGTCCCGCGAGGGTAGGCGCCCAGCGATGACCAGTGGGGTTTGTCGGGTCAAGTCGGCGTTCACAGCGCCGTAAGCGGCGAGGAGCGTCGACAGGTTCTTTCGCTGATCGAAGCCGCCAAGGTACAGGACGTACTCGTCGGGTAGACCGTACCTCTCACGCACTTGTTGCACCCGGCGGGCGCCTTGTGCAGGCTTGAATCTCTCGTCTGCTGCCAGGGGGATGACGTGTACCTTCGCCGGGTCGACGCGTAGCAGGCGCAAGATGTCCTTCCGTGAGGCCTGCGAATCGGTGACGATGGCAGCAGCCCGCGGAGCACCGGCGGACACCAGCCGCGTGTAGAGGCGGACCGAGGCGGAACCCCGGTAGGCAGGCAGGATGAGGGGAATCAAGTCGTGAATGGTGACCACCGTCTTCTCTCCCCCCATCACGGGCGGCGCAAAGTAGGGGACGTGGATAACGTACACGCCTTCGTGGCGGCAGGCGCGCGGGAAGGATATCTGCTCGAACCATACCTTGGCCAGGTTCCGTGTGAGGGGCACGGGCGACCTCAGGAGGCGCTGGACCACGGGCTCCCCACTGGAAGGTTTCCTGGGGTGACTTTCGGCGGCTTGGAGGCCGAAGACCAGACACTGCGGTCCTCCTGGGATGTTCGATAGGCCGTCTACCAGGTGACGCGTGTACTGGCCGCTGCCCGTGGATTCCCGATCCCAGAAGAGCCCGTTGATCCCCAGGCGCATTTATCTCTTCTCGATCCCGAGGACCTTCTTCACCCCACCGCCGATTCTGTCGTCTTCCTTGATGCTGTCCTTCAGGAAGCGCTCCATGAAGTCGCTTCGGCGCTGCCGGAGGGCCAGGGGGGCCACGACAGCGACGTCTGCGTTCTCTACTTCCTTCCTCCCGTCGGCGGCGGCCCTCGCCCGAGACGCTTCGAGCAGCACTATCTCCGCACGGTGAGACTGGATCTGGAGAGAATTGATGAGCTTAATCGCCGACTCTGCGATCTGCGGAGGAATGTTCACCTCGGGCAACAATTCCTTGGCCTTGACGATCTCATCCCCCAGGGCCATGGTCTCCTCGGCATAACCCGCGGCGAATCTCACAGGGTCGTCGGCGAAGTTTCTGTTCCTCTCGTACACCTCCAGGCGCTGATCCGGCGTCTGCACGGGTGCGACGACCACGCGCAGCCCGAGGCGATCCATCAACTGCGGTCGCAGCGGACCCTCCTCCGGATTCATGGAGCCGATGAGCAGGAACTCGGAGGTGAAGGTGCCGATCAGCCGCCCCCTTCTCACCACGTAGTAGCCCCTGGAGGCCGCGTCCAGGATGCAGTTGACGATCTCCTCGTCCAGCAGGTTGATCTCGTCCACGTACAGCACATTTCTGTGGGCGTAGTTCAGGATGCCTTGCTGCAACTGCCAGCGGCTCTGCTCCAGAGCCACCCTGGGGTTTGGTCCCCCGATGACGTCCTCCATGGTGGCGTTGAGGGGCAGTTCCACGAGGTGCATGGGGGCCAGGTAGGTGATGTCCTGGCCCCTCTCCAGTTTGGCGGCACAGTCGGGACAGACGTACTCCATGGAGATAGCAGCCAGTCCGGGCTCGCAGCCGTGGGGGCAACTACTGTGCGGCACGGGTGGCAGCAAGTCCACCAGACCTCGAGCCGCCGTCGTCTTGCCCGTGCCCCGCGGGCCGAGGAGAAGGACCCCTCTCACGCGCGGGTTGATGGCAGCCAGGATCAGCGCGGTCTTCATCTCTTCCTGGCCGACCATGGCCAGCAGGGGATAGTTCACGATTTCGGCCATCAGTTCGCCCACCGGTTGTTGGGGAGTGTGCTCTGTTCTCCAGACATGCCCTGGCTTTGCCCTGCGGCTACTGCGCGTAGCCCCTGGGGTGCGTCTGCGCCCAGCGCCAGGCGCTAGCGATGATCTCGGTTACCTCGGGGTATCGTGGCTTCCAGCCAAGCTCGCTTCGAATCTTGCTCGAACTCGCCACCAGCGTTGCCGGGTCGCCTGGGCGTCGAGGGCTTATCCGCGCCGGGACCGGGTGTCCCGTCACCTCGCGTGCCGCGGCGATAACTTGTCGTACGGTGAAACCCTGGCCGTTGCCCAGGTTATAGACACGACTGCTCTCGTCCAGCCCGTGGAGAGCCAGCACGTGCGCCTGAGCCAGGTCCACCACGTGGATGTAGTCCCGGACGCAGGTTCCGTCGGAGGTGGGGTAGTCGTCTCCGTAGATATCGAGGTGGTCCTTTAGCCCTAGCGCGACTTGGAGGACGAGGGGTATCAAGTGGGTCTCGGGGTCGTGATCCTCCCCGTGCTGCTCTGATGCCCCGGCCGCGTTGAAGTAGCGAAGGCTGACGTAGCGCAGCCCATATCTGACTTCACACCAGTGGAGCATCCTCTCGATCATCAGCTTGGATTCGCCGTAGGGACTGCTGGGTGCCAGCCTATCGTCTTCTTGAATGGGGATACGCTCAGGCTCGCCGTAGACGTTAGCCGTGGAGGAAAGGATGAACCGCTTGACGTCGTGGCTGATCATGACCTCCAGCAGGTTGAGGGCGTGGCCAACGTTATCCCGCACGAAAGGCAGAGGATCGCTCATAGATAGGGAGACGATGCTGTGCGCAGCGAAGTGCATGACGGCGTCGACGGCGTGTCCATCGAACACAGCATCGAGCCTCGCCATGTCGGCGAGGTCTCCCTGCTCGAAGATCGCTCCCGGATGGACCGCGTCACGATGGCCGTAGAGCAGGTTGTCGTAGACGACCACCTGGTGGCCAGCTCTCACCAGTTCCTCCGTGGCCACGCTTCCGATGTAGCCAGCGCCGCCCGTGACGAGAATGTTCATCGTCCAGTTCCCGGAATATTATAAACACTCCTCCTCGATTTCTCAACTCAATGGGGCGAGGACCGTCGGGCGCCGTGGAGAAAAGAGGGAGGGTATGGGAGTTCCTTCTCTTCCCATACCCTCTCCGGTGGTCCTCAAGTTCAGGCGGTCGACAGAATGTCAGTAGGGCCAGGCCGTCTCATCGATCTTGTAGCTGTTGCCCGCATGGTCGAACTCATCTGTGTGGCTGCTGAACACCTGCGCGGGCGCGCCCACGGTGAAGGCCGAGACCAAGCTGCCTCGCTGCTCGAAGAGCGTGCCGGCGTTCATCAACTCACCATTGGCAAGATACGTATACAGCGCCAGCACGCTGCCGTCGGGCTGGGCCTGTCGGCTCACTTCCTGAAACCCTGGGGCCTGCCCAAATCCGGCACCGAGCATGCCGGTGACGATCTCGTTCAGGTCTTGTGTACTCAGCATCTCCGTGGCGTCCACTAGCTGCGCAAAGATGAAAGCCTCGGTCTCATCAGAGAAACTGATGAAGATGCTCTGACCCTCGACGGAAAGGTCCTCGACGGTCCAGCCGACCGGATACTCCAGGCTGAGTACTCCGCTGGGGTGTACGTACTCCGCGTAGCCGGTGTCCTGGTTTTCTGCCGCTGCTGTAAGCTCATAGCTATCGGCCATGTAGCTGAGAACCTCAGCCATCTCGTCCCATCTATCCTGCTCGGCACTCATGCACAGGGCAGAGAAGAAACTGCTCTGTATCCCGAAGAGACACCCGGCCTGGGCTGGCTCTTCCTCGCGGGTATAGGAGAAACGGAGCAGGACGCTGCCGTCGCCCTGAGCTTCTCGACTCAACTCCTGGTAGTCGGGGTCGGTGGCGAACCCGGATGCCTCGACCATCCATTCGTCAATCAGGTCGTTGATCCGGCTCTGAGGCTCTGGTATCCCCGAGAGCGTGCTCACGAACAGGGAGGCAGCCGCATACTGCTCCTCTGGATACCAGAAGATGGATACCGTATCCGGCCGCGAACGATCATCCTCCGTCCACTCGACTGGATACTCGATACTGAAAGCACCTGAAGGGTCGCTGTGCTTGGCATAACCGGATGGAGTAGTGACCGGCTCGGAGTCTGGGGTAGGGACGCTGGTGGCTGTGGGAGGAGGTGGGGCGCCCTCCGTAGGTGAGGGAGGGGGTGCTGATTCTCCGCCGCCGCAGGCCACGGTCAGGATGGCCACCAGCAGCACCAGCACGGTCAACGTCGTGCTGAGCGTCTTGGGTGTTTTCATTACGATTGAACTCCTTTCGTTCTTCCTGCTGGTTTCCGACCAGGGTGTGCTACGCTGCCCATCTCGAAAGAGGACAAAGGCGCCCTAGTGGATGAGAATAATGCACGATTGCTGTGCGTGTGTCAAGCCGACCCCCTGGCCATGCACCGGGGTTGGGGAGGCAGATATCCGGGCTTCGTCGGAGAGCTTGAGTCGGGCGAGGAGAAGCTGAGGGGTCATTTCCTGGCTCTTCCTCGGCGCTGGAGCCGCAAAGCTAGCCGTCGTGGACCACTGGGTCGGACCCCTCCCTGGCCGATTGTCTACGCGTGGCCCGACCCGTATCGCCTGGATGCCTGTAAGTCGTGCAGCAGCGTCGTCTCTGTCGCGGAAGTGCAGACCGCAGGTTTGTTGGTCACTGGGAGACACGTGCAGGTGTGAGGGCCGGCGTTTCACGCCCCGTGAGGATACCAGGCGAGCGGTTCTGGCGAATGTTCGCTGGGACGGGGCAAAGCCTGGTTATTCACGCAGCCACTGGACGATCCTGGAGCCCAGAAGGTGCAGCAACCCCGCGTGCCCGGGGTCGTGGTAGGTCAGATCGTACTCGTTGCCCGAAACGAGTCGCTCGCCTTCTCGTAGCGTCACCGCGAGTAGGCTGGGGTCTTCGTCGAAGACGAGGTCCATCCGGCCCACGAGACGGCAGGAGTCGGGGGGCAAGGATACGGCCTGGGAGTACACCGCCCTTCCGTCCAGCCGTACCTCCAGGCGCGACTCGGGGCAGGGCTTGAGGAGGTCGTTGATGCACCACACGCAGGCTTGAAAGTCATCGCCTGCTCTGTATTCGCGCACGGGGTACTCCAGGCTCACCAGGACAGGGTTGTAGAGGGATTTCAGCCTCCTCCAGGCCAGCTTGGGCTGCCGGTAGTAATCGATGAGGCTCCAGGAGATGGCTGGCCAGGGATCGTCGAGCTGCCAGATCAGGCACCCACTGGTGCGGTACTTGCGGCGTCGAAAGTGTTCGATGGCTAGCTGCAAGCCGAGGGCCTGCACTTTCTGGGATGCGTCGACCAGTTCTTCCAGGCTGTGCGGTGACAGAGGGCGAACGTATCGCTGGAGCTTCTCCAGTTGGGCGCAGTGGTAGCGCCAGGCCTGCTGCGGGGGAAACAGCTCGTCGCCACGGAGGAAACGCGACAGGCTCGAGACGTCAGGAACGGATTGTAGTCCGAACTCGCTGACGAACGGGGACGTATCATTGTGGTATTCCGTGAGGGGGGCCTTGCCGTGCCAGACGAGCCAGTTGTGGGAGTCGCCTCTACCGGGCGAGGTCTTGCGAAAGGGGCGCGTGCCGTCCTCTGCCTGGACCTGCTCCTGGAGCAGATCCAGAAGGCCGCGGTTACGGCGATAGCTGATCTCGTTGCCGCCGCACCACAGAACCAGCGAGGGATGATTCCGTAGCTGGCGGACGATGGCGGTTCCCTCCTGATGAAGCAGACCGCGGAAGCCCGTGGAGCGCGGGAGATGCCCCATCAGCAGACAGGCCAGGGGGAATTCCTGCCAGACCATCATGCCCTGCTCGTCGCAGAGGTCGTAGAAGGCCCTCTTCTCACGCAGCCCCCCGCCCCAGACGCGGAGCAGGTTGATGCCGGCCTCCCTGGCCATGGCGACCAGCTTTTCGTAGTCCGGGCGTCGCAGCCTTCCCGGCAGGGCGTTCAGCGGCACCCAGTTGGCGCCCCTGATGAATTCGCTGGAGCCGTTAATGACGAGGGTCCACTCCTCGCCTCCCCTGGGCGTTTCGGGGTTCGGCGCCATATCCACGCTTCGTACCCCGAAGGTCTCCGACACAGAGTCCAGGACCCGCCCTTCTTGCACGAACCTCAGCTCGAGATCGTAGAGGCACGGTTCTCCGCGGTCCCAGGGCTGCCAGAGGCGAGGGGCGAGCATGGTGAAGCGCATCTCTGGCGCCTGCTGGCCCTTCCCCAGCACCAGCTCAAACTCCCATCGCTGCGTCTCCACGCGCTCCAGGTTTCGAGGGCAAACCCGGACCACGGCGGTGACGTCGCGAGTGGCGTCGGAATCGATGTCGGCTCGCACGGTTACTTCTGCCCTCTCGTCTTCCAGGTGCGCTCGAACGAAGATGTCCCTGATGAAGACGGAACCGGTGGTGATGAGGGCGACATCGTCCCACAGGCCCATGGTTCTGAGCAGAGGCGCAAAGTCCCAGCCAAAGCTCATCTGACACTTCAGGGTAGCCGAGCGGTGGGGAAAAGCCTCCTGGCCGCCCTGGAGCGCTGTGCCCAGGGGCGACCAGAGCCTCTCCCACCAGGACAAGCGGCGCCGTGGGAGCGCGTCGGATCCCCAGATACGCACCGCCACCTCGGACCGCCCAGGCCCCACCAGATCGGTGATCTCGTAGATCTGGTGAGAGAACATGCCTTCGTGCCGGCCCAGCTCTCTCCCGTCGAGGTAGACCGCGGAGATGTAGTCTATCCCCTCGAAGCGCAGAAAGGCCCGCTCCCCGCGGCCCAGGTTGGCCTCCAGGGGACGAGCGTACCACCAGTCAAGGCCATCTATCCACCGGCTTTCGTCGTTCTGGGCGCTGCAGAAGGGGTCATCGATCCGGCCGAGAGTGAGGAGGTCGGTGCGCACGTTGCCGGGCACGGTGACTGGCAGCCACTCCCCGACCAGATGCCGGTCATCGGACAGAGACTCCAGGGGACGGCTGGGCACACAGCCAAAGCGCCAGTGCGTGCCTCCCAGGTCTATCGTTCTACGGGCCACAGTGACTTCGCTCCTCGTGCCACCATGGGGCTGGAGTTGTCCTCTGCCGGCAGAGACAACCAGCGGTGCGAATCGTGGTCGCCAGGCGGTACGAGGGTCGAGGCCGACCCGGCGCCTGAGGGATCATATGACAAGCGTGGGTTGAAGTCAATGACGCTGCGCGGCGCCGGGTTCGCCTCCCAGGGGTAGTATGCACAGACGTGGGTCGCCCCTAGATATAGGACACCAGGCATTCTGGATTGCGTCTTGGTTAACAAAACCTTGACAAGACACGTGAAATATGGTAAAATGAAAGTGGATTCTCCCGTGGGAGTGAGGCCCTTGTGACTCACCCCACTTTTGTATAGATGCACGTTTTTGGGGTGCTGCTGATGTGTCCTGATGGTCGGCAACGGTGACCGGCCAGGGGGTGTGGGCAGGATAGTGGCAACCCTTGCCATGGCATGATAGCCATGGTTGGCGCCTGCTGTGTACGACTGAAAAGAGGTGAGTGTCCCAAATGAAGACTGTGTATTTCCGCGCTGAACTGCTCTTCCCACACGAGAGCGTTCCTGCTCTGACGGATGTGGGAAACGGGCAGTGGGAGAGTCTGGTGAAGCGCGTCGCCGACCTGCCAGAAACGCACGAAGATGCGCTGGCTTTCTCATTGATGATGATCAGACTGTGCGGTTGCCTCAGGTGCAATCCGGGCAGCTACAAGGCTTCCCTGGGGTGTTCTGCCTGCGGGAGACGGATCATCGGCATGAACAGGGAATCGGACGACGACCTGATCGCGTACTTCCAGAAGGCGAGAGATGACCTGGTGACCTACATGCGTACCGGAGAAGTGGTCGAGGAAGAGGTCGTCGTCTGACAGGAGCTTGGCTGGTCCAGTCTACTTCGGTGAGCCGTCTGTGCACACAGGCGGCTCTTCGTTTGTCGAAGGACCGGTACCCTGGCCAGTGTGCTGCTTTCAACCAGGCAGGCTGTGGCGTGACTCGCGGGCGCCAGCACTGAGGCGGAGGAGCGGATCGTGGTGGACACGCCTGGTGGTCAGTGCCAGCTATGTGGAAAATCCCATCTGGTGTCCAGCCACCTGGCAACGTGCGCCGACTGCATCCGCGATCACCCCGAGAAGGCCGCTCCTTACGTACAGCGAGTCCAGGCGGCATTGCGTGACGAGTTCGACCTGCCGGTAGCACCACCCTCCGCCCCCGAGGGCGTTCTGTGCCGCCTGTGTGACAACGGGTGCCGTATCGCTGAGGGGGGTCGGGGGTTCTGTGGGCTGCGCAGCAATCGGAACGGCAAGCTGATCCACCTGGCCGGGACCCCGAAGAGGGGCCTCCTGCACTGGTATCGCGATCCTCTGCCTACCAACTGCGTCGCGGCGTGGGTGTGCGCGGGGAAGGAGAAGTACGGGTACCACAACCTGGCGGTGTTCTACGGGGCTTGCACCTTCAATTGTCTGTTCTGCCAGAACTGGCAGTACAGGGCTATGTTGCCCGAAGACGAAGCGATGAGTGCTGAAGAACTGGTTTCCAGAGCCAATGCCCGAACGTTCTGTCTGTGCTATTTTGGAGGTGATCCGTCAGCACAGATGCCGCACGCCCTGGCGACTTCGAGGGCCCTCGCTCGGCGAGGGGTGCGCATCTGCTGGGAGACGAACGGCTCCATGCACCCCAGGTTGCTCGACCAGGCGATGAATCTCGCCCTGGACACGGGCGGCTGCGTCAAGTTCGATCTCAAGGCCCACGACGAGCATCTGCACCAGGCACTGACGGGGGTGAGCAACGAGCGAACACTGGCCAACTTCGCCAGAGCGGCGGAGCGCATCGCGGAGCGTGCTGAGCCGCCCGCGCTGGTAGCCAGTACCCTCCTGGTGCCAGGCTACGTGGACGTACAGGAAGTGAGCCGCCTGGCGTCCTTCATCGCCTCCCTCGATCCCAGCATCCCGTACTCTCTCCTGGGTTTCCATCCCCACTTCTACATGCATGACCTGCCTCGAACGTCGGTCCGCCACGCTGAGGAGTGCGAGCAGGCCGCCAGGGACGCCGGCCTACTCAGGGTGCACGTTGGCAATCGCCACCTGCTCTCGCGTGACTACTAGCTGTGGATGAGGGCGACGCCGGCACGTGGGGGACAAGAAAAGGAGCCGCGACCCACAGGTGATGGCTCCTCCGCATAGTGTGTAGAAGGCGCTCTTGGATCAGCCGGGCAGCTAGTCCAGGTCCTGCTGGAACAACTCCAGGAAACCCCCATCGAAATCGCGCAAGAACTGGCAGACGTCCAGGACATCCTCTCCGTTGACCGCAGGGAGACTCTGGAACCGTTCCAGTTCCTCCGGCGTCAGATCCGTGAGCAACTCGATGTGCTCGTCCTCCTTGACCATGGCCAGGATGATCCCCTGGGTGCCACAGTGGTGACAGGAGACCATGAGCATCCACAGTTCGTCCTGCTGGCCCATGATAGATACGTCGTCCTCCTCGTACTCCTCGGAGCAAACGACGCACTTGATATTCTCCAGAAGCTGTCTGACGAAATCGTATTCAGGTGAGTCTCTGTCAATCCCCTTCATCCGTACCAGTGTCCTCCCCCGTCTCGTCCTCATCCTCTGCTACGACGTCCACCCTGATCTGTGGCAAGACATCAGACAGAAGTCGCACGGGGACTGTGTATATGCCCAGTTGCCTGATCGGCTCTTCGAGCTCTATCTTGCGCCGATCGATGCTCCTTCCGGTTTCCTTCTCCAGGGCCTCGGCGATATCCCCGCTGGTGACAGAGCCATACAGGCGCTCCTTCTCGCCTATCTTGGCGTGGATGGTGAGAGTGACACCGTCGAGTTCTTGCGCCACTGTGCGGGCGTCCGCATCGAGCTGCTTCTGGCGCCTCGCCTCGGCCTGCCGTCTCTGCTCCAGCTCCTTGACAGCCCCCTTCGTGGCCATCACGGCCAGCCCCTGCGGAATGAGATGGTTCCGCGCGTATCCCGGAGCTACCTTGCAGATCGTTCCTGCCTGGCCCAGCCTCGCCACGTCCTTGAGCAGAATCACCTCCATGAAGTCCACCTCATCCCTGGATTGTCCTCCCAATTCTACCGCAAGACTGCCAAAAGCTCAAGCGGGCCGAGGCCACGGCTTGGGGATGTGGAAGAGTGTGCAGCTACCCCATGGTGGTGCCCTTCACCAGGCTGTATGTTATAATTGTCGTTGCTGTGGAGTTGACGGGCATGAAGTCGTCAGGGTGCGCGGTGACGCGGGCGCAGGGGCGCTGGCAGGGGCGGGGATTCATCTCTATCTGTGCGCTCATGCTCTTCGCCTTCGTGCTTCGCGTGTACAGACTGGGATTCCAGCCCCTGTGGTGGGACGAGGGCTGGACAGTGTATTTCGCCACCGCCGACGTGCCCTCGATGGTCGCCCGCACGGCCATTGACATCCACCCCCCATTGTACTACCTGCTCCTTCACTTCTGGACTTTCATCATCGGTCCAGGCGTCGTATCGGTCCGCCTGTTCTCCGTGGTAGCTGGTGTGCTCTCTGTTCCCCTGATGTTTGTTGTCGGTCGGCGCCTCTTCGGCTGGAAGGCAGGCTCCTTGGCGGCCTTGATCCTGGCTGTGGCTCCCTTTCATGTCTACTACTCCCAGGAAGCCCGCATGTACGCGCTGGTGACGCTGCTGGCGCTGGCCTCCACCTACCTCTTCCTGACCTTGCTGGAGGGGCAGCGATCACGTCAGGCGACCTGGATCCTCTGGACGGGGTACGTGGTGGTCACCTCACTGGCGATGTACACGCAGTACTACGCCGCCTTCGTGCCGGCGGCGCAAACGCTGTTCTTGCTGATACGCTTCCGCCGGCACAAGAGCCTCCTGCCCAGGTGGATTGGCGCGCAGGTTGCGTTGCTCGTCGCCTATATCCCTTGGCTGCTGTACGCGGGGCCGAAACTCGTGGCCTACGTGGGCAACAAGCTGGTGAAGGAAGGTGACGTCCCTCTGACGCCCTGGACCTACGTGCAAAGGCACCTGGTCGCCTTCTCGGTTGGGCACGTGAGCGAGCCCAGATCATTCCTGTCGTGGCTTGCTGTGCTCGTCGTCGGCCTGGCCTTGCTGGGCGCCATCACGTCCTTGGCAGCCCGCCGCCAGCCTGGGCAGGCGGCGTGGTCAGGAACCGATGCCGCGCTGTTCGCTGGAGTGTATCTGCTGTTTCCTCTCTTCCTGGGGTACGTGGTGAATCTCCGCTATCCGTTCACCTCCCCAGCCATAGAACGGTTATTCCTGTTCACGGCCCCCGCTCTCTACCTCCTGGTCGTTGTGGGCATCCTGTGGCTACAGGTACGACTACGCGTCGCCAGCGCGACGGTGTTCGTCCTCGTGTTGCTGGTCAACACTCCATCTCTCTGCGACTACTACTCTGTGGAAAGATATGCCGCCGACGACTATCGTCCGGTGGTGGAGAAGGTGCAAGCTCTGGCCCGACCGGAGGACGTGATCGTGGCCGTCCATCCGTGGCAAATCGGCTATTTCCGCGCCTACTACAGCGGCGAGCTGCCGTCACTGTACCTCACACCCAAGGAACCGGCAGACGTCACCAGCGAGCAATGGGCTGCAGATCGCAGCCTGATGGTTAAGGATCTGGACAGCCTCCTGGAGCAGCACCGTTTCCTGTGGCTGCCCGCTCATCAAGCGCTGGGCAGGATCATGGAGAGCGACGTAGAAGGCTACCTCTTCCAGCAGTACTACCCCATCCTGAGCCAGTGGTTCAGCGACAGCACAAGGCTGAGCTGCTATACTGCGGCGGCGGCGATGCCTCAGACGACCGAATACACCAACTTCGGAGACGAGATCTCCCTCCTCAGCTACGGGCTCGCTCCTGGTCCCCAGGAAGCGGGATGGGGGGCGGCCCTCGTGGACCTGCGCTGGAGGGTGGAGGGGAAGCTGCAAGGCAGGTACCAGATGGCCTTGCGGCTGGTGGACGAGCAGGGTCGAGTCTGGGCCGCCGAGGACAGAGAGCCCCTGGGAGGGCTGCGCCCCTTCCACGAGGAACCAGTGGGCAGCGAGGTGGCCGATCACCAGGCGGTCCTCATTCCGGCGGGGACGCCGCCAGGATCATACCGTCTTCAGTTGGGAGTGTACCGCCTCGAGAGCGGGGAGTGGCTGGATGTGCTGGATGAGACGGGCGCTCCTCGTGGCGTGGAGAAGGTCCTGGGTGAGGTGTCGGTGGGCACTCCGGCGCTGCCACCGTCGGAACAAGCTCTGTTCATTCAGTACCCTGGGGCAGCAGACTTCACCTCTGGCCTCCGGTTCCTGGGGTATTCCCTGGGAGGTGGAAGTCACCAGTCTGGTGATGCGCTGGACCTGACCCTGTTCTGGAGAGTGCTGGTGGATCAGCGTGAGGAATACTATCTGTCCCTGCGGCTGGAAGATGCTGACGGCCAGACCTGGGCGAGCGTGGAAGACCCACCTGGCGGTCCAGGGTATCCGAGCACCATGTGGAAGGCAGGTCAACTAGTCCGTGGGCTGCACCGCTTGTGGGTCCCGGCCAGTGCACCGACTGGAGAGTACCTGCTGGTGCTGAGCCTCCACAAGACCAGCGATGGCAGTCGAGTGCCGCTGCGTGACTGGGTTCCTTACTGGGGTGACAATCACGTGCTAGGAAGTTTACTGGTGGAGGGCAGGGCTCATCAGACCCAGCCTCCATCATCCATCCGGTACCCATTGTCCGCGCAACTGGGTGGGAGCGTCCAGTTGCTGGGCTACGACCTGGCTGAGCAGGAAGTCCCAGCCGGCGGCACCATCCACCTCACTCTCTACTGGCAGGCCTTGTCTGAGATGGAAACGTCGTACACTGTCTTCAACCACCTCATCGACGGCGAGAATCGAATCTGGGGCCAGAGAGACGGCATCCCTGGCGGCGGTACCATGCCCACCAGCAGTTGGATCTCAGGCGAGTACGTGGTCGACGAATACGAGATTCCAGTGCAGGGGGATGCATCACCGGGCGCGTATGCCATAGAGACGGGGATGTACGATCTTTCGACGATGCTTCGCCTGCCCGTCCAGAACGCGGACGGAGAGGTGGTGGGCGATAGGATCCTGCTCGAGGCCACCCCCGTATACGTTCGGTAGGCGTGGCATTCTCCAAAGTGCCAGCAGCGCCATCGGCGAGCGCGACGGTCGGGTTAGGGTCATTCCTTCATCCCTTTTGCGGCCTGCCAGGCCCGTTGTTATAATGCCTGCGTACCTGCTGCGAGTCCAGGAGGGAACGTGTTGAAGGGCATGAAGGCGCTGCGGGAACCGCCTGGTTCTGCTGCCATCTGGGAGATGGCGGGCCTGGTAGTCATTCTTCTCACTGCCACCTTCTTTCGAGTGCATCTCTTCGAGGCTGCGCCCCCAGGTCTGCAACACGACGAGATCTTCAAGGCCAATTTCGCTCTGGACATCCTGGATGGAGATTGGCCAGTCTTCTTCGATGCCAACGGGGGCGAAGAAGCGCTCTTCCCGTATCTGACCGCTGTCTCCATCCTCCTCTTTGGTCACAACTTCTTCGCTTTGCGGTTCGTCTCACTGGTGTGCGGCATCCTCACGGTGGCCTTCAGCTACCGTCTGAGCAGGGAGTTGTTCGGTCGCAGGGTTGCCCTCTTGACCGCAGCGATGCTGGCCGTGTCTTTCTGGCACATCTTCGATAGCAGGGTTGCCTTGCGTCCGATTACCCTTCCGATGATGGCCCTGGCTAGCTTCTACGCTTTCTGGGTGGGACTACGACGAGGCGGCATCCTGCCCTTCGTCCTGGCGGGCGTGTTCCTCGGGGGTAGCTTCTACACGTACACCTCTGGCTTCCTGATCCCGCTGAGCATCGTGTTCTTCGTCCTGCTTTGTCTGCTGCCCTTCCACAGGAGACTACTCTTCCAGCGCTGGCGGGGTATCCTCCTGGCGTTGGCCATAGCTCTCATCCTCTTTCTACCTATGGGATATCACGTGTACGCTCAACCCCTGGTGTCCACAGCTCGGGCCAGAGATCTGAGCGACCACATCAACCTGCTTCTTGCTGGGCAGCCCGGTCCCATCCTCGGAGACGTGCTGAACGTGATGGGCATGTTCGGCCTTCGGGGAGATCCAGAGTGGCGGTACAATCTGTCCGGGAGACCCATCTTCGATCCTCTAACCTTCTGCCTTTTCTTCATCGGGTTGGTGGTCTGCCTGCGCAGAATCCGCCGGCCGGAGTATGGCTTTCTGCTGATCTGGCTCGTCGTCAACGTGGTACCCAGTGCCGTCACTCGACACAGCCCCTCGACGTTGAGGGCTATCGGCTCGCTGACCCCGATCTACGTCCTGCCCGCCCTGACGCTGGACCTGGCCTGGGGTTGGACGGGGCGGAGGTTCGGCAGACGGGGCAACAGGGCACTGCTGGTCGCGCTGGTCTTGCTGCTGGTCTCGCAGGCTTCTCTGGCCTATCGCGACTACTTCACCGTGTGGGCACGGAACGCAGAGGTCCGAGACATCTACCGCGCTGACCTGAGCGCCGTGGCGAAGTTCCTGGATGAATCCGTTGCGGACGAGGTAGTGTGCGTCTCTGCGTCCTTCGCGGCTGATCTCGACCAGCAAGTGCTCAACTTCATGATGGGCGAGCAGCGGCCGATCAGGTGGTTCGACGGGCGGCAGGCGTTGGTCTTTCCTGCGACGGAGCCATCTCGAGATACACTGTACATCTTTCCGGCCACCGGGCCACTAGGCAAGGACCTGGCGGGGCGGTTCTTCGCGGACCTGGATATCGCCGAGACAGCTCCGGATCCGTACGGCCAACCAGCTTTCGTAGCCTATCGATTGACACCCGAGGACGTGGAAAGGAAACGGGCAGTCGAACCCTCACACCCGCTGTCGGTCGACCTCGAAGGCAGAATGGAATTGCAGGGGTACGAGCTATCTCCGGTTGTCGAGGCTGGGGGAGATTTTCCCCTGCTCCTGTACTGGCGCGTGTCGCAGCCCATCAGGCCTGATCTGAGATTCGCCTTCTTTGGCCACCTGACGGACACCAGAGGATACGTGTGGGACCAGGTAGACACTCTTGGCTATCCGGTCTCCAGTTGGATAAAGGGGGACCAGGTCATCCAGGTCTTCGACCTGAACGTCCCCGCCGATGCACCGCCGCTGGAGTACTGGATAAAGCTGGGGTTGTACGACGAGACCACTCAGGAGCGCGTGCAGCCGACGGCAGATGGTCTGCCCCTGCCCGATGGAGTGGTGACAGCGGGGCCGATTTCCGTGAGGAGGGCAACCGTGCCGCCGAGCGTCGATGAGCTGGACATCCCCAGGGAGCGCCAGGCCAGTTTCGCTGACCAGCTCGAGCTCCTGGGCTGCGAGGTGGGGGCTCGCGCGGTCGAACGCGGTGGCTATGTGCACATCAGCCTCTACTGGGAGGCCCTGGTGAAACCAGACCTGGACTACACGGTTTCCATTCTCCTCACCGATGAGTCCGGCAACACAGTGCTTGATGAAGTGCTTCGCCAACCAGTTGATGGTCTCTATCCCACCAGCTTGTGGTCAGCGGGGGAGGTGGTGAGGGATCGTTTCGACGTCACGATCGGCGAATCAGTGCCTGAGGGGAGGTACCGCCTCTGGGCCAGGCTGTATGATCCAGTGAGCAAGAGCTTCCTTCTGCTGGCAGGTTCGACGGAGGACCGCGTGCGGCTGGGAAAGATCTATGTGGTTTCTGGCGAGCAGGGGTAAGCCGAGGCAAGTTCCTCCGACGGCGGTAAGAATTCGCAGCGCTCCTTGCCCGCCGCCTGTGACGATGGGTCGGTGCACTTCATGCAGGGCACAGAAGCCACGTTTGCCCAAAGGAGGATCAGATTGGTGAGCGGGTGGCTGAGTGCGAATCGGAAGTTGAGGCCATACCTGTTGCTGCTTTTGGTGGGGCTGTTCATGCTGGCTGTGGGGCTGGCTTCACTGGGGTCGTTGAGCGCAGGTCAAGTCTGGTCCAGCGATCCATCAGAGGAGTTTCTCGGCGAGGCGGTCGGCGCCCTGCGAGGGGCCATGATTGGCTGTGGGTTGCTGCTGGCGGTGGCCGCACCACTGCTCTACCTGGCGAGGGGTCGCGTGGCCAGCGCTGTGGAGGCAGTGTTCCGCCCACCTCAGAGCTTCTATGCACAGCGGAGCCGACGGACCAAGGCCCTTGATCTCTTTCTGATCAGTTTTCTGGGCTTGTACTTCGAAATGCTCTTCATCAGGTGGCTCTCGGAAGAGTTTCGCCTGTTCGCCTACTTCAAGAATCTCCCTCTTCTGGCGGCGTTCATGGGGTTAGGCGTTGGCTTTGCCATGGTGCGCCGGCGGGAGAACCTGTTCCCGGCCACCGTGCCTTTGATCACTCTCCTGACCGCCCTCACCCTGTTCGGGGCCAGGACGCGGATCTTCGATCTCATCAGGTATCCCTCGCAGGAGGAGTTCATTTGGTCCCTGACCATCAGGTCGTCCTTCCTCAATATCGTGGTCTTCGTCGGGACTATCGTGGTCTTCTTCTTCTTGACGGTGGTCATCTTTCTGCCCTTTGGCCAGTTGACGGGCAGACTGATGAACCAGTTCCGCCCTCTTACTGGCTACACGATCAACATCCTGGGCAGCCTGCTGGGCATCTGGACCTTCTCAGCCATATCCTTTCTCAGCCTGCCTCCCTTTTGCTGGTTTCTGCTGGCCCTGGCGCTGTCGCTCTGGTTTCTGCGGGGCGGGACGTACGTGTTGCTGGCCAACGGGGCTGTCGCCGCGGTGTGTGTGGCGCTCCTGTTCATCTACAGGGGGGAGTCCTTGTGGTCTCCGTACTACAGAATAGACGTGCAGCCCATCGAGCTAGGTGGTGGGGAGTCGGGTGAGCAGGAAGTGCAGTGGGGTCACAGGCTGGTCGTCAACCAGGACTACCACCAGAAGGCGCTGGACCTGTCGGCGGAGTTCGCAGGGCTATACGGCGATCTTTCACCAGATGTCCAGGTGGCCCGTCGTGCCTATGACCTTCCCTACGACTTCACTGCCTCCGGGGGCGATGTGCTCGTCGTCGGGGCTGGCGCGGGCAACGACGTCGCCGCCGCCGTGCGCCACGGCATGGATCACGTGGACGCGGTGGAGATCGACCCGGTGATTGCGCAACTGGGCAGGCGACTCCACCCCGAGAGACCGTATGAATCACCCCAGGTGGATGTGGTGATCGACGATGCCCGTTCCTTTTTCGAGAAGACCGACCGCAAGTATGACCTGATCGTGTTCGGCTTTCTGGATTCCCACACTCTCTTCTCCAGCATGTCCAGCGTACGGCTGGACAACTTCGTGTATACGACTGAGTGCCTGGAGGAGGCCAAGGCGCATCTCAAGGACCGGGGGGTGGTGGCCGTCACCTTCTCGGTGGCTAAGAAGTGGATCGGAGACCGCATCAGGGGTATGCTGACCACCGTATTCGACAGCGATCCCCTGGCTTTCGAGGTCGGCTACGACGGTGGGATATCTTTCATCGTCGGCCCAGGACTGGGGGGAGCCCAACTCACCGAGGAGCACCGGCTGGAGCAGTTGGCGGCGGACAGGCGTCTGGGCTACGGGGGCACGGTTCCCCCCGCGACGGATGACTGGCCCTATCTCTATCTCCGGGACAAGAGGGTGCCCGCTGTCTACTGGCAGGTCTTGCTCGTACTGCTGATCCTGTCTGCCTGGGTGATCCTGCGCGTGTTTCCGGAATCGGCCAGGATCGATCTCCACTTCTTCTTTCTCGGCTGTGCCTTCTTCCTCATCGAGACCAAGAGCATCACTGAGACAGCGCTGCTTTTCGGATCTACCTGGATAGTCAATTCTGTCGTCATCTCGGCGATCCTGATCATGATCCTCGGTGCCAACATGTTCGTTCTCAAGTTCAAGCCCAGCGACGTAAGGCCCTTCTATGTGCTGTTGCTGGCCTCGCTGCTCCTCAACTACGCTGTGCCCGTGAGCAGCATGCTGGGTCAGAGCTTCGTCCTCAGAGGGCTCATCTCGGGGCTGGCCATGTCCTTGCCGCTCTTCTTCGCGGGTATCATCTTCGCCACCTCTTTGCGACAATTGAAGAGCGTCGAGCTGGCCTTCGGGTCGAACCTGCTGGGCTCCGTGGTGGGGGGCATGTTGGAGTACTCTTCTCTCGTCTTCGGCATACGCGCTCTCTACCTGGTGGCAGCCGTGGCCTACCTGTTGTCGTGGCTCGGTCTTCGACGGAGGGCGCCATGACCCCTGCAAAGCGCGTGGAAGGCCAGGGCGAGGAGCAAGCGCCGTATGCGTTGCGGGGCGGTCCAGTCGGGTTCATAGCGAGCCGCCGCCGTCCGAGCCAGGGTCTTCCCACGTCTACTCCTGGTCCATTGCTCCGTGTGGTGCATTCTCGTATAATGTCGATGCGTCCGAGGACAGTCCGCTAGGAACCGCTCCCCAAGTACCCGTCGCGCAAACCTCGAGCTGGCCACGACGTCGTGCCTTGGCGGCAACTCTACGGCCCCAAGGACGTGCGGCGGTGGGTCAGGGGCAGATGGCGGATTAGCGGGAAGGGGACAGTCCGTCACCGTCGTGTTCGGGGGTTTCGCTCGCCAGGAGACTTGTCGCGGGGGCGATGGGGAGTATAGAAAGCGCTCGCAGGTTTGGATGACTGGAAGAGATCCAATGGAGCTCAATGCCCTGCACAGCTATCTGGCAGAGGTGTCCGCCTTCTTCGCGGAGGAGAAGCGCCGCCTGGAGGCGTTGCGAAGCGGCGAGTTGACGTGCGACGAGAGGCTGATCCCGGACGTCCTGGGACCGCTGGCGGAGGGTGTTCCCGGGCTGCTGGAGGCCACCAGGGACCTCGAGTCCTGGCTGCCAGAGTTGGACAGTTCCTTCCGTGCCCTACGGGACGAACTGGACGCCTTGAGAAAGGAGCACACTCAGCTATCAGCACTCTACGACGTTGGTCAGGTCATCAACTCTACGCTGGACCTGGTGCAGGTCATGGAGCTGTCCATGGACCAGGTAGTCGAGGTGACCAGAGCTGAGCGTGGATTCCTGATGCTGGTGGATAGCAAGACCGGTGGGTGGTCGTGGCTGAACAGCACGGATTGATGGCCCAGACAAGAAATGGCTGAACGTTCGAGAATCGGTGCAGAATCTGGACGGAGGTTCCTCAAGTGGCTAATCGCCAGGCTCGATCCTGGCTGGCTGGTGGTGCTCGTGCTTCCCAGCTTCGTAGCCATCACCCTCCTCCAACCTGGTCTGCCCAGGACGGCAGATGGTTACCTCCACCTGCTGAGGGTGGTGGAGATCGATCAGGCCTGGCACGACGGTGTCTTTTGTCCGCGGTGGGCCCCCGACATGGCCTTCGGCTACGGTTATCCCATCTTCAACTACTTCGCCCCTATGCTCTACCTCCTGACCGAGGCGGTGCACGTACTTGGCTTGGGGTTCGAAAGTGCGTTCAAGCTGGTGGTGATCTGCTGCCTGGTTCTTGGCGGATGGGGCGTCTATTCCCTGACCAAGGACATCCTGGGTGCCAGGGCCGGGATCCTGGCTGCTGCCGCTTTCGTGTACGCACCTTTCCTGCTGCGGGAGATCTTCGTCCGCGGGGGGTATGCACAGCTCCTGGCCATATGCATCATGCCGGCCGCTCTGTGGTCCTTGCGTCGGCTGCTGACCAGGGATCACCCCCTCTATTTGCTCACGACTTCCGCCCTGTGCGGAGCCGTCGTCTTCGCTCACAACGTCAGCGGTATGCTCTTCTTTCCCTTCCTGGTCCTCTTTGGAGTGTGGCTCATCGTCTCCTTGCGGAGGTGGGACAGGGCCAAATGGATGGTCGCGGCTCTGGTCGCCTCCCTCTCCATCGTCTCCTTCTTCTTGGTGCCGGTTGTACTGGAGCAGCCCCTGGCCCAGCTCGACAGGCTCCGGCAGGACTACTTCGCTTTCAGCCAGCACTTCCTCACCCTGGAGGAGGTATTCTCTCCCTCCGTCGCCCCAGACAGCTCTTCTCTCAACCCCGTCTGGCGTCTGAACCTGGGGACAGCTCAGGTGATCCTCGGAGTTCTGGGCCTGATCGGCATTGCCATCTGCCCGCTGAGCAGGGAACAGAAGAAGCAGGCAGCCTTTTTCCCTGTCATGCTCCTGGTAGCAGTGTTCATGACCGTACCGGCATCAACTCCCCTGTGGGAGCACCTGCCCTTTCTCAGCTTCGCACAGTTCCCATGGCGATTCCTGGGCGTCGCCATCCTGGGAGCGGCCGTGCTGGTGGCAGCGAGTGTCACACTGTGGTCGGGGCTACGCTGGCCTCACCTGAGGCTCGCCTTGCTGGGGCTGTCGCTGACGGCTACGGTAACGGCTGCTTTCGTGCATCTCTACTCCCAGTGGCCTGCTGCTCCTCGGGAGGAGCTTTCCGCCACAGACGTCGTGGCCCACGAAGTGCGGACCGGGATCATTGGCTCCACGAGCGACGGTGAGTGTTTGCCAGTGTGGGTCGTGGAGGACCCGACGTACTCGCCGCTTGTGCCCCAGTATCTCTCTTCCCTCCCT
Organism: Anaerolineae bacterium; assembly: GCA_034411995.1. Classification (GTDB taxonomy): domain Bacteria; phylum Chloroflexota; class Anaerolineae; order UBA7937; family B3-Chlor; genus JAUVXJ01. The sequence goes on along the minus strand of DAOUME010000001.1, from coordinate 11,312 downwards.
ATTTCGAAGCTGGATGTCGATACTCTCCCGGATTCTGCCCAGGCTGAACTGGTGGAGCACACGGTGGTGTCCGACGAGTACCTTCTCTCGACCGCCGAGCCACTCACCATCCGCTTCAATACCTTCTACTTTCCAGGCTGGCAGGCGCTGGTGGACGGCGAACCTGTCGTCATCAGGCCATCGTATCCGGAAGGACTGATCACCTTCGAGGTCCCAGCGGGCGAGCACGATGTCTCCGTTCGCTTCGGAGACACGCCCGTGAGGAAGATAGCCAACATCGTCTCGCTGGTCTCGGTGCTCTTCCTGGTAGGCGGGAGCGCTCTGCTCTGCGTCAGGCGACGGCGTGGAGAAATCCGGTCTGCTGAGTTGGTTCCTGGAAGCCGTCTCTCCTTGCCCACGGCTGGGATGCTCTGTTTCCTCCTCCTGGCGCTACTGCTGGCCAAGGAGGGCTTCGTGGATACGCACACCACCTGGTTTCGCAAGACTTCTCCGCCGGGGCAGGTGCTGGGGGTAGAGTATCCCGCTCGAGTGAATCTGGGCAACAAGGTCCTGTTGCTCGGGCACGACCTCAGCAGCGAGAGGATCGTGGCCGGTGGCCGTCTGGACGTCAGACTCTACTGGGAAGCACAGGAAAGGCTGGAAGAGGACTACAGCTCTTTCTTGCACCTGGACGACCTGCGTCCCAACTACATCTCCTGGAGTCTCTCGGAGGAGCAGAGCCCTTCGAACATCCCCACGTCGACCTGGTCGCCCGGGTTCTACGTATCTGATCTCCACGTGCTCAGCGTGTCGCGCGAAACCCCTCCAGGGGTCTACGTACTCCGAGCGGGGCTCTATCGGCCCGATACGGGGGAGAGATTGGAGGTTCTCGGCGAGCGTGGCGACGCAGTCTCACCCACCGTTGACCTGGGCAGAGTGCAGGTCCTGCGGGCGGAACCGGTGGATCTATCCGATGCGGTCCGGGTGGGGCCTTTCATCTTCGATGACCAGATAGAGCTCCTAGCTTACAGGCTGACCGACAACCGGGCGAAGCCCGGCAACTACTTCCGGTTGACTCTCTACTGGCGGGCAAGAACGGAGGTCTCCGGCGACTACAGTGTCTTTGTGCACCTCGTTGATGAACAGGGGCAGGTATATGCCCAGGGGGATGGCCCTCCAGAGAGCGGCATCTACCCCACGTGGTCCTGGGTCCCGGGCGAGGTGGTAGAGGATGAACATTTGGTCGCGATGGAGTCGGACGTGCCCCCGGGCAGCTATAGCCTGGCGATAGGGCTATACGAACTGGACGACCTCAGTAGACTGGGGGTCACAGACGCGGGCGGCGCCGCGCTGGCGGACCAGTTGCTTCTGCCGATAACCCTGGAAGTCCTGGCTCCCTAGCTGCGCCTGTTTGGTCTGACAGCCCGCGAGGTGGCAGGTTCGCGGGCTGCCGCGCGGCTAGGCCGCCGGGACAGGAGCGTACACCGGGCTTACCCAGTGATTGTAGTCTTCCCTCTCTCCCCGCGCGATGCTGAAGTACAGGTCGCGCAACTCTCTGACGATCGGGCCGATCTTCCCTGTGCCCACAGGACGGTGGTCGATCTCGGAGATAGCTGCTATCTGCACGCCCGTGCCGCAGAAGAAGGCCTCGTCGGCAACATAGAGCTCGGTGCGGTCTATGGGACGCTCGATGGTCTCCACGCCGAGCTCCTTGAGGGCCAGCTCCATGAGGGTAGTCCTGGTGATGCCTTCCAGGATGTCGTCCGTGATAGGAGAGGTGATCAGCTTGCCGTCCCTGACGATGAACAGGTTCTCGGCGCTCCCCTCAGAGACGTGCCCCTCCTGGGTGAGCACGATGGCCTCGTCGAACCCGTTCATCATGGCGTCGGTCTTGATCAGCGCCGAGTTGATGTAGGCGCCGGTGATCTTCGCTCGTGCCGGCACAGAGTTGTCGTTGATTCGGCGCCAGGAGGACACCCCGACCTTGGCCCCTTCTTCCTTGTCGATGTACTTGCCGAAAGGGGTGGCGAAGATGGCGCATGCGTCTCTCAGGTTGTGCAACCTGACGCCGACACCCGACTCGGCCTTGTACGCCAGCGGACGGATGTACGTGTCCTCGCGAAAGCCTTCGGTCTGCAGCAATTCGATGGTCGTCTTGCACAACTGGTCGACGCTGTAGGGAAGGGAGATGAGGATGATCTTGCACGACTGCATGAAGCGTTGGTAGTGTTCTCTCAGCTTGAAAACGTAGAGCTGCTTCTGAGTCTCGTTCCAGTAGGCGCGAATACCCTCGAAGCAGCCCGTCCCGTAGTTGAAGGCATGGGTCATGATGCTGACCTTTGCCTCTTCTATGGGCACGATGCTACCCTCAAAGAACGCATACCTGGTTGCCATGACAGCCTTCCTCCTTGGTTCCTTGCCCTCCTGAAGGGCGCTTCTCATCACGCGACCCCCATCATACCCGCGATCTGCCCAACTGGCAACTACTCGCCGCGCTCCGGGCTAGGTAATTAGCTCGATCACCGCCCCCAGAGGACGGCGCTCTGCCCGCGCTCCCAGGTCCTTCGCAGGGTAACCAATGGGCAGTATAGCCACCGGACGCAGCAGCGGGTCCAGATCGAGGGCTCGCGCCACCTCCTCCTCGTCGAAGGCGCCCACCCAGCAAGCGCCCAGACCTGCGGCCGCGGCTGCCAGGAGCAGATTCTCGGTGGCCGCGGCGGTGTCCTGGAGCGAGTAGAGGTGTCGCCCACGGTTGCCGTATCTGCGGGCTGATCTCTCGGGGTCGGCGCAAACCACAATCACTACCGGGGCGGTGCTGACAAACCACTGGTCCAGTGCGGCTCGCGCGAGGTCCCTTTTGATCTCCTCATTCCGCACCACGAAGAACCGCCAGGGCTGGCAATTGCCTGCGGATGGTGCACGGATGGCAGCTTCGAGGAGCCTGGTGACCGTCTCCGAGGGAACATCGCGCTCCTGGTCGAAGGCTCGTACACTCTGCCTCGCTTGCACTGTCTGCCAGAAGTCCACTGAACTCCTTTCGATGGCCCCGACGGACACCAGGTGCGAGCGTTCGCCGTCGAGTTCAGGAGCCAAGATTCCAGGACTTCAGTTCCTCGATGAAGTTCCGATCGGTCATGTCCAGCCGCAGAGGGGTTATGGAGACACGATGGGAGGCCAGGGCCCAGAAATCAGTGCCTTCCTCTCCCGTGTCACCCGTGGGTCGCGGCCCCCCGATCCAGTAGTAGGCCCGACCGCGGGGGTCCTCCCGCCGTATCAGTTGGTCCCGGTAGAGCCTCTTGCCGAGTCGGGTAATCTCTACGCCTGCGATCTGCTCCTCGGTCACATCGGGCACATTGACGTTCAGGAGTACGTTCTGGGGTAAGCCTCGGGCCAGGACTTCCTCAGCCAGCCCGGCGACGAAGCGCGCGGCATAGGTGAAATCTCCTTCTTCAAAGGTGTCGAGGGAAGCCGCGATGGAAGGAATGCCAGACACAGTACCTTCGAAGGCTGCTGCCAGAGTGCCGGAGTAGGTGATATCCTGACCTACGTTCGCACCCGGGTTGATGCCGGATACCACGAGATCGGGCGGGTGGGCTAGAAAGCCAAGGACGGCCATGGCCACACAGTCGGAGGGGGCGCCGCTGCAAGCGTAGGCGAGGGCTCCATCGGCCAAGGTGACCTCTTTGATGCGCAGCGGCTTGTGCATCGTCTTGGCGTGGCCCGAGGCTGTCCGTTGCCGGTCCGGAGCGATGATGGTCACCTTGCCAATCTGATGCAGGGCCTGCTTGAGGGGAAGCAGCGCCGGCGCGCTGATGCCGTCGTCGTTGGTGACCAGGATACTCGTCATGCCAGCACCGCGAGTTCCTCTTCCCGACGCACGAAGGCCCAGCGGTTTTCTGGCAGTGCGCCCGGTGGGGCCTCCGACGTCTCCTCTTCCTCCTGTTGGTGGACTACGAAGATCATGACCTCTTCGCTCTTGGTGCGGTTGCCCGCAGCGTCCACCGCCTCCACACGAATGGTGTGAGGCACAGTGATACTGTTGGTCACCCTGAGGACAAGCTCCTCAGGGGTCAAATCGCCTTCGTGGTCGATGGGCAGACTGGCTATGGGCCACTCCTCGACGGGCACTTCGTCGGTGAAGAGCTTTCGCAAGGCGGCGTCCTGCTCCTGGGTCGTGGTCATGACGATGGTCCAGCGTTGGTTGTAGGGGCTTACTGTGTCGTAAGTCAGCATTTCATCGTCGAAGTAGAATTCGACCCTATCCATGGAGAAGTTGTCGGTGGCCTGGGCCTGGATACTGACCCACTCGTCGGTCTCCATGACGTAGAGTTGCTGGGTGATGGGGTACGTGATCTCCACAGAGGGGGCGGTGTTGTCCACCGTCACCTGGATCGTCGACTGGCGATAGGCGTTGTTCCAGTCCACGACCGACAGTTGCAGGGTATAAAGCCCATCTAGATTCCTCACGTCCCAGGTCTCCAGCAGGCCGTTGTCCACTGTGTTGCGGTGGTCTCCGCCTATCTGCGTCCAGGACGAAGGGTTCAAGCCAGGTCCGTACTGGAGGCGGTATAGCTGGACGTCCGGACCCCGAGCGTTGCCTTTGATCTGCACGATGCCCTGAATGTAGCCATAAGGACGGGGGCTGGTGATGGCTACGTCGCCGGTGATAGGAGAGGGACCGTGGACATCGCAGTACTCAGACGGGGGCTGCGGTATGTTGTTCTCCCGCACCCAGTCTGCAGCCTCGGGTGGGTAGATCTCAAACACCTGCTCCATCACCTCGTCCAGCGGGCAATAGACGGTGGCCAGTTTTCCCGAGGCGCGGCAGATGCGGAACATCTGATGGACGTCGTCCTGCTGTGTGGGCACCGTACCGGGAAGGAAGACATCTCTGATGGTGGAAGGGCTGTACTGGGTAGGGAGCAATCCTGACGTGGCGTCGACGACGGCCCACTCCAGTCCCGGGGGCTCGACGAAGGGCATGACCGGCTCCCCTTCCAGCGCTGCCAGCATGAAGTCATGCCAGATGGGCGCTGCGCCGGCGGAGCCAGGCACGTGTTCCATGGGCTCGTTGTTGCTATTGCCCACCCAGACCCCCGTGCACAACTGGGGAGTGAAGCCGATGGTCCACGAGTCCCGAAAGTCGGTGGTGGTCCCCGTCTTGGCCGCTACTGGCCTGTCGTTGCCCAGCCACAGCATGCTCCTGGATCCGAAGGAGGGCGTACGAGCCACGTTGTCGGCAAGCATGTTCGTGATGACGTAGGACACCTGCGGGCTGATAACCTCACGCACTTCAGGGCTCTGATACTCCTCCAGCACGTTGCCATTGGCGTCCTCCACGCGGAGGATGGCGACAGGATCCAGAGTGCGATAGCCGGGTCTCAGGTTCTCCGCGGCCACTGGCTGCCCGGCCATGTACCCGCCATTGGCCAATACGCTGAAGGCGTAGGCCATGTCTAGCAGCCTCACCTCACCGCCGCCCAGGGTGAGACTCAGCCCGTAATAGTCCCGGGTGAGGGTGTTTATGCCCATACTATGGGCCAGGTCGATCACGTTTCTCACGCCCACCCAGCTCAGGACCTTGACCGCTGCCACGTTGATGGAGCGCGCCAGCGCTTGCCTCAGGCGAAGCGGACCGTGGAACGTGCGATCGTAATTCTCGGGCGTATAGGGGTTAGAGTAATCAGGGTCAGGGAAAGTAGTGCGCACGTCCATGACCATGGTGGCCGCGGTGTAACCCTGCCGTAGGGCCTCGGTATAAGTGAACATCTTGAACGAAGAGCCAGGCTGGCGCTCGGCCAGGGCCACGTTGACTTGCCCGTCTATCTCCCTGTCGAAGTAGTCCAGGCTGCCCACCATGACCAGGATCTCGCCGGTGGCCGGCTTGATCGCCAGTATGGCGGCGTTGGACGCGTTTCGCTCGTCGGCCTGTAGCTCAGCGATGTGGCGTCGGGCGATCTCCTCAGCCTCCTGCTGCAAACCCAGATCGAGGGTGGTGTAGACCTTCAGTCCTCCCTGGTACACGACATCGGAGCCGTATCGCTCCTCCAGCAATTGCCGGACGTACATCACGAAGTGCGGCGCCTTGATATCGAACCGCACCGCCGCGTAGTCGAGTTTCTCGGCTTTGGCGGCCAGAATCTCGTCGTAGGTGATGTATCCCTGCCGGAACATGGCATCGAGGACGAGGTGCTGGCGTATCCTGGCCTCTTCGGGGTTGGTGAGGGGAGAGTGTGAGGCTGGCGCATTGGGCAGCACGGCCAGCATGGCACACTCGGCGAGGCTCAGGTCCTGGACGTGCTTTCCGAAGTAGTTCTGAGCGGCGGCCTCTACACCGTAGGCCATGTTTCCGTAGAAGACCGTGTTCAGGTACCACTCCAGGATCTGATCTTTGCTGTAGCGTCGCGTGATTTCAATAGCCAGGATCGCTTCCTTGATCTTGCGTTCGAAGGACCGCTCCGTCCTCTCGTCCGCGGGGATGATCACGTTCTTGACCAGAAGCGTGGTGATAGAGCTACCTCCCTGGAAGCCCTGACCAGTGAGGTCCACGTAGGCAGCGCGGATCAGCCCCCTGACGTTGACACCGGGATTGGTGTAGAAATCCTGGTCTTCGATGGCGATGGTGGCATACTTGAGGTCGTCCGGAATCTGGTCGATGGGAACTACCGTACGCTGGCCCCAACGCGGGTCGAAGACTTCGAAGAGCAGGTTAGTCCCTGTGCGGTCGAATATCTTGGTGGTCTTGAAGCTTTCCGCGGTCCGCACCTCGATCAACTCCGGTGGGGGCAACTGCTGGGCATAGTAGGCGTAGACGCCGACCACGGAGCCCAGGCTCGCTCCTATGACCAACACGAGGCTGAGCACGACGAGGCCAGCCGCCGACATGCTGATCTTGGGCAGTTGGCTGTTGTTCCTGGCTGCGTGTCTCCGCTGCCGCCGCCTGGTGATGACGAGTCGAAGGTTGGTGGACAGGTTCATGGGGCTAGGTCCTCACTCTATGGACATACTATCAAACATCGGTACCGACTGCAAGCGTTCATTGGAACGGATGTGCGAGGTTACCGTTTCTCGGTCTTCTCGACCACCAGCAGGTGAGATAGGCCGAAGATGCGCAGGGGCGTGCCTTCCAGCGCGTAGGTGAAACGCCGGAGAACGGAACCGAGGGCATGCTGTCGGGCGAGGATGTTGTCGTAGCCGGGGTATAGCTGGGTACGTACGACGACACGATGCTGGAGATCAGAGAGAAGAGCGTCCAGGCCCCGCTCTGTGTAGGCTCGTACGTGAGGGCACAGCCGTCGCCGCAGCGATGTGGGGAGATAGTTGACGAGGGGGAAGTTGCCAAACCTGTATCTCCCTCGCCAGTAGATGCCATGCGTCTCAAACGGGTACCATCGGTTGGGAGCGAAGATGACTATCCTTCCACCTGGGGCGAGGAGCCGGTAGGCTTCGGCTACCACCTGATGGTCATCCTCCACGTGCTCCAGTACTTCGTGCAGCAGGACGACGTCGAAAGAGCCTGGCACGAAGGGAGGGCTTTCGGCGGCCGCAACCAGCAGGTTCGGCAACGACCTGCCACCCTCCGCGATTCTCTCGCATTCGATGTCGATGCCGTAGACCTGGCCGCTGAACTGGCGGAGCTTATCCACGTAGGTGCCTATTCCGCACCCCACGTCTAGGATCCTGCGTCCGCGCAGCGGCGCATACCTGTCGATCAGCGCCAGGCGGCGTTCCTGACCGAAGCGCCAGGCGTAGCTGGGATGGCCGCGAAGAGCGGCCTGGTTGTTTTCACCGCCCACGGGTCCAGTCCTCCTGCTGAGAGCCACCGTCTAACCAGCAGCACGATGATGTTAGCTCACCGCAAGGGGCTTGTCAATGATGGTGAGGGCAGGTAGAATGTACGAGGAAGCCTCTACGGCTGTGCGGCGGGCGTCCACCCGCACGCCGGGGTGGGGAGCTGCGGAAGCTCGTCTGTGGAGGGACACCTATGGAACCACGGAACTTGATCATTATCGGGTCTGGCCCTGCCGCCTTGACGGCCGCCATCTATGCGGCTCGCGCCAATCTGTCGCCGTTGGTCATCAGCGGCAAGGACCTGGGCGGGAGCATCGCGCTGACCGAGCGGGTGGAGAACTACCCCGGCTTCCCCGAGGGCGTCGGTGGCTTCGAGCTGGCCCAACTGATGCAGAGGCAAGCGGAGCGCTTCGGCGCTGAGGTGCTGATGGATGAGGTGGTGGCCGTCGGGCTTGCGAGCGAGCCTTTCGAGGTGAAGACCTATGGCGGCGTGCAAACCGCCAGGTCGCTGATCATCGCCACAGGCCGGTCTCCACGCAAGCTCGGCGTCCCAGGAGAGGCGGAGTTTGCCGGGCGCGGTGTGTCTACTTGTGCCACGTGTGATGGGTACTTCTATCGCGACCAACGGGTGATAGTGGTTGGTGGGGGGGATACAGCCATCAAGGAAGCTGTCTACCTGACCAAGTTCGCCAGCGAGGTGATCGTGGTGCACAGGCGTGACCGACTGCGGTCCGAGAAGGTCGTGGAAGAGATGGCCAGAAGCGATGAGAAGATCCGTTTCATCTGGGACACGGTGGTGACCGAGATCTTCGGAGAGGACGGCGTGCAGGGTGTGATCCTGGAGAACCTGAAGACGGGCGAGAAGTCAAGGCTGGAAGCCCACGGTGTGTTCACCTTCGTGGGCAACGTACCGAACACGGAGCTGTTCAAGGGCCAGTTGGAGTTGGACGAGGCTGGCTACATCGTCACCGACGAGCGCCAGATGACCAGCGTGACCGGTGTGTTCGCCGCCGGAGACGTGCAGGAGGGCGTGGCCTGGCAGGTGGCCACGGCCGTAGGTTCCGGAGCTCGAGCGGCCATGGAGGCCGACGAGTATCTGGCGGAGAAGGAAGGCCGGGCCTATCCGGAACGGGAGGCGTAGGGACGAGCCCTCGCCCCAAAGTAATGAGCAGGCGGCAAAGTCAAGTCCGGACGAGGAGTTGGTAGATGCCAAAGGTGACCATCGCCGATCACGATGTGTTCTACGTCTTCCGGCCAGGAGAGGAAAGCCAGGATGCGCTGCTTTTCATCCACGGCGCGGGGGGCACTCACAGGCACTGGGGAGAGCAGCTAGCTGGTCTGGGGAGCGTGAATCGCTATGCGGTGGATCTGCCCGGGCATGGTCGCTCCGCTGGGGAGGGGCGGACATCCATCAAGGGGTATGCCGAGGTGATTGAACGGCTCCTCGACACGCTGGACCTGGAACGAGTCTCGCTGGTCGGTCATTCCATGGGCGGCGCCATTTCCCAGTACCTGGCTCTCGAGGATCCTGGCCGGGTGCAGAGGCTGGTCCTCGTGGGCAGCGGAGCGCGACTTCGAGTGCTGCCCGCTCTGCTGGAGGCGCTGCTGACAGATTTTCCATCCACCGTAGACATGATGCGCACCTGGGCGTACTCGACGGAGAGCCCTCCAGAACTGTTGGACCTGGCACGCGAGGAGTGGGTGGAGAACGATCCTCTGGTGGTGCATGGAGATTTCGCTGCCTGCGACGCCTTCGACGTGATGGAGAGGCTGGGGCAGATTCGCTGCCCCACGCTGGTCCTCTGCGGTGAAGATGACAAGTTGACGCCCGTGAAGTACGCCCACTACCTAAGGGACCACATCCCGGGAGCGACCCTGGCCATCATCCCGCATGCTGGCCACATGGTGATGATGGAGCAGCCGGAGCAGGTGAACCGCGCCATAGAGGAGTTCTTGTCCGGCGGCGCATAGGCTTCCCCAGGCGACACTACAGGGCGGGGTCGCGCTCGAAGTCCACGCCGTGAGCGTCCAGCCAGGCGGCCCTGGCCTCGGCTACCACGAAGAGGGAGCCGGTGACGCACACCAGGTCTCCCGGATTCGATCGCTCCAGAGCCTGCCACAACGCGGAGGCCACGTCGTCCACGACGGAGATCCTGGCGCTTCCCTCTCCGCCCAGCGCCCTAACCTGAACGGGGTCTGCTGCGCGAGGGTGTATGGACCTGGTGAGGATCAGTTCGTCGGCGTGCGAGGTCAGCTCTCTCATCATGCCCGCAATGTCCTTGTCCGCGGAGAAGCCGGCGACGATGAGAAGGCGGTCGAAGGGGACGTCCTCCACCAGTGCCCTCAGCACGCGCTGTGTGGAGTCCACGTTGTGGGCGCCATCCATCACCAGCAGAGGGTACCGGCCGAGGATCTCCAGACGTCCCGGCCACCGGGCGACGCGCAGCCCCTTGCGCGCCTGTGGCAGCGACAGGCCCACTCCCTGGCGATGGAGCTGATCCAGCGTGGCCAGGGCGGTGACCGCGTTGGTGAGCTGGTAGGGGCCGAGGAAGGGGATGGAGAACTCCTCCTTCTCGCCGTGCGTGAGGAGCCCGTCATCGCCCGCCAGACTGCATTCTACCTGTAGCCGCTGGCCTTCCAGGCTGGCTGCGGTGCGCTCCCACCTCCAGTCCCGGCCGAGCAGCACCAGCGGCGCATCCTTCTCCCGGCAGACCTCGACGATGACCTGCTCTGCGGCTGGCCTCTGGGGGGCGCAGACGACGGGTCTGCCCGTCTTGATGATCCCCGCCTTCTCCCCGGCGATCTCCTCGATGGTGTCTCCGAGGATGTAGGTGTGATCGTAGCTGATGGAGGTGATCACGGCCACCAGGGGCTCGATGACGTTGGTGGTGTCCAGGCGTCCCCCCAGGCCGGTCTCGATAACGGCGAAGTCCACCTCCTGCTGTACGAAGTACTGGAAGGCCATGGCGGTCATGATCTCGAAGGTGCTGGGATCTGGGAGTCGTTCGATATGGGGCTTCTCGCCCTCCAGCAGCGCTACCATTTCCTCCTCACCGATCAGGCGGCCGTTGATCTGGATACGCTCGCGGAAGGTATGGAGGTGGGGTTGGGTGAAGAGCCCCACCCTGTAGCCCGCGGCTTGCAGCACGCTGGCGATCATGGCGCAGGTAGAGCCTTTGCCCTTGGTGCCGGCCACGTGTACAGCGCGCAACATCCGATGAGGGTTTCTCAGCATGCCCATGAGGGCATGCATGTTGGTCAGGTCGAAGCGTCGCGGTTCGTACTTGTCCGGCTGGAGCTTCTCCTGGTCGACGAAGGAGTAGATGTAGTCAAGGGCTTGTTGGTAGCTGGGCATGACTGCGCCTCAATGGGGCTATTCTATGTCGGCTGTCTCCAAATGTAAACTCCTCTCGGTCCTGTCCAGTCAAATGAAAATGTTACCGAAGCGTGGTGGTTCTTTCAAATGATAATGTTACCGGGATGCCCTCTCCTTTCTGGTTGTCAAGGGGTGCGAATAGGGTTTCATAGACGTCTTCGGTTCG